>NZ_JBTLRG010000001.1:0-655543 GCF_054482635.1 Arenibacterium sp. CAU 1754
CTCCCCCGACGCGCTCACCGGCCTCACCCTGCCCGCAAACGGCATGATCGCAGACCTCCACGGTACCGCAGACTACCGCGCGCACATCTGCAACGTCATGACAAAACGCGCCGTGGCCGCGGCCAGCTGAGACCGCTCTGACACAAACAGATCAAGGCCCCGCAGTGCGGGGCCTTTTTCGTTCGCCGCGAAAGAGACTGCAGGGATGGTTAGCGTGACGCCGTGCTGGCCTTGCGTGTCGAGGACAGTTTCATATTGGGCTTGGCCAGCCGCGTTTCGGGGCCGGTCCAGGCATAGGCCAGCAAGCAAGGGTCGCGATCACCGGTTGTTATGCGATGCTCATCCCCCGGACGGTTCAGGATCAGCGAGCCCGGGGCGAACACGGCTGAATTGTTTTCAGACCATCCGCCAGCCACGGAAATGTAACTTTCCTCGATGTCCTGATGACTGTGTTGTGGATAGGTCGTGTTCGGAGCAAACAACACGAACCCCAGGATGAGGTTGCTGCACTGAACCGGACCTTGCGGGCCAAGTATCTCGCAATAGGCGTATTTCTGGCTCAGCGACCTGGAAATACGTTCATAGCCATATTCCCAGGCCAGATCGTCGCGCACCTCGCGCAGCGCCCGGGCCATGCCCTGCATTGCAGCCCGCTCGCCAAGATCAAGGGCACGGGGAAGGTGCGCCGTAACCGGTTTCGTTTCGGCCGGGCGGTTTGTCATTTCCGGGTTCTTGGCCATGGCCGCGGACAGCCTGTCACGTACCCGTTTGCGATGCCCGCGGATCAGCGGGCTTCCTCCGGCCGATCCGTACCGATAGAGCGCATCGAATTCGCGAAGAAGATAAACCCAATTCGGGCTGTCGATCAGGCGTTGTGCAGTACCGGGCTGATCGGACACAGCAGAGGTAGAAGCATCGTTCATATCTGTATCTCCGCGTGTTGGAGGCTTGTGTCATCGGATGACGGCTGCACGGTGCGGCAACCGCTCACGTCTTACCCGGTAGTAGCCTTGCCCACATTTCAAAGCATGAAGATCGGCGGAGCCGCAAGTCTATTGTCACGACACGCCGGTAATTGCCCGCGTATCCGTTGTGTCCCCAACGCGGTCTCCTTGCCGCTGCTGCTGGCGGGGCACATCGCAGACGGGCGGGGAAATTACCGCGAAACGAAAAACGCCCCGGACAAGCTGCCGGGGCGTTCGCGTTTCAATCGTCTAAAAGTCAGCCTTTGGCGGGCAGGGGGCCGATCAGCATGACCATCTGGCGGCCTTCCATTTTCGGAAAGTTTTCGATCTTGCCAACTTCCTTTGTATCCTCGGCCACGCGCTCCAGCAGTTCACGGCCCAGATTCTGGTGGGCCATTTCACGGCCACGGAAGCGCAGGGTGACTTTCACCTTGTCGCCGTTTTCAAGAAACTTGAACACGTTGCGCATTTTGACTTCGTAGTCATGCGTGTCGGTGTTGGGCCGGAACTTGACCTCTTTGACCTCGATGATCTTTTGTTTCTTGCGGGCTTCGCTTTCGCGTTTCTGCTGTTCATATTTGAACTTGCCAAAGTCCATGATCTTACACACGGGCGGAGTGGCATTTGGCGAAATCTCGACGAGGTCCAAACCGGCCTCTTCGGCCATCTGCATCGCCCGTGACGGGCTGACGACGCCAACATTCTCGCCTTCGGCGCCGATGAGGCGGATTTCAGTTGCACGGATCTTGTCGTTGACGCGCGGGCCGGTGTCGCGTTGCGGCGGCGCGTTATGAGGTCTGCGGGCTATGGAATCGGTCCTTTGATGGTTCAATTTATGAAGCGCAAACCTAACTTTAGCGGCGCTTCGGTTCAAGTCGCAAATCTTTGCCGATGGCATCAAAACTGCCGTATGTGGCCCCAAGTTCCCCCTTGCTCTTTCCGCGTTCAGGTTCCACTTACACGGCAATTGGACCGCAAATGGTCCTTCGGCGGAAAAACAAGGGAAAGATACCATGAAAACAGTGATTTGGATTGTGGCAGCCGTAGCTGTCATTGCTGGTGGTTACTATTGGTACACCGGTCAGCAGGCTCCGTCCGAGATGACGTCGGAGGGGATCACGCAGCCCGAGGGGCTGAGCGGGATGGCTGAAAAGGCCGCCGATGCGGTCAGCGGCGCTGTGGAAGAGGCCAAGGAAGCCGGTGAAACCGCAGCCGAAGCTGTTGCGGAAACCGCCTCAGACGCGGCTGAAGCGGCGTCCGAGGCCGCAACCGGTGCGGTGGATGCGGTGACCGAGACGGCCACGCAAGCCGCAGAAGCAGCAAGCGACGCGGCCTCGGCGGCGGTGGAGGCGGCCACAGATACAGCGGCCGCAGCAACCGATGTCGCGAAAGAGGCCGTGGCCGAGACTGTCGACAAGGCGGGTAATGTGGCCGAGGCGGCAGGTGATGCGGTTTCTGGTGCAGTCGAAAGCGTTACGGAGACAGCCGGGGACGCGGTTGCAGGTGCAACCGAAGCGGCCAGTGACGTTGCCGGTGCGGTTTCCGAAACCGCGACCGATGCGGCGTCCGCAGCCATGGAAACAGCCAGTGACGCAGCAAGCGCAACCACCGAAGCAGCAAGCGACACGGTTGCGACAGCGGCAGACGTGGCCAGCGATGCGGCCGAAATGGCAACTGACACAGCAGAAGTCGCTGCCGACGCTGCAACGGATGCGGCCACAGCCACGGCCGAAGCGGCAACAGACGCAGTGGATGCAACGGCTGAGGCGCGTACGGACACAACCGCGGACGATGCTGCTCCGGCCCTGAGTGAGCTGCTGACAGTCGATGGCTATGACTATGACAAGGTGATCGAAGCGATCGATGCCTCGGAAATCGGCGCCTTGCAGAAGACCACGCTGAAGACCACCCTGGAAAAGGCGCGGGACAACCCCGAACTTCTCGAAGGTGTGCTGGAACAGGTCAAGACAGCGCTGGGTCTTTAACCACCAACACCAGTAAACAGGCGGGGCCGCATCCGAGCATGGACGCGGCCCCATTTCTTTGGCGGGCATGAAAATGCCCATTCGCAATGCGCCAGCCCTGCATCAGGTGTATTGCAGTACCATGACACGCCACCCTCCTGAACGGGTCGGCGATCTGCCACCCGCGCAAGCCGCTGAT
The DNA here is from genome assembly GCF_054482635.1 of Arenibacterium sp. CAU 1754. Lineage (NCBI taxonomy): Bacteria > Pseudomonadati > Pseudomonadota > Alphaproteobacteria > Rhodobacterales > Paracoccaceae > Arenibacterium > Arenibacterium sp. CAU 1754. Next base: position 3,129 of record NZ_JBTLRG010000001.1, read on the forward strand.
ACGGAAAATGACCATGGCTGATAAAGCACGGTAGCGGGCCGCTTGGGTCGCCCAACAGCGGGCCGTCGATGGCCCGGCTCCTGTGGCTAAATGGGCTCAAGGCCGCCCTTGAGCGTTGTGAGCCGACGCTGCGGAGCAACCCGTCAAAGCTGCTATTCGCTGCAGACGCACGACCCGGGCAGAGCTGAAGGCCGGATCGTGGACTTTTCAGCCGTCGAATCACGGGTAGCTTTCAGGGCCAAAGCAGCCGCTGGCCGAGATGATGTCGCGACTGAACAGCATGCTTTCATGTCGATGTCTTATTGACCCGAGCAATCAGCGTCTCTCCGGTTTCTTCGCGCTCGCTGTAGCGATCTACGAGATATGGCGCGACATCGCGTGTCAGAAGGGTGAACTTCACCAGTTCTTCCATCACGTCGACCATGCGGTCGTAATAGGGGGATGGCTTCATCCGGTCATTGTCATCGAACTGCTGGAACGCTTTGGGTACAGAGGATTGGTTCGGGATTGTCAGACAGCGCATCCAGCGGCCGAGAATGCGCAGCTGGTTGACGGTGTTGAAGCTTTGCGACCCGCCGCAGACCTGCATGACGGCCAGCGTTTTACCCTGTGTGGGACGGACCGCGCCGATGGACAGCGGGATCCAGTCGATCTGTGCCTTCATGATGCCGGTCATCGCCCCGTGCCGTTCGGGCGAACACCAGACCATCCCCTCGCTCCAGGTCACGAGATCGCGCAATTCCTGCACCTTGGGGTGGTCCGCGCCCTGATCGTCGGGAAGTGGCAGACCCGATGGGTTGAAGGTGCGGGTTTCGGCGCCGAGACGCTGCAGAACGCGGGCGGCCTCTTCGGTCATCAACCGGCTGAAGGAGCGCGTTCGGAGCGATCCGTAAAGCAGCAGAATGCGCAGGGCATGGGACGCGTGCTTCGTGGGGAACAGGAGCTTCTGATCAATCGCGCGGAAATGGTCTTCGGAGAGCTGCGGCGTGTCGGTCATGTCGGCTCCTCGTAACGTTCGTGGATGGCACGCTGCAGGGAATCCAGCGCAGCCGACAGCCTGGCGCGTGGGCAGGCGATATTGAGACGTCCAAAGCCCGCGCCCTGCGGGTCGAAAGCGATGCCTCGGGTGATGGCCCAGCCGGCCTTCTGTCTCAGGAAGGCGGTCAGGTCTTCGGGTGCGAGGCCCAGCGCGCGAAAGTCCAGCCACAAAAGAAACGTGCCCTCCGGCTCGATCAGGTCGACCTGTGGGATGGCTTCCAGCCGGGTGCGGACAAGGTTGAGATTGCCCCGGATATAGTCCAGCGCCGCGTCGAGCCACGGTGCGCCCTGGGCATAGGCCGCTTCCATTGCGACGGAGGCAAAGGCATTGTTCTTGTTGACGGTCAGGCGGCTGTTCTCGGTCTGGAACGCCTTGCGGCGGGATTCGTTCGGGACAAGTGTGAATGCCGAGCAGCAGGCGGCGATGTTAAAGCTTTTGGCCGGCGACAGACAGGTGATGGAATTGGCTGCGTTCTCCGCCGACAGAGACGCGAACGGCGTGTAGCGGTGGCCGGGAAATGTGATGTCGCCGTGGATCTCATCGGAAACCACCAGAACGTCGTGCCGGCGGCAGATGTCGCCGAGGCGGGACAGTTCCTCGCGCATCCAGACCCGGCCCACCGGGTTGTGGGGGTTGCACAGAAAGATCATCCGCGTCTGCGGATCGCTCGCAGCCCGCTCCAGCCCGCCGAAATCCATCTGATACTTGCCGTCCCTCAGGATCAGCGGGTTTTCGACCATCCGCCGCCCGTTCTCGGCGATGATGTCCGCGAAGTCGAAAAAGACGGGCGGCTGGACGATGATACCGTCGCCGGGCGCGGTGAACAGATTTGCTGCCATGGCCAGAGCATTCAGCACGTTCGGCGCGCGCAGGAAATGGGCGGGATCGACAACCCAACCGTGGCGCTTCTGCAGCCATCCTGTGAGGGCGGGCATCAACCCGTCGGGGACGGTCTCGTAGCCGAAAACGCCGTGCCCGGCCCGTCTTGCCATGGCCTGCGTTATGCAGGGGGCGACCCTGAAATCCATATCGGCCACGCCTGCCGGGAACAGGTCCATCCCGTCATCGCCCAGCACGATCCGATGGTGCTTGAGCGCCGGAACCGCACGGCGATTGATCACCGTGTCGAAGTCGAACCCGGTCACGCCTGCGCCACGGGAAACCGGTTCCGGGTGCGGTTGGCGAAGGCCACCAGTGACAGCATCACCGGAACCTCCACCAGAACACCGACGACCGTGGCCAGCGCCGCGCCGGAATTCAGACCGAACAGGCTGATGGCGACCGCCACCGCCAGTTCGAAGAAGTTCGACGTACCGATCATCGCACAAGGGGCCGCGACCCGATGCGGCACGCGCAGGACATAAGCCGCGCCATAGGCCAGCGCGAAGATGCCGTAGGACTGGATCAGGATCGGCACTGCGATCAGCGCGATGACGAAGGGCCTGGACAGGATCACCTCGCCTTGCAGACCGAAGAGGATCGCCACCGTCACGATCAGCCCGACCACGGACCACGGCTTGATCCGGGCCGTAAAGGCCTCGATCCGCTCCGGTTTGCCAAGCACGCGCCGGGTGGCGAGCCCGGCCAGAAGCGGTAGCAGCACGTAAAGCACGGTGGCCAGAACAAGCGTCTGCCAGGGCACTTCGATCTCGGTCACCCCGAGCAGAAAGGCCACGATCGGCGCGAAGGCCACGACCATGATCAGGTCGTTGACCGAGACCTGCACAAGCGTATAGGTCGCGTCCCCCCGGGTGAGTTGCGACCAGACAAAGACCATGGCCGTGCAGGGAGCGGCCCCCAGCAGGATAAGGCCTGCGGTGTATTGCGCGGCATCTTGCGGATCCAGAAATGGCGCGAAGATGTGCTCGAAGAACAGCACCGCCAGCAAGGCCATCGTGAAGGGCTTGATGAGCCAGTTCACGACCAGCGTGACCAGCAACCCCTTGGGCTGGCGCGCGACGCCGGCGACCGCCCCGAAATCGACGTTGACCATCATCGGATAGACCATGGCCCAGATCAGAACAGCGACGACAAGGTTGATCGATGCGACCTCGGCGCGGGCGATGGCCTCGACCAACCCCGGCGCGACGGTGCCGATCGCGATTCCGGTCACCATGGCAAGGGCGACCCAGAGCGTGAGATAGCGCTCGAAACGGCCCATGGGTTCGTTTGCTGTATCGGTCTGGTCGGTCATTTGCTGTCCTCCATGAGCGCGGCAAAGCGCGCGGCGTCGATATTGCCACCCGTGATCACGGTGGCGACGGCGCGGCCCGCGATGGGCACTTGCCCGTTCAGGATCGCGGCGAGGCCGACGACGGCGCCGGGCTCTGTGACGATTTTGAAATGCTCGTAGGTAAAGCGCATCGCCCTGCGGACTTGATCGTCAGTGGCGGTCACGCCGCCCGCAAGGTGTTCGCGGTTGATGGCGAAGGTCATCTCGCCCGGGATCGGCGTCATGATCGCATCGCAGATGGTGCGCCGGCCCTTTGGGTTGGGCACCCGTTCGCCGGTCGCCAATGAGCGGCGCGTATCGTCGAAAAGGTCCGGTTCGGCGGCATAGACCCGCGTGTCGGGAGAGGCTTCGGCCATCACGAGGGCCGTCGCCGCCGTCAGCCCACCACCGCCACAAGGTACCAGCACTGCATCGAGCGGGCCGCCCGCATCCTCCAGCAGTTCCAGCGCTGCCGTTCCCGCCCCGGCAAGGATCTGCAGGTGTGCGCTGGGAGGCACTTCGATCCGGCCTGTCTCGGCCATGACATGGGCCACTACATCTGCGCTTTCTTGCGTGTCGCGGTCGTACGTGATGATCTCGGCCCCCATCGCGCGCACCGCTTCCCTTTTTGCCGCGGGCACGTCCGAGGGCATCACGATCACTGCCGAAGACCCCATGATATGCGCAGCGCGCGCCAACCCCAGCGCGTGGTTGCCCGAGGAATAGGTGACCGCGCCGCGCGTCCGCTCATCATCGGTCAGGCCCAGCATGCGGTGATAGGCTCCCCTGATCTTGAAGGCACCTGTTCGCTGCATGTTCTCGGCCTTGAGCAGCAGGCGGCCGCCGAGCAGGTCGTTCACATCCGGGTTTTCAAGCAGCGGCGTCCGTATCACAACGCCGTCGAGTGCTTCGGCCGCTATGCGCACGTCCTTGATGGAAAGGGGGTGCCGCCCCATGTCAGACCGCGTCCGCCGCTATCTGGTAGAGAGCATCGCCGCGACGGACCTGCGCCATGGCGCGCATCGCCAGAACGAGACCCGCGTAGGGCGAAGACACCGTGTCAGGCGCTTTTCCCGGCGTCTCGGCGTGATGGATCAGCGCGACGGTCTCGCCCTTGGCAACTTTGTCGCCAATCTCTTTGAGCGGTTCGAACACGCCGGCCTCATAGGCGTAGACCGAGCCCTTGGCATTCAGAACCCGTGTGCCTTCAGGAGCGTCGGGAACATATCCCGGCAGCATGCCCAAAGCGTGCAATACCCGACGTAGCCCGCGTTCCGTCCGCCGCAGGATGTCGGGTGTGACGCATCCTGACCCACCTAGCTCGGCCATCACATTGATCACGCCCTTCCGATTGGCGGCACCCATTGCGGTTCCTGCGGCGCTGCCTTTTCCACCGCCCCCGGTAAAAACCCAGGCAAACGGCAGATCGAACGCCTCGGTCAGGGTGATCAGGCCTGCCTCTTCCTCGGGCGAATGGGCGGGGCCGCGCAGCAGCGTCGCCGGATAGACAAGTGACGACCCACCCGAATGCAGATCGACCGCGTAGTCGGCCAGCGGAAGGATCACCGCTTCGTGGTAATGGGCGATCATCTCGGACGGCGTGCCCTTGGGATCACCCGGATAGAGACGGTTGAGGTTTCCGTGGTCGAGCGGCGACAGCCTGCTACCTGCTTCGGCGGCTGGAAAGTTCACCATCGGAAGCAAGATCAGGCGTCCGCTGATGTCCTCAGCCTCGATCTGACGGGCGAGGGTCGCCACCGCGATCTGCCCTTCGTACTCATCGCCGTGCACACCGGCCGATACCACCAGCGTCGGGCCTGTACCGTTTCGGATGACTGTGATTGGAACGGGGATCCAGCCATATGCCGAGCGATGCACCGAATGCGGCACGCGCAGGTATCCCGCCTGCTTGCCCTCTGCGTCGAAATCGACCTCGGATGTGATCAGAGTGCCGGTCATGCGTCCCTCATTTCGGCTATTGCCGAATTGACATCCGGGGTATGGCAAGTGCGCCCTCTGGTCAAGCTTCGATATTTCGGGCATTGACGAAGTATGGATCAGGATACCGCCATCCAAGCCTTTGCCGCGCTCGCGCATCCCACACGGCTCGCTGTGTTTCGTCTCCTTGTTCGTCATGCCCCCGAGGGTGTGCCGGCCTTGGCGATAGCTGAGCGCCTTGACGCGAAGCCTTCAACACTGTCCGGTCATCTTGCGGCGCTCAAACGCGCGGGCCTGCTGAGCAGCACCCGGCACCAGCGCGAGATCCATTATGCTGCCAACTTGCCGGCCATCAACGACCTGATCGGCTTTCTGATCTCCGACTGCTGCGGTGGGCGTGTGGAGAACTGCGAGGGCATCCTGACGCTTCTCGATGTTGCGCGGTAGCAGTGAATAGAGGCACCTGTGTGGGACCCAGGCAAAGGCCGGATGAGGCCAGAAATCATCCGACGGGCTCTCCCGAAACCTGAGCGTGTAAGGGGACACTGCGAATGTTCACGGACGGCGGGGGGCCAGACTGGCGCTCAGCCGACAAAAGCCTTTTCGACCACGTATTCCTTGGGGTCCGAGTTTGCCCCTTCGCGCAGGCCGAACCCTTCCAGAACTGTCTTGATATCCTGATTGAACCCAAGGCTGCCGCACACCATGGCGCGGTCTGTTTCCGGCGAAATGCCTTCAATGCCCAGATCCCTGAACACCGTGCCATCGGTCAGCAGGTCGGTGATCCGACCCATTTTCGCACTCTCTTCCCGCGTCGTGGTGGGATAATATTTGACCTTGCCCGCCACCAACTCGCCGATCAGGGGGTCGTTTTCCAGGCTCTCGACCAATTCGCGCCCATACTCCAGCTCGGCCACGGTCCGGCAGGTATGGGTGATGATCACCTCGTCATAGTTTTCATAGGTTTCCGGTTCGCGCAGCAATGAGGCGAAGGGCGCAAACCCGGTTCCCGTCGCAAAGAACCAAATGCGTTTGCCAGGCAACAGGGCGTCATGTACCAGCGTTCCGACCGGTTTGGGGCGCAGGATGATTTCGTCACCCGGTTCGATATGCTGAAGCTTGCTGGTCAGCGGGCCATCGGGCACCTTGATCGAATAAAATTCCAGTTCGTCATCCCATGCGGGCGATGCGATGGAATAGGCCCGCAACAGCGGTTTACCATTGTCGCCCAACAGGCCGATCATCACGAATTCGCCCGAGCGGAACCGCAATGACGCGGGCCGGGTTACGCGGAAGGAAAACAACCGGTCGGTCCAGTGTTTGACCTGCGTCACGGTCTGGGCATCGGGCAGGGTGGGCGTTTTTACGGGGGCTGCGTCTGTCACGGTTTTATTCACTGGGATCATTTCTGTCATGAATCACTGCCGGTCGTTTAAACCGGTCCCTCTGGGTAATCTTTGATTTGGGTCAGGAAAAGAGGACTTAGCCGCGCAGGCGGTCCTGATGGTCGTGATCTTTCCAATTCGCGCGGGCAAGCCATTGGTGCTCGGGCTGGCGGGCGGCGAGGGCGTCGTCAATTTCGACCTCGTCAAAACCGGATCGGCGCGCCATGGCGTATTGATCGGCCAGAACGTGGCCCCGGGCGCGCAGCCGCCCCGAATATCCGCACAGACGGATCTGGCGCGCGATGGTAAAACCGCGTCCGTCCGCAAAGTTGGGGAAATCGACGCGGATCATGCGCAGGGCCGGTAGTTTCGCCGTCAACGTCGTAACGTCCGTCTCTGGGCCGATGTCCAGCGCAACCAGATCGTTTGCGCAGTCTCCCACTGTGGTAAAGCCATCGGTCCAGTCCTCGGGCGCAAATCCGGTGTCCGTTACTATTACAGTCATGTGTCTGCTCCTGTTCGCACCATCTTGCCGTTCACAAAATGGATGCCGCATTCGTCCTTGGAGGTATCGCGCCAGCGTCCGGCCCGGGGATCCTCGCCCGGTTTGACCGGGGATGTGCAGGGGGCACATCCGATCGAAGGATACCCCCGTGCCACCAGCGGATGCCGGGGCAGGCGGTTCTCGTCCATGTAGGCGCGCACATCCTCGGGCGCCCAGTGGGCCAGCGGGTTGATCTTGATCCGTCCGGTGCCGTCCTCGACTTCGAAAAAGTCGAGCGCCGCCCGGGTGCCGCTTTGAAACCGTTTGCGGCCGGTGATCCAGCCGTCATATCCGGCCAGTGCCGCATTCAGGGGGGCGGTTTTGCGCAGGGCGCAGCAGGCGTCGGTGTCGGTCTGATGCAGCGTGCCGTCAGGATCATGGCAGGCGATGTCCTGCGCGTGCAGAATGCTCATGTTTGTCAGCCCCAGGCGTTCGCTGACTTCGGCCTGATAGACCAAGGTTTCGGTGAACAGCATCTCGGTGTCGATGAACAGAACCGGGACCGACCGGTCGATCACGGCCGCCATGTGCAACAGCACCACCGACTCCGCGCCAAAGCTGGACACCAGCGCGATAGCACCAGCCTCGCTCAGTGCGCCGTGCATGACCTGCGTGGCGCTATGATGCCGGTACCGGGCATTCAGGGCAGTGACCTTTTCGGCCAGTGCCTTTGTGTCCGGTACCGGCGGGGGGGCAGTCAGCAACATGGGGTTCCGATCAAGCGGCATTGGCCCGGGCCTCGGGGTAGAGGGCGGATTTGAAGGGGGGTAGACCAAGGCGGCGATAGGTGTCGAGGAAGGGCTCATCGCGGTCCGTTCTGAGGTCAAGATAAGCCATCACAAGACGTTCGATGGCCGGCACGATCTCATCAGCGGAAAATCCGGGGCCGGCGCGTTCGCCAATGGTGGCGGTCTGTGTGCCATCGCCACCCAGCGTGATCTGGTAGTTCTCGACACCGGCCCGATCCAGACCTAGGATGCCGATATGGCCCACATGGTGGTGGCCGCAGGCATTGATGCAGCCCGAGATCTTGATCTTCAACTGGCCGATGTCGTGTTCGATCTTCAACGCGTCGAACCGTGTTGCGATCTCCTGCGCAATCGGGATCGACCGCGCCGTCGCCAGCGCGCAGTAATCCATGCCGGGGCAGGCGATGATATCGCTGATCAGACCGATGTTCGCCGTCGCCAGACCCGCGGCTTTCAACGCGTCATGCAGGGCGGGAAGGTCGGATTTGTGCACATGCGGCAGGATGACGTTTTGTTCGTGGCTGATGCGCAATTCGTCGTGGCCATATTGCCCGGCCAGATCGGCCATCAGGCGCATCTGGTCCGCCGTCGCATCGCCGGGGGTTTGACCATGCGCCTTGAGGCTGATCGACACGATTGCATAGCCGTCGGCCTTGTGCGGTGAGAGGTTGGTGTCGGCCCAACTGCGGAACACGGGATCCTGACGATAGGCGTCTTCATAGGCCTCAACCGGTGCGGCGCGAAACGCGGGCGGTGCAAAATCCGTTTCAATCTGATCCAGAATGGCCTGATCCACGCCGCGGAACGTCGGGCGGAGCAGGGCAAAGTTCTGTTCCACCATATCGCGGATTTTCTCGATCCCGTTTTCATGCACGGTGATCTTGATGCGCGCCTTGTATTTGTTGTCGCGCCGTCCCAGCAGGTTATAGACGCTCAGCACCGCCTCAAGATAGGGTAGCAGGTCGGCCCGCGGCAGGAAATCGCGGAGTGTCTTGCCGATCATCGGTGTGCGGCCCAGCCCGCCGCCGACGATGACTTCGAATCCGTTTTCGCCGTTACGCTCGACGATGCGCAGGCCGATGTCATGGGCGCGGATCACGGCGCGGTCATTTTCGCTTCCGGTGATGGCGATCTTGAATTTTCGGCCCAGGAACTGAAATTCCGGATGATCGGTCGACCACTGCCGGATCAGTTCCGCGACAGGGCGCGGATCGGCTATTTCATCTGCGGTTGCGCCTGCAAAATGATCGGCCGTCACGTTGCGGATGGTGTTGCCGCTGGTCTGGATGGCGTGCAACCCAACCTCGGCCAGCGCATCCAGCATGTCGGGGATATCGCGCAATTTGGGCCAGTTGTACTGGATATTCTGGCGGGTGGTGAAATGGCCGTATCCCTTGTCCCATTTCTCGGCCAGCAGGGCGAGTTGGCGCATCTGTGCGCCATTCAGCGTGCCATAGGGGACCGCAACCCGCAGCATGTATGCGTGCAGTTGCAGATAGACGCCGTTCATCAGGCGCAGTGGCTTGAACTCATCCTCGGTCAGCGATCCGTCGATGCGCCGCTCGACCTGGGCGCGGAACTGGGCGTTGCGTTCGGCCAGAAAGGCGGTGTCGAAGTCTGAATATCTATACATGATCGTGTTTCTCTTGTTTGCCGTGGGCATAGTTCGAAGGCCCGGTGCGGCGAAAATCTTCGCGGAAATGGACAGGCTCGGGGCCGTTTGCGCCGATCCTGACGTCAGCCAGATAGGCGCCGACGACCGTTCCGGCCTGCTGTTCGGCATGGATCAGACGCACAGAAGCCCGATCGGCATCGCGCAAAACCTCGGCCTCGCGCAGGGATCGCGACCAGGTGTCCTGGGCCGTCTGATAGATCACGTCGCCAAGCAACAGATCGTTCGCGGTGACCACTTTTGGGGTATCGGGGCAGGGCATCAGGCAAGCTCCTTTTGCAGGTCGGGAAGGGCCAGCGCCGCGGCGCGCGGAGCAAGGCCATAGAAGGTCAGTGCCGGGCCGGACACGTCGGCGGCGGCCAGATCACCGGGCAGCGCATCCAGCGTGGTGGACAATATGCGTTGATCCGGGCGCGAGGCGTTTTCGATAACCGTGACGGGCGTGGTGCGATCGGCCCCGTGCATCAGCAGACGGCCCTGAACGAAACGCGCCGATTTCTTGCCCATATAGATTGCCGCGACCTCGCCCGGGCGGGCCAGTGCGGACCAATCGTGATCGGCAAATCCACGCATGTCGTGACCGGTCAGGAACCGGACCGCACTGTTGCGGCCCCGGCGGGTCAGGCTTTGCCCGATTGCGGCCACGGCGGCCGAAGCAGAGGTGATGCCGGGCACGATGTGCCAGGTCACGCCCGCTTCGTCACAGGCGTCGATTTCTTCGTCCAGACGCCCGAACACGGTCGCATCGCCGGATTTCAGGCGCACGATCTGGGCACCCTTGCGGGCATGTTCGACCAGAAGGGCATTGATCCGCTCCTGCGGTGTCGAGGGCCCGAACCCTTCCTTGCCAACGTCGATCAATGTCGCCTCGCGGCGGGCCAGTTCAAGGATATCGGCGCTGATCAGGCGGTCGTGGATGACCACGTCCGCTGTATCCAGCGCGCGCCGCGCCTTGAGCGTCAACAGCTCGGGGTCGCCGGGACCGGCACCGACAAAGGCAACATGGCCGGGGCGGCCCGTTTTGCCCAGGTGCAGGGTCAAAAGGGCGTTGAGCGCAGGGCGAACAACCGGATCGCCGCCTTCGTCCATCGCGCGGGGGCCGGTCGTGAAATAGTAATCAGCCCAGAAATCCCGGCGTGCGCGTCCCAGGGGCAAGGCGTCGGCGGCCTTGCGAAACGCCTTGCCGATGCGGGCCAGACGGCCCAGCGTTATCGGCAGGCGTGCCTCAAGATCGGCTTTGATCGCGCGGGCCAGAACCGGCGCCGCGCCCTCGGTTCCGATGGCGACGGTGACCGGATCGCGATCCACGATCGCGGGTGTGATGAACTGGCTGGCCTCAAGGTTGTCGACGACATTGACCAATGCCCCCTCCGCACGGGCAAGAGCGGCCGTGCGACTGTCTTCATCCGCATCTTCGTCCGCGGCGTAAAACAGTGCGGCGTCAGACACGTCACCCGCTTGCAAGGGGCGTCGGATCAGGGCCAGTTGTCCCGCATCGGCCCAGCCCTGAATTTCGGGGGCGGGGTGGGGCGCAAAAACCGAAATATGCGCCCTGGTTTTCAACAATAGCCGCAGCTTTGCCAGTGCGGCGTCGCCACCGCCAGACAGAACGACACGGCGCCCGGAAAGTGCAACGAAGATCGGAAAGTGTTCCATGGCGATTGCCCTGTGACCAGTGTTTGACTTGCCCTCCAATATAGGAAATATTCCCTATTAAGTGCCATACGGGCGATCAAATAAGGACATTTGTTCCGTGGTCTTCAAAAAATAGAACGAAACCTCTGCGCAGAAGGGAAAACAAGGAATGTCAGTGCGAATTGACGAAGTGGACCGGAAAATCCTGGGAGAGCTGCAACGCGATGCCAGCCAGTCGCTGGACGACATCGCGCGGTCTGTGGGCAGTTCCAAGACACCGGTCTGGAACCGAATCCGCAAACTGCGCGATGCGGGTGTGATCGGTCAGCAGACCGTTGTTCTGGACGCCGAGGCGCTGGGGTTCGAAGCCTGTTTCTTCGTGCTGATCCGCACGTCAGAACACGAGGCCGAATGGCAGGCGGCTTTTCTCAAGGCGTTGCAGGACCGACCCGAGGTGCAGGAGGCCCACAGGCTGGCGGGCGATATCGATTATATCCTCAAGGTTCGGGTCAAAAACGCCCGCGCCTATGACGCCTTTTACCAGGCGTTGATTTCCGAGGTGCGCGTTCACAATGTAACGGCCCTGTTGTCGATGGAGGAAATCAAATCGACGACCATGCTGCCTCTGGGCACGTGAAGGGCGGGTGCATTCGGTCTCTGGTCAATCCAAGCGCGCCTTTGATAGTCTGGCACCATGATACCCGCCCGAATTCAGAGCTATTGGTATGTTCCGGTCTTCCTGATCGCCGTGGCCGCTCTGGCCGGGGGCATCTGGCGCTATGGATATCTGCAGGCGCTCGATCAGCTTGCCCGCCGGGCCGAGGCCGACCTGGCTCTGGCAAGCGACAGGTTGAGCACCCAGTTGCAGGTCGATCGGGAACTGGCCGTTCTGATGGCCGGTCATCCCGCCCTGCGCACGGAGGCACCGCGCGATGCGGCCCGGACCCTTCTGCTGGACATGGCGGACAAAACCGGCGCGCTTGATATTTTTTATGCGGATATCGACGGGTCCATACTGGCGTCGGCGCAGGGCGGGCCGGGGTCCGACCTGACCGGGACCCCGTATTTCCGGCGTGCGCTGCATGGCGCCCTCGGCAGCCATCACGGCATTTTCGGACCTTTGCGGCATCGGGCCTATTTCCATGCGGCACCGACGTTCGGCGCTGACGGGGCGGTGATCGGTGTTCTGGTCGTGGTGGCCGATATCGAGGACATCGAACAGGCGTGGCGCGGTGAAACACCGGCCGTGTTTTTCACCGATAACGCCGGTGAGGTTTTCATAACAAACCGGTCCGAATTGCTGTTCTGGACGCGTCCGCCGGGGCAGAGCGGTTTGCGCCCCGCCGGCGGTGAACCGGTCGCTTTTCAGGATCATCGCGTTGGACTGCACGAGATCTGGTCGTTGGACTGGGGCCCGTACCTGCCGCATCGCGCGTTGCATATGCAACGGGATCTGCCGGTGATCGGGCTCAAGGGTGAGGTTCTTGTGGATGTGGCCCCGGCGCGACGTCTGGCTGGCTTGCAGGCCGCCGCCGTGGCGGCGATCTGTCTGGCGTTCGGGGCGCTGCTGTTTTTGGCAACCGTCCGGCGCAGAACGCTGGCCGAGGCCAACGCCGTTCTGGAAACCCGCGTTGCCGAGCGGACCGAGGCCCTGTCCTCGACCAACGCGCAGTTGCGCCGCGAGGTGGCCGAGCGTCAGGAGGCCGAAGCCGCGTTGAAACGTGCACAGGCCGATCTGGTGCAGGCCGGAAAGCTGAGCGCGCTGGGGCAGATGAGCGCCGGCATTAGTCACGAACTGAACCAGCCGTTGATGGCGATCCGGTCCTATGCCGAGAATGGCACCGAATTCCTGGCGCGTGGAAAGCCCGAGGTCGCGGGCGAGAACCTTGGCCGGATATCGGACCTCGCCCGGCGGATGGGCCGGATCATCCAGAACCTGCGTGCCTTTGCCCGGAATGAGGCCGAACCGGTTGGCAAGGTCGATCTGGTGCAGGTGATCAACACGGCTGTCGAACTGTCCGAAGCCCGGCTGAAAAGCGAAGCGGTCAAGCTTGAGTGGGCGGCGCCTGATTTTCCCGTATATGTCCGAGGCGGCGAGGTGCGTCTGGTTCAGGTCTTTGTGAATCTGATCAACAACGCGGCTGACGCGATGACCGGACAGGACAGACGATTCATCCGGATCGCGATTGATCAATCCGCCGACAGGCTTTCGGTTTCGGTGCGGGACATCGGTCCCGGCATCAAGGAGCCGGAAAAGTTGTTTGAACCGTTTTACACCACCAAGGCCGTCGGGTCATCCGAAGGCATGGGGCTGGGCCTGTCGATTTCCTACGGTCTGGTTCAGAGTTTCGGCGGCAACATTAGGGGCATGAATGTGCAGAGCGACGGGGGCGGCGCGCTGTTCGTGGTCGATCTCGAACATTGGCACGAGGCGGAGGTCGCGGCATGACGGCGCCGGTTCTTCTGGTCGATGACGACGCGGCCGTGCGGGATGCGTTGGCGCAAACCCTTGAATTGGCCGATTTTGCGCCGATCCCGACAGGGTCTTTCGTGGCGGCCAAAGACCATATCACGCGCGATTTTGCTGGTGTGATCCTGTCGGATATCCGGATGCCGGGTCGGGACGGGTTTCATCTTCTCAGCTATGCGCGCGATGTGGATGACGAACTGCCCGTAGTTTTGTTGACCGGCGAAGGCGACATTCCGATGGCCGTGTCAGCAATCGAGAACGGGGCCTTTGATTTCCTTGAAAAGCCATGTGCGCCCAGCGATCTTGTGGCGGTTGTTGAGCGCGCGCTCAAGGCGCGGGCCGGCGTGCTTGAGGCGCGGGCCGAATTGGCCCGGACCGAGCTGGGCGACCCGGCCGCGCGCCTGATCTTTGGTGTGTCCGATCTGGCCGAAGGGCTGCGTGCGCGGGTGCGCCGCGTGGCTGCCACCGATACCGAGGTTCTGGTCTGCGGTGCTCCGGGCAGCGGTATTTCAAAAGTCGCGGAGGTGATCCACCTGTGTTCCGCGCGCGCGCAGGCCCCCTTTGAAAAGCGCGCCGCCGATGGGCTGGATCGTGCGGCGCTGACCCGGGCGCTGGATTCCAGTGCGGGGGGATCGCTTTTTCTCGACGAAATCACCCGCTTGCCCGCGGACACGCAGATCGCCCTGATCGAGGCGCTGGAGCAGGGCAGTCGCACCCGGTTGATGGCGGGCAGTACGTCGGAGTTGAGCGAAACCGTCTTGAATGCGGATTTGTATTATCGTCTGGACGTCAGCAAGGTGCGTATCCCGTCCCTGGCCGAACGTCCGGATGATATCCCTGTTTTGTTTCGCCACTACGTCGCGCAGGCCAGTGAACAGGCCGGGTTGAAAGCGCCTGAGATTTCACATGATCATCTGGCGACCTTGATGGCGCAGGACTGGCCGGGGAACGCGCGGTCGCTGATGAGCGCGGCCATGCGGTTCGTTCTGGGCATGCCCGAGGATGTGTCGCAAGCCGCTGATCTGGGGCTGGTGGAACAGTTGGCCCGCGTCGAACGGGCGCTTCTGATCGCCGCGCTGGGGCGCCAGAACGGGCGTGCATCCGAGGCGGCAAAGGCGCTCAAGCTGCCGCGCAAGACCTTTTACGACAAACTGGCACGCTATGGGATTCGCCCGGAAGATTTTCGCCGGTGAACTGTGCGGATTTTCGCACAACTTGCGCTTGGCCATGTGCGGGAAGCCGCACACTTGCCGTTTGAGCGGTCATTTCGGATAGGCCGGAAATTGAGAATACCTTTAAATTGCAGTGTCTTGTGGTGTGCAATTGAATGCATCTGCGACACTGTTGAGCGGGCGGTCGCGATTCGGTTGACTGCGGGTAGCACACCGAATCACGGTGGCTGGGGGAGTCCCCAAGGACATATTTCGGGAGGAGATACCGATGAAACTTTTCACCGCTGCCGCAACGGCAATGGCCCTGAGCGTGACCGCAACCGCAGGTTTTGCCGCGTGTGACGATGGCGAAATCGTCGTCAAGTTCGCCCACGTGACCAACACCGACAAGCACCCCAAGGGGATTGCCGCGTCGCTGCTGGAACAGCGCGTGAACGATGAGATGAACGGCACGATGTGCATGGAAGTTTATCCCAACTCCACGCTCTATAACGACAACAAGGTGCTTGAGGCGATGCTGCAAGGTGACGTGCAGTTGGCTGCGCCGTCGCTGTCCAAGTTCGAAAAATTCACCAAGCAATTCCGCCTGTTCGACCTGCCGTTCATGTTCAAGAACGTTGATGCGGTTGACGCATTCCAGGCCTCGGCCGACGGTCAGGCGATGCTGGACAGCATGCAGCGTCGCGGCCTGCAGGGTCTGGCCTTCTGGCACAACGGGATGAAGCAGATGTCGGCCAACAAGCCGCTGATCCAGCCGACCGACGCCAACGGTTTGAAATTCCGCGTCCAGTCGAGCGATGTTCTGGTTGCCCAAATGGAAGCCATCGGTGGTTCGCCCCAGAAAATGGCGTTTTCCGAAGTGTATGGCGCGCTGCAGCAGGGCGTTGTCGACGGGCAGGAAAACACCTGGTCGAACATCTACGGCAAAAAATTCTTCGAAGTTCAGGACGGTGTGACCGAAACCAACCACGGCATCATCGACTATCTGGTTGTGACCAGCGTTGACTGGCTCGACAGCCTGGAGCCGGCCGTGCGCGATCAGTTCCTCACCATTCTGGGCGAAGTGACCACCGCGCGGAACGCCGAATCCTATGCCGTCAACCAGGCGGCCAAGCAGGCGATCCTCGACGCGGGCGGCACCATCCGTCAGCTGACCGCTGAACAGCGTCAGGCATGGGTCGACACGATGAAGCCGGTTTGGGACAAGTTCGCCGGCGATGTCGGTCAGGACAAGATCGACGCGGCTCAGGCCATCAACGCGGGCTCCTGACCCCGGATCGGGCGTAAAACCACGCCAGTGGCGGGCCACGTGTTGGCCCGCCCATTTTCATATCAAAAATAAGCTGGGGTCAGTGCTATGTCGGGGGCTAGGTCCGGTCCGGCCGGAGTAATTGATCAGATCGAAGAGACCGTGATCGCGGTGCTTCTTGGGCTGATGACCATCATAACGTTCGCGAATGTAATCGCGCGCTTCTTTTTCAATTCCAATATTCTCTGGGCACTTGAGCTGACTGTTTTCATGTTTGCGTGGCTGGTGTTGCTGGGGGCGTCCTATGCCGTCAAGAAACACGCACATCTGGGGGTGGACGCGATCGTGAACCTGCTGTCGCCGCCCGCCCGCCGTATCCTGGCGCTGGTGTCGGTCGGTGCCTGTCTGATCTTTGCCTTGCTGATGCTGAAAGGGGCCTATGATTATTGGGCCGTTTTCGCGGATCTGCCGCCCACGTCGGGGCGGTGGTTCCCGACCGGGTTCGACATGAAGGCCCGCAGCCAAAGCTTTTACGAGGTGCAGGATGTGCCGATGATTGGCGTGTTTCGGTTTCTCGAGGACATGATCAACTACGGAGAATCCTACGAAAAGCTGCCCAAGGTTGTTCCCTATCTCATCATGCCCGTGTCGATGCTGCTGCTGGTTATCCGCTTTGTACAGGCCGCCCTCAGCATCTGGACCGGCAAGGTGGACCGGCTGGTCGCCAGCCACGAGGTCGAGGACGAGCTTGAAGAAGCTCGTGCACGCGCAGAGGGGCAAAGCTGATGGACGTCGTTCTTCTTTTTGGCATGGTCATCGGCCTGATGCTGATCGGCGTGCCAATCGCCGTTTCGCTGGGCCTCAGTTCTACCCTGTTCCTGCTGATCTATTCCGACAGTTCGCTGGCCTCTGTCGCGGGAACGCTGTTTGAGGCCTTCGAGGGGCATTTCACCCTTCTGGCCATTCCGTTCTTCATCTTGGCGTCGACCTTCATGTCGACGGGCGGTGTGGCACAGCGGATCATCCGGTTTTCCATCGCCTGTGTGGGTCATTTTCAGGGCGGTCTGGCCATCGCGGGCGTGTTTGCCTGCATGATGTTCGCCGCGCTGTCCGGCTCGTCCCCGGCGACGGTGGTCGCCATCGGCTCCATCGTGATCGCGGCCATGCGCCAGGCCGGATATACCAAGGAATTCGCCGCGGGGGTTATCTGTAACGCGGGGACATTGGGCATCCTGATCCCGCCGTCCATTGTCATGGTGGTCTATGCCGCATCCGTTGACGTGTCGGTTGGACGGATGTTCCTGGCCGGGATCATTCCGGGCCTTCTGGCCGGTCTGATGCTGATGATCACCATCTATGTGATTGCGCGCATCAAGAATATGCCCAAGGGCGAATGGGCCGGGTGGGGCGAAGTAGGGGCCTCGTTCCGCGAGGCGTTCTGGGGCCTGTTCCTGATCGTCATCATCATGGTCGGGATTTACGGATATCCCTGGTATTCGGCCGAATTGGGTCTCTACAAGGAAGATGCGATTTTCACGCCGACCGAGGCCGCCGCTGTCGCCTCTGTCTATGCCTTCCTTGTTGCAACCTTTGTCTATCGCGATATGGGGCCGCTGGCCGCACGGGATGACCGCCCGCGGCGCAATGTGTTCCAGGCCCCCCTGGCGCTTGCCTCGGTCTGGTTCCACCGCGATACCAAGCAGGCACTTTTCGATGCCGGGAAACTGACCGTCACGCTGATGTTCGTGATCGCCAATGCGCTGATCCTGAAACATGTTCTGACGGATGAACAGGTGCCGCAAAGCATCGCGAATGCCATGCTGAATGCCGGGCTTGGTCCGGTCATGTTCCTGGTGGTGGTCAACGTGATCTTGCTGATCGGCGGGCAGTTCATGGAGCCGTCGGGCCTGCTCGTGATCGTGGCACCGCTGGTGTTCCCGATCGCGATCGAACTGGGGATCGATCCGATCCATCTGGGCATCATCATGGTGGTCAACATGGAAATCGGGATGATTACACCGCCCGTTGGTCTGAACCTTTTCGTGACCTCGGGCGTGGCTGGCATGCCGATGATGGCCGTGGTCCGTGCGGCGTTGCCGTTCCTGGCCGTTCTCTTCGTGTTCCTGATCATGGTGACGTATATCCCATGGCTCAGCACGATGATCCCGAATGCCCTTATGGGCCCCGAGATCATTACCAACTAGGGATGTGAGAAACCTGGGTCAAAGACGCCGCTCCGATAGACTCGGGGCGGCGTTTTTCGTCAGGCGCTGGCGTCCAGCGCGGCGATGATGGGCCCAAAATCGGCCGCCTTCAGGCTGGCCCCGCCGACAAGCGCCCCGTCGACATTGGGCACGGCAAAGATATCGGCCGCATTGTCCGGTTTGACCGATCCGCCATAGAGCAGCCGGACGGACCGTGCGACACCCGCACCGAACCGTCGTTCCAGACGCGCGCGGATGAAATCATGAACCTCGCCGATCTGTTCCAGCGTCGGCACCTTGCCGGTGCCGATGGCCCAGATTGGCTCATACGCGATGACAAGGTTTTCGCCGGTCACCAGATCGGGAATTGATCCCGACAATTGTCCGGCGATGATGTCCAGCGTGTTGGCGGCTTCGCGCTCGCTCAGGGTTTCACCGACACAGATGATCGCCGTCAGTCCGGTGGCGATGGCGGCCCTGGCCTTGGCACGCACGTCTTCGTCCCGCTCGCCATGGTCCTCGCGGCGCTCGGAATGCCCCAGGATGACAAAGGTCGCGCCGGCATCGGCCAGCATTTCGGCACTGATGTCGCCGGTGTGGGCACCGTTCGAATTGCTGTGGCAATCCTGCCCGCCGATCAGAACGGGGGTTCCCTTGGCCAGGTCGGCGGCACGCGAAACCAGCGTGGCGGGGGGGCAGATCAGGATTTGAGACGTCGGTTTGTCCTGCATTTCGATCAGGGCAGACAGCTCGCTCAGCTGCGTGCCCGTACCGTTCATCTTCCAGTTCCCCGCCGCCAGTTTTTGTCGCATGATCTGTCCCTGTTGCCTTTTGTGTGCAAGTGGTAGCACTCGGCATGGGGCGAGACAATCGGCACGCGGCGCAAGGACAAAGGGATGGTGCGATGATTCCGAATTTTGACATGGCAAAACTGATCGCACGGGACAGCGCAGAAATGGCCCGCCTGTCGGTTGCCGTTCGCGAGGTGGGGTTTCTGACACTGTCCAACACGGATTTGGGCCGCAAGGACGTGCTGAGGGCGATTGACGCCTATCGGAGCTTTTTCCAACAGCCCAAAGACCGCAAATCGGCGGTGGATATGGCCCGGACCGGCGCGAACCGGGGTTGGGGCGCGCCGCAGTCCGAACAGGTCGATGCCGCGGCGAACCCGGATTACAAAGAGGTGTTCGATTGCGGCTATGAATTGCCCGCAGGGGACCCGATGGAGGCGCGTCAGCTGAGCGTCTATGCGCCCAACCAATGGCCCGATGACATGCCGGAATTTCGCGATACGATCCAGGCCTACTACCGGCGGGCCTGTGCGGTGGCGTTGCAACTGCTCAGCGCGATTGCGGCGTCGATTGGTGAGGATGAAACAAGTTTTGACCGGGCATTCGACACGCCAATGGCCCTGTTGCGGGGCAATTTCTATCCCGCACGGCCCGATTGGGCAGGGGACAAGGATTTCGGCATCGCCGCGCATTCCGATTATGGCTGCCTGACCTTGCTGGCGACCGACGGTGTGCCGGGACTGGAAGTGCAGATGAGCGATGGCAGTTGGCAGGCCGTGACGGTCGAGCCCGGCACCTTTGTGATCAATTTCGGTGAAATGCTGGAATTTTGGACGCAAGGGCGGGTCAAGGCGACGATGCACCGGGTCATCGGCGGGAGCGAGGAACGCATTTCCGTCCCGCTGTTTTTCAACCCGTCCTATGACACCAATGTCGCGCCGCCGGGATCAGAGAAAACAATTTTGGCAGGCGAGCATCTGACCCGACGGTTCGAGGAAACCTATCTGCACCTAAAACAGAACAGCCCCCAGGACCGTGGTCTTCAAGGCCAGTCAACCGGCGGTTAATCCGACGCCGCCTGCATGTCGTTGAATTTGATCGATTCACCGCAGCCACAGGCCTCGGACACATTGGGATTGTTGAACTTGAAGCCGGCCTCAAGCAGGCTGACCTCATAGTCGATTTCCGTGCCGAAAAGGAACATCTGCGCCATCGGCGCGATCATGACGCGGGCACCGTCCTGTTCGACGATCTCGTCGTTCGGATCGGTTTCGGTCACATACTCCATGGTATATTCCATGCCCGCACAGCCGCCTTTCTTGACGCCGATGCGCAGGCCCGCGTGACCGCCTTTTTCCATCAGTTTGTTGATCTGGGCCGCTGCCGCAGGGGTCAGGGTGACGGCCTGTTTGCCGGGTATTCCGAACATTCTGGGTCTCCTTCGTCCTTTGGTTTCAGCGTTTTCAGCCGCTTTACATAAAGCCCAGTTCCAACCGGGCCTCGTCGCTCATCATGTCCATGCCCCAGGGCGGTTCCCAGGTCAGCTCCACATCCACCTGTTTGACGCCGGGGATCGGTTCGATCGCATCTGCCAGCCAGCCGGGCATTTCACCGGCCACGGGGCAGCCGGGTGCCGTCAGCGACATGATGACCCGAACCTCGTTCTGATCGTTGATGTCGATCGTGTAGATCAGGCCAAGTTCATAGATGTTAACGGGAATTTCCGGGTCATAAACACTCCGGCACGCCTCGACCACCTGGTCATACAGGGGGTGATCGGTTGACGAGGGCGCAATCAGTGGCGCGCCTTCCAGCGGTTCGGGCGAATGGGTCATAGGGGCCTCGGGCTTGTTCCTGACTGAATATATAGGGATTGCTGTCGTGGCGTCCAGAGGGGGCGGTCCTTAACGCGACAATCCGTGTCACAAAAAGCCGGGCGGTATGCGCCCGGCTGATCACGTGTCACTCATTGATATCGTGGTTGAAGGTTTTGACCTGGCCTCGGGGCAGGGCGAACATCTTGCGCAGAACCAGCCAGGCAACCAGAGAAAGGGCCGCAAAGATCAGGACCAGAACCGGCAGTGTAAAAACGGCCCCAACGGCGTACAACAGCAGCGAGACGATCAAGGCGCCAATCGCAAAGCCCAGGAACACAAAGCCCGGCAAAAGGATTTCAACGATGCCCAGCAACAAAGCGGCGCTGAGCCAAATCCACCAGATTGACCAGAAGATCATCATTTTCCTCCCTTCAGCATCTTGAACGCATCGCCAAACGCCTCCAGCGCATTGGCGGGCAGAACGATCGTCTGTTTGCCGTCGCCATTGCCCAGGGCATTCAGCGCCTCGACCTGTTTCAATGCAACCTGGTATTGCGCGGCCTCGATCCCGTTTTCGGCGATGGCCTTGGCGACGACACCGGTTGCATAGGCTTCGGCGTCGGCCTGAATGCGGCGCGCCTTGGCAATCTGTTCCGAGGCATAAAGTTCGGCATCGGCAGACAGTTCCACGGCGCGTTTCTTGCCTTCGGCCTCGGTGACCTGGGCGCGGCGGGCGCGTTCGGCGTTCAGCTGTTGCAGCATCGCATCGCGGGTGGCCTGATCCAGGTTCACATCCAGAATTTCGGCCCGCGTCACTTCGATCCCCCAGTCATCGACGGCATCCTCGACTGACCCTTTGATGGTCGTGATCAGCTGGGCGCGGTTGGATTGCACCTCGTCCAGATCCATCTTGCCGATCTCGGCCCGCACGATGCCGGCCACGGTCGTCGAAATCGCGGCGTCCACATCGCGAATGCGATAGACCGTCTTTTCGGGTTCGGTGATCCGGTAAAAGACCGAGGTGTCGACCTGTACCAGAACGTTGTCCTTGGTGATTGCGTCCTGGCTGGCGGTCGGCAACTGGCGCTCCAGAATGGAAATCTTGTGCGCCACGACATCCAGAAACGGGACGATAAAGTTGATGCCCGGGCCCAGAACCGAATGCAGCCTGCCGAACCGTTCGACAACATGCTTTTCGGACTGCGGCACGATCCGGACGCCCTTGAAGATAATGGCGATGAGTAGGGCAGCGCCGAGAAGATAGGCAAGATTGTCGATCAACAGGTTCAGAATTTGCTCTTCGGTCATACGATGTCCCTACTTGTGTACTATGGTATACATTTGTGTTTTCAGTGTTGGGTTTTCAAGACAATGTTAAATCGTTTCCGCGATGTCGATGTGAAACGAAAGGCAGGTTCACTATTGTTTTCAATAAGATGCTTTTGCGACACGACAAAATGGAAAGTCGTGGGAAATGCATTCGCGATGGTGCGGCCTTGGCAATGGGCAATAATTAAAGCAGAACGCGCTGAAAATTCTGAAGAGACCTGTGATGTCCCCCAAATTCCAGTTCGAATTGAAAGCAACCGATGGCAAGGCCAGGACCGGAGTCATCAAGACGACGCGGGGGGACATTCGCACGCCGGCCTTCATGCCGGTGGGCACGGCGGCGACCGTCAAGGCGATGATGCCGGAAAGCGTGGCCGCCACGGGGGCCGACATTCTGCTGGGAAATACCTATCATCTCATGTTGCGGCCCACGGCGGAACGGATCGATCGGCTGGGCGGGCTGCACAAGTTCATGAACTGGGACAAGCCGATCCTGACGGATTCCGGCGGGTTCCAGGTGATGAGCCTCGCGGATCTGCGCAAGCTGACGGAAAAGGGTGTTACCTTCAAATCGCATATCGATGGGTCAAAGCATGAATTGACGCCGGAACGGTCGATGGAAATTCAGCGCCTGTTGGGCAGTGACATCGTGATGTGTTTCGACGAATGCCCGGCCTTGCCGGCAACCGACACGCAAGTTGCCGAAAGCA
Source organism: Arenibacterium sp. CAU 1754 (assembly GCF_054482635.1). NCBI lineage: Bacteria > Pseudomonadati > Pseudomonadota > Alphaproteobacteria > Rhodobacterales > Paracoccaceae > Arenibacterium > Arenibacterium sp. CAU 1754. The sequence goes on from NZ_JBTLRG010000001.1 coordinate 26,045, forward strand.
TGCGCATGTCGATGCGGTGGGCGGCGCGTTCCAAAGATGCCTTCGGTGACCGGCCGGGGCATGCCCTGTTCGGCATTCAGCAGGGCGGTGTCACCCGGGACCTGCGCGCAGAAAGCGCCGAAGCGCTGCGTGCGATCGGATTTGATGGCTATGCAATCGGCGGTCTGGCCGTGGGTGAGGGGCAAGAGGCGATGTTCGGCGTTCTGGAGTATGCGCCCGACATGCTGCCCGAGGACCGCCCCCGGTACCTGATGGGGGTGGGCAAACCCGATGACATCGTGGGCGCGGTTGCGCGGGGCGTTGACATGATGGATTGCGTGCTGCCGTCCCGGTCCGGGCGGACGGGGCAGGTGTTCACCCGTCTTGGGCAGCTCAACATCAAGAACGCGCGCCATCAGGATGATCCGCGCCCGCTGGACGAACACTGCGGCTGTCCGGCCTGCCGCAATTATTCGCGCGCCTATCTGCATCACGTTTTCCGCAGTCAGGAAATCATCTCCTCGATGCTGCTGACCTGGCACAACCTGCATTATTATCAGGACCTCATGCAGGGCATGCGCAATGCGATTGCGTCGGGCACGTTCAACGCGTGGGAGGCGGAGTTTCACGCTTTGCGGGCGGGCGGGGATATTGATCCGCTTTAGGCGCGGCGCAGGTAGATTGCCGCGATCCGCAGGCAGAACCGCAAGGCCAGTCCAAACATCAAGATGATAATCATACCAAAAATGCCCAACGAACTGACGGTATAGAGCGCAAAGCGTTCCAGTAACGGCAGTAAGCCGCCGTTTTCGAAATAGGCGCCCAGCAGCTCGTAGAGGCCAAGCGGTAAAATGATTGCACCCAGAGCATCCAGAAGGTTCTCTCTGAGGGCGAAAGCTGGCTTGTCCATGGCGGGCAGAACTAAATTTCTTGTCATCGATGCGGCAAAAACAATCAGGACGGCCGCGATAAGCAGTACAAAAGCCAATCCCATTATGTGTTCGCTTGTCATATCGGATTTCCTTTGTGCGTTTGGTGTATGATTACAGGCAAATCGGGCGCTTTTTTGACGGATCAGGGATATGCGTGCAGCGATTGCGGCGGGCACTTTTGAGGCGTGGGAGGCGGAGTTTCACGACATCCGCGCGCAGGGCGATATCGAACCTTTATAGTCGGTCTATTTGAAGATGAGCCCTATGGTCTCCGGATACACACGGTCCGAAGTTTTCTGGTCCGAGACCGTGGGAACAGCGGGGGGCAGGACACGTACGGATTTTCGTACTGCAGGTCCAATCGTGGCCGTGCATTCCAAACCGATGTTTTGCTGAGCGCCGACTTGGATCGGAATCCGGATTTTGTGCGGTGTCGGGAAACGGGATTTTGCCCCGTTATAGGTCAGGGTACAGTCGGCTCCGGCTATCTCGGACATGGCTGAGTCAGCTCTGAAAGCGGTTCTGACGACTGTTTCCTCAAAGCCAATAATTTTCGCCGAGTTGCGGGTGGAGATCGTCTTGATCTCCTCCGGCGGCACGTAAGTGGGGCCACAAGCCGCAAGAACGGCTGGAACAAAAACGAGACTGCGAAACCAGTTCATTGTCATTTCCCGAGCTTAACGACAATTGGGTTCCGGTACGCGAACTGGTCTTTGGACGGATCGCGGGCGGCCTGCATTACGCCTTGGACGGCGGCTACCGCAAGCACACCGATAAGGCCGCCGCTGGTCGACTGAGAGCTCCTGATGCGTGCGAGTGTTTCATTGTAGGGCTGAACCGTTTCCGCAACGCTTATCCCCGAGGCGGAACATGACACCTGGATCGGGTCGGTCTTGCCGCGATAGGTCGGGAGTTCTACGAGAGCAGGGGTAATGACGCGCGCCGAATACCCGGTCCCCCGGATGGAACAGGCAACGCCTTTGATTTCGACGTCCTTGGAGCCTTCCTTGCGAGTTACCCTAAAAGCCGATGTCGAAAATTTGTCGACGTTTGATTGGGCAGTCTTGCTGGAGAACGCGACCCTTTGCGGCGGAGTTTCGATCGGCGCGTATGTCATGCAACCCGAGACGGTCAGTGCGAGGATGAGCGGAAGTGTTCTGGCAATCAAAAAAAATCCCTTCTTTGCGCGGTAGAATTGAAAAGCCGCTTCAATGAGTCAACCGGCAAGGGGGCAGATCATGGCAATTGATTTCTGTGTGGCGGAAATGCAATTGCATCAACTGGCAAGGCAATCGCTGCTGCAATTTTCGCCGACACGGCGGGGCCGGCGCTTCGATGAACCCTCGTTCGTTTGTGTTGGCACCAGTCAGGACCAAAAAAACAGGATTTAGGCAAAGCAAGCCAAAGATCCTGTCCCGAGAATTGTCCGTCGCGGAACGCTGCCCGGTCTGCCCGATGGCGGTGGGCAAACCCGATGACATGGATCCGTTCCAGGACGCGATGATCGCCCGCCTGTTGCACATCGGGTCATCCCGTGACCGTTTGACGGGTATCTTTGCGAACAGATCGGTTTATCACTGCGTTCATCGCCCCGCCGAGGCGAAATGTGCTCTTGCGGTCCGGTCTGGGCCACGCCATTCTGACGCAGAAACGAGCAGCTTTGAGGTTGAAACGTAGGGTCCAAGGCCCCACCTAAACTTCCCAGAAGCGGAGATTGCCGAGTGTCGCCGAAAATCGGGGCCAGCGCTATCTTGCCTATAATTAAGGAATGAGCATGCAAGAACCTCTGAACTCTTCTTATCCGGTCCTGCCACTGCGCGATATTGTTGTGTTCCCGCACATGATCGTGCCGTTGTTCGTAGGACGGGAAAAATCTGTCCGGGCACTGGAAGAGGTGATGGCCGATGACAAGCAGATTTTGCTGTCCAGCCAGATTGACCCGTCCATTGATGATCCGACGACTGACGGTATCTACAAAGCAGGTGTTCTGGCGAATGTGCTGCAACTGTTGAAACTGCCCGATGGCACGGTCAAGGTGCTGGTCGAAGGGCAGGCGCGGGTGCGCATTACCGAATACCTTGAAAACGATAACTTTTTCGAAGCGCGCGCCGAGTATCTGACCGAGATGCCGGGCGACGTCACCACGACCGAAGCGCTTCTGCGCACGGTTGGCGATGAATTTGCGCGCTATGCCAAGGTGCGCAAGAACATTCCCGAAGAGGCGCTTGCCGCCGTTGGGGAATCGACCGAACCGGCCAAACTGGCCGATCTGGTGGCCGGGCATCTGGGCATCGAAGTCGAACAGAAGCAGGACCTTCTTGAAACGCTGAGCGTGAGCGAGCGTCTGGAAAAGGTCTATGGCCTGATGCAGGGCGAGTTGAGCGTGTTGCAGGTCGAGAAAAAGATCAAGACACGCGTCAAAAGCCAGATGGAGAAGACCCAGCGCGAATATTACCTTAATGAGCAGATGAAGGCCATTCAGAAGGAGCTGGGCGATGGCGAGGAAGGCAGCAACGAAGTTGCCGAACTGGAAGCCAAGATTGCCGAAACCAAGCTGAGCAAGGAAGCGCGCGAAAAGGCCGACGCCGAGCTGAAAAAGCTTAAGAACATGTCGCCGATGAGCGCCGAAGCCACGGTTGTGCGCAACTATCTGGACTGGATGCTGGCCATCCCGTGGGGCGTGAAATCGCGCGTCAAAAAGGATCTGGGCCGCGCGCAGGGCGTGTTGGACAACGACCACTATGGCCTCGAAAAGGTCAAGGAACGGATCGTCGAATATCTGGCCGTGCAACAGCGCAGCAAAAAGATGAAGGGCCCGATCATGTGTCTGGTCGGACCGCCGGGCGTGGGTAAAACCTCGCTTGGGAAATCGGTCGCCAAGGCAACGGGGCGCGAATTCATTCGCATCTCGCTGGGCGGCGTGCGCGACGAAAGCGAAATTCGCGGTCACCGCCGGACCTATATCGGGTCTATGCCGGGTAAGATCATCCAGGCGCTGAAAAAGGCCAAGACCACCAATCCGCTGATCCTGCTCGATGAGATCGACAAGATGGGCCAGGATTTCCGTGGCGATCCGGCAAGTGCGATGCTGGAAGTGCTGGATCCGGAACAGAACAACACCTTCGTGGACCACTATCTTGAGGTGGAATACGATCTGTCCGACGTGATGTTCCTGACTACCTCGAACAGCTACAATATGCCCGGGCCGTTGCTCGACCGGATGGAGATCATTCCGCTGGCCGGCTATACCGAGGATGAAAAGTGCGAGATCGCGAAACAGCACCTGATCCCGAAACAGATCAAGAACCACGGTCTCAAGGCCAAGGAATTTGAACTGACCGATGAGGCGCTGAACGAGATCATCCGCACCTACACCCGCGAGGCGGGCGTGCGGAACCTCGAACGCGAAATCGCCAAGGTGGCCCGCAAGGCGCTGACCAAGATCATCAAGAAAGAGGCCGAGGCCGTTACGGTGACGCCCGAAAACCTGGATGAATTCCTGGGCGTGGCCAAATTCCGCTATGGTCTGGCCGAGAAAGAAGATCAGATCGGGGTCGTGACCGGGCTGGCCTATACATCGGTCGGTGGCGAGTTGCTGAGCATCGAGGCACTGCGCCTGCCGGGCAAGGGCCGGATGAAGACCACCGGCAAGCTGGGCGACGTGATGAAGGAAAGCATCGAGGCGGCGTCAAGCTATGTCCGCTCGATCAGCCCGTCGATCGGGATCAAACCGCCCCGGTTCGACAATTGGGACATTCACGTTCACGTGCCCGAAGGCGCGACGCCGAAAGATGGCCCCAGTGCCGGCCTTGCCATGGTCACGTCCATCGTGTCGGTCCTGACCCAGATTCCGGTCCGCAAGGACATCGCGATGACGGGTGAGGTCACGTTGCGCGGCAACGCGCTGGCCATTGGCGGGTTGAAGGAGAAACTGCTCGCGGCCCTGCGGGGCGGGATCAAAACGGTTCTGATCCCGGCCGAGAATGAAAAGGATCTGCCCGAAATTCCCGATAACGTGAAGGAAGGGCTGAACATCATTCCGGTTAGTCACGTGTCCGAGGTTCTAAAACTGGCGCTGGTGCGCCAGCCCGAACCGGTGGAATGGGACGAAGCGGCCGAGGAGGCCGCCGCAGCCAAGGCCGCGCTTGCCAAGGCCGAAGGGTCGGCGTCGGCAACGGCGCACTGATCCACACTTGAAAGACCATCAAAAGCGGGCCGGTTTACGGCCCGTTTTTTTGTTTGCGGCGCCTGTCATCCCGCCCAAAGACACACCATATTTTGTTTCTGTTTCAGGTTTTTGCAGTAAATCTGCCCATCAACTGGCCAAGACACGCAGTTTTCGCTATGTTGTCCGCACAGGAAATTTCCGAGGTACCCAATGGCGACCACTTCTTCGACAGGCAAAACAACAACATCCAAAACCGCGAGCAAGGCCAAAACCACCCCAAAACCCACCACCACAGCAGCGTCCGCCGATCCGGCTGTGTCGATGCCTGACCCCAAGGTGGTCACCACATCCGCGCCGGTGTTGGCCGAGGCCGACATGAAAAAGAAAGAGTTGGTCGATCTGGTGGTCGAACGGTCCGGGATGAAAAAGAAAGACATCAAGCCGGCTGTCGAGGCGACACTGGCCGTGCTGGGCGAGGCGATCGCCAATGGACGGGAACTGAATCTCCAGCCCTTTGGCAAACTGCGCATCAATCGCAGCGAGGAAAAAGCCAACGGTCGTGTAACCGTGTGCAAACTGCGCCAAAGCCTGAACACACCCAAGGCGCCGCAAGACCCTCTTGCAGAGGCTGCGGAGTAACGCTAAGACCCCGGGCGAGGGTGATTAGCTCAGTGGTAGAGCGCTTCGTTCACATCGAAGATGTCAGGAGTTCAAATCTCTTATCACCCACCAGTTTCAAGGGCGCGGCTTCGGCCTGCGCCCTTTTTCGATGGAGCACGTTTTGGCATACCCGGACCTGTTGATACTGCGCCACGGTGAAACCGAGTGGAACCTTGAGGGCCGTCTGCAGGGTGGATTGGATTCGCCCCTGACAGAGCGCGGACGCGAACAGGCGCGGCGCCAGGGAGAGATCTTGGTCCAGTTGGGGGTCTCCGGGCGTACGATACTCTCAAGTCCGCAGGGCAGGGCGCTGAAAACCGCGCAAATCGCGTGCGCCGGGTTGGACATCGTGACGGACGACCGACTGCGGGAGATCGAAATGGGCGATTGGGCCGGGCTGACCCGTCACGAGATCGCGACGCAGGTTCCCCATCTTTTCGAGAGTGATGGTCTGGGCTGGTATGACCATGCCCCCAACGGCGAGGGTCTGATCGCGCTTGAGCGCCGTCTGGTGACGTTTTTGCAGGACCTCAGCGGACCTGCAGTGATCGTGACCCACGGGATAACATCGCGCGTCCTGCGCTGCATCGCGCAGGGGCTGCCCGTGGAGGCATTCGACGAACTGGGAGGCGGTCAGGGCAATATTTATCAGATCACCAACGGCGAAAGTAAAATGCACGGATAAAGGCTTGCACGTGCGAGTGACTTTTCGTAAATGCACCGTCACGGGTGATTAGCTCAGTTGGTAGAGCGCTTCGTTTACACCGAAGATGTCGGGAGTTCGAGTCTCTCATCACCCACCATTTCTCACCAGTATCGATCCCGGGCCGGTTTGGCCGCAGACCTGCAAAAACGCGTCTTGACGGGGCAGGGGCTGGGGCATATGTGGTCCCTGCATCGGTCGTGACCGGTGCTGAAAAGCGCGGTTGTAGCTCAGTTGGTTAGAGTACCGGCCTGTCACGCCGGGGGTCGCGGGTTCGAGCCCCGTCAACCGCGCCATTTTCCCCTCCAAGTCTTCGGTCATCCGGATCGGTCCGCATCGCGCGGTGCCGCCGTTTCGGGTTTTTTCACTTTTTCTGAAACTCGGTGCATTTCCTGCGCGAAAGGCGCTTGACGGGGCGCAAGGCTTGGCCTATCCCCCACTTCCACGCGCGGTTGTAGCTCAGTTGGTTAGAGTACCGGCCTGTCACGCCGGGGGTCGCGGGTTCGAGCCCCGTCAACCGCGCCACTTTTCCCCCACACATCGAACCCGATCGGAAATAGCGGCGTTTTGTGCGCTTATTCGTAGGTATATCCCAGTGCCGTCTCGACCTCTTGGTCGATCTGCGCGTTCAGAAAATCACGGTCGGCCTTGCTCAGCTCCTTGGGGGTTTCAGGGCGGTGCGCTATGGCCGGTTTGAATTTCGACCCCAGCCGTTTGAAAACCGGACGGAACGGTTGCGCGCCGACCGGCAGGCCAAGCGCATCGAGTACCCGGTCAAGCCCGTCTTCGGGGGCGGCCTGCATATCCTCCATCCGCAGCACCGCACAGGTGCATCCGCGTTCCAGATAGCTCAGCAATCCATTCATTTTGGACCGTCGCAGCGCAAACAGGGTTTCGGGGCGCCGCCCCGTCACCGGATCCCGATCCGCCTGGAGAGGCTGACCAACCAGGCCCTGTTCGGCAGAGCCCTTGAAGTACCGCGCCCGGTCGATGATCGTGTCCCAGGGCGCGCGGATGAAGTCGGAGAAGTCCAGTGCCTGAAGAGCGGCCGTGCTGTGCCAGGGTTTGGCATGCATCGACAGCGCCCAGTTGTCAGCCCGGCGCACCACGCAGATCACCGCCAGATCGGCCGGGATCGCAATGGCCGACGGGTGTCCGTGTTTCCAGCCAAGCGCCTCGGTCGGGGTCATCGCGGAATTGCGACCCAGCAGGCGTTTCACGAAATTGGTTCCGGATGAGCGTTCGCCCAGCACGTGAAATCGGGTCGGCGGCGTCTGGTTGCGCTGAACGAACAGGCCGGTTTCGGCAAAGTCGGAAGAAAGCAGGGCAGGGTCCTCGGGTCTATGGCGGTGGCGCCACGCAAGGCACGCGGCAGGAAATTTTGGATTCTCTTACCGGCATATCTTGTCTAAAGGTATGACAAAACAAAAAGCAGGTTCTCCAGATGCAGACAGCGGCCGCCCTGACCATGGTGCGCGATGACGCGTTCTTTCTCAAGGCGTGGTTGCGCCATTACGGCACCCTGTTCGGCCGGGAAAACTGTTACGTGGTCAACCACGGGCGGGGTGAGGACGTGGCCGAACTGGCCGAGGGCTGCAATATCATCGGCATTCCCGGCGATCATCACAAGAATTTCGACATGAAACGATGGCGCATGTTGAACAATTTCGTCATGGGGCTGCGGTGCTATTACAGCCATGTCATCGTTGGGGATGTTGATGAACTGGTGGTTCTGGACCCACAGGCCGGGACGGACCTGCGGTCGTTTCTGGAAAAGGTGCCCGCCAACCGGGTCCTGACGCCCCTGGGGCTTGAGGTTATCCATCGCATCGACGAGGAACCCGAGACGATAACCGACGCCATTCTCGGGCCGCGCCGGCACGTTCGGCCCGCACCGCATTATTCAAAACCCTGTGTGGTTTCCGTTGGAACCAAAATCGCCCGGGGCGGGCATTTCACGCAATATGAAAAATTGCACACGCCCGAGCATCTCTACCTCTTTCACCTGAAATTCTGCGACTTTCCGACCTATGCCGAGGTGATGAACCGCCGCAACGCGGTGACCAAAGCGACCGGCGCCAGTGTCAAAGAGGCGGCGATCGGGCGTCACTGGTTCGCCGAGGCGCGGGGCGAGGACCGCGCGGTTTTTCAGTCCTTTGCCGACCTGGACTTACAGGACGGGTTCGACATGGACCCGTTGCGCCGTGCGATGCACGCCACGTGGAAGGCGCGGGGGCAGACCGGATATTGGGAGTTTGACCGCCCCGAATATGACACCCAGTACATCCTGCCGGAGCGGTTCAGCGGCGTCATCTGACGCCCCTGGAACACGGTCGATGGCCCACCGGCTTTTGCGGCCAACCCGGACAGGCGACCAGAAATGTCTTTCAACTGCGCGTCAGGGCCGTTTATCCTCGGCACAGGGACAATCGTTTCATTCAGGGGGCAAGGTGCAGATCATGCGACACTTTCTTTTGGCGGTCCTGTTCGTTCTGACAGCCACTTGGGCGTCGGCCCATTCAAAAGTCAGCAAGACGCATCCCCCGGACGGCGCGGTGCTGGGCGAATTTCCCGCGCAGATCAGCATGTCTTTTGGCAAAAAGGTCAAACTGACCCGGGTTGAAATCCTCCAGAGCGATACGGCGGTGTCTGACCTCGATCTGAGCGGTCAGGATGGATTCACCACCGAGGTTGTCCTGCCGGTGGAGCCCGCGGGGCCGGGGGGCTATACGGTTGAATGGCGCGGGCTGGGCATTGATGGGCACGTCGTCAAAGGTGCCTTTTCCTTTACCGTTGAATAACCCATGCCGGATACTTGGTCCCTAGGCGGTGCGGTTCTGAAATACCTTTTGTATCTGGGCGCCCTAGGCGCGTCAGGAACGGTGTTTGTCCAACTTCTGTTTCCCGCCCCGCTTGAGGCGATGATGGGCGCATTGCGCCTGCGCGCGCTTAGTCTTGCATGTCTTGCGCTGGGGGCCGCGATCCTTGGCTTTTTGTGGCGTGGCGGCGCCTTGGCGGGTGATCTCTCCGGCCTGATCGATCCCGAATTGCTGACGTTGTTGTGGGGGACACCGGTTGGCGATGCCCTGATCCTGCGCCTCCTTGGCGGCGTGATCCTGATCGCGGGGCTGTTGTTTAGGCGCCCCATGCTCTGGTTCAGCGCCGCGGGGGCGGCGATCACGCTTTGGTCGTTTGTCCGGATTGGTCATCTCAGCGAAACGGGCGTGATCTGGGTGCAGGGCGCATTGATGCTGCACTTGGTGTGCGCCTCGGTCTGGATCGGCGTTCTGGCGCCATTCCGGGCGTTGGCGGGGCGCCAGTTGAATATGACATCGCTGGCCCAACTGGGCACAGGTTTCGGGCGGTTCGGGCTGATGGCGATCCCGGTTCTGGTTGGTGCCGGTCTGTGGATGGCCTTGACCCTTGTCGGGTCGGGTGAACGTCTTTTTGGGCTGCCCTACGGGCGGGTCCTGATGGCCAAGATCTTGCTTGTGTCGATCATGCTTGGCTTTGGGGCGCTGAACAAATTCCGGTTCGTTCCGGCGGTTCAGCGCGGAGAGGCCGGCGGCGTTGCCGGGATACGCCGCGCGGTTGTCGCCGATCAATGGATCGTCCATCTGGTGTTCGCGCTGACCGCCGCCCTGACCAGCCTTTTGGCCTTGCCCGACGCGTCCTAGGTTTCCTGCGTTTCAAGGAACCCCGAAAGTGCGCTGATCGTTTCCTGTGGATGCAAGTCGGGAAAGAAATGGCCGCCGGGCATGGCCAGCCCGCGCATATTCTCCAGCCGGTCTTTCCAGGTGCCGGGCACATCATACTGCTTGGCCATCGCCCCGTCCGCCCCGTAAAGGACCAGCGACGGGCAGGTCACCTTGCGGCCCAGATCGATTCCATCGTGCAGGAAATCGATCTCGATCGCGGCGCGATAATCATTGCACATCGACGTGATGGCGTCGGGCCAGCGCCAGGATTGCCTATAGGCATAAAGCGCCTCCTGATCGAAATCGGCCAACTCGCCGGAATCCCACCCTTCGAGGCAGTGTTCGAAATAGTAATCCGGGTCCTGTCCGATCATGGTTTCCGGGAAAGGCGTCGGCTGGGCCAGAAAAAACCAATGATAATAGGCCTTTGCCACCACGGTTTTCAGATCATCCAGCAACAGATGCGTGGGGATGATGTCCATCAGTGTCAGGCTTGCCACGGCATCGGGGGCGTCCAGCGCCAGACGGTGCGCCGTGCGCGCGCCGCGGTCATGGCCGACCAGATGGAACCGGTCACACCCCAGTGACGCCATCAACGCCACCTGATCCGCCGCCATGTTGCGGAACGAATAATTTTCGACCCCGGCCGGTTTGGAGCTTTGGCCGTATCCGCGCAGATCGGCGGCCACCACGGTGAAGTTTTTGGCAAGCGCGGGGGCAATGGCGTGCCACATCGCGCGCATCTGCGGAAACCCGTGCAGCAACAGAACAGGCGGGCCATCGCCCGCGATGGAATAGGCGATACTCTGGTCGTTGACCTCGGCGATGGCATCTTTGAATCCGGGGATGATCTGGGCCATGACGTCTCCTGTTGCTGTTGAGTGCGGTCTGGTTTCAGGCAGACCGGGTCAGGGCGTCCAGCACGCACGCCCAGCTGCGGATCCCTTTGTGGAAACTTTCCAGATCGTATTTTTCATTGGGCGAATGGATTTGGTCGTCGTCCTTGCCGAACCCGATCAACATCGGGGTCGTGTCCACGATGTCCTGAAAATGCCCGGCAATCGGGATCGACCCGCCGCAGCCGATATAGGCGGCCGGATCGGGCCATTCCTCGGACAGGGCGGCGAGGGCGGCTTCGAACGCTTTGCCGGTGGTGTCGAAGGCGCCAGCCTGCGACGCGCCATGACCGGAGAACTCGACCGAGCAATCGGGCGGCAGCATATCGGTCACCATTTGGCGGAAATTCTTGCGAATCTCATGCGGGTCCTGCGTTCCGACCAGCCGGAAACTGATCTTGGCGCTGGCTTTTGACGGCAGAACCGTCTTGAACCCGTCGCCGGTATATCCGCCGATGATGCCATTCACCTCGCAGGTCGGGCGGGCCCAGATCATCTCAAGCGGGGTGCGATCCTGTTCGCCGGCGGGCTGGGACAGGCCGACATCGCCAAGAAACCGCGCGTGGTCAAAGGCAAGGCCCTGCCATTGGGCACGCAGATGTTCGGGCACTTCCGGGACGCCATCGTAGAACCCCGGAACGGTGATGCGGCCGGTGTCGTCATGCAGGCTGGCGATGATGCGCGACAACACCCGGATCGGGTTGATCGCAATGCCGCCGTACATGCCCGAATGCAGATCGCGCGAGGGGCCGGTGATCGTCAGCTCTTCGCCCAGCAACCCGCGCAGCATTGTCGTGATCGCCGGCACGCGCGAATCAAACAGACCCGTGTCACAGATCAGCGCCAGGTCGGCTTTCAACTCGCCCGCGTTTTCCTGCATGAACGGAACCAGCGAGGGCGAGCCGGATTCTTCTTCCCCCTCAAGGAAGAAGGTCAGTTTGCAGGGCAGCGACCCGTTCACGGCCTTCCAGGCGCGGCAGGCTTCGATAAAGGTCATCAACTGTCCCTTGTCGTCGCTGGCACCGCGCCCGCGGATCACGCGCCCTTTTGGCGTGTCCTGGATTTCCGGATCAAACGGGTCCCGGTCCCAGAGATCCAGCGGATCGACAGGCTGCACGTCGTAATGACCGTAAAACAACAGGTGCGGACCCGTCCCGTCGATATGTCCGACGACCATCGGATGCCCCGGTGTGGGACGCTTACGGGTTTCAACCCCAAGGCTGTTGAGATCGGCCACCAGCCAGTCGGCGGCCGCGTCGCAGTCCGATTGATAGGCCGGGTCCGTGGAGATCGAGGGGATGCGCAACAGCTCCAGCAGGCGATCAAGCGCTGCGGGCAGATCTTCGTCGATGCGGGTCAGGACATTTTCCAGGGACATTTAATGGGATCCTTGCTGGGTGATTTGCTGCGACCGTATCAGTCGCATTGCAGGTGTCCAGCCTAAGGATGCGGTGCCTTTGCGGTGTTTTTCGGCCGTGCAGGGCAGGGCGATCGTCTGCGCACCCGCCCACAACAATCTGCATCAGGTAAATTTTTGGTAACGCGCGTATCAGGTGGCGGCAGGGCCGCATGCTGCACTAAAACATTTTGGACCCTGCCGCCGATTTTTGCCTGGCTAGACTGCGCAAGCACGTCATCTGACATCTGACGCGTTCACACCAATTGCATTCGCAATTGATGCACAGGCATTGGCTTGAAACCAACTCGTTATCCAGAGTGTCGTTAACTGTAATCGTTACCACCAAGTGCATGAGCATGCTGCCCCGGCAGGCGGAGACCGGACAAGTCAGGTATTCCAGACCATGGTCAGATGTGCGGCTGCGGCTTTTGATTGATACAGATCAAGGCTGCGACATGTCGCCCCGCATATTTGGTTGATCGACGGGTACGAGTCCTGTACCCATTCCAAAACGTGAATGCGGCTTCAGGCCGCCAAGCTGCCGCCTGGACTGGCACGAACAAGATGGAGGAGCCCGGTGGATTACACCGCGAAACTCGACCAAGCGATTGCGCGCTTGCATGATGAAGGCCGGTACCGGACGTTTATTGATATTGAGCGCCGCAACGGGAATTTCCCGCATGCGGTCTGGACTCACCCCGATGGCTCGGAACGCGACATCACCGTTTGGTGTGGCAACGACTATCTGGGCATGGGCCAGAATCCCGTCGTTCTCGCCGCCATGCACGAGGCGCTGGACGCAACCGGCGCAGGGTCGGGGGGCACGCGCAACATCTCGGGCACGACCGTCTATCACAAGAAGCTTGAGGCCGAACTGGCCGATTTGCACGGCAAGGAAAGCGCGCTGCTGTTCACCAGCGCCTATATCGCCAATGACGCGACGCTTTCCACCCTGCCGAAACTGTTTCCCGGTTTGATCATCTATTCGGATGAACTGAACCACGCCAGCATGATCGAAGGTGTCCGCCGCAACGGCGGGGCCAAGCGGATTTTCCGTCACAACGACGTTGAGCATCTGCGCGAACTGCTGGCTGCCGACGATCCCGATGTGCCCAAGTTGATTGCCTTTGAATCGATCTATTCGATGGATGGTGACTTCGGCCCGATCGAGGCGATCTGCGATCTGGCAGACGAATTCGGTGCACTGACCTATATCGACGAGGTGCACGCGGTTGGCATGTACGGCCCGCGCGGTGGCGGTGTGGCCGAGCGTGATCGCCTGATGCACCGCCTGGACATCATCAACGGCACGCTGGCAAAGGCCTATGGCGTGATGGGCGGCTATATCGCGGCGTCGCACAAGATGTGTGATGCGATCCGCTCCTATGCGCCCGGCTTCATCTTTACCACGTCTCTGCCGCCTGCGGTTGCTGCGGGAGCGGCGGCGTCGGTTGCCTATCTCAAACGGGCGCCGGAACTGCGCGCAGTTCACCAGACTCAGGCCAAGATCCTGAAAACACGGCTCAAGGCGATGGGTCTGCCGATCATCGATCATGGATCGCATATCGTGCCTGTGATCGTGGGGGACCCGGTCCATACCAAGGCACTCAGCGACATGCTGCTGCAGGATCACGGTATCTATGTTCAGCCCATCAACTTCCCCACGGTTCCGCGTGGCACCGAACGGTTGCGGTTCACCCCGTCCCCGGTTCACGGCCCGAACGAGATGGACAAGCTGGTGCGCGCAATGGACACTCTGTGGTCGCATTGTGCGCTGAATCGCGCCGAACTGGCAGGCTGAATTCCGCCCAGAGTGTGCATTTACACAATGGTGTGTTAATATCCTTCCAACGAAAAACGTGGACGAATCGGTGGGACGATTCCAATACGCTGAAGTTGGGACATTGCAGGCGAAATGGGGCAGCAGGGATGATTGGGCGCAAATTCCCGCGCAAATCCGAAGACGAGGCTGAGGTCGCCAATCCCAAGGGGTTTGACGATTTTGAGTTGCGCCTGGGCGATACCATGCGCGGGGAGCGGGCAACGATGGGCAAATCGTTGCTGGATGTGCAGCGCGAATTGCGCATCAAAGCCGCCTATATCGCTGCCATCGAAAATTCGGATCCTTCTGCTTTTGACACGCCCGGTTTCATTGCCGGCTATGTGCGGTCCTATGCCCGGTATCTGGGGATGAACCCTGACGAGGCTTTTGCGACCTTCTGCGAAGAAAGCGGATTTGCCGTCGCACACGGCATGTCGGCCGAAGCGTCGGTCGTCAAGAAATCCAAACCCGACGATGGAAATGCGCGCTTCTCCGGTGTGCGCGATCCGTTTACGGCGCCCAGTACCCCGTTCATTCCCGGGCGCGATGGCGTGCTCAGCCAGATTGAACCGCGTGCAATTGGATCGACCCTGATTCTGATGGCTCTGATTGCGGGCATCGGATATGGCGGCTGGTCGGTCCTGAAGGAAGTTCAGCAGGTCCAGTTTGCGCCTGTCGATCAGGCGCCTGTGGTTCTGTCCGATCTCGATCCGCTGGAAAACGCAGTGCGCCCCGCGCAACCCGGCGAACGCCGCGACGGCGGGCTGACCGCCCCAAGCGCCGAAGCGCTGGATCGTCTTTATCGTCCTCAGGCGCTGGATGTGCCCGTTCTGGTGGCGCGCGATGCGCCGATTTCCACGCTTGATCCTGAAACTGTCGGCACCTTTGCCACCCCGGCCTTGCCCGAGATTCAGATCGCGGAGAACATCCTTCCCTACGAACAGGAATTTGTGCCGCAAGTGGTCGAAACGCCATCTCCGGCGCTTCAGATTGTGGCGGTTCGCCTGTCTTGGGTCCGGGTGCGCTCGGCCGATGGAACGGTGATCTTTGAAAAGACGATGCAGCCGGGCGACACGTGGGAAGCCCCGCTGACAGAGGAACCGCCGGTTCTGCGCACGGGCGAAAGCGGAGCGATCTATTTCGCGATGAACGACAAGTTTTACGGCCCCGTCGGGGATGCCGGCTCGGTCACGTCCAACCTGCCGCTGTCCATCGCAAGCCTGCAGGAAACATACCTGCCGGTTGAGGTCGGCGCCGACGAAGGGCTGGTCCGCTATGCCGAAGCCCAGGGGTTGATCCCGGCCGCGTCCGAATAAGGCCGATGCGTCCCATTGCGGGGCTGTTTGCAAATTCCTATCTTTTCGACGACATAAGGCGAAACCGCCGTTCCATCAGCCGAAGGCCCTTCACATGTCGCTGAACCACGTGCGCCCTTGGCGTAACATCTATCGCCGCAAATCCCGTCAGATCATGGTTGGCAACGTGCCCGTCGGGGGCGATGCCCCGATTGCGGTCCAGACCATGACAAACACGCTGACCACGGACGTGGCCGGCACCGTTAAGCAGGTGCAGGCCGCCGCTGAGGCGGGGGCGGACATCGTGCGGATCTCGGTGCCTGATCAGGAGTCATCCCGCGCGCTGAAGGAAATCGTGGCGGAAAGCCCGGTGCCGATCGTGGCGGACATCCATTTCCACTACAAACGCGGTATCGAGGCCGCCGAGGCCGGGGCCGCCTGCCTGCGGATCAATCCGGGCAACATTGGCGATGCCGCCCGTGTGCGCGACGTCATTGCCGCGGCGCGCGACAACAATTGTTCGATCCGGATCGGCGTCAACGCCGGTAGCCTGGAAAAACACCTGCTGGAAAAATACGGCGAACCCTGTCCGGACGCGATGGTGGAAAGCGGGCTGGAACATATCCGCATCCTGCAGGACAATGATTTCCACGAATTCAAGATCAGCGTCAAAGCCTCGGACGTGTTCATGTCGGCCGCCGCCTATCAACAACTGGCCGAAGCGACGGATGCCCCGTTGCATCTGGGGATCACCGAGGCAGGGGGGCTGGTCAGCGGGACGATCAAATCGGCCATCGGTCTGGGCAACCTGTTGTGGATGGGCATCGGCGACACCATCCGCGTCAGTCTGAGCGCGGACCCGGTCGAAGAGGTGAAAGTCGGCTTTGAAATCCTCAAATCCTTGGGGCTGCGCCATCGGGGTGTGAACATCATCAGTTGTCCGTCCTGCGCGCGTCAGGGGTTCGACGTGATCAAGACGGTCGAAATTCTGGAAAAGCGGCTGGAACACATCAAGACCCCCATGAGCCTGAGCATCATCGGCTGCGTCGTGAATGGCCCGGGCGAGGCGCTGATGACCGATGTCGGGTTCACCGGCGGTGGCGCGGGTGCGGGGATGGTATATCTGGCCGGCAAGCAAAGCCACAAAATGTCCAACGATCAGATGGTCGATCACATCGTTGAACAGGTTGAGAAAAAAGCGGCCGAGCTGGACGCCGTGGCCGCGGCGGCCGAGTAAATCCGATATCAGATCTTGCAATGTCCACATATGGACATTATGTTTTGTTGTGCACATAGGGGGGCGCCATGCCAGTCAATGCACGCAGGACAGAGTTTGAAACACAACCCCCCGCGGGCGTTCTGACGCCGCAGGACATGGGGCCGGCAGATCGCAAACGGCTGAGCGGGCCGGGGTTGCGCGCTTTCCTGGAAATCGCGGATCTGTGGAAGCTCAGCGAAAAAGACAGGCTTGCGGTGTTGGGCCAACCGTCGCGGTCCGCCTTTTACGGGTGGGTGCGCAAGGCGCAGGACCGCGAGGATCTGAGCCTCGGTCTGGATGTGTTGCTGCGCATTTCGGCCGTTCTGGGTATTCACAAGGCGCTGACCATCCTGTTTCATTCCCCCGATCAGGCGGTTCTGTGGCTGCGCGGGGCGCATGACGGGGTTCCGTTCACGGGGCAGGCGCCCGTCGATTTCATCACATCGGGCACGCAGGACGGTCTGCTGACGGTGCGGCGCTATCTGGATGCGTGGCGAGGGGGCAGCGCGGCCATACCCCGTGCGGATGATGCGTTTGAACCGATCACGTCCGAGGATGTGGTGTTTGGATGACCGCTGCTGATCTTCGCGGGTTTCCCCGGATTCCGGCCCCGGAACAAACGCATCGCGTCATTCCCAGCCGCTTTCCGCCGGTACCGGCCTTTGACACGGTGGCCAGCGCCGAGGATCTGGATGCAGTCATAGAGTTGGAGGGCTGGACCAACGACCGCCTTGTCGAATACAGGCTGCGCCGTCTTGCACCCTCTGACTGGGTGTTCGGGCGGGCCAATTCCAGCGTGGTGATGGCCGCCTTCCTGCATGGCAGCCCGACCGGGTCGCGCTTTGCCGCCGGGGAACTTGGCGCCTGGTACAGTGCCGCCAGCGAACAGACGGCGCTGATCGAGGTATTGAACGGGCTGCGCCGCGAGGTGGTCAATTCCGCCCTGAGCGAAAAGACCGAAGAGTATCGCACCTTCAACTGCCGTCTGGACGGGACCTATGTCAACATCCGCCAGAAAGCGCCCGCGCTGCATGATCCTGACAGCTATGCGCTATCCCAGGTTTTTGGCGAAAACGTCCGTGCAACCGGACTGGCGGGGATCAGCTACGACAGTGTGCGCGATGCGGGCGGTTGGAATTTTGTCTGCTATCACCCGGCGCTTGTGCAGGATGTGGTCCAAGCCGCCCATTGGCGCGCCCGGGTGGGCGCGCAGGGCAAGGTGTTCGTGGAAAAACTGTCCAGCGAGTGACGGGCGCCGATCAGCCGCGTTGCTGCGCGACGATCTTTGCCATCTCATCGGCGGGCAGATAACCGCGCAGCAATTCATCGCCCAGAACGAAGGTCGGTGTGCCGTTGATCTGCAGTTTTTGGGCCAATTCACGGGTCGCTGCGATTTCTGCGGTCACTTCGTCGCTGTCCATCTTGGCCAGAATGGCATCGGCATCCAGCACCAGTCCCTCGGCCAGACGGCGCAACGTGGTTTCGTTCAGGTCACCGTCAAAGTCCAGCAGCGCATCATGTGCCATCTTATAGGCATCTGCGCCCGCCACGTGTTTGGTGGCAATCGCAAAGCGGGATGAGATCATCGACGCTTCGCCCAGGATCGGGAATTCCTTGATGATGAGCCGGATGTTGCCATCGGATTTCAAAAGACCGTCCACCTCGGGCACCGCGCGCCGGCAATAGCCACAGCGATAATCCATGAATTCGACCAGCGTGATGTCGCCGTCGGGATTGCCGCCGACCCAGGAAAACCCGTCGTTGAAGATGTCTTCGCTGTGGGTCTGAACCAGTTCCACATCGGCATTTGCCTGCGCATTTGCCTTGCGCTCTTCCAGAAGGTTCACCGCTTCGATGATGATTTCGGGGTTATCCAACAGATAGGCGCGAACTTCGGCGCGAAACGCCGTGCGCTCGGCGTCGGTCATGGCATTCAGATCGACGGCATGGGCCGGGGTCGTGGCCAGCATGAGGGCCGTCGCGGCGGTAAACAGCGCAGGGGCAGCAAGGCGGATCATCTTTTTTTCCTTTTGGCGTTTTGTTCATATGCAATGAGCACATCCTGTGCCCGCTGCCAAGCCGCAGACCCACGTGGCAAAAGGCCCGTGGCGCGCTTGGCGTGGATTCCGGCGTCATCCAGACGCCCTTGAATGGCATAGCGTTCGGCGGTGACCATCGCGGCCATGCCGGGCTGACCGGTCTTGGCATAGGCCACCGACAGATCCCTGAGCAACCGGGCATCGCGAAAATCGCGGGCGCGGGCCTTTTCCAATTGGGTCAGGGCCGCCTTGGGCTGACCGGCAGCGAGCAGCGCGCGGCCATACCCAGCGAGGATCAGAGCGTCACTCGGCGCAAGCGACACAGCTGTCTTATAGGCGCTGACCGCCTGTGCGGTTTTGCGGTTTTCAATCAGGAGCTGCGCCTTGAGATCGTAATAGAAGGCATCGCGCGGCTGGACCGCCATTGCCCCGTCGATCGCGGCTATGGCGCGGGTCAGGTCATTGCGGCGGTGATAGGCCACCGCCTCGCGCATCAGGCGCACATCCTTGAACCGCTCTTCCTTGATCCGGCGCAGGGTCCATTTGGGGGCTTGCTTGAACGCGGTCAGTTTTCCACGAATGCGCGCAAACCAGTAATCCGCGGTCGGGTTCTCGGTCGATGTGTCGCCATAGGAGGCCAGATAGGCCTGTGCGGCGCGGATGCGGTCGCGGGTCAGGGGGTGCGACCGGGTATAGGGGTCCCGACGCGACACGCTCAGCACCTCCTGTCCGCGAAAGGTTTCGTGCAGCTCGACCAGCCCCCGGGGGCTGACTCCGGAAGATTGCAGATAACTGGCGGCCGAACGGTCTGCGGCGGCCTCTTCGGCGCGGCTGTGGGCCAGAAAGGAGCGCTGCGCGGAGGAGGCGGTGCCAATGGCAATTCCGCCCGCCGCTTCTCCGGCCCCTGCCGCCGCTGCGAGAACCGCAAGGGCGGCGCCCAGACCGGCCGCTGTGCGCGCACTGCCGAGATTGCCCATGCGCCGCGCGATATGGCCGTTGGAAATATGGGCCGCCTCATGTGCAATCACGGCCTGCAATGCCTCGGCCGAGGCAACTTTCTGGATCAAGCCATAGTGGATCAGGATCGTCTGGTTATTGACCACAAAGGCATTCAGCGAACTGTCATCGATGATCAGCACACGGACGCGTTGCGGGCTGAGCCCGGCGGCGCGCAGAATGGGGGCGGACAGCTGGTTCAGCCCATGTTCGATGTCTGCATCGCGCAGCAACGTCACCGCGCCTGCCGAAACCGTCGAGACAAGATAAAGCGCCACGGCCAGCCCGGCCGCGGGCGCGCAAGCAAGCATTGACGCCAGCCGGGATAAACGGTCAAACACCATGACTGCACAATGGGAGATGGGCATGCGAAACTCAACCCGATCTCAGGTTGATCCCTTTATTGTGATGGATGTGATGGAGGCTGCGCGCCAGGCCGAGGACGACGGCCACCACATCATTCACATGGAAGTCGGCCAGCCGGGCACAGGCGCGCCCAAGGGGGCGACGGCCGCCCTTGTCTCGGCGCTTGAACGTGATGCGCTGGGGTACACCGTGGCGCTGGGTCTGCCGGCGCTGCGCCGCCGTATCGCCCGGCTTTACGGTGACTGGTACGACGTCGATCTGAACCCCGAGCGCGTGGTGGTGACATCAGGGTCCTCGGCCGGGTTCATACTGGCCTTTACCGCCCTGTTCGATCCGGGCGAGAGGGTCGGGATCGGGGCGCCGGGGTACCCGTCTTATCGTCAGATCCTCAGCGCACTTGATCTGGTCCCGGTCGATTTGCAGACCGCCCCTGAAAACAGGCTTCAACCGGTCCCGTCGGACTTTGCCGGTATGGATCTGGCCGGGCTCATGGTCGCGTCACCGGCCAATCCGACCGGAACGATGCTGGACCGTGCGGCCATGGGCGCCCTGATCGATGCCACGCAGGATCAGGGGGCCGCGTTCATTTCCGACGAGATTTATCACGGCATCGAATACGAGGCCAAGGCGGTCACGGCGCTGGAGCTGTCCGACGATGTCTATGTGATCAATTCCTTCTCGAAATACTTCAGCATGACGGGCTGGCGCGTGGGGTGGATGGTCATCCCCGAGGATCATGTGCGCGTCATCGAACGGCTGGCGCAGAACATGTTCATCTGCGCCCCGCATGCCAGTCAGGTTGCCGCCCTTGCCGCGATGGATTGCGAGGATGAATTGCAGGCCAATCTCAAGGTCTATGCCGCCAACCGCGCCTTGATGCTGGAGGGGCTGCCAAAGGCGGGATTCACCAACATCGCCCCGCCGGACGGCGCGTTCTATGTCTATGCCGATGTCGGTGATCTGACGCAGGACAGCCGCGCCTTTGCCCGTGAAATCCTGGACAAGGCAGGGGTGGCCGTCACACCGGGGTTGGATTTCGACCCGGTGCGCGGTGCGACGACGCTGCGGTTTTCCTATGCCCGCTCGACCGCAGATATCAAGGAAGGTCTGGCCCGGTTGCAGCGGTTCATGACGGAACGGGGCAGCGCCTGAAGCGTTTCCATGCCCGGTTGCATCGGGTATGAGTGTCACAGGCAGGCCAGACATAAGGCCCGCGCAATAGCGGATAGAGGTATGAGCAGAGTTTTAGCGGCGCTTGCGATCCTGTGCGCGATGGCGGTCACGCATTTGGCGCAAGCGCAAGAATTCAGCGGGTTGGCCCGTCTGGACCCTGATCAGAGCCGGATCACCAAATCCGGGCGATCGGGGGTGCAAATTGATCTGTCGCTCAGCCAGGGCGTTCCGTTCCGCATTTTCACCCTTCAGTCGCCACCGCGCGTCGTGCTTGATTTTCAGGAGGTCGACTGGGGCACCCTCAGGGCGTCCGATCTGCTGCAAACCGACCTGATCGCGCAGGTGCAGTTTGGAAATTACGTGCCGGGTTGGTCGCGCCTGGTGGCGGAACTGGTCGAACCGATGGGGGTCTCACAGGCCGAAATGCGCGTATCGCAGGACAGCGGTGCTGCGCAACTGGCCGTGTCCCTTGATCCTGTCTCGGCGGACCAGTTCGCGGCGGGGGCGGGTGCGCCTTATGATCCGCGCTGGGATTTGCCTGACCCGGAAGATATCGTGATGCCGCCAAAACGCGGCGATGACGCGCCTTTGCGGATTGTGCTGGATCCCGGTCACGGGGGCATCGACCCCGGCGCTGAAACAGAAACGACAAACGAAAAGACTTTGATGCTGACCTTTGCACGCGAATTGCGCGAACTGCTGTTGCGCAGCGGCGGGTTCGAGGTGGTTCTCACCCGCGAGGACGATCACTTTGTCTCGCTCGAGCGGCGGATCGCGATGGCGCATCAGGCGGGGGCGGATGTTTTCATCTCCCTGCATGCGGATTCGCTGGCCGAGGGTCTGGCACATGGCGCCACGGTGCATGTTCTGTCGCGTGAGGCCTCGGACGTGGCCAGCGCCAAACTGGCCGAACGTCACGACCGGGGTCAGTTGCTGTCAGGTCTGGATCTGAGCGATGCGGATGACGAGGTGACCGGCATCCTGTTGGATCTCGCCCGTCAGGAAACCCAGCCCCGGACCGAGTCGCTGGCGCGGGCGCTGGTGGACGGGATGGCGCAGACGGGTGGGCCGATGAACCGCCGGCCATTGCGCTCGGCCGGGTTTTCCGTGCTCAAGGCGGCCGATATCCCGTCGGTCCTGATTGAAATCGGTTTCATCTCAAGTCCGCGGGATCTGAAAAACCTGCAAAATCCGGAGTGGCGGGCAAATATGGCGGGCGGCATCCGCAACGGTCTGCTTCTCTGGCGGGATGGCGACGAGGCACTGCGCCCTCTGGTACGTCAGTGAATGGGCGCTTATATGCCCAAGCTCGGCAGCATCGTGTTTTGACCCTGAAGGGTCCGACACCTATATTGAATACACTTGGGTTCCAGAGGCGGTAACGTGGTCAGACTTGTTCTTTCTTTTTTTGGTGCGATCTTCACCGTTCTGACGCTGGGTATTGCCATGCTTGCCCTGACGGTGGGCGGCGTGTTCTGGATGTATGGCCAGGATCTGCCCAGCCATGAATCCCTGGCCCAGTACAAACCGCCAACCATCAGCCGGATTTATTCCGGCGAAGGTCAGATCATCGACGAATTCGCCCAAGAACGTCGTTTGTTCGCGCCGGCAGACGAAATCCCCGATCTGGTGAAACAGGCGTTCATTTCGGCCGAAGACAAGAACTTTTACACCCATGCGGGCTATGACATGCGCGGTATCGTGGCTGCCGGCGTCGAGGCGGTCCGCTCGCGCGGGAACAACGTGCGTGGCGCCTCGACGATCACCCAGCAGGTCATGAAGAACTTTCTGCTGTCCGGCGACCGCCGCGCCGAACGCAAGATCAAGGAAATCATCCTGGCCGCCCGTCTGGAAAAGACGCTGGACAAGGAGCAGATCCTCGAACTCTACATGAACGAGATCTTTCTGGGCCAGAACTCCTATGGCGTTGCCGCTGCTTCGCAGACCTATTTCAACAAGACCCTGTCCGAACTGGCCCCGCACGAGGCGGCGTTCCTTGCGTCACTGCCCAAGGCGCCCAGCGATTTTCACCCGGTGCGCCGCAAGGACCGGCTGCTTCAGCGCCGGAACTTCGTTCTCGAAGAGATGTACGAGAACGGATACCTGTCCAAGGAAGAATACGATATCGAAGTCGCCCAGCCGCTGCGCTCGGTTCAGAACGGTGATTTCGAGAGTTTCCGGACGGCTCTGCCGCCGCGCAGCTATTTCACCGACGAAATCCGCCGCCAGTTGAGCGAGGATTTTGGCGAGGGCGAATTCTTTACCGGTGGTTTTACGGTACGTGCGACAATCGACGCGGAAATGCAGTCGGTTGCGGAACGCGCCTTGCAGGTCCAGCTGGAAAATTACGACCGCTCGCAGGGGATTTGGCGGGGGACGGGCAAGACCATTGCCGCCAATGCTCTGACCAGCGAAGACAGCTGGCGCGAGGCGCTCTCGAAGGTCGATGTACCGCGCGATGTCCAGTTGAATGGCACCTGGCATCCGGCTGTTGTGCTCGAGGTGACCTCGAACGACGCGCGGATCGGGATCGAGGATGTGCCCGAGGACGATGACGGTCACTGGATCGTGGCCAAGGATGTGCAATGGGCCCGCAAACGGAACGCGGATGGATCGCTTGGCCGCCGTGCCAAGGTGGCCGGCGACCTGCTTGAGGTGGGCGATGTCGTTCTGGTGCGGGCGATGACCAAGGATGACGACGGGTCGTTTATCCGTTGGACCCTGCGCCAGGTGTCCGAGGTTCAGGGCGGGTTCATGGCGATGGACGTCAACACCGGCCGCGTGCTGGCCATGCAGGGCGGATTTTCCTATCAGGATTCCGTGTTCAACCGCGCGACCCAAGCCCAGCGTCAGCCGGGATCAAGCTTTAAACCCTTTGTATATGCCGCCGCATTGGACAGTGGATACAGCCCCGCGACAATTGTCGTTGACGCCCCGATTGAGATCAACACGCCCCAGGGGCTGTGGCGGCCGCGCAATTCGTCCAACCAGTTCTATGGGCCGACGCCATTGCGCACGGGTATCGAAAAATCGCGGAACCTCATGACCATTCGTCTGGCGCAGGAAATCGGGATGGAGGTCGTTGCCGGCTATGCCGAACGGTTCGGGGTTTATGATAACATGGGACCGTTTCTTGCCAACTCGCTCGGGTCCGAGGAAACGACTCTTTACAAGATGGTGGCGGCCTATGCGATGTTCGCCAACGGGGGCGAACGGGTGAACCCGACGCTGGTGGACCGAATTCAGGACCGTTACGGGAAAACGATTTTCCGCCATGACAAACGCGCCTGCGTGGATTGCACGTCACCCGAATTGCTGCCTGGAAAATCGCCCCGGATTGAGTCCAACCGCGAACGCGTGATGGATGCGATCACCGCCTATCAGCTGACCTCGATGATGAAGGGCGTTGTGGATCGCGGGACAGCGACGAACATCAAGCTCAACGTTCCGATCGCGGGCAAAACCGGTACGACCAACGAAGCGCGCGATGTCTGGTTCATCGGCTTTTCAAGCAACATCGTTGCCGGGTGCTATATCGGACATGACAGGCCCCGCCCGCTGGGCAAGTCGGCCTATGGCGCGTCGATGTGCGGACCGGTGTTTCAGACCTTCATGAAAGAGGCGATCAGGAAATACGGCGGCGGCCGGTTCGAGGTGCCCCCGGGCGGTCATTTCATCAAGATCGACCGCTATACCGGCGGGCGTCTTCCCGATGACGCATCCGGTGACTATGTCGTGGCGGAATACTTCCGCGACGGCGAAGAACCGATCTTTGGTCTGACTTTCGACGGTGGTTTTGCGATGGGGTCAAACCTGCCTCTGTTCGAAGAGGTCGGGCAATCGGCGCGCGAGGTCACGACCTCGACCGGCAAAAAGGCTGTCGTTGGGCCAAAGGCCAATTTCGGCACGCTAAGTTCCGGCGGGCTTTACTGATCGCTTGCCCGCCTTGCGGGGCTGGTTTATCACCGTCACTCACAAACAGACATTTGCAGGACCTTTATGCGCGCTGACACGCAAAACACCGTGGCCGAAATCGAAAAATCGCTGAACCTTCTGGCGCAGCGGATGGATTGGGAAACCGCGCCGCACCGATTGGAGGAATTCAACGCGCGCGTCGAGGATCCGAACCTGTGGGATGATCCCGAAGCCGCGCAGAAACTGATGCGCGAACGCCAGATGCTGGTCGATGCGCTCGAGACCTACAACTCGATCAAGCAGGACATGACCGACAACGTCGATCTGATCGAACTGGGCGAGATGGAAGAGGACGACGAGGTTGTCGCCGACGCCGAGGCTGCGTTGAAAACGCTAGCGGAAAAGGCCGCCCAGAAAGAGCTTGAGGCGCTGCTGGATGGCGAGGCGGATGCCAACGATACTTTCCTGGAAATCAACGCCGGGGCCGGGGGCACGGAAAGTTGCGACTGGGCCTCGATGCTGGCGCGCATGTATGTGCGCTGGGCCGAGAAGAAGGGCTATAAGGTCGAACTGCAATCCGAAAGCGCGGGCGACGAGGCCGGGATCAAATCGGCCACCTACAAGATCAGCGGGCATAACGCCTATGGCTGGCTGAAATCGGAAAGCGGCGTGCACCGGCTTGTGCGTATTTCGCCCTATGACAGCGCGGCCAAGCGGCACACGTCCTTTTCGTCCGTCTGGGTTTACCCGGTCGTCGACGACAATATCGAGATCGAGGTGAACCCGGCCGATATCCGCATCGACACCTACCGGTCATCGGGCGCGGGCGGTCAGCACGTGAACACGACCGACTCGGCCGTGCGGATCACGCACCATCCCACGGGCATCGTTGTCACCAGTTCGGAAAAGTCCCAGCACCAGAACCGCGAAATCGCGATGAAGGCGCTGAAATCGCGGCTCTATCAGCTGGAACTTGACCGCCGGAACGCCGCCATAAACGAAGCCCACGAAAACAAGGGCGACGCGGGGTGGGGCAACCAGATCCGATCCTATGTTCTGCAGCCCTATCAGATGGTCAAGGACCTGCGCACCAACTTTGAAACCTCTGATACCAAGGGGGTACTGGACGGTGATCTGGACGGGTTCATGGCCGCGACACTGGCAATGGACGTGTCCGGCAAAAGCCGCGCCGAGGCGCAGGCCGACGGGTAATCGCGTCACATGTTCGAAAAACTGTAGTTGAAGATCTCGACCCGATTATCGCCATAGTTGTATCTCATGGGTAAGGTGTAATTTCTTATCTATTGTGAGTGTGAACGATGAAGGAATTTATCAATTCCGCCCTGACCAGCAGTTTTGTGGCCGATTTGGCTGATCTGGTCGTTGTGAACGAATCCGGTTCTGTCATCACTACGGATGATTTCGCACTAACAAACTATCCCAGTGAAAACTACACTATTGAGGTCACGGTGCGTGGGGCACTGGATGGAGAGGTCGCCGGTGTCTATTTGGCTGGCCCTTCGTCTTCGGCTCCGGCGGGAGAAGTGAAGGTTTCTGTTGGAGAATTGGGTGAGGTCGACGGCCAGATCGGCATTTTCTTGTCCGGCAACAGTGTTTCCACAGTTCGAAATGCCGGCCTGGTTTCAGGCAGTTTTTCCGGCCTGGAGTTTGACTCGGCTCATGTGACCGTCAGCAATGCGGGCACCATTTCTGGAACACATGGGGCTATTCGATCGTTTTTTGGTGCCGAAAGTTTTACGGTACGGAACACAGGCACGCTGTTGTCTGGCGATGGGGCCGGGGTGGGGATTGGGTCTTTCTTTTCAGGTCAGAGCTTGATCATCAACCGTGGAGAAATCGACGCGACGGGGGGTATTTCTCTTAACCAAGAAGACGATACGACCATCATCAATAAAGGCACTATCACAGGCGAACTTGGAATCAGTTTGTGGGGCAATGATCCATATTCCGGCCCTGTCGCTACGATCAATAACTCTGGAACCATTGTTTCGGACTTCCAGGGTATAGAACTCAAGGAAGAAAACGTGTTGGTCGTGAATTCTGGTACAATTTCCGCGTCGACTGGAATCGCTCTGCACCAAACATATACAACGATAAGAAACTATGGAGAGATCACCGGAGAGACGTATGCAATATTTGCAAATAACTTCAATGAGGTAGATATTTACAATAGCGGAACAATCACCGGAGATATCGATCTCAGTAACAGTTTTTTAGACGCTTCAGTTGTCAACGCTGGCACGATTATCGGTGATGTTTATCTGGGCATTACTTCTTCCGTCTACCGTGCCCACAATACGGGTTTAACGATCGGCTCGGTTTTCGGAAGTACTGAAGATGACCTTTTGGTCGGCAACGACGAGGCCGATTTCTTTTTTGGCAGCTATTCGAACGACCGTCTTGTGGGCAATGGCGGCAATGACGAACTTTTCGGCGAAACCGGTATGGATTGGCTGAACGGTGGCGCGGGCAATGACCTCTTGGATGGCGGATATGCAGACGACCGCCTGACCGGCGGCAGTGGCATAGACGTGTTCGTGTTTGCGGCTGACAGTGGATTTGACCGCGTGATGGATTACGAGGCCGGGGTCGACATCCTGCGCATCGCCGATCACGCGGGCGGGTTTGATGCCCTGCAGATCAAGGATTACGGGACCAACCTGAAAATCACCCATGACGGCGGCACCATCCTGTTGATGGGGGCCAGCGGGACTGTCCTAAGTGCGGCGGATTTCGATTTCGTCTAGTTCGAATGCAGCAGGTCGAGGCCGTCGGCCAAGTCATTCAACCGACACGCGCTTCCTGCGACACGGATTTGAATTCTAGCATTGTATGCAAGTCAATCCGATTGGAGGGTCGACGTGCCGTGCCGATTTGGCTGACTTCGCGCAATCTGTTATATTGCTGCTGCATACCTGACACAAGGCGCACATTTCCTGCGTTGCTGGTGAGCAAAGTAATCAATTCATATTTTTTCATGGAGGCCGATTATGGCTACTCAATTATTGAATGTAACCTTTGACGGGATCAACGACGTACCGCGTTTGCCGGGGCAATCGAATTTTGATGGTTCAGCTTTCATGGGGTATTACAACGTCTACTATTCTGCGCCTCAGCCAGGTGATGATCTTGACGCGACAGCCAGTTTTACCGGGAGCGGCTGGACGCTCAAGACGCTCAGGATAGCGGGTGACGAAAACTTCACGACTATAGTGGATTTGGACAATGGAGCCGACAGGCGTGTCGACTTGATGGAACTGGGATACAATTCTGACGTCGAATTGATATCAACACGGGTACGCTACATTTTTGGATGGGACGGTGACCGTCACGAGGTGACGTTGGGAAATGAACAGGTCGGATCGACTTTTGCCATCAATCTTTACGCCAAGGAAAACGTCGTCGCGACCGGTAATGCATATGTTGGCGCAATCGAAACCGGGTATAACGAAGACCCAGGTGCCGTGGGAGATACGATAACGATCGGAAGCGGAGATGTCGGTTCGATCAAGACTGGCGTTGGGAATGATACGATCAAGACAACCACCAGTTACGTTCAGTTAATCCACTCAGGTGATGGGAATGATCTGGTCGAAATCGGAAGCGGCAGCGGCGGGATCGTTAAACTGGGCGCCGGAAAAGACAAGATCATCGTGAATGAAGCCATCCCGGATTTCGGCCTGGTTATTCAAGGCGGTCAAGGCGTGGACACGATTGATTTCAAGAAATTCTCTGTCGGAGTCACATTTTCCCTGGACGAAGTTGGGGCGTTTCAGAACCCAGGTGCGCCAAATGGTGACCTGGCTGTGCCATCGGTCGGTTATATTTCCGAGAGCTCCATAGAAAACATTCATGCTACGAACAAATCGGACACGCTAACCGGGGACAATGGCAAAAACAGTCTTGTGGCAAAGGGCGGGGCTGACGTTGTTTACGGGCTTGACGGGAACGATACTCTGAATGGGGGAGGAGGCAACGATAAGCTGTTCGGTGGCCTTGGCCGTGACAAACTGATCGGCGGCAAAGGCAAGGATACGCTGGAGGGTGGCGAGGGCAACGATACTCTTCGCGGGCAGGCCGGCGCAGATGTTTTTGTGTTCTCCAGCAACGCCGGGGTGGACAAGATCAGCGATTATCAACAGGGGATCGACCTGATGCGCATTGCCGATCACAGCGGCGGTTTCGCAAGTTTGTCGATCAGTTCGAACAATGGAAACAAGATTATTGTTCACGATGGCGGAAAAATCATATTGCTCGACGACGCCAGTTTGACGCTGACCGCGGCCGACTTTGATTTCATCTGACGGGCGGGCTTTTCATATTCAGGGGCGGTGGCTAGGCTGAGGTCAGTTTCTTGACCCAGGTGGACACCATGACCCTGTCACGCCAATCGGCAACCAAACTGCTGTCTGACATGCGCGCCGGGGATCTGAGCGCGCGTGAGATGATGCAGGCCACACTTGATCGCATTGATCAGGTCAATGACTCCGTGAACGCCATTGTTGCCCTGCGGGATCGCGATGCGCTGCTGGCCGAGGCCGAGGCGGCGGATCAGACGCAGGAGCGTGGCCCGCTGCACGGGTTGCCGATTGCGGTCAAGGACCTGGTCAATGTCGCAGGTATCGTGTCGTCCATGGGCACGCCGGCCCTCTCCAATTTTGTGCCCCGGAAGGATGACATGATCGCCGCCCAGATGCGCGCGGCGGGGGCGATCCTGATCGGCAAGACGAATACGCCCGAATTCGGGCTGGGGTCGCATACGTTCAACCCGGTTTATGGCGCGACGCTCAACCCCTATGACACCACGCGCACCTGTGGCGGTTCTTCAGGCGGGGCGGCGGTGGCGCTGGCAACCGGAATGGTGGCGCTGGCGGACGGGTCGGACATGATGGGATCGCTGCGCAACCCGGCGGCGTGGAGCAACGTCTATGGGTTCCGGCCCAGTTGGGGGCGGGTGCCGTCCGAGCCGATCGGCGACAATTTCCTGCACCAACTGGCAACATTGGGGCCGATGGCACGCAGTCCGCAGGATCTGGCGCTGTTGCTTGATGTCATCTCGCACCCCGATCCGCGCCAGCCGCACGGGTATCACTCGGACACGGTTGCGCCCCTGACGCCGGCAGACCCCAAGGGGCTGCGCATCGGGTGGCTGGGCGATTGGGGCGGCGCGTTTCCGATGGAACCCGGGATTCTGGACAACAGCCGGGCGGGGCTGAA
This sequence comes from Arenibacterium sp. CAU 1754, assembly GCF_054482635.1. Classification (NCBI taxonomy): domain Bacteria; kingdom Pseudomonadati; phylum Pseudomonadota; class Alphaproteobacteria; order Rhodobacterales; family Paracoccaceae; genus Arenibacterium; species Arenibacterium sp. CAU 1754. The sequence goes on from NZ_JBTLRG010000001.1 coordinate 56,582, forward strand.
GGGCTTCGAAAGCCTGGGCTGTATCGTCGAGGACGTGACGCCGCCGTTTTCGGCCGATGCCATGTGGGACAGCTGGATTGCCCTGCGGTCCTGGGCGGTGGCGGCATCGCTGGCGCCGCTTGCGGATCAGGGCGCGCCGCTCAAGGACACGGCCATCTGGGAGCTGGAGCGGGGGCGCGCCCTGAGCGCGATGGACGTGCACCGTGCCAGCGTGGTCCGCTCGGAGTGGTTCAAGGCCGCGGTCGACCTGTTTGAAACCTACGACGCCCTGGTCCTGCCGTCTGCGCAGGTCTGGCCGTTTGACGTGACGCTTGAACACCCCACCGAAATCGCGGGGCAGGGCATGGATACCTATCACCGCTGGATGCAGGTCGTCGTGCCCGTCAGCCTGATCGGATTGCCCTGTCTGGCCGTGCCTGCGGGGTTCGGAAAGCAGGGTCTGCCCATGGGGCTGCAACTGTTTGGGCCGCGCGGCAGTGACGCAGCGCTTTTGCGGCTGGGGGCCGCTTATCATGAGGTGACACATTGGCCGCAGCAACGGCCCGCCATGTGATCGGATTGAAGGGGAGGGGCACAGATGCAGCAAGAATTGGAACACGGCGTTCCTGAATTGAAACCTGTTTCGACAAGCATTCTGCGCGAAGCGATACGTCGTGGGATGCAAGATCTGCGCCGTGCGCCCATGTACGGGCTTATTTTTGCAGGCTTTTACGTGGTGGCCGGGTGGGCCATGGCTTGGATCACGGCAAAGACGGGAACGACATACTGGCTGGTTCTGGCGGCCATAGGGTTTCCGCTCATCGGGCCTTTTGCGGCGGTGGGGTTGTACGAGGTGTCCCGCCGGCTGGAGGCGGGCGTGCCGCTCGACTGGGGCGGGGTGCTTGGCGTAATCGTGCATCAGGGGCGCCGACAGCTTCCGTCGATTTGCGCCATCATCATTTTCGTGTTTCTGTTCTGGTTCTTCGTGGGACACATGATTTTTGCACTGTTCCTGGGGCTGGCCACGATGACCAATGTGTCCTCGTCCTTTGAGGTCTTTCTGACGGCCAACGGCCTGACGATGCTGACTGTTGGCACCATCGTCGGCGCGTTGTTCGCCTTGTTGCTCTATATGATCACGGTTTTGTCGCTGCCGCTTTTGCTGGACAGGGAGCTGGATTTCGTGACCGCCATGATCACCAGCTTTCAATATGTACTGAGCCACCCTGTGGCGATGCTGGGATGGGCGATCATGATTGCGGTCCTGACCTTCGTGGCCATGGTGCCGTGGTTCCTGGGGCTTTTGATCGTTCTGCCCTTGCTGGGGCATGCATCCTGGCACCTCTACAGTCTGCTGGCGTATGACACGCAGGTCTGAGGGCGGACCGGTCCGTTACTCTTCCCGGCCCTGGGCGACCAGACGGGCGTGCAGGTCCCTGGCTTCCGGCGCGCCCAGTTCCAGCGCATAGACATAGGCATGCGTCAGGTAAAATCCCGCGGCGGCGGGGTCGCGTGCCTCTTCGGCGGCGCGGGTATAGAGGTGCACCAAAGCCCGCCTGTCATCCACGGCATGCGCGGCCAACAGGCAGGCGTTCAAATCACTCATTCGGCGGCCTGTGCGGCCGAGGCACGGGCGGCGCGATCGGTTTCGATCCGGGTGGCGACCCATTCATGAAACAGGTGCGTCGGGCCATCCATCGCGGGCGAAAACCGCCCACCGTCAAAGCCGGGTGATTTCCGGCCCCGCTGCATTCCCTCAACCACAAAGATGTCCTCTTCGAACACCTCGCGCCACTGATGGGTGTTGCGCACACGCAGGTCAGCATCGGTATCGGGCCGGGCATAATAGAGATGAACCCGCTCGACCGTTCGATCCGGGGCCTCGGGGATCAGCAGGATGGCGAAGGCGTGATCGCGGTGAACCCCCAGCAGAACATTCGGATAGAGGGCGATGTATTCTGCTGCTGTGTTCCACTTGTCGCTCAGACCCGGGAAGTCGGGAAAGACAGTGCCGTCCTTGTCTGACGTGATCTGGCGATAGACCAGCGTGCCCTGACCGGAAAACTGTTTGGGCTGTTCGATGTGATAGTGATCTTCCAGCCGGGAGTAGCTGTTCAGGCCGGGATGTACCCAGGGCAGGTGATAACTCTCGCAGTAGTTCTCGACCGCCAACTTCCAGTTACAATTCACCGTCAGATCAAAGGTACTGTCGGGCCCGCCGTGATACATATCGGAGTCAAACTCGGACCAGCGGGTGATGACATCCGACATTGCCTCTTCGAAGGCGGGTGCGGTTCCGGACAGGTTGACCCACACCACGTCGCGCCAGATGTGGCTGCGCACTTCGATCAGGCCCAGAGTGTTCCTGTCCACCTCTGCATGGGTGTTCTGACCCGGACCGCCCACATGCGGGGTGCTGACTAGCTTTCCCTGCGTGGAATAGCACCAGCTGTGATAGGGGCAGCGAATGGCGCCTTCGATCTTGCGCGGCGTTTCAACCAATATCATGCCGCGATGGCGACAGATGTTCTGGAAAACGCGCACGACCCCGTCCCGATCGCGCAGCAAGAGCAATGGCATCCCCAGAAAGGTCATCGGCACCGCATCGCCCGCTTCGGGCACGTCGGCCGCCACGGCCAGGCCCGCCCATTGATTGGCCAGCAATGCGCGGTTTTCTTCCTCGAATACCGCAGGGTCGATGTAATGTGCGTTCGGCAAGCCATGTGCCGAGGCAATGGGCCGGCAGACATCGGACAGATCGGTGGTGGCGCTCGACATGGCAAATCTCCCTGATTGACAGGCGCAACCTACCAGTGGCGGGGATCATCCATCCGTCTTTGCAGCGACGCGTTTTTTCTCACTGCGACATCGTCGGGCCTTTAGCGGAAACTTTTGGCCCGCATTCAGCGGAACGGGTCACCGATTTGCAGCAGTCGCTTGTGAAACGGCGGCAGGTCGTCTTCAGCATAGAAGCCCAGATTTCGCGCAGCATCAAAGACAACGGCCTTGTCCCGTCCCAGGTATTCATAGGACATCCGTGTGACGCGCGATCCGGAAGATGTTTCGCGCGTGGTCCGGGTGACATATCCGACCCAAAAGTTGTTTTCGAACGAAGCGACCCGGGCCAGGAAGTTGAAGGAACAGGTCATCGAGTTGCGCCGCGAGATGAACATCGCCACCCCATCTTCCTGGCGGGCGACATATCCGCGGAATTCGCGCGATTTGGAATCCAGCGGCAATCCCTGCTGGCGCATCGCCTCGCGCGATTCAAATCCGCGCACAAAAGTGATCTCGTTCTTGCGGAACACATAGACAAGGCCCACGACGAACTGGTTCGACTTCACAAAGCTGCGCCGGGCAAACCGGTAGAAGCCTGACGGAAAGTATTCTTCGGGAATGTCATTCACTCCGACGCCGACATAATCGGCCAGGAACGGACCGTTCAGGACCATGCCGTGTGTGTTCAGGGCATCGACCGGTTCCAGCAGAATCCGGGCATCGACATCGAAAAACGCACATATGCGGTCCAGAACGTCAGGGCGGGGAAAGCTTTCGCCAGACAAGTACCGGTTGAATTGGGTTCTGTTGATTCCGAGTTGCCGCGACAGTTCAGAGATGGAGGCGTATCTTTTCGACAGACGACGCAGGTTCGCGCCAAACATGTTGCGCAGTTCTGCGGGTGATCGGGTTTGCTTGGTCATATTCGTCCCAGAGCGAAGTGGGTTAGTGCCAGTCGGAATCTAAGGCCATTAGGCCTCAAACACCAATCATAGCTAGAAAAAAACGTGCACTGGTACTGTTTAGCGTCATATGTGGCGCCAATTAAGGTCAGCAAGCTATCTGTTCGGACACAAATTGCAAGAGCAAGACGCCCAATTAACCGTGTTTGGCGGACAAGTTTTGCCGCACAGTTACAGATAAAGCGGAAGTGGGACGGAAAATGTTTGGTGTAGTACTCTGGAGCGACACAGACGACCAAAAGGCGGTTTTCTGGTGTGAGGATCACGGCGACCTGGCGTTTTATCGGCAGTCGGATCACAGCGATATGGTCTCTCTGGATGCAGGCGACTGGGTTCAGTTCGACCTGACAATGGACCAGAATCAGAGATTTGCACACAACCCAAGGTTGGTCGCGGAAGGCCTTTATTCCGATCTCGCGGACAAGCTCAGCACCGCTGCCATGGCCCCCGAGGCGCCGAAAGCCTCGGTGTCACAAGTGGCCAAGCCCAAAAACAGGGGGTCGGCCGACATCATTCCGTTCTCGGCCCTTCAGGCCAAGCGTGCCGATCACGCGCCGCGCCAGTCAGTACTGAGCCGCGCGTGATTTGACTAAATCAGTCGCCGCGCAGCAGAGCGGCGACTCCGGTTCTTGCAATTTCAGCCAGTCCCAGAGGGCGCATCAGATCGGCAAACGCGTCGATTTTGTCCGGCGCGCCGGTGATCTCGAACACAAAGCTGTTCAGAGTGCTGTCGACCACGTTGGCGCGAAAAATATCGGCCAGGCGCATGGCCTCAACACGTTTGTCGCCTTCGCCAACGACCTTCAACATGGCCAGTTCACGTTCCACCGAGGGTCCCTCGACTGTCAGATCATGCACTTCGTGCACTGGAACGATGCGCCCCAGCTGCGCCTTGATCTGTTCAATCACCTGCGGCGTCCCCGTGGTGACGATGGTGATGCGGCTCAGATGGCCGGTGTGGTCCACTTCGGCGACCGTCAGGCTTTCGATGTTGTATCCACGGCCCGAGAACAAGCCGATGACACGGGCCAGAACGCCGGGTTCGTTTTCGACCAGAACCGCGAGGGTGTGGCGTTCATCCACGTCGGAAAACGTCGGACGTAGATTGTAGGCGGAATGCTTGCTTGCGCCTTTTTTCAGGTGGAGGGCTGACATGATGTCCCTTTCGTCTTTCTTGCCGCCAACGGCCCTGTTCCGACCGGGCGGGCGTGTTCAAATACCGATCCGTTAAACCAGAACCGACCCTTTGGCGTCGATCACGCCCTGCGTGTCCGCTTCGCCCAGGAGCATTTCATTATGGGCCTTGCCTGATGGGATCATCGGGAAACAGTTTTCATGCTTTTCGACCAGACAGTCGAAGACGACGGGGCCGTCGTGATTGAGCATTTCCATGATCGCATCGTCCAGATCGGCAGGATCCTTGCAGATGATCCCCTTGGCGCCAAAGGCTTCGGCGAGTTTCACAAAGTCGGGCAGGGCCTCGGACCAGGAATGCGAATAGCGTTCGCCGTGCAGCAATTCCTGCCACTGGCGCACCATGCCCAGACGTTCGTTGTTCAGGATGAACTGTTTCACCGGCAGGCGGTACTGGGCGGCTGTGCCCAGTTCCTGCATGTTCATCAGCCAGCTGGCTTCGCCCGCAACGTTGATGACCAGCGCGTCCGGATGCGCGATCTGCACGCCGATCGACGCCGGAAATCCATAGCCCATCGTGCCAAGCCCGCCGGAGGTCATCCACTGGTTCGGCGCTTCGAACCCAAGGAACTGCGCGGCCCACATCTGGTGCTGGCCCACTTCGGTACAGATGAACCGATCCTTGCGGTCCTTGGTCAGCGCCTCAAGCCGTTCCAGCGCGTATTGCGGTTTGATGGCCTTTTTGGACGGCGCGTAGGTCAGGCATTTGACCTTGCGCCACTCGTCGATCTGGGCATTCCATTTGGCCACCGCGTCGGCATTGGTCTTGCGACCGCGGGCTTTCCAGACCTTCAGGATGTCTTCGAGAACATGGGCCACGTCGCCGACGATCGGGATATCCGTCTTGATGACCTTGTTGATCGACGACGGGTCGATATCGACGTGAACCTTGGTCGATTTCGGGCTGAAGGCATCGATGCGGCCGGTGATCCGGTCGTCGAACCGTGCGCCGATATTGATCAGCAGATCGCAATCGTGCATCGCAAGGTTCGCCTCGTAGAGTCCGTGCATTCCCAGCATGCCCAGCCAGTTCTTGCCCGACGCAGGGTAAGAGCCGAGGCCCATCAGCGTCGAGGTGATCGGGAAACCCGTCGCATCGACCAGTTCGCGCAGCAACTGGCTGGCCGCGGGGCCAGAGTTGATGACGCCGCCGCCTGTGTAGAACACGGGCTTCTTGGCCTTTTCGATGGCGGCAACCAGTTCGGTGATCTCTTCCATGTCGCCCTTGACCCGCGGCTGGTAATGCGAGGTCGACGGTTTGGGCGGCGTATAGGTGCCGCTGGCAAACTGAACGTCCTTCGGAATGTCGATCAGAACCGGGCCGGGCCGGCCGGCGGTCGCAACGTGAAACGCCTCGTGGATGACCGACGCCAGCTTGTCCGTCTCCTTCACCAGCCAGTTATGCTTGGTGCAGGGGCGGGTGATGCCAACGGTGTCGGCCTCCTGAAACGCGTCCGAGCCGATCATGAAGGTCGGCACCTGGCCGGTCAGAACGACCAGCGGAATACTGTCCATCAGCGCGTCGGTCAGGCCGGTAACGGCATTCGTGGCACCGGGACCGGATGTCACCAGCACAACACCGGGCTTGCCGGTTGACCGGGCATAGCCTTCGGCCGCATGCACGGCGCCCTGTTCGTGACGCACCAGGATGTGGCGGATGTCGTTTTGCTGGAATACCTCGTCATAGATCGGCAGGACGGCGCCGCCGGGGTATCCAAATACCGTGTCCACGCCCTGATCTTTCAGCGCTTGAACCACCATTTTTGCTCCGGTCATTTGACGTGTCATCTGCTTTGCTCCATTGCCGACATCGCTTGTCATTTGCACATAAAAAAGCCCCCGAATTTTTCGGAGGCGCATGGGTCTTGATATGGAATACCGTTACCGGCCCATGCGCTTTCTTCCTACCACTACGACTAGGGTGTTCATTACCCAAGGCTCCTTCATGTATGCGCGGACCTTAGGAGGGGTGGGCGGGGGCGTCAACAGGCAATCGAATGAAAAAAGTAACCACAATGACGCAGTTTGGGTCATTTTCTTACGTTTCGCGGATGCCCGTTGAAATATTCTCTTGATTTGATGGGGTGGCTGCCGAACGGTATGCGGCCGCGGGTCGGACAGATGGTCGCTGCAAATTGACCATCGCGGGCGGGGCAGGAGATCTGCGCGTGATCGAATCGTGGTTGGCTTTCCAAGGCTTACCCGCAATGCGGGAAACAATTCGTCGCAACTGCCGGCATTGCCGTCAGGGCGGTTCCGTTTTCTTAAGGTCAGGCGGATAAATTCCGTGTTCTGGCGAACTTGGGCGCGCATTTTGGTGCGAATGGGGTCTTCACAACCATAGAACAATCGCTAGGGTAGCGGCACTCTAACGATCTGCCCGGCCGAAGAGCGCGGGCAATCCAATAAATCAACGGGAGGAGTTACTCTATGGATCGTCGTTCGTTTCTGAAAACCACGGCTATGGGCGGAACCGCGGCTGCCGCGACCACTCTGGCAGCACCGGCTTATGCTCAGGGTAAGCGCACTTTGACCATGGTTACGGCCTGGGGCCGTGGTCTGGCAGGCGTTTTCGATGCCGCGCAGCACGTTGCCGACTCGATCACTGCCATGTCCGATGGCAACCTGACGGTCGACATCAAGGCCGCCGGTGAACTTGTGGGCGCGTTCGAAGTTTTCGACGCTGTCACCGCGGGTCAGGCTGATATGTATCACGCCGCCGACTACTATTTCACCGGTCAGCATCCGGGCTATCAGTATTTCACCGCTGCTCCGTTCGGCATGACCGCTCAGGAATTGGCGAACTGGTACTACCAGGGCGAAGGCCACGGGCTGCATGACGAACTGGGCCAGATTTTTGGCATCAAGCCGTTCCTCGCAGGTAACACCGGCGCGCAGGCGGGTGGTTGGTTCCGCAAGGAAATCAACGGCCCCGAAGATTTCAACGGTCTGAAGTTCCGCATGCCCGGCATGGGTGGTCAGGCCTTGGGTAAACTGGGCGCATCGGTTCAGAACCTGCCGGGGTCCGAAGTGTACCAGGCCCTGGCATCGGGCGCGATTGATGGCACCGAGTGGATCGGTCCGTGGGCCGACGAAAAGGCCGGTTTCCAGGAAATCACCAAGTTCTACTATACCGCTGGCTTCCACGAGCCGGGCGCAGCCCTGACGCTGGCCACGAACCGCGATGTGTTCGACAGCCTGTCGCCGGCGCACCAGAAGATCATCGAAGTTGCCGCAGGCGAATCACACCAGTGGAACCTGGCGCAGTTCCTGAACAACAACGGTGCCGCTCTGCAGCGTCTGCAGGCCGGTGGTGTGAAGGTTCTGGAATTCCCGGATTCGGTCTGGGATGCCTTCGGCAAGGCCGCGGCAGAGACCCTCGACGGCTATATGGACGACGAACTGTTCGCGAAAATCCGCGGCAGCGTCGAAGCATCGATGAAGTCTTCGTCGGGCTGGCTGACCAAGTCGGAAGGTGCCTACCGCGCACAACGCGACCGTATCCTGGGCTGATCGCCCTTTCGAAACGGAATGATTTCACAGGCTCGCCAATTGGCGGGCCTGTGTTTACAATAAGAAACGAACAATATTTCGGACCGGGGGGTGGAAAGACATGCTGGACGCAATTGTCTGGGTCTTGAGCAATATCGCGGCGGCGTTCGCCAACTTTGCCTATGCCGTGACGCATCCGTCATCGTGGCTGGACTGGTCCGACAAGCAGGCGATCATGCGCTTTGTCTATTATGGCGGTTCGGTCGAATTCTTTTTCGTGGTCTTCACGGCCTTTCTGATCCTGACAGGTTTTGTCATCTGGAACCGCCGGTTCGGATGGGCAACCGTCCGCGTCATGGAGGGGTTCGCAAACACGGTGGGGCGTTTCTTTGCCTGGGCCGGGTTGCTGATGGTCATTCAGCAAATCATCATCGTGTTCCTGCAGCGCATCTTTGCCCGTCCCGACATCGTGTTCGGCCTGGGTATCCCAATTCAGTTCGACGTCAGCTGGTATGGCGAACAGCTCAAACTCTATAACGCGATCATCATCTGTCTGTGTGTGTCCTACACATTCGTGCAGGGCGGGCATGTCCGCGTCGACCTGATCTATTCCGCGGTCAGTTTCCGCGCCAAACGGGTAATAGACATGATCGGTTCGGCCCTGTTCATGCTGCCGGTCGCCATCATCATCTGGATGTATGGCTGGTTCTTCCTGTGGCGCCATCTGATCGTGCCGAAACCATCGGCCAGCGACACGCTGGAACGCCTGCTGGCCAAGTCGCGCGCCCTGCGCTGGAACGTGGAAACCTATGGGTTCAGCCCGAACGGGTTCAATGCCTATTTCCTGTTCAAGATCCTGCTGTGCGCCTTTGCGGCAATGGTCTTCATCCATGCATTTGCCTTCTTCTACCGGTCCTATCTGGAGTGGCGCGAAGGCCCCGAAAGCGAAAACAAATACCTCGACAAGGATACGCTTGGCGAAGGTGAAGAAGCCTATGAAGGCACTCATTAAAACATTAAGGACTGCTTCTCATGCTCTTCGGTCTTGATGGCGTAGAAATCGGCTTGATCATTCTGGTGTTCTGCCTGTTCGGCGGAATCCTGTCAGGTTTCCCCGTCGCGTTCGCCCTGGCTGGCGCCGGTGTCATTTCCTTCGGGATCATCGCCTCGCTCGACAGCGCGGGCCTGTTGATCCACCAGGCCATCGACAGTTCGTCGCAGGCCTATGCCGATCTGGTGAATTCCGGTGTCAAACCCGACGCCATATCGAAATTCCGATACCCGGATTTGCCACGGATCGCCGAACCGGTGTTCCCCGGCGGTTGGGAACTGGCGCTGGACCGCAATGTCTCGTTCGTCGTCAACCGGATGAACGAACGGGTTCTGGCGGGGCAATCCATCGAAACCCTGCTTGCTGTTCTTATGTTCGTCCTGATGGGCATCACGCTGGAACGCTCGAAGATCGCCAACGATCTGCTGACCACCATGGCGCGTGTCTTTGGCCCGCTGCCCGGCGGTCTGGCGGTTTCGATCGTGGTCGTCGGGGCCTTTCTGGCCGCATCGACCGGCATCGTGGGCGCGACGGTTGTGACCATGGGCCTGCTGGCGCTGCCGACCATGCTGCGCAATAATTATTCGCCCGAACTGGCCACCGGTGTCATCGCGGCCAGCGGCACGCTGGGGCAGATCATTCCGCCCTCGATCGTGATCGTTCTGCTGGGCACTCTGGCCGGCGACCTGTATTCGGCCGCTCAGGAAAACCGGGCCAATGCGGCCGGGTGTTCGGACGCGCTGACGTTCCTGGGTGAACCTGCGGTTGTATCCGTCGGCACGTTGTTCCAGGCGGCCCTGCTGCCCGGTATCCTGCTCGCGTTGCTCTATGCGCTTTACGCCTTCGGCTATGCGTTGCTGAACCCCGAGAAAGCCCCGGCTGTCGAACTGGGCAGCACCGCGGATGAGCCGATCACCCGGGGGGAAGGTCTCACGTGGTTCCTGGCGCTGCCGATTGCGCTGATTGGTGGTGCGATCCTTCTGGGGTCGATCAACGTGATTGGATCGCAGAACGTCGTGGTGTCGTCCTTCTCGGACGCGGGTGAGGGCGCGGCCCTGCGCACGAACGTGTCCGCGGAATGCCAGGCCTCGATGATCGAACTGCACGGGCAGGAGAAGTGGGATGCCGCCGTTGCGCAGCAGGCCGAAATCGACGCTGCCGGCGGTGTGTCGCAAAGCGAAAAGCTGACCGAAGAGCAGCTTGTCGAGGCGACGAAAGCCAAGATCGCCGCCGCTGCCCCCATCGGCAGCGGCATCGCCACGCTGATTGTTCTGGCCGGTCTGGTCCTGATCATGGGGCGCGGTATTTCACCGTCGAGTGACCCCAAACCGCTGATCCTGGGGGCTGTCGGTCTGATCCTGGTGGCCCTTGTGGATGTGGCGCTGATTGCGGCGGACAGCTCACCTGGGGTGACCTCCCTGCTGGTGATCCTGCCAACCATTCTGGCGCTTTATGGGTGTCGTGAGGCGGCCATACGGCTGGCGCGCAATGAACTGATCCGCGTGGTGTTCCCGCCGCTGGTCCTGATCGTGGCGGTCCTGGGTTCTATCCTTGGCGGCATCACCAATCCGACGCCCGCTGCGGCGCTGGGGGCGGGCGGGGCCATCATGCTGGCGGCCTATCGCAAACTGCTTGACGAAGGGCGCTCGGGGAAGGTGATCCTGATGTCCACCTTTGCCATCGTCATTTGTATCCTTGTCGGGGTGAATTTTGACCTTAGGGTCAATCAGGACAACGTGACCGTCGAAAACTGGATCGCGTTCCTGGTGGCCTATGGCGCGTATCTCTATGCGTTGTTTGGTCTGTTCTTTGCCTGCTGGATCCTGTTCAAGACGCATGTTCTGTCGCCGGTCGTGCGCGAAACGGCCAAGGTCACATCGCTTGTGTTCACCATTCTGATCGGCTCGCAGCTGCTGAACCTGGTGGTCATTTCCTTCGGGGGCGAACACTACATTCAGCAGTTCCTCAAGAGTTACGACAACGAATTCACGGTCTTTCTGATCGTGATGCTGGTTCTCTTCCTGCTGGGATTTGTCTTGGACTTTCTCGAAATCATCTACATCGTGATCCCGATCGTGGGGCCGGTCATTTATGGCGGGTCGTTCGATCCCAAATGGGTGACGATCATGGTGGCGGTGAACCTGCAGACCAGCTTTTTGACGCCACCATTCGGCTTTGCGCTGTTCTATCTGCGCGGCGTTGCGCCGAAAGAGGTGACAACCGGCCATATCTATCGTGGGGTTTTCCCCTTCGTGCTGATTCAGGTTGTCGGCCTGGGTATCCTCTGGTTCTTCCCGGGGATCGTGACAATCGTGCCGGACCTGATCCCGAACTGATCGGGCAGGGTCATCGCACAAAAATTGGGGGCCCTTGGGCCCCCTTTTTTCATCTGTATCTGAACCGCGATCAGAGCCGGGTCGGGCGCTGGTCCGGCAAGTGGATGTTGGCGACCTGTTCGGCAATCGGATCGGTCGACAACGGGTGCAGTTCGGCCTTGTGCACCTCGGGGTCGGTCACTTTTTTCCATTCGCCGCCAAGATAAATCTCAAGCCCCGAAAACTTGGCCTTGTACCCCATCTTCTGACTGCCCGGCACCCAATAGCCGAGATAGACATAGGGCATTCCGGTTTCGCGGGCGATTTCGATGTGATCCAGGATCATATGCGTGCCCAGGCTGGCCTTGGGGCGGTCTGGCGCATAGAACGAATAGACCATGCTCAGCCCGTCTTCGAGAACGTCGGTCAGGCTGACACCGACCAGTTCGTCACTGTCATCGTCCTGATATTCGATCACGCGGCTGCGGATCGGAGTTTCCTCGATCATGGCCGCAAATTCGAACACGTCCATATCGGCCATGCCGCCATCCGCGTGGCGCGCGTCAAGATATTTTCGGAACAGGTCGTACTGGTCCTCGGTGGCCCAGGGCGAGGTCGCCTTGCGCCGCAGGTGCCGGTTGCGCCGCCAGATGCGTTTCTGGCTGCGCGACGGTTCAAACCGGGAGACGTCGATCCGGGCCGACAGGCACGCCGAACACTCGGCACAGGAGGGGCGATAAAGCACGTTTTGTGATCGCCGGAACCCCTGCCGCGACAGGGAATTGTTCAGCTTGTCTGCCTTGTCGCCTTGCAGGGCCGTGAACAGTTTCCGCTCCATCCGCCCCTCAAGATAGGGGCAGGGCTGCGGGGCCGTCACATAGAACTGGGGCGCAATGGGCAGAGTGTGGCGCATGTCGATATCATCATACTGTTTTATGGATGATAACAACCGATAAACACGCAGCCAAGTGTCGATCTGATTGTCAGAACGCGGCGCGACGGTTCACCGCAACAGTCCCCAGAAACAGGTCGCTCAACCCCTGTCCACGTTCGTTGGTCAGCATCAGAACGACCGAGATGACCTGCAGAATGGGAAAGGCAAAGCTGACGGTAATTCCAAAGGTGTGCGCGACGGCAAGCCCAAGGTCAAACCGCGATCCGTCGGCGGCGCGAAATTCGATTCCGGCAAAGCGCATGCCAAGGGTGGCCGAACTGTTGGCCAGCGTCACGACCCGGTAGGCAAAGCCAAACACGAAGAACGCAATCGGCCAGATCAAAAGTCCGACAAAGGCCGTCATCAACACGAAGGCGATGCACATGGCGACAATGACAACCGTGTCCACAATCCATGCGATCAAACGCTTGGTGGGCACCGCGTCATAAAACTGCGGTTGGCGGATCGGATCGGGAAGGGGGGACATGTCGTCGGGACCTCTTAAAAAAATGGGGCGATCCCCGCGCATTACGCGGGGATACATGCCGGTTCAGGCCGCTTCGTTGTTGTCTTGCGCGGCTTTCTTGGCACGTTCTTCGATAAACTGATCGAATTCGGCCTTATCCTTGGCTTCGCGCAGGCGTTCAAGAAACGTTTCGAAATTTTCCTGCTCTTCTTCAAGGCGGCGCAGCGTGTCGGCCTTATAGGCGTCAAAGGCGCTGTTGCCGGTTGTCGAATTGACAGAGAAGTGACGGTTCCGGCGCGCGTGGTGGCCGCAAGAGTTTTTGAACATGCGTTTGCTCCAGATCATATAGAACAGAAGGGCCAGACCGATAGGCCAGAAAAAGACGAAGCCGAGGACCATTGCGGCGATCCATGCCCCTTTGCCTTTGCTGTCCAACCAGGCCTCGCCCTTGGAAAACCAGCCCATCTGAGATGTGGCAGGGGCTGTTTCGGTGAACGTGGTCATTGTCAGGTATCTCCAGATCAAGGTGTGTCGGTTGATGTGAATGCTCTTCACATTGAAATAGATCGGGATGCGGAGCCGACTTTGCAAGGCATAATGTGAATGTTTTTTACATTATCTTTTTTATGAGGTGAAATCAGCTGGTTGAGCCATGGATATTTGCAGCAGATTTTGCGGGCTGGCCGAAAAGACATGGTGCGGCGTCCCTGCTGCAGCCCAGATTTTGGCAAATTCCGACAATCGCGGGTCCCAAAAGGCGCGGATCGGGGTCAGATGTCCCACCGGCGACACGCCCCCGATGGCAAACCCGGTCTGGGCGCGCACAAGTGCGGCATCGGCCTTGCCCAAGGCTTCGCCGGCGACCTCTTGTGCCTTGGTTTCATCAACCCGGTTGCCGCCCGCCGTCAGAAACAGGATTGCGGCGGCGCTTGTTCGGCCCCGGAAAATGATCGACTTGGCGATCTGATCCACCTCGCACCCAATGGCTGTCGCGGCATCGAGCGCGGTGCGCGCCAGTGCCGTTTCCCGGATTTCGGTTTCAATCCCGGCGGCCTCAAGGGCGGCGCGGACACGTTTCAGGCTTTTGCTCATGGACGCAGGTTTGCTTGCCTCGCGCATGAAATTCAAGTGCCGGGACCGATTGACCATTGCCGCGCCGCGCCGCAGTCTGCGCTTATGTCGAGCATGATCAAAATCTCCAGACTTCCCCGGCCGTTTGCCCCTGAACTGGGGGCCGAGGCCGCCTCGCGATTTGCGGGCCTTGACGATGACACCGCGCAATTGATTGCCGGGGCCGGGGGCAGCAGTCCGTACCTCAAGGGGTTGATCGACACCCATTCCGAATGGATTGGCCTGGCGCTGGACGATCCCGAGACGGTTCTGAAGGATCTTCTGGCCGAATTGCCAGGCCTCGCCCCCGACCAACTGCGCCCGGAATTGCGCAAGGCCAAAGGGCGGGTCGCGTTGCTGACCGCACTGATGGACCTGGCCGGGGCATGGCCCCTGGAACGGGTCACTGGCATTCTGACCGATTTTGCGGCCCTTGCCTGCGATCTGGCGCTGAAATCTGAAATTGCCACGCTGATCCGGCGCGGCAAACTGCCGGGGCAGACCGAGGACGATATCGAAACGGCAGCCGGGCTCAGCGTGCTTGCCATGGGCAAAATGGGCGCGCACGAATTGAACTATTCCTCGGACATCGACCTGATCTGCCTGTTTGATGAAACCCGCTATGACCCTGACGATTTCTTTGAAGTGCGTCAGGCCATGGTCCGCGCGACCCGCAACATGAGCGCGATCCTGAATGACAGAACTGCCGACGGGTATGTGTTCCGCACCGATTTGCGGCTGCGCCCCGATCCGTCCGTGACGCCCGTCTGCCTGGCGATGGAGGCGGCAGAGCGGTATTACGAAAGCCTCGGACGCACATGGGAGCGCGCGGCCTATATCAAGGCGCGCGCCTGCGCGGGCGACATTGCGGCCGGTGAGAAGTTCCTGAAAACCCTGCGCCCCTTCGTGTGGCGGCGGCATCTTGATTTCGCGGCCATTCAGGACGCCCATGACATGCGGCTGCGTATTCGCGAATCCAAGGGGTTGGGCGGCCCGCTGACCCTGCCGGGGCACGACATGAAGCTGGGGCGCGGCGGTATTCGCGAGATCGAATTCTTTACCCAGACCCGGCAGTTGATCGCCGGGGGCCGGGACGAGACCCTGCGCGTGCGTGGCACAGTCGAAGGGCTGAAGGCGCTGGCCAGCCAGGGCTGGGTGCCTGACGATGTCACCGACAAGCTGATCGCGCATTACCGGGCCCATCGCGAGGTCGAGCACCGCATCCAGATGGTGCATGACGCGCAAACCCACAAGTTGCCGAACAGCGATGACGAATTCGAACGGATCGCCTGCCTGATGGGGACCGACAGTGCCGGGTTGAAAGAGTCCTTGCTGCACCGGCTGGGCGAAGTGCACGAACTGACCGAAGGCTTTTTTGCACCCGGTGCCCCGACACCGCCCGAGGCGCCGGAAACCTACGATTTTGACAGCACCATTATGTCACGTTGGCCGACCTATCCGGCATTCCGCTCACAACGGGCGCGTGAGATTTTCAAACGGCTCAGACCCGATCTGCTGGCCCGCTTGGCCCGCACTGCCAAACCCGAGGAATCGTTGGTGGCGCTCGATGGGTTCCTGGCGGGGCTGCCGGCCGGGGTTCAGTTGTTTTCGCTGTTCGAAGCCAATCCGCATCTCATTGATCTGCTTGTGGATATCGTCGGAACCTCGCCGGCGCTGGCCAGCCATCTGTCGGCCAATTCGTCGGTGTTCGACGCTGTGATCGGGGGCGATTTTTTCGCGGACTGGCCCGGTCTGGACCCGCTGATTGCCGAATTGACCGCGGTTCTGGATGCCGAAACTGACTACGAGTCGCGCCTGATTGCTGCGCGTCGCTGGAACAAGGAATGGCATTTTCGCATCGGCGTGCACCATCTGCGCGGGCTGAGCGATGGGGCGGCCTCGGGGCGGCGCTATGCCGATCTGGCCGAAGCGGTCGTTTGCGCGCTGACGCCGGTTGTGATTTCAAACTTCGCGCGCAAGCATGGTCCGCCGCCCGGTCGCGGCGCCGCGGTTCTTGGCATGGGCTCACTGGGGGCGCAGCGGTTGAACGCCTTGTCCGATCTGGACTTGATCGTCATCTATGATCCGGCGGATGCCGAACAGTCCGATGGGCCAAGACCCCTGGCGACCCGCAGTTACTATGCCCGGCTCACGCAGGCCCTGATCACCGCGCTGACCGTACAAATGGCGCACGGACGTCTTTACGAGGTTGATATGCGTCTGCGCCCCTCCGGCAATCAGGGGCCGGTGGCGACAAGCTGGGCCAGTTTCCGGGACTACCAGACCGGCAGTGCCTGGACCTGGGAACATCTGGCGCTGACACGCGCGCGGGTGATCGCAAGCGATGATCCGGAGTTGGCCGGGGAAATCGAGGATTTCCGCCAGTCAGTGATGACCGGTGAACAGGACCGGGCCAAAGTGTTGGGCGACGTGGCCGACATGCGCGCCCGGATTGCCGATGCCAAATCGCCCGCCGGTGTTCTGGACACCAAGATCGGGGCAGGGCGGATGCAGGACATCGAACTGATCGCTCAGGCGGGTACGTTGCTGGCCGGGCTTGCCTTGCGCGACGTGGCCACGGGGTTGCAGGGCGGTGTGACCTCCGGGTGGCTGAGCCAGGAAGACGCCAGTGCCCTGCAGGAATGCCACGAGGTATTCTGGTCCGTCTTCGTCGCCGGGCGACTGTTGTCGGGCAAAACTCTGGACGCAGAACAGATCGGTGAGGGGGGCGTCGATTTCCTGTGCCGATCCAGCGGGTTTGAAAGCATCCAGACTCTGCAATCAGACCTTGAGAGGCGCTATGATGATGCCGCGCGCCGGATCGAAGCCATCCTGAACAGGGAACGCGACTAATGGAGGGCAAACATCCGTCCGATCCAAAGGGGCTGGTTCGCGAGGCCTATCGGATCGAAGGCATCACAGCGGGCGAATGCCGCAGCATCTTTCTGGACTGGGCGCTGAGCCTGCCGGAAGACGCGGACACATCCAGCGCCCTGAAAGAGCTGATCGAACGATATGGCGCCGCCGCGCCAGCCCATCCCATGACGAAAATCCTGACAGAGGGTCTGGCCAAGATTTCGGCGCCGCGCCGACGGGGCGGCTGGCGGACCAGATCACGCAACTGAACTGTTCCCTTCGCACCCTGTACATCGTATAAAAGTGCAAGTCTGGTCCAAATGTCGCCTAACTTCGCTCATAGGGATAGGCGGATGTTATACGAGTGGGTGGCGCAAGCCATCTAAGGAGATAGACAATGACACGCAAATCAGCCCTCGCGCTGCTGGTACTGGGGCTGGGGATGGCCGCATGTAGCCCGGCCGGGATGACAACCCGGGACGACCAATTCGTGCCGGTCGCCGTAAAATCGTCAGAGGTGATCGGTCTGATCACCAACAAGACGATTGCCGACAAACCTACAGTTTTCACAGCTCTTTCCGAAAAAGGCGTCCAAGTTGAACCCGGCAAGTCACCCGTGACGGTGACCGCCGTAAATGTCGTGGTTCCGCGGTCCCTGGTCGTGTCCGAGGCAAACAGCTTTCTTCCCGTCGGCGACATTGTGTGGCGCGAAGATATCTATGGTGACCGGTATGAACAGGTCGGCGGCATTATGCGGAACGCGATGGACAAGGGCGTTGCTGAGCTGGACGGGCCGGTTGAGGTCACTCTGGACATTCAGGTCGTGAAGTTTCACGCCTTGACGGAAAAAGCCCGCTATGCAACCGGTGGCGTTCACGCGGTCAGCTTTCTGATGGCCGTCAAGGACGCACAGACCGGTGAATTGGTCATTCCGGTGCACAATGTGCGCGCCGATCTGGAGGCCTACGGCGGGCAGGAGGCCCTGATGGCCGTATCCATGGGACAGACACAGAGGGTTCGGATCACCGACCACCTTGCCGATGTCATCCGAGAGGAACTGACCGCCCCGGAAGGACATGAAAACCCGGACCTGGGCGTTATTCAGGCCATGAACCGCATGTGAGCCTTTCGCGGCCCGAACAATCTGGATAAGAGGGCGCTATGACAGCGCCCTCTTCTTCGTTGAACCGGCCGCATGTGCGGCTGAAACCCAAATCGAACCCGCGACCGTTTCGTCACGGGTTCCCCTGGATATATGCCTCGGACCTGGTGACCGACCGGCGCACCAAGGCGCTGGCGCCCGGCGCTTTGGCCGTGCTTGAGGACGCGAACCGCGCGCCGCTTGGTCTTGTTGCCGTCAATCCTGATTCAAAAATCATCTGCCGTCGTCTGGATCAAGACCCTGAGGCGCTTGTCGATCAGAGCTGGTTTGCGGCCCGTCTGACGCGCGCTCTCGAGATGCGCGAACGGCTCTATGACACACCGTTTTACAGGTTGGTCCACGCCGAGGCGGATGGCCTTCCGGGGGTCGTGATCGACCGCTTTGGCGATACTTGCGTCGTTCAGCCAAATGCCGCATGGGCCGAGGCGCATCTGGACCCGCTGACCAGCGCCCTGGTCGAGGTGACCGGCGTCACGACGGTGCTTAAGAACGCCAGTGGCCGGACACGCGCGCTCGAAGGGTTGGACGACGTCTCATCGGTTCTGCGCGGGGATGCGCCCGCAGGGCCCGTTCCCGTTGACATGAATGGTGCCACCTACATGGCCGACCTGACGGGGGGACAGAAAACGGGACTGTTTTTTGACCAGCGCCCGAACCATGCCTTTGCGGCGCGGCTTTCCGGCACCGGGACGCGGGTTCTGGATGTCTTTTCGCATGTGGGCGGGTTTGCCCTTGCCGCCCTTGCAAGCGGGGCGCAAACAGCCCTGTCGGTCGATGGCTCGGCCGCTGCGCTGGACCTGGCGGAACAGGGGGCCACCGCGAGTGGCGTCGCGGACCGGTTCCAGACGCGCAAGGGCGATGCGTTCGAGGTTCTGGCGGCCCTGTCCGAGGAAGGGGCGCAATTTGATCTGGTGATCTGTGATCCGCCGGCCTTTGCCCCCTCCAAACAGGCGCTGGAGCCTGGGTTGCGGGCCTATGAGCGTATCGCGCGGCTTGCCGCACAACTGGTCACGCCGGGCGGTTATCTGGTGCTGTGTTCCTGCTCACACGCGGCAGATCTGGCGCGGTTCCGCGATGCTTCGGCGCGCGGGATCGGGCGGGCGGGGCGACAGGCCCAGTTGATCCACACGGGGTTTGCTGGTCCGGATCATCCGCAACTGCCGCAACTGGCGGAATCAGGCTATCTGAAATCGGTGTTCTTCCGGCTGTGAAAATCGTCATTGATACCTGCGTCCTCTATCCGACTGTGATGCGCGAGGTCGTTCTTGGGGTTGCACGCACCGGGTTGTTCACGCCGCTTTGGTCGGCTCGCATCCTGGGAGAGTGGGAGCGCGCCGCGCAAAAGCTGGGACCCGAAGGGGTGTTGCAGGCGCAGGGCGAAATCGCTCTGGTCCGGGCGGCCTGGCCGCAGGCCGAACTGCATCCGGCACCGGGTGTCGAGGCGCGTCTCTGGCTGCCTGACCCGGCCGATATTCATGTTCTGGCGGTCGCGGTGTCCGGATCTGCTGATGCCATCATGACCTTGAATGCCAAGGATTTTCCCCGGCAAACCCTTGCCGAAGAAGGGCTGGAGCGCATTGATCCCGACAGTTTTCTTCACGGACTTTGGCAGCAGCATCCCGATGTGATCACCGAGGCTGCGCAATCCGTTTTGGAGCAGGCCAACCTCCTGTCAGATCAGACGTGGGAGATGCGCCCC
This sequence comes from Arenibacterium sp. CAU 1754, assembly GCF_054482635.1. NCBI lineage: Bacteria > Pseudomonadati > Pseudomonadota > Alphaproteobacteria > Rhodobacterales > Paracoccaceae > Arenibacterium > Arenibacterium sp. CAU 1754. Next base: position 76,580 of record NZ_JBTLRG010000001.1, read on the forward strand.
CTGTTGAAAAAGGCGCGTCTGCCCCGGTTGGCCAAGGCGCTGGCTTAAACGCCCCAGTCGGCCTCGAGCTTTTCAAGCGCGGCGATGCGTTCTTCGGTTTTTGGGTGGCTCATCAGCCATGCGGGAGCCATGCCCGCGCGCTGCTGGGTCAGGTCTTCGAGCTTTTGAAACAGCGTCTTTTGCGGCGCAATTCCAATGCCTGCCTTGGTCAGCAGCGCGGCGGCATAGGCGTCAGCCTCGTATTCGTCGGACCGTGACAGGCGCGCGGCCAGCATGGTGGTCAGCATGTTCGCGATCCAGACGCCGACGATGGGGATGAACCGGCCCAGCAGCATGATCAGCGCCGTGCGCAGGGCGTTCTGGCCGGAAAAGTCGATCATCCGACGGCGGGAATGGCCCAGGGCAACGTGACCCAATTCATGGGCAATGACCGAAGCCATTTCTTCCCCCGACACCTCGCCGTTCTGGAATTTTCTGTAAAATCCGCGCGTTATGAAGATACGTCCATCCGGAGCGGCAAGGCCGTTCACGGGGTCGATTTCATAAATGTAAACCGGGATGCGCGGGATTTCGAGGCTGGCGGCCAGCCGCGAGGTCAGGTCCTTGAGCCGCGGATCGGCAAGCTCGGTCGAGCGGGCATCCAACTCGCGATGGGTGCGCCAGACCGAGAACCGGTACATTGCCAGTGCATAGAGAATGGCCAGAATGATGGGGGTAAACCTGAGCATGATCTGGATATGGTCCTTTGCTACCCCTTGGGCAAGTCCGGTTTGCCACGGTGGGTCAAGTATCCCACGTGACAGGCAGTGTCAGGGGCCCGCGAAAGGCCCAGCCCGCGAACGGGACATCCCCGGAAACCTTGAGGTTTGTCAAATGCTTGAAGGCCAAAGGTAAAGCAACATCGGCTATCATGCAGCGCGCCGCCGCCGCGCCGGCGCAGAAATGCGGCCCGGCGCCGAAACTGATGGCCGGTTGCACGTCGCGCGTGATGTCAAAGGTGTCCGGCTGGTCGAAATGGGCCTCGTCCCGGCAGGCGGACCCGTACATGAAGAACACCCTGTCCTCGGGGGAAAAGGTAATGCCGTCGATAGTGTCCTGACGGGCCACGCGACGGGGGGACATGCCAATGGGGCTGATCCAGCGGGCGTATTCCGAGAACGCATCGCCAAAGGTTTTTTCGCCCGCGGAGATCATCGCCAATTGGGCCGGATGGGTCAGAAGGGCCCAGAGTGTCCCGGTGATCGCGTCGCGCGGTTCGTTTTGCCCGCCGGAAATGATCAATTTGATATTCGCGCGGATGCTGTCCATCGGCAGGTCTGCGGCGCGTTGTACCGCCAGCGCCGAGCGTTCGGGAGGGGCGTCCAGCATGCGGTCGATGTGGGCGTCGATAAAGGCGGTGGCATCGTTGCAGCGCGCCTGGATGTCGGGATTGCCGGCGTAATTGGCACAGCCGTCGATCATGGCCTGGCTGACCCGGTCCATGTCGGGCGTCGGCATCTCGGCCAATCCGGTGATCGCCTTGAGCGCCTCGGCCGAAACGGGCATCGCATAGTCTGTGACCAGATCACAGACCCCGCGCGGGGCAAGGGTTTCGAGAATGCTCAGCGCCGCTGTTTCGAATTTCTGCCGCCAGTGCGTTTGCACGGTGCGGGGGCTGAGCGCGGGGAACAGGATCTTGCGTTCGCGGATATGCGCCTCGCCATCCTTGCGCATCATGTTTTCGCCCATGAGGCGGGTCATCAGGCCATCAGGCTGAACCGAGGAAAAAACATCGATGCGCTTTTCATGCACGTGGATGTCATCGCGCCGGGTGAACAGCGTGGCATCAAGTTCGGGCACATAGGTGATGGGCGTCTTGGCCCGCATCCGGGTCAGGGCGGGATAGGGATCCTGGGCAAAGGAGGCCAGGTCGATGGAGGTCACGGGCGCATTGGACATGCGATCACGTTAAGACAAGAATTCGCAAGCGGCCACAGGAATGGTTCAAAACCCTCAGCGGGTCAGATCGCGCATACCCTGTTCCAGGCCCGACAGGGTCATCGGCACCATAGCGTTTTCAAAGATTTCCTTAATCATCGTGATCGAGTGAGTGTAGGTCCAGTATTTCTCGGGGATCGGATTGATCCAGAGGTTCGAATTCCACTGTTCGCGGGCGCGTTGCAGCCAGACCTGGCCCGGTTCGGCGTTCCAGTGTTCGTTGGCCCCGCCGGGATAGGCGATTTCATAGGGACTCATCGAGGCGTCGCCGACAAAGATGCATTTATAGTCGGGCCCATAGGTGCGCAGCACCTCGTGCATCGGGATTTGCTGATCCCAGCGGCGGCGGTTGTCGCGCCAGACACCTTCGTAAAGGCAGTTGTGGAAATAGAAATACTCAAGGTGTTTGAATTCCGCGCGTGCGGCGGAAAACAGTTCTTCCACGACCTTGATATGGGGGTCCATCGACCCGCCCACATCGAGGAACAACAGCACCTTGACCGCGTTACGCCGTTCCGGGCGCACCTTGACATCGAGGTACCCGTTTTCGGCCGTCGAGCGGATGGTGCCATCAAGATCCAGTTCGTCGGCGGCCCCTTCGCGGGCCCAGCGGCGCAGGCGTTTCAGGGCCACCTTGATGTTGCGCGTTCCCAGTTCGACAGTGTCATCAAGGTTCTTGAATTCGCGCTTGTCCCAGACCTTGGTCGCGCGCTGATGGCGGCTTTCGTTCTGGCCGATGCGGACGCCTTCGGGGTTATAGCCATAAGCTCCAAAGGGCGACGTCCCGGCGGTGCCGATCCATTTGTTGCCCCCCTGATGGCGTCCTTGCTGTTCCTTCAGCCGTTCGCGCAGGGTTTCCATCAGTTTTTCAAACCCGCCAAGCGCCTCGATCTCGGCCTTTTCCTCGGCCGAGAGGTGCTTTTCGGCCATCTTTTCCAACCAGTCGGCGGGGATGTCTACGGCCTCCATCACCTGATCGAAGGTAATGGTTTCCAGCCCCTTGAACGCGTGGGCAAAGGCTTGGTCGAATTTGTCGAGGTTGCGTTCGTCTTTCACCATCGCCGTGCGAGCGAGATAATAGAACGCCTCGACGTCATAGGTGACGAGCCCCTTTTTCATCCCTTCGAGAAACGACAGGTATTCGCGCAGGGACACGGGAACACCGGTTTTTCGCAGGGTTTCGAAAAAGGGAAGAAACATGGTGGTCAGACCGCGGCGCGATGGATGATGATCGTTGCTACCATCCCGACCAACGCAAGGGCAATGCCATAGCCCGCCGCGTATTGCAGGATGTCCGCCAGTGACCCCTTGTTTCGTTTCGCTGTCAGAGCGCCGAAAATGGCCCCGATGAGCGCGCCAGCAATTACGATCATGTGTTCTTTTCCCGCTGCTATCAGCCGCGTTTTTGCAGCGGGCTCAGCGACGAGATTTCGCGCATCTTGGCCCGCACGGCCCAATCCGAACCAAAGCCGTATCGCGCCCATCCCAGACTGTCCAGCCTGACGGCGCGTGCCTGTTCGAACTGGCCGGTCAGGTCCAGAGCCTCGGCCTGCAGCAACATCAGGGTCGCAAGCAGCGCAGCATTCTGCGCGCGGGCGGCGACGGGCAGGTGCGGGGTGATCTGGCGCAACGCGGTGGCGCCTTCCCCCAGAGCGATGGCATAGGCCGCCGTTTGCGTGGCGATAAAGGCGCGGTGCAATTCAGTGCCGGGGGTGCGCGCCAGATAACCCAGTGCCGTGTCGTAATGTTGCTGGGCCAGGGCGGGATCGTAATTCTGGATCATGCGGCCCAGCATATAGTGGCTGAAGGCGCGGCGATGATCCTGCCACCCCATCTGTTTGGCGATGCCGGCGGCGCTGGCGGCTGCGGCGCGCCGCTGGGATTCGCCCGATCCGGGGCCAAGCGCAGTCTGAACATTGCCGATCCAGTTGCGCGGCGTGGTGCTGACGGCGCGGGCCGGTTCGCTGTTTCCACGCGGGTTCAGCCGGGACAGGATGGCGGGCAGGCGTGCGGCAACTTCACTGCGTGACATGCCGCTGCGCAGTTCGGGGGCATAGCTGGCCCGCAGGATCAGCATATCGAACCCGGTCAGAACGGTGTGCACATTGTCGTCATTGAAGACGGAATCGGGCAGGTGGTAGAGATCGTTGAGCGGTCCGATTGCCTGGGCCAGTTCTTCGTGCAGGCAGTCGCGCAGTTCCTGCGGGCTGGAATCGTTGGGCACGAAAACGCCAAGCTGGCTGCGGGTGCGCAGCAGAGACCAGTTGGTTTTGGCATCGCGGCGGTTGCGCCGGAATTCGCTGAGAGTGGTGACGTTGGGCACGACGAAACAGGCGGCCTGGGGCAGGGCGCGGCGGATTTCACTGCGGCTTATCGCGTTGATGACGATATTGGCCCGCCCTGAACCGACCTGGCGAATATTTATTCCGGCCTCGCGGTTCAGCCGGCTCAGCAGGGCCCGCAGGTCAGGCCCGAGGCTGGGGGGCGGTGCGCCGGTTACCTTGACCGTGATTGGGGTTTCGAACCGGGTGAACACCTGCAGGGAGCGCCCGCTTTCCAGTTCGAAATGCAGCGCCAGAAAGTCGGCCGCGATATTTGCGTTTGACTGAAAGGGGGGCCGCACCTGGGCCGCTGAAAAGTTTTTCATCGGCGGCAGGGTGCTGTCGGCGATTTTGGCGCGTGTCGGGGGCGCTTCGACCGGGGTCGAAGAGCACCCGGCCAACAGGGCGACGGCAAAGGCGGCTGCAAGACGGATCATGGGCGATTGTACTTGATGAAAGGTGAAAGGACGGCAACGCGGTCATAAAGCTGTCGCGCGGTTTTATTGAAATCCTGCGTCAGCCAATAGACAGCCGGAGCGCCGCTTTTGTCTGCCTCGGCATAGACGCCTTCGATCAGGGCCCGTCCGATGCCTTGTCCGCGTGCGTCGGGATGCGTGAAAAGATCCTGAAGGTAACAGACGTTTTCGATTTTCCAGGCGTGGCGGTGAAACAGGTAGTGGGTCAGCCCAAGCAGGGTGCCGTCAGAGACGGCAACCAGCGCGTTGAAATCCTGCGGGTCATCGCCCAGCAGGCGGGCGAAGGTGCTGTCATAGACCTCATCCGGGAGGGTGGTTTCGTAGAATGCGAGATACGCGCGCCACAAATCGTCCCATTGTGCGCGGTCCTCGGGGCGCAACGGGCGCAGTATATGCGTGGAATGCTCGCTCATTGGTTGCAACGGTGACAGAGAGGTCTCTCCTGCTCAAGTGCTTTTGCAATGTCACGGCTACGGGGCGTATACTTTCGGGAACAGATCCCAGAAGTCTAAGTATGCAGCTTTTGAAGGGCCGATACAGTCCTTGAATTGAGCAAAAACTGTTTCCCCAAGGGAAACATAGCGGCGCCCGGTGCGTGCGGGCCGGACGCCGGAAACCTTTGCCTTATCGGTTCTGTCCGCGGGCCATGAACGCAAGGCGTTCGAACAGGTGCACGTCCTGTTCGTTCTTGAGCAGGGCGCCGTGCAGTTTGGGCAGCGCGTTAGCGCCGTCGCGTTTCAAATCCTCGGCGGTCAGGTCCTCGGCCAGCAGCAGCTTGAGCCAGTCCAGAACCTCGGAGGTCGAGGGTTTCTTTTTCAGTCCGGCGGTTTCGCGCAGTTCGAAAAACTGGGTCAGCGCCGTGGCCAGCAGCGATTCCTTGATGCCGGGGTGGTGCACTTCGACGATCTTGCGCATCGTCGTCTCATCCGGGAAGCGGATGTAGTGAAAGAAACAGCGGCGCAGGAAGGCGTCGGGCAATTCCTTTTCATTGTTTGAGGTGATGATCACGATGGGGCGCTGGCGCGCGGTGATGGTTTCGCCGGTTTCGTAGACGAAAAACTCCATCTTATCCAACTCTTGCAGCAGGTCGTTGGGGAATTCGATGTCGGCCTTGTCGATTTCGTCGATCAGCAGAACAACCCTGTCTTCGGCCTCGAACGCCTGCCAAAGCTTGCCCTTTTTGATGTAGTTGGCGACGTCGTGCACCTTTTCTTCGCCCAGCTGGCTGTCGCGCAAGCGGCTGACCGCATCGTATTCATACAGGCCCTGCTGCGCGCGGGTGGTGGATTTGATGTTCCACTCGAGCATGCGCAGACCAAGGGCATCGGCGATCTGGCGTGCCAGTTCGGTTTTACCGGTGCCCGGTTCGCCCTTGACCAGCAGGGGACGTTCCAGCGTGACGGCCGCGTTGACGGCAATCGTCAGGTCTTCGGTGGCCACGTAATCCTTGGTGCCCTCAAATTTCATGTTCTTCCAACCCTTTGCTGCTTTCTGCGCGGTAAATCTGTTCGTTCCGGCCTTTTAGCCCAAGCGGTACACTATTGTGTAGTGACATTCCGATAGGTCTCGGATAAACGCTGCGGCAATGATAGGCCCGATCTCTAAGGAAATGTAATGTCAGGCGTTTTTAGCCAAGCTAAGGGAGCTGAAATGAAGCACGACGTTTTCTTGCCGGAAGATTATAGCCCGGCTGAAGATGAACCATTCATGAATGAACGGCAGGTTGAATATTTTCGCCGCAAGCTTTTGAACTGGAAGCATGAGTTGTTGGCGGGCAGCCGCGACACGATCGAGGGATTGCAGGATGGTACGCGCAATATTCCCGACGTCACGGACCGCGCAAGCGAAGAAACCGACCGGGCGCTGGAACTGCGGACACGGGACCGTCAGCGCAAGCTGGTGAACAAGATCGACAGCGCGCTGCGCCGGATCGAAGAAGGTGAATACGGCTACTGCGAAGTGACCGGGGAACCGATTTCGCTCAAGCGGCTGGATGCGCGCCCGATTGCCACCATGAGTCTTGAAGCGCAGGAACGGCACGAACGCCGCGAAAAGGTTCATCGCGACGACTGACCCTTTCTGACATGTGACGAAATTCATAAACGCCGGGGCCTGTTGCCCCGGCGTATTTGCGTTTATCGAAAGGTATGACCCTGAAGGATCGCGACATAACCATCCTTGGCGGCGGGATCGGCGGCATGAGCGCCGCCTGCGCACTGGCCGATCATGGTGCACGGGTGCGGGTTCTGGAACAGGCGCCCGCGCTGACCGAAGTCGGCGCCGGGTTGCAGATCAGCCAGAATGGCATGGTCGTTCTGCGCAAGCTGGGTGTGGTCGCGGATGTGCCCATTGGTGCCGTGCAATCGGACGGGGTCGAATTGCGCGATTTCCGCAATGGGCGCCCGGTGTTCGACCTGCCACCGCCTTTGGCTGGTCCGACATGGTTTTTCCATCGCGCGGACCTGTTGGCGCAACTGGTTCACGCGGCCGGGGTCAAGGGGGTCGAAATCGAACTGGGCCGCCGCGCGCGGTCCATCACCCTGTCTGACGGGCATGCCACGATCGCATTCGAAGATGGTACGCATGAGGACGCCTCCTGCCTGATCGGGGCAGACGGTGTGCGCGGGGTGTCACGCCAGACGGTCGAAGGCGCGGGTGATCCCTTATTTTCCGGGCAGGTGGCCTGGCGGGCGATTGTCCCCCGCACCGCCCCGGCGGATCGGGCTCCGGCGGTTGTCACCATGGGGCCGGGACGGCATGTCGTGACCTATCCTCTGCGGGACAAGACCCTGATGAACGTGGTGGCCGTGGAAGAGCGGCGCGACTGGACGAACGACAGTTGGAGCTGTGAGGCCGACCCCCGGGACCTGCGCGCGCGGTTCGCTGATTTCGGGGGCGCTGTGGGGGATATTCTGTCCGAAGTGACGCAAGCGCATCAGTGGGCGCTATATCTGCATCCGGTGGCCCGGCGATGGTTCGACGGACCACTGGCATTGCTGGGCGACGCGGCGCATCCGACCCTGCCATTCATGGCCCAGGGGGCCTGCATGGCGATCGAGGATGCCTGGGTTCTGGCCACGTCGCTGGCGCAACAGGACGCGGTCGGGGCCGGGTTCGCACACTACCGCGATCTGCGCCGCCCGCGCACCGAACGGGTTGTCGCGGCAGCGGCAAAAAACGCGCACCGGTTCCATCTGCGCAGCCCTTTTCGCCAGGTTGCACAATTGGGTCTGTCGGTGGCGGGTCGCGTGGCGGCACCGACATACGACTGGATTTATGATTTTGACGTAACGGCTTAGCGGGCGTCAGAGATCCAGTTCGACCCAGATCGGTACGTGATCCGATGGTTTTTCATGGCCGCGAATTTCGGCGTCGATCTGGCAGTCGGTCAGCAGGTCGGCGCATTGCGGTGTCAGCAGGAAATGATCGATCCTGATCCCGTCGTTCCGGTTCCAGGCGCCAGCCTGATAATCCCAGAAACTGTAGTGTCCCGGCCCTTGCGTGCGGGCGCGGAAGGCATCGGTAAAGCCCAGGTTCACGATCCGCTGAAACGCGGCGCGGCTCTCGGGGCGGAACAGGGCATCCTCGCGCCAGGCGTCCGGGCGTTTGGCGTCTTCGGCCTGGGGGATGACGTTATAGTCGCCCGCCATCAGCGCGACTTCCTCATTGGCCAGTAACTGCTCGGCCCGGGCCTTGAGACGCTCCATCCAGACCAGCTTATAGTCGAATTTGGGCCCCGGCGCCGGGTTTCCGTTGGGCAGGTAAAGCCCGCAGATGCGCACCGCCTGTTTGCCGACAACCGTCGCCTCGATCCAGCGGGCCTGTTCGTCGTCGTCATCGCCGGGCAGGCCGCGGCTGACGTCCTCAAGCGGCAGTTTGGACAGGATCGCTACTCCGTTGAACGATTTCTGACCGTGTGTTTCGACGTTATATCCGCGCTCTTCGAAGATATCCCGCGGAAAGAGGTCGTCCATGGATTTTATTTCCTGAAGAACGACGACGTCGGGCTGGGCCGTATCCAACCAAGCCGGAAGGGCCAGGCTCCGTGCCTTGATCCCGTTGATGTTGAAACTGGCGATCTTCATGCGTGCCCCATGGTTCCGTTTTCCTGCGTCGCACACGATCTATCGCCCAAGGGAACGACCAGAGCAAGGTGAAGCCCGGTCGCGATGGGAATCAAATTGGGTCAGGACGAATCATTTTCGCGATATCGGGCGCATACCGGATCCGATTCGTATCCGGTTTGATCTCGATTCAGGGGCATTTCTGACACAATTCGGCCCTGTGGATAACTTTTTTTGGCCGCATTCGTGTCAGGGCGGAATGGTTCAGCGTCACCCGTTTGAGACGGGTTCTTGATGTGGATAAGTCACCGTTGACACACCCATGAGTGGAAAAAACATTTTGCAGTTCACGTCTAGGGTGCAAGCGTGAAAGGGCGATCCACTTCACAAACTATGGGAAACTACGAAATGAACGCTCAACGCAAAGTCTATGACATCGAAACCACTCTCACCACTGCTGTCCAGACAAGCCTGTTCGACGGTGACGGAACGGCAATGTTCTCGTCCGGGTCGGCTCCGATGGCGCAATCCGACATTCTCGACGGCGATGCGACCGCACTGTTTTCGTCAGGGTCTGCGCCCGTAGGCTATGCCGGTACCACTGCCGGCGAAGGCGTTGAAATGTTCTCGTCCGGTTCCGCGCCGGTCGGTAGCGCCGAAGCCAGCAAGGGCGAAGGTGTCGAGATGTTCACGACCAGTTGTGGCCCGACCACCGGCAGCGCCGTCACCACGGGCGAAGGCGTTGAAATGTTTACCACCAGCTGCGCGCCGACCGGTGACACTGCGACCATCGCTGGCGAGGGTGTCGAGATGTTCACCACCAGCTGCGCGCCGACCGGCGACACTGCGACCATCGCCGGCGAAGGCGTCGAGATGTTCACGACCAGCTGTGGCCCGACCACCGGCAGCGCCACTACAGCGGGCGAAGGTGTGGAAATGTTCACCACCAGCTGCGGCCCGACCACCGGCAGCGTCGCCATCTCGGGCGACCGCACCGAAATGTTCTCGTCCGGCAGCTAAGCCCGACCTGAATATCTGAAGTTGGACACGGGGCGTTCAGAGAACGCTGTTTGAAAGAGGTACACCCAATGTCAAATGTCATTCATCTGAACGTTCCGTCCCAACGCCAGAGCACGGCGAACCGTCGCGCCGCGATGATCGCCTGCTTTGCCCAGCACCGCCGCTTTGGGGATGATGTGTTCTGGCTGAAGGAAAATGCCGAACTGCTCAACATCCTGGAATGCACCGGGCTGGAACTGGAAGAAAACGCATTGGCCCCGCACGAAGGGTTCTATGCGCAAGTGGAAAAACGGCTGGGGTTCTTTCCGCAGTATTACCGTTTTCTCCTGTCGATCTGCTTGGATCTTGAGGATTTGGGGATCAAGGGAAACAAGGGCGAGGCGCTGGCCCATTGGGTGGCGCGCGAAGGTCTGGCCGATGCCGAACTGTCCGATCTGCAACGCGCCGAGGCCCGCCGCCTGATGATGCGCCGCGGGATCGATCCGCTGGCCGACGATACAGGGCTGGAAGACCGGTTGAGATGCTTTATCGACCGCTCGGAAACATTTGCGATGCCGAACAAGAAGGCCGCATATGAACTGACTCACATCGTTTTCTACCTCAGCGAATATGGCCGCCGCGATCCGCGTCTGTCGCAATCGGCGATCACGAGCCTGGAATACGCCGGTTTGCTGGCCTTTCTGGATCGGAACGCCGATCTGCTGGCCGAAATCTGCGTTGCGCTGCGCTTTGCCGGGGTGGAACCCTCGGATGTGTGGGAAAACTGGCTGACGCGCGAGACCCACCAGTTCAGCATCGAAACCGGCGCTCATGTCGCCACGGCGGACAATTATCACGACTTCTTTGTCTGCAACTGGCTGATGGCCGTGTCCGGGCGTGCGGCGTTCGACAAGCCGGTCGAATTTGACCGGATGGCCTTTTACAGCGCGACCCCGCAACCCGGGGCGCTGCGGGAAATGTCCGAATGCATGTTCCGCCTTGAGGATCAGCGCAGCAGCGATTGGTCTGTCATGCGCCCTCATATCGAACAGGCATTGTCGGAATTTGGTTATGACGTTCTCAACGACGCCCAGAAAAGCACCGATAAGTTTGAAGAATTCTTCGCCGGGTTCGCGCGGACGGGTCTGCGCGGGGTGGCACTGTGATTGGTGTAAATGCACGCACGGCGTCGGTCGGGGCCGGTCTGGTCATCGTCTATACGGCGCTGATTTCATCGGCTGATGCGATCACCAAATTCATCGCGGGCGGATATGCCGCCCCGCAGTTGTTTTGCATGTCGGGTCTGATCGTCATGGCGCTGAGCCTGATGGCGGATCGCCATCCATCGCAACGGCGCGGGCTTGCCACATCCTGTCCGAGGGCCATGGCGCTGAGGTCTGCGGCGACGGTTCTGGCGTCGGTCTGCTTCTTCTATTCCTTCAAATTGCTGGCCTTTGCCGAGGTGTTCCTGTTCATCGGGTTGATCCCGATCGTGGCCGGGTTGATGTCCGGCCTGATCCTGAACGAACATGTGCGCCCCGTCGCCTGGGGCGCGTTGGTGGCCGGTTTCGTCGGGGTGTTGTGCCTGTTCCCCGAAGGGGTTAGCAGTGTCTCGCTGGGCCATGTTTGTGCCATGGCGGCGGTTCTGTTCGGCACCTTTTCCATGGTCATGGCCAGATACATAGGACGCCATGAAAACAATGCCTTGGCGCAGGTTTTTTATCCAAATTCGGCGATCTTCGCAACGATGACCCTGATCCTGCCTTTCGTCTGGAAGCCGATGCCGCTGGAGGATCTGGGATGGGTGGTTGCCTATGCAACGCTATTGTTCGCGGCGCGGTGGCTGCTGGTGGTTGCGCTGCGGTTGCTGGCTGCCTATGCGGTGACACCGCTGATGAACCTGCAGTTTGTTTGGATGGTTGTTCTGGGCGCCATATTCTTTGGCGAATTACCCGCCCCGAACACATACCTGGGCGTTGCGATCGTCATTGCGACGGGCCTGTTCCTGGTATGGGATCAGTTCCTGCCGGACGAACAGCGCAAGCCGGCACTCCCGCGGATCGGCGACAAGGTCCAGTTCAAGTCTGACCCGTAAGGTATTGGTTTACATTGAAAAAGAAGTGCCGCATCCGCATGAGGATGTGGCATTCGGGTTTTCGATCACGAACCGTGCGCCAATCAGTTCGTCACTGAAATCGATCACCGCGTTTTCAAGAAACGGCAGCGATACGGTATCGACCACAACCTTCTGACCCTGACCTTCGAGAACCAGATCATCCTGACCGGGTTCATCCAACGCGATCTCATACTGAAACCCGGAACATCCGCCACCTTCTACGGCGACGCGCAGGGCCTGGCCCTTGTCGGCGGCGCCAATTTCGGCCAGCCGTGCAAAGGCACGTTCTGTGACTTTGGGAGGAAGCTGCATGTCAAAGCACTCCGGAAGGTTTCAATGCGCTGTTGTCTATCATATAGAAACATGAGGGACAGGCGACAAGGACCAGCACATATGCGGGCGTCTTATGCCTCGGATCCGGAAACCAGCAGGGGACGGCTGGTTCCGGAAGAGGAAAGCAGCTTTCGGTCGTGTTTTCAGCGCGATCGCGACAGGATCATCCATGCCAGCGCGTTTCGGCGGCTGAAGCACAAGACCCAGGTCTTTATCGAACATGAGGGCGACTACTATCGCACGCGCCTGACGCATTCGATCGAGGTGGCCCAAGTGGCGCGCACCATTGCCGGCGCCCTCGGACTGAACCAGGAACTGACCGAGGCCGTGGCGCTGGCCCATGATCTGGGTCACACGCCGTTCGGCCATACGGGCGAGGATGCGCTGCACGCGCTGATGGCGCCCTATGGCGGGTTCGATCACAATGCGCAGGCCATTCGCATCGTTACGCATCTGGAGCGGCATTATGCCGATTTCGACGGTCTGAATCTGACCTGGGAGACACTGGAAGGGCTGGCCAAGCATAACGGCCCCGTTGTCGGCGATCTGCCCTGGGCGCTGGCGGAATATACCGCGCGCCATGATCTGGAACTGTCCACCTATGCCAGCGCCGAGGCGCAGGTGGCCGCGATCGCGGATGACGTGGCCTATAACCACCACGACCTGCATGACGGTCTGCGCGCCGAGTTGTTTTCGACCGACGAACTGGCCGAATTGCCCATTCTGAAGGGTTGTTTCGCCGAAGTGGATGCCCGGTATCCCGGCCTCAACTATTATCGTCGCCGTCACGAGGCGTTGCGCCGGTTCTTTGGGGTGCTGGTCGAGGACGTCATCACCTTTGCCCGCCGGCGTCTGGGCGAGATCGACCCGAAAACCGTGCACGATATCCGCCATGCCGGGCAGCCGATCGTGCAGTTTTCGGACGGGGTTTTTGCCGATCTGAAAGTGATCCGTGCCTTTCTGTTCGAACGGATGTATCGCGCGCCCAGCGTGATCGAAATGCGCGCCGAGGTGACCCATGTCGTGAATGAGTTGTTTCCCTATTTCATGGCCCATCCCGATGAGTTGCCCAAACAGTGGCGCAAGGATGTCGAGGCCGCGACGGAACAAGTCACGCTGGCGCGCATTGTATCGGATTATGTGTCTGGCATGACCGATCGGTTTGCTCTGATGGAACATACACGCCTGTGTGGCGGGAAGGTGAGATCGCAATATGGCAGTTGAGTACGCATCCGAGGGTCTGAGCCCTGTCATTGCCTTTGCCCTTGTCGGGGCCCTGGGCGTCGGGTCGCAATGGGTGGCCTGGCGGATACGCATGCCGGCCATCGTTCTGATGCTGGCAGCGGGTCTGATCGTGGGTCCGGTTCTGGGCATCTTTGATCCGGCGCGCGATATCGGAACGCTGATGGGGCCGATGATCTCGGTCGCGGTGGCGATCATCCTGTTCGAGGGCGGTCTGACGCTGAACCTGCATTCCCTGCGCGACAGCGCCAAGGGGGTGCGGCGGCTGGTGTTCATCGGGGCGCCGCTGGGATGGTTGTTGTCCACTCTTGCGTTGCGCTATGGGGCGGGCCTGAGCTGGGAAAGTGCGGCGGTCTTCGGCGGCATCATGATCATCACGGGTCCAACCGTGATTGCGCCGCTGCTGCGCACGGCGAAACTGGCGCGCCGCCCGGCTGCGTTGTTGCAGTGGGAGGCGATCATCAATGACCCGCTGGGGGCGCTGGCCGCGGTGCTGGCGTTTGAAGTGGTCATGGTTCTGAACACCGCGACCACCGTTCAGGCCGCAGTACTGGAACTGGTCATCGGAATCACCTTTGCCTCGGTCATCGGGTTGGCAGGCGGCTATGCGCTGTCGCAATCCTTTAAGCGGGCCTGGGTGCCGGAATTCATGAAGGTTCCGGTGCTTTTTGCCGCGCTTCTCGGTGTCTTTGCGCTGGCCGATCAGCTGCTGCACGAAAGCGGGCTGCTGGCTGTCACGGTCATGGGCATCTTCATCGCAAATGCCAATTTGCCCAGCTATGAGGAATTGCGGCGGTTCAAGGAACACGCGACCGTTCTGCTGGTGTCCGGGGTGTTCATCCTGCTGGCGGCGTCGGTGGATCTGGAGATGCTGGGCCAGCTGACCGGACGTATGATCCTGTTCGTGCTGGCCGTCGTTCTGCTGGTCCGGCCGCTGACTGTGTTCATTGCCATGCTGGGGGCAGGGGTGCCGTGGCGCGAACAGGCGATGGTTGCCTTTACCGGACCGCGCGGCGTGGTTCTGGTCGCGGTGTCGGGCCTGTTCGGCGAACGGCTCGCGTCACTGGGCGTTGCCGATGGCAGTCTGATCCCGCCGCTGGCCTTTGCCCTTGTGGTCTTTACCGTTGTTCTGCACGGATTCACCCTGAAACCCCTAGCCCGGGCGCTGGGGTTGAGCGGCGGGGAGACGCCCGGCGTTCTGATCGTCGGTGGCTCGCCCTTTGCCAAGGCTTTGGCCGAAAGCCTGATCCGCCATGAATTGCCGGTGCTGATCGCCGATACCAACTATGGCCACCTGTGGCAGGCGCGCACGGCGGGCATTCCGACCTTTACCGGCGATATCCTGTCCGAAGCCGCCGAGCACCGGGTGGAACTGATGCAGTTCGAAACCGTCGTCGCGGCCACGGATAACGATGCTTATAACACACTGGTCTGCACCGATCTGGCGCCGGAATTCGGTCGGGATAAGGTATTCCAGTTGCGACGCAGAAAAGAAGACAGTGCACGCCATCAACTGCCCCGGACTCTTGGGGGCAAACCGTTCGGGCCCGAAAAGGGGTATGATCGGGTCAATGACCTTGTGGAGCAAGGTTGGACCGTGCGGCGCACGGGACTTACGGACGAATTCGGCCTGACCGAATGGCGGGACGAGCACCCCGACGCCATTCTGATCGGGGTCATCTCGCCCGGCGGGGCGGTGCGGCTGGTGCGCGAAGAGGCCGATGTGAAGGCCAAGGCCGACCATACGATCATCGCCCTGCGTCCACCCCAGCCTGATACGCCCAATGACGGCCCGCCGGTCGAGCCCGAGTCACCAATGGTCAAGTGAGCCATGTCGCCTTGCGCCCATACGGCGCGGGGCAAAACCCATCATGACGAGTTGACCACCGGCGAATGAGTGGTAAACCCCGGCCAAGCCCAAAAAGGATGCCGAAATGAACCTGTTTGCCGAAATTCGTTCGCTGGTGCTGAACAGCCTTGATGCCATGGTGCAGGACGGTGTTTTGCCGCAGGGTTTGAGCTTTGATAACGTTGCTGTCGAACCTCCGCGCGACGCCGCACATGGGGATATGGCGACAAACGCGGCAATGGTGCTGGCCAAGCCTGCAAAGATGAAGCCGCGCGATATTGCCGAGGATCTGGCCGGGCGTCTTGCCGGGGATGCGCGCATCACCAGCGCCGAAGTGGCAGGTCCCGGGTTCCTCAATTTGCGGCTGGCGGGCAGTGCCTGGCAGGGTGTCATCGGTGCCGTTCTTGCGACCGGGACCGAATTTGGCCGGTCGGACATGGGGCAGGGGCAGAAGGTCAACGTTGAATATGTCTCGGCCAACCCCACGGGACCGTTGCATGTTGGCCATACCCGCGGCGCCGTGTTTGGCGACGCCTTGGCCAGCCTGCTGGACTACGCCGGCTTTGACGTGACGCGCGAATACTACATCAACGATGGTGGCGCACAGGTCGATGTCCTGGCCAGGTCGGTGTACCTGCGATATCTTGAGGCGCTGGGGCGTGAGGTGGCGTTCGAGGACGGCACTTATCCCGGCGACTACCTGATCCCCGTGGGGGAACGGCTGGCCAAGGACAAGGGCGATGCCTGGGTTGATCAGCCTGAAGAGGTCTGGCTGGCCGAACTGCGCGACTTTGCGACCAATGCCATGATGGATTTGATCCGGGCGGATCTGGCCGCGCTGGGTGTCAAGATGGACGTGTTTTTCAGCGAAAAATCCCTCTACGGCACCGGCCGGATCGAGGCCGCGCTGGAAGCACTGGACTCGAAGGGGCTGATTTACGAAGGCGTACTTGAGCCGCCCAAGGGCAAGGTGCCCGAGGATTGGGAGCCGCGTGAACAAACGCTGTTCCGCTCGACCGAACATGGCGATGACGTGGATCGCCCGGTCAAGAAATCGGATGGCGGCTGGACCTATTTCGCGCCTGATATCGCCTATCATTTTGATAAGGTTTCCCGTGGGTTCGACGCCCTTATTGATGTGTTCGGGGCAGATCATGGCGGCTATGTCAAACGGATGAAAGCAGCTGTTTCGGCCCTGTCGGATGGTAAGGTTCCGCTGGACATCAAACTGATCCAGCTGGTGCGGCTGTTCAAGAATGGAGAGCCGTTCAAGATGTCCAAACGGGCGGGCAATTTCGTCACCCTGCGCGACGTGGTCGATCAGGTGGGCCCCGACGTAACGCGGTTCGTGATGTTGACGCGCAAGAACGACGCACCGCTGGATTTCGATTTCGACAAGGTGCTGGAACAAAGCCGCGAAAACCCGGTGTTCTACGTGCAATACGCCCATGCGCGGGTGATGAGTGTGCTGCGCCGTGCGGCCGAGGCTGGCATTGCCGCCGATGACGGCGTGATCGCGGCGGCCGACCTGTCGGGCATTGAACATGAGGCCGAGCTGAACGTAGCCAAAAAGCTGGCCGAATGGCCGCGCCTGGTGGAAATCGCGGCCCGCACCCATGAGCCGCATCGCGTGGCATTTTACCTCTATGAACTGGCCGGAGACTTCCACGCGCTTTGGAACCGGGGCAACGATGTGCCCTCTCTGCGGTTCCTGCAGGAGGGGGATGTCGCGACCAGCCAGTCGAAAATGGCCCTCGCACGTGCCGTTTCCGTTGTTATTTCCGCAGGTCTTGGTATTCTTGGTGTCACACCGGCGCAGGAGATGCGGTAACAATTCGCACCAGCCGCCGGACCGAGGCAGTAACGAGAAACCCGGATCGCACCTTTTGGTGCGTCAGCGGGCAGTGAGGCGGACATGGCGGATATCGAGTACACCCCCGGTGTAGACACGCAAGATGTGCATGCGGGTCAGGGGGCTTCAGCATTTGGCGCGGCGGTAAATGTGCTTGGGGCGGTGGCCTCATTGGCATTGGTCGCGGGCATCGGTGTCTGGGGCTACAAACTGATGATGCGCGATGTGAGCGGGTTGCCGGTCGTGCGCGCGGTCGAAGGCCCGATGCGGGTTCAACCCGAAAACCCCGGCGGGCGACAGGCCGATCATCAGGGGTTGGCCGTCAACGCCGTTGCCGCGGACGGGACCGCCGAAGCCCCGGCAGACCGCCTGATGCTGGCGCCGCGTCCGGTCGATCTGACCGACGAAGACAAACCCATGGTCGAACTGGCCAAGGTGGAACAGGCGGACGAGGCCGAGCCGGTTGTCGAACAGGTGGCACAGGTCGAACCAGCGCCGAAGGAAACCGAAAATACGATCGATGCTCTGGTTGAACAGTTGGTCGGGGATGCCGAGCCGCTGGAGGATCAGGAGGTTCAGGTGCAGGAGGTTGTCACCCGGGTCGCGGGTGAAATCGTTCAGCCCAAACCGCTTGAGCCGACCAATGTGCAAGACTTGGTCAAGGTGACACCGGCAGTTCTGACCGGTCCTGGTTTGCCGCGCTCGCTGCGCCCGCAATTGCGCCCAAAGCTGGCCTTGGCCAAGGCCACGCCCGTGACGGCCCCGGTGGCCAAGGCCATTGACGTCGATCCGGCCAGCCTGCCGGTCGGAACGCGGCTGGCACAGTTGGGGGCTTATGAAAGCCCCGAAGTGGCCCGCGCCGAATGGGACCGGTTGAATGCCCGGTTCGAGGATTATCTGGACGGCAAATCGCGTGTGATCCAGAAGGCCAGCAGCGGCGGGCGGACCTTCTATCGTCTGCGTGCAATGGGGTTCGAAGACATCAACGATGCGCGCCGGTTCTGTTCAGTTCTGGTGGCGGAAAACGCGGACTGTATTCCGGTCACCACGCGGTGAGGTTCGGCGCCACGATCCTGGATGCCGAAGGTCTGCGCCTGAGCGCAGAGGAAACGGCTTTTTTCCGCGATGTGAACCCGTTCGGGTTCATTCTGTTTGCCCGCAATCTGGATACACCCGAGCAAATCCGCGCCCTGTGCGCCGATTTTCGCGAGGCGGTGGGGCGCGAGGCCCCGATCACGATTGACCAGGAAGGGGGGCGCGTTCAACGGCTGCGCCCGCCTTTGGCGCGCCAGTGGTTGCCGCCGCTGGATCATGTCGCAGCCGCTGGCGAGGGTGCCGAGCGCGCGATGTACCTGCGGTATCGGCTGATCGCGGATGAATTGCGCGGCCTCGGGATCGACAGCAACTGTGCCCCGATGGTGGATGTGGCCGGGCCTGACACGCATGATTTCCTGAAAAACCGCTGCTATGGCGAGGACCCGGGGCAGGTGGCCGTGCTGGGACGGGCGGTTGCGCAGGGCATGCTGGATGGCGGTGTCCTGCCGGTTCTGAAACATATTCCCGGACATGGGCGGGCGACGCAGGACAGCCATTTCGACCTGCCCCATGTGGATGCCGCACCGGATGATCTGGACGCCTGCGATTTTGCCCCGTTCCGTGCGCTGAACGATCTGCCGATGGGGATGACGGCGCATCTGGTTTACGATCAGGTCGATCCGTTGCCGGCAACGATTTCGCCAAAGATGATCGCGCTGATCCGCGACCGGATCGGGTTCGACGGTCTGATGATGACCGACGACATTTCGATGAAGGCCCTGCAAGGGTCCTTGGGCGACCTGTCGCGCGCCTCCATCGCGGCGGGTTGCGACGTGGTTCTGCATTGCAATGGCACCCTTGCCGAACGGATCGAGGTGGCCGAGGCCGCGGGCGAGATGACGGCGGCGGCACAGGCGCGCGCCGAGGCCGCGCTGGCAGCACGCCATGACCCACTTGCGCTTGACATTCCTGCGGCTGAAGCCGACCTTCTGCGACTGATGCGCGGAAGGGTTTATGACGGATAATCTGTTCCAGGAAGACACGGTTTCGGTCAGCGAACGGCTTGCGGCCGAGGCGCTGATTGTCGACGTTGACGGGTTCGAGGGCCCGCTGGACCTGTTGTTGACCCTGTCACGGACGCAAAAGGTGGATCTGCGCACGATTTCGGTTCTGCAACTGGCGCGCCAGTACCTGGCCTTTGTCGAACAGGCCAAGGCGCTGCGCATCGAACTGGCCGCCGATTACCTTGTCATGGCGGCCTGGCTGGCCTTCCTGAAATCGCGGTTGTTGCTACCGCCCGACCCGTCGGAAGAGGGGCCATCGGGCGAAGAACTGGCCGCGCATCTGGCGTTTCAGCTGGAACGGCTGCAGGCGATGCGCGATGCGGCGGCGCGGCTGATGGCGCGCGACCGGTTGGGGCGCGATTTCTTTGCCCGCGGGCAGGGTGAGAATATTACCCGGATCAAGACGGTGACCTATACCGCTAATCTGCTGGACCTGATGCAGGGCTATGCGCGGATCCGCACGCGCGACGAATTCCGCCCCTTCGTCATGGACCGCGATTCCGTTTTCACGATGGAACAGGCGCTTGACCGGATGCGCGGGCTGATCGGCTATGCGGCCGAGTGGACCGATATTTCCAGCTATCTTCCCGAAGGATGGGAGGGCAATCCGGTGCGCCGTCGTTCGGCCACGGCATCAACATTTGCCGCCTCGCTTGAACTGGTGAAAGAGGGCCATCTGGAAATCCGCCAAAGCGACACATTTGCCCCGATCCAATTGCGCAAAAGAGATGAAAGAACGTGACGGAAGAGATTGAAGAAAAAGAGGAATCCTTGTTCGAGGCGCCTCCGATGGCCGAACAGGAACGGATGGTCGAGGCGGTGCTCTTCGCCAGTGCCGAGCCGGTAACCGTGCGCGATCTGGAAACGCGCATGCCGCATGGGTGCGACGCAAGCGAAGCGCTCGTTCATCTGCAAAAACGCTATGAGGGCCGCGGTGTGCGGGTGATGAAAGTCGGTGAGGCTTGGGCCATGCGCACGGCGCCGGACCTAGGGTTCCTGATGCAAAAGGAAACCGTCGAGACCCGCAAGCTGAGCCGGGCGGCGATCGAAACGCTGGCGATCATCGCCTATCACCAGCCCGTCACCCGCGCCGAGATCGAAGAAATTCGCGGCGTTTCCGTGTCACGTGGCACGATCGACCAGTTGCTCGAAATGGAGTGGATCCGGCTGGGTCGGCGCAAGATGACACCGGGGCGTCCGGTGACATTCGTCGTGACGCCCGTGTTTCTGGATCATTTCGGTCTGGAAAATGCGCGCGACCTGCCCGGACTCAAGGAATTGCGCGCGGCCGGACTCTTGGAAAACCGGCCACCGCCTGGGGCCTTTGCGATCAAGGACCAAGAGGACGACGACGAGGACGAAGAGGGGCAACCCGAACTCTTCGAGGAATAAGGCGTTCTTGGGTCAACCGCGTTGGTCCGAAGTATTCAGGCGCTGCGATACAGGCCCGGAACCAGGCTTTCGGCGGCTGCCTTGATCACATGCGGGGCGGTTCCGGCGGCAAGCGGGTCGCCGTAGAACACGTTGTGGTGCCCGCCCAGTTTTTCCAGGAATTCCGCGATGTATCGCAGTGACCCGATCTTTGCGCCGAAATTGTCATTCCCTCCGCTGAGGAACTGGGCAGCCGCACGGGTCAGGTAGTAAGACCGCGAATTATACGCATCGAGTGCGGCCGGAATGATCGGCGCCTGACAGGTCGCAGATACCGTGGTGGCACCTTTGCGCCATTCGGGCTCCACCAGCCGCCCATTCTTGCGCTTGGGCACCCGGCCTGACCCAAAGATCAATAGCGCCCCGCCGATTTCAAGATGGTGCTGCATCGCGCGCTGGGTTTCTGCAGCTGACACCGCCCGGTTGTTCTTGTCGAACTTCACAGGAATCAGCATGTCCTGTCCCAAGAACTGCTCGGTGTCATGATTGGCCACCACCCTGAGATCGGGCCGCAAGTCCAAAAGCGCACCGGCATGGGCCAGGAAATCGAACATTCCGGTGGGGTGGGTCGCGGCAATGACGACCGGACCGGTCACGGGAATGCGCTCAAGCCCGTGGGGAACAATCATTGTTCCGCCGCGTTCCATCAAAATTTCGCGGATCAGATGCGCCCCCTTTACCCCGCCCAGACGGTCCAGCAACGCTTCGCTTTCGCGCAGGGCAAAGAACGGATCATGGGTGAGCAGGCGGCTGGCCGCATCGACTGAATGCAACGCCATGCGCACAAGAAACAGCGAAAGGGTCGAACTTTCGCCCAAATGCAGACGCTCGCGCAGGGCGCCGTTCAGCGGTCTGTTTGCATTGTAGTCTATTTTCGTGTCTCCCTGATGGAACACATTAGCAAAACGATACGTGTTTTGGGAGTGAGGTTTTCCTTACCTCGGGCAGGGGGCTCACAATTGCCGTGAAAATACCCATATGGTTTGATAACGTCGGGGCGAGCAGAAAAAAGAGGCGGTCATGAACGCAAACCAGATCATCAACATGATCCTGCGCATTGTCATGCGCAAGGCGATCAGCGGTGGTGTCAACGCCGGGATCAATGCAGCATCCAACCTGGGCCGCAAGAAGCGGCAGAATGCGCCGCCGCCGCAGATTGGCGACACCGACACTGCGCACTCAGATCGTCCCGCCCCATTGACGCCCGAAGAGGATGCGCGCCGCCGTCAGGAACGTCGCGCCATCCGTCAGGCGCGCCGTGCCGCAAAGGCGGCCGGCCGTACCGGCAAGATGTAAGGCGGCGATCAGGCCTTGAAATGTTTCGAGAGTTTCAGGCCCTGTCCCTGATAGTTTGACGCAATGTCCGCGCCATAAAGCTGCGTGGGCACCTCGGCCATGCGTTCATAGACCAGACGGCCAACCACCTGACCATGTTCCAGAACGAACGGTGCCTCGTGGCAGCGCACCTCAAGCACGCCGCGTGACCCGGCGCCGCCTGCGGCCGCATGGCCGAATCCGGGATCAAAGAACCCGGCGTAATGCACGCGGAATTCACCGACCATGGCCAGATAGGGCGCCATTTCAGCCGCGTATTGGGGCGGGATGTGCACCGACTCGCGACTGACGAGGATATAAAAGGCGCCCGGATCCAGAATGATGCGCCCGTTGCTGGTGCGCACCTCTTCCCAGTATTCCGCCGGATCGTAATACCCGATGTTGTTCAGATCGATCACGCCGGTGTGCGGTTTGGCGCGATATCCGACCAGATCGTCACCGGGCAGGGCCAGATCGACAGAAAACCCCAGACCTTCGTTGATGACGGCCTGACCATCCACCAGCGGTGTCTGCTGATGTAGCTTCGTAAGCTCCTCGTCGCTGAGCACAGCCTGACCGCTGCGGAACCGGATCTGGTTCAAACGCATACCGGGGCGCACCAGCACCGAAAACGAGCGGGGGCAGATTTCCGCATAAAGCGGGCCGGTATAGCCATCGGGGATGCGGTCGAATTCGGTGCCCCCGTCGGTGATGGCCCGGGTCAGCAGATCCAATCGTCCGGTCGAACTTTTGGCATTGGCGACGGCCTGGACCCCGCGGGGCAGGGCCAGCGATTCCATCAGCGGAACGAGGTACACGCAGCCCTTTTCCAGAACGGCCCCGTCGGTCAGGTCGATCCGGTGCATTTCGAATTCGGACAGACGGTCGGCCACGCTGCGTCCATGCCCGGCCAGAAACGAGGCGCGAACGCGATAAGCGACAGTTCCCAGCCGCAAATCGAGACTGGCCGGTTGCACCTGTTCCGGCAACACGGCCGGGCTGGCGGCGATTGCGCCGTCCCGGATCATGGTTTCGATTGTCTGGTTGGGGCAAACTCCGCTCACACCAAATCCTCCTGCTCAAAACGGGAGGCGGTGAGGCCAAGGCATCGTCGGTGTGAATTGGTCGGGCTAGCAGGACTCGAACCTGCGACCTTCCGTCCCCCAGACGGACGCGCTACCAGGCTGCGCCATAGCCCGACGATGAGGTGTTCATAGCGGTTTTGAAGCCGGGGACAAGAGGGAATCATCAGCCTTTGAGTTAAGATGATCTGGTACCGGTGTTCTGACCCATCCATTCGCGCAATTCGGCGAGGACAGGCGCGATCTGGCGGGCCTGCTCGGCGTTTATCCGATCTGTGCGTGCCAATTGAGTCAGGATTCCGGGCGTTACCGTGATCTCTGATTCCAGTGGCGGATCAGGGGCGTCCACGATGCGCGGCTTGGGCTTGGCGATCGGTTCCGGCTCGGCAGGTGCTTGCGCGGCCACCTCTTCGGGTTCGGGGGGCGTGACATCCGGTTCGGGCGCAGAGGGAGCTGATTCCGACAGGTTCAGCCTGCGATGCTGGAAGGTGGGAACCGGGCTTGGCGGTTCTTCGTCTTCCGGGGTGATCTCGGGCTCAGGTTCCGGCTCAGGCTCAGGCGTCGTGTCGCCGGTTTCCGCCTCAAGGCGCTCGGGTTCGGGGGCTGGTTCGGGTGGCGGGGCATTGGCGGGTTCGGCTGTGGGCGTGGCCTCGATCGTGGCGGTGTCCGAGACGGCCTTGAACTCCAGCACATCGCCGGATGCAGCCTCTTCGGCCGTGCTTTCCAGTGGTTGCGACAGGTCGGACACATGGGCAACGCCCTGTTCCCTAAGGATTTTCTGGACCCCTTTGATGGTCAGCCCATCTTCGTGCAACAGCTGTTTGATCCCGCCCAGCAAGAGCATGTCATTGGGGCGGTAATAGCGGCGTCCGCCAGCGCGTTTGACGGGTTTGACCTGCGAAAACTTGCTTTCCCAGAACCGCAGAACATGGGCCTGGATGCCCAGCCATTCCGCAACCTCGCTTATGGTGCGAAAGGCATCGGGCGATTTAGTCATGCGCTTGGGTCCTGCTTATTTCTTGTTTCCGGAAGCGACGCGGTCTTTCATCAGATGCGAGGGGCGGAAGGTCAAAACGCGACGGGGTTGAATTGGAACCTCTTCGCCGGTCTTGGGATTGCGACCGATCCGGGCCGATTTTTCACGGACGCTGAAGGTGCCGAAAGACGAAATCTTGACCTGCTCGCCCCGCACCAGAGCGTCGGACATGTGTTCCAACATGCTTTCGACCAATTGTGCACTTTCGTTGCGTGACAGACCGACTTCGCGAAATACGGCTTCGCTCAGATCCATACGCGTCAGTGTCTTTTCGCCCATTTCGAACCCCCATGAATTTCAAGAAGAATAGGGTGATGCGAATTTCACTGTCAATATCAATGATTTGCGTTGGCTTGGATAATCACATTCATGCCGATTCCGGGCGTGGAAAGGTCACCAGCGGATGACGACCGCGCCCCATGCCAGACCGCCGCCAATCGCCTCGGTCACGACGATGTCGCCCTGTTTGATCTGGCCGCGTTGCTTGCCGACCGACAGGGCCAGCGGGATCGATGCGGCCGAGGTGTTGCCGTGATCCTGAACGGTGATGACGACACGCTCCATCGGCAGGCCCATTTTCTTGGCGGTGCCCTTGATGATGCGGATATTGGCCTGGTGCGGAACGATCCAGTCGACCTCGGAACTGTCCAGCCCGGCCTTTTCCAGCGCCGATTCTGCACAGGCGGCCAGCTTTTCCACCGCGTGGCGGAACACCTGATTGCCCTGCATCCTGAGAAAACCTGTCGACTGGGTCGAAACCCCGCCATCAACATAAAGCAGGTCCTTGAACCGACCGTCCGAGTGCAGGTCGGTGGACAGAATGCCACGATCTGCGGCGGTGCCCATGCCTTCTTCGACCTCAAGCACGAGGGCGCCCGCACCGTCCCCGAACAGGACACAGGTGGACCGGTCCGTCCAGTCCATGATGCGACTGAAGGTTTCGGCGCCGATGACCAGCACACGGTTTGCCTGTCCCGACACGATCATCGCGTTTGCCGTGGTGAGCGCATAAACGAAGCCGGCGCAGACCGCCTGAACGTCGAAAGCAAAGCCGCGGGTCATCCCCAGCGCGGCCTGAACCATCGTTGCGGCCGACGGGAATGTCAGATCCGAGGTCGAGGTGGCCAGGATGATCGTATCAATCGAATCCGCGTCGATCCCTGCATCCGCAAGCGCATTGCGCGCGGCATGGGTTGCCAGATCGGATGTGGTTTCACCTTCCGCGGCGAAATGGCGGCGTTCGATTCCGGAACGTGACTTGATCCATTCGTCGGTGGTGTCCAGCGTGGCCTCGAACTCGACATTGGGAACCACGCGTTCAGGCAGATAATGGCCAACGCCGGTTACAACTGCTCGCCGTGTCATGCCCGTCCTTCTTTTTCTTGTCCCTCAGGGTCTTCCTGCGGTTCTTCTTTATCTTGGGTAAGCTCGCCCACAGATGCAACCCGCGCCGCCAGTTTTTCGGCGAAACCGGACTGGCCGAGTTGGAAGGCGAGTTTCACAGCCGCCGAAACTCCGGTGGCATCTGCTCCGCCGTGGGATTTGACCACCGTACCGTTCAGACCCAGAAACACGCCACCGTTCACACGGCGCGGATCGATTCGCTTTTTCAGGCGCATGAGGGAGCTGATGGCCAAGACAGACGCCAGCCGGGACAGGAAGGAATATTTGAACGCCTCGCGCAGCAGATCGCCGATCAGGCTGGCGGTGCCTTCGCCGGTCTTGATCGCCACGTTGCCGGTAAACCCGTCCGTGACGATCACATCCGCCACGTCGCCGGGGATGTCGCTGCCTTCGACGAATCCGACAAAGTCGAAACCGCCCTGGTCGGCATAGTGCGACATCAGGCCGTGCGCCTCTTTCAGTTCGGGGCGGCCCTTGTGTTCTTCGGTGCCGACGTTCAGCAGGCCAACGCGCGGGCGGGGCAGGGACATGCCGTTGCGCGCATAAGAGGCGCCCATCAGCGCATATTGCAAAAGATCACGCGCATCGGCGCGGATGTCGGCGCCCACGTCCAGCATCACGTTGAAGCCTTGGGGATTGCGCGATGGCCACAGGATGGCGATGGCGGGCCGATCAACGCCTGGCAACCGGCGCAGGCGGATCATGCTGAGCGCCATCAGCGCCCCGGTATTGCCACAGGAGACCGCTGCACTTGCGTCGCCGTTGCGGACGGATTCGATGGCAGACCACATCGAGGTGCCCTTGCCGTTGCGCACAACCTGGCTGGGCTTGTCCTCCATCGTGACGACGTCAGAGGCTTCGCGAAAGGCGACGCGCCCGTCCAGGTCGCGGCGTTTTTCGACAAGCGTCTCCAACTCGGCCCGGGGGCCGTGCAAGATGAACCCGATATCAGGGTTTTTCTGCGCTGACTGGGCAATGCCCGCGACAACCGCACCAGGTCCTGAGTCGCCGCCCATGGCGTCGACCGAAATGATGATGCGATTTGCCTCGGATTGGGGCTGATCAGGCTGGGCCGTCATTCAAATGCCCGCCACCTGCTCTTATGCCGCGTCTTCGTCCAGATCGATCTCGTCGGCTTGGGCGACGATTTCCGCGTCGTCATAGTGACCGCAAGATGCACAGATGTGGTGCGGGCGCTTCAACTCGCCGCAATTCGGGCATTCGTTGGGGTTTGCCGCTACCAGGGCATCATGTGCGCGGCGATTGTTGCGGCGCGATTTGGATACTTTGTTCTGTTGGACAGCCATGTCTCAACCTTTGTCTGAAATGGGGTCAGTGGGCGTTCCCGCTGACCACGTTGCGTTTCTTTGCGTTTCGTGCGGCGTGACGTGCGTTTAGGCCGCGGCCCGTGCGATGTCCAACCTTAAATCCGATGAGCGCGCGAAAATACTGCGATTTCGGGTTCGTGCAAGCAGTTTTTCGCAGGATTGCCCTGCCGGATCAGTGTTGAGGCGTCATGTATCCTTTTTCAGGGTGTCCCGCAACTGCGACAGACCGGCAAAGGGCTTAGTATCTTCGTCGCGCATCGGGGTCTGGCCGGGTTCGGTAAATACCGCTTCGCCAAGGTCCGCGCCTTCCTTGCGGGGATAGAGCGGCAGGGCAAGGACCAGCGCTTCGGCCATGACAACGGCCGGATCGATGTGCGTTCCAAGACGCTCGATCGTGTCGTCTTCGGGCATTTCGACTTCGGCGGCGTCGGCTTCGGGCATCTCGGTCAGATAGGTGCGCTGCACATCGGTTTCGATTCGGGTGGTGACCGGTTCCAGTGTGACGACACACGGCTGCACCACTGTCGCGCCCAGATGACCGGTCAGAACCCAGTCTTGTTTGCCCTGCGACTTGACCTCGCCCGAAAATGTCAGCTTGCGCAATGCAATCAGGTCCGTCTCCTGCGCCAGCGCCTGCATCTGTTCCGCATTGGGGCGCAGGTCGAACGGGGTGGGCCGGTTTTGCGCCAGATCGGCGACGCGCAAGGCGGTGGTATTGGACATGACAAAACTTTCGTTTCTTGAACCGGTGGCCCGGACTCTGTAATCGGGATAAAAGGCTGATCAGGCCAAGGCAAGAGGGCAACCATGTTTGCAACTGCATCCTTGTTGAAACGAACAAGCCGCGCGGCGGTTCTGGGGATCGTCCTTTTGTCGGGGGCGGCCTGCGTTTCAACCTTTCGCGATCACGGGTATGTCCCGACCGAAGAAGACTTGGCCGAGATCGTCGTCGGTGTCGATACGCGCGACAGCGTGATCGAAACCGTCGGAACGCCCGGCGCGTCGGGTGTCCTGAACGACGGCGGGTTCTATTATGTCGCGACGCGGTTCCGTCATTACGGCCCAAGCGCGCCCAAACCGGTTTCGCGCGAGCTGGTCGCCATCAGCTTTGACACGGCGGGCGTGGTGCAGGGGGTGGAACGCTATGGTCTGGAAGACGGCCGTGTCATTCCGCTGGAGCGGCGGGTCACCGATGCGGGCGTGGCCGACACGACATTCCTGCGCCAGCTGCTTGGCAATCTGGGCCGGATCGGACCGGGCTCCCTTATCGGGGATGGCTGATCCGGTTGCTCGGGGCATGCGGATGTCACGCTTTACGCGGTAAGAACCGGCGACCTACCTTGGCTTTTGTCACTTTGCGGAGGATGCGATGCTGCCAGACTTGCCCGTCCTGACCCGTGGCAGATACCGGGCGCGCATTGCCGAAAATGCGCGGGATATCGCGCAGGCGCAGGCGCTGCGGGCCCATTGTTTCGGGACGGACGGGCCGGATGTGGACGGCTTTGACAGCCTTTGCACCCATGTTCTGGTGCAGGATCTGCGCAGTGAAACGCTGGTTTGCTGTTTCCGGATGCTGATGCTGGAGGGCGGCGCGGATGTTCCTAAAAGCTATTCGGCGCAGTTCTACGAATTGTCGGCGCTGAACGGATACCAGGGGCGCATGGTCGAAATGGGCCGGTTTTGCATCCACCCCGATTGGCGCGACCCGGATATCCTGCGGGTGGCCTGGGGGGCGATGACCACCTTTGTGGATGAAAATGACATCGGCATGCTGTTTGGGTGTTCGTCCTTTGCCGGGACGGAGACCGGCGATTATCTGGATGTCTTTGCCATGCTCAAGGCGCGCCACCTTGCGCCCAAACGCTGGCTGCCGCGCGTCAAGGCGCCGGATGTGTTCCGGTTCGCGGCCCGGTTGCGGCGCAAGCCGGATGCCAAAAAAGCGATGCTGCGCATGCCGCCGCTTTTGCGGACCTATCTGCTGATGGGGGGCTGGGTCAGCGACCACGCGGTGGTTGATCGGCAGATGAACACGCTGCATGTGTTCACCGGGCTTGAAATCGGCGCAATTCCTCCGGCGCGCAAGCGGCTGTTGCGGGCCGTAGCGGGCTGAGCAGGCCAACTAATCGTGCAATGGTGACGCAGGGGCGTTGACGCTTATTGTCCAGAGGGTTAGCTGGCAATCATGGCGCGTGCACCTCTTTTACAGCTTTCCGATATTTCGCTGACCTTTGGCGGCGATCCCCTGTTTTCCGATCTCGACCTCGTGGTTCAGCCCGGGGATCGGGTGGCGCTTGTCGGGCGCAACGGATCGGGAAAATCGACCCTGATGAAGGTGATGGCCGGGCTGGTCGAACCTGACAGCGGCCAAATCGTCGTGTCGCCGGGCAAGTCGGTCGGATACATGGAGCAGGACCCGGATATGGCCGGCTGTGCCACGCTGGGGGAATTTGCCGCGCGCGGATTGGAACCCGGCGAGTTGTACAAGGTCGAGCGCGCGGGCGAGGGGCTTAAGTTCGATCCCGATCGCCCGGTTGAAACCGCATCCGGGGGCGAACGGCGCCGCGCCGCATTGGCCGGGTTGATGGCGCGCGAACCCGATCTGATGCTGCTGGACGAACCGACCAACCATCTGGATATCGAGGCCATCAAGTGGCTTGAGGATGAGCTGAAATCGACCCGGGCAGCCTATGTCCTGATCAGCCACGACCGGGCGTTTCTGCGTAACCTTGCGCGTGCAACCCTTTGGATTGACAGGGGAAAGGTGCGCCGCCAAGAAAAGGGATTCGATGCGTTCGAGGCCTGGCGCGATGCGATCTGGGAAGAAGAGGACATGCAGCGCCACAAGCTGAACCGGCTGATCAAGGCCGAGGCCCGATGGGCCGTCGAGGGCATCAGCGCCCGGCGCAAGCGCAATCAGGGCCGCGTGCGCGCGTTGCAGGATTTGCGCGCCGAACGGGCCAGCCAGATCCGGCGGCAGGGCAAGGCCGATCTGGCCTTTGACGGCGGACAGAAATCCGGGCGCAAGGTGATCGAGGCCGAGGGGCTGTCCAAGGCCTATGGCGACACCGTGATCGTCAAGGATTTCTCGATCAAGATTCAGCGCGGTGATCGGGTGGCTTTTGTCGGGCCGAACGGGGTTGGCAAGACGACGGTATTGAAACTGCTGCTGGGGCAGGAAGAGCCTGACAGCGGCACGGTGCGGCACGGCACCAATCTGGAAATCGCGGTGTTCGATCAGGCCCGTGCCCAGCTGGACCCGGATATGAGCCTTTGGGATTCGCTGACCGGGGATCCGGAGATGCGGGTATCGGGGCGGGCCGATCAGGTGATGGTGCGCGGCTCGCCGCGCCACGTGATCGGGTATCTTAAGGATTTCCTGTTTGACGAGGCGCAGGCCCGTGCGCCTGTGCGCGCGCTGTCGGGCGGTGAAAAGGCGCGCCTTTTGTTGGCGCGCCTGATGGCGCGGCAAAGCAATGTGCTGGTTCTGGACGAACCGACCAACGATCTGGATGTCGAAACGCTCGATCTGTTGCAGGAGGTTCTGGACGATTACGACGGTACCGTCCTCTTGGTCAGCCACGACCGGGATTTTTTGGACCGCGTGGCTACAACGACCATTGCCATGGAAGGGAACGGGCGTGCGGTGGCCTATCCCGGCGGGTGGAGCGATTATGTCACCCAGCGGGGAACTCTGGCCGAGGACGAACCGGAAAAGCCCAAAGCCACGGCCCCAAAGGCAAAGCCCAAACCGGAGGCGCCCAGGAAAACGGGGCTGTCCTTCACCGAAAAACACCGGCTTGAGGCCCTGCCGGCCGAGATCGAGCGTCTGGAGGCCGAGATTGCCAAGCTGGAACAGCTGATGGCCGACCCCGAGCTTTACACGCGTGAACCTGTGAAGTTCAAAAAGGCGACCGAGGCGCTGGTGGAACGTCAGGAAAAGCTCGCCGCGTCAGAAGAAGAATGGCTGACGCTGGAAGAAAAAGCCGCCCAATAGGGGCGGCTTTTCCGATGAAATCGGCAAGGGGCGCTCAGCGCATACGCAGGGCACCATCGATGCGGATGGTTTCGCCATTCAGATAGCCACATTCGACGATGAACCCGGCCAGACGGCCATATTCCGACGCATCGCCCAGACGCGGCGGGTTCGGCACATCGGCGGCCAGTTGTTTCTGAACATCCTCGGGCAGACCGGCCAGCATCGGGGTCATGAAGATGCCCGGCGCAATGGTCATGACGCGAATGCCGGACGAGGCCAGGTCGCGTGCCATGGGCAGGGTCATGCCGACAACGCCGCCCTTGGAGGCGGAATAGGCCACCTGACCCTTTTGCCCCTCGAAGGCCGCGACCGACGCGGTGTTGATGATCACGCCGCGCGCGCCATCGGGTTCGGGTTCGTTTTTCGCCATCGCGACCGAGGCCAGGCGTGACACGTTAAACGTGCCGATCAGGTTCACATCCAGCGTGCGCTTGAACGCATCGAGCGGGTGGGGGCCATCACGGCCGACCGTCTTGATGCCATAGGCGATACCTGCACAGTTGACCGTGGCGCTGACGCGGCCCATTTTATCGACCGCGTGGTCAATCGCGGCCTGAACCGACGCTTCGTCCGTCACATCGGTTTCAGCAAAAAAGCCGCCTATGTCCTTGGCGACGGCATTGCCGCGCTCTGCATCGCGGTCAAAAATCGTGACTTTCGCGCCCTGGGACGCGAAATGACGCGCTGTTGCTTCGCCCAGACCGGATGCACCGCCGGTGACAATTGCCGCTGTTGTTGAAAGTTGCATGCGCTGGCTCCCCCTGATTTGAACGCTTGTTCAAAAAAGCATGCAGCGCGCTGACTGTCCAGATGGGGAAGGGGCCATTGTCCGGGTTTGCGCGGGGGGCAGACCGAAAAACGGCGGGAATGCCCCGCCGTTTCCTGTTTGGTTTCAGTGGGCCAGATGCACCAGCGCGTGGCGTTTCTTGCCCGCGCTCAGCTTGATCGGCGATGACAGGGCCTGTGCGTCCAGCATCAACCCGGCATCCGACAGGGGCGCGTCGTCGATTTTTGCGCCATGTTCCGCGATCAGGCGCTTGGCCTCTTTCCCGGATTTGGCAAGGCCCGAGCGCACGATCAGTTGCACGATCGAAATCCCGTCGCCCACCTCGTCGGCAGTCAGGTAGAGGGTGGGCAGGTCTTCGCCAATCCCGCCCCTTTCGAACACTTCGCGCGCGGTTTTCTCGGCATTGGCCGCCGCCTCGACCCCGTGGCACAGGGTTGTGATCTCATTTGCAAGCCGCACCTTGGCTTCGTTGATTTCCGCGCCTTCCAGCGCGCCAAGGCGGTCGCATTCGTCCACAGGCAGTTCGGTATAGAGTTTCAGGAACCGGCCCACATCGGCATCGGTTGTGTTGCGCCAAAACTGCCAGAATTCATAGGGCGAGCGCATTTCAGCATTCAGCCAGACCGCGCCATCGGCGGATTTGCCCATCTTCTTGCCGTCCGACGTGGTCAGAAGCGGCGTGGTCATGCCATAGATTTCATGGTCCAGCACCCGGCGCGTCAGGTCGATGCCGTTGACGATATTGCCCCACTGATCCGAACCGCCAAACTGCACCAGGCAGCCGTACCGGCGGTTCAACTCCAGGAAATCATAGGCCTGAAGGATCATGTAATTGAATTCGAGGAACGACAAGGATTGTTCCCGGTCCAGCCGCGATTTGACCGATTCAAAGCTGAGCATGCGGTTGACGCTGAAATGCCGACCGATATCGCGCAGAAAATCGAGGTAATTCAGATCATCGAGCCATTCGGCATTGTTGACCATGATTGCATCGCTGGGGGCATCGCCATAGGACAGGTATTTCGAAAACACCTGCTTGATTCCGGCGATGTTGTCGTCGATCTGCTCGGGCGTCAGCAATGGGCGCTCGTCGGCACGAAAGCTGGGATCGCCCACCTTGGTGGTGCCGCCGCCCATCAGGGTGATCGGCTTGTGTCCGGTCTTTTGCAGCCAGCGCAGGGTCATGATCTGGATCAGCGATCCGACATGCAGCGATTTGGCCGTCGCATCAAAGCCGATATATCCTGGAACCACGCCGGACATCAGTGCATCATCAAGCCCCTGATAATCGGTGCAGTCGGCGAGAAAGCCGCGCTCCATCATCACTGCGATGAAATCCGATTTGGGGTGGTAGGTCATGGCTTGCCTCTGGTTCGATTTCGAGGGCACAGTATAGATTGCATCGCGGGAAGTGTGAAACGGTTTTCCCGGCGCAAAACGCTGAACATAAACGCTGAAATCATGCCGGCATCGGGGTGATCGTTCAGACGGGGAACAGAGGGCAGGTCATGACCAAGGCCATCGGAAAATCAGGGGCGGTCTGGGCGCTGGGCGCGATGAGCGGCACGTCACTGGACGGTGTCGATGCGGCCACGGTGAAAACCGACGGGCAGCGTATTTTCGATTTTGGCCCGTCGGCCTATCGGGCCTATTCCGCGGCGGAACGCGCCGTGTTGCGCGCGGCGCTGGGCCAGTGGCACGGCCAGGCGGTGGACCTGGCCCGTGACGTGGTGGATGTGGCGCATTACGAACTTCTCAGCGGGTTTGATCATGTCGATCTGGTCGGGTTCCATGGCCAGACCCTTGCGCATGAGCCGCGCGGGAGGGGCACATTGCAGGTGGGCGACGGGACGGCGCTCGCCGAGGCGCTGCACCTGCCGGTCGTGTGGGATTTCAGAACCGATGACGTGTCGATGGGCGGTGAGGGCGCGCCGCTGGCGCCGTTCTTTCATTTTGCCTGTGCCAAATGGATCGACGCAGACGAACCGCTGTGTTTCCTGAACCTCGGGGGGGTCGGGAACATCACCTATGTCGATCCGTCCTTTGACACGCCGGACGCGGCCGGGGCGCTTTTGGCCTTTGATACCGGTCCGGCCAACGCGCCTGTGAATGATCTGGTGCAGGCGCGTCTGGGCCTTGAGATGGACCGCGACGGCGCGGTGGCCGCGAAGGGCAAGGTCGAAGACGGCGCGCTGGAGCTGTTCCTGGCCGAATCCTATTTCGCCAGGATGCCGCCCAAATCGCTGGATCGGAACGATTTCGCGGAGATGATCGAACTGGTCGGAGAGTTGAACGATGCGGATGCGGCCGCGACGCTTACCGCCATGTGCGCGGCGGGCGTGGTGCAGGGGATGGAGCATTGCCCGGTTCCGCCCGCGCGGATGCTGGTGACGGGCGGCGGGCGGCACAACCCGGTTCTGATGGAAATGCTGCGCGTCGCACTGGATTGCCCTGTCGAACCGGTCGAATCCGTCGGTCTGGATGGTGATATGCTCGAAGCGCAGGCCTTTGCCCATCTGGCCGTACGGGTGGCGCGGGGGATGCCGACCTCCTGTCCGGGCACGACCGGTGTGCGCGCGGCAGTCGGGGGCGGGATCGTTTCGCGTCCCCTGGAACGTCGTCAGATATCCTGACCTCCCGCCGTGCCGGCGAGGCACCGGGACGGAAGGGCGGGTCGCAGATAATCGACATTGCGGATTTTGCCGCGTGTCCGCAGCAGGCAGATTTCTGAGCCGACGCGCAGATCCGGCATATAGGCACGGCTTGAGAGCAAGCGGCGCCGACCGTTCTTGGTGCGTACCCACAAGCGAACCCCGGGGCGTTTTGAGCCTTCGCGCACGCCGAAATCTTCGACGACGGCGCGTTCGTATCCGATTTTTTCAACCGGTTCGAAGGCAAAGGCCGCAACAGCGAAACAGCTGACAACAACAATGGAAACGGTCCTGACCTCCTTACCGTGGATTATCCAGAAATCGCGGAAGCGGCGGGAAAAACGTCTGTTGGAATACTGTTTTAGTTCATTATTCATGACCTATATATGGGGGCTTCGACGGGCGTTATTGATGCCCGAATTGGAAACAATCTGTTTTAGGGGATGTCAAATCCGGGGTCGGCCAGTTCAAAGTGATCGAATTGAAAACCGGGGCTGACCGTGCATCCAACGAGGGTGTAATCGCCTGTAGTTGCAGCACTTTGCCATGCATTTGCGGGTACGATTCCTTGCGGGACCTCGCCGTTTTTAAGGCCGGGTTCCAAACGGATGGCGCGTTTCGGTCCGGCGTCTGTATCGGAAATGGAAAGAATAAGCGGCGAGCCGGCGTAGAAATGCCAGATCTCGGTCGCATCGACGCGGTGCCAGTGGCTGCGTTCGTCCGCACGCAAAAGGAAATAGATGCAGGTGCCAACGGGACGCCCCGAACCGTCGGCAACCCAGGTCTGACGATAATGGCCCCCCTCGGGATGGGGCTCCAGCTCCAGATGGGCGATAATTTCATCCGCTGTCATGGACGCAGGTTAGCGCCGGGAAGGGGCCGATTGCTATGGTAATTCGGGCGCAGGGGCATATCTTTGCGGCATGAGCATCATGATCCCCTTCGACAACAGCTATGCCCGCCTGCCCGAGGCATTTTATTCGCGCCAGAAGCCGGAACCGGTCAAGGCGCCGCGCCTTGTGGCGTGGAACAGTGATCTGGCCCGGATACTGGGCCTGCCGGATCATCCGAGCGATGAGATGGCGCAGATTTTCGCGGGCAATGAGGTGCCGGATGGGGCAACGCCGATTGCGCAGCTTTATGCGGGCCACCAGTTTGGCCAGTACAACCCGCAACTGGGCGATGGGCGCGCCGTTCTTCTGGGCGAAGTGGTGGGCACCGACGGGCTGCGCCGCGATATCCAGTTGAAAGGGTCGGGGCGCACACCCTATTCCCGCATGGGCGACGGGCGCGCATGGCTGGGTCCGGTGCTGCGCGAATACCTGGTGTCCGAGGCGATGCACGCGATGGGCATTCCCACGACGCGGGCGCTGGCCGCGGTCGAGACAGGCGAACCCGTCTATCGTGAGGCCGGCGGCTTGCCCGGCGCAGTGCTGACGCGCGTCGCGGCCAGCCATCTGCGCGTGGGGACGTTCCAGATATTCGCCGCGCGCCGCGACCTGGGCAGCCTGAAACGCCTCACCCAATATGCGATCGAGCGGCATTATCCGGATGCGGACGGGCCGATGGGCCTGTTGAAAGCCGTCCGGGACCGGCAGGCACACCTGATCGCGGCATGGATGTCGGTCGGGTTCATTCACGGGGTAATGAACACCGATAATTCGTCGATCTCGGGCGAGACCATTGATTACGGCCCCTGTGCCTTTCTGGATACCTATCATCCCGACACGGTGTTCAGTTCGATCGACCGGATGGGGCGCTATGCCTTTGCCAATCAGCCCGACATCGCGGTGTGGAACCTGGCGCAGCTGGCCACGGCCCTGATCCAGCAGATCGAGGATAAGGACGCCGCCGTTGACGAGGCGACCGAGATTGTCCATGCCATGCCGGAATTGACATTGCAGGCCTGGCTGGCCCGGTTCCGGGCCAAGCTGGGGATCAGCGGCGCGCAGGAGGGGGATCAGAAAATGATTGAGGACCTGCTGACGCGGATGGCGCAAAATCAGGCCGACTTTACCAACACGTTCCGCGCGTTGATCAAAGGGACGGCGCGCGATCAGTTTGTCGATCCGACCGCCTTTGATACCTGGACCGAGGGTTGGACCGCGCGCATTGAGGGCGAACCTGATCCGCAGGGCGTGATGCGGCGGGCAAACCCCGCGTTCATCCCGCGCAACCACCGGGTTGAAGAGGTCATCGCCGCGGCGGTGCAGGGCGATTACGCACCGTTCGAGCGACTGAACCGCGTGTTGGCGCGCCCCTTTGACGATCAGCCCGACCATGCCGATCTGGCGCGCCCGCCCACCGCCGATGAGGTGGTCGAGGCCACATTCTGTGGCACCTGAGCATTATTTGCGGTTGATCAGGTAAATCCCCGCCGCCACCAAAAGCAGGGCGCCCCAGACCGCCGGCCCGATGTGTTCCCCCAGCAAGGCCCAGCCGAAAAGCACCGCAAACACCGGTGAGAGAAAGCTGAAGGAGGCCACGCTGCTGGCGCGGTAGATGCTCATCAGCCAGAACCACGCCAAGAACCCGAAACTGCCGACACAGACGATCTGGAACAACAGGCCCAGCAGGTGGATCGGTTCAAGGTCGCGCATCAGCGGGCCAAAGAACGGGGCCGCGATCAGCAGGATCGGTGCGGACACCGCCACCTGAAACAGGATTTGCATGACTGGGGTGACATGGGCCAGCGGGGTGATGCGCACCAGCAGCGCGATGCCGGCCCACCCAAAGGTGGCGACCAGCGCAAGGATGTCCCCGGCAAGGCTGGCCGCGCCGTTGCTGCGGTCAAACAGGGCCAGCGTGACACCTGCCACCGCAAGGACCAGGCCGAGAACCCGTATCCCGCTGAGCCGTTCGCCGGGCAAGAGAACATGGGCGGCAAGGGCAAGCCAGACCGGCATGGTGTAAAAGATGATCGAGGCGCGCGACACGGTGGTCATGTCCAGCGCCAGGTAAAGGCAGATGAATTCGAACCCGAACAGCGCCCCCGACAACACGCCCCAGATCACGGCGTTGCGTGGAATGGCAAAGGAATATCCCCTCAGTCGCATCCAGATCAGCAGAACAAAGACGGCCCCAACCGACCGTAGGGCGGCCTGAAAAACCGGGCCAAAGCCGCCTCCGGTGACTTTGATGACGACCTGATTAAAGGCCAGCAGGGCCGCGAAACTGATCAGGGACGCGGCGCCAAAGCCGTCGATGGGGCGTTTTTCTTCCATACGTCCACAGGAGGGGGCGGCGCCAAAGGTGTCAAGCGTCCGTGTTTGCGCGCATGTCCGCGGGCCGGAGTTTCGGTGTGACGGGCGCAATTGGCCCGGAACATGATTTTCCACCTGACCGGACGGGCCTGATGTGCCAAGCTGTGGGGATAAACGGTATCATTGGGAGAACTGGATATGAGCCTTATGGGAACCTTGGCCAAGGTGGCCATCGGATATGCAGCCGCGCGCGGTGTGGACAAGCTGGGCGGCGGGCAGGGGATGTCGGGCCTGTTCGGCGGGGCCCAGGTAAAACCGGAGGATGCCCAGGCCGACCATGCGCCGGGCGTTGGCAACATGCAGGATATGATGTCGCAAATGGGCGGGGGCATGGGTGGCCTTGCCAATATGCAGGACATGATGACCAAGATGGCCAGCCAGGCGGGGTTCGACCTGTCAGGTCTGATGGGCGGCGCAACCGGTGGTCAGGATGGCTCCAAGGGTGGCCTGCTGTCGTCCCAGCCCGAAGGCGGTGCCGGGCTGGCCGGAATCCTGGCCGCCCTGGGCGGGGTCGCCGCGGCGGGTAGCAAGGGCACTGGCGCCCTGTTGGACCAGTTCGCCACCAAGGAAACCGCCCCGCAGGCGGAAGAGGCCGCTGGCCTGTTGCTGCGCGCGATGATCCAGTCGGCCAAGGCGGATGGCAAGATCGACGCCGCGGAATCGGCCCGTATCATGGAAACCCTTGGGGATGATGCGGATGCCGAGGATATCGCATTCGTGCGCGCCCAACTGGACGCGCCCGTGGATATCGACGCGCTGGGCGCGGATACGCCAGCAAATATGGCGATGCAGGTCTATTCCATGTCGCTGATGCCAATCCGGGTCGATACCGCGCATGAGGCGCAATACCTGGACCAGTTGGCCAAGTCGCTCGATCTGTCGCAAGAGGCCGTGAATGCCCTGCATCTGCAAATGGGCGTAAAGCCTCTTTACGCCTGAAATCAGGGGGTTAAGGTCCTGAGTTCGTCCAGTTTTCCGACGTGATCGGAACCTCGGGAAATTGCCGGGCAAGGTGATCGAGTGCGACGGGGGCGCCCTGGGGCGTCCACCCGGTTCTCTGCTGGCCATCGTCAAGGATGATGGCCAGCGGGGTCTTTTGCCCGGTGGCGAAGATGCCCGGTCCCACGCGCGTTGCGCGCGACGCAATCTGCGAAATTGTCAGAACCTGCAGCCCTTGGGCCAGTTTGAAGGCCTCCCATGCAAGGGTCATTGGGGCCTCCTGTTTTTCAAAACCTGCAGGCCAAAGCGTATCAAGGGACCCGCCAGCAGGATGGGCACAAACCGGATCGCAAGGGCGAGTTCGCCTTCAAGATGGGCGCGATCGAAAAGCGGTCTGACCGTGACAGAAATCCGCTCCGAAGGCGGGGGGCCGTAAATGGCCGGCGCGAGCGTGCCAAACAGGGCGCCGGTGTCGGCCGGATCCCCAAGGCCGACAGCACCGGTAATGCGTAGTTCGACCAGTGAAAACTGGCTTAGAAGTCCGCGCAGCAGGGACGGGATATGGCGTGCCACCCGCGGAGAGATGGACCCGCGCGACCGGGCCGAGTCATCCAGGGGTGGTTTCGGCTTGGCGGGAGCGTCGGTGTCAAAGAGACGAACGCCCGGGGCCAGCCCGCCCAACGCGGAGGCGCGCAAAACCGCCTGATTGTGGGACCCAACCCTGGCGGTCAACCTCAGATGCAGGGGCGTGGCGATCAGGGCCAATAGAAGGATCAGACCCAGCGCCACCGCCCAAAGCAGGAACACCATGCGTCTAGCTGTCCGGTTTGGACGATCCTTCGGATTTGGCCCTGGCCTCCATGGCGCGCCCTGCGGTTTCGGCCAGCACCTCGGCCAGATTGGACACCGCGCCTTTGACGGCCTCGACCCGGGCGCCGTTTTCATCGAAAATGATGGCACCCAGCGGTTTTATGCCACCACCGGCGCCTGTTCCGCCACCCGTTCCACTTTTTCCGCCGGTTGTGCCGCCCGCGCCGAACCCGAATCCGTAGCTGACAATCGGAATGACGGTTGCGCCGTCGCGTTCGATGGGGTCGCCCAGAACATTTTTTGCATTCAACAGCTTGTCGAGTTCTTCAACGGTACCTTTGAGGAGTTGTTCCACATTGTCCATTTCACGTGCCTCGCATATTGCTTGAAACAATGTCTGGAAAGATGCCGGCCACACGAAAAATGCGCCTTAACTTGGGTCAAGGCGCATTTCAGGGGTCATGTCAGTAATTGTCAGGCTGCGGCGCGATTGCCGCCGCCTTTGCCACGGGGCGGCCCCCGGCGTTTGCGGCGCGGGCCGCCTTCCGGCTTGCCTGCTCCGCCACCACCGCCAAAGTTGCCGCGACGTTGTCCACCGCGTCCACGTCCCTTGGGCTTGGCCGGTTCATCGACCGGATCCCAGGGGCGGCCCGAGGCCACGGGAATGGAAATGCCCATGGTTTTCTGGATCGCCTTGAATTCGCCCATCTCGTCGGGCGCGCAGAATGCGATGGCAGCGCCATCCTTGCCGGCGCGGGCCGTGCGGCCGATGCGGTGCACATAGTTGTCGGGCACGTTGGGCAGATCATAGTTATAGACGTGTTTGACGTCCGGAATGTCCAATCCGCGCGCGGCCACGTCGGTGGCGACCAGAACCTTGACCTCACCCGATTTGAACGCGGCGATGGCACGGTCGCGCTGGCCCTGGCTTTTGTTGCCGTGGATCGACGCGGTGGCAAAGCCGCGTTTTTCCAGCGTCTTCATCAGCTTTTCCGAACCATGCTTGGTCCGCCCGAACACCAGCGCCCGTTCGTCGCGGTGTTTGTCGAGCAGTTCGATCAGCAGCGAGGTCTTTTCCGCCTTGGCGATGAAATGCACCTCTTGCGTGACCTTGTCGGCGGCCTTGCCCGGAGGTGACACTTCGACCCGGATCGGCGAGGTCAGATAGCTCTGGGCCAGTTCGTTCATCTGTTTCGGCATGGTGGCCGAAAACAGCATGGTCTGGCGTTCCTTGGGCAGCAGATCGGCGATCTTGCGCAGGGCGTGAATGAACCCGAGGTCGAGCATCTGGTCAGCCTCGTCCAGAACGAGGAAGCTGCAGGCCTCAAGCGTGAGGGCGCGCCGGTCGATCAGGTCGATCAGGCGACCGGGTGTGGCGACCAGCAGGTCGGTGCCACGTTCCAGGCGTTTGATCTGGGCGTTGATGGACTGGCCGCCCACGACGACACCAACCTTAAGCGGCGTGTCCTCGGTCAGGGCGCGCAGGTTCTGGGCAATTTGCCCGGCCAGTTCGCGGGTCGGGGCCAGAACAAGGCCGCGCACGGTGTATTTTTCAGGTTTCTTGCCGAATTCCAGCATCTGCGCCACAAGCGGAACGCCAAAGGCGGCGGTTTTGCCGGTGCCGGTCTGGGCCAGGCCCATTACGTCGCGCCCGTTCAGGCCATGCGGAATCGCCTGTTTCTGGATCGGTGTCGGGCTGTTCAGCCCCATTTGCGTCAGGCGTGCCACCAGCTTGGCGGGCAGGCCCATCATGTCGAAATCGCTCAATTCATTTCCTTTCGGGGCCGCAGGAGTGCGGACCACAAACTGCCGTTCACTGACGGCCTTGGGGGCGCGTACCTCGGGTTTGCGGGCAGAGTGCCCCGGGCAAACCGGTACGTCGCTTTTGCCCCACGCGTGATTTTGGGAACACGGAATACATCGTTGTCTTGCAATCGGGCTCGGATGAGCCGGGCGGCATTCTGGGCCGCTCTTGGTCTGTCCTGCTCACGCGGCAGAAGACAACGCTTGGAGTGCACATGGACGCGATGGGACGCAAAGTCAACCTTTGGTCGGGATACAATCGCTGTGGAACCGGCGGGCCAGTCGGGGTAAACCGGCCAGAACCAGGACGACGGGGGCAGGCATGCCAGATTCAATCATCGAGCGCTGCGAGGCCAAGGGCCTCAGAATGACGGGGCAACGTCGCACCATCGCCAAGGTGCTGGAAGACAGCAGCGATCACCCGGATGTGGAAGAACTCTATGCCCGCGCAAGCGGGATGGACGCAGGCATTTCTATCGCAACCGTCTATCGGACCGTCAAACTGTTCGAAGAGGCGGGCATTCTGGATCGGCTGGAATTCGGCGACGGGCGGGCCCGGTACGAAGATGCCGAGCGCGATCACCACGATCACCTGATCGATATGAATTCGGGCGAAGTGATCGAATTCGTCGATCCCGAAATCGAAGAACTGCAGGAAAAGATTGCCGCCAAGCTGGGGTATGAATTGCGCGGCCATCGTCTGGAACTGTACGGCGTGCCGCGCAAAAAGACCTAGGACGTATGGCGCCGGCGTCCCAGCGACAGCGGGATCAGCACCGTCAGAATCATCAGCCGCATGAAATGACAGGCGGCGACAAAGCCGGGGCTTGCCCCCATGGCGACACCCAGCGCGATCATTGTCTCAAATCCGCCCGGCGCAAAGGCGGCCAGCACGTGGGCCAGAGGAATCCCAAGGGAAAAGGCGATGGGCAGGGCGGTCAACACGGCCACCGTGACCGCGATCAGCGTCGTGCTGCACCCGGCCAGAAGAGAGGCACGGAACTGTGCAAAGCTCATCCCGGAAAACCGCGTGCCGATCAGCGTGCCAAGGGCCAGAAAGGCCGGGGTCACGATCTGAACGGGAACCGACCCGGCGGTGACCTGGGAAACATGGGCAAGTGCGGACACTGTCATTGCGCCGATCAACATATGCGCGGGGACGTTGATCCGTTTGAACACAAGCCCCAGACCGGCACCCAGCGGGGCGAGGTACGCAAGGTGCCAGATCGGCATCGGCGCGCCACCCGCGATGGCGACGGTCTGCATGTGGATGCCCATGGCCAGCGCCACGAAGGGGACCGTCAGTGTCAGGGCCAGCAAGCGGATGGTTTGAACCACCGCAATGCGCCCCAGATCGTCCCCCCCGTCCGAGGCGAGCCCCAGAACAAAGCTGAGATGGCCGGGCGCGGCGGCCAGTATGGCGCTGCGCCGGTCAAAGCCGAACGCGCCTTGCAG
Source organism: Arenibacterium sp. CAU 1754 (assembly GCF_054482635.1). NCBI lineage: Bacteria > Pseudomonadati > Pseudomonadota > Alphaproteobacteria > Rhodobacterales > Paracoccaceae > Arenibacterium > Arenibacterium sp. CAU 1754. Next base: position 119,247 of record NZ_JBTLRG010000001.1, read on the forward strand.
GGTCAGGCGGCACAGTTGGATCGTGACCACCAGCCCGACCGCCATGGCCAGAAAAGCCAATGGCCACCGCATCAGCGCATCCGTGGCCGAAGCGTCGAACCCGGCCCCGATGCCAAGCCCCAGGACCACAAAGCAAAGATCGCGCACCCAATCGGTTATCCCGGTGCGCAGACCTAAAAGGCCCGCAAGGCTGACCATGGCCGCCGGGCCGATCAGAACCGATGCGGGTACGGACGCTGCATAGGCCAGTGCAAACCCGATGGCCCCGACAAACAGGGAAACCAGCGTGGTTTGAAATGGAACAGTGGCGCGGTGCGAAGACATGCGACGTGCCTATCATCCGCCGATGGGTGTCGCAATTCACGCCCACTGGCGATGTTAGCGACGGTCATTTCCTCTATTGCGGCTCTTGTCCCCTTTTCCTGCGCAGCGGGGGCCGTTAAGAGGCAGGCAACGTTTCAATCGGGACATATGACATGAGCACCATCATCGACATTCACGCACGCGAAATCCTGGACAGCCGGGGCAACCCAACGGTCGAGGTGGACGTCATTCTGGAAGACGGCACCATGGGCCGGGCGGCCGTGCCCTCGGGCGCGTCGACAGGGGCCTATGAGGCGGTGGAAAAGCGCGATGGCGATGCGTCCCGGTATCTGGGCAAGGGCGTACTGGAGGCCGTGGCCGCCGTGAACGGCGAAATCGCCGAGTCGCTGGTCGGGTTCGATGCGGTCGAGCAGCAGGCCATCGACGATGCGATGATTGAACTGGACGGCACCGACAACAAGGGCCGCCTGGGCGCAAACGCCATTCTGGGCGTGTCGCTGGCCGTGGCCAAGGCAGCCGCCGATTTCACCACCCAGCCGCTGTTCCGCTATGTCGGCGGAACGTCGGCGCACATTCTGCCGGTCCCGATGATGAACATCATCAATGGCGGCGAACATGCCGACAACCCGATCGACATTCAGGAATTCATGATCATGCCGGTGGCCGCGGAGAACATCCGCGACGCGGTGCGCATGGGTGCCGAGGTGTTCCACACGCTGAAAAAGGAACTCTCTGCGGCAGGTCTGAGCACGGGGATCGGCGATGAGGGCGGGTTTGCCCCCAACATCGCCTCCACGCGCGAGGCGCTGGATTTCGTGCTGAAGTCGATCGAAAAGGCGGGCTACAAACCGGGCGAGGACATTTACCTCGCGCTCGATTGTGCGGCGACCGAGTATTACAAGGATGGCAAGTACGTTCTGTCGGGCGAAGGCAAAACGCTGAGCTCGGCCGAAAACGTGGATTACCTGGCTGCCCTGGTGAACGACTATCCCATCATCTCGATCGAAGACGGGATGTCCGAAGATGACTGGGACGGCTGGAAGGCCCTGACCGACGCGATCGGGAACAAGGTGCAGCTGGTCGGGGACGATTTGTTCGTGACCAACCCTACGCGTCTGGCTGATGGGATCGCCCGGGGATGTGCCAACTCGATGCTGGTAAAAGTCAACCAGATCGGGAGCTTGTCCGAAACACTTAAAGCGGTCGATATGGCCCATCGAGCCGGATATACCAACGTAATGAGCCATCGTTCGGGTGAAACCGAGGATGCAACGATTGCGGATCTGGCGGTTGCCACAAACTGCGGTCAGATCAAAACCGGCTCGTTGGCGCGGTCCGACCGGCTGGCCAAGTATAATCAACTGATCCGCATTGAGGAAGCGCTGGGCGAAACGGCGGAATATGCCGGACGTTCGATCCTGAAATAAGGGTTTTGCGAGAGTTGCAAAAAAGCGCCCCGCCGGGAAATGGCGGGGCGTTTTGTTTCTTACGGGCAAGGCGCCTGATAATAGGTGCCATCGCCACGGGCATAGGCACATTGCTGCGTTGCGGTGTTCTGGGCCACGAGCGTACCTGCCGCCGCACCGGCCAAGGCGGCGATGATTTTCCAGTCGCGGTCGGCGTCCAGCGCGTCAGCGGCGATCAGCCCGGCGGCCGCGCCGCCCGCGACTCCGACAACGGTGCGTTGTTCCGTGGTAAGGTTTTCGCAGGCTGCCAGTCCAAAGCTGGAGACAGTCAGGGCAAGTATGACGAGCTTTTTCATTCGCTACTCCCAAAGGTTATAAGGTTTCTGCGCCATGTCCGGCGCAATCTGTGGATCGGGAGGAACCCCCGGAGCCCGAGCGGACCTTAGCCGGGGTCGCAGCGTTCGGGTTTGATTTGGATCACACCACGATGCGCAGTGGCAGAAACCCGCGCATCAGATCATCTTGCTCATCAGCATATAGCGTTCGCGCGGTTTGAACCCGGTGCGCCCATAAAGCCGTCGGGCCGGTTCGTTTTCACGATCGACCTCAAGATGGACGGCCTTGACACCCGCGCTGGCCAGGGTTGCGGGCAGGGCGGTCAGCACCTCGGCGGCAATGCCGCGCCCGCGCACGGCCCGGCGCAGATAGATTTCGTCGATGAAACAGTCCATTCCGCCAAATTCGACGGACCAGCCAAAGGTGACGATGACGTAACCGATGGGCGCGCGAGCAGGCCCGATCAGATAGGCGGCACCATAGGGGCATCCCTCAAGCAGCGGAGCAATCGCGTCGCGGCGGGCGTCGCTGGATTGATCGAACCCCGCCTCGGTATGAAAGGCCGCGACCAGCGCGGTCAGGCGGTCAATGTCGGCGGGTCCGGCCAGGTGCAGTGCGGCGCTCACGTCAGGATGTCCAGTTCTGGTTGTTGGGCGGGCAGGGCAAAGCGGTTACAGCTTGCCCAGCCGGTCGGTCAGAAGGTCAAAGAACCCGTCATCGTCGATGCTGCCCATGAAGGTGGCATTTGGCCGGCGCCCCGAGACGCCCCACCAATCGGCGACGGTCATGCCCAATGTCAGGTCGGATGCGGTTTCAATCTCCACATTGACATGACGACCGGAAAACAACTCGGGTTTCAGCAGATAGGCCGTCACGCAGGGGTCATGCAGAGGCGCGCCTTCGGAGCCGTATTTCTCCTTGTCGAAACGCTCGAAAAATTCTGTCATCTCGGCCACGGCCGCCCCAACTGGCGTGGCCAGATTGCGAAAGGCATCGTTTCGGGTCCGCGTCACAAGCGCCTTGTGTGTCACGTCGAGTGGCATGACAGTGATGGGCGTGCCGGATTTAAAAACGATTTCAGCGGCTTCCGGGTCAACGTAAATGTTGAACTCGGCTGAGGGGGTGATGTTGCCCACCTCGAAATACGCGCCACCCATCAGCACGATTTCCTGCAGTCTTTCGGCGATGTCGGGGGCCTCTTGCAGGGCGGTGGCGATGTTGGTCAGCGGTCCCAGGGGGCACAGGGTCACCGTGCCCGGAGGATGTGCGCGCAGCGTCCGGATGATGAAATCGACGGCATGCCCATCCGCAAGGGGCATGGTCGGGTCCGGCAACGTCGGCCCGTCGAGACCTGTTTTCCCGTGCACGTGTTCGGCCGTGATCAGAGGACGTTTCAGCGGCCTGTCACAGCCTGCGTAAACCGGGATGTCGGTTCGGCGCGCCAGTTCGCAGACCATTCTGGCGTTCTTGGCCGTCAGGGCCAAAGGCACGTTGCCGGCGACCGCCGTGATGCCAAGCAGGTCGATTTCCGCCGGACTGCCCAGGGCCAGCAGGATCGCAACCGCGTCGTCCTGCCCGGGGTCGGTGTCGATGATGATTTTTCGCTGCTTCATGTCGCCTCCGGCTGAGCCCGGACAGTCGCAATAAGGGCGGGGCTTGTCCAGCGCTTGAAATTGGCATCCCGGGCCGGATCAGCACCCTCCCGCCGAGTTGGCGCAATTCAGGTGACAGGCGTCAGCCTGTCTTTTCATCCGCCTTTGCCGCGTTCCACAGGGCGTCCATTTCGGCGAGATCACTGTCTTGCGGGGTTTTGCCCATGTCTGCGAGGCGCGCTTCGATCCGGGCAAACCGCCGTATGAATTTGGCATTGGCCCGCCGCAAGGCGGCCTCGGGCTCGATGTCCAGATGGCGGGCGAGATTGGCCATAACGAACAGCAGGTCGCCAAATTCTTCTTCGATCTCATCTGGCCCCATCTGATCGCGGGCTTCAACAAGTTCGGCGCATTCTTCCTGAATTTTGTCCAGAACCTCGCCCGTTTCGGGCCAGTCGAACCCGACCCGCGCCGCGCGCTTTTGCAGCTTTTGGGCGCGCAACAAGGCAGGCAGATTGGCCGCGACCCCGTCGAGCGTACCTTGCTGGGCATTTTCGGCGCGTTCGGCCGCCTTGATGGTTTCCCAATCGCGGGTTTGCTGTTCGGCGGATTTGTCCCGGCTTTCGTTCCCGAACACATGCGGGTGGCGCGCGACCATCTTGTCGGACATGGTTTGAACCACGTCCTGAAAGGTGAAATGCCCGGCCTCCTGCGCCATTTGGGCGTGAAACACGGACTGGAACAGCAGATCGCCCAATTCGCCCTTCAGTTCCTCCCAGGCCCCGCGCTCAATCGCATCGGCGACTTCGTAAGCCTCTTCAATGGTATAGGGGGCGATGCTGGCAAAGGTCTGTTCGATGTCCCACGGGCAACCGGTTTCCGGGTCGCGCAGGCGGCGCATGATTTCCAGCAGGCGTTCCATTCCGGCGGATTGATCGTGGATCAGGGCGTCATCGGGCATTGCGGCTGTCTCGTTTCATGTGTCAGATACGTCTGATCAACCCATACCCAAGGAGCCCAGCCCATGCCAGTAGTCAACCGCATCGCGGAGTTTTCCGCGGATATGACGCAGTGGCGGCGGCATTTGCATACAATCCCGGAACTTGGGCTGGACTGCGTGGAAACGGCTGCCTTCGTGGCCGGACGATTGCAGGAATTCGGGGTGGATGAGATTCATACCGGGATCGCGAAAACCGGGATCGTGGCAATCATCAACGGGCGCGGCGAGGGGCCGACCATCGGATTGCGCGCAGACATGGATGCGCTGCCCATCCCCGAGGCAACCGGCGTCGAATACGCATCGACCCGGCCGGGCAAGATGCATGCCTGCGGCCATGACGGGCACACCACGATGCTGATGGGGGCCGCGCGGTATCTGGCCGAGACGCGGAATTTCTCGGGCCGCGTGGCGCTGATCTTTCAACCCGCTGAAGAGGCCGGCGGCGGCGGCGACGTGATGGTGCGCGAGGGAATGATGGACCGGTTCGATATCGCGCAGGTCTATGCCCTTCACAATGCGCCGGGGTTTGACGCGGGGGCGTTTTACACCACGCCCGGACCGATCATGGCGGCGGTGGACACCTTTCACGTGCATATCACAGGCGTGGGCGGACATGGGGCGATGCCCCATGAAACCCGCGACCCGGTCATGGCGGCCTGCGGGATCGCGATGGCGTTCCAAACCATTGTCAGCCGCAACAACTATGCGCTGGATGATCTGGTTGTTTCGGTCACGCAGATCCACACCGGAACGATCGACAATGTCATTCCCGAAACCGCCTATCTGAACGGCACGGTCCGCACCTTCGATCCCAAGGTGCAGAACATGGTGCATGACAGGATGAAGGCGATCGTGGCCGGGCAGGCGGCCAGCTATGGGGTCGAGGCGACGCTGGATTACGAAGTCGGCTATCCGGCCACGATCAACGACCCGGACAAGGCCGCGTTCGCCAGCGACGTCGCCCGCGAGGTTGCGGGGGAAAACCGCGTGATTGCGGATGCCGGGCGCGAAATGGGCGCCGAAGATTTTTCCTATATGCTGAACCAGCGACCGGGGGCCTATCTGTTCCTGGGACAGGGGGATACCGCCGGGCTGCACCATCCCGAGTATGATTTCAACGATGACATAACACCGGTCGGTGCATCCTTTTTCGCGCGTCTGGTCGAACGCGCCCTGCCGGCAGGAGCGGAGTGAGAAATGGCGCTGGAAGACGCAAAAACCCATGTGGATCAGGCTTTTACGCGGGATAGCTTACATGGCCCCTCGTTCGAGAACACCTTTGGCGGGGCGGCGTCCTTTCTTCGGCGCCGATATACAAAGGATTTGACCGGGGTCGATATCGCCGTGACCGGCGTACCCTTTGATCAGGCCGTGACGAACCGGCCCGGCACGCGGCTGGGGCCGCGCGCCATACGCGAGGCGAGCGCGCTTCAGGCGCCGGATGCGCCCTATGGGTGGCCCTTTGACGTGATGAGCGATTGCGCCGTTGTCGATTACGGCGATTTGGCCTTTGACTATGCCAATACGGCCGCCTTTCCCGACGCGCTGCGCGATCATATCCGCGCTATTCTCAAAGCGGGCGTTGCGCCCGTGACGCTGGGCGGAGACCATTACATCAGTTTCCCGATCCTGCGTGCGATGGCCGAGAAATACGGGCCGATGTCCCTGCTGCAGTTCGATGCGCATACGGACACCTGGCCGGATGATGACATGACGCGGATCGATCACGGAACGATGTTTTACAAGGCGGTGAAATCGGGGCTGGTTGATCCGGCGCGCTCGGTTCAGGTGGGCATTCGCACGACAAACGCCGATACGCTGGGCGTCAATATCATCGACGCGCGCGAGGTGCATGAGACCGGACCGCGCGCCGTCGCCGAAAAGATCAGAACCATCCTGGGCGAGAACCCCGTCTATCTGAGCTTTGACATCGACGGGCTGGACCCGGCCTTTGCGCCCGGCACCGGCACCCCCGTCTGGGGCGGGATGAGCACGGCGCAGGTGGCCGTGATCCTGCGCGAGATCGCCGGGATCAACATAAAGGGCGGGGACGTGGTCGAGGTGTCGCCACCTTTCGACACCACAGGCTCCACTGCCATCGCCGGGGCGCATGTGGCCACCGAAATTCTGTGTCTGCTGGGATGGAACATGCGCAAATGACAACGTTCAACCAACCAATCAGCGGCAATGACCTGGCGCGGTTCTCCGGGCCCAACACGTTCATGCGCCTGCCTGCGGCCAATTCGCTGGACGGGCTGGATGTGGCGGTTCTGGGCATTCCGATGGATATCGGCACCTCCTGGCGGTCCGGCACCCGGTTTGGGCCCAAGCAAATCCGCGCAGAAAGCGCGATGATCCGCCCCTATAACATGGCCACGGGGGCGGCGCCGTTCGAAAGCCTTCAGGTCGCCGATATTGGTGATCTGGCGATCAACACGTTTTCCCTGGCGGACAGTTTGCGCATCATTTCCGAGAGTTACGACGCGATCCTGACAAACGATGTGATCCCGATGGCCTTGGGGGGCGATCATTCGATCACCCTGCCGATCCTGCGCGCGATCGCCCGCAAACACGGCCCCGTCGCCCTGGTTCATGTGGATGCGCATGCGGATGTGAACGACGAGATGTTCGGCGAAAAGGAAACCCATGGCACAGTTTTCCGCCGCGCCCATGAGGAAGGGCTGATACAGGCCGACAAGGTTTATCAGGTGGGGCTGCGCGGCACCGGCTATGCTGCCAGCGATTTTTCCGAGGCGCAGGGGTGGGGATTCCAGGTGTTTCAGGCGCATGAGCTTTGGAACCTTTCGCTGGATACGCTGGGGGCCGAAATACGACGCGACATCGGGGACAGGCCGGTTTATGTGACCTATGATATCGACAGTCTGGACCCTGCCTATGCACCGGGCACCGGTACGCCCGAAATTGGTGGCCTGACAACGCCGCAGGCGTTGCAGCTGATCCGCGCGCTGAGCGGGGCCAACATCGTGGGCTGCGATCTGGTTGAAGTGTCGCCGCCCTATGATCCCTCGGGCAATACGGCGTTAACGGCGGCCAACCTGCTTTATGAACTGCTTTGTGTGATGCCGGGCGTCTCGTCACACTGACAAAGCAAAATTTTCCGCGCATTCTGGGTTTGTGAACTGTGCGGACCGTCAGATGAAAAGACTTTTGCTGATACTTTGGTTGACATTATGTGTGGCGGTTGTGGCGGTTGGGTATGTGCGTCTGGCGCCCAGCCCGGTTCCGGACTGGCACGTTCACTTGACGTTTTCTGCCGACAGAACGCTGCGGAGCGGGGCAATGCGGATCCGCGCGGCAAGCCCTGATGAGTTCCGGGCGCTTGATCAGATCATCCGGGAAACCCCGAATGTCACTGTTCTGGCCGGTACGCTCAAAGACGGGCGACGGACGTATATCGCCCGATCGCGCGTGATCGGTTTTCCCGACTATGTCACCGTTCAGTACGAAGACGGGCTTTTGAAAATCTATTCGCGGATCAGGTTCGGGCGGTCAGATTTTGGCGTGAACGCTGCCCGCGTTGACGGGTGGCTGAATGCTTTGCAGGCGCGATGAGACGCAGCCCTTTTGCACCTCGCGCCACATCGGCACATTGAGCGACATCTGACATTGCGCCATGAACATGCGCCCGTCCACGCGCAAGCAGATCGTTTCGCCCAGTTCCACCCGGGCGCCTTGAGTGTCGGTGCAATAACAGTCCTGCACCTTTCCATTCGGGCCAACCACGTCCGCATGAACCGGCGTGGCAAGCATAAAAATCAGGGTCACATATCGCATCATGGCGATACGTTAGCACAGCATGGGCCTTGACCAAAGTGCTACGATATCGGACACCGCCCGAATGGTCCCAGAAGAACGCCTTGAACAAATACTGCAAAGGTTTCAGTTTCTTGAAGCCTCGATGGCGGATGCCAGCAACGGCGGTGACATCGCGGCGCTGGCCAAGGAATATTCGGACCTGAAACCTGTCGTGGAACAGATTTCGACCTGGCGCGCCCTGGCTTCGGAACTGAGCGAAGCCGAGGCGATGCTGGACGATCCGGACATGAAGGCGCTGGCCGAAGAGGAACTGCCGATCTTGCGCGCACGCCTTCCCGAGGTTGCACATGCGCTGCAGGTTTCCCTGTTGCCACGGGATGAGGCCGATGCCCGCCCGGCGATCCTGGAAATTCGCCCCGGTACGGGCGGGGACGAGGCCGCGTTGTTCGCCGGTGATCTGCTGCGGATGTACCAGCGCTACGCCGAGGCGCGGGGCTGGAAATTCGAGATCATCGAAGAACAGGTGACCGAACTGGGCGGGATCAAGGAAGTGATTGCCCATATCAAGGGTGAAAACGTCTTTGCCCGCATGAAATACGAAAGTGGCGTGCATCGCGTGCAACGGGTCCCGACCACCGAAAGCGGCGGGCGCATTCACACCAGCGCCGCCACCGTGGCGGTTCTGCCCGAGGCCGAAGACGTGGACATCACCATCGATCCCAACGATATCCGGATTGATACAATGCGCTCGTCCGGGGCCGGGGGGCAGCACGTGAACACCACCGACTCGGCTGTGCGGATCACCCATATCCCGTCCGGGATCGTCGTGACCAGTTCGGAAAAATCCCAGCATCGCAACCGCGAGATTGCGATGCAGGTGCTCAAGACCCGGCTTTATGATCAGGAGCGCCAGCGCGTGCACAGTGAACGGTCCGCCGATCGCGCGGCCCAGGTGGGCAGTGGTGACCGGTCCGAGCGTATTCGAACCTATAATTTCCCACAGGGGCGGCTGACCGATCATCGGATCGGGCTGACGCTGTACAAGCTGGATCAGGTCATGGCCGGCGATCTGGATGAAATCATCGACGCGCTGACGGCGGACGATCAGGCGCGGTTGATGGCCGAAATGGGCACATGACCGCGGCCGAGGCGATGGTTGCGGCCACCGCCCGCCTGCGCGCGGCGGGCGTGCCTGATCCAGCCCGGGATGCGCGGGTGCTGCTGGCTCATGCGGCCCGGATCGAGGCCAGCCGCGTAACCCTGATCGCGCCCGAGGATTTGGCGCCGGAAATCGAGGAACGCTATGATCAGCTGATCAGCCTGCGGGCCGTGCGCGTTCCGGTCTCGCACCTGATCGGCGAGCGGGCGTTTTACGGGCGCCAATTCAAGGTCAGCCGGGATGTTCTGGACCCGCGCCCGGAAACCGAAACATTGATCGAGGCTGCCTTGTCCGAACCGTTTTCACGGCTTCTGGACCTCGGCGTCGGGTCGGGCTGTATTTTGGTCACGCTGCTGGCGGAACGACCAACGGCCGTTGGCGTGGGCGTCGACAAGAGTGAGGCAGCCTGCCTTCAGGCCAGCGCCAATGCGGTGTTGCACCGGGTTCAGGCACGCGCCCAGATTCTGCAGTCCGACTGGTTTTCCGGCGTCGAGGGTGAATTTGATCTAATCGTGTCGAACCCGCCCTACATCGCGCAGAATGAAATGGCAGGGCTGTCACGGGAAGTGCGCGAACATGAACCGCATCTGGCGCTGACGGACGGGGGCGATGGTCTGGACGCGTATCGGGCCATCGCCGCCGGTGTCATGGAACATCTGGACCCCGGCGGCCGTTTGTTGCTGGAAATCGGGCCGACGCAGGCCAAGGACGTCATGAAACTGCTTGAACTGGCTGGTTTGCACGATCTGGCCGTCATTCAGGACCTGGATGGGCGGGATCGGGTGATACGCGCAAGACGCGGCTGAAACGACCGATTATTATGGCAAAAATCCCCGCTTTTGCCGAAAAACCGTAAAAATATGTATTCTAAGGCTTGCCTGATCGGTTGGAACGTGGTTTTTCAGGGGCGTCGACACGGCCGAGGCTCTCTAGGCCCCGTGCGACACCAAGCCCAAAAAGTCGATGATCCGGCGTAATGAGAACGCAAGAGGCGTGAAACGGGTCAAACGACAATGAAAACAAGGCTGACATTAAGTAAATGAGATCGTCCAAATCACGTTCGCGTTCGAAATCGAGCCGCAATCGGTCCTCTTCGGGTGGTAATGTTGTCAACCGGGTCTTTGACAGTTCCGGTCCCGAAGGCAAGGTGCGCGGCACGCCGCAGCAGATCATCGACAAGTACAACCAGTTGGCGCGCGATGCCCAGTTGGCCAACGACCGCGTTGCAGCGGAAAATTTTCAGCAGCACGCTGAACATTATCTGCGTCTTCTTGGCCAGGCTCAACGCGAGATGGATGAGCGCCGCGAAGAGCAGGAACGCCAGAACCGCGAGCGTCAGGCAGAACGCGATCGCGAGCGTGGCGACAAGCAGGAGCGGGACCAGGCCCCGCGTGAGTCTGCGCAGCGCAGCGATGATCCCGCATCGAGACCACAGCCGCATGTAATCGACGTGGCCGGGTCCGACGATAGCGATGGCGACAGCGGCCTGGTCGAAACGCCGGAAAGCGCGCCCAAGAAACCCGCGCGCCGTCCACGGACCAAGAAATCTGCGCCGGCACCGTCGTCGTCTGACGGCGACGCGCCCGAAGCCGCGGAATAACGAGGTACCAGTCAGGGTCCCTATGCGGGGCCCTGATCCTGTATCACGCGTGCCAACGCGCAGAACCCTTCCAATGAAACCTGTTCGGCCCGCTCGGTCGGGGACAATCCTGCCGTCCGCAGGTGGGTTTCGATATCGGGCGCCAACCCTTTGAGCGCCGAGCGCAGCATCTTGCGCCGCTGATTGAAGGCCATGGCCACAACCCGGGTCAGAATGGCCGGGTCCGCCGGAAACCGGGGCTCGGGCAGGGCGGTCAGGTGTACCACCGCGCTGGATACCTTTGGCGGCGGAGTAAAGGCGCCCGGCGGCAGATGCATCACGATACGCGCGTCGGTGCGCCACTGGGACAGGATCGCCAGCCGTCCATAGGCCTTGCTGCCCGGTTGCGCGACAATGCGTTCGGCGACTTCGCGTTGAAACATCAGGGTCAGGCTTTGCCAGAAGGGCGGCCATTTGTCCGGCGTCAGCCAGCGGATCAAAAGTTCGGTGCCGATGTTATAGGGCAGGTTGGCGGCCACACGGATCGGCGGGGTCAGATGCGCCAGCGGATCAATCTCCAGCGCATCGCCCTGAATGACCTTGAGCCGCCCGGGATAGGCCTGTGCAATCTGTTCAAGTGCGGGAATACATCTGGCATCCTTTTCGATCGCCAGAACCCGCCGGGCGCCCTGCGCCAGCAGCCCGCGCGTCAGGCCTCCGGGGCCGGGGCCGATTTCCAGAACGTCGCATTCGGTCAGATCACCGGCGTTGCGTGCGATCTTGGCCGTGAGGTTGAGATCCAGCAGAAAGTTCTGGCCCAGCGACTTGCGTGCCGACAACTGGTGTTCGGCGATGACCTCGCGCAGCGGAGGGAGGGAATCGATTGCGCTCATGCTGGCACCTTGCGGGTCTGGGACATCAGCGGGTTGCCATTGTTTGCGCCAGTTTCAGCGCCTCGATCAGGCTCGACGGGTTTGCCTGATCCTTACCCGCGATATCAAAGGCGGTGCCATGGTCGGGCGAGGTGCGCACAAACGGCAGGCCAAGCGTGACGTTCACACCAAGATCGAAATCCAGCGTCTTGATCGGGATCAGCGCCTGATCGTGGTACATCGCGATGGCCGCATCATAGCGCGCCCGCGCCGCCGCGTGAAACATCGTATCGGCCGGGTGGGGGCCGGTCAGCGTGTAGTCATCGCTTTGCATCGACAGGATCAGCGGCGCGATCCAGGTGATTTCCTCGTGCCCCATGGCGCCGCCTTCGCCCGCGTGCGGGTTGAGGCCGGCCACGGCGATGCGGGGATGGGCAATGCCGAACTGATCGCGCAACCCGGCAACGGTGATCTCGATGGTCTGGCGCAGCAGGTCGGGTGTCAACGCATGGGGAACGTCGGCAAGGGCGATGTGGATGGTGGTGGGAACGACACGCAGCCGATCGCTGGCCAGCATCATCACGACACGCTCAACCCCGGCCAGAGCAGCCAGAAATTCGGTATGTCCGGGATAGGCGAAAGCGGCCCCGTCGATCAGCGCCTTCTTGTGGATCGGCGCGGTGCACAGGGCGGAGGCCTGCCCTGATTGGACCAGCGCCACGGCCTGTTTCAGCACTTCGATCACGCCGGGGGCATTGGCCGGGTCCGGTGCGCCCGGAACCGCCGGGGCAGGGAAGGCGTGTTTCAGAACCGGCATGGCGGATGCGCTTGTGCGGCTTGCCTCGGACGGATCACCAATCAGGGTGATCTGGCTGCCTGAGGGCAGGTGCGCGGGATCGCCGATCCAGAAGAACGGACAGGTGTCACGCAGGGCCTGCCAAGCCTTGACGGCCAGTTCCGGGCCGATGCCGGAGGGCTCTCCGCAACTGAGCGCGATGGCCCGGGTCATTTTTCGATGATCAGGGCGTCGGCGCGCAGCTGATCGAGATAGCTTTCGGCAAAGGCGGTCAGACGGCGTTGCCCCAGCGCCGAGGCGACATCTGCGCGCGAGGCATCTTCGTTCAGTTTCGCGGTGCGCCCGCACAGCATCAGGAACACAAGGGTCTGCCCGTTCGAGCTGGTCAGCGCCGTCGAGATTTCACCTTCGTCCAGCTTGGCCAGTTCCAGGGCGATCTCGTTCGGAATTTCAGACGGGGCCTTGGTGATGCGTTCCAACACTTCGGGGGGCTGGTCCTTGGCGATGCCATAAAGATCATCGCATTGATCGACCTGGTTCGCGACCGCAGCCGCCGTTTTCAGGGCCGCTTCGCTGCGTCCGCCGGGAATGTAATAGGCCGCGTATTCGATTGCCGAATATTGTGGTGCTCCGCCCACGATTTCCTGAATGCCGCGCATTTGGAAAATGGCCACCGCATTGGGCAAGGGAATGGGCGCTGTCGTCTCACCCGGGTTCAGCGCCAGGATGAGCGGGCGCAGAGCGGCCGGGAGGTTGTTGATCGGCACCCAGTCCAGCCGGCCACCCCGAACCCGGGTTTCGGCGGCAGAGTATTTGCGTGCGGCCTCGGAAAAGGCGCCATAGCTTTTGATGTCGGAAATCTGCTGGGCCAGGTCTTCGACCTGATCCAGGGTTTGCGGCGTGAAGGGAATGATGACTTCCGACAACAGGACGCGCACACCACCGCCGCCGCCGGCCTGGCCGATGGCCCGGTCGATTTCGGCCTGGGTCGGGCGCGACCGTTCCAGATACCGCGACCGGATGAGTTCGCGCCACGCCAGGCTGGTGCGGGTAAAGTCACGCATGGTTTCCGGTTCGACGCCGCCTTGTTTCAGCGCATTCAGGAATTCAGCGCCCGACAGGTCGGTGCGAGTGGCGAATTCCTCGATACCGGCCTCAATGTCTTCGGGGGTGATGGTGATTCCGGCCTCTTTGACAGCCTGGTTGCGCAGCCGGTCGTCGATCAGCGCCTCGCGGGCCAGTGTTTCCGGATTCCCGGGGGCCCTGAGCAGACGCAGGAACTGCGCGCGCTGCTGCAATTCGAAATAGGTGATGACGTCGTCATTGACGGTGATCGCAGGGGAAAACAGGTTCTGGGCCGGCGCCGGGCCTGTCATCAGGGCGGTGGCCAGTGCCATGCCCAGCAGCCCGCTGCGGGACGTCACGAAATGAAACAAGGATAAGATACTCAACTGCATGACCGCCTGTATTGTTCTGGTCTCTTGTCAACGGAGAACCCGCTGAGAGCGATGGTAAAGCCGAAATCGGTCGTCGGCTCAATACTTGTCGATGAGGTATAGCGCCGGTTCAGGCTAAGATCGACCGTGACACATTCATTTTGATAGATCAGCCCGACACCTGCGCGGGTCGCGCGGGCATCCGAGATGTCATAGCGCAGGTTCGCATTGGCCGTCCAGCCGGGCGACACCTCGTACCCACCGGTCAGCCACACTTCGGACAGGGCGCGAGGGCGGCCCTCGACCGGGTCGGCCCCCAGCCACAGATAGGTTCCGCTCAGCTGGGCGCGCTCGGTTTTCAGGTCGCCGCGCAATTCGGCCTTGGACAGGCTGAAAGCATTGTCCAGCAAGGTGCGGGCGGTCAGCGACAGTTTTTCGTCGATCTTCAACTGGGCCGTGACCAGCACGTCCGACGTGGTGCCGGGCAGGCCCGAGGTCTGGGTGAAATTGGTATCCTCGGTCTTGCGGATGACCTGACCGATCGTTGCGAAGGCCTGCCATCCCCTGGGGGCGTACATCGCCCAGTTGACCCCGTAGGCAAGCGTTGGACCGTCCTCGCGCCGGTCATAAGCGGGAAATCGGGACAGGGCGAGAAGGTTGCCCTGATCAAACTCGACAAAGGTGCTTTCGTCATTGGGCACGGTATCGCCATGTACATCGGTCCAGCCGACCTGGACAATCGGCTCAAGGAACTGCGTTGCGCCCGATGCCGTGGTGCGCGTCATCGGATAACTGAGCTTTAGAGCGGTTTTAGGGGTCGTGCGCGTGATGCGGTCGGCAAAGTTGCTGTCCTGTTGGATTTCAAACGTGTCAGCGGAGAAACCGATCATCCAATCGGCCCGCAGTCCGCCCTGAAAGATCCAGCTGCGGCGCCAGTCGATCTCGGCCGTGGCGCGGTTCAGGTCGCGCCCCACAATGTCGAGATCCGAGGTGCGGTGGTGTCCGTGGATATTGAAATTGACGCGCACCTCCCCGCCGATTGTCCTGGGGAAGAACCGGCGTTCGAGCGTGGCATCGAGCACGACTGTGGGAAGCAGGGATTGATCATCACTGTCCCGCAGGGATGCGAAATTGATCAGCCGTGTCTGAAAGGCGCTGTCGCGTTTGTACCGGCTGAGCGAGATTTCGCTTCTCAGACGGTCCAGATCGGGCAGGCCATAATCGACCAGATAGGCGTTGTCGCTGGTTTCTTCGATCTTGAACGCCAGTTGATAGCCGCGACGCAGGTCGAACTGGCCGGACCCGAACAGGTAGCCGCGCGAGGTGCCCGGGATCAGGTCATCGCGGGTATAGGCCCCTTCGAAAATGATGCGCCCGGTGCGGAATGCCTGACGATAGCGATATTCCAGGGTCCGGGTCCGCGACGAAATATAGGGCGACAGGGTCAGGTCCGCGTGATCGCCGAGGCGAAAAAAATAGGGGACCTTCACACCGGTGCTGAGGTTCGATGTCGTGCGCACGGACGGGATCAGAAATCCGGTGGCGCGTTCCAGTGTCGGATCGGGCAGGCGCATGCCGGGAAAATACAGGACAGGGACATCGAGGATGAGAAACTGTGCATCCTCGAAATAAAGCTGACGTTCCTTCTGATCATGGGTGATCTTGCGCGCGCGGATTTGCCAGAGCGGCGGACGCCCATCGTCGCAGACATGGCATGAGGTGACGGCGGTTTTGTAAAGCTGAGAATACCGCCCGCCAACGCGGGTCATTTGCAGCGAGGCCAATTGCAGCTGCTGGTCCAGAACCATGCGGGCCCCGGTCAGCAGACCGTCTTGCAGGCCCTTGTCCAGTTCAGCGTAATCAGCCAGGACCGTGATCGTGCCGCCCTGATCAATGCGGATCGGTCCTTCGATGGTCAGCTGGCCGGTTTCCCGGTCAAAGGTGATCTTGCGGGCCTGCAACCGGGTGTCGCCCTGATAGGCCTCGACATTTCCTTCGGCAACCAGCGTCCGCTCTGGGGTAATGAACACGCTGTCGGCCACGAGAACCGCCGGGGCATCCGTGCCTGCCTGTGCGGACTCCGTTTGCGCCTCGGCCCGCGGGGCGAAGGCGAGAAACAGCATGACGGCGCTAATAACTGCGGCACGGACCATGTTCATCCATCCTCCGCATGCAGTAAAAGACCAAAGGTCAGCAGGATCGACGCGATCGGTGGGCCCCAGGCGGCGAAGGTTATGGGGATCTGTCCGTTTTCACCAAGGATCTGGGCAAAGTTTCGCACGAAATACAACAGAAAGCCCAACATGACCGAGGTCAGGACCGCGACTCCGGTGCCGCCAAATCGCGTGTGGCGCATGGTAAAGGCCGCGCCGACCAGCACCATGGCGACCAGAAACAGCGGGCGCGCCAGGGCGACCTGATACCACACCTCGTGTTTCTTGGTCGAAAATCCGGCTTGTTTCAATGACCGGATCGTCGCCGGAAGATTGTAGATCGAAATGCCCGTCGGGCGGCCCAGGCTGTCGCGAATGCGATCCTGTGTCAGGGTCGTGGGAAGGTTCATCTTGTCATGGGTCGCAGCGGCTGTTTCCGGGTTGATGCCTGCGGCCAGCGGCCAGACCTTGACCTTGCTCAGCACCCAGGTTTCGTTTTCAAGACTGGCCGACTCGGCAACGATCCTGCGCACGGGACCACCCCCCGGCGCGTATGTCAGAATGGTGACGTCGTAAAGGGTCACCTGATCGGCACCGCCATAGCCGGTGGCGTGGATGACCGATTGCCCGACGGTGCCGCCCTGACGCAGCCACAGGCCTTCGCCGCTGAGAGACAAGGCCGAGGGCCCGCCGGTGCGATAGGTGTCAGCCAGTCTCTGGTATTTGTTCGAAGTGGCCGCGACAATCGGATTCAGCGTGCTGACGGCCAGAACGCCGATCACAAAGGCCACCCCGACCGGCGCCGCAAGGGCGCGGATGCCCGACCGCCCGGCGGCGCGGGTCACCACCAGTTCGCTGCTGCGGGCGAGGCCGATATAAAGAACAATGGTGCTGAGGATCATCAGCAGTGGCAGGATTTCGTTCAAGGCGGCTGGGGCGTTCAGCAATGTCAGCCCGAACAACTTTCCGAACCCGATGCCGACGCCTTCGAATTTTCGCAACTGTTCGATCATGTCGATCAGCATGATGAGGGTCAGAAAGACCGCGCCAATCAACAGGAAACTCTGGGCGAACCTGCGGGCAAAGTAGATATCGAGGATCATGTCGCGCCCTCGGCCAGGTTCGATTTGGATTGCCGCCGTATCTTGCGCCGCGGTCGCGATGCAATGCGCAGGAACAGCGCCGCGATCAAAAGCCCCGCAAGGGTGGGCAGATAGATCAGCGGCCAAAGGTCCGGATTGTCCAGAACCGGTGCGGCGACCACGCCACGCATCACCTCAAGCAGGATCAGCAGGACAAAGGCCAACAATGCCTGACGCCAGACCCCAAACCGGGAAAACCCGCCAAGCATCAGCGTCGAAAAACCGATCAGCGTCACTGACACACAGATCAGGGCGCGGGCAAACCTGAGATGCAATTCTTCGGTCAGCTGCCCTTTGTTATAGTTTTCCGAGGCCTGTATCTGGTCGCGCCCGGTCAAAAGCTCCAGCGTCGGGATAGCCCGAATGCTGCGGGCGCGGGTTTTGGCGTTTTTGACAAGGTTGCTGATGTCATAGGAGAAATCGGCAAAGACCGTGGTGGACAAGGTGCGGCTGGCATTGTCCTGTCGCTGGGCCATGCCATCGACCATGATCAGGTTGGTCTTGTCGCCGTTGCGCACCAGAAAGGCGCGTGCCCCCGAATAGCTGATCGTCTGGGCCGGATCGCGCCGGTCGGACAGGAACACGTCGTTCAACGTGCCGTCGGGATCGATCTGGCGGATATAGAACGTAACCCCCGGCGCGGGGTGCAGAAAACTGCCCTCGCTCAGCAACCGGGCGGTGACGTTGCGCGACACTTCGACCTCGCGCACGGCCAGTTGCTTGATCGAGGCCGGCAGCAGGACATGTGTCAGAATGCTCATCATGAACGCCGTGCACAGGCCAAAGGCCAGCGCCGGACGGGCCAGACGCCAGGGGCTGGACCCCGTAGCCTGCATGACGGTCAGTTCACTGTCGTTGTTCAGGCGGTTGGTGACATAGACCGCCGCGGCAAAGGCCGCCATCGGCAGCACCATCCGGATCAGGTTCGGCAGCGTCAGCGCGGTGAATTCAAGAAAGACAAAGGCGGACTGTCCGTCGCCGATCAGACGGTCGAACAGAACCACCGCCCTATTGATCCAGAACACCGCAACCAGAATCAGCGCGAAAAAGCCGAAATGCACCAGGTACTGCGACAGGACGTATCTGTCGTAACGTGACAATGCGATCCCCCCGGAGCCTGCCTTGATTTGTTACGGCCGATCCTAGTGCAATTGATTGGCGGGGAAAACTGCTATCTGGTCAACCGGCGCGGCGCGCGCTACCTCTGGTCGCAGCAGAGACATGGAGCGCATTGATGAGCAGCCTGACACCCATCCGATTTGAAGAAACCGATCTGGACGCGATTGCCGAGGCCAAGGGACGCGTGGCCGTTCTGGTCACACCCGATGGCAAGATGGATCCGGCCGTGCGCCGGGTGAACCGTCTGACCAAGGGCGCCGTTGCCCGGCTGATGGAGAGCGAGCGGTTCGAAAAGGTCAAATCGGGGCAGGTGGTGACGCTGGCCTGGCCTGTTGGCATGGCGGCCGAGGCGCTGGACGTTCTGGTGCTGGCGCGCAACTGCACCCCGCTTGAGGCCCGCAAGGCCGGTGCGGCCCTGGGCAAGCTGAAGGCGAAAAAACCGGTCAGCCTGATGGTCGGAAACCTGAGGACGGCGGCCAATCTGGCACTGGGCATGGTGTTGCGCGACTATACGTTCACTGTGCACAAGACCGGCGAGGACGCTAGCGAAACCCCGGCCGAGGTGGTTGTGTACCATACCAACCCGCAAGAGATTTCAGTGCAGGCCGCGCCAATGCTGGCCGTTGCCGAAGGGGCGCATTTCACCCGCGACCTGATCAACGAACCCGCGAATGTCCTGACCACGACCGAGTTTGCAGACCGGTTGGCCGACATGAAATCCCTCGGGTTGAAGGTCGAGGTTCTGGACGAAGACAAGCTTGGAAAGCTGGGGATGCGCACGCTTCTGAGCGTCGGGTTCGGGTCGGACAGCCCCTCCAAGGTGGTGGTCATGGAATGGAACGGCGGGGCCAAGGGCGACGCACCGCTGGCTCTGGTCGGCAAGGGCGTTGTGTTTGATACCGGCGGCATTTCGCTGAAACCGGCGAGCGGCATGGAAGACATGACAATGGACATGGGCGGGGCCGGGGTGGTTGCCGGCGCGATGCGGGCGCTTGCCTTGCGCAAGGCCAAGGCCAATGTCGTCGGCCTTGTCGGGCTGGTGGAAAACATGCCGTCGGGCCGCGCGACGCGCCCGGGCGATGTGATCCGCTCGATGAAGGGCGACACGGTCGAGATCATCAACACGGATGCCGAGGGCCGGTTGGTCCTGTGTGACGTGATGTGGTACGCGCAGGAGCGGTTCAAACCGGCCGGAATGATCGATCTGGCCACGCTGACGGGGGCCATCGTCATCGGTCTTGGCCACGAAAACGCCGGAGTTTTCTCGAACGACGATGCGCTGTGCAACGCCTTCCTCAAAGCCGCCGAAGGCGAGGGCGAGGGCGCATGGCGCATGCCTCTGGGCAAGGGCTATGACGACATGCTCAAATCGCGGATTGCCGACATGAAAAACGTCGGCGGGCGTCCGGGTGGGTCGGTGACGGCCGCGCAGTTCCTCAAACGGTTCGTCAAGGAAGAGACCCCTTGGATTCACCTCGACATTGCCGGGGTGGCCTCGGTCAAGGCCGACACCGATTTTGCCCCCAAGGGCGCGACCGGGTGGGGCGTTGCGGCGTTGAGCCGCCTTGTGCAGGACAAGTTCGAAAGCTGATCCGACATGGGCGCGGCCTATTTCTATCACCTGACGCGGGGTCCGCTGGAGCAGACCTTACCCGTCCTGTTGGGCAAGGCGCGCGCGGCGGGCTGGCGCATTGTCGTGCGCGGCACCGATGCGGGCCGGTTGGAATGGCTGGATGAAAAGCTGTGGCAGGGGGCCGAGGACGCATTCCTGCCTCATGGACTGGCGGGTGGTCCGCACGATGCGGATCAGCCGATCCTGCTGACCGCGACGACGGATGCGCCGAACGATCCGGCGTGCCTGATGGCTGTCGATGGGGCAGATGTCGGGGCCGAGGAGGTCAACGCACTGGAACGGGTCTGCATCCTGTTTGACGGCAATGACGATGCATCGGTGCAACGCGCCCGCACGCAGTGGAAGACCCTGACCGGGGCGGGGTGCACTGCGCAATACTGGTCGGAAGAATCCGGGCGCTGGGAAAAAAAGGCAGAAGCCTGAGGAGCGCGTTGCTGGTCGAATGACCAGGACCCTTGCTTTGTCGCCTGATTTGGCAGAGCAGAGGGCCTTGGCTTAGAATGCGGCGAACGGCTGGTTTGAGCCCAATGTGACCTTCAGATGTGGAGCAACTAACGCTACAAAACACCTATGTTTAGCTGCCTCTTCTCCAAGCTACTTGGCTCCAAGCCGCAAACTACTTTCCAATTTCAACCTCGTTGGAAAGAGGAACTGGTTGTAACCGGTCCAGGGGGTTCGTTCATTCTCGAACTACCTATGGGTGTATATTCCGCATACCTTCCAACTCAAAAAGTTTGGGAAACGAAGGCTCCAGATTGGGCAAAAGACCTTTGGCCGCTGCTGAAGAGTGAACTAGAGGATTGGTGCATCAGAAACAAAGCTGAGCTTCACATCGATGAGACAGCGGCTGTATTCGTAGAGGGATAGCCAACGTCAGTTTTGTCCGCATTCTGTCCGCTCTGGCGGCGCGTTGCGGATTGCGGCTTTGATCCCTTTGCCGATTTGCTCAAAAAGCGCGGAACAAGGCCGCAGGCCGCCGCGCATCGGCGGGCCGCCCCCCGGCACGGCGATGTGTTGAAGATTGCGCAAAGTTCAAATCTTACAGGCAAACCCGAACAATAAAGCGCAACGCTCAACCAGCGGATCGCCGCCCCGCGGCCCGTCGTTGCGCGGCTCGGCGCGAGATGTTCGGAAATCCGCCTCGTCCCGCATCGCTGGCCATCCGTGATGCCAATTTGAGCCCACGGAAACGGGGAATGCCGAGCCTTGGGCTCTTTCAGCGCGTGAGGATCATCTGCCCGCCCGAGATCTCGATCTTTCCAAACCGCTGGAGATAGGTCATCCCGAGCAGGGATTCATTCATGGCCCCATCGTTGACCGAGGCCGAAACCCCGCGATCCACAACCGGTCCGACCTGCATCTTGTCCAGGGTGACGGGGGCGACCTTGACCACCCCGTTCGCGGTCTGCGCGCGCCCCAGAAAATAGACATCGTTCATGTTGATGCCCGCGGATTCGGCATCCGATTTGGACAGAACGATGTCGGTGGCCCCAGTGTCGATCACGAAGCGCACAGGCGTGTCATTCACGTCCACGGTAAGGTAATAATGCCCGTCCGGCGCGCGGGGTACGGAAATGCTGCCGGTTTCGGTATCGACGCTGTGGCGAAAGGTCGTCGTCTGACGGATATCGCCCCACATTCCGACGGCGGCGATGGTTCCGACGAAGATCAGGCCCCAGACAGAGGCCTGTTGCAGCTTGGTATTCATCGAATCCCGGTTCTGAATGAAAAACCAGAACACCAGCGCCGCGCCAAGCAAGGCCAGGTAAAGCAATCGTCCGGTATCATCCGCGTTCATGGTCAGGCTCCTGAAAGGTCTGCCCGAGATATAAGGAGCGCCGGATCAGCTTGCAAAGCCGAAGTCGCGCAACCCGTCCAGAACGAACTGCACCGAAAGGGCGGCAAGCAGCATGCCGAGCAACCGGGTGACCACGTTGATGCCCGTGCGCCCAAGGGCGCGTTCCAGCAAGCCGCTGGCCATGAACAGGATCAGGGCCACGGCAATCACCGCCGCACTGACCGCGATGGCGAATACGTACCCTTGCCAGCGCGGTTGCTGACCGGCCAGCAGGATGATCGACGCGATCGACCCCGGTCCGGCGATCAGTGGGATGGCCAAGGGAAAGACCGAAGGATCCTCGGGGTGTTCTTCGGTCTGGTCTTCGCGCCGTTTGCTGCGCCGGTCGAACAACATGTCGAGCGCGGTCAGGAACAACAGAACCCCACCGGCAACGCGGAAGGCGGGCATCGAGATGCCGACAAAACCCAGCACCGCCTCGCCGAAGAGGGCAAAGATGGTGAGAATGCCCAGCGCCGTGGCGCAGGCGCGAATGGCGATGGCGCGGCGCTCCTTTGCGGTCATGCCCTGGGTCAGGGCGACGAACAGAGGTGCCAGTCCAAAGGGGTCGATCACCACGAACATGGTGACAAAGGCAGTGACCATAAAAGCGCTGTCGGGGGTCATTTTTCCGCGGTCTCCAGTTTTTCAAGCGCAGACAGCCAAAGCGCCTCGGCCCGGTCAAGCCCTTCCATCACCTCGGCGTATTTCCTCTGCCAGACTTCGACTTCGCCGCGCTTGTCATCTTCGTACAGGGCGGGGTCGGCCAGTTTCTTAGCCAGTTTGTCGCGCATTTCATTCAGCTTTTCAACGCGTTGTTCGCCCTTTCTAACCTCGGATCGCAAGGCAAGGATGGCATCGCGCGACGGGCGTTTGGGTTTTTCGGGGGCCGCTTTGGGCGCGGGTTTGTCCCGGGCCAAAAGCATCGTGCGATAGGCTTCGAGATCTTCTTCGAATGGTTTTACCGTCCCGTCGGACACCAGCCACAGGCGGTCTGCCACCAGGGACAGAAGGTGCATGTCGTGGCTGACCAGAATGACCGCGCCGGAATAGGCGGTCAGCGCCTCGACCAACGCCTCGCGGCTTTCGATATCAAGGTGGTTGGTCGGCTCATCGAGGATCAGCATATGGGGCGCGTCTATGGTGGCGATCAGCAGTGACAGGCGCGCCTTTTGCCCGCCTGACAGCCGCCCGACGATGGTTTCGGCCTGTGCGGGACCAAGGCCAAAGCCCGCCAGACGCGACCGCCAGCGGGCTGGGGCCTCGGACGGGCGCAGGCGGCGCAGGTGATCCAGCGGCGTTTCATCTACGTGCAGTTCATCGACCTGATGCTGGGCGAAATATCCGATGCGCAGCTTGCCCGAGCGGGTCATCTTGCCGGACATAAGCTCAAGCCGCCCGGACAACAGCTTGGACAGGGTCGATTTGCCCTGACCGTTTTTGCCCAGCAGCGCGATGCGATCATCCTGATCGATGCGCAGGTTCAGCTTGCTCAGGATCACCTTGTCGCCGTACCCGGTTACGCCGCCTTCCAGATTGATGATCGGGGGCGACATTTCCTCGGGTTCAGGAAAGGTAAAGGCGCGCAGGGCGGCCTCGGCCGGGCTGGAAATGGGCTGCATCTTGGCCAGCGCCTTGAGGCGCGACTGGGCCTGACGGGCCTTGTCGGCCTTGTAGCGGAAGCGATCGACATAGGATTGCAGGTGCGCGCGGCGGGCCTCCTGCTTTTTAGACATCGCTTCGGCTTGGGCCAGCTTTTCGGCCCTCTGGCGGGCGAATTGGTCGTAAGGGCCCTGATAGAAGGTGAGTTTGCGGTCCTCAAGATGCAGGATCGACCCAACCGCACGGTTCAAAAGCCCGCGGTCGTGGCTGATGATGATCACCGTATGGGGATAGCGCGACAGGTAGTTTTCCAGCCACAGCGCGCCTTCCAGATCAAGGTAGTTGGTCGGTTCGTCCAGCAGCAGCAGATCGGGTTTGGAAAACAGAACCGCCGCCAAGGCGACGCGCATGCGCCAGCCGCCGGAAAAGTCGGCGCAGGGTTTCAGTTGTTCGTCGTCGTCAAAGCCAAGGCCCTTAAGGATCGAGGCCGCGCGCGCCTCGGCCGACCAGGCGTCGATATCGGACAGGCGGGTCTGGATTTCGGCGATGCGCGTCGGGTCGGTTGCGGTTTCGGCTTCCGCCATCAGGGCGCAGCGTTCGGTATCTGCCGCCAGAACCGTGTCGATGAGCGAGGTGTCGGATGCCGGAACTTCCTGCGCGACGCCACCGATGCGGGCGCGCGAGGGCAGGGAGATGGACCCCGATTCCAGCGCCAGTTCGCCCCGGATGATGCGAAACAGCGTTGTTTTTCCGGTGCCATTGCGTCCGACCAGGCCGACCTTGTGGCCATCGGGGATGGTTGCGCTGGCCCCTTCGAACAGGGGGCGGCCTTCGACGGCATAGGTGATATCTTCGATCCTGAGCATGACCTTGCCCTAACAGAGCAAATCGGCCTGCGCCAGACACGGAACGCCGTAAGACGCAGGCGATTTCAGGCGCCGGAGAAATGAACGGGCGAAGGTGTGAGCACCCTTTCCAAGGTCAACAAGCCGTGCTAACCGGGCGCCGACGTAATTTCAGGGTGCGGCCCGCTGGCCGACCCGCAAAACTGGAGACATCCGAATGGCACTGGAACGTACCTTTTCGATCATCAAACCCGACGCCACCCGCCGCAACCTGACCGGCAAGATCAACGCCAAGTTCGAAGATGCGGGCCTGCGCATCATCGCGCAAAAGCGCATTCACATGACCAAAGAGCAGGCCGGTGTTTTTTATGCCGTGCATGCCGAGCGTCCGTTCTATGACGAACTGTGCGAATTCATGTCGTCCGAACCGGTTGTCGTTCAGGTTCTGGAAGGCGAAAACGCCATCACCAAGAACCGTGAAATCATGGGCGCAACCAACCCCGCCGACGCGGCCCCCGGCACCATCCGTGCCGAATTCGCCGAAAGCGTTGGCGAAAACTCGGTCCACGGGTCGGACGCGCCTGAAACGGCCGCCGTCGAGATCGCGTATTTCTTCTCGGGTCTCGAACTGGTCGGCTAACGCGGTTCGCGTTTCTCGATCACACCGATTGCATCAAGGGCCGCTTCCAGCTGGGAGCGGCCCTTGTCATGTGCGGCGGCCTTGATCGCATCGAACCGTTTGCGCAGGGCTTTCTTCTCGTCGCCTTTGCAATCGTTCCACGGGCGTCCCTGTAACGCCATGACCAGTACGTAATAGCCGATGAAATGGGGGCGCATGCCCGATTTCAGCAGGCGGGCATAGGCCACATCAGCGCCAAGCGCGCGCAGGGCCTGGGCCGAGTGAATGCCGGCACGCGCGCAGGAGGCCTCATAAGCGGGGCCAAGGTTTCGGATCGAGGAGACAGGATCACTCATCTGGCAAGATTAGAAGCCCGGACCACGCATGTCACGGCGGCGATGCCCGGGCTGTCGGCATCAAGGGCATATTCGTGCCAGTCCATGTCATCACACGACAACGTGAAAAGTGAGTCAGCGAATTTTCGCTGTGTCATACGGATGCCCAATTGTTATTGTGTTTTTGCCCTGTTCTTATGACACGCGTACGCAAGATGTGTCGGTTATTGGATTGATGGAGTTTTTCAGTGACAGCCGTAAATTTGACAAGTGACAGTTCCGAAGTTTTCGATCCCTGGCTCACGACCAACCACTGGGCGCCCAGTTCGATGACCTACAGTTTTCCGACCAGCGGCATCTATTACAGTTATCAGAGCATATCGGCGGTTTCGTCGCTGAACGCCACCCAGCGAGACGCGGTGCGCTCGGCATTGTCGGAGATTTCCAGCTTTACCAACCTGACCTTTCAGGAAGTCACGGAAAGCTTTACGACCGAAGGCACATTCCGGTTCGCAACCGAGGCCGGCCTGAGCGGCGGCTATGCTTATCTGCCGACATCCCTGGAAGAGGGCGGAGATGCCTTTTTCGGCACCGGAACGACCAACCCGATCGTCGGCAACGAGGCTTATCTCTATTTCATCCATGAAATCGGCCATTCCTTCGGGCTGAACCACGGCCATGAACACCCTGCCTTTGTGGCATCGGGTCTGGATTCACAGGAATACACGGTTTTGACCTATACCGACTATGTCGGCGACACGAACACCTTCTCTTTTGACAGTGGGCCCATCGACTGGGCGCATAGCTATATGCAGTTGGACATTGCCGCTCTGCAGTTTCTGTATGGTGCCAATTATTCAACCAACGGCCAAGTCTGGAGTGGGGATACCACCTATACCTTCAATGCCAACACCGGTGAGATGTCGATCAACGGCGTTGGTCTTGGAACACCTGCCGGCAACCGCATTTTCCGCACGATTTGGGATGGCGACGGCGAAGACACATATGACCTGTCGAACTATACGACCGATTTGGTCATCGATCTGGCCCCGGGTGCATTTTCGACCTTTTCGACCGCGCAACTTGCCGATCTGAACAAATTCAGTTCCAGCCCCGATTATCTTGCCGCGGGCAATGTCGCCAATGCGCGGCTTGTCGACGAGGATATCCGCGCCTTGATCGAAAACGCCAAGGGCGGTACCGGCGACGATACCATTACGGGCAACGAGGCCGACAATAAATTGACCGGGTTGTCCGGTGACGACTATCTTGACGGGTTCGCGGGTGATGACACTCTGACCGGCAACGGTGGTCGCGACACCCTGTTGGGCGGAAATGGACGCGATACTCTGACTGGCGGCGGCGCCAAGGATACCGTCAAAGGCGGCAAGGGCCAGGACACGCTGAACGGTGGCAAGGGCAATGACCTGATTGTTGGCGGCGGCGGCAACGACGTTCTTTACGGCGGCCTGCACAATGACAAGCTTATTGGCGGGGCCGGGTTCGACCGTCTGTATGGTGACAGCGGTGCAGATGATTTCCGCTATACCAACGTCCGGGACAGCGCGGTTACCAACAAGCTCGACAAAATCATGGATTTTGAACTGGGTCTTGACGAAATCGACCTGTCCCGGCTGACCTCGGAAACTTTGACACTGGTCCTGGATGGCACGGTAGCCGGCGGCTCGGCATCGGTGGCAACGCAAGAGATGGGTGGCAATACCAAGGTCAGCGTTGATGTTGACGGGGATGGTGCCGCCGATCTGGCGGTGATGGTCATGAATACGGTGAACATGACGGCGGATGATTTCATCCTCTGACCGCATTTTGCCCCTCTTCTGTTTGACAGTTGCAGAACCTGTTGCGACCGTGTCGATGTAGCGCGCGATGCGGGAGGGGCAAGTGACGGACAGAAACAGTGCCGAGAGGCGCCGGACAACAATGGAATTCGATCTGGCGGCTCCGCCGCCTGAATTTGTTCAGGCTCCATTTCCATTTTACGACGCCCTGCTGGAATTCGCACCCGTCCTGCGTCAGCCGGATGGATCGGTCCTGATTTCGCGGCACGCTGATCTGGACCGGATTTACCGCAATACCTCGCTCTTTTCGTCGGACAAGAAAGCGGCCTTTGCCCCCAAATTCGGCGAAGGCTCTTCTCTGTTCGAGCATCACACCACGTCGCTGGTGTTCAGCGATCCGCCGCTGCACACACGGGTGCGCAAAATCATGACGTCGGCGCTGACACCGCGCGCCCTGGCCCGGATGGAGCCGGGACTGATCGACACGGTGGACCACCTGCTGGGCGAGATGGGCCAACATGACGGCGCCGTGGACCTGATCGAGGAGTTCGCAGCGGCGATCCCGATACAGATCATCGGCAACCTTCTGGATATCCCGATGGCGGAGCGGGCGCCGTTGCGCGACTGGTCGCTTGCCATTCTTGGCGCGCTTGAACCGTCGCTGACGCAGGAACAGCTTGAAATCGGACACTCGGCCGTGCGCGACTTCAAAACCTATCTGACAGACCTGATCGCGCGGCGCCGCGCGCAGCCGGGGGATCCCGAAACCGATGTTCTGACCCGGCTGATCCGGGGCGAGGGCGCGGACGAAAAACTGTCCGAGATCGAGCTGATCCAGAACTGCATTTTCATCCTGAATGCCGGACATGAAACCACGACAAACCTGATCGGGAACGGGCTGGCCCTGTTGAACGACACTCCGGATCAAAAGGCCCTGTTGCTGGAAAATCCGGATTTGATTACCAGTGCCGTCGAAGAATTTCTGCGCTACCGATCGCCCAACCAGCTGGGCAATCGCGAGACCACCGCCGAGGTCGAAATCGGCGGGCAGACGATCGCGGCGGGAACCAACCTTCATCTTTGCATCGGGGCGGCAAACCGGGATCCGGCGGTGTTTGACACCCCCGGGGAACTGGACATCACGCGCAAACCCAATCGGCATCTGGCCTTTGCCGGTGGGCCGCATGTCTGCGTCGGGTTGACGCTGGCCCGGATGGAGGGGCGGATCGCCATATCGCGATTTCTGACCCGGTTTCCTGACTATCGTATCCTGCCGGGGCGCATTGGGGGCGGGCGTATGCGGTTTCGCGGCTACGTGTCTTTGCCCGCAAGCCTGGACTGATCCGCGCCACGCTTTGCCGATGGCGCAACTGGCATAAAGCGCAGGTTAATCCTGCTGGTATATTCGGGGTGTTGTCCGCTAAGTTGGCCTTGGCGTTTGACCTTGCCGTGGCCGTGATTTCAGGAATCCATGCCCTATTCGAAACTGACCCGATCCGCATTCTGGAAGTTGTGCCGAAAGGACCCGTCCTTTCGCATATCCGACATCTATGCCCCGAAGTTTCGGCTTGAAACGGGGCGCGGCATCGCCACCGCCGGGAGCTGTTTTGCCCAGAATATTTCCCGGTTTCTGGTCAAGTCCGAGTTTTCCTTTCTCGACGTGGAACCGGCGCCCAAGGGGATGGATGTCTCGGTTGCGCGCCGCTTTGGTTATGGGCTGTATTCGGCGCGCTACGGCAATATCTATACCGCCCGGCAACTGCGCCAGTTGCTGGAAGACGCGATTGGCGACCAGGTTCATGACGCAGCGATCTGGGAAAAGAATGGCCGGTTCTTTGATGCGCTGCGCCCCGGAGTCGAGCCCGAGGGGCTGTCCTGCGCCGACGAGGTGCGTCTGAGCCGGCTCGACCACTTGCGCCGTGTCAAGGCGATGATCCGGGACATGGATGTGTTCATCTTCACGCTTGGCCTGACCGAGGCCTGGCAGGATCGCGCAACCGGCATCGTGTTTCCGACCGCCCCGGGCGTGATCGCGGGGCAGTATGACGATACGCAACATGCGTTCACCAACGCCGGATTTGCCGATGTGTCGGCCGATCTGACCGCTGCGATCGATCTGATGCGGGACATTTCGCCCAATCTCAAAATCATCCTGACGGTGTCGCCGGTCCCGTTGACCGCCACCGCCAGCGGGCAGCACGTTTTATCGGCCACGGTCTATTCCAAGTCGGTGCTGAGGGCCGTTGCCGGCGAAATGGCGGCCGGTGATCCGAACATCGACTATTTCCCGTCCTATGAAATCATCACGGGCGTGCCGTTTGGCACCGACAACTACGACGCCAATCTGCGCACCGTCAGCAAGGCGGCCGTCAAACGCGTGATGACCGTGTTCTTTGGCGCGCACAACGCCCTTGGCCGCGCGGACACCGAGCGCAAGAAAACCGTGCCCGCCCGCGAACCCGATCCGGCGGCAGAGGACGTGTGCGAAGAAGTCATGCTTGAGGCATTCGCCCCGAAATGAAGATTTGCGTTATCGGAAATTCGCATGTCGGCATGCTGAACCAGGCCTATCGCGAGGTCAGGCCCGAAGATATGTCGCTGACATTCTTTGCTCAGCAGGGGCGCGGGCCCGAACATTTCGGGATTCGCGGCACCGAACTTTTTGCCGCCAAACGTGATCTGCGGCGGACATTGCGCCGTTTAGGCATGCCAATACAGGTCGATCTGCAGGATTTCGACGCGATCGCGGTGGTTTCGATGACGGCGACCGTGTTTTCGATCCTGCCCTTTGTGACCGGGTATTCGGTTTACGGCTGGCCATCCACTGAGGGCGATATCGAAGAGATGCGCAAACCCGGTGCCCCGCCGATGACGCGCCCGCTGATTTCAGAACCGGCATTGGACGCGGCGATTCAGGCGGAAATCAAAAGAAACATTGCCCATCGGTTGGTGGATGAGGTGCGCAAGGTTCTTGATATTCCCATTCTGCTTGTGCCCCAGCCATTTCCCTCGGCTGACGTTCTCAAGGACAAGACGCGCCATATCGGGCTGCGCCGGTTGCGCTGGCGAAAGGATGGGCAAGATGCGGTGCGCATGGTGCGGCAGGCCCATGACCGTGTCTTTGCCGCGAGGAGCGGTGTTACGTTGCTGGAACAGCCGCAGCAAACAGTTGCCCATGATTTCCTGACCCAACCCGAATTCGCCCGGGGCGGTGCCAAGTTGAACCTGACCGGGCGGCAGCCGGATTCCGACATTCTGCATGCCAATATGGATTACGGGAAACTGGTTTTGGATCAGATCAGAGCCGCATCTTCCGATCCGACGAATTTGATCTAACACCTTGTTAAATGATCGATATTTGGTGGGCCTTCAGAAACTCCGCCTTAAACCCTGCTTGGGCAGAACAAACGCATCGGCGTTTGGAGATCTGCAATGGCAATACCTGTTTATGTTCTGGCTGGGCAAAGTAACGCGCAGGGAATTGACGACGCGTTGCAACGGGCGCTGGATCAGAAACACGGGGTCGATGGGTATATTCTGGTCGAAACCTACGCCGCGGGCGCGCCGCTGACCTACAAACGGTCCAAGCTGGACTGGGCGGCGAATGACGAACTGCGGCAGGATTTGGTGACCGATACCGTTGAAGCGCTTGCTTCGGACCAAGATGCCTACCTGGAAAAGGTTTTTTGGCTGCAGGGCGAGGCGGATACCCACTCGGTCGGTCGCGCTGATGAGTATGAAGGACGGTTCAGCGAAGTTATCGACGGATTTCGCCAAGCCGTTCAACAGGCATTCCCACACCGCGAGACCGGTGTCGAAACGGCGCATGTGGTGATTGTAGGGCTGTCAGGTAATGCCCCCGAAGCGGAAGATCGTGAAAACTGGGAAGCCGTCACTGCGGCGCAGCACGCTTTGGCGGCGAACAACGCCTTGTTCGATCTGGTTGATCCGGATGGCGTCGCCGCCCTGAACGGGGTGTCGGGGGCCGACATGTTTCGGGACGGATTGCATTTTTCGGACGGGTTTCGCGACCTTCTTGCCGATGCGCTGGTCGATCTTGATCTACCGGCCGGCGGCAATTCGGGACGCGGGGATTTCATCGGAACCGCGTTTGGCGACGTTCTTTTCGGCACTTCGGGGGGCGAACGGATGATCGGGGGCAGCGGCGATGACGTTTATCATGTCAATCACGCGGGTGATATCGTGGTTGAACTGTCCGAGGCGGGCAACGACAGGGTCATCTCCTCGCGCGACTTTACCTTGCGATTTCACAGCCAGTACCTTGAAGATCTGAAGCTGACAGGCCGCGCCGATCTGAACGGAACCGGCAATGGGCTGGACAATCGCATCGTCGGCAACAAGGGCGACAACATCCTGAAAGGCGCCTGGGGCGATGATGTGCTGATCGGTGGAAAGGGAAATGACACGTTTATCGACGAAATCGGCATGAACCGCATGATCGGGGGGCAGGGCGATGATCTTTATGTCTTCAAATCTTCGGGCAACAGGATTGTCGAACAGGCAAAAGGTGGCATCGATCATGTGCGCGCATCAATCGACGTTGATCTGGGGGATTACAGCGCGCATCTGGAAAATCTGTCTCTGATCGGGGCTGAGAATATCGACGGATTTGGCAACGGGCGCGCCAATACCATCGTTGGCAATAACGCCCGAAACATTCTGAATGGAAAAGGCGGAAACGACAGTCTGGTCGGCAACGGCGGCCGTGATATCCTCCGTGGTCACAAGGGCGACGACAGTCTTGAAGGCGGGGCCGGTCGGGATCGGTTCGTATTTCGCGCGCAGGATGGTCAGGACCAGATTCTTGATTTTACGCCGGACATTGACGTTCTGGTTTTCAGCGACGGTCTGTCGTTCGATGCCTTGGTGATCCGTGAGGAAGCGTGCAACACCATCATTTCCTATGGAAACCAGGATCAGGTCGTTTTGGTCGACGTTTCATTCGACACGCTCGACCAGCATGATTTTGTTTTCGTATGACCCTTTTGCGAAGGCAGTAGCCGTCAAAGCATCGGAAAACTGGGGGAAATGGCTCCGGCGGTAGGGATCGAACCTACGACCAATTGATTAACAGTCAACTGCTCTACCGCTGAGCTACGCCGGAACGGTGTCGGCCATATAGCAACCCGGATTTGCGCCGTCCAGTGGGTTTTGGCCGAAAGCCAAAATTTTTCTGTGCCGTTATTTCACCAGGGCAAAAGTCGCGCTTGCCGTCAATGGGCCATGCGGTTCAACCCGCGATTTTCCAGAAAGATCAACGAGATGGGCAAAGACGTTGCGCTCGGCTGCGGGGAGCAGGGCGGGAGGCGTTTCAGTATAAATCCGCCCGGCCAGTGTGCGGGCGGTTGCAGGGCCGGCCGCCAGCTGTTCAAGGATCGCGGCTTCGCGGGAAAGACGGTGCGAAATCAGCCAGTCCAGTCGCCCGGCGGGATCGGTGACAGGGGCGCCGTGGCCGGGGTGAAATACGCGCCAGTCGCGCGCGCGGAGGCGGCGGCAGGAGGCCATGAAATCGGTCAGATCGCCATCCGGCGGGGAGACCAGAGAACTTGCCCAGCCCATGACATGATCTGCGGTGAAACAGACGTCGTTCCAGGCCAGGGCGATATGGTTGCCCAGATGACCGGGGGTGTGGATCACTTCCAAGTCCCATCCTTCGCCCGCGATGGTTTCACCGTCGCGTACGGTCCGGTCGGGACGGAATGCGGTGTCGATGCCTTCGCCGCCACCGGTCATGCCGTTGCGCGATATCTCCTCCATCACGGTGCTGCGCCCGGCCTGGGCATCACCAAAGGCAATGATCGGCGCGCCGCACCGGGCGCTGAGCGGGGCAGCCAGCGGCGAATGATCGATATGGGAATGGGTGACGATGATATGGCTGATCTGTTGGCCGGGTTGCACCGCTGCCAGGATCGCCTCGAGGTGCGATGTGTCTTCGGGGCCCGGATCGATTACGGCCAGTGCGGTGGTGCCCAGCACATATGTGTTTGTCCCGCGATATGTCATGGGCGACGGGTTCGGGGCCAGAATCCGGCGCAGGCCCGGGGCCAGTTCGATCGCAACGCCGGCAGGCGGATCAAAATCGTCAGGGGCTTGGGTCATCGCTCTTCCTCTTGGTGGCGCCGCCCGCTAGGCTTAGCGCATGTCCTTCCAATGGCTCAAACAATATATGCCGCGCGGCCTTTACGGGCGAAGTGCCCTGATCCTGGTTGCGCCGGTTGTGGTGCTGCAGCTGGTTGTTTCCGTTGCCTTTATTCGAAGCCACCTGGAAGACGTGACCACCCAAATGTCCCTGAACATGGTGCGCGAACTGGACGCGGTCGTAAACAGGTTTGAGGCCGCGGCGACCCAGGAACAGGCCCTTGCCGACATTGCGCCGTTTCTTGACGCTTTTCAGATCACGGTTGGCTTTGTTCGCGAAAGGGAGGTTCCGCGCAAGGACAGTATCGGGATTCTGGACTATTCCGGGCATGTTGTGCGCAATACATTCAGAGGTGCCTTTCCGCAAACGAGGGTTGTTGAGTTCATCGATAACCGGGTGATCAATCTCTATATGGATACGCCTCTCGGTCCGGCCAAGGTAGTTCTCAACCGGCGCCGGGTCACCGCCGCCGCACCGCATCAGTTGATTGTCACGATGGTGTTTTTCGGCGCTTTGATGACGGTGATCGCCTTTATCTACATGCGCAATCAGTTGCGCCCGATCACGCGGCTCGCCAGTGCGGCCCAGGCGTTCGGGCGCGGGCGGACCGTGCCGTATACCCCGTCTGGCGCGACCGAGGTGCGCGCGGCGGGCGGT
Organism: Arenibacterium sp. CAU 1754; assembly: GCF_054482635.1. Taxonomy (NCBI): domain Bacteria; kingdom Pseudomonadati; phylum Pseudomonadota; class Alphaproteobacteria; order Rhodobacterales; family Paracoccaceae; genus Arenibacterium; species Arenibacterium sp. CAU 1754. Next base: position 153,425 of record NZ_JBTLRG010000001.1, read on the forward strand.
GCGTTTTTGGATATGCGGGCGCGGATCGAACGCCAGATCGAACAGCGGACGATGATGTTATCAGGTGTCAGCCATGATTTGCGCACGCCGCTGACCCGGCTGAAGCTGGGTCTGTCGATGCTGGACGAGGACGAGGCCGAACCCCTGTTGCGCGATGTGGATGAAATGCAGCGGCTGCTGGATGCGTTTCTCGATTTCTCGAAAGGCACGGCCGAGGGCGAGCCGGAAGCCTGCGATCCGCATGCATTGGTGCGCCAGGTCGTCGAGGATGCCGTGCGCTCGGGCAAGGATGTCACGTTGGTCGAAGAACTGGGGCAGGGCGAGGTCATGCTGCGGCCCGTGGCGATGCGTCGCGCGATCGAGAACCTCTTGGGCAATGCCGTGCGGTATGGGAAACGCGCCGAGGTGTCGGTGGTTCTTACCGACAAATCCCTGCGCATCCGCGTCGAAGACGATGGGCCCGGCATCCCGAACGAACAACGCGGCGAAGCGCTGAAACCCTTTGCCCGGCTGGATCCGGCCCGCAACCAGAATCTGGGCGGCGGCGTCGGCTTGGGGCTGGCCATCGTGAACGACGTTGCGCGCGCGCACGGGGGCGTTCTGCGCCTTGGCGAGAGTGAGAGGCTGGGCGGATTGCGCGCTGATATCGTCATCGGGCGTTAAGCCGCGCGCAGATGTCTTTCTGAATGTGCGGAAACTGCTCAGGGGCGCGTTGTTCCACGTCGCCCTGTGGCGTCGATCTGCGTCCGGCATGGGGGAGGCGTGGTAGGCCCGGCAGGACTCGAACCCGCAACCAAAGCGTTATGAGCGCTCTGCTCTAACCAATTGAGCTACAGGCCCGCCTTGGGCCTGTGCGTACCACGATGGTCGCGCGCGTCAAGCCTGACCGTTGCATGCCGACGCTTAATCGACTAACCCGCGCTCAGGCAGACAGGGGATGAATCCGATGACAGCGGGCAAGAATGGTATGACCTATGCCGAGGCGGGCGTAGATATCGATGCGGGCAATGAATTGGTCGAGCGGATCAAACCCGCGGCCAAGCGCACGGCGCGACCCGGTGTGATGAGCGGGCTGGGCGGTTTCGGCGCCTTGTTCGATCTCAAGGGCGCCGGGTACAGCGACCCGATCCTGGTTGCGGCCACGGATGGTGTTGGCACCAAGTTGCGGATCGCGATCGACACGGGCGTGGTTGACGGGGTCGGCATCGATCTGGTCGCCATGTGCGTCAACGATCTGGTGTGCCAGGGCGCCGAACCTTTGTTCTTCCTTGACTATTTCGCGACCGGAAAGCTCGAAACCGAAACGGCCGCCCGCATCATCGAGGGCATCGCTGCGGGGTGCGAGGGTTCGGGTTGTGCGCTGATCGGCGGCGAAACCGCCGAAATGCCGGGCATGTATCCGGAGGGCGATTTCGACCTCGCCGGGTTTGCCGTCGGCGCGATGGAGCGTGGATCGGACCTGCCTGCCGGTGTGGGCGAGGGTGACGTTTTGCTGGGGCTGGCCAGCAACGGTGTGCATTCCAACGGATATTCGCTGGTGCGTCGTCTGGTCGAGCATTCCGGCCTGACGTGGGATGCCGACAGCCCGTTTGGCGATTCAACGCTGGGGGCGGACCTTCTGACGCCGACCCGGCTTTATGTGAAACCGGCGCTGGCGGCGATCCGGGCAGGGGGCGTGCATGCGCTGGCCCATATCACCGGTGGCGGCCTGACCGAGAACCTGCCGCGCGTCCTGCCCGAGGGCATGGGCGCCGATATCGATCTGTCGGCATGGGATCTGCCCGGCGTATTCCGCTGGATGGCGGAAACCGGTGGGATCGCGCAGGATGAAATGCTCAAGACCTTCAACTGCGGCATCGGCATGATCCTTGTGTGTGCCGCCGATCAGGCAGACGCGCTGAGCCAGCTTCTGAACGACGCGGGCGAGACCGTGTACCGCATCGGTCAGACCACTGATCGCGCCGGTGTTTCCTATTCCGGGACACTGCTGTGAGCCATAAACGGGTTGCGATTTTGCTGTCCGGCGGCGGGTCCAACATGGTCGCGCTTGTCGACAGCATGACAGGGGATCACCCGGCGCGCCCCTGTTTGGTGATGTCAAACGACCCCGAGGCCGGCGGGCTGGCCAAGGCGGCGGCGCGCGGTATTCCCACCGCACATGTCGATCACCGCCCCTTCGAGGGCGATCGCGCTGCATTCGAGGCCGAGCTGATCAAACCGCTGATCGACGCCGGGGCCGACATCGTCTGCCTGGCCGGGTTCATGCGTGTCCTGACCAACGGGTTCGTGTCGCAATGGCAGGGCCGGATGCTGAACATTCACCCCTCGCTTTTGCCCAAGTACAAGGGGCTTCATACCCATGCGCGCGCGCTTGAGGCCGGGGACAGCGAACATGGCTGTACCGTCCACGAGGTGACCGCGCAACTGGATGACGGCCCCATTCTGGGTCAGGCCCGGGTGCCGATCCTGGAAGGGGACACGCCCGAAATCCTGGCCGCGCGTGTGCTGGATCAAGAACACCGGCTCTATCCGGCTGTTTTGCGCCGCTTTGCGGCCGGCGATCGCACCCCTGTTTTCCTGAACTGAGGCCGAAAGGCCCCAGTGGCGCACAAATTGGCAACAGCGGTTTAGCCGCGCTTTGCAATCGGCGGTGTTTGGCCTAAGACTATTTTTCATCGCAAAAGCACGCCCTTGCCGGGCATTGACCATAATAAGAAAGCAGAAAATCGAATTTCGATGAAAACGCTCACCACGACGCAAGAACTCGACGCATTTTGTAAAGCCGCAGCCGACCACCCCTATGTGACAGTCGATACGGAATTTCTGCGCGAGCGCACCTATTACTCCAAACTCTGCCTTGTTCAGCTGGCCATACCGGGCGACGATGATGAAACTGCGGTCCTGGTCGATCCGCTGTCGGATGGTCTGTCGCTTGAGCCGCTGTATGATCTGTTTCGTAATGAAAACGTGGTCAAGGTATTCCATGCGGCGCGTCAGGATCTTGAGATATTCTGGGTCGATGATCATGTTTTCCCCGAGCCGCTGTTTGACACACAGGTCGCCGCGATGGTCTGCGGGTTTGGCGAACAGGTTGGGTATGAAACACTGGTGCGCAAGATCGTCCGCGCGTCGGTGGACAAGACATCGCGCTTTACCGACTGGTCCCGCCGCCCTCTGAGTGACGCGCAGAAATCCTATGCGCTGGCCGATGTGACCCATCTTCGCAAGATTTATGAATTCTTGTCCGATGAGTTGGAAAAGACGGGCCGGACCCGGTGGGTAAAGGAAGAGCTTCAGATTCTGACCAATCCGGCCACCTATGACATTCAGCCGGAAGAGGCGTGGAAACGCCTCAAGACCCGCAGCAATGCGCCCCGGTTCCTGGCCGTGGTGCGGGAACTGGCCGCGTTTCGCGAACAGCATGCACAATACAACAACATCCCGCGCAACCGCGTGTTCAAGGATGATGCGCTGATCGAACTGGCCTCGGCCAAGCCCAGGACCCAGTCCGATCTGGGCGGGTTGCGCCTGTTGCTGCGCGAGGCCCGGCGCGGGGACATTGCCGAAGGCATCCTGAATGCGGTCGAACGCGGCGTGAACTGCTCGAACGATCAACTGCCTACACCGGACCGCAGCCGTGAAAAGCTTCAGGTCAATCCGGCTCTGGCCGATCTGCTGCGCGTGTTGCTGAAGTCCAAGACCGAAAGCTCGGGTGTGGCGGCCAAGCTGATCGCCTCAAGTGCGGATCTGGACCTCATCGCGGCTGGACAGCGTGATGTTCCGGCACTGGCCGGGTGGCGGCACGAGGTGTTCGGAGCGGATGCCTTGCGCCTGTGCAACGGCGAAATCGCCCTCGCGGCCAAGGGCCAGAGCGTGCGGGCCATCGAAATCTGAAAATTGGCATCCGCCGTTACCGGCGGCGCGATTCCTGTGCGTTTCTGGCACCGGAGACGCGGATTGTGCGCACTGCGGACAGCGTTTGCGCCGAAATGCTGTATGCTTCGTGAACCGTGCGTGACAACTCGCTCCCGACCGGGGTCGGGTTGCGCGGGTAAACCACGCGGAACGTGAAATTCAAAACACCGTCTTCGGGGATCAGATCGGGATTGTCGGGGCGCAGCCGGGCCTCGAAGGCGCCCTGGCGGCTGGCAACGCCGGACGCATAGATGATTGCGCCCGAGTTGGTCGGCTCGATCCGCAAGGCGGTGATCGTGTCGATTGGAACGCTGACATCTTCCTTTTCCGGACGGGCCAGAAGGCCGCGACGCTTGGCCGGGATCAGCGGGTTGGTGGACCCGTCTGCGGGCGCGGCGGCGACAGGCTTGCTTCTGCCGAACCAGTTTTTCGGATTCACGCGCGAGTCGCTCCAACCGCAGCCGGACAGGATCAGGCTGCTTATGACGAGGGCCGGAACAAATTTGCGCATATCGGGTACCGCCGTTTCCAGATTTGATACCTTTGGGTTACCTCATCCCGAGGACCTTGAAAAGCCGCAAGGCAGGGCTGGACAGGAGCGGGGTCCCGGCATACCTGATGGCCAGACAGACCGAGAGGACACAGTTGATGGCCGGCCCCGCCTTTGAAGAGATTGTCGAAGACTTCGAATTCCTTGAGGATTGGGAAGACCGGTATCGCTATGTGATCGAGCAGGGCAAGGCGATGGAACCGCTGCCCGAGGCGCTGAAAGTTCCCGCCACCAAGGTCGACGGATGTGCCAGTCAAGTCTGGCTGCATCCGCAGATCAACGATGGGGTGTTCCGCTTTGACGGGGAAAGCGATGCGCTGATCGTGCGCGGGCTGATCGCAGTCTTGCGCGCGCTTTACAACGATTTGCCCGTGGCCGAGGTCGCCCGGGTGGATGCGGCGGCGGAAATGGCGCGGCTCGGATTGAACGACCATCTGTCGGCGCAACGGTCAAATGGCCTGCGCGCAATGATTGAACGCATTCGCAAGGTTGCTGCAGAAAACGCGTAACTCGGAGTGTTGCCGACCTCTGTTGCGACGTACGAAACTGTCTGAGTTCAATCAGTTCATGGAGTCAGGTACTTGCGGCCTAAAGGTCACCTAAAGGTCAAGTTTGCGGGGTAAAGCGGCCTTTGAAAACAGACCTCGAAATATTGATCAATTCATTATGGTTGGATTGGTTTTATCGGTGAATTGGGGCTAGCCTGCATAAAACGGGTGACAATATCTGCACCCGCTGGAATCGCGTTGGATCTGTCTTCCGCCATTGTCGTTACCAATGAGGGCAACTTATCGCGACGAAGCTTTGTATCCGAATACGTTAAGAAAACGAAGCTCACTTCAAAGAGGCCAATGTTCGTGTCGCTTTTGTCGACGATACTAAACAGATAGTCCGATCCCTGTTCAAGCACATCGTATAAAAACTGCATTGCCATTTGTTCACCAGAGTTAAGCATTTCGTAGGGAACAGCGACGGCTTGCCCAAGGCTTTGAGTTCTCGCGCGGGCCGCAATGACGGACAGGGGCAACAACACCCAGGGTTTTGTCGTTAAAACGCCAAGCCTGTGCCGCAGAAACAAGCGCTGGACACCCTTGATGGGTAAGGTCCCTGCTAGGTCATTCACACCTTCATTATAAGCTTCAACCACTGATAATGTCATTTGTATGTGTGTATATGCCTGCCTTTGAACATCTCGGGGGTGTTTACTTGATCTATACACCGCCTTCAATCTTACAGAAAACTCTGTGGAATATTTATTTTTTTCACATGGTTGCTTCGGACACATTCCAGGAATTCTTTGCACCCGCACAACAGCGCCTTCAGATCAGTTGACGACGTGACGGACAAATCTGCCTGATGGTCGTTAGGTGATGCTCAGGCCGAATTGGCGGCCCAGCCCGACAGTGTCATGTCCAGATCACCGTATCCGGTGAACCGCCGCTCGAAGGCGAGCCCGAGACGCTGGGCGCATTGGCGGGCCTTTTCGGTCAAAGCGGGATCGTCCGTCTGGGCCTGATAGACCAGTTTTTCGTAATTGCCGAAATACATCTTGATCAGGTCGGGGTGACGATCCAGCCCCAGTGGTTTCCAGACAAAGGCATCGAATTGGCGGGCCAGGAAATCGGTCAGGTAAAAGGCTGTGATTTCGCTTTCACTATGGCGCTTAAACTTTTCATTTCCTTCGAAAAAGGAATAACAATGGGGGCCTTTCACCATCTCGACGCCCAGCCGGTTACACGCGGCCTGCAACTGCCCCCCGGTACCGCAATCGGCGTAGACGACGAATATCTGTTCATAGGTCCCACGGTGTTTTTCCACCGCTGATGTAACGGCATCGGTGATCTTGTCTGGGCTGTTGTGCAGGATCGCGGGCAGGCAGGTCAGGTCCAGATGTTCCCATCCGTTCCGTGCCTTGAGAGCGAGGATTTCACGCGCCAGCGCGCCGCAGGCGATCAGCAAGACGCGGCCTTTTTCCGGGGCCGGCAGGCCAGCCCGCGTCAGGGTGTCGTCGTCAGGTAAATCAGCGGGCGCACCTGGCGTGTCAGCCCGCTGTTTCAAGGCTCAGGCGCTCAGCTGGTTGTGCTTGCGACCGACGAAATCCTTGGCGGTTTCAACAGCAACGGCCGCATCCCGGCAATAGGCGTCCGCGCCGATGGCCTTGCCAAATTCCTCGTTCAGGGGGGCGCCGCCCACCAGCACGATATAGTCGTCGCGCTTGCCCTGTTCGATCAGCGTGTCGATCACCACCTTCATGTAAGGCATCGTGGTGGTCAGCAGGGCGGACATGCCCAGAATGTCGGGCTGTTCGGCTTCCAGCGCTTCCAGGTATTCCTCGACCGGGGTGTTGATCCCCAGATCGACCACCTCGAACCCTGCGCCTTCCATCATCATCGACACAAGGTTCTTGCCGATGTCGTGGATGTCGCCCTTTACGGTTCCGATCACCATTTTGCCGACGCGCGGCGCGCCGGTTTCGGCCAGAAGCGGTTTCAGGATTTTCATGCCGCCTTTCATCGCGTTGGCGGCCAGCAGAACCTCGGGCACGAAAAGGATGCCGTCGCGGAAGTCGGCGCCGACGATCGTCATGCCGCCAACCAGTGCTTCGGTCAGGACCCGGTAAGGCTCCCACTTGCGTTCAAGCAGGATGTTCACGCCTTCTTCGATTTCCTCTTTCAGACCATCGTACAGGTCGTCGAACATCTGCTGGACAAGTTCTTCGTCGTCCAGTTCCGACAGGATGATGTCATCTTCTTCCGACATACAGGCGCTTCCTTGTGTGAACGGGGCAGTGCCCCGGTGGCCGGTCTCCCGCCCTTTTTGCCATTTGGTCGCATCCCGACTGCAATAATTACGACATCGGCGACACTGCTACCGACCAATACGCGGGAATTCGACAGATTGGTAATGAAGATTTTGCAGGAAGATGTTGGGTTTATTGCATGTGTTCCGCTTTTGTTCTACTTTGGGTGCATGCTGCATGAGACTCCAATTGACAAGGACCGCCGCCGGGGGCGTGGCGCGCTGAGCAATGCGCCGGGGCGGTATGACGCCATGTGGAGCGAGGATTGGGACGGTTGGGACATTCCGGAGGCGCGGCCCGGGTTTCGCACCGAGGTCCGCACCGAGGAGGCGCGCAGCCTGATCACCTATAACCGGTCACCCGATCTGCCGTTCGATCGCTCGATCAACCCGTATCGGGGCTGCGAACAAGGCTGCATTTATTGTTTTGCGCGTCCGACACACGCCTATCTGGGCCTGTCGCCGGGGCTTGATTTCGAAACCCGCCTTGTCGCGCGTCCCGGTGCGGCCGAGGTGATGCGGCGCGAGCTGTCCGCACGGCGTTACATGGTTGCGCCGATCGCCATCGGCACGAACACCGACCCCTATCAACCGGTTGAGCGGACATGGGGCATCACGCGGGAATGCCTTGCCGTTCTGGCCGAGTTCAACCACCCGGTGGCCATCGTGACCAAGGGAACGCTGATTGAACGGGACCTTGATATTCTGGCTCCGATGGCGGCCAGGGGGCTGGTCCGCGTGGGCATTTCGCTGACGACGCTGGATCGTGATCTGTCGCGCCGGATGGAGCCGCGCGCGCCCGCGCCTGAACGCAGGCTTAAGACCATACGCCGGCTGACGCGGGCAGGGGTGCCGGTCAGGGTCATGACCTCACCCGTGGTGCCGGGGCTGACCGATCACGAAATCGAGGCGCTGCTTGAAGCGGGGCGCGATGCCGGCGCCGAAACAGCCAGTTGGATCATGCTGCGGCTGCCGCGTGAGGTGTCGCAACTGTGGCAGGACTGGCTGGCCGAGAACGTGCCCGGGCGCGCGGCCAAGGTCATGGCGCGCCTGCGCGAAATGCACGGCGGGCGCGACTACGATGCCCGGTGGGGCCACCGGATGCGGGGTGAGGGGGTCTACGCGGGCATGATCGCGGCACGGTTCCGCAAGGCGGCCCGCCGCCTTGGGCTGGATCGCGATGTGCCGCCACTCAGGTCCGACCTGTTTGCCGTCCCTGCAACACCGGGCGATCAATTGTCTCTGTTCTGAACCGTGCGATCAGGCGCGGCGGCGTCCGCGCCCACGGGAGCGGCGGTCGGTCTTGGCGTCCTCGCCTGTGCCGTCCGAGGCGGAACTGAACCCGCCCAGGGCGGCCGTGATCTGGTCCAGTGTCGGACGGTCGCCGCGCGGACGGGTGTCCAGCGCCTCGCGCATGGCACGCAGGTGATCGGGCATGGTGCCACAACAGCCGCCGACGATCTTGGCACCGCAATCGCGCGCCATGACGGCGTAATCGCCCATCAGTTCCGGCGTGCCGTCGTAATGGATATGGCCGTCGTGGTATTTCGGGATGCCAGCGTTGCCCTTGGCGACAATCGGGCGTTCCGTCCCCTGCGCGACAAACCCCAGGACCGTGCGCAGCAGATCGGAGGCGCCGGTGCCGCAATTGGCCCCAAAGGCGAGCGGGGCAGGGTCGATGTCGTCGACCAGCTTGACCATGTCGGCCGAGGTGACGCCCATCATGGTGCGCCCGGCAGTGTCAAAGCTCATCGTGCCGCACCAGGGCATCCCGGCCAGTTTGAACGCTTCGGCCGCGGCGCGGAATTCCTCGGCCGCGCTGATGGTTTCGACCCAGAGAACGTCAACGCCACCCTCTTTCAGCCCATCGGCCTGTTCGTGGAACATCTCGACGGCCAGGTCGTGGCTCAGGGCGCCAACGGGCTGCATGATCTCACCGGTTGGGCCGACCGACCCTGCGACGACAATCTTGCGACCGGCCTTGTCAGCCACGTTGCGGCCCAGTTCGGCACCGATGCGGGACAGTTCGCGCACGCGCTTTTCCGCGCCGTGCAGTTTCAGACGCGCGGCGGTGCCGCCAAAGGTGTTCGTCAGAAACAGATCGCTGCCCGCATCGACCGACCCCTGATAAAGTGCGGTGATCTTTTCGGGGTGGTCCACATTCCACAACTCCGGCGGCTCGCCGGATTCCAGGCCCATGTTGAACAGGTTGGTGCCCGTCGCGCCATCAGCCAGGATGACGTCATAGGTTGCGATCATATCGGAAAGTAGGTTGCTCATTTGGTACCGGTCCCGTTCAAATCCGTCCGCCTGCGCCACGCGCATGACGGTTTTGCGGCCCGTCTGTCACGCCCCAAAGATCAAAGCAAATTGATTCTTTTCATGTTGTTCATGAAGGGGCGGGCAAACGCCGGTATTGGCTGGCCCTGGGGGCAGTGGCGATTTCGCCACGCTCAATGGTCGGGATTGGCCGTTTCGGCAGCCCGGCGCGGGCCGGACTGCCGAACAGTTTTCAGGATACTTTCCGCTTTGGGAAAGGTCGAAAGCGGGTCAGCCCACTTCGGACATGATCTCGGCCTTGGCGACGGGCAGCAGTTCCGCCATCTTGGCGCGGATGGCGGCGGCATCGGCCTTGCCGTCCAGATCGGCGGCCACCTTGCGCACGACATCTTCGTGACCTGCTTCTTCGAAATCGGCCAGAACGACGCTCTTGGCGTAGTCGGTGGCTTCAGCGCCCGATTTGCCCATCAGGTCGGCGGCCCAGAGGCCCAGCAGTTTGTTGCGGCGCGCGATCGCCTTGAAGTTCATTTCTTCATCATGCGCATACTTGGCTTCGAATGCGTTTTCGCGTTCGTCGAAAGTGGTCATGGGGCCGGCCCTCTTGATTAACTGTTGTCCGTTCCAGATATGCCGCTGTGCGCGGGCGGGCGCAAGGGGGGCGTCCCATGCTTGCGACACTGCGGCCCTTGCACTATAGCGGCGGCAAAGGCGTATGGGACTCATCTCAGCCCCGATCCCCGAAAGGCACCTCATGGCGCGGCGCAAGAAAATATACGAAGGCAAGGCCAAAATCCTGTATGAAGGTCCCGAACCCGGCACCATCGTTCAATATTTCAAGGACGATGCCACCGCGTTCAATGCCGAGAAAAAGGACGTGATTGACGGTAAAGGCGTTCTGAACAACCGTCTGAGCGAATTTTTCATGACAGGCCTCAACACGATTGGCGTGCCGACTCACTTCATCAAACGGCTTAACATGCGTGAACAGTTGGTGCGCAGTTGCGAAATCATCCCGCTTGAGGTGATCGTGCGTAATTATGCCGCTGGGTCCCTGTCCAAGCGTCTGGGGATCGAAGAGGGCACGCAGTTGCCGCGCCCGATCGTGGAATATTGCTATAAGGACGATGCACTGGGGGACCCGCTGGTCACCGAGGAACATATCGCCGCCTTTGGCTGGGCCAGCCAGCAGGACATGGACGATATCCTGAGCATGGCGCTGCGGGTCAACGATTTCATGTCCGGTCTGATGCTGGCCGTGGGCATTCGCCTGGTCGATTTCAAAATCGAAATCGGTCGCGTCTATGATGGTGACTTCCAGCGTCTGGTCGTGGCGGATGAAATCAGCCCGGACAGCTGCCGCCTGTGGGACATCGAAACCGGCCAGAAGCTGGACAAGGATGTGTTCCGCCGCGATCTGGGCAGTCTGACGGATGCCTATTCCGAGGTGGCGCGCCGTCTGGGCGTGCTGCCCAAGAACGCGACACAGATCACCAAACCAACACTGATCAATTGATCCTGCCCGGTCTGGCCCGCGCTCGGGCCCCGGGGACCACATGAACATGGCACAGGTTTCGGCAAGAAAGCAGAGGACGACACGATGAAGGCGCGGGTACACGTAATGCTGAAGAACGGGGTTCTGGATCCGCAGGGCGAGGCCGTGCGCCACGCGCTGGGGGCGATGGGCTTTGACGGGGTGAACGGTGTGCGTCAGGGCAAGGTGATCGATCTCGATCTGGCCGAGGGCACGACCGAGGCTGAGGTGACCGATATGTGCGAAAAGCTGTTGGCCAACACCGTGATCGAATCCTACGCGATCGAAATGGGCTGAGGCCCGCGGCGGGACGGGCACCGGGTTGTCCTGACCGATTTGGATCACCACATCTTCTGACGGAAGGAGCAGGTATGAAAGCTGCAGTCGTTGTATTCCCCGGTTCCAACTGTGACCGGGATCTTGCCGTCGCGTTCGAAGCGGCAGGCGCCGATGTGTCCATGGTCTGGCACAAGGACAGCGTGCTGCCCTCAGATGTCGATATCGTCGGCGTGCCGGGCGGCTTTTCCTATGGCGATTACCTGCGCTGCGGGGCCATCGCGGCCCAGTCGCCGATCTGCAAGGCGGTGGCCGAACATGCCAACCGCGGCGGCTATGCCCTTGGTATCTGTAACGGATTTCAGGTCTTGACCGAAACCGGGCTGTTGCCCGGTGCGCTGCTGCGCAATGCGGGGTTGAAATACATCTGCAAGACGGTCGGCCTCAGGGTAGAAACCTCGGCCAGCGCCTATACCGAAGGCTATAACGCAGGCGATGTCCTGGGCATTCCGATCGCACATCACGATGGCAACTATTTTGCCGATGATGAAACCCTGGCGCAGCTGCGCGATCAGGACCGCATCGCGTTCACCTATACCGAAAACCCGAACGGGTCACGCGACGACATTGCCGGGATCCTGTCGGAAAACCGCAGGGTTCTGGGGATGATGCCGCACCCTGAACGGGCCGCGGACCAAGGTCACGGCGGAACCGACGGGGCGGCGCTGTTCCGCGCATTGGTCGGGGCGCTGGAAACCGCGTGACTTGAGCCCGGCGGGCAGGGCGCATAGCTTGGGCATATGGCGGAACCGCGCAATGTACTGAAATCGGCCCTGATATGGCCCCGATCCGACACCATCAGCTGGCGGGTCAGGGTGGCGTTGCTGATCCTGTTGATTGTTGCTGTGATAACGGTCTGGACCACCAACACCCTGCTGACCAGCCGCTTTACCGAAAGCACGCGCAACCGCGCCGAACTGCGCCTTGCGCTCTACAGTGGCAACCTGCTCAGCGAATTGCGGCGCAACGCCATCGTGCCGCAGCTTCTGGCACGGGACCCGACGTTGATCGGCGCGCTCAATTCCAATGACTTCAGCCAATCGACCCAGCGTCTGATCTCCTTTGTCGAGGAAATCGGGGCGGCGTCGCTCATGCTTTTGGACAATGACGGGCGCACCGTGGCCGCCACGGACCGCAACCGATTGGGCTCGGCCCACCGTAGCGAAAAGTATTTCGTTGATTCCATTCGCTCGAACGCCACCGTTTTTTCGGTCATCGAACGCGAAGCGGGGGGCTATCGGTTCACCTATTCCCGCCGGATCGAAGCGGGCACATCTGTTCTGGGTGTCATCGTCGTCGAGGTCGATCTGCAGAAATTCGAACGCGCCTGGGCTGGCATTTCTGATGCGGTTCTGGTGGTCGACAGCACTGGCAATATCGTCCTGTCCACGGAATCCCGCTGGCGCGGGCTGAGCGAGGCAGAGGCGATGCAGCGCCAGACCCCGCAAAGCGCTATCCAGCGCGCCATTCGCGCGACCGCCGATTGGACCGCGCTGCCGCCCGATGCCTACCTGCAGGGCGAGGCGGTGATGCGGATGGAAAGCAAGATACCGTTCCGTGGCTGGCGCATGACCTCGTTCACCACATATGCGTCGATCCGTGAGCGGGTGAACAGCGTTCTGGCGTTGGAGATCATGGGATTCGCCATCTTGCTGGCGCTGGCGTTTTATGCGCTCAGTCGCAAGACGGCGCTGCGCATGGCGCTGTTCCAGCGCGAGTCGGCAGAGCTTCGCGCACTGAATGCCCGGCTACAGCGGGAAATCGCCGAACGCGAACGGGTGCAGGAAACCCTTGCCGTCACCGAACAGAGCCTTGCGCAAAGCTCGAAACTGGCCGCCTTGGGCGAGATGTCCGCCGCCGTCAGTCACGAGTTGAACCAACCGCTCGCGGCGATGAAAACCTACCTTGCAGGCGCTCGTCTCTTGTTGCGGCGCAACCGCCCGGAAGAGGCGCTTTCGTCCTTTGGGCGCATCGATGACCTGATCGAGCGGATGGGCGCGATCACGCGGCAGCTTAAATCCTATGCGCGCAAGGGCGGGGACATGTTTGCCCCTGTAAACATGGGCGATGCGCTGGCATCCAGCCTGTCGATGATGGAACCGCAACTGCGCCAGCGCCAGGTGCAGATCACCCAGGTCCTGCCCGATCAACCGGTTTACGTGATGGGCGACCGGATGCGCATCGAGCAAGTTTTGGTCAACCTCTTGCGCAATGCGCTGGACGCCACCAAATCAGTCAGCGACCCGGAAGTGGAAATCATCCTGGCGGCGGGGGAAACCGCAACGCTGACGGTGCGCGACAATGGCGATGGGATCGAAGATTTGGAGTCGTTGTTCGAGCCTTTCTACACCACCAAGCAACCGGGCGACGGGGTCGGCTTGGGGCTTGCCATCTCCTCCGGGATCGTAAACGACCTTGGGGGGCGGCTGACGGCCCGCAATGGACACAAGGGTGGGGCGGTGTTCGAAGTGCAGCTGCCCGTACTGGAAGGCAGCGTAGAAGCCGCCGAATGACATGAGGTAACGCGCAATGGCTCAAGCTATGAAAATCGCGATTGTTGACGATGAAAAGGATATGCGCCAGTCGATCAGCCAGTGGCTGGCCCTGTCGGGATATGACACCGAAACCTTTGCCAGCGCCGAAGACGCGCTGCGGGTGCTGGGGCCGGATTATCCCGGGATCGTGATTTCGGACATCAAGATGCCCGGTATGGACGGGATGCAATTCCTGAAAAAGCTGATGGGCAACGACAGCGCGTTGCCGGTGATCATGATCACCGGACATGGCGATGTTCCCATGGCGGTCGAGGCGATGCGCGTGGGCGCGTTTGATTTCCTGGAAAAACCGTTCAATCCCGACCGGATGTCGGAACTGGCCAAACGTGCCACCGGCGCGCGGCGCCTTGTGCTCGACAACCGCGCCCTGCGTCGCGAGTTGAGCGATGGCACCCAGCTGATGAACAAGCTTATCGGCTCCAGCCCGGTCATGACCCGGCTGAAAGAGGATATTCTCGACCTGGGGCAGGCCGATGGCCATGTTCTGATCGACGGCGAAACCGGCACCGGCAAGACGCTGGTCGCCCATGCCCTGCACGCCGCAGGCAGCCGCGCAGGCAAGAAGTTCGTTCTGGTGAGCTGTGGCGCGCTGGAGGAAGAGGCGCTGTCCAAACGTCTGTTTGGTCCGATGATGCCCGAAGACGGGCAACTGCCGGCCATCGAAGAGGCCCGGGGCGGTACGCTGGTTCTTGAGGACATCGAGGCGCTGACCGATACGCTTCAGGCGCGGCTTTTGAACGTGATCAATGAACAGGGCACCCCGGCGGAAACGCGCATCGTGGCGATTTCCAACCTGCAGGAGGCCGGACGCACCTGCGAAGACGCGCTGCGCCCCGATCTGTTCTATCGCCTTGCCGCCCTGCGGATCACCGTGCCGCCGCTGCGCCAGCGGGGCGAGGATATTCTGACGCTGTTTACGCGGTTGTCGGAACAATTCGCCGAGGAATACGGCTGCGATGCGCCGCAGGTGTCGGCGCAAGAGGCCGCGCAGCTGCTTCAGGCGCCGTGGCCGGGCAATGTGCGCCAGCTGATCAACATCGCCGAACGGGCGGTGCTTCAGGCGCGTCGCGGGTCGGGCACGATCGCCTCGCTGCTGATGTCGGATCACGAAGAAATGCAGCCCGTCATGACCACCGAAGGTAAACCGCTGAAGGAATATGTCGAGGCATTCGAACGTATGCTGATCGACAACACGATGCGCCGTCACAAGGGCTCGATTGCCAGCGTAATGGACGAATTGTGCCTGCCGCGCCGGACGCTTAATGAAAAGATGGCCAAGTACGGGCTGCAACGCTCGGACTATCTTGGCTGATCCATGAATAACCCTGCCCATCTGATCGTTTGGGCAGGGGTGGACCCGGGCCCGTCGCGGGGCAGCTGTCCAACCTGATCTGAAGGGCACCTGACGTGCCTGACGCCGCGTTTCGTGAATATTGATGAACAATTTCACCTTTTGCGTGCCCTGTGGACACTTTCACATTGTAAAAGGCCTATGTCCTCCCCTATGTAGATAAGACGGGCGGTTGCCATGACGCTATGCGCAGACGCCCGGTGAGTTTTTCTGCACGTGGTTGCAGTGGCCCGATTCAACAATCTCGCCATCCCGCGTCAGACCGGAATTTGGCCCCTTCGGGGTCACTTGAACAGCCCTCTGCGGTGACGGACAACCAAATTGCAGGGGCCTTGAACGGGCAGGCGGAAACGTCTGTCGGAGACCAACGCGATGCACCGCGCAACTTTTAGCAGCGAGAGAGCAGGGGGCCAGCCGGTCGCCAGCGCCGCTGTCGCCGGGCTCGCCTTTACTGGACATGGACACGTGGACGTAGCGCCCCCTGGGGCATTGCGCGTCGTGTCATGCGAACGGAAACAATGCCTAAGAAAATGCTTATCGATGCCACCCACGCGGAAGAAACCCGCGTCGTGGTGGTTGACGGAAACAAGGTTGAGGAATTCGACTTTGAATCCGAAAACAAACGCCAGCTTGCTGGCAACATCTATCTCGCAAAAGTAACACGGGTCGAACCGTCGCTTCAGGCGGCGTTCGTGGATTACGGCGGAAACCGGCACGGTTTCCTGGCGTTTTCCGAAATTCATCCTGATTATTACCAAATCCCCGTCGCCGATCGCGAGGCGCTGATGGAAGAAGAGCGCGCCTATGCCGAGGCATTGCGCGCCCGTGAAGATGAAGAGGCGACCAAGCCGTCGCGCTCGCGGTCTTCGCGCTCCCGGTCGCGGTCACGCTCCAAGGCGGAAGAGGTGAAAACCGATGATGCCGTCGAGACCAAAGAGATCGAAACCGCAATCAACGGGATGGAAACCATCGATCTGACCGACGAGGATCAGGTCGAGGCAAAATCGGATGACGTGCCCGAAGGCACATCGCCCATGGAACGCGTCGCCGAGACCCCGGTGGAAGAGCCGGTGTCCGACGACTCCGAAGAGGTGACGACCGAGGCATCCGCGGACACCAGCGACGACGCGGTCGAAGATTCGGACGACGTCGAAGACAAACCGGCCAAGGCCGATGCCGCGGCCAAGGATGAAACCATCGAATCCGTCGCCGTCGAGGATGATGCGGACGATATTCGCCCGCCGCGCAAACCGCGCCCGCGCCGGTACAAGATTCAGGAAGTCATCAAGGTTCGTCAGGTCCTGCTGGTGCAGGTCGTCAAGGAAGAACGCGGCAACAAGGGGGCGGCGCTGACCACCTACCTGTCGCTGGCTGGCCGCTATTGCGTTTTGATGCCCAACACCGCGCGCGGTGGTGGCATATCGCGCAAGATCACCAACGCTGTCGACCGCAAGAAGCTGAAGGAAATCGCCACCGAAATCGACGTGCCCAAGGGCGCGGGGCTGATCGTGCGCACCGCCGGTGCAAAACGGACCAAGGCCGAGATCAAGCGCGATTACGAATACCTGCAACGTCTGTGGGAGCAGATCCGCGAACTGACGTTGAAATCCATCGCTCCGGCGAAGATTTACGAAGAAGGCGACCTGATCAAACGGTCGATCCGCGATCTCTATAACCGCGATATCGACGAGGTCTTTGTCGAAGGCGAACGGGGTTACCGGATCGCCAAGGACTTCATGAAGATGATCATGCCGTCCCACGCCAAGAACGTGAAGCTTTATGCTGAAACACTGCCTTTGTTCGCCCGTTATCAGGTGGAAAGCTATCTGGCGGGGATGTTCAATCCGACCGTTCAGCTGAAATCGGGCGGGTATATCGTGATCGGCGTGACCGAGGCGCTTGTGGCGATCGACGTCAACTCGGGCCGGGCCACCAAAGAGGGTTCGATCGAGGAAACCGCGCTCAAGACCAATCTTGAGGCCGCCGAAGAAGTTGCCCGCCAGTTGCGCCTGCGCGACCTGGCCGGTCTGATCGTGATCGATTTCATCGACATGGACGAGCGTAAGAACAACGCGGCCGTCGAAAAGCGGATGAAGGACCGGTTGAAAACCGATCGGGCCCGCATTCAGGTTGGACGGATCTCGGGCTTTGGCCTCATGGAGATGAGCCGCCAGCGTCTGCGCCCCGGCATGATCGAGGCCACGACCCAGCCTTGCCCGGCCTGTCATGGCACCGGTCTGATCCGGTCGGATGACAACATGGCCCTGTCGATTCTGCGCCAGATCGAGGAAGAAGGCGTGCGGCGCCGGTCGCGCGAAGTGTTGATTAAATGCCCGGTCAGCATCGCCAACTTCCTGATGAACCAGAAACGTGAACACATCGCCCAGATCGAGGCGCGGTATGGGTTGTCGGTGCGCATCGAAGCGGACCCGCATCTGGTCAGCCCCGACTTTACGCTTGAGAAGTTCAAGACGGCCACACGCACCATCCCCGAAGCTTCGGCCCCGGTCGTATCCGTGGATACGTCCCTGATGGATGAGATCGACGCGGATGACACCGAGGCCACGGAAACCGAGGCCCAGACCGAGACCAACGGCGAAAACGGGGACGGTGACACAGAAGCCAAACCCAAGCGCAAGCGGCGTCGTCGGCGCCGTCGTTCGGGCAAATCATCCGAAACACAGACCGAGGACAACGGTCAGACCGAGGCCAAGGACGACAGCGGCGAACTGCCCAAGGCCGAGCCGGCTGAACAAGACGTAACGGATGCGGCCCCGCAAGAGGCAGCGCAGGACGACAGTGCGGCCAAGGTTGAAGCGGAAGAACCCGCAGCGGTCGAAGCCAGCGAGACGGAAGAGGCGCCCAAGCCGAAACGCACCCGGACGCGCAGCACATCTTCGTCCAGCCGCTCGAAATCCAGCACGTCGAAAAGCAAATCGACCAGCGCGAAATCGAAAGCCGCCAAAGACGAGGCCGAAGCCGAAACTGCAAGCGAAGCCGTGAGCGAAGCTGCGGATGAAGACAAGCCCAAGGCGAAGTCCAAGGCCAAGCCCAAGACTAGCTCGAAATCGGGCACAACGCGCAGCCGGTCGACCAAGAAGAAGACCGAAGAGACCGCTGCCGCCGAGCCGGTGAGCGACCCTGTCGCGGCCGAGCCCGCCCCGGTGGCCGAGGCCCCAGTGAGCGAACCCGTACCGGCCCCCGAAAAAGAGCCGGTGGCCGCAGCCGCGCAAGCCCCTGAACCTGTGGCGGCCGAGGCGGAAAAACCTGCCAAGCCCAAGCGGCGCGGATGGTGGTCGTTGGGCGGCTGACCCGGACCAGCACGAACAAACAAAAGCCCCGGTCAACCCTGACCGGGGCTTTTGCGTTTCCAGGGGGTTTTAGCCGCCCTTTCGGATCAGATAGGTCTGGTGGCCATCCTCATCGCCCTGCGCGATCAGGGCATGGCCCGCCTCGCTGCAGAAATGGGGCACATCCACGATCGCCGCCGGATCGTCGGCCAGCACCTGCAACACGGCCCCGTCCGCCAGCGATTTCAGTCGCTTGCGCGCTTTCAGAACGGGCAGGGGGCACAGCAGGCCGGTGGCGTCCAGGGTTTCGGTAATCTCGCTCATACCGGGCAGATAGCTTTCATATTTCAGCCTGTCCACGGGGTTGTGACCATATGGCATGGATTGTCTACGTGACCCCGCCCGCGTTTTGACCTACATCGGCGGTTATGTTTGGAATTGACATCATCGATGCAGGCCTGTTGCCGTCCATGACCGTGGCCCTTGTGGCCGGGATCGTCAGCTTTCTGTCGCCCTGCGTCCTGCCCATCGTGCCGCCCTATCTTGCCTATATGAGCGGCGTTACCCTGTCCGAAATGCAGGACGAATCCGCCGGGCGGCGCAAGGCGGTCATTTCGGCCCTGTTCTTTGTGCTCGGGCTCAGCACCGTGTTCCTGTTCCTCGGGTTCACGGCGTCCGCCTTTGGGGCGTTCTTCCTGCAAAACCAAGAACTCTTTGCGAAAATCTCGGGCGTCGTCGTGATTGTCTTTGGTCTGCATTTCCTCGGTCTTTTCCGGATTCCGTTTCTGGATCGCGAGGCGCGGATCGATGCGGGGGACGCGGGCGGATCATCTTTCGGGGCCTATCTGTTGGGGCTGGCCTTTGCCTTTGGCTGGACGCCCTGCATCGGCCCGCAACTGGGCGCGATCCTGTCGCTTGCCGCGTCCGAGGCATCGGTGACGCGCGGAACGCTGTTGCTGGGCATCTATGCGGCGGGCTTGGGCATTCCGTTCCTGCTGGCGGCGATGTTCATCACCCGGTCGATGGCGGTGATGAACCGGCTCAAGCGGCACATGGGCCTGATCGAAAAGATCATGGGGCTGCTTCTGATCCTTGTTGGTCTGGCACTTGTAACTGGTTTGTTCTCGACCTTTTCCTGGTGGTTGCTGGAAACATTCCCATCCTTGGCGACCTTGGGCTAAGTCTTACCCTCGCCGGAAAATGCGGCTAATCTTGCCCTCGGGCACGAGGTTCAGCAATGGCCGCAGAGCAGGCACAAACAGCAACCGATCAGCAACCGGCGCGCGGCAGCGTGCGCCGCAGGCATGTGTTTTACATTCCCGGATATGACCCCATCCCGCCGCGCCGCTACCGCGAGCTTTACCGCAGCGAAGGCGCCGAACAGGCGCGCATCTCGGGCTATGAGATCGCCCTCGCTCCGAAAGAGGAGGGGGGCCCGTTCGGCTGGCACGTCGACGCGCGGGTCGAAGACGCGCGGGTGCATGCCCGGGTCGATGTTCTGGTCTGGTCCGACATCGTGCGCGACAGCATGAGCCAGACGATCCCCGCAACCTATGTCCAGCTGGTCCGCACAGCGTGGGAATATATCGGGTCCGGCGCGCTCTGGCGGTTGATGCGGCTGCGCAAGGGGCCCGTCATCGCGGCGCTCTATCCCGTTGCAATGTTGCTGGTCCAGTTGGTGCTGGCGCTGATTTTGGGCCATCTCGCAGGCCTTGCGCTGTCGTGGGCGGCGGGGAGGGTGCCTCTGGGCGCCGAGGGGACGGGTTTTGCCGTGCGGCTGATGCTGGAGAGCCTTGCCTATATCGCAGGCCTGATCGCGGTGACCTGGGGGGTCTTGGGTTGGTTCAAGGCGCGCGACGGCAAGATCTTCGCCTATTACCTGATGCATGACTTTGCCTATTCGGCGCGGTTCAAGGGGGCCAATCCGCCCGAGCTTGAGACCCGCATGCGCAGTTTTGGCGACCAGATCGCCGCCGCCTTGCAAACCGATGTGGATGAGGTGCTGATCGTGGGCCATTCGTCGGGCGCCCATCTGGCGGTTTCCATCCTGGCGGACCTGATCCGCGCAGGGCGGGTTCCGGCGACCGGTCCGGCGCTTGGGTTTCTGTCCCTGGGGCAGGTGGTGCCGATGGTGTCTTTCCTGCCTGCGGCTGACCGGCTGCGGGGCGATCTGCAATATCTTTCGGCGCGGGACGAACTGACCTGGGTCGATATCACCGCGCCGGGCGATGGCTGTGCCTTTGCCCTGTGCGATCCGGTCACGGTCAGCGGTGTGGCCCCGGAGACCAAGAAATGGCCCCTGGTGTTCTCGGCAGCCTTTACGCAGACCCTGTCGCCTGAGCGTTGGAAGGCGCTACGCTGGCGTTTTTTCCGGCTGCATTTTCAGTATCTCTGCGCCTTTGACCGGCCCAATGACTATGACTATTTTCGCGTCACTGCCGGCCCTTTGACCCTGGCCGCGCGATATGCCGGGCGGCCGGCGTCACGGTCCCGCATCGACCGGGCGGTCAGCAAATACACCTCGGTGCGCGCCGCATGACCCTCCCGCCCAAGCCAGCATCGCGCGATGACAAGGTCTCGCTCTGGCGCTATGCGCGGCTGTTCCGGCAGGATATTCTGTCGGCGCAACCGGCGCGGCTCTACCGGGCCTGGATGGCCGAATTCCGTACGCCGTTCTTTCGCTCGTACCTGTTGAACCAGCCCGCGTTGCTGGATCTTGTTCTGAAACAGCGCCCTGACGACTTTCCCAAGTCCAGCCGGATCAGCGAAGGGTTGCGGCCTTTGCTGGGCAATTCGGTGTTTCTGACCAACGGGGAGGTTTGGAAACGCCAGCGGCGCATCATCGACCCTGCGTTCGAGGGCGGTCGCCTGCGCGACACCTATCCGGCGATGCGCGCCGCCGCCGAGGCCGCGCTGGAGCGGCTGACACAGCAGGCCGGGCAGGGTGCGGTGGAAATCGAGGAGGTTACCAGCCACGTGGCGGCGGATGTGATTTTTCGCACCCTGTTCTCGATCCCGATCGATCACCGGATCGCGGCACAGGTGTTCACCCGGTTCCGCGACTACCAGCGCAGCCAACCGATCCTGAACCTGGCTGCCTTTGTGCCGCTGCCGCACTGGATGCCGCGGTTTCACCGGTCCAGTACGCGGCGCGCCGCGGCGGAGATCAGGGCGCTGATCACGCAGCTGGTCAATCACCGACGGGCCCAAATCGAGGCCGGAACCGCGCCGGACGATCTGGCGACCAAGATCATGACCACCCGCGACCCTGAAACAGGCCAGCTGTTTGACGCAGAGGAAATGGTGGATCAGGTCGCGATCTTCTTTCTGGCCGGGCATGAAACCAGTGCCTCGGCGCTGGCTTGGTCTCTTTATCTTTTGGCGATGTACCCCGAGTGGCAGGACAAGCTGGCGGGCGAGGCGGCGGATCTGGACCTGAGCGCATTTTCGCAGGTTTCACAGCTGAGGCTCAGCCGCGACGTGTTTCGCGAGGCGCTGCGCCTTTATCCGCCCGTGCCCATGATGGTGCGCGAAACAACCCGCCGCGAACGGTTTCGCGACCGCGATGTGCCCAAGGGCGCTCAGCTGGTTCTGAGCCCGTGGCACCTGCATCGGCATGAACGCCTGTGGGATAACCCGGACGGGTTTGATCCGGCCCGGTGGCACACCGAGAACGGCAAGGCCTGCCAGCGCGACGCTTATATGCCGTTTTCCACCGGGCCGCGTGTTTGCAGCGGCGCCGGGTTTGCCATGGTCGAGGGGCCGCTGATCCTGTCAGTCCTGCTGCGAAAGCTAAGGGTGTCGTTGACCCAGGGGAATCACCCTGTTCCTGTCGCCCATCTGACCGTTCGGTCGCGCGATGGAATCTGGCTGAACGTCGAAAAACGCTGAATTTCCATGGAATTCGTTAAAAGGACGTTACGTCGTACTGGGTAATTGGATCAGGTTTTCCCCGTTTTTAAAAAATTTGGAATGTATATTAAATTGAGCATGCGTGGGGGCGCAACTTGAAGGAGGTAACATGACCGAATTAGTAAAAAGTGCCGTTCGACTGACCTCGCTCATGCGGGCAGGATCAATTGGACCCAAGTCCGCTGCTCAAAGCAAGCAAGAAGCAGAAGCCGCTGCGGCGACTGCGCTTCGGGAAGAATATGCCGTGCTGTTCAAGAATGAATTGCGCACCGCGCTGGCCGAAGTGCGCAGCGTATCACGTCCGTAAAATCCTAAGACGCGGTCAGGGCTGCGCCGCGTCAGGGGACCGATCCCCGTCCTGATAATACTTGAGGACAAACAGGCGAATTGCCGAAGCCAGCCCAATATCCGTTCCACGTTGCATATCGATTTCCGCGGCCAGATCATTGATCGGACGATCTTGTTTGGCCGCGATGGCGCGGAACGCGGCCCAGAATTCATCTTCCAGTGACACGGATGTGCGGTGACCGCGCAGGGTTAGCGACCGTTTTGCGGGGCGCTTGCTCATTCGTCGGTCTTGTGGCCGTCCAGATCACGCTGCGCTTTTTCTTCGCGCGCTTTCTCGAGATCCTTTTCGGCCTTGGTGCGGCCAAACGTGGCCACGTTCTGTTTGGCGCGGGCCTTGCGTTCGGCCCGCGCCTTTTCCTTTCGGAACCGGTTCAGATTGACCGGTTCTGCCATCACTTGGGCCCGATCATGTTCTCGGGGCGCACGACGCGTTCAAAGGTTTCGGCATCAACAAAGCCCAGCGCAATCGCCTCTTCCTTGAGGGTCGTGCCATTCTTGTGCGCCGTTTTGGCCACCTTGGTTGCGTTATCGTAGCCGATTTCCGGCGCCAGCGCCGTGACCAGCATCAGCGATTCCCGCATCAATCTCTCGATCCGGTCGGCATCTGCCTTGAGACCCACCATCAGATTGTCGGTGAATGCGCTGGCCGCATCGCCCAGAAGCTGCATGGATTGCAGGACGTTATAGGCCATCATCGGCTTATAGACATTCAGTTCGAAATGGCCCTGGCTGCCGGCAAACCCGACGGCGGCATCGTTGCCCATGACATGCGCACACACCTGTGTCAGCGCCTCGCACTGGGTCGGGTTCACCTTGCCGGGCATGATTGACGAACCGGGTTCGTTTTCCGGCAGGATCAACTCGCCCAGACCACAGCGCGGACCGGACCCCAGAAGGCGGATATCATTAGCGATCTTGAACAGGCTCGCGGCGACGGTTTTCAGCGCGCCCGAGATTTCAACCATCGCGTCATGGGCGGCCAGCGCCTCGAACTTGTTGGGGGCGGTGACAAAAGGCAGGCCGGTGATTTCGGCCATGTTGGCAGCGACCATTTCGGCCCAGCCCTTTTTGGTGTTCAGCCCGGTGCCAACGGCGGTGCCGCCCTGTGCCAGTTCGTAAATGCGCCCCAACGCGCCTTTGACTCGCTCGATTCCCATGGCGACCTGATGGGTATAGCCCGAAAACTCCTGGCTGAGGGTCAGGGGGGTGGCATCCTGCGTATGAGTGCGGCCGATCTTGATGATCCCGTCGAACTCTTCGACCTTGGCCTGCAAGGCGGCGTGCAGCTTTTCCAGACCCGGCAGCAAAACGTCATGCGCTGTCATCGCGGCGGAAATATGCATCGCGGTCGGGAAGGTGTCGTTGCTGGACTGACCCATGTTGCAGTGATCGTTCGGGTGCACGGGGTCTTTTGACCCGATCACGCCGCCCATGATTTCAATCGCGCGGTTGGCGATCACCTCGTTGGCGTTCATGTTCGACTGTGTGCCGGACCCGGTCTGCCAGACGACCAGCGGAAAGTTGTCGTCGAACTTGCCCTCAACCACTTCGCCGGCGGCCTGGATGATGGCCTTGCCGCGTTCGGCGTCCAGCGAGCCCAGTTCGACATTGGCCTGCGCACAGGCCTTTTTGATCACGCCCAGTGCGCGCACGATGGCGATGGGCTGTTTTTCCCAGCCAATCGGGAAGTTGATGATCGAGCGTTGAGTTTGCGCGCCCCAATATTTGTCGGCGGGCACCTCGAGGGGGCCAAAACTGTCAGTTTCAGTGCGGGTTTCGGACATCGGTGACTCCGTCATTGTATACTATCGCACGCCGTCTAGCTTTTGCAGCCGACAGAGGCAATTGGCCAGTTGCGCGCAGCATATGAAACGCGCGCGGCGAGGTATAGGGGCAAGCAGAGCCTGGGCGCCAGCCATGGCGTGATCATTTTCCCACCTGCGCTCTAACGTGTCATTGTCCCAACTGTCATTGGTGCTAAACTTAAAGGATAGCTTGCGTCAGTTCGCCCATGGTTCGAAAGGACAACTCAGTGCCCAGAATTTCAAGTTCCCTGATCAACCGCACCTTCGCGTTTATCCTGTTGCAGATCTGCGTGGTTTTCTGGGCCGTTGCGGCGCAGGCCAATGCCCCGATTTCCGCGTTCGAAGGGGATTACGCCGGGTCGGCCAAGGTGGAAATGGCCGATGGCACCTCGGCCCAGCGGGACATGAGCGTGTCCATCCGGGAAACCAAGGAGGGGTTCACCGTCAAATGGACCTCGACCACCTACAAGCCGGACGGGCGCGGAAAAGAAAAATCCTACCAGATCAGCTTTGTTCCCAGCGATCGCGCGGGCGTTTTTGCCGCAGCCATGACCAAGAATGTTTTTGGTCATGCCGTGCCGCTCGACCCGATGAAGGGCGAACCTTATGTCTGGGCGCGCATCCAGGATCAAACGCTGACGGTGTTTTCTCTCTTCGTGAATGCGGATGGCGGGTACGAGATGCAGCAATTCGACCGCACCCTTGCCGATGGCGGGCTGGATCTGAACTTTAAACGCTTTCGCAACGGCGAAGCGCAAAGTGCGGTTTCGACGTTTCTGAAGCGGGAATGAGCGTTGTCAGAGGCCTGACGCATCGACACGGATGGCTATTTGCGGAAACTATCCAATGAGACGACCTCGGCATCCGATTTCGCGGCGTCTTCGGGTGTTTCTTGGGCGTGATCGGTGTTGATCGCGTCGGGTTCCGGCTCGTCGTCCTCTTCGGCGGTTTCAAACCGAAGCCCGAACTCCACCGACGGATCCACGAAGGTCTTGATCGCGTCATAGGGAATATATAGCGGCTCGGGCGCATCGCCAAAGTTCAGGGTGACGGAAAACCCGTCTTCGCCAACCTCAAGGTTGTCAAACCAATGCTGCAAGACGACGGTCATTTCGCCCGGATATCTGTCTGCCAGCCAATCGGCCAGCTCCGCATCGGGGTGCGATGTGTCGAAGGTAATGAAGAAATGATGCTGTCCCGGCAGGCCATTTTCGGCAATATCCTGCAGCACGGTCTTTATCAGACCGCGCATGGCAGAGTGCATCAGGTTTCCATAGTCAATATCGCGAGTCATCGCGTGCTCCCCGAACCAGCAGTTTCAGCATAGAAGATTCGGAGAGAAACAAAAGAGCGACAAATGCACAAGTGGCATCAGAGGCTTGCCACCGCGATGCCGGCAAACGCCATGATCGCCAGACCGATGCCCATCCCCCGTTTGGCCACCAGAAACACCAATCCGGCCAGCACGGTCAGGGCCAGGGCCCAGAGGTTCAGACTGGCCCAGTCAGGCATCGCTATCGCCAACGGGCCCCGGTGCAGGACGTCCACGCGCGCAAACAGCACATGCAGTGCAAACCAGACCGACAGGTTCAGGATCACACCGACCACGGCGGCGGTGATCGCGTTCAGCGCGCCGGACAGGCGCGGGCGGGCGGCAATCCGCTCAAGATACGGGCCGGCCAGGAAAATCCACAGGAAACAGGGCATGAAGGTCGCCCAAAGCGCGACCAGACCGGCCGCCAGCGCCAGTGTTGCGCCGCCCTCGGACTGACCGCTCAGCATGGCGACGAACTGCGTCACCAGGATCAGCGGCCCCGGCGTCGTTTCGGCCAGACCAAGCGCGTCGATCATCTGCGCCGTGCTTATCCAGCCGTAATCCTGAACGACCGTCTGGGTCATATAGCCCAGAACCGCATAAGCCCCGCCAAAGGTGACCACGGCCAGCCGGGCAAAGAACCACCCGGTTTCCGCAAGAAACGTGGCTTTGGCGAGGCTAAGCGCAACAAGCGGGGCCATCCACAGACCGCCCCAGAGCAGCACGGTTTGCACTGGCCTTGCCGCCGCCGGGGGCGGCAAGGCTTGCCCGTTCGCGCCCCGGGTGGTCATGTATCCCCAAACTCCGGCCAGGGCGATGATCAGGGGAAAGGGCAGGTCAAAGGCAAAGATCGCGACAAAGGCAAGCCCGGCGATCACCCATGCCGAGCGCTGGCCCAGCGCCTTGCGCGACACTTTCAAAAGCGCCTGCAGCACGATGATGATAACGGCGGCCTTGATTCCCAGAAACGCCGCCTGAACCAGAGGCACCTGACCAAAGGCAACATAAAGCGCCACCAAAACTGCAATCACCGCCGCGCCGGGCAGGACAAACAGCAGCCCGGCAAGGAGGCCCCCCAAAGTGCCGCGCAACCGCCACCCGGCATAGGTGGCCAGTTGCATGGCCTCGGGACCGGGCAGCAGCATGCAGAGCGACAGGGCGCGCAGGAATGTCTGTTCATCCAGCCAATCGCGGGTTTCGACCAACTCCTTGTGCATCAGCGCGATCTGGGCGGCGGGCCCGCCAAAGCTCAGCACACCGATGCGGCCAAAAACCCGCAGCATTTGTGAAAATGTCGGTTGGGTCATGCCTTGCGCCCCGTCGGCCAGTCGTGCCCTTCGCCCTGACCGTCGCGGGCCCAGCGGTAGAGTGCATCGTAAACCCCCATGCCGGCGTTCAGTTGTTCATGGTCATCGCGATACTGGCGCGACAGGCCCACCGATATCGCCAGAAGGCCCGCAGACTCGGGGGACAGGTCGTGACGGTTTGTGTCCGCGGCGCGCACGACGCGGGCCAACCGGTCCAGCGGGGGCGTGCGCAGGCCGAATTCGTCCAGCATCACGTCAAAGGTGCAGGCCGCGCCGCGATGGCTCCAGAACACGCCCTCGATGTCGAACGGGGTTGCGCCCATGCGCTCGGCCACGGGGCCGACCTCGGCAGGGGAGACAAACAGAAACCGGGCAGTCGGGTCGATGAACCGCCGGATCAGCCAGGGACAGGCGATACGGTCGATCTTGGGGCGGTGCCGGGTGACCCACAGGGTGCTGCCGTTCACCGGCTCGGGCAGTGATCTTGCCGGGATGCGCGGCGTATCGGGATGATCGCGCCAGCCATACATGCCGCCCTGCAGATATTCGGCCCCAATCCCGTCGTTGCGCAACCAAGCGCTGGTACCCTGGCTCAGCTTGAGACCCTTTTGGCAGATGACAACGCACTCCCGCCCACCCAGCCGGGTTTTCAGCCCATCGATATCGGAGTGGGCATGACGGATCGCCCCCGGAACGAGGTAGGGATCGGCGTCAAAATCTTCTTTCAGGCAAATATCAACGATGACGGGCGCCTGCGGGGTGCCGATCAGGCGAAGCAGTTGTGCCGGGGTGATTTCATTGGGGGCAGCCATGGCATGCATCCTCTCAAACGGAAACATGCGAACCTTGGGCTGTCGCCTCACGGGGCGTTCGCGGAAATCCCCATGGGTGCAGACAAGCGCAAACCGGAAGGGGTTGTCAATGCTGCTGGGAAAAGAGGGCCGCACACCTTCGGCCCGGATACCAGGCACAACGAAAAAATGATGAAGGGGGAGGAAAGTGCAGGCTTCTGTTGCCAGGTGCCTGCGAACCCCGCCTTACACTGCTAGGCGCAAGGACTTAAGTTTCGGTCTGGTTACTGCTTACGCAGCAACGGCAACCGGAGCACGATTGTCATTTGCAATTGTACAAGTTTCGCCGATAACGGTGGCAGACAGCCGAGACAAAGCTAACCCCTTTAGACGTTCGTCGATCCTGTTTCGGCCCCATGATCCCCAAATGAAGGATTATTGGTGGAGCCGCCGGGTACCGCCCCCGGGTCCGATCCGCTTATTACGAGCGCGTTTATGTCCATAGTCCCGAAGGACAGGATGAATATAGGTGAGGCTGGTCCGCTTTGCAATTGTCGGGGCCTCCGGCGGGAGTTTTTTTTGGCAAGATGAATGGGAGGGGCGTATCTCAGGCAGACGGCAGATTTGCCAGGATCAGCCAGACGGCAAGCGCGGCTTCGATCCCGCCGAAAACCAGCACCTTTGCCAATGGCGGTGCATCCAGCACCAGTGACACAAGGCGCCCCAAGGCCGCCCCGGCATAGACAAATCCCAGCATGGCATAAGCGATCGGCTGGTCGAGCCAGAGCACGGCGGCCCCCGCCACCACGAACAGCCCGCCGACCGAGGCGCGCATTTCCGACAGGCCCATCGTGCTGGCCGTGGTCTGCAAATCCAGCGCCGAGGCTGTAAACCGCGGAGCGAGAAAGCCGAACAGACCAAACCCGATGGTCAGCAGGGCGGCAATGAGGTTGAGCGTGTCAATCATGAGCGGGAGGTAACCCCAGGAACGCCAAAAGCAAGGAAAATGGCGGTTTGCCGGAACGGTTCACGCCGTGCGCCGGGCCAGAACATCGCGGGCCAGAGATTGGGTATAGCGTGCCAGGTCCTGAAGGTGCTGGTCGACGGCCCGGGCATCCTGACGGTCCACAGCATCGGCAATAGCGGTATGATGGGTCACGATCTGGTCGCGGGAGCGGGCGGTGAAGGTGATCATGTTCATCAGCGGTTGCATCGCTTCGACCGCGCCAGCCAGTTGGTAGGACAAGACCGGGTTGCAGGCCCCGTCGACCAGCGCCCGGTGAAAGGTCACGTCCGAGGCGCAGAAGGATTCGTCCGTCAGGCCGGGCTGCGCTTGCCGGTGAATCTCGGCGCGCATGGTGGCCAGGTGATCGGGGGTGCGCCGCTGTGCGGACAGCGGGGCGCAGGCGCGTTCCAAGGCGAACCGCGCCTCGCAGGCGGTTTCGAAACTGACCGCGTTCATGCTGAGCAACAGGGTCGAGGTGGTGATCTGCTGGGCATAGGCATCGGGATAGTTCAGCCGGTTCACAAAGGCGCCGCCCGTTGCGCCGCGCTGGGTGCGGATCAGGCTTTGCGCGGCCAACCGTTTGAGCGCTTCGCGTACCGTCGGGCGGGAGACGTCGAACTGGTCTGCCAGTTCGGCCTCGGACGGCAAGCGCTCGTCCACGATGAGATCGCCCGAGATGATCGCATCGCGGATCGCCTTGGCAATCTGGGCCGATAGATCAGCGGTGCTGTTTGGGTCGATTTTCAATTGTCTGACATTTACGCTTGCGCCGTACTGGCAATTGTCTGACATTAACCATGGAAAGGCCGAGTCGCCAAGAGGAGCTGTGGTGTGACCGCATTGGTGCAGAGAATCCGTGTTATGCGGGGCGCGCATTGGCTGGCGCTGTTTGCGATGATCCTGTTGGCGTGGGGCGCGCTGTTTGCCATGTCACTCCCGGCCGAACTGCGGGCGGCATCCAAGCTTTATGGCGCTCAGTTCTGGGCCGAGCTGTGCACCGTTACACCCGATGCGGCCGGGTTTGCGCGGGTCCTGCTGATGTGGGTGCTGATGAGCGCGGCCATGATGGCACCGACGGCGTTGCCGGCCTTTGCCACGTATGACGATCTGTCAAAGGCGGCGCCGGGGGCGCATTTCGGCCAGCTGATTGGCGGCTACCTTTTGATCTGGTTGGGTTTTTCGGTTTTGGCGGCAGCTGTGCAGATGGGTCTGTTCAATGCCGGGCTGGTGAGCGCGTTCGGCGACTCGCTTTCGACAGTTTTGTCCGCAGGGCTGCTGGCTGGGGCGGGGCTTTACCAGTTCAGTGCCTTGAAGGACGCCTGCCTGTCGAAATGCCGGATGCCGCTTACCTTTTTCATGCAGTATTGGGACGAGGGGCCGTGGCGCAATGGGGTGCGGTTGGGCCTTGTCTGTCTTGGTTGCTGCTGGGCGCTGATGTTGCTCGCCTTTGTTGGCGGCGTGATGAACATTGCTTTCATGGGGTTGGCGACCCTTTTGATGGCGCTGGAGAAGATGCCTGAAATCGGGCGATGGATGACCCGCCCGCTGGGTGTGGCCCTGATCGGGGCAGCACTTTGGTTGGGCGTAACGGCTCTATGAGAAGGGAGAAACCTCATGGCTTTGGACGGTGAAATCGGAACAATTCCCTGGACGATCAAGGGCGAACTTATCCTGAACTGCAACTGCACGGTGTTTTGCCCCTGCGTTGTATCGCTGGGCAAGCATCCGCCGACCGAGGGCCATTGTCAGGCCTGGTCGGGCATTCGCATTGATGAGGGCGACTATGGCGGTGTGGAGCTGTCGGGGCTGAATGTCGGCCTGTTCCTGGAAATTCCGGGCAATATGGGGCGCGGCAACTGGAAAGCGGCGGCGTTCATCGATGACCGCGCCAGCGACGACCAGTATGCGGCACTGGAAGCGATCTTTTCCGGTGCGGCGCGCGGCACAACCGGATTGTTTGGCATGCTGGTTGGCGAATTCCTGGGGGCCGAGCGTGCTCCGGTCGTCTTTGAAACCGAAGGCAAGGAACGCCGCCTGATGGTGGGCAAGAAAATCCAGGGTTCGGTCGTGCCGGTGGAGGGCAAAGACGGCAAGGATATCGTCGTGACCAACACCGAATACTGGATGGGGCCGGACATCACCGTCGCCACCGCCACCAAGGGCCGCGTGCGCGCCTTTGGCCGGGTCTGGGATTTCGAAGGCCGCAGTGCCGAGATCTGCCAGATCGACTGGCACGGTCCACGCTGATGATTGACCGCGACTACTGTTTAATGATGTCCCGGTATAATCGCTGGCAGAATAAACAGTTGCAGCGGTTTCTTCAGGACCTAACCCCCAAGGATCTGACCCGGGACCGCGGTGCGTTCTTTGGGTCAATCCTTGAAACGGTGAACCATTTGCTGTGGGGCGACCACCTCTGGATCTCGCGCTTTGACGGCGGCGCAGGCCCGGATGTGGATGGCAAAGACAGCGTGATCCTCTGTCCGACCCTGGCCGCCTGGAGCGCCGAGCGGTTCCGCATGGACGGGCGGATCGAACTCTGGGCCAAATCGCTGGACAACATCGATCTCAAGGGCGACCTTACCTGGTACTCGGGGATCATGGGGCGCGACGTGAGCAAACCGATGGAGCAATGCGTGATGGGATTCTTCAATCATCAGACCCATCACCGGGGTCAGGTTCACGCCATGCTGACCGCCACCGGGTCCAAGGCCCCGGTCAGTGATCTCATCTTCATGCCGGAGGAGTTCTGATGGCCCTGATTTCACCCTCGCGCCGCTTGCGCCGCACGCCGTTTTCCGACGGGGTCGAGGCCGCAGGGGTTTCGGCATACACGGTTTACAACCGGATGCTGCTGCCAACCGTGTTCCACTCCCTGCAGGACGATTACAGGCATCTCAAGACGCATGTTCAGGTCTGGGATGTCGCCTGTGAACGCCAGGTCGAACTGCGCGGACCGGATGCCAGCCGCCTAATGCAGATGCTGACGCCGCGCGACCTGCGGTCGACGATGGCCGGGCATTGTTATTACGTGCCCATCGTGGATGAAACCGGCGGGATGCTGAACGATCCGGTTACCGTGAAGATTTCGGACGACCGGTGGTGGATATCCATTGCCGACAGCGATCTGCTGCTGTGGGTCAAGGGTATTGCCAACGGGTATCGTCTGGATGTTCTGGTGGATGAACCGGATGTCTCACCACTGGCAATCCAGGGTCCGAAGGCAGACGCATTGATGGCGCGGGTCTTTGGCGATGCGGTGCGCAATTTGCGTTTTTTCAGATACGGCTGGTTCCAGTTTCAGGGGCGGGACATGCTGATCGCCCGGTCCGGGTATTCCCGGCAGGGCGGGTTCGAGATTTATGTTGAAGGCGGGGATATCGGCATGCCGCTCTGGAATGCCTTGTTCGAGGCGGGCGGCGATCTGGATGTGCGGGCAGGCTGCCCCAACGCCATCGAACGCGTCGAAGGCGGGCTGCTGAGCTATGGCAACGACATGACCGACGACAACACGCCGCATGAATGCGGCCTGGGCCGGTTCTGCGACACCCAGACGGCCATCGGCTGTATCGGGCGCGACGCCTTGCTGCGGGTGGCCAAGGAAGGTCCGGTGCAGCAGGTCCGCCCAATCTCGATCGCGGGTGATGATCTGCCGGGATGCGACCGGGCCTGGCCATTGCTGGCGGGCGGCAAAAAGGTCGGTCAGATCACATCGGCCGCCTGGTCGCCGGATTTCGAAACAAATGTGTCCATCGGCATGGTGCGCATGACCCATTGGGAGGCCGGCACCCAGCTTGAAGTCGAAACGCCCGCAGGCATGCGCCGCGCGCGCGTGGAAGAAAAATTTTGGCTGTAGTTACGGTCTTTGACCAGCCAAACCAGACAGAAACAGGGCCGGGCATCCCGCCTGTGCCGGAAATAGGGGAAATTCGATGTTCAACGCATTGGTAGTTACGAAAGACGAAGACAGCGGCAAGATAAACGCCTCGGTGCAGCAGATTTCACTTGAGGATCTGCCCCATGGTGAGGTGACCGTCGCGGTCGAATATTCCACCGTCAATTACAAGGACGGCCTGTGCATCGGTCCGGGCGGCGGATTGGTGCGGAAATACCCGCATGTTCCGGGGATCGATTTCGCCGGCACGGTCGAGGAGTCCTCGGATGATCGCTACAAACCCGGTGACAAGGTCGTTTTGACCGGGTGGCGCGTGGGCGAGGCGCACTGGGGCGGCTATGCGCAAAAGGCGCGGGTCAAGGCAGATTGGCTGGTTCCGCTTCCCGATGGGCTGAGCGCGCGTCAGGCGATGGCCGTGGGCACCGCCGGGTTTACCGCAATGCTGGCCGTCATGGCGCTTGAGGATCATGGGATGGAGCCGGGGCACGGCCCGGTTCTGGTGACCGGGGCCGCAGGCGGCGTGGGGTCTGTGGCCACCGCCATCCTGGCCACCCTGGGCTATGAAGTGGCCGGTGTGACCGGACGCCCCGAAACCGCGGATTACCTGAAATCCCTCGGCGCAACGCAGATCGTGGCGCGCGAAGAGATCAACGAAACCACCAAGCGTCCGCTGGAAGGGGAAACCTGGGCGGGCTGCGTGGATGCCGTGGGCGGCGCGATGCTGGCACGGGTGCTGGGGCAGATGAAATACGGCGCCTCGGTTGCTGCCGTGGGTCTGGCCGGCGGGGCCGGGTTGCCCGCAACGGTCATTCCCTTCCTGTTGCGCGGGGTGAACCTGTTGGGCATCGACAGCGTGATGCAGCCCTATGACAATCGTTTGCGCGCCTGGGGCCGTATCGCCAGCGACCTGCCGATGGACAAGCTCGAGGCGATGATCCAACCCGCGACATTGGCGGATCTTCCACAGCTGGGTGCCGACATCCTCAAAGGTCAGGTCAAGGGCCGTGTGGTCGTGGATGTAAACGGCTGAGTGCGCATAATCCCGGTTTGGAATGGCGCGGCACCCGGTGTCGCGCCATTTGCGTTTGGCCACGAGATCGCGCCGTTTTTCACCGATTTGACCGCATCCGAAACCGCCCGCCGCACCGGTGCGGCCCCATTCAATATCCCCTGAGAAAGACCCGCATGCGCCCCCTGGCTGTCGCTTTGCAGAGGGGAATTGCCGTTCATGTTTGCCTCAAAGACAGCGGCCGGGTTACGCTGACCCTGAGCTGTGCAGGGTCGGATGCTCCGGTTCCAGCCATGCTCGAACCATAGACGCAGCGGGTCTCCCGGGCATCCTTCCGGGGTATAAACCCCGCGCGCGGACAGGAGGGAGATACATGTTCAGCAGAATTATGGTGCCTGTTGATCTGGCTCATCTGGACAAGCAGGAAAAAGCGCTGGAATGCGCGGCCATGTTGTCACGCCAGTATGACGCACCGATAACATATGTGGGCGTCACGACGCCGACACCGGGCCCGCTGGCCCATACTCCGGCAGAATATGACGAAAAACTGGAGGCATTCGCCGCTGCGCAAGCTGAATTGCGCGGCATCAAGGCCCAAGGGCACATGGCCATCGCACATGATCCGACAACCGATCTGGACGATGTCCTGTTGAAACAGGTCAGCGAAACCGGGGCCGATCTGGTCGTGATGGCCAGCCATGTGCCGGGCGTGACTGAGTACATCTGGCCCTCCAACGGCGGCAAGATCGCAGGCCATGCCAAGGCCAGCGTCATGGTCGTGAGATAACCGGGTAAGGGAGACGCGCGATGACAGACACAACTTCAAATCAGGGTATACCGGAGCCGGAAGGCCATTCGGATATCATCGATACCGACTATGAAATCGGTCAGGACAACGTCGAAGGCTCGGTCGGGCCTTTTGGTTTCGATATCCACAATCCGGTATTCCTTGTTTCGGGCCTCGCGATCGTGGCCTTCGTGTTCTACACACTGGCGCTGCCAGAGCAGTCCGGCGCAGCCTTTACCTGGATGTTCGGCGCCGTGACCAAGGGGTTTGACTGGTTCTTCCTTGGAGCCGCGAATATTTTCGTTCTCTTCTGCCTGTTCCTGATCGTCAGCCCCTATGGCAGCGTGCGGTTGGGCGGGGCAGAGGCAACGCCGGACTATTCCTATGCAGGCTGGTTTGCGATGCTGTTCGCCGCAGGCATGGGCATTGGCCTGATGTTTTACGGCGTGGCCGAACCGATGAGCCATTTCAGCAGTTCGCTGGGTGGCACGGCGCTGGGAGAAGACGGTGCGCGAAGCGACTGGGCGCCGCTTGGGGCTGCAGCCGGAGATACGGACGCTGCCGTCCGCCTGGGCATGGCCGCGACCATCTTTCACTGGGGGCTTCACCCCTGGGCGATTTACGCGGTCGTGGCTTTGGCGCTGGCGTTGTTCACCTATAACAAGGGGTTGCCACTAACGATCCGCTCGGCCTTTTACCCCATCC
Organism: Arenibacterium sp. CAU 1754; assembly: GCF_054482635.1. Lineage (NCBI taxonomy): Bacteria > Pseudomonadati > Pseudomonadota > Alphaproteobacteria > Rhodobacterales > Paracoccaceae > Arenibacterium > Arenibacterium sp. CAU 1754. The sequence continues at coordinate 188,912 of NZ_JBTLRG010000001.1, forward strand.
TGGGTGACCGGGTCTGGGGCTGGTGGGGCCATGTCATCGACATTCTGGCGGTTTTTGCGACGCTGTTTGGCCTTGCAACATCGCTTGGGTTTGGGGCCACGCAGGCCAATGCGGGCCTGAACGAACTGTTCGGGGTTCCCGTTGGCGCCACTACTGAAGTCATCCTGATTTCGGCGATCACGGCGATTGCGCTGATCTCGGTCCTGCGGGGTCTGGATGGCGGGGTCAAGGTCTTGTCCGAAATCAACATGGGGCTGGCTTTCGCACTGTTGCTGTTCGTGCTCTTCACGGGGCCGACGCTGCTTTTGCTGACGGGGTTTGTCGATTATCTCGGCGCCTATCTGCAGTATCTGCCAGACTTGTCGATGCCGGTGGGGCGTGAGGACGTCAACTTCAGCCAGGGCTGGACATCGTTCTACTGGGCGTGGTGGATCAGCTGGTCCCCCTTCGTCGGCATGTTCATCGCCCGCGTCAGCCGGGGCCGCAGCGTACGCGAATTCATCATCTGCGTTCTGCTGATCCCAAGCCTTGTCTGCGTTCTGTGGATGAGCGTTTTTGGCGGCACGGCGATCCACCAGGTGGTGAGCGACGGCTATACCGCCGCGCAGGACGCACCGCTTGAACTCAAGCTGTTCGAGATGCTCAAGGAACTGCCGCTGACCGGGATCACCAGCTTTATCGGTATCCTTCTGGTCATCGTTTTCTTCGTGACGTCGTCGGACTCGGGTTCGCTGGTGATCGACACGATCACTGCGGGGGGCAAGGTCGATGCACCCGCCCCACAGCGTGTGTTCTGGTGCATCTTCGAAGGCGCCGTGGCCATCGTGCTGTTGTTGTCCGCAGGGGGGCTGAAATCCCTTCAGTCCATGGTGATCTCGACTGGGTTGCCGTTTACGGTTGTCCTTCTGATCATGTGCTGGGCAATCTTCCGGGGGCTGGCCGCCGAACGACGCGGCTGACCAGGCTTTGAGCTTTTGCAATCCAAGCCCCGGCAGAATGATCTGCCGGGGCTTTTTCCTGGTCGGCATCTGCTTGACCGCGCGGGCAAAGCCCGGTTTCCTGCGCACATTCTGAAAGGGGTTGGCATGACACTGGATCTGGATTTCGTACGCGCGCAGTTTCCGGCATTTTCCGAAGACAGCCTGCGCGGGCAGGCGCATTTCGAAAATGCGGGCGGATCCTATGTCTGCCGCCCCGTGATCGACCGGCTGACCCGGTTTTATACCGAACGCAAGATGCAGCCCTATGGCCCGGCCACGCCGAGCCGGTTGGGCGGGGAAGAGATGGACGAGGCGCGGGCGCGGCTGTCGGCCTTGCTGGGCGTCGCACCGGATGAGCTGAGCTTTGGTCCGTCGACGACGCAGAACACCTATGTTCTGGCGCAGGCGTTCCGCACATGGATGTCCCCCGGTGAGGCGATTGTCGTCACCAATCAGGATCACGAGGCCAATTCCGGCCCGTGGCGGCGGCTGGCCGAGGATGGCATCGACATTCGCGAATGGAAAATCGACCCAGACACCGGCAGTCTGAACCCCGAGGATCTGGAACCGTTGCTGGATGAAAACGTCCGGCTTGTGTGTTTTCCGCATTGCTCAAACGTGGTGGGTGAAATCAATCCGGTGACGGAAATCACCGCCATGGCCCATGCGGCGGGGGCGTTCGTCTGCGTCGATGGGGTTTCCTACGCGCCCCATGGGTTTGCGGACATCGGGCAGTTGGGGCCGGATATCTATCTGTTTTCGGCCTACAAGACATATGGCCCGCACCAGGGGCTGATGATCATGCGCCGCGCGCTGGGCGAAATGCTTCCCAATCAGGGGCATTATTTCAACGCCGGTGATCTTTACAAACGCTTTACTCCGGCAGGCCCCGACCATGCACAGGTGGCGGCCTGCGCCGGGATTGCGGATTATGTCGATGCGCTGTGCGATCATCACGGCGGTCCGTCCGACGGGGCGACACAGCGCGGGGGTTTTGTGCACGACCTGATGCGCGGGCAGGAAACCATGCTGCTGCAGCCGGTCCTCGACATGCTGAACAACCGCAATGATCTGCGCCTTCTTGGACCGGCGGATGCACAGCGGCGCGCGCCCACGGTTGCCGTGGTTCCAGCGCGTGATCCCGCTGCCATCGCGGCAGAACTGGCCGACAGGGGGATCATGGCCGCAGGCGGTGACTTTTATGCGGTGCGCACGCTTGCCGCGCTTGGCGTGCCGGAAACATCAGGCGTGTTGCGCCTGAGCTTTACGCATTACACGTCACAGGCAGAAATTGACCATCTTTTGAACAGTTTGGAGCAAGTTCTTTAATCCAGTTGCGGTGTCTCTGCGTAGTCTAACCAAAGAGTATGAGGATTGAGCATGGCATCGGATAAATCACCCGTCATTCTGTGGTTTCGCCGCGATCTGCGACTGGAAGATCACCCGGCGGTTCAGGCCGCCTGCGAGGGGGGACGGCCCGTGATCCCGGTGTTCGTGCTGGACGATCTGGCCGAAACCCTTGGCGCCGCGCCCAAATGGCGGCTGGGCCTTGGGCTCGGGCGGTTCAGCGAAACCCTGTCGAACGCGGGCAGTCGCCTTATCCTGCGGCGGGGCAAGGCGCTGGACCAGCTGCGTGAGCTGATCCGCGACACCGGCGCCAGCGCGGTCTTTTGGACCCGCCTTTATGACCCTGACAGCATCGCGCGCGACCGCGATATCAAATCCGCCCTCAAGGAGGACGGGATCGAGGGCCGTAGCTTTGCAGGCCATCTGTTGTTCGAACCCTGGACGGTCGAAACCAAGGAGGGCGGGTTTTACAAGGTGTTTACGCCGATGTGGAAATCGGTGCGCCAGCGCGACGTGGCCGCGCCGCAGGCCGCACCGTCCACATTGTCCGCGCCAGATGTCTGGCCCAACTCCGACGATCTGGACGACTGGGACCTGGGGGCGGCGATGCACCGCGGGGCAGGGGTGGTGCGCGCCCATGTCCGCCTCGGGGCAAGCGCGGCGCAGGACCGTCTGGACTGGTTCGTCGAGGAGGCAATCGGCAAGTACAAGGCAGAGCGCGATTGCCCCGCGATCGATGCCACGTCCGGCCTGTCCGAGAACCTGAGCCTGGGCGAGATCAGCCCGCATCGCTGCTGGCACGCGGGCCAACGCGCGATGGATGCCGGAAAACCGGGGGCCGAGACCTTTCTGAAAGAACTGGTCTGGCGCGAATTTGCCTATCACCTGATGTATCACACGCCCCATATGCTGACCGACAACTGGCGCGAGGGGTGGGACAGTTTTCCTTGGAACACCGACGAACGCCTGTCCGAGGTAAAGGCGTGGAAAAAGGGGCGCACAGGCGTCAAGTTCGTCGATGCGGCCATGCGCGAGATGTATGTCACCGGACGGATGCACAACCGGGGCCGGATGATCGTGGCCAGCTACCTGACCAAACATCTGATGTGCCATTGGCGGATCGGTCAGAAATGGTTCGAGGAGTGCCTGATCGACTGGGACCCCGCCAGCAACGCGATGGGCTGGCAATGGGCGGCCGGGTCCGGACCCGACGCGGCGCCGTATTTCCGGGTGTTCAACCCGGTTACTCAACTGGACAAGTTCGACCCCGAGCACAGCTATGCCAAACGCTGGATTGCCGAAGGTCAATCCAACCCGCCCGAGACGGCGCTCGATTATTTCCGGGCCATGCCGGAGCGTTGGGCTATGTCGGCTGGGGACGATTATCCCGACCCGATCGTTGCGCTGGATGCGGGACGCAAGGCGGCGCTGGACGCCTATGAAAACCGCGACTTCTGATCAGAAAACCGGATGGCTTGCCTGAGGGGCGGCATCCACCTTAGCATATGGAAATAACCGCGAATGGAGTGCGGATGATACTGACTGACACGAATGGACAGGCGAACCTGCCGCGGTATTTCACGTCCGTGATGGACCTGCTGGGCGAGTTGCAGAACGGGCGGCTCGACATCACGCTGCCGGATGGCCGCGTGTTCCGGGCCGAGGGCGCCAATCCCGGTCCGGTGGCGGAATTGCATGTTCACAACCCTGATCTGTTTGCCCGGCTCATCCGTGATGGCGACCTTGGGTTTTGTGACGCCTATCTTGAGGAGTGGTGGAGCACGCCGGACCTGCAGGCCTTCATGGACCTTTTGCATCAGGGCAATGATGAAATTTATGACGGCTTTCCGGGGATGATGCTTGTGCGGGCGTATGAGCGTCTTCGTTTCTGGCTGCAGCGTAACCACAAGGAACAGGCCAAAAAGAATATCGCCTATCATTACGATCTCGGGAACGATTTTTACGGTCTGTGGCTTGATGACACGATGACCTATTCCAGCGCGCTGTTTGAAACCGGGCAGGAAAGCACCGAAAAGGCCCAGATCGCGAAATATGCCAGCATGGTGGACCAGATGGGCGCCAAGGAAGGCGACCATATCCTGGAAATCGGCTGTGGATGGGGCGGCTTTGCCGAATATGCGGCGCGCGAACGGGGGCTGAAGGTGACGGGCCTGACCATCAGCAAGGAACAGTTCGCCTATGCCCAGGAGCGGATCACCAAGGCGGGGCTGTCCGATCAGGTCGAATTCAAACTTCAGGACTATCGCGACGAAACCGGCGTCTATGATGGCATTGCCAGCATCGAGATGTTCGAGGCGGTGGGTCAGAAATACTGGCCCGCCTATTTCAACACCGTCCGCGACCGCCTGAAACCGGGCCGCAATGCCACTCTTCAGATCATCACTGTGGCCGACCGGCGGTGGGAAACCTACCAACGAGGCGTCGATTTCATCCAGAAATACATCTTTCCCGGCGGTATGCTGCCCAGTCCGATGGCCCTGCGCGAACAGATCGAAAAGGCGGGTCTGTCAGTCGAACGGTCCATCGAGTTCGGGCCCAGTTATAACATCACGCTGCGGCGCTGGCATGAGACGTTCAACCGGAAATGGGACCAGATCGCGGAGATGGGTTTTGACAACAGGTTCAGGCGCATGTGGAATTTCTATTTGACTTCATGTGCATCGGCCTTTGACAGTGCGTCCGTCGACGTGACACAGATCACAGTGTCGCGACCCACATAAGACGGAACCACAATGCCCGACGCCGCCAGACTGTTTGCAGCCCTTGGACTAGCCATTACCGCTTTCATCATTTCGGGGCAGATCATTCCGCTCATGCCAGAGGGGTTGGATTTTGGCTATTTCACCTATGTCAACATGGCCATCGGGGCGATCACCGGCTGGATCGTGATGGGCAAACGCGCCGGGCGCGGGGTGACGGCGGCCATCAACAACGGGATCACCGGGGCCGTGGCCATGGTGTTCTGGGGGCTTTTCGTTCAGGGCTGCTGGGAAATGTTCGATCTGGCCATGCGCAACCGCTATGACGGCCCGTTCGAGGCCGTGATGGCGATCTTTCAGATTGCGGCCGGATACGGCATGACGATGTTTGTGCCCAACATCATCATCACCCTTGCCGTTGGTGGCGTGGCAACCGGATTGGCCACCGAATATGCTTGGCGAAACTGGCGCTGAGATCCGCCGCCTCAAAGGCATTTCCCATGGCTGACCTGTTCTTTTACGGCACCCTTTGCCATCTGCCGCTTCTGGAAATCGTGCTGGGGCGACGCATCGGTGACGGTGCGGCGGTCCCGGCCGAATTGCCCGGTCACGCCATATTCTGGGTGCAAAATCAATCTTTTCCGACGATTGAACCCTATGCCGGTGCCACCGCGCAGGGCCTTTTGGTGCGCGATCTCGACCCGGGCGACATCGACCGCTTGCGGTTTTACGAGGGCGGGTTCGACTATGACCTGCAGCACGTCTCGGTGGACGTGCAGGACGGTGCTTGCCCGGCCCGGGTGTTTTTCCCCCGGCCCGGTCTCTGGACGGCGGGTGCGCCCTGGTCGCTTGCCGACTGGGTTGAACGGTGGGGAGCCATTCAGCTGCGGGCCGCGCAGGAAATCATGGGGTGGTACGGCCGCATGGACCCGGACGCGCTGGCAAAGCGGATGACTGGCATCCGCCTGCGGGCGGCGGCCTGGGTGGCGGCGCAGAACCGCCCGGGCGATCCCGAACGCGACATTGACCGCGACGTGGTGGTGCAGGCCCATCACCGCCCCTATGTCAATTTCTTTGCGGTGGAGGAAATGGACCTGCAGTTCCGTTTGCATGACGGGGGTCTCAGCCGTCCGCTCAACCGCGGTGCGCAGGTTTTGGGGCAGGCGGTTGTCGTGCTGCCCTATGATCCGCGCCGCGATGCGGTTCTGCTGGTCGAACAATTCCGCGCGCCGGTGTTCATTGGCGGCGATCGCGCCCCCTGGGTGTGGGAGCCGGTTGCCGGGCTGATCGATCCCGGTGAAACGCCCGAGTGCACCGCCCGTCGCGAAGCGCTGGAAGAAGCGGGGCTGACACTGGGCCATCTGGATCCGGTCGCGGGCACCTATTCCTCGACCGGATCGTCCAGTGAATTCGTGCATATGTACGTCGGCCTGACCGATCTGGACGCGCCGCGCCCGGACATCGGCGGGCTCGACAGCGAAGGCGAAGATATCCGCAGCCGGATCCTGTCGTTTGACGAACTCATGGCTGGCGTCGATGCCCATCAGTTTCGTGACATGCCATTGGTGGTCACGGCACTTTGGCTGGCGCGCCACCGCTCGCGATTGCGTGAACTCGGCTGAGCGCGCCCCTGTCGCCGCTTGAGGTCGCCGGATTGCGGCGCTAGAGGTGGAGCAACAATCAGGAGAATGTCCATGCGCATTGCACGCGATCTGTCCGAAGCGATTGGCCACACCCCCCTGATCCGGCTGCGCCGGGTCAGCGACGAGACAGGGTGTGAAATTCTGGGCAAGGCCGAATTCATGAACCCGGGCCAGTCGGTCAAGGACCGTGCCGCGCTGTACATCATCAAGGATGCGGTCGAGCGCGGCGAACTGAAGCCCGGCGGCACCATTGTCGAAGGCACTGCCGGCAACACCGGCATCGGTCTTGCGCTGGTGGGGGCGTCGATGGGGTTCAAGACCGTGATCGTGATCCCCGAAACCCAGTCCGAGGAAAAAAAGGACATGCTGCGCCTGGCCGGGGCCGAACTGGTTCAGGTGCCGGCAGCACCCTATCGCAACCCCAACAATTTCGTGCGCTATTCCGATCGTCTGGCCAAGGAACTGGCCAAGACCGAGCCGAATGGCGCGATCTGGGCCAATCAGTTCGACAATGTCGCCAACCGGCGTGCGCATGTGGAAACGACGGGCCCTGAAATCTGGGAACAGACCGATGGCAAGGTCGACGGGTTCATCTGTGCTGTCGGGTCGGGCGGGACGCTGGCCGGGATCGCCGATGTGCTCCAGCCCAAGGGAGTCAAGATCGGCCTGGCCGATCCGATGGGCGCGGCGCTTTATTCCTATTACACCACGGGTGAGCTGACCTCGGAAGGCAGCAGCATCGCCGAAGGCATCGGCCAGGTGCGCATTACCGAGAACCTTAAAGGGTTTAGGCCCGATCATGCCTATCAGATCCATGACGAAGAGGCGCTGCCTTACGTTTTCGACCTGCTGCATGACGAAGGCCTGGTTCTGGGCGGCTCGTCCGGTGTCAACGTTGCGGGGGCCGTGCGCCTGGCGCGCGAACTCGGGCCGGGCCACACCATTGTGACCATTCTGTGCGACTATGGCACGCGCTATCAGTCCAAATTGTTCAACCCGACATTCCTCAGGGACAAGGGGTTGCCGGTTCCCGAATGGATGGGCAAAGGCCCTTCCAGCATTCCGGGCGTTTTTGTCGATACATGAGGGTGTTTTCGCACATGGTCCGGTTCCTGCTGGCCGGTGTCTTTCTGGTGTGGGCCGGACTGGCCGAGGCCCAAGGCGACGCCGCAACCGAAGAGCTTTACGGTGACTGGCTGTCCACGTCCAAACGCGCAGAGCAGGCGGTTGAGGCCAACCGCGCGTCCAATGCATCATTTGAGGCCCTGCGGGCCCAGATCGCCGATTTTCGCGAAGAATTCCTGCGCGCCCGGGACCAGAATTCCAGCCGCATCCGCACCCTTCAGTCCCAGCTGAATGCCTTGGGCGACAAGCCCGAGGAAGGCGAAGAACCGGCCGACATCGCGGCCCTGCGCGAACGGCTGAACACCCGGCTTGAAGAAATGCGCGTGCCCCGCGTGGTGGCCGAAGAGGCCTATACCAACGCCGACGGTCTGATCCGCGAAATCGACCGGATAATCCGCGAGCGGCAGGCCGACCGCCTTTTGTCGCGCGGTCCGACGCCGCTCAATCCAGCGTTCTGGCCCGATGCAATCAGGGACGTGCAGGGCGTCGTGGTTTCGATTGCGAATGAAACCGCGGTCGGCATGAAGTCCAAGGCGACGGTCGAGCGGACCCGGCGCGATCTGCCGGTCATCCTGTTTCTTTTGGCGATTGGCGCGATCCTTCTGGTGCGGGGCAACCGCTGGGCCGAGCGTCTTGGCGATATGATGCGCGGCCTTGGCGGGCGCGGAACCGGGGTGTGGACCTTCCTTGTGTCGCTGACCAAGGTGTTCCTGCCGCTGGCCGGGTTACTGGCTGTGACCAAGGCCATTTCCCTCACTGGCGCCATGGGCGTGCGCGGCGATCTGGTGCTGAACGCGATCCCGAAATGGGGGGCGGCGCTGCTGGTGTTCCGCTGGCTCAGCGATCAGGTCTATGCCGGAGTGAATGACAAGGGTGAGCCGATCGTGCCGCACCGGCGTCTGGCGGAGATTCGGCTGTACGTGACCTTGCTGGCGCTGATGCTGATCGCGCGGGACGCAATTTCCCTGCTTGAGCAGGTGTCGAATATTTCACAGGCCTCGCGCGCGGTACTTGGTTTTGTGCCACTGGTGTTTGTGTCGCTGATGCTGCTGCGGTTTCAGCGCATTGCGCTGCGCGGCCCCAGGCCGTCAGCGGGTGCCGCGGACGAACCGGGGGCGCGCCGACTGGGGTTTGCGGGCTTCGTGTCGATCCTTCGCAAATTTGTCGTTGCGGTCAGCGTTCTGGCCCCGGTGCTGGCAGCCGTCGGGTATTCCGACGCGGCGGAACAGATCATTTATCCCGCGGTGCTGACGCTGGCGCTTTGTGCCGCCGTTCTGGTGCTGCAACGCTTTGTGGTCGATGTGTTCGCGACCGTCACAAAAGACGGCGAAGCTGCACGCGATTCCCTGTTTTCAACCCTCGTCGGGTTTGCACTGGCGCTGCTTGCGCTGCCGTTTCTGGCCCTGTTCTGGGGCGCGCGCGTCGCGGACCTGACCGAGGTCTGGGCCAAATTTCTCGAAGGGTTTCAGGTCGGCGACAGCCGCATTTCGCCCCTGGATTTTGCGACTTTCGCTGCCATTTTCGCGGCCGGCTATGTCCTGACCCGGCTGCTGCAGAGCGGGTTGCGCAACAATCTTCTGCCGAAAACCCGGATCGACCCGGGCGGTCAGAACGCCATTGTCTCGGGCACCGGGTATGTGGGTATCTTTCTTGCCGCCCTGATCGCGGTGACCAGTACCGGGCTTGACCTGTCGTCGCTCGCGATCGTGGCCGGTGCCCTTTCGGTCGGTATCGGTTTCGGCCTTCAGACCATCGTGTCCAACTTTGTCAGCGGAATCATCCTGCTGGTCGAGCGGCCGGTGTCCAAGGGGGATTGGATCGAGGTCGGGGGCCAGATGGGATACGTGCGCGACATCTCGGTACGCTCGACCCGGATCGAGACCTTTGACCGCACGGATGTGATCGTTCCCAACTCGGACCTGATCAGCGGTACGGTCACGAACTATACACGGGGCAACACCATCGGCCGGGTGATCGCGCCGGTTGGTGTGGCCTATGGCACCGATACCAAGCGTGTCGAAGCGATCCTTCTGGAGATCGCCAAGGCCCATCCGATGATTCTGGCCAATCCCGCGCCCAACATTGTGTTCCGTGGCTTTGGTGCGGACAGTCTGGATTTCGAAATCCGCGCCATTCTGCGCGATGTGAACTGGGTCATGTCGGTGCATTCCGACCTGAACCATGAAATCGCCAAACGGTTTGCCGACGAGGGGATCGAAATTCCCTTTGCTCAACGCGATGTCTGGCTGCGCAACCCCGAGGCCCTGTACCCGCGGCCTCCGCAGGACACCGATGGCGAAGACACCCAGGTTGAAGCGGCACCCGACACGCCCGATGATGGCGGCAAGAAAGACGACCCGGACTCATCCGCATGAGTGCCGCGCCACTTTTTCTGCAAGACCCCTATGCCCGCAGCGGGCAGGCGACGGTCACGGGACATGGCGATGGCGGGGCCGTTTTTCTGGATGCCGGCCTGTTTTACGCCACCGGCGGCGGACAGCCCGGGGACAGTGGCACGCTCAGCTGGGTTGACCAGTCCCTGCGCATCACAGAGGCAGTAAAATCCCCCGATGGGCGGATCGCCTTGCTGGCTGAGGGGGGCGATCTGCCGCCGGTCGGCACCGTTCTCACCCAAGCCATCGACTGGGACCGCCGCCTTGGCCATATGCGAGTGCACACCGCGCTGCATCTGCTGTCGGTGGTGATCCCGCTGCCGGTCATGGGGGGTGCGATATCCGAGGCCAAGGGCCGCGTCGATTTCCGCATGCCCGACACAGTGCCGGACAAGGCCGCGCTTCAATCCACACTTCAGGGTCTGATCGACCGCGACCTTGGCGTCACGGATGACTGGATCAGCGACGCGGAGCTGGACGCGAACCCGGCACTGGTCAAAACCATGTCCGTCAAACCGCCGCGCGGGGCAGGGCAGGTGCGCCTTGTCCGTATCGGCACGGACAGCGAACAGGTCGACCTGCAGGCCTGCGGCGGCACCCACGTGGCCCGCACTGGCGAAATCGGCAAAATCCGCATCGGCAAGATCGAGAAAAAGAACCGTGACAGCCGTCGTGTCTATGTCCATCTGGACGATTGATGCGCCATCACCTTTTTTGACGTTTTCCAGCTTGCATTGCGCGCCCTGATCCGGCACATATCCGCTCCACGGAGAGGTGGCCGAGTGGTCGAAGGCGCACGCCTGGAAAGTGTGTAGGCGGGAGACCGTCTCCAGGGTTCGAATCCCTGTCTCTCCGCCATTATCCTCATCACTTTCACAGTGCCCCAACGCGGGACAGAAACGTCTGTGTTCCGGGCGCTTGAATTGCCGTCGCAGGTCCGCAAGATCGGGCTCTTGTCGGGATTGAAAACCGACCCGGCGGCGTGAGGTCGGGATGCAAAGCGCAGGCAAACCTATCGCGACGGGGCGAAATCGGTTAGGATGCCGCAATTCTTAAAGTTTATGTTTTCAGATTTTTTATCAAAGGGGAGCAATGCTGTGCCCGATGAAATTACGATCGAAAATCCCCCGTGGCCGCCTGAACCTTACAGTCATGACAGTTGGCCCGACGCCTGGTTGCGATTTGAGAACGAATATCCGGGGTCCGGCCGTCCGTCGCGTCTGGTTGGGCATGCGGACGTGCCTTATGAGGTCACAATTCAATCCGACAGCACGCCTGACGCAGCGGTGCTTGGGGCCGTTGCATCGAATTATCTTCGGCGGCTGAAAGATTTTCTGAAGAACAGGAATGACTTGGACCTGCCGAAAGGGTGGCCGCCGCATAAAAACGGGTCGCCCAATGCCGATGTCTGGCGCTGGCTGCCGGTTTGGCCACCGGTCGGGGGAGATGATGTTGGCGACAAGCCGCGGATCGCGTCTTGGAACCTTTCCAGAAATACCGCCAGCTATGCGCTGCCTGCGACGATCGTGATGGTCGCTGCCGAGGTCATACTGACTGATGTGGTGCTTTCGCCCAATATCGGCCTGCGGGTTCCAATGTCGGTGACGGCGACGGATGACGGGTACAAAGTGGCCATCCGGTCAATGACGGCTGAATTGCCCAAAGCCGGATACCGCAGTTATTCCGAAATAGTGTCGCTCGAACCGGACGACCCGGCGTATGTCCCGATCAATATTTTGACTGATTTGATCGGCCAGATTTCTGGCGGTGCGCGAAATGAAATCCTCGCATCCTCTGCCAATGTTGATCCCGATACAATCAGCTTTGATGAATATCGGTTTCCCGACGCCGAGGTCAGTCCCCAGTCTGAAGAAACTTCAGCACTCAAGGTCGTATTCAAGGCGCAAGGGGCCGGGACGCGGTATCCCGAACCGTTGAGTTATCAGGTTGTCAGCAAGTTTACGGTACGTGCCAACGGGTCAGAACCGCTCCCGCCCAGTAGCGAGACCTGTGCCCTGGTCACGCATGCGGGTGTCGGCGAGGCGGATATATTCCTGCAAACGCCGCCGGGGTGGTTCGATCCGGCGGAACCGGACGCCGAATATGACTGGATGCAACGGCAACCATTTCGCGACGATGACGTTCTCAAACGCTACCGTGTCCTGCAACCGGTCGGGAATTCCGAGGTCTCGACGCTCATGAACCCGGGCTTCAAGGTCCGCCTGTGTCCCGAATATGTGCCGCAAGACAAGCGGCCCCTCGGGAACACTGAAAAAGTCAAGAAAATCAAGCTGCCAGCTGGCAATGACCTGACGCCGCGCAGCGATGAATTTTCGGCCGTCAGTGCCTATGTTTACAGCCAGAATTTTTTTGATCTCTTGGCAAGTTACGGGATCGACCCGGAGACCTATGTTGTGCGGGCAAAAACCGATATTCAGATCTTTTACCGCTATGGCATCTATCCCGGACCCGGCCGCGACGGCAAAACGATCAACGCGCAGGTGGCGTTTGACTGCAAGAAAACGGACACCTTGCCGCAGATCCGGATGAACCTTGCGCTTGCGAACCTGAACCGTTGGAAGCGTCCGAAACTGCCAAATGGCAAATGGGGTTTGCCCGAACCATTGGGGATCGCGTCCAGCCGACGCTGGATTTTGCACGAGTTTGGCCACTACTTGCTGGCCGCACGCATTGGCAAGCTGGAGTTCGATTTCGCCCACAGTCCCGGAGATGCGATGGCGGCGGTGTGTTTTGACGTCGACTCGCGGTTGGCGGATCAGCGCGGCGGGGTCGCCGAAACCTTCAGGGGTGTCACCTATCCGTTTGTGTTCTCGACCCGGCGGCATGACCGGACCCCTTTGCTGGGCTGGGCCTGGTATGGCACGCTGAACCGTTCGGTCATCCAGAACCCGCCCAGCGATTGCGACCAGTTGAAGGGCTATCTGACCGAACAGATCCTGTCGTCAACGGTGTTCCGGCTCTATCGCGTTCTGGGGGGCGATACCATGGCCGGTGCGGAACCGGACCGCTACATCCGGCAGCGCGCATCTTTCATGACGCTGTTTCTGTTGATCCGGGCCATTGCCGGGCTGGCGCAATCACCTTCGACAGCCGAGATGCTGGAACTGGGGATGGAAGATGTCGGCCTGCTGATGGTGGATGATCTCGAAATGGTGCCCCAGCCGATGATGCCACCCGGATTGACCCCTCGGGATGTATGGCAGGGCAGCGTGACGCACAAAGCGGTGCGTTGGGCGTATGAGGCGCAGGGCATGTTCCCCGCGGACCGAACCGTGACCGACAACGGGATCGGGCAGGCGCCGCGCGTCGATATATACCTCAAGGATCGCCGCCCCGAGGCCGAGCAAACGGTTGGTGGAACGGTGCAATACGGGCCGGGCGCTTATACCCCTGTGTCTCTGGACTGGTCGGCGGGTGCGCAATGGCAGATGGCTGAAGGGCGACCTGTCGTCGGCAATCGCGGGAGTGAACGTGCCAGTCAGATTGCCTATCGGTTCTGGATCGGCCTCCTCTCGGGCGATCCGACGGATGACTGGGGCCTGACGTCGGACATCGAGTGGATACACGCAGGTACGCTTTCGGGTGATCCGGACCTTGATCCCGATACGACGGGACACCTGAGCGAGGCTGCGATCGTGAAAAAGATTGAAGAGAGTGCGCCCGCAGGCGGGGCCTCGCTGGTCGTTCTGATCGAGGCAAGTTGCCCGGACGACCGCGCCAATACGGATCCACTGGCCAATCTGGCCGTTGCCGTGCGCAATGGTGCGGGCGGTCTGAAGGACCTGCCCAAAACGGCGCGGCGGTTGACGGATCTGGTCGCCAATGACAACAACCTCGGCCTGCGGGTTGTCAGGTTCTGATTACCACGGCGTCGGCCATTCGCTTTTGGCGTGCTCGATGATGGTCATCAGCGTCGGGCAGTCGATGCTGCGATCCATCAGGTTGTGCCAGATCGCCCCGGCCAGATGACGGCTGCCGGTGGAATCCGACGGATAATGCACGCCGATCCGTTCCCGGTTCACCGCGATCCGATGTGCGATCGACAACAAGGGCGAATTGATTGGCTCGGTACCTTTGAGTGTGGCCCAAACCGGTTTCTCAAGCAGAGCGCCATCACCCGCGTTGGCATCGACAGGGACCACCCCATAGCGATACTCAATGCCGGGAATTTCCAGCAGAAGCAGCGATATCAGATGCGACAGGAACGAATGACCGCTGGGAAAAGCCGGATGCGCGGGCGGGCCGAAGGGCACCGTCAGACCCGGGCGCAAAATGGACGGGCGCACCCGTTTGTAATGTGCCTTGTAGGCCATATAGGCGACGTTGCCCAAAGACAGTCCGATATCGATCAGTTTCAGCGTGTAGGGGTGGTCGAACGAATTGGCCCCGATGAAGTGGATCAGATAGGCCGGTAATCCATCGGCCTGAATGTCACATTCGACCAGATAATTCTGCCGGTCGTTCTCCATGTAGTTCTTGAGTGCTTCCAATTCGCCTTGGATGATCGGGAACGCGCCCGGGTTGGTCGGGAGCCAGCCCAGATCATCCGGTTCCAGCCAGCCAAGTGCAAGTTCGTCAATCTGTGTTGGATGCCACTTCTCGTATTGTCCCGCGAATTCCAGCGCCGCCAGGGTGGCCGGTTCAGACCGGTCCGCCGCACGCAGCCATTCGGTGAGATGGCGGTCAAACGGAAGCGTCCAGAACCGCAGTTGTGGATCCCAGTCTTCGGTGGTCCACTCCAGCGGCGGCTTGCCCGGCTGATAAGGGTTGATGATGACGTCAAGAGGGAAGGGCGGGACACCGGCATTGTCCGGCGTGAAGTTGAGCGTCCAGGGCAAAAGCGCCAATTCGATGGGCGTTGCGTAATAGCTGCGGATCAGCCCGATGCCGCCGCCTGCGCCAACCGGGATAGCGGCGTCCGCCCCCAGGCCAAGGCCAAGGCCGTTCCCGAGGCCCAAGCCGTTGCCAAGCCCAAGGCCGAGTCCATTTCCAAGACCCAAACCGTTGCCAAGCCCCAGCCCAAGGCCATTCCCAAGTCCCAGACCATTGCCGAGTCCAAGGCCCAGACCATTGCCCAAGCCAAGGCCCAGACCACGCGAGGATCCCAGGCCCAAACCCAGCCCCAGGCCAAGACCGTTCGATGTGCCCAGGCCCAAACCTCCGCTTGCCCCCAGACCAGCAGCAGTTGATCCCGAAGACCCATTTCCATAATCGGCCATGACAAATTCTCCCTTTCTTCAATTACAGTTTCAAATTTCCTTCTAAAAAATCGTCGAGAATATCAGGTGTCCGGGCTAATCGTACGCACCGCATGCGCTCTGGGGCTCACTGATCTGAGGCAATCCGGCAGCGCTCAGACCGATGACGAGCTTTTCGCGGTTGTCCGGGTTTTTCAGGGGATACCATGACACAAATTCGTCAATCGAGAAATCGGGGTCCTCGGCCAGCAACTCCTGTGCGACCGCCTGCGCCTCGGCAATTTGGCCAGCCATTCCCAACGACGCGGCGAGGATTCTCAGATTGGCGACGAAATGCGGCTTGGCATGGCGGCCACGCTGCAACACCCTGACAGCCTCGTCATAGTCGCCCGCCACGAATTCGGCCAATCCACCCGCCGTCCAGAAGAAGAAATTCAGCGGATCGTAAGGCGTCAGCCGCCAGACGTTCAACAGCCGGTCACGGGCCTCGTCTCCGTGGCCGAGATAAGCGTGGCTGGTGGCGCTGAGCGCCCAGGCGATCGGCAGGTTCTCATTTAGGTGAAGCGCCTCGTCCAGCATTTCAACGGCCTGATAAGGCTCGCCTTCGATCAATCCCAGGATATGGGCGCGGACCGACAGGTTGAAGGCGTCGGTGGGGTCCAGATCAACAGCGCGCACCGCGTGTTCCATCGCCAGTCTGCGGTCTTCGGCGACATTGCTGGATCGACCTTCGGCGATGATGAAATTCAGACACCAGGCAAGATAGGCATGCGCCTGGGCATATCCGCTGTCCAGTGACACGGCCCGGGTCAGCAAGGCGCGGGCCTGACCATAACTCGGACCCTCCAGCCGGTAGAGCTCGGACAGGGCGCGCAGCACACAGTCATAGGCATCGAGGCTTTCAGTGGTGCGTGCGCCCAGTTTCGACATCTCGGCGCTTTGGACCTTGGGTTCAAGCGCGGCCACGATGCTTGAGGCAATGCTGTCCTGAAACTCGAACAGGTCCGACGTCAGGCCGTCGAACTTTTCGGCCCAAACGGTGCGACTGCGATCAACGTCGGTCAGTTCGGTGTTGATCCGCAAAATATTGGATTGCCGGCGGATCGATCCGGTCAAAAGGTATTTCACGCCCAGGGCCTGCGCGATTTCCTTTTGCGACTTGGTCGAGTCGCCGAACTGGAGCGTTGAATTCCGGGCCACCACGAACATGGCCCGACTGCGCGAGACCCCGGTGATGATGTCTTCGGTGATGCCCTCGCCGAAATAGCGGTCCTCATCGACGCCCAGCAGATCGCGAAACGGCAAGACCGCCAGTGTCGGACGGGAGGACCAGCTGGAGTGCGGACGCACCAACGCCGTGTCCGGTGTCTTTTCCTCGACTGCGAACACCCGGACGGGGCGATCTATGTTTTTCAGCGGTGGGGCGCCGAGGTCGCGAAAGGACACCTTGAGACGGCCGCGGACGATATCCCGGGTTAACTGGGTCACGACAATTTCGCCAGGCGCGGCAATTTCGTGAATACGGGCGGCGACGATCACCCCGTCGGATTGAATCGTTTCGCCGTCGTCGATGACATCGTCGACATTGATCCCGATGCGGATCTGCATGTGATTGCGGTCCGCGGGCAGGGCGCCCATTTCCTTCTGAACCGCGAGTGCCCAGGAAATGGCTGCGGTCGCACTGGGGAATTCCGCCAGAACAGCGTCGCCCGCTTCGTTGATGTACTTGCCTGAAAATCTGTCCATTTGGGGGTAGAGGACGGTTTCGCGCAGTTCCGCCCAATGTCGGATGGTGGCCTCGCCATCGGTGTCCATATGGCGCGTATATTGGGCAACATCCGCGAAAGCGATGGCGGTAAGCCGGTAGGTCAGAGGATTGGTGGCCCGGTCAATCATCTCAGATCAAAATCCAGTCTATTTTGGAAACAATATTCTTCTCAATTAATTATTGTTCTTGCGGCGATGTGACCGCGACCACAGGCGTCTGGACCGCGGACAAGGTGCCCATTCAGGGTAGCCGCCAGCTTCGGTCTTCTACAACATCTTTTTCAGAACGTGTTTTTATGATTTTTTGTCAATGCCTTGCGTGCTGTACTTGGAGCATTTTCTCAGACCTGATTCAGCCCAAAAAGATGTCTTTTTGAGTGTAGCAATCCTGCGCCAGACCGTGTTGCCGCTGTCGTGGGGCCGCAGGGCATACCTGTTTGGCGCCCCATCAGATTGAGGAGGCACGAGACGGCGCGCCGGGTTGTCAGGCCACGCAGGGTTGCGATGCCGGGGGAGACCTGAAAATGTTCAGTAAGACGACCGATCCATACTCTGCGCACCCGATACGCGCGTTTTCCAAAAAGGCTTTGGGTCCATTGATCCCATGAGATTGTTTTCGAATAAGAAAAGGCCGGTACACGCGGGGCCCTATCCGTCCGAGCTTCTGGCGCGGCGTAATGATCTGCCGGACCTGTCGGATGTGCCAGCGCATAAAGCGCTGTCATTCGAGCGACCGGATGATCCGCGCTCGGTGGTCAATGCGATGGGCGAATATCAGGCCATGCTTGATGCGATCCGCCATGGCCCCTCAAACGCACAGCGGGCCAGTTGCCCCGACGACGCTGCCGAACGCGCCGCCCATCTCAAGGCGTTCGGCTATTTCGCGGACGCGGCGGTTGTCGGAACCTGCCTGTTGCCCGCAGCGGCCGTGCTGGAAAAGCCCCATCGCAACCGCCAGATTGACCGCCTGGCACATGCGCTGAAGACCCGGCAGACCAAGACGCTTGCCTCGGGCATCGACATGATCATGGCCGATCTGAAAGAGTCGATGGAGGCGCCCCCGTCCACCATGCAGGGCCACACACACGCGGTTGTCTTCTTGTACGAGAACCCGCGCATGCCGCAGGAAGGTGAGCCGGGAACAGCGTGGATACGCGACGCGCAGGCGCATCGGGCCGGGTTGTTGGCGGCAGAAACCGCGGTGGTGGTGGCCAATTACGTCCGGCTTTTGGGGTTCGATGCGCGGGCGCATACGGTGTCGGACGCGGATGTGGACCTTAATCGTCTGGCCGTGGCAGCCGGGCTTGCGACCGTTGAGGACGGCGTGCTGACCCATCCCTATATCGGCGCCAGGTTTGGTCTTGCAGCGGTGACGACCTGCTTTGAAATCGAACCTGACCTGCCGCTTGTCCCGCAGGCCCAGCAGCCAAAATCAGCTTTTGGCCTCAAGTGGCGGCTGGGTGGTGCATTCGAAAAGAACGCAACGAACGCGGTGCCTTATGAAGGGCGCCGTTTCGTAGACGGTGCGCATCCCTTCGAGACGCTGAAACGTGTCGATGCCCCCACCACCTATATTGATGAACCGCGTGTGGCCCGGGTGCCCAAGCGCGCCGACCTGTTCGCCCGCGCGCAGTTCGGCGACATGGGCAAGGCGGTGCAAGAGGGCGCAACCGGCGGATTTTATGCCCGCAAGGCCGCACCGTCGATGGCGCAGCGGCGGGCGCTCGGGGCCTTTGTTCTTTTGCAGGACGGCGCGCCAGCTGCGCAAAAGGTGACCCTGTCCCCAAAGGAGGCCGCGGAACTGGTCAAGGCGACCTCGTACTGGCTTGGGATCGACGCAGTGGGCATTTCGCGCTGCCCGGACTGGACATGGTACAGTCACGACGCGCGTGGAGACCCGATCACGCCGCCGCACGATCAGGCCATCAGCATGATCATCGATCAGGGCTATGAGACGATGGAAGGCGCCAGCGGCGATGACTGGATCAGCGTTGCACAGTCGATGCGGGCCTATTTGCGGTTTTCGCTGTTGGGCGGTGTCATTGCGCAACAGATCCGCAACCTAGGCTATAGCGCCAAGGCGCACACTGTTCTGGATGGAGAGGTCCTGCAACCGCCCCTGTTGCTGTTGTCCGGGTTGGGCGAGGTCAGCCGGATCGGTGAGGTCATCCTGAACCCGTTCCTTGGACCGCGGCTGAAGTCAGGCGTCGTGACGACCGATCTGCCGATGGAACAGGACAAACCCATCGACTTTGGCCTGCAGAAGTTCTGCGAAAGTTGCAACAAGTGCGCCCGTGAATGCCCGTCGGGGGCAATCACGGCCGGGCCGAAACTGGTGTTCAACGGGTATGAACTCTGGAAGTCGGACAGCCAGAAATGCGCGACCTACCGGATCACGACGGACGGGGGCGCCATGTGCGGGCGCTGCATGAAGACCTGCCCATGGAACCTCGAAGGGCTGTTTGCCGAAAGGCCATTCCGCTGGGCCGCAATGAACTTGCCCGCCGCCGCGCCGGTTTTGGCCAAGCTGGACGATGCGGTCGGCAACGGGGCGCTGAACTCGGTGAAAAAATGGTGGTGGGACCTCGAACTGAAAGAGGACGGCGGGTACAAAACGCCATCGAACCCGGTGAATGCCCGATCGCTCCAGAAAGACCTCGATCTGAAATACGAGGATCAGACGCTGGCTGTCTATCCGGCGAACCTTGCACCGCATCCATGGCCCTATCCGTTCCCGATGGACCGCGAAGCCGGGATCGAGGCGTATCAGGCGATGGTCACCGCCCGCGAATACAAGGCCCGGCTGACCCAGGGCACACTGGACGAGGTTGCGCATATCTACACCGCCGACGGGGAAAGCCCGGTCATTCAGGTCGTGATCAGCAAGGTGCAGGTCATGGCAAAGGGTGTCACGAAGTATGAATTTCGCGCCGTCGACGGCAGCGACCTGCCCGCATGGCAGGCGGGGGCCCATCTTGATATCGTCGTCGCGCCGGAATTCTTGCGCCAATACTCCATGTCGGGCGATCCGGCGGATCGCTCGCTCTATCAGGTCGGCGTGCTGAGGGAGGATCACGGGCGCGGCGGGTCGAAACTGATGCACCGGATATTTTCCGAGGGGCGGCGCATTTTCATCTCCCGGCCGATCAATCATTTCCCTCTGGCCGCGGACGCAACCCGAACGATCCTCATGGGGGGCGGCATTGGCATCACCCCGATGATCGCCATGGCGCATGAATTACACGCGGGGGGGCGGGATTTCGTGCTGCATTATTCCGGCCGATCCCGATCCACGATGGGATTTCTTGAGGATCTTGCCCAAGTCCCCTGGGCCGATCGTGTGGTGCTTCATGTTTCCGACGAAGGCAGCCGCGCGGATCTGGGGGAAATTCTCAAGGGCTATGTGCCGGGGTGGCATGTTTATACCTGCGGCGCGGATCGCTATATGTCAGCGGTCACGAAAGCGGCCGAAGGTGCGGGGTTTCCCGACGAGGCGCGGCATCTGGAGTATTTCTCGGTTCCGGAAGAGCCGGAGTACCAGAACCATGACTTCACGCTGCGCCTTGTGCGCTCCGGGCGCGAACTCCGTGTTCCGGCAGACAAGACCGCCGCCGATGTCCTGTTGGAAAACGGCGTCCACGTAGACGTGAAATGCGCGGACGGGATCTGTGGCGTCTGCAAGTGCGGTTTGGTTTCCGGTGATGTCGAACATCGCGATTTCGTCCTGTCCAGGGCGCAGCGCGCGCAGGAGATCATTCTGTGCAAGTCGCGGGCGGCGGAAAAGGACGGCGTGATCGAAATCGGCCTCTAGGGCACAAGGGCCAACCGTGCCCCCCGCGCGCGGATCAGTCTGGTGTCTTGGGCAGGAGCGTAGTCGCTAATGCAGACACGGGCCCGGGCGACTTGGGTCGGTCAGAGGATGTCCGCCGTCCGGAAATCCTGGGCCGCGAAATCGATCAATGCGCGGACCTTGCGGGGCAGGGTGCGCCCCTCGAGGTAAATCGCGCTGACCGGGTTCTGTTCGCCTTGGTACCCCTCCAGAAGGGTGACCAGACGCCCCGCTGCAAGATGATCACACACCGCAAATCTGGGAGCGTAGGCGATGCCATACCCCGCCGCGGCAAGATCGCAGGCCGCGCGCGCCGAATTCACCAGAAACCGGCCCTTGACCGTAACCGGGATCGGGCCGTCCGGCCCGTGCAGCACCCAGCGCCGCGGAGAGCGTCGGTTGGTGTCCAAGATGCCGGCATGATCTGCCAGATCCGCCGGGGTCTGCGGCATGCCGTTGCGGGCCAGATAGTCGGGGCTTGCGGTCAGAACGGTCTGAAATGCGCCAAGCTTTCTGGCCTTGATCGATAGGGTGTCGGTCACGCCGACGCGAAATGCCAGATCAATGCCATCGGCGGCCAGATCGACGTACCGGTCGCTCAGCCTCAGATCGAGGGTGAGGTTCGGGTTCTCGGCGGCAAACCGTCCGAGCATACCGGCCACATAAGCCTCGCCAAAGGTGACAGGCGCCGAAATCCGAATGACCCCCGACAGCCCGCGCGACCCTTCGGACACCCCGCTCAGCAGATCGTCCAGATCATCCAGAAGGGCAGGCGCACGCGCCAGAAGGTCTTCGCCCGCCGGTGTCAGGCCGACCTTACGGGTGGTTCTTTGAAACAGGCGCACGCCCAGCCGCGTTTCCAGTTCGGCGACGTACTTCGAGGTCAGGCGATTTGACACGCCCAAGTGATCCGCCGCCGCGGTGAACGACCCGGTTTACGCCGTAGCGACAAAGGCCCTGAGTTCATCGACGATATCCATGGCACCCTCATTAAGAACAATTTGTGGATATTCATTCCATGCCTTCGCCATTTTGTTCTGGAATGGCAAGTCGTATCTTCCTTTCACAAACACACCCGCTGCACAGCATCCCTGCGCCATTTGAGGAGAGACCGGATGAGCCCAACCCCCACCCTTGATCAATTGCGCGACAGCCTGTCACCAAGCGATCGCATGCCGTTGGTCTTTCTCGGGCATGGCAGCCCGATGAACGCGATCGAGGACACGGCGTTCAGCCGCGCGTGGTCGGATCTGGGGCGCACCCTGCCGCGCCCCAAGGCGATCCTCGTTGTGTCGGCCCATTGGATGACCCGCGGCACAACCCTCGTCGACGTATCGGATATGCCGCGCACGATCCATGATTTCCACGGCTTCCCGGATGCGCTTTTCGCACAGAAATACCCGGCCCGCGGCGCGCCGGAACTGGCGCGCGACGTGGTGTCCCTGCTGGCCAGTCACAGCGCCCAGGAGGACGACACCTGGGGCCTGGATCACGGGGCCTGGACCATTCTGAAATTTCTCTACCCCAAGGCCGATGTGCCGGTGTTCCAAATCTCGATCGACATGTCCAAGGGGCTTGATCACCAGCTTGAAATTGGCAGGGCACTGTCGGATTTGCGGGATCGCGGCGTGCTGATCCTGGGGTCGGGCAATGTGGTTCATAACCTGCGCGCGATGAATCATGGCGGACAGCCGCAGGATTTCGCCGTCGCCTTCGACACGCTCTTTGCGGACCGTTTGACCGACCGGGACTTTGCCGCCCTGGCCGATCGCGAGGGGTTGGGGTCGCTGATGCAAATGGCGCACCCTTCGGTCGATCACTATCTCCCGGCCCTCACCATTGCCGGCGCGTCCGATGATCGGGATGCGCTGACATTCATGACCGACGATATCGATCTGGGGTCGATCTCTATGCGGTCCTTTGTCTTTCACCAGGCCTGAGGGCACTTGGTAATGCTTGTCGATGGCAAATGGATGGAAGACTGGCAGCCGGTGCAGAAGACCGATGTACCGAAAGGCCGTCATCGTCCTGCCATCCTGTCCTGCATTTTGGGCTGGCAAGGTCGGGGCGCCGCGGGCTAAAACCATCGCATGACACATCCTTGCATTATCTGCGTGGCGATTACCGGCTCGCTCCCCACCAAGGCCAACAACCCGGCCGTCCCGATCACCGTCACCGAACAGGTCGAAAGCACGCACGAGGCCTTCGAGGCTGGCGCCACGATCTGCCACGCGCATGTACGCAACGATGACGAAACCCCGTCATCGGATCCCGAGAAATTCGCCCTGCTCAAGGAAGGTCTGGAAAAACACTGCCCCGGCATGGTGATCCAGTTCTCCACCGGCGGTCGGTCGGGGGCGGGGAAAACGCGCGGCGGTATGCTGCCATTGCGCCCCGACATGGCCTCGCTTTCGGTCGGGTCCAACAATTTCCCGACGCGCGTCTATGAAAATCCGCCGGATCTCGTGGACTGGCTGGCGGCGGAAATGATCAAATATGACGTCAAGCCGGAAATCGAAGCCTTCGATCTCTCCCACATCCTGAAAGCGGCGGACATGCACGCGGCAGGTCAGATCGCAGATACGCCCTATGTGCAATTCGTGATGGGCGTGAAAAACGCCATGCCAGCGGATCGCCACGTGTTCGACTATTACATCCAGACGGTCGAGCGTCTGTTCCCGGGCGCGCCATGGTGCGCCGCCGGGATCGGGGCCAAACAGATCGTTCTGAACGAATGGGCCATTTCCGCCGGCGGACATGCGCGCACCGGGCTTGAGGATAACGTGCGCCTCGATGCCAACACACTTGCGCCTTCGAACGCCGCCCTTGTGCGACGCGCGGCTGAGCTGTGTGCAAAATACGAACGCCCGGTGGCGGACTGGAAAACCGCCCGCCGGATCCTCGGTCTGCGTCAGCCGGCCTGAACGGGACCGGCTGGCAACAGCTCAACGGTCTTCATCTTGCCAATAAACTCCGGGGGAGGCGCCCGTTAACGGGCGACGGGGGCAGCGCCCCCGATCCACCGCTCAGCCCGAAACGACCCCACCCATCTCACACATCTGCGCGCGCGTCAGACCGACGGTTTCCCCGGTCTCCAGCAGCTGACCCCATGTGCCCGTATCCACGGGTATGCCTGTCGCCTGTCGCAGCTCGCGGGCACGGCGCTCGGGGTCCCCGGGCATCATCACCGCCTCGGTGCCCGGCGCCGGTGGTGACGCTTTGACCCAGGCGACATAGCGGTCGTAATCCTGCGCGAAATCCGCGCCGGCGCCAAACACATCCGGATCGATCAGCACGGCCATCATGTTGTTGACGATGCGCCCCGTGACAACGCGATCGGGCAGGTGCGCCCCACCGCCACTGAAGGCGCCGCCCAGAATATCGCCCAGCATGGCGAGGCCAAACCCCTTGTGCTGGCCAAAGGTGGTCAAGGCGCCCTTGGGTTCTTCGAACATCACCGAAGGGTCGGTGGTTGCGGCCCCGGTGGCATCGATCAGGGCTCCTTCGGACACCTGTTTCCCGGACAGATGCGCCACGCGGGCCTTACCGTGGGCGATGGTGCTGGTGGCCATGTCCAGCAGGAACATCGGCGTTGTTTCCGTTGCCGGAATGGCCGTGCAATAGGGATTGGTCGAAAACCGTGCATCGCTGCCGCCAAAGGGCGCGACGAGGGCGTTGGGTGACAGGACATTCACATAATGGGTCGAGATGAATCCGGCACTGGCCGCCATTTCGGCCCAGTCGCCAATGCGTCCGATGTGAAAGGCATTGCGCAGGGACAAAAGCGCGAAATGATGGCTGCGCGCTCGCTTGATCGCCAGCTCCATCGCCTGTTCGGCGACGACCTGCCCAAACCCCCGCTGCCCGTCGACCAACAGGAACGATCCCTTGTCCTGAACCACTTCGGCTGTGCCATTCGGGTTCAGTTCCCCGGCCAGCAGCCCTTCGACATATTTTGGCACCATGCCCACGCCGTGGCTGTCGTGTCCGGTCAGATTGGCGATGATCAGGCGCTCGGCTACGCGCCGGGCCGTTTCGCCGTTGCCGCAAGCCTGTTCAAGGATGGCGGCGGCGACTCGGGTCAGGCGGTCATGTGAAAACTTCATCGGGTCTATCCAGTCCTGGGGCGTGATGTGCCCGTGCATTTGGCGGGGCGGGCAGGGGCAAGTCAATCGCAGGCAGGTGCCCGGCCGCATGACAGGCTTGCCATAAGGCGGAACTCCATCAAGACTGGAACACAGGCTTTTAACATATGAAATAGATCGGACCGAAATGGACACCGCAACGCTGGATCAGTTGAAATCCGCCGCCGAGGAGAAAGGGTTTGTCGCCGGCGCGGATGTGGGGGCGCGCTATTACACCGACGCGCGGGGCGAGGGGGCCGTGACCCCTGCGCTTGTTCTGCGACCGGACAGCACCGAAACGCTGTCGCGCCTCATGGCCATCTGCCACGCCGCACAGCAGCCCGTGGTGGTGCAGGGGGGCATGACCGGATTGGTCCGCGCAGCGGTTCCCCAGCAGGGCGAGGTCGTCATCTCGATGGAGCGGATGAACCGGATCGAAACACTGGACGAACAGGGGCGCACCATGACCGTGCAGGCCGGAACACCCCTGCAGGTCATCCAAGAGCGCGCTGATGCCCATGGGCTGGTTTTTCCGCTGGATCTGGGCGCGCGGGGTTCGTGCACCATCGGCGGCAACCTTTCGACCAACGCGGGCGGCAACCGGGTGGTGCGGTTCGGCATGACCCGTGATCTGACCCTTGGGGTCGAGGCCGTTCTGGCCGATGGTACGGTCATCAGCAGCCTGACGGGGTTCCTGAAAAACAACACCGGCTATGATCTGAAACAGTTGTTCATCGGCAGCGAGGGCACATTGGGCCTGATTACGCGCGCCACCCTGCGCCTCTTCCCAAAACCGCAAAGCCAGATCGTCGCCTTTTGCGCCGTCGACAGCTTTGACGCCGTGGTTGATTTCATGGCGCATGTGCAATCGGGCCTTGGTGCCGATCTCAGCGCGTTCGAGGTGGTCTGGTCGTTCACCTATGACGCCATCGTTTCGCAGGTCGCGGGCATCAAGGCCCCGCTGGAGACCGGTCATGCGTTCTATGTGCTGGTGGAAATGATGGGCAGCTCGCCGGCGCTTGATCAGGAAAAATTCGAAACTGTCCTGAGGCGCGCTCTGGAGAAAGGGATGATCGCCGATGCGGTCCTGTCCCAGTCCGAGGCTGAGGTCACCGCATTGTGGGACATCCGCGACGGCATGGCCCAGGCCATGCGCCAGCAACATCCTGCCGCAGGGTTCGATATCAGCCTCTCGGTCGCCAACATGAAGGATCTGGAAGGTCGACTGCTTGCCCGACTGCGCCGGGAGATCGGCGACCCGCTGTTGTTCATTGGCGGGCATCTGGCCGACGGCAATCTGCACCTGATGGCAAAATCGCTACGACCGGGCGATCAGCCGGTCGCGGACATCGAATCCATTGTCTATGGGCTGGTGGGTGAACTGGGCGGGTCCATTTCGGCCGAACATGGGATCGGCATGGTAAAACGCGCCCATCTGGGCCAAAGCCGCACTCCGGCGGAACTTACCCTGATGCGCAGTTTGAAACAGACGCTGGATCCGCTGAACCTGCTCAATCCGGGGCGCGTTTTCACGCCGGGATCAGCCGGATAAAGGCACCGTGTTTTGGCACTGATTGAATGCGGACAAAACGCGTCCCGGCTCCGCATGTTTTTCATGTCAGGCCCCGGTGGCCGCGTCCATCGCGCGGGCCGGTGATTTGACGAATCCCGGCCGCCCGATTCCAGCCATATTCCCGCCTTAGCGCGACGAACCCGTCCTCAGGTTGTGAACAATGCGCCTCTTCTCGCGCATACCGTTTCTGGAATTGGCGATAATCTGCCAGAGCCTGCACATACGTAAACCTGTGTGCCTGCCGCTAAAACACTGGAAACGATGGAAAGTTTTTCGGGCCAAAGCACCAATTTCGCCCAGTTCTGGTAGAAAGGTAGTCAGGTGCTACTGAGTGTGGTAATAATTTATTCATAAATACCCGCGCCACGTTTTCATTTGTTGCTTCAAGTGGTGCTTTTTGAGACCAGAAATTTCTTTACGAATCATTTATGCCATTGCCATTTTTTAGTCAGATTTTTTCAAGTAACGGTTTTTTATAAGGGGGCTAGGGTGCCAATCGCATTCGCCATTTGCTTCTTCATCTACGTGGCACTGTCCGAAACATTGCGGCATGGGGTTTTTGGCCTGAGCCCTTCGGAAATCTCGGCGATCTCCTATGTTGCTCTGGCACTTGGCGCGCTTTTGATCCTGCGCGCCGATATCCTGTTCACTCTACGCCCGCCGCGCCATGCGCTTTATGGCGATGCGCGGCTGAACTGGACATGGACCCGCACCGCCATGGGGCTGGTTCTGGGACCGTTGCTCTGGATCATACCGGTGGCCTATGGCGTTTCATTGATTCAGATCAATATCGGCTCCTTTTTGGTGCCGACCCTGATCGAAGCACTGCTCTACGAGGTGGTCATGGTCGCGATCGCGGTCGAGCTTTTCTTTCGCGAGGCGGCGATCAAGGCGTTTCAGGGCAATGTGCCCGCCATGATCCTGGCCTCGTCCCTGGCGTATTTGATCTTTCATATTCCTGCGGGTGTTCCGGCGGCCCTGATTGCGGCTGGCAGTGGGCTGTATTTCCTGACCCTGCGCCTGATCGGGACCAATATCCTTGCCGTCGCTCTGTTGCATGGCGCGACGGTGATCGTGATGACACAGATCATTCCGCTTGGGCTGACCGGTGCCGAGCTTTGGCGCTATTCCGTCTATTTCGCGGTCGCTGCCGTCGTATTGTCGATGGCGGTGCTCAGCCTTTTCATTTTCAACCAGAGAGATCTGCAACATGCCTGACGGTTCGTTCCAATCCCACTCCGATCAGACCGCGACGAGCATCAAGCCGTCGCAATACACCATTCTGGTGCCACTGACCGGGGCGCGCCATCTGGCCTATAATACGGTGTCGCAGTCGTTTTCGGTCTGGGATGCCCAGGACATGGCGCTGTGGCAGGATCTCTCGGTGTCCAAGGCACTGCCGTATTCGGCCCGTTACCGCGGGTTCGTTCAGGGCGGTTACGTGGTTAACGCGGACGCGGACGAACGCGCGGCCGTGCGCGATTCCTATGACAGGGCGCGCAACAACGACTCTCACATGATGGTCACCATCGCGCCGACCCTGTCGTGCAACTTTGGCTGCCACTATTGCTTTCAGGGGCTGGACAAGCCGCTGACGAAAATGACCGCCAAGGTGCGGGATGCGACCAAGGCGTTCCTGATGGAGCGCCTGAAGGGCAAGAAAAGCTTTCACCTGACCTGGTATGGCGGTGAGCCGCTGATGGATCAGGAGGCGATCTGGGACATCTCCAAAGATGCGATCGCCTATTGCGATGCCAACAACATCAAATACACCTCGATGATGATCTCGAACGGCTACAAGATGACCGTTCCGGTTGCCGAAAAGATGAAAGAGGCCCGCGTATCGCGTGTGCAGATCACCATCGACGGCGATGCCGAGGCCCATGACAGCCGCCGGCACCTGACCAGCGGGCGCGGCACGTTCGACAAGATCATCCACAACATCAAGGAGGTGACCGCGCGTCGCCTGCTGAAAGTATCGGTGCGCGTCAACATCGATGGCCAGAACGAGGCCGAGGCGCTGGCGCTTCTGGATATCCTGCAGGAAAACGGGCTGGGCATTCATAACGGCGTATCGGTCTATTTTGCGCCGGTCGAAAGCGTGGCGGAAAATGCGGGGGGCTGTGACAGCTGCCTGTCGAAAACCGATTATGCGGATGTCGAGAACCGGTTGCAGGAACTGGCTTTTGAAAAGGGGCTGATGTCCCTGCCGAAAATGCCCCGTTTCCTGGGGCTGTGCACAGCCGTGAAACCCAACAGCTATGTGGTCGTCCCCAATGGCGATCTGCACAAATGCTGGGACACGGTCATGGATTCGGGCCTGCGCGTGGGCAGCGTTATTTCCGCGCCCCGCAAGTCCGATGCCGGAACCGAAAACATGTGGAACGAATGGTCCCCCTTCGAGAACGAGGTCTGCAGCAGCTGCAAGCTGCTTCCGGCCTGCGGTGGCGCCTGCGCGTTCAAATTCGTTCACAACGATTACGCCTCGGGCGAGGCAGGAAAACTGCCATGCCCGAGCCTGAAATTCAACATGGCCGAGCAGCTGTTCCTGCGTGCGAAAGCACGTGGATTTGTCTCGCAAGACGATTGGGACAAGGAAAGCAGCCCCACGGTCAAGGATGATGGAATGCTCACAGGGAATCGGCACACGCTTGATTCCATCCAGGCAATCCATGGTGCTCTGCAACTTTCACAGGGGGCACCAACCTGAACTGAGCGGGCCAATTTCAGGCCCTACGGCAGCAGCATGCCCACATGGTCATCTGCATTTTAAGAAAGTGAGTTAAGTGATGCTTTTTTTCGACCAGGCCAGTGTGTTTTCGGCCAAATCGATATCACTTTTACAGGCCGCCCATGCCGTGCGCGCCGAACTTGGTGCTGTGTTTTTCAGTGCCAAGCAGACGTTGTGTTTCAATCCTGTTCCCGACGCGGAAACCGCTGTCGATCACGGGCTGGGCACAAGGTCCGCATTCCTCAACCTGTACACTCCGGAACAGCCCAACCTGCATATCGTTGCGCTGATACCGGAATTTATTTGGTCGGTTCCTTTTTCGCCCTGGCCCAAGGCCGTGGCGAGGCGCCTGTTTTCGGGTGTCCGGAACCTGACCACAACTTTTGACTGGAGACTATCATGACACTCTTGGCAACTCTGCGTTCGACGATCGCTGGTTTCACCACCGACACCGAACTGGAAGACATTACAACACTGACCCCTGCCGAGGCCGCAGCCATTTCCGGCGGTATGCCGCCGGCGGACCCCGAGCAGACCGAGAACTCGGGCAACGAAGGCGATGAAGCCGACGAAGGCAACGAGGACGACGAAGGCGACGAAGGCGACGAAGGCGACGAAGGCGACGAAGCCGACGAAGGCAACGAAGACGACGAAGGCGACGAAAACGACGAAGGCGACGAAGGCGACGAGAACGACGAGTTCAACGAAGGCAACGAGGACGACGAAGGCGACGAAGGCGACGAAGGCAACGAAGGCGACGAAGCCGACGAAGGCGACGAAAACGACGAAAACAACGAAGGCGACGAAGACGACGAAGGCAACGAAGGTGACGAAACCGGGTTTGACCAGTTCGCCGACGATGAAGGTGACGAAGGCAACGAAGGCACCGAGGGTGACGAAGAAACCGTATCCTTCGACGAAGACGACGAAGGTAATGAAGGCGACGAAGGCAACGAAGGCAACGAAGGCGACGAAGGCGACGAGAACAACGAAGGCAACGAAAACAACGAAGGCGACGAAGGCAACGAAGGCGGCGAAGGCGACGAAGGCGACGAGGACAACGAAGGCAACGAAAGCCTGTTCGACTTCGAAGACGAAGGCGATGAAGGCGATGAAGGCGACGAGGCCAACGAAGGCGACGAAGGCGACGAGAACGACGAAGACAACGAAGGCAACGAAAACGACGAAAACAACGAAAACAACGAAGGCAACGAAGGCGACGAGAACGACGAGTTGAATGACGGTAACGAAGGCAACGAAAACAACGAAGGCGACGAAGGTAACGAAGGCGGCGAAGGCGACGAAAACGACGAAGACAACGAAGGCGATGAGAACGACGAAGGCGACGAAGGCAACGAAGGCAACGAAGGCGTCGAAGGCGACGAAGGCGACGAAAATAACGAAGGCAATGAAAACGACGAAGGCGACGAAGGCGATGAGGGCCAGGAAGGCAACGAAGGTAACGAAACCTTCGTGGTCGATGACCTGATCGGCGACGGCTTTGAAGGTGACGAAGGCGACGAGAACAACGAAGGCAACGAAGGTAACGAAAGCGACGAAGGCGACGAAAACGACGAAGGCAACGAAGGCGACGAAGACAATGAAGGCAACGAAAGCCTGTTCGACTTTGAAGATGAAGGCGACGAAGGCGACGAAGGTGATGAAGGCAATGAAGGCGGCGAAGGCGACGAAGGCAACGAAAACAACGAAGGCATCGAAAACGATGAAGGTAACGAAGGCGACGAAGGCGATGAATTCAACGAGGTTCTCGTAGACAACGACGTGTTCGGTAATAACGAAGGCGATGAAGGCGACGAGAACAACGAAGGTAACGAAGGCGTCGAAGGCGACGAAGGCGACGAGAACAACGAAGGCAACGAAGGCAATGAACTCGACGAAGGCGTCGAGAATAACGAAGGCAACGAAAACGACGAAGGTGACGAAGCCGACGAAGGCGACGAAGGCAACGAAGGCGACGAAGACAACCAGGGCGATGAGGACGACGAAGGCAATGAGCCTGTCCCGGTTGGACAGAACGACGAAGGCGACGAAGGCAACGAAGGTAACGAAGACATCGGCACGCTGTCGGAAGGCAACGAAGGCGATGAAGGCGATGAAGGCGACGAAGGCGACGAAGCCAACGAGAACAACGAAGACAACGAAGGCGACGAAAACGACGAAAACAACGAAGGCGATGAAGGCGACGAAGACGACGAAGGCGACGAAAACAACGAAAACGACGAAGGCAACGAAGGCGACGAACAGGACGAAAACGACGAAGGCGACGAAGGCGACGAAGGTAACGAAGGCGACGAAGGCGACGAAGGCGATGCCACCCCGAATGACGAAGGGGATGAAGGCAACGAAGTCACGCCTGACGATGAAGGCAACGAAAACAACGAAGGCAACGAAGGCGACGAAAATAACGAAGTCGGCCTGGACGAAGGCAACGAAGGCGACGAAGGCCAGGAAGGCGATGAAGGTGACGAAGCGGGCCTGGACGAAGGCGACGAAGGCAACGAAGGCAACGAAGGTGACGAAGGGAACGAAGCAACCTTTGACGAAGGCAACGAAGGCAATGAAGGCAACGAAGGCGACGAAGGTAACGAAGCCGGCCTGGACGAAGGCGACGAAGGTAACGAGGTTGCCGGTGTTGTTGACGACGAGGGTAACGAAGGCAATGAAGGCAACGAAGGCGACGAAGGTATCGGAGCCACCGAAGACGAAGGTAACGAAGGCAACGAAGGTGACGAAGGTGATGAAGGCGACGAGCCGACCTTTGACGAAGGCAACGAAGGTAACGAAGGCCAGGAAGGCGACGAAGGCGACGAAGCTACCTTTGACGAAGGCAACGAAGGCAACGAGGGCAACGAGGGTGACGAAGGTCTCGCCCCCGGCCAGGACGAAGGTAACGAAGGCAACGAAGACACGCCCAACGATGAAGGCGACGAAGGCAACGAGATTGCCGTCCGCGGCTTCTCGTGTGGTGCTGATGGTGGAGCCGACGATGGCGATGCCTGCGGGGCGGATGCCTGTGCGATTGACGCAGGTGGTGCTTCGGGTGGCGACGACTTCGCAAGCTCGATCGGTGCCGATCTTGCCGGCGGTCTGGATGACATCGACACCGGTGTCTGATCCACAGGTCGCGTGAACGAAGGGAGCAACGGATCAATGTCTGGAATTGCACATGCGATGTCCAAGCGCCCGTTGCTCCCGGTCAGACACCGACCTAACGAACAACAGGAACCGCCCCTTGCACGGGGCGGTTTCGCCTATTTTTCGGGGTGCCGTACCCAGTGGGCCGTTTCGATGTCAGGTTTGGCGCTGGGCGCGCGGTCTCTGGTCATCCGCCGGCATTCCGGTTTCCCGACGGCTCGGACTGCTTTTACGTATCTCGGGTGTGAAACGCTCTTGGCGCCGTTTGACGCCTGATATTTTCAGGACGCCCGAACGGGCGAGGTCACAAGAGTTTGTTATTGTAAGAAACTGATTTGTTTGATGATTGACGATGCCAAATCAAGACGACTCCATGATTTCAGACCCGCAGGGGCGCCCGATACGGAGGCCATGACGGGTTTGATTACAAGGCACAAACCCAATAGGCTGCTTTCATGTTTTGAAGGATTTCTTTGATGAAGCTGTTTTCGGTCTCGATCGGTCTGATCATCGCAGCGCTGGGCATTTTCTATGTGCCGGTGTCCTTTGCGGTTGACGGGTTCGGCCTTGTCGTCAATCCCGGCGGCGTGCGCACGGTGCGGGCGGTTGAGCCGGGAACGGTCCTGCATTTCCCGTCACAGGGCGGGCGGTTCCTTCCGGGGCAGATCGTCAGCGCGGTCACCTATGCGGACTCGGTTGCGGAAAACATCTTGCTCGAAGGGACGATGTATCGCGAACTGGCCAAGATCGAGGCCGATCACCTTGAAAAGACATCCAAGGTTCAGGTGGATTACGACCGCGACCGGGCCAAGCAGATCGCCACGTCTGAACGTCTGGCTGCGCGGACAAAGCTGATGCAGGAAACCGACCAGGTCATTGCCTCGCTGCAAAGCTTTACTTCTGAAAGCGTGACGGACATCGACGCGCTGAACCAGGAACGACTGGCGCAACTGGCCCGGCTTGAGGACCTTGTGAAACGCTCAGGCGAGGTTTCTGCCCTTCCGGCCCAGCGACTGGCGACCATGCTCGAAGAAATCCAGTCCAGCCGCCTGTCGGTGATCACCAGCAAGGGGGCGACCTTTTCCACGGACAAGATGATACTGGATATGATCAAGGGGCAGAACGACCTGATCTATTCCAACTCCATCGATCAGGCCGAAATCGGCATTCTGGAAAAACGGCTGCGCAATCTGGATCAGCAGATCCGCGATCTTGAAACCCTGCGCCAAAGTCAGCGGGCCGAGGCCGAGGCAAGTTTCCTGGCCAAGTCGGTGCTGCCGCAGGTGGCCGTCGCCAACGAGATTTCGGTGGACATGCGCACCTTGCAGGCCAGCCGCGCGGACGTGGCAAAGGGCGATGCGCTGCGCCTTCTTGCGACGGACGCTCCCATCGCAAGTGTCTCATTCGTGATTTATGGCGCGCCTGCGACGGGCCGGATTGCCCTGCGCCATGGCACACGGGATATCGAGCTGTCGCTGCCGGTGGACCGGGATCAGGTCCGCGCCGCATTTGAACAGGTGGGCGTGGATGTCGCCGAGGTGCGACGCGACGCGCAGACCGTCGGCGCGATCGATGTGATTTCCCTGTTCGTGGAGCTGGCGGCATTGCCGGACGACCGGATCTCCGTCGTCTCAAGCGAAGCACGCAATGCCCGGGGGCTGCCCATCTTGGTGGCGGCGGACATTTCCCTGCCCAACCGGTTTGGAGAGCCAAACGAAACCGGGACCAAGAACGAAATCATCGGGTTCTTGGAAAACCGTCATGCGGTCGTGCTTCAGCCCGGGCAACCGGTGCGCGGCACAATCAGTGACACCCGCACGGGGGCCGAAATCGTGTTCGATGCGCGCCTGCTGGAACGCGACTATGCCACTGTCGACACCAAGGAACTGGGCATCCGCCTTGGCAACCAGTCACTGGCGGCCAAGATCATCAAACGCGGCGTGCTCAGCCAGGTGGTGATCGGGGTCGATACTGCGGATGCCGTGCAGATCGAACAATTGCCCGGTGCCGTGGTGCACCTCAGTTTTCCGCTGGCGCGCCAATCCCTGTTCAGCTTTCTGATGGCCAAAAATGCTCCGATCTAGCTTCTTCTGGTTTCGCGCCATTTGGACGTTGCTGCGCAATCGGCGCCATTTCGTGATGCAGACGGGCCGCACCGATTGCGGTGTGGCCAGCGCGCTGACCGTCCTCAACATGCTGGGGCGCAAGTCGGATGCGGTGCATGCGGTCGATCATATGGATGCCGACCGAACCGGGACAACGCTGGACGCGCTGCGCCGCTTTTTCGAGGAACAGCACGGGTTTGCCGCCACGGCGCTGTCTGTGCCTGCCGCGCGGCTGCACAAGATCAAGGGGCACATCATCCTGCACATGCAGCAGCAGCATTACGTGGTGCTGCTGCGCCAAACCGCGCGCGGAGTTTTGGTGTTTGATCCGGCCATGGGTGTGGTGTTCTATCCCAGGGCGGATTTTGCCAGTCTCTATTCCGGGTTCCTTCTTGAAATTCAGCCACGGCACCGGTCGGCCCCGGTCACAACGCTGCCGGCCCTGCCGGCGGTTCAGAAGATCGTCGGCGGAAATCCACGCCGTGGCCTTGAGGGGGCGGCACTGTTTATGATCGGGCTGGCATCGCGCCTTTTGGAATGTGCGCTTTTGCTGTGTCTGGTGGCGGCGCTGTTCCTGGTTCTGAACCACGCCAGTTTCCCGTCACTGCTGACGGTGTTTGGGCTGGTCGTCGTCTGTGGCGGCCTGCTTCTGGTGGCGCGCCAGACCCGGTTCGAAGGCGAGGACAAATGGGTGCGCCGCAAACAGTCGCGCCTGTGGCGCGGTCTGTTACGAACGTCGCTGCGTGGGCGCGATCTCAACGGGTTTCGCGGCCGCTTTGAAAAAGATGTTTCAGGCGCGCTGCGCAGGGGCATGATTGTCTCCATGCCGCAGCATTCGCAAATCCCCGCCGCGCTTGGCTCGTTGCTGGGTCTTTCGGGGCTTTTGTGCCTGCTCAACCCGATCGTGGCCGGTGTGCATCTGACGCTGTTCGCGGCACTGCTGGTGATCACCCAGCTGAACGACATTCAGCTTTGCCGCGTTTCGGTCCGCCCGGGGATCGGGCGATACTCCAAAATGGGCCAGCGATACAGCCTGATCAGCGGCGCCATTGCCCCCGATCTGTTTGGCGAACTCGCCAAATGGAGCGTGATCGGTTTTGCCGGGTTCAGCGTTCTTCTGGCCAATCTGCCGCCGGCGGCCCTGATGTTCTGGATTCTCACGGCGATGCAATTGGTTCCGATCGATTTCCGCCGGGTTCAGGTGGTGTCGCCATTGCTTGGGGCGCAGGCGCCGGTGTCGGAGCTTCTGGCCGTCGAGGTGCCCCTGCGCCGTCAGAAGGTGGTGGGCGAGGTGGCCGTCAAAGTGGCACAGCAGGACAACCAGTTGCGCATCGACGGCATCGCGCCGCTGACCGCAACGCTGCAACAACCCGATCTGACCGTGCGCGAACAGCGCCTGATCATGGCTGATGTCGTGCGGCTTGCGATTGACAACATGCCTGAACAGGATCGCCCGCAACTGGGCCCGATCCGCATTTTCGGCCCGGGTCAGGACGCATCCCAGGCCGATTTCGAACATCTGATGATCGCGCAAGAGACACGGTCAGGCGAAACCCTTCCGGTGCTGCGGGACACGCGCAAGGTGATGGACCTGGGTCTGAAGGATCCGGTGCTGCGGGACCTGCACAGCTGTGCGCCGGGGGACTTTCCGGTGTTCTGGGATTATCGCGGCCGCATTCCGGTCGCAGATATCCAGAAACGT
This sequence comes from Arenibacterium sp. CAU 1754, assembly GCF_054482635.1. Taxonomy (NCBI): domain Bacteria; kingdom Pseudomonadati; phylum Pseudomonadota; class Alphaproteobacteria; order Rhodobacterales; family Paracoccaceae; genus Arenibacterium; species Arenibacterium sp. CAU 1754. Next base: position 225,326 of record NZ_JBTLRG010000001.1, read on the forward strand.
CTTTCCGATACCGGGCTGACCCACGCCGGACATCTGACAATGAAACGCTTAACCGTGGTCAAGGCGGCCTGATATCATGACGGCGATCTATCCCATACTCAGCGACATCTGGCCTTACTCCGAGGCGGCAGTGCCCCCTGAACTGGCGTCGCTGCCGGTAGATTTTTTCTTTACCGATCCCAAAGGGTCGGGTGTGACCGCCGCGCAATGGGTCACGCCGGTTGACCCGGCCGCCGCGCCGCGCGCCAGCTATGCGCTGCGGGTGTCACGGGCAGGGGGGCGGGGCGAACTGGCCAGGTGGGATCCGACGCGTGGCGACTGGACCCGGGTGAAAACCTTTCCCGTCCCCGACGACGACCCGGCCTGCGCCATCATCGAGCTGCATGGCATCTTGCTGGGAAATGTTCAGGATGTGGACATGCTGGCGGCGCGTCTCAAACATCTGCTCAGTTCCGAACTGACCGAGATGAAAGCCTATCGCATCACTTCCAAGGTTCTGTCGGTCATGTCGGTGATTATCCTGTTCTTCGCCGTCCGGTCGGGCGTTGAATCCGCCGCGATAGAACCGTTTGCCCTGATCTTTGCCATCGCCTTTGGTGTTGGCCTGATCGCGGTGGGGCTGCGCACCCGCTGCAAACTGCTGAGCGATCAGGGGCTCGCGCGGCTGCGTGAACAGTTTCAGTTCGAGTACCGCAAGGACCTCCATGCACCGCTCAGCCTCAACCACCTGTCCAACCTGGTCAAGGAGCATGACCGCAAACGCGAGGAAGAGGCGGTGATCTTTGGCTTCTTGCTGCTGATGTGTTTTGTCTATTTCATCTCGCCATTGGTCGTGATCGGCGTGGTTGTGGCGCTGATCGTCGTGACGTTGATTACCGGTGATCCGGGCATGCTGCGGATTCTGGGGGTCGCCTATGACCGGTCCGAGACGCGGCTGGAACAGTCGTTCCTGTCCTTTCGCGCGGCGAATGATGCGCTGGCGCCGCCAGCGTTGCGGACGGCCAAAAAGCAGGTGCTGCGCGACCGAATTCGCCGCTATGCGGACATGATGGGCCGGGTCCGCGATACTCAGGGGCGGTTCCGGCTGACCCAGGATATCGCGGTCGCGGTGGCGTTTCTGATCATCTTTTCGGCCTATGCCTTTCCGATTGCGGCCGGGCTGCAAAAGCTGGCCGTCAGCAAGGCGGATTCACTGGTGACCACGTCGCTGTTCCGCGTCGCGCCGGTGATCATCCTGCTCAGCATTTCGAAATCGACCGTGGCGCTGGCGCAGATCGTGAACCGCAAGATCGTGGCGCTGTCCCGCTGAGCGGGTTGCAGAAACCCTCGAGCCTGCCGAATTGAAAAACCGTCTGCGCGGGGGCGCAAACGGTTTCATTTGTGCATGAATTTCCGGTGAACTGGTGACGTTCCCCGGGACGCGACCGCGCCCCAAGGGATACCAAGGTCACTTGGAGGGTTTTGGTTTGCGCTTCTGATTGATGTTGAAGCTGATGATGATCCGTTCGGAATCCTTGCCGTCGCCTTCGGCCAGGTTTGGGTCCACACTGTGATACAGCCAGCTGGGGAAGAACAGCATCTTGCCCGCCACCGGCTTGACCTTGACCTTGGACCAGCACTCGGTCTTGCGCCGCTTGTTCGGGATGTATTGCGGGCTGGACATGATCTGTTGGGTGCGCGGATCGGTGAAATCGATCTGACCGGCGCCTTCGGGGGCCTGGACGTAATAGACCCCGCTCCACAGCGCGCCGGGGTGGATGTGCGCCCGGTTCGAACTGCCCGGCGGGTTGGTGATCGACCACATGGTGGTGATCTGAAGGCGGGTGTTCGTGTCGTATCCGAGGTTCTCGTGAATGCCCGCCAGCATCATGTGCGCCCGGTCGGTCAGGCGCTGGAACTTGGCTTCCTTGTGCAGGTTGTTGTGGCTGTGCCACCCGCCCAGAGAGCGGAAATTCGACCGTTCGATGCCTTTGGAATCGCGCTCGCGCTCTTCAAAGATCGCTTGCAGGATTTCCCTGTTCATGGATTCTGCGTCATGCAGTTTGATCGAATAAAGCAGAGTGGGAAAATAGTCGTCCCGGCGCAGTTCATCTATTCCTGAGCCGGTCTCAATCTGCGAAATCGTCCGCGTCATTTTTGTTCTCCTTGTCTTAAATTTCTAACGCGTTTGCGGAAAATCGTCCCGCCGTGAGTGCGAAATTAGTGATTCGTTTCAATAATACTTAAGCTTAATGGCAAGTATCGGGCGGTGTTGGCGCCGGTGCAAGTTCCGGAACGTTTTCAAGTATTTCGGCAACAACCAAAATCCTGGCGGGCACCCTTGCAAGGATGTCCCGACTGTCGACCGGCGGAATACGTCCCGGGTGGCGCAGCAGCCCATAGGCAAACAGCGCCGTTTCCGCCAGATCTTCGCCCTCGGGGTTGTCCTCGGCATACCGTGTGACAAATCCCGGATCGCTGTTCTGGGCGGCGCGCCATAGATCGGACCGGGCATGGTCGCGATCCAGCGAGGCATGGACCGATTCATGCATCAGGGATTCTTCCAGATGTTTCTGTTCGATCCTCAGGCTGACCTTGTCCTGATACATGAAAATCTTGCCCGGGCCGCCGTGAAACCCTTTGTCGCCCTTGTGCACGCCAAATTGTTTGATGCCCTGACGGAACACCAGCGGCAGCTGGCCCAATCCGCGAGTGTACCGCATCGCCTCTGCGCGGGCCTCTTCGGGGGTGCCGAATTCCGGGTTCAGGATGATGTCGATGCTGGGTCCCTCTGCGAAATAGGCGCGGAACAGGAACACGTTCAGGTCGGATTCCCCGTCCATGCGTTTGTCCCACATCTGCCGGATGTCGCGGCCTTCGTAGCTCAGGCAGACGAACTGGCTCGGATCATCCTCGCGGATGATGTCAAACACTGTGTCCGCGGTTGAACTGAACGTCGGTTCTACCGCCATCGCAGAGGAGGCCATTAGCAGGCTGACGGCACCAGCACGGCACAGGGTGTTCAGGACGGATGATAAGGTGCTGTCGGGCATCCAATGTTTCCAGTTGCAAGCAACCGATGAAACGCGGTTGTTCAAAAATGTCATAAGCAAAACTGTTCTCAATCAGTAATATACACGGCCAAAATATAACGACCAACTCAATCAATATAATCAGGAGCATAGCCAATTCGATGACGTGACGCAATGGAATGGTGGGCCCGGTGCCGCGCCCCAGTTTGAGGCGCAAGATCATGCCGGGTTTGGACAGCTGTCTTGGCTGAAACACGCCGATGGCCGCCGCCGGCGGGGTGCAAAACCACGCATTGCGGTCGGCGCAAATCCCCGCATAGTCACGACAGGGACAGTTGCAAACACAAGGGGCAGGTCATGTTGAACGGAATCCGGATTATCGAGGTTGAAGGGATCGGGCCGGGCCCGTTTGCCGGGATGATGCTGGCCGACATGGGGGCCGAGGTCATAAAGGTGCAACGCCCCGGCGGCGCCGTATCCCCCGGCGTGCCGGACAAGGCAATTCTTGACCGGGGCAAACGCTCGATCGTTCTGGACCTCAAGGATGCGGGGGACGGGGATGTGTTCTTGCAGCTCGTGGGCACGGCCGATGGGCTGATCGAAGGGTTTCGCGCCGGTGTGATGGAGCGGCTGGGTATTGGCCCCGCGGATTGCCACGCGGTGCGCCCGTCGCTGGTTTACGGGCGGATGACCGGATGGGGGCAGGAGGGACCGCTGGCCAAGGTCGCCGGGCATGACATGAATTATATCGGATTGGCCGGGGCCTTATGGCATGCCTCGCTGCCCGGACAGCCCCCCATCGCGCCGCCGACACTGGTCGGGGATATTGGCGGCGGGGCGCTGTACCTCACCGTCGGTCTGCTGGCGGGTATCCTGAATGCGCGCGCCACGGGAAAGGGCACGGTTGTGGATGCAGCCATTTACGACGGGGCGGCGAACATGATGAACCTTCTGATGACCCTGGCCCAGACCGGCGGTTTTTCTTCGCAGCGGGGGCAAAGCCTGCTTGATGGTCCACACTGGAGCCGAACCTATCGCACCCGCGACGGCGGGTTCATGTCGGTTCAAAGTCTTGAGCCGAAATTCTACGCGATCTTTCTGGACAAGATGGGGTTGGCCGGCGACCCGGACTTTGCCAATCAGTTCGACAAAGCGGCCTGGCCCGATCTGTGCACCCGGCTTGAGCATCTCTTTGCGACCCGCGATCGGGATGACTGGGCGGCGGTGTTTGTCGGATCGGATGCCTGCGTCGCGCCGGTTCTGACGCCCGAGGAGGCGCTGGAGCACCCGATGAACGCCGCGCGGGGGGCGTGGGCGCGCATCGATGGTGTCCTACAGGCGGCGCCGGCACCCCGGTTCGGGGCCAGGAACGACTGGCAGCCCGCGCCGATCCCCGAGCGTGGCGCGGACACCGAACGCGTTCTGGGCGAACTGAAGGGGAAAGAGGCGTAAACGCACAGCGCCTCATCCCGGGTTAGGTTTCAGTCATTGCAGCCGGGTTTGCAGCAGAATGACGTAAAAGGCCGTGCCGTGGTGCATCATTGCACTGATCTTTGCCTGATACCGGCCGATCTGCTGGTGATGCACATAGCGGGTGATGCAGGTGTGCACGATGCCCCGGCGCAGGATGTCGGTGGGGGAATCGTCAGGCTCAAGATCCAGCGCGGCATAGTCGAACAAGGACCTGTTCCAGGGACCATAGGCACCACCATCAAAAGCCTCTCGTGCGCCCTTGTTGGCATAGCGGACGATCATGTCGGCATCGGCGATCAGGATCGGGGCCGGGACGATTTCAAGCCCGGACCGCAATTCGTTTTCGGGTATCTTGAAGACAAGAAACCCGTCATGCGCGCCGGATGCATCGACCACCGGCATGATCAGCCGCCGCCAGGACGAAACAAAGATCTGGTGTGGTGTTTGATGCACGGTCATGACCCGCTGCTGTCGGCGCGCTGCTGCCTGATAGACCGTAGCAAAGAAAGCGCTGGTATGGCCGCCAAAATCGTTCGAGCATGCGCCGGTCATGTCGCGGCCAAAAACGGTGGCGATACCCGATCCAAAGTGCACATAGCGATAAAGGGAGGGCGCGCCCTCTGGTTTCAGACGCATCAGCCAATCCGCCATTGTGCCGAACGTCCGCATTGAAAGCCGTTCGGATTGAATGCATCCGGCGCTGTCGGAAATCTGATCGCAAAGCCGGGAAAACTGGTTCAGCAGGGAATTCCCGTCCATGCGGGTGTCAGGATTCCACAGAATGATCGGCGCTGGCGCACCGTGATCGGTGAACAGGCGGCGGACGGAAGACATGCCTTGGGCGGCTGTATGAGATTGGGCATCCTGTCGGAAATCCGAAGGGGGTGTCAGCAGATGAACCAAAACGACATCCTCATGATTGGCAACAAATGAGTCGATTTGAATTTATTGTTGCATCATCCCGGACAAAGGTTGCCAAATCGTTAATGCCTTCTCATGGCGTTAAGAAATGGGTCTGATTTTGGCGGGACTAACTGGGCGAACAAGGCCGGGCTTCAGGCCGGTCGAAGTGTGTCGGGGCGTGTTCCGCATGGTTCGAACGTCAGCGCCATGGCATTGAAATGAGGGCCTGTTCACCCTCAGATTGTCTGGTCCGGGTGATAAACCTCCTTATTTTCCAATGTTCAAAGACGCCGTTTGGACGTCTTTGAGTGCCCAGCATGCGTGGGGTGTTCACCGGAAAGACGCGTCCGCAGGGCGCCGCCAACGTCTTGCGAAACGTGGCGCCAGATTTGGTCGTGAAATCCACCGCTACCGAAAAACTGCGGTCCGGTCACAGGGCAGCGATGAACGACATGGGCAGCGACGCAACGGAATTGGGATCACGTCATGACAACCTGTCTTGTCATTGATCCGGCGATCAACCAACATGGTTCCGGGTGGAAGAACCAAAAAGAAATCGAGCCGGGCAAGACGGTATTATCATCGTGGGGGATGATAGACGTTCAGATACCGTTTTGGCCAAGCTCCCAACGCGCCTGGGTCACGACTTATGATTGACAAACTACCTCGCCGGAAACCGGCTCCGATTCCGGATATTCGTCCGGTGCCTGAATACCGCGCGGGTCCGGCATTGCTCGAGACCTATGCAGACACCAAGGATATTCTGAGGGTTCCGTGGATGGGCGTGGTGACCATGTCCTTTGCCCAGTATCCCCAGTTCTGGCGCACCTTGTGGTCAGGCCTTCGGACCTTGGCGCAGAGCGCCGAATTTCAGGCTGCCTGTCGCCGCGTGCGTGGCGTGGCCGAGGCCGGTGCGCAGGAAATCGCGCCGCGCGACATCACCGCAAAACTGGAAGAGATGGGATACGCCCCGCGCGAGATGGATGACATCCGGCGACTGATCGAGACATTCTCAGCAGGCAACATGCCCTATCTGCTGATAGCCACCGCTGCGCGGATGCTGCTGGAAGGGCATGAAATGTCCGCCGACATCCATGTACGCACGTCGCGCGGTTATGCGGGTGCGTCGATGCAGACACCGCTGGTTCTGATGGAGCCGCATCACGCGGATGATGCCACGGGCAAGGTGTTCCGCAGCATTCAGAAAACGCTGGGTCTGCCCTTCGTGAACACCGATTACCGGGCCCTGGCACGCTGGCCCACCTATTTTCAGACGGCATGGACGGGGCTGCGCCCGCTGGTGGGCAGTGTTGATCACCTGGCCGCGGTCGAGGCCGTGCACAGCGAGGCGGTGGCGCTGATGGCGGCGATCCCGAATCCCGGCCGGCTGTCGGTCGCCTTGCTGCAGGATGCCGCCGATCAGGATGCCCCGCTGGAAGAGGTCCTTGCCGTTGTGCGTCTGTTCCAATGGCTGCTGCCCGAACTGGTGGTCAACGTGGCCTGCCTGCGCACGCAGATGATCGGCGAGTGACCCCCCGGGAGCGCCCTGCGCTCAGGTAAAACTGTGGGGCGCTTTTCTCAGGGTTTTCCACTGATCGGGGCAATGGCCATAGATCACGGTTGCATCGCTCCGGTCCGCGAGGGTCATCAAGCGCTGTGCCTGGTGGCGCGCCTGATCGGAGTCCCAGGCCCCGGCAAACCCTTCGTCAATTTCGCCGGGGCGTGAAATCGCATCCGACGTCCACAAGACCGGGCCCGTGTGGGGCAGGTCGATGCGCAGGGCCAGCTGGCCGGGGCTGTGACCCGGTGTCAGCAGAACCTCGAGCCCCGGGCCAAGACGGGTGTCCCGTTCGATCAGGGCATAGCTCCGCCCGGGCCAGGTCATCGGGCGCACATCGCCCCAATAGAGCGGCCGGTCGAGGGCACGTTCGCAGGCCCCGATCACGATCTGGGCCTGCGGGCAGTCTGCCATGCCACCGACATGATCGATGTGGGTGTGGGTCTGAACCATCAGCGTGATCTTATCCAATGCGCTGCCGGCAAGCGCCAGTTGCGCCGCTACCCGGTTCTGCGCAGTGCAGGTCAGCAATTGCCCAAAGGCGTCCAGGCGGTCCTCGCGACCGGCAACGGCGGGATCTTCGGTATATTTGGGCGGAAACCCTGTATCGACCAGCACCTGTTCGTCCGCGTCCGTTCGGATCAGCGCGCCCATGATGCCGATGTCGCGCGGACCGGAATGCACCCGGAACAGCCCATAATCCAGAATGGTCAGGGAGACGGGGCGGCCCGTCAGGCATTCCAATGCGGTCATGTCACGATCCTTTGCACGGGGTTTACCCTCCTGAATAGTCGGGAATTGGCCGTTGCGCAAAACCTGGACATCACCGGCACGCCCCGAGGACAGGAAACCCAAGGAAGCCCTTGTTCCAAAGTCGTTTTGCGACCATGGTCGCTGTGGTCACGCGGCAGGCCGACCTTAGGCTTTGGCGGGTGACATGTGGGAGGGGGCAAAGCGTATGCAGCACAGGCAGTGGCAGTCGGGAGAGGGACCATGACAGCCGGATTGTCGGTTTCGGGTCTGAGCCACAGCTACGGCGCCCGCCAGGCGCTGAGCGATGTGAGTTTCGACGTCGCACAGGGGACGTTCTGTGCCTTGCTGGGGCCGAACGGGGCAGGAAAATCAACGCTCTATTCACGTCTCACCCGGTTGATGAGCGGACCCCCGGCCCAGATCCGCATTGCCGGGATCGATCTTGAGGCGACACCGCGCAAGGCCCTGGCGCAGATGGGCATCGTGTTTCAGCAGCCGACGCTGGATCTGGACCTGACGGCGCGCCAGAACCTCAAGTATTTTGCCGCCTTGCACGGGATCAGCGGACGCGAGGCACAGGCGCGGATCGAGGCCGCGCTGGAACGGCTGGGCATGGCCGAGCGGGCGCATGAAAAAGTGCGCAACCTCAACGGCGGTCATCGCCGCCGCACCGAAATTGCACGTGCCCTGCTGCACAGCCCCAAGGTCCTGTTGCTGGACGAGGCGACCGTTGGTCTCGACGCTGCGACACGCAGCGATATCACCAGCCATGTGCACGCGCTGTGCGCGGACGACGGGATGACCGTGCTCTGGGCGACGCACCTGACGGATGAAATCTGGCCCGACGATCAGGTGGTCGTGCTGCATCGCGGGAAAATTCTGGCCAACAGCACGGCCAGCGGTCTGGCTGGGGATGCAGGGCTGAAGGAAACCTTTCTTGAAATGACGGGCGAGGGCGCCGACGCGGCATGAGCAGATATCTGACAGCAATGTTTGCGATCATCGCACGTGAGGCGCTGCGCTTTGTGCATCAGCGCGAACGGTTCATCGCGGCCCTTGTGCGCCCGTTGATGTGGCTGCTGGTGTTCGCGGCCGGGTTTCGGGCGGCGCTGGGGCTGTCGATCATCCCGCCTTACCAGACCTATATCACTTATGAGACCTACATCGTCCCGGGCCTGTGCGGCATGGTCCTGCTGTTCAATGGCATGCAAAGTTCGCTGAGCCTGGTGTATGATCGGGAAATGGGGTCGATGCGCCTGCTGCTGACCAGCCCGCTGCCGCGGTGGTGGCTGCTGTTCAGCAAGTTGATGGGATCAACCGCCATTTCGATCGTGCAGGTCTATGTGTTTCTGGCGGTGGCCGCCGCGTTTGACATCACCATGCCGCTGATGGGCTATGTCGCCGTGTTTCCGGCGCTGGTTCTGGCGGGGCTGATGCTGGGCGCGCTGGGGTTGTTCCTGTCCAGCCTGATCAGTCAGCTCGAAAATTTCGCCGGCGTTATGAACTTCGTGATCTTTCCCATGTTCTTCCTGTCCTCGGCGCTCTACCCGCTGTGGAAAATGGCCGAAAACGCGCCGCTTCTGGCAGATATCTGCCGGGTGAATCCGTTCACCCACGCGGTCGAAGTTATCCGGTTTGCGCTCTATCTCGAAATAAACCCGATGGCGACGCTCTGGACGGTGCTTGCGGCGGTGGGTTTCATCGTTTTGGCGGTCTGGGGCTATGACCCGGCGCGGGGGTTGAAACGGCGTCTGTAACGGAGCCTTGGTCGGCTGTCCGATCCTAGTACTTTTTGACAGGTGACCCGGCCGGCAACCAAGGATAGGCTATCGCAATGCAAAAGGATCCTCACGCGCACACCGGTTTGCGCCCCTCGGAAGGGGGGACGGAATGGGCGTTGATCGTGGACGATCATCCGCTGTTTTGCGATGCGCTGGAACTCACGCTGAAATCCGTGTCGCAGTATGAACAGATCATGACCGCCAACCGCCTGTCCTCGGCGCTGGAACTGATCGCGCACAAATCGCCACCCTCGCTGATCGTTCTGGATCTGAACCTCCCGGATGTGACCGGGTTGGACGGTGTTGTGCGCATGCAGGCGGCGGCGCGCAATTGCCCGGTGATCGTTGTGTCCTCGATGGATGACAACGCCATCATCGGCGGCACCATCGGGGCAGGGGCCGCCGGTTTCGTGCCCAAGCACAGCCGCCGCTCCGTCTTCAAAGAAGCGCTGGAAACCATCGGGCGGGGCGAAATCTACAAGCCGCCCGGATATGTCCAGACCGAGGAATCGGTGAACATTGCCGATACCGTGGACAGGCTGTCATCGCTGACCCGACAGCAGACGCGCATTCTGGAACTGATCTGTGACGGCAAGCTGAACAAGCAGATCGCCTTTGACCTGTCGATTGCCGAAACCACCGTCAAGGCGCATGTCACGGCGATCATGCGCAAGCTGGGCGTTCAAAGCCGCACACAGGCGGTTCTGGTGGCCCAGCAGGCCAAATTTGCCGCGGTCTTGCAAACGGGCGACTGACACCACATCATCGCGTCCGGACGGCAGATGTAGCCAAGTTGCAAAAGGCCGGGGCGCGTGGACCTTATCAACCCAAACGACAGTATCGAGCGGCAGAACGAAAAGCTGTTGCAGATCGTGCAGGCGTTGATGCGCCGCGCCGAGCAGATCACTGAACCATCAAGCCTGGCCTATGCCCAATTCGAACGCGCGGCCATGCTTGAGGCGCAGGTGCATGAACGCACGGCCGATCTGGAACGCACGCTGGATCTACTGAACCTGTCCAACCAGCGGCTGGCCGAGGCCAATGCCGAAACCGAACAGGCCTGGGCCAACCTGACCGAGGCAACGGAAACCATCCACGACGGTCTGGCACTGTTTGACCGCGATGACAGGCTGGTGTTTTTCAACAGCATGTTCGGGAGCGAATTGCCGGATGTCCAACGCCGGCTGAAGTCGGGCCTGAAATTCAGCGCTTTCATCGACATCGTCAGCCAGAGCCAGTTCCTGGATCTGTCCCGCTTCCCCTCGCGCGAGGCCTGGATCGTGTGGCGCATGCAGCAGCACCGGCGCGATCAGGTTGTGTTCAATCTGACGGTTGGAGATGGGCGGCAGCTGCAGGTGAGTTCACATCGCACACCGGCTGACAACACGGTCATCATGCACACGGACATCACCGATATTGTCCGGCTCGAGCGGCTGGAGCGTGACAAGCTGATGGATCAGCAGGCGATGTTGCTGCGTGCCACGCTGAACCACCTGGACCAAGGCGTTTGCATCTTTGACCGCGAGGGCAAGCTGGTCGGGTGGAACCGGCGTCTGGATACATTGCTGGCGCTGCCTGCCGATCACAATTCGCGCGGGTTGAACGTATCGGCCCTGATGGAGCGGCTGAGCGGTCAGATCGAGATCATCGGACATTTCAGTTTCGCGGCCTTTCAGGCCTGGGCCGATCAGAAAAGCGGGCGGTCGCCCATCGCCTTCGAAGTTCGGCGGGGCGCGCGCTCCGTGCTGAGCGTTTTCGGACAGGAAATGCCGGATCAGGGCTTTGTTCTGAGCTTTACCGATGTCACCGCCGAACGGGAAAACGCCAATGCACTGTTTGAAATGAACGAACAGCTTGAGCGCCGTGTCGAGGAACGCACCATCGAACTGGGGCAGGCGCTGACCGAAGCGGAACGCGCCAATGCCTCGAAGACACGGTTCGTGGCGGCGGCCAGCCATGACCTGCTGCAACCGTTGTCGGCGGCCAAGCTATTCGTGTCCTCGCTGATCGAGGGCGAAATCGACCCGTCACAGGTGCAGGACGTGGCACGCAAGGCCGAAACCTCACTGCAAAGCGTCGAGCAGATCATCGAGGCGTTGTTGCATATTTCGCGGCTGGATTCACGTATCGCGACCTTTGACCGGCGGCCCGTGCCGCTGCAGCCGCTGTTGGAAACCCTGAAAACCGAACTCGACCCCGAGGCGCGCGCCAAGGGGCTGACCTTTGACGTGGTCCCGTCCAGCCTGGTGGTACACAGCGATCCGGGCTATCTGCGCCGCATTTTGCAGAATTTGATCGTGAATGCGCTGCGCTATACGGATCAGGGCAAGGTTCTGATCGGGGTGCGCCGGGTGAACGGGGCGGCCCGGATCGAAGTGTGGGACACCGGCCAGGGCATGAGCGAGAATGACCAGAAGGTGGTTTTCGACGAATTCCGCCGGCTGGAGCAAGGCCGAAACGCGGCCGAGGGGCTGGGCCTGGGGCTTGCCATTGTCGAAAGGGCGTGTGCGGCGCTGGACCATCCGCTGCGCCTGCGCTCGAAACCGGGGGTGGGCAGTTGTTTCTCGGTCGAGGTGCCCGTGCTGGACCGCTATCACGCGGGTGTGCGCGACAGTGCAAGAGGCGTTGATGGCAAGGCGACAGAGGCCTGCGCCGGTGTGGTTGTCCTGCTGGTGGAAAACGATCCGCAGTTGTCCAATGCGCTGTCGATGCTGATCGAAGGCTGGGGCGGGATTGTTCTGGCCGTCGACTCTGCGACCGAGGCGCTGGCGCTGCTTGAGGACGTCGATATCGTTCCCGAGGCGATGCTGCTGGATTACCATCTGGACAATGGCCAGACCGGGATCGAAGTCTATGAGGCGGTCAAGGAACGGCATGGTGCCTTGCCGACGCGGATCATCACCGCCAACCGCAGCAGCGATTTGCGCCGCCAATGTGCCGAGCACAAGTTGATGATCCTGTCCAAACCGATCGACCGGGCGCGGCTACTGGCCTTTCTGAGCGCCGTTGGCACAGCCAAATCCGCGGATGAAGACGGCAGCAGATCAGCCTCGGCAAACAACGGGTAGGGGGCGGATTTCGAATCGAACCTGTGCCGTGTTCGGGCGCGGGTCCGGGCGGTGTGCGACTTTTGGGCGTGCCGCAGTGCGGCAGGAGTTTTTGGGTCCGCGCAGCACGCCGACGGGCATCATTTCACCTGATCCGGGGTGGGTGAGCCGCCGGGGTGCGACCGGTTCGGAAATCCGGGCAAACCCTATGCCCTTGCTTTCATGTCGTTTTGACGGGCTGAAAAACCGCCTTTCCGGGGCTGCTAATTAGGGGACTCCGCCGTGTGCAGCGACAGGTCAAGGGCAGGGCCGATCGGTGTGCCAGGAATGGCTCTGTGCAGGTGCCGCGCGTCCTTCCGAGACTTTAGTCTCATCATTCCGACTGCCTTCTTGGTTTGATCAAACGGGCCTTTAAGCTGTGCACCATAACGCGGGATCCGTGGGAGGGATCGCGCAAACGGGAGGTCTACAATGAAGAATTTGATCGTGAACGGAGAGTCCAAATCCGTCGATTTGTCAGACGACACGCCACTTTTGTGGGCGGTGCGTGAAAAGTTGAAGATGACCGGCACCAAGTTCGGATGCGGCGCCGGTCTGTGCGGGGCGTGCACGGTGCATGTCAACGGGGTTGCGGTGCGGTCTTGCCAGACATCGGTCGGCTCCCTCGCAGATGGCGACAAGGTTACCACCATCGAAGGGCTGCACCCGACAGGAGAACATCCGCTGCAACTGGCCTGGATCGAAGAACAGGTGCCGCAATGCGGATATTGCCAGTCCGGCCAGATCATGCAGGCGGCCGACCTGTTGTCACGCAACCCGAACCCCAGCGACGAAGACATCGTCGCCGCCATGAGCGGCAATCTGTGCCGCTGCATGACCTATGGAAAAATCAAGTCCGCGATCAAACGCGCGGCCAAGGCGTGAGGAGGTCAAGATGAACGCGATTGACAAGACACAAGTCACACGCCGGTCGTTCCTGATTGGAACCAGTTCGGCAGCGGCGACACTGAGCCTGGGCTACGTGGTTCTGGGCGCCGGGGTGACCCCGGCCGAGGCGGCCACGAGCAAGATGTTCTCGCCCGGTATCTTTGTCGACATCCATTCCGATGAACGGGTTGTCGTGCATATCACCAAGGCCGAGATGGGCCAGCATGTCGGCACCGCCATGGCGCAGGTTCTGTGCGATGAACTGGAATGCAACTGGGACAATGTTGAGCTGAACCATATCGGGTTTGATCCAAAATACGGTCTGACCCTGACCGGTGGATCGTGGTCGATCAACTGGACCTTTGACGCCATGTCCCGCGCCGGCGCCGCCGCGCGCAAGGTTCTGATCGAAGGGGCGGTTGCCAAGTTTGGCGGCGCGGCCTCGGATTTCACGGCGGAAAACGGGGTGATCACCGGCAACGGGCATTCGATCACCTATGGCGAACTGGTCGCCAGCGGGGTCGAGCCGCGCACGATGACCGAAGGCGAAGTGGCCGGTCTGGTCCTCAAGTCACCCGACCAACGGCGCCTGATCGGCAAGGAGGTTCCGGCGCTGGATATCCCGGCCAAGGTTCGTGGCCAGGCCGGATACGGGATCGACGTGGAAATCGAGGGGATGGTCTATGCCACGCCCGCGACCCCGCCGGTGCGCTATGGGGCCAAGGTCACCTCGGTCGATGACAGCGCGGCAAAAGAGATCGACGGCTATATCCGTCATGTCGTCGTCGACGATCCGGTGGGCACGCAAACCGGCTGGGTCATGGCCATCGCCGACAGCTATTGGACCGCGAAAAAGGCGGCCGAGGCGCTCAAGATCGAATATGATCGGGGTGGCAATGCCGGTGTCACGCTGGATGCGATCCACGCGGAATCCGCGCGCCTGATCGACACGGGCGAAGATACCCGCCTGGTCCTGACCGAAGGCGACGCGGAAGCGGCGCTGAAGAACGGCGAAAAGATGCACGAGGCGACCTATACGACCGCCCTGAACATCCATGCGCCGCTGGAGCCGATGAACGCGACCATCGACATCAGGGACGGCGTCTATCACATCTATGCCGGGAACCAGTTCCAGACCCTTGTGATGGGCCTTGTGCCTGCCGCGCTGGGGATCGATCCGTCGCAGGTGGTGATGCACCAGCAATACCTGGGCGGTGGCTTCGGTCGGCGTCTGGACGCGGATTACATCGTGCAGGCCGCCCTGACCGCGCGTGAGGTCGGCGGACCGGTCAAGATGATCTACTCGCGTGAGGCCGATACGCAGTTCGACTTTGCCCGCCCGGCGGCCACCGTCAAACTGACCGCCTGTACCACCGGCAAGAAGCTCGATGCCTGGATGTCGTCCAGCGCGTCGGCATGGGCGTCGGCCCGGCAGGCGCCTGCGTTCCTGACCCCCGATCTGAGCGGGGACGAGAACAAGAAATACGACGGGTTCTCGGTCAATGGCGCGGATCACTGGTACACGGTTGAAAACCAGAAAATCCTTTTGTCCAACAACCAGATGGCACAGTCGGCAACGCCGCCGGGGCACCTGAGGGCTGTTTCGCCGTCCTGGCAGTTCTGGGCCGGAGAAAGTTTCATGGACGAAATCGCCCATGGGCTGGGGGTTGATCCGCTGGAAATGCGGCTTGGCCTGCTGGATGGCGCGGGCAAGAACGCGGGCGAAGGTGTGACCGCAGGCGGCGCCAAACGACTGGCGCATGTGCTGCAAATGTGCGCCGACAAGGCCGGGTACGGGGGCGACATGCCCGAGGGGACGGCCATTGGCCTTGCTTCGGTGTCCAGCCAGGAGCGCGGGACAGCCACCTGGACCGCCTGTGCCGCCAAGGTCAGCGTCGACAAGGCCACCGGCGACTTTACGGTGGACAAGCTGACCATCGTGTCGGACGTCGGCACGATCGTCAGCCCCGCAGGCGTCAAGGCGCAGATGACCGGCGCGGCGATGTGGGGGTTCTCGATGGCGACGCTGGAGGCGGCCGACATGCAGGACGGTGCCATCACCGCCAGCAATTTTGACGGCTATACCCCGGCGCGCATGTCCGACATCCCCGAGATCGAGGTCGAGGTTCTGGACACAGGTCATTACCCGGTCGGGGCAGGGGAGCCGGCCACCACCGCCGTGGCTCCGGCCATTGCCAACGCGATCCAGATGGCGGTCGGCGCACGGGTGCGCTCGCTGCCGATCACCGCGGACAAGGTCAAGGCCGCGATGGAGGCCTGACCCGCGTCAGGGCCAAAAAAATCAAACCCGCCGGCAGAGGTGCCGGCGGGTTTTTCGTTGGGGGTAAGACGGGTGGCCGCCCTATTCCGGCAATGGCCAGTCCTCGTCCCGGGGCAGCCAGCGGGGGGCGCGGTCATCGCCCACGGCATCCTTTAACTGGTCGATATATTTGCGGCGTTCTTCCTTTTCGCCGATCAGGCAATCCATCGCCGCGCCCGCCAGAAAGAGCCGTTCCGGACCAGGTCCGGAAATTTCGTCGATCAGCTTCTTTTTCAGTGTGGGGCCGAACTCCTCCCATGAAAACACGGGCGAGACGAACGATCCGAACCCTCCGACGACGCAATCCTGGAAATAGATGTCTAGATCGGCCTCGGGGCCCGTGGCCTTGCCCATCATCAGGGGCAGACCGTTGATGATGATGCCCTGATACACGAGCCTGTCGCGCACCCGGTCCACACGCGGCCCGCTATTGTTCAGCCCGTCACTTGAGATATCGACCACGTGCCGCTGCGCCATAAAGGGGCTTTGCGGAAACAGGTCGATGGCCGTTGCCAGCGCGGTTGAGATTGAGGTGCGCCCCGAGCGGTGGATCGGGGCCTGCTCCAACTGCGCGGCAAAGGCACGTGCGCTGACAGGATCGCTGATCTCCGTCCAGGGTACGACCTGCGCCTGCATATCGTCGCCGGCCCATTCGAACAGCGTGACGGCGATCCGACCGTATTTTCCCGAGGTGATCGCCCGGATCACATCCGGATCGCGAAACGCCGCCACGTAGCCGCGCCGCTGGATGTCCTGTTCATCCAGCGAGATCGAGAAGGAAATATCGACCGCAAGTACCAGCTGCATGTCGACCCTGCGCTGATCGCTCTCACGCGCGCACACCGACATCGCAAAAAACGTCAGGGTAAGAGCGAAAAGCGATCTGGCAATCATGTCACATCATCAGGTCTAGGGCGCGGAAAAGGCTGTGCAGGCGCTTTCGGGTTCATCAAGGCCCAATGTATCAAGTTCGGTGCGTTGATGCAGGAACCCCGGCATGGGCGCGGTCGTGACCACGGCGCGGGGATGGACCAGGTGGATGGTCTGGCGCATCTGTCCGTTCCAGGTGCGGAACGACAGCTTGCGCCCCTTGAACCCGGCCAGCTCGAATTGATCCGACAGCATGAAGGCGCGCAGGCTGGCGGCGTCGGATTTGCCGGTGCGGGTCACGGCCTCGCCCAGGGAACGCAGGGCGGCCCAGGCGGCGTAATCGACCGGGGTCATGTCGCGGCCTGCGGCATCGTGAAACCGCGATTGCAACTGCGCGGCGCCCCAGCTTTCGACGACGGCCGACCATGCGACGGGCACCAGCCCCTCGCTTCCTGCGACGGGGCGCGGATACCAGGTATTATAGGGCAGATAGCGGGCGAAATCGCCGGTTTCGTCGGTGACCAGAACTACATCGTGGCGTGGGAAGTCCTGTGTGAACGGGGGCAGTTCGGTGCTGGCGCTGCGGCGCAGATCCGCGTCGCTGACCCATTCCTTGCTGGCCGACAGTTTCAGCCCGAATTTGGTCAGCGACCGGCGGATGGCATTGGCAAAGGCCTGATCCCTGGGGTGGCGCCCTTCGATCATGACAAGGTCGCCCCACCGGCGGGACAGCAGGAACTGTGACAGCGCGTCCGCCCGCATGGCGAGGCTGGGAACGGTGTGCAGAACGTTGGCGCGGCAGTTGTCGTTGCGCAGATCGACCGCGCCGCTGCGTACGTTGAAAATGACCTTGTTCTGGTTTTCCGGCCGGTCGGCAAAAGCCAGCAAAACCGGTGCCGGGGCGTCGATGACCACAAGATCGCCGGACTCGCCCGGCCCCTCGATGGCACCTGTTTCGTCGATGTCCAGTACGCTCATTCCAAAGACATGACCCAGAAACCGCCCGGTGGTGGCGTTGTCGCTCAGGCCCAGTTGCGCTCCGGCAAGGCCTTCGTCCTCGGGGATCGGATCAAGGTTGGACAGAACCGGCGGCGGGGGTACGATGTGGCGCAGGTACGTGACCTGAACCTCGACCTTGGACTGTTGAGCCTGTGCCCCTTCGCCCCAAACCGTGGCGGCGGACATGATCAGGCAGGCAGCAAATGCCATTTTTCCAATGCGTTGTGCGATGTTCCTAAGTCTCTTCTTCGCGCGCATCTGGCTGTCTCTGCTCCTAATTTAATGTCGCTTGATATGCCGTGACCCAGCAGGTGGTTGGCCCATCCGACAGGACTACCGCCGAATGCGGGGCTCCGCCTATACGACTAAAGTCAAATAGCGATGGGGTGGGCCATTATCTAACGTTTTCACGAGTGTTGTGCCTTGAGGAGGGGGCGGCACGATTATTTCGGGTTCAGGCCATTTCAGAACGCCCGTTCAGCGGCGCAGAACACCGAAAATTGATTACATTGGGAGGAAATCAATGCAACTCAGCGACCTGACCAAAACGGGGTTCGCCTTGGTGGCCGCATTTGGGCTGTGCGTGTCGTCGCAGGCTTTTGCGCAAAGCGCGCAAGACTTGATTGATGATGCCAGCAACCCGTCGAACATCCTGACCTATGGCATGGGGTATGGCCAGACGCGCCACAGTGCGCTGGATATGATCAACACGGGCAACGTTTCGAAAATGCGCCCCGAGTGGACCTATTCGCTGGCCGACACGCGCGGGCAGGAAAGCTTTCCTATGCTGCATGACGGGGTGATGTATGTCACCACGCACAACTCTACCGTCGCATTGGATGCTTTGACCGGCAAACAAGTCTGGAAGACGATGGTCGATTATCCGGCCGAGGCCCCGCGAGTGGCCTGTTGCGGTATCGTGAACCGGGGTGTGGCCCTTTATAACGGCAAGGTGTTCCGCACGACGCTGGATGCACATGTAACCGCGTTGGACGCCAAAACCGGCGCCGAAATCTGGAAAACGAAGTCCATCGATTACAAGCAAGGTTATTCGATGACCGTTGCTCCTATGATCGCTGATGGTGTTCTGATCACCGGGATCTCGGGCGGTGAATTTGGTATCCGCGGCTACATCGAAGGCTACGACCCTGACACCGGGACACGTCTGTGGCGGACCTATACCATCCCTGCACCAGGTGAGCCGGGTAGCGAAACATGGAAAGATGGCGGTGACGCATGGACACGCGGTGGCGCGCCCACGTGGTTGACGGGGTCATATGACCCGGACCTGAACACTGTTTACTGGGGAACCGGTAACCCGGCATCCTGGAACGCCGGTCTGCGCCCGGGTGATAACCTTTATGCATCGTCGATTTTGGCGATCGAGCCAAAAACTGGCAAGATCAAATGGCATTTCCAGACCACGCCAAACGACCCGTTCGACTACGACACCACAAACGAACTGGTGCATGCTGAAATCGATGGCCGCAAGGTTATCATGCAAGCAAACCGGAATGGGTTCTTCTATGTCATTGATCGCGCCACGGGCGAATTGATTGCTGCGCCCAAGTTCATCGACAAGGTGACGTGGGCCACTGAAATTGACCTTGAAACTGGTCGTCCCAATGAAACCGAAATCGCCACCAAGGCCCGCGCTGGCGAACAGGTGACATACTGGCCGTCTGCTTTGGGTGGTAAGAATTGGTCGCCCATGGCGTATAATGCGAAAACACAGACCGTGTTTGCCAATACCAACAGCTTTGGTCTGAACTATAAGGCAGTCGAACCACAGTATCGTCCTGGCGTGTTCTATTTTGGTGCTGAATTCTCTTGGGATTGGCCAGAAGGCGACCGCGGACAACTGCGCGCCTTTGATCCAATGACAGGCGAAGTCAAATGGTCCGATGGTATCGATATTCCCCGTTTCGCAGGCGTTCTCTCAACGGATGGCGGCCTCGTCTTTACCGGGACACAGGCGGGCGATTTCGAGGCGTTCAATGCTGAGACTGGTGAAAAATTGTGGGACTACAATGTCGGTTCCGGCATCGTCGGTCAGCCCGTGACGTGGGAACGGGACGGCAAACAGTACGTAACCATTCTTTCCGGCGGCGGTGCAGTCTATGCGCTGTTCTCGGGGGATGAGCGTCTGGCCGACTTTCCTGCGGGCGGCAACGTCTGGACCTTCTCGGTCGTGGAGTAAGATCAACTGATGTTGAAATACTTTGCGGTAATCCTGAGCATGCTGGCGCTTCTTGCGGCGCCAGCCTCTGCCGGGGACGAGAAACTGACCAAGGCCAAGGGCATCTACAAACAGTTCTGTGCCCATTGTCACGGTCTGGACATGGTGAACCCGGGAACGTCGTCCTTCGATCTGCGGAAATTCCCGAAAGACGAAAAAGACCGGTTTACGACCTCCGTCACCAAGGGAAACGGGGACATGCCCGCCTGGGGCGATGTCCTTTATCCCGAAGAGTTGGAGCTGTTGTGGTTCTATGTCGTCACGCGCGGCGGCAAGGAACCCGAACCGGTCAGTTCGACCCAGGCACCGACCCCCAAGGAAGAGCCCGATCACAGTTCACTGCTGATCAAACCAGGCACGCTGACGGCGTGCCTGGCCAAAAACGGTGGCGTTATGTCATCGCGCCGGTCCCATGGCGGGGTGGGGCTGGATTATGAACTGGTTGCCGCGCTTGCAGATCGGATGGATCTTGCGCTGGATGTGGCCTGGTTCGAAAGCGAAGCCGAAGAAGAAAGCACCCCGATCCGCGAAATTTACGCAATGCTGGCCTATGGCGTGTGCGACGTCATTCCGGGCTTTGCGCTCTATGAAACATCGCTGAGCGCGTTTTACAAAACCCGCGCCGCATTGCCCCGCTGGGACGATCGCCCCACACATCTGGGCCGCGAATTCCAGGTCGATCTGGAGCCTGTTTCCGTCTCTGACCCCTACGCGCGGATGGAAATGGGCGTTGTCTATCGCACCTCTGAATTTGACCGCGACATCACGAAAGTCGCCGATATGGAAGGTCTGCGCATCGGCGTCGAACAGGGCACGCTGCCCGGTGTTCTGACCCTGCGCCAGGGGACCGACGACATGGTGATGAACGCCAAGACACTGAACCCCGGGCCCGCATTCCTGTGGAAGATGGAGCAGGGCGAGTTCGACGCCGCACTGGTTACCATCGGGGCCTATGATTTTCACAAGCGGCAGAACATGATCAGCACGCTGGTTCTGGATGACTATCGCCATCCCATCGGCTTCAACCTGAGCGTTGCCGTGCTCAAACGCAATCGTGATCTGTTGGACGTCATCGATCCTGCTATCAATGAGATGATCGTGGACGGCACGATGGCAGGGCTGGCCGAAAAAAGCCAGGTGACCTATGCGCCCCCGCGCGAGCCGTGGGTGCTCAAACATCTGACCATGCGGGATATCGTTTCCCTGCGTTGATCCGTCTGGACCGGGATAGGTTTGGGTCGTTTTGAATTTCCGGGCGTCACGGGCGTTCGGAGAGCGCCATTTGGACTGATGAATTTCACCATTACCGGGAGACTGGCCATGACACGCAAGACGACAAAGACCGCAACGCTGGGCCTCCTTGCCTTGCTGGCCTGCCCGGCGGGCGCAATCGCGGGCGGCTCGTCCACGTTTCTGCCCGACTACATGCAGACCGCGAACCCAATGATCGAAAGCCCATCCTGGGACGATTATCTGCGCGACGATATCGTTGGAGACGCGGTTGTGTTCGACGGGGATGACCTGATGACGCTGGATGCCCCGGTGCAGGCCTTTGACGCGGCCACGGTGCCTTTTACCCTGCGCCAGCGCCCCGATACGGGGCTGCGCATTACCACGCTCAAGATCGTGGTGGATGAAAACCCGATGCCGGTGGCCGCCGCGTTCACCTTTGGCGAGGCCATGGGCGATATCACGTTTGAATCGCGTGTGCGCTATGACGTCTTTTCCAACATTCGCGCTGTGGCCACGGTCGAAGATGGGCGCAGCTTCATGGTGGGCCGCTTTGTTCAGGCGGCGGGTGGCTGTTCGGCCGCGGTGTCGCGTGATCTGGCCGTGGCCGAAGCGACCATGGGGCAGATGAAGCTGAAACAGATCGACACCTCGGGCGGTGCGCAGGGCGAAGCACCGGGAACGCTCCGCGAGGCGCAATTGCTGATCCGGCACCCCAATTTCACCGGGATGCAGATCAAGAAGGGGACGCTTGATTTCATCGAGGCGCGCTATGTCAATTTTATCGAGGTCCGCCTGGGTGACGAGATGTTGTTCCGCATGGAAGGTGGGTTTTCGATCAGTGAAAATCCGGCGTTCCGGTTCAGCTATGTCGACAATGGCGCGACCGAGATGTCGGTGCGTGCCGTCGATACGGACGGTGCAGAATTCACCGAGACCTTCACCCTGCGGTCGGGCACGTGAATGACAATTCTGTCTCGTGCCGCGGCCGTCGTCTGTCTGGCCGTTTCACCTGGGGCAGGGTGGGCCGATGCGGTCGATGCGCCGCAGGGTTATCGCCAATCCGACTATGACGCGCCGGTGCCCGATGCGTTGCCCGGTGCAATCGTCGTCGATGACGATGCGGCCTATGCCCTGTGGCACAGCGGGCGGGTCCGGTTCGTGGATGTCATGCCCGACCTGCCGCGCCCCAAGGGATTGCCCGAGGATGCGGTGTGGCGCGGGCGGGCGCGGTTTTCCGTCCCCGGTGCGCTGTGGCTACCGCAGATCGGGTTTGGCACGCTCGACGGTGCGGCGCAGATACAATTCAACGTGGGGCTTGCCCGTGCTAGTTCCGGCGACAAGGATGCGCCGCTGGTATTCCTGTGCCGGGCAGATTGCTGGATGTCGTGGAACGCTGCCAAGCGTGCCATCGCAGCCGGGTATACCCGCGTGTTCTGGTATCCCGCCGGAACGACCGGCTGGACCTTCTGGGACTGGCCGACCGAGCGGTTAAAGGCCTATGGTGCCCCATGAGCCCGATTTTTGAAATCATCGCCAGTTTGTGTCTGGGCGCTGTCTGCGCCGACCGCGTTCTGCCCACGCCGATGGTGATGGACGAGCCGACCTGTGAAGCACGCGCCGAACAGGTGGTGGCCGAGTGGCTCACGACCCATCCCGGACTGACGGCACAGGGCCAGAGCTGTCAGCGGATCGAAACTCTGTCCGATCGCGCCGCCGAGGTGCAGAGCATCGGCCCGGGACAGTTCGTGCATTTTGGCCAGGTCGAGGATGTCGTTCCCGGCACGCAAGGGGATGTGGCAAACACCGGGTTCATCATCGGCACGGATGCGGTTGCGGTCATCGATGCGGGCACGACGCGCGCCGTGGCCGAGGCGTTGTATCTGGCGGTGCGCCAGCAAACCGATCTGCCGATCCGCTGGGTCATGATCACCCATATGCACCCCGATCACGTCTTGGGTGCAGAGGTGTTCCGCGAAGCGGGGGCCGAGGTCATCGGCAGTGTGCGGCTCAGGCTGGCGCTGGCCAATCGGGCCGAAAGCTATATGGGCAATATGGAGCGCCTGTTGGGGCCCGAGGTCATGCTGGGCACGCAGGTGGTGTTGCCCGACGACGGGGTCGACGGGACGCGCGACATCAATCTGGGCGGGCGGGTTCTGACGCTGCAAACCTATCCGACCGCCCACACGACGAACGACATGTCGGTGCTGGATCGCAGCAGCGACACGCTTTGGATGGGGGATTTGGCGTTTCTGGAACATACCCCGGCGCTGGACGGGTCGATCAACGGTTGGATCGGCGTTCTTGAGGGGCTGATCGAGACAAAGGTCCAACAGATCGTGCCGGGACATGGGCGCATGGTGGCGATGCACCCCGACGGGCTGCGTCCCACGCTCGCGTATCTCAGGGCCCTGCGCGCCGAAACCCGCGCCGCGCTTGCGGCGGGCGAAAGCCTGCAAACCGCGCTAAAGCATCTGGGCATGGACCTAGGCGATCAATGGCAACTGTTTGAACAGTTCAACCCGCGCAACGCGACCAATGCCTATGTCGAACTGGAATGGGAATGACCCGACCGGTCCAATCAATACCTTTGTCTAATTCCTCAGCGCGAATTCCCGCAGTAGTCTGACCTTGGAATTCATAGGGAGAGAACGAATGGCCTGGAAGAAACCCAACGCAGTAGAAGTAGCCTGCGGCATGGAAATCAACATGTATGGTCCGTCCGAGGACGACGAGCGCCGCGGCGACGTCATCTGAGACGGCTGCCGATCCCGGAGCATCGCATCGGGCACGGGGCAGGATCGCTCAGGATGATCCAGACCCGCTAGGCAGACAGCAAACACGACAGCGTGCCACCGGTGACTATCACCGGTGGCCGTTTTTTTGCGTTGTGTCCCGAAATGGTCCTTGTCTGCTGCACGGACTTTGTTTTCACCGATTTGCTGTAATCGCTTGATCGCCGCTGCATCCGAAAGCCAAAAATGTTTGAATGGCCATGTTCGACATATGGATACGCATACGGGAGAGATCGGACGTGATGGGCAAAAGCACAACAAATCTTGCGGCAATCGCCATTCTGATGGCAACGGCGTCAAATCCTGCGCACGCACAGTCAGACGTTCTTTCGGCACAGGACTCCGATCCAAATGTGATGGAATGGATGCAAGGCTTCCCGCCACCGCCCGAAAAGCTGATTACGCAACCGGATTCCAACTATTTCAGCTTCCCCAAGCTGCGCTGGTCGGTGTGCCACCTGAGAGAGTTCCTGCCGACAGAAGTCATCAGCCGCGGCACGGGCGCTCCGGTCCCGCTCGACTATCCGTCGCCGGCTGAATTCGCCGACATGCGACAGGAGATCGATGGGCTTACCTTTTTGCCGATGAACAGCGACGAGGAGATGACCTGGGAGGAGTCGCTTTACGCCAACTACACGGATGGCGTTCTGATCCTGCACGAAGGTCAGGTGGTTTATGAACGCTATTTCGGTTGCCTCGAAGAGGATGGCAAGCATGCGATCATGTCGATGACCAAGTCGATTACGGGGCTTCTGGGAGAGATCCTCGTGGCCGAGGGGGGGCTCGACGATACGCTGCTGGTGCGCAATATCATTCCGGAAATCGGCAACAGTGCTTTTGCCACTGCAACCGTGCGTGAAGTGATGGATATGACGACGGGGGTTCAGTATTCCGAAGATTACTCTGATCCCAACGCCGACATCTGGCTTTATTCCGCCGCTGCGAGCCCGTTGCCCAAGCCCGCGGACTACAACGGACCAGATGGATACTGGGAGTACCTCCAGCAGGTGCAGCCCGATGGCGAGCACGGTGATGCGTTTCATTACAAAACCATCAATTCCGACATGCTTGGGTGGATGATTTCCCGAGTTACCGGAAAGGCCGTCACCGAACTGGCCTCAGAGCGGCTCTGGCGCCGGATGGGCGCGGAGCAAGACGCCTATCAAACTGTCGATGGCAAAGGCGTGCCCTTCGCGGGCGGAGGCGTGACGGCGGGCCTGCGCGATCTTGGGCGCCTTGGACAACTGATGCTGAACGAGGGAGAGATTAACGGCGAGCGGCTTTTTCCCGTTGAGGTCGTGCAGAAAATCCGCGCTGGCGGCGACCGGATGAAGTTCGGCGATGGCTTTCCGACCATGGGCAATGCCAGCTACAAGAGCCAATGGTGGGTCTTCCACAATGAGCATGGGGCGTTTGCAGCCCGTGGTGTGCATGGTCAGACGATCTACGTTGATCCTGCGGCCGACATGGTCATCGTGCGCCTGGCCTCTTTTCCACGCGCGCAGAATGGGTTTATCGACCCGACATCTTTGCCCGCCTATCAGACCGTGGCCGAGTATTTGATGTCCAGATAATCACGAGCCAGGTGTTCGGGACAGTCTGCGTTGGGTTTAGCGCAGGCCGGCATCTTCTTGAAATTTATCCTTTTTCTGGTTCTCGCCATTTGGGCGGACCGTGGCCCAAACCAAGGTGGCCTGCGCGCGGCGGGCGGGCGAATAAAGCTGTTTTGATCAGGGCGACAGCCACTGACCCTGCCAGTCATCGGTCCGCACAAACGCCGCGCGGCGGTGGATGTCGGGGGCAAGGCAGACATAATCGATATGGTCCAGTGTCAGCCGTAAAATGGCAAACCGGTCCGGGCTGGGCTGCTGGGCATAGGCGTCATGGGCTTCAATCGGCTGTCCCGGCGGGGGCAGATGGCTATAGTTTTCGTGCTGTTCCTCGGGCAGGGCGTCCCATATGGGGCGCACCGCCGGGCCGGTCAGGATCTCAACGCCGCCCGAAAGGCGCAACTGGGTGCGGGTGACCGGCTCCCAGAACAGGATGCCCGCGTTCGGGTTGGCGTTCAACTCATTGATCTTGCACGACAGGCTGTCGGTAAACACGTCAACCTGACCTGCGTCCTGGTCGGCGCGGCGCAGGGCCACGGTCCGCAGGTGTGGCACGGTCCGGGCGTCCACCGTGGCCAGGGTGACAAACCGGTCGGCGGGGGGTGCGCTCTGTGCCGCTTTGGTTAGCAGGGTCCACAGATGGGTGTGGACCCGGGGCAGGGTTGTGGGGGTGTCACTCATAGCCTGTCATCTCAAGATATCCGCGTCCCGTGTGGCTGCCGCTGACGGATACCGGACCTTCCCAATAGGGAAAGGACGTCGCCATCCAGCTGTCGGGGTTCAGGGCGTCGACCGCTACGTTCAGGTTCCGGGTCGGCAGTTCGACCTGCCAGCGCACGGGAATGGACCTGCCCGCGACCTCGGATGTTTCAAGCGGGGTCAGACCCAGTTCCCCATCCGGGATCGCGCTGGCTGTGCCGTCGGGGGCAATCCAGGTGGCGGCGGTGAACCCCGGACCGCTGTCGCGCAGGCGGAACCCCATCATGCGGGCGCCGCTGTCAAAGGACAGTGAAAACCAGTCCCACCCGGTCTGATCCGCGGACAACGGCTGGCTGGACCATTCCCGGTCAAGCCAGCCCTGACCGGTGACCCGAACGGGGCCGTCCGGCAGGGTCAGCGTGCCGTCTACCGTGTAGGAGGGTTGCGAATAGTAATAACTGGCATGCCCGTCGCGGGATTTCACCGAATACCCGGCGTCTCCATGCAGAACCAATGGCCCTTTGGCGGCGAGGGTCAGATCATAGGCGAAATCGGTTCCGCGTGCGGTCATGTGCAGTTGGTCCAGCCCGGCCCCGGCGGGGGCTGTCATGGTCCAGTCGTCAATGTGCGCGCTGAACGGGTCAGCGGTGACACCGGCCTGACCAATGCCGCCGCGCGACAGGCGTTCGGCCATGAAATGGGTGTCCGGTGTGGTCAGGCCCGCGTGGCCCATCCACAGCTGGGGCGCCTGCCAGCCGCTGCCGGTCTGTGGGCGCAGGGCCGAGCGGAACAGGGTCCACTGCACGCCGTAATCGCGCCCATCCTCGCCCTGCAGCGTGGCGGTCAGGTACCACCATTCGATCCGGTAGTCGGGATGGCTGCCATGATCGCGCGGGAACTCCAGCGCGGTGCCGGGCCGGGGCAGCGCGAAATCATCCGCAGTCTGGCCCAGCCCGGCAAACCCCTGGGAACGGACGGCGCTGGCAAGGCACAGCAGGGCCGCAAAGACGCTCAACAGGGCCTTAACGTTCATTGGCAAACACCCTCAGCAGGTCGGACGGGGGGATTTTGCGCAACCGGCTGGCGGGCAGGGCGGCGGCGACGCCCCCCGCCAGGATCGCCAGCAGCCCAAGGCGCGCCCAGTCGCCGGGGAACAGGAACATGGGAAGGCGCCAGCCAAACGCCTCGACATTGATTACCGCCAGCAGAACCCAGGCCAGCAAAAGGCCCAGCGGCAGCGCCAGAAGGGCGGTCAGCCCCGAGAGAACCACACTGCGCCCCAGCTCCAGCCGCGACAGCTGTGCGCGGGTGACGCCCAGGGCCCAGACGGGGGCCACATGGGGCAGGCGCATGGTCCACAGGGTCAGAAGGCTGGTCAGGATGGCAAAGCTGGCCACACCCAGCGTCAGGACATTCAACGCCCCGGTCACCACAAAGGTCTTTTCAAAGATACCGAGCGAGGAGGCCTTGATCCCGGCCTGATCGATGACCGAGGTTGCAGGCAGATCGAATGCGGCGCGCAGGTCATTGGTGAATTGTGATGCGTTTTGCGGCGCGATGCGAATGCCGAACTGGCGGTTCAGGACCGTCGGGAAACGCTTTAGCAGCGCGGGCAGGGACACGATGGCCTGACCCGAGGGGTTGCCATAATCGGAATAGACCCCTGCCACCGGCAGGGTCCAGCCGGGGGCCAGCGTGACCGCGTCGCCGGGCCACAGCCCTTCGCGCCGGGCCATCTGTTCGTTGATCAGCGCGGCACTGTCACTTGCGATCTGGTCCCAGACGTCCGGCGCGGCCGCCACCAGGGGCCAGTTGTCGCGATAGGTCGCATGATCGACGACGCCATAGATGCGGGCGGCTTGCCCAGCCAGGGTCGTTTCGGCATAGCGGATTGGCAGGACCGCATCGGCGCGGGCCATGGCCCAGGTTTCGATCTGTGCGCCCTGTGCGTCGGTGCGGGCCGTGATGTAAAGTTCGGACGCAAGACGCTGGTCCAGCCATCCGGTAAAGGTTTGGCGAAAGCTCGAAACCATGGTGCCGACGCCGATATTGGTGGCAAGCGCCAAAAGCAGGGCCATCAGTGCCAGCGACAGGCCCGGCAATTGCGCCCTGAGATCGGCCAGCACCCAGCCGGACAACGGCCCCTCGACGCGCCGTTCGAAAAGGTCGAGCACGACCCCAAGCAGCGCGGGCAGCAACAGCGCCGCGCCCAGAAGGAGACCCGCCAACAGGGCAAACCCGGCCACCAGCCCCTGGATCAGCCAGAGACAGGCCAACCCGCCCAGGATCAGGGCCAGCCCGGCAACGGCCATGCGCCGGGCCTGTCCGCGCGACGCGGCCGACCAGGTCAGCAGACCGGGGGCCGACAGGATCGGCAGGCGCGACACCTGCCAGATGCCCTGCGCCCCAGCCACAAGCGCACCGACCATGGCCATCCCCAGACCGCTGATGAACCACGCCGGGCGCAGGGTCAGACCGCCGGTCACCGGCGCGCCATAAAGACCGCGCAGGGTGGCGGCGACGTCAGGCAAAAGGGCAGCGGCGACTAGATACCCGATAACAAGGCCCAGCAGCCCGGCGATCAGGGCCAGCGCCAGAAGTTCACCCAGAACCAGAACCGTCAGACGCCGCGCCGGCAGGCCAAGCGCGCGCAGGGTGCGAAACATGGTGCGGCGTTGCTGAAAGGCCAGTCCGACGGTGCCGTGGACGATGAACAGGCCGACCGCAAAGGACAGCAATCCAAAGGCGGTCAGGTTCAAATGGAAACTGTCCGTCAGGCGGGCCACATCGCTGGCGCCGCTCGGCGCGCTGGCATCAAGATCGGGCACTAGGGTTTCGAGCGGGGGCAGGTCCAGCGGCTGATCCGGCAGAACCAGCAGGCGGCTGATCTGTCCGGCGCGGTCCAGAAGGCGCTCGGCCGTGCCGATATCCGTCATCACGATGCCCGGTGGAACCGCCGATGTTTCGATCACCGGGGGAAGGGCGCCATCCTGTGCAATGATCTGCGCGGTCTCGGGGCGGGCGAACAGGCGGCCCGGAGCGGTCAGAACATCTACCGGACTCAGTTCGGGGTCGGGTTGGTCCCCATCGCTCACTTGCGCAGCGGGGAGAACCGGGTAGTTCAGGAAATCCACCCCCATCAGCGTGACCCATCCGCCACCCAAACGGGCGCGCCCCTCAAGAACCGGGGTCACCTGCCATCCGGCGCGGCGCAGCATGACATAGGTGCCAAGATCGATGAAGGCGCTGCCGGGCGCGGTCAGGACCGTGCCGCGATTGGCGCCGATCTGATCCGCCGCGCGGGCATAGCTGGCGCGGGCCTCGCCATTGATGGCCTGAACCGCCGACCACAACCCGGTGGCCAGCGCCAGGCCCAGGATCAGCGTCAGCAGCTGCAAAGGCTGGCGCCGCCAGTGCGACAGCAAAGCCCCCAGCGCGGCGCGGTTCATGTGATGGACCCATTGCTCAGATGGGCGTGGCGGTCCAGCCGTTCGGCGATGCGGTTGGAATGGGTGACAAGGAACAAGGCCGCCCCCGTGTCGCGCACCAGGTCCAGCATCAGGGACAGCACCGCATCGCCCGTCGCCTCGTCAAGGTTGCCGGTCGGCTCGTCCGCCAGCAACAGCTTGGGGCGCAGGGCCAGCGCGCGACCAATGGCAACACGTTGCTGCTGGCCGCCCGACAGATGCTCGGGGAAACGGTGCTGCAACTCATCCAGCCCCAGACGGGTGGTCAATTCCCCCAGCCAGGCCGCGTCCAGCCGCCCGCCCAGCCGGGCGTGAAACGACAGGTTCTGTGCCACGGTCAGCGACGGGATCAGGTTGAACTGCTGAAACACCAGCGCCACGGGGCCCCGGCGCAAGGTCGCGCGCCCGGCGTCGTCCAGCGGCGAATAGGGCTGACCATCCAGCGTAATTTCCCCGCCGTCAAAACTGTCCAGTGCGCCGGTCAGGTGCAACAGGGTGCTTTTTCCGCTGCCGCTTTCCCCGGTCAGGGCCAGCGTTTCGCCGGTGTCCAGCTGCAGCGACACATCCTCAAGGACGGGATGGCCGATGCCTGCCCCGGGATAGCGTTTCGTGATCCTGTCGATGTTGAGCAGCACGGAAATTCGATCCTGTTTCGGGGCGTCAAAGGGCGCGGTCGCGCTGGTGACAAAATGGCGCTTTTGCCCGGGGTGTCCAGATCTGGTAGGAAGATGGTCAATATGTCCCGGCCATTCCCCGGTCAGGGCCTAACCGCGGGGCGACGCAATGCGATCATTTCTGGCACTCTGTTGTGGGCTTGCCCTGGCTTTGCCGGCCTGCTCGGGGGCAGCGCCGAAAAACGATGCCTGTGACGCACAGGCCCGGCAGGTGAGCGGGTACACAGGCGCGCGCCCGGTCGAATTCAATGTCGGCCCGTTTGATGCCCGCATCAGCGGATCGGTCGCCGTTGGGGTGAGCCGCACGCGCGGTCCCGCACGCGAACCGGTCGCGCCGCCCTTTGCCGGTGCGGCGAGCGTCGAAGCGCGCGAAAAACCCGTGCTGGACGCCTATCGGCGCGCCTATAATGACTGCTTGCGCCGACAGTAGTCAGCTCAGACCTCGCGCGTCAGGCGCGCGGCGAGATGCGCAACACGGTCCCGAACGTCGGCGCGGATCGGGCCTGTGTTTGGCGCGTCCCGCAGGGTGGTGAACCAATGCTCGGGCGGCGTGCGCCCGGCGCGGCGGGTCCAGCTTAGGGCGCGCAGAACCGATTGCGCGGCGTCGGGCAGGCGATCGGGTATCTCGTGCCCCGCCAGCGTCGCCCAGACCCCGGACCACAGCCGCCCCACCGACCACGGGTTGTATCCGCCACCGCCCAAGACCAGAAACCGGTGCGACATGGAGCGCAGGGCCGCAACAGTGGCCCAATGGCAGCTGTTCGACAGGGTCAGGCGTGACAGCGGGTCCTCGGCCACGGCATCGGCCCCGCATTGCAGGACAATGGCATCCGGGCGATGGTCGGCCACCGCGGGCAGAATGATCTGATCCAGCGTAAGGGCATATTCACTGTCATTCAGGGCGCGGGGCAGCGGCAGGTTGAAGGCCGATCCACCGGCCCGGTCGTCCAATGCCCCGGTAAAGGGCCAGCGATTTTCCTCGTGCAGGGAAATCATGCGCACCTCGGGCGCGCCGTCGAATGCCATCTCGACTCCGTCGCAGTGATGGGCATCGATATCGACATAGGCCACACGCCGCACGCCACCGCGCTGCAGGGTCAGAATGGCCAGCACCGGATCGTTGAAATAACAGAACCCGTTGGCCCGGTCCGGCATGCCGTGATGCGTGCCCCCGGCCGGGTGATAGACAACCCCGCCGTTGCGCAGCAGATCGGCCGCCAGCATCGCGCCCCCGGCCGAGGTTGCCGGGCGGCGGAACATGGCTGGATAGACCGGGTTCGACAGCGTCCCGATATTATGGCGGGCGCGAACCGCGTCGGTCACGCTCTGGCTGGCTTCGGCTGCCATCAGGGCAGCGATATACTCGGCCGTGTGAAACGCGCGCAGTCCGGCGGGTTTCAGGCGCGGGCTGGTGCGATAGGCTGCGTCGGGCAGCCAGCCCATCGCCCGGCACAGATCTGTCACCGTTGGCACGCGCTGAATGGCAAGGGGATGGGTCGCCCCGTATGTCGAGGCGCGATAAATGTCATTGCCCAGAAAAACCGGGGCCGTGTTATCGGTGGGGGCAGGGCGGTCAGATAAAGGCATTGGCCGGCGGCTCTGATTGTTGCGCGCATGCTGCGGTTAATCGCAGGGCAATGCAACAGCCGGGGTTTTGGCGCATGGCGGGCGCGTGCCCGGTGGCCTTGGCAATCTGCGATGGCTAGGGTGGCGGCATGATGAATGCGCTCCGACTCGCCCTCTGGTCCGTCCCCGCCGCGTTGCTGAAGGCAATGCGCCGGTTCAACTCGGACAATGGCTGGATCATGTCTTCCCACGTGGCGATGTCGATGATGCTGGCGCTGTTTCCCTTTATCCTGTTCGTGGTGGCGCTGGCCGGGGCCCTGTCGCGCGACGTGGATGTGAATGAGCTGATCGAGGTGGTGTTCGGCGTCTGGCCTGATGAAATCGCGGCCCCCATCATCGAGGAGATCCGCGCCGTCCTCGAAGCGGACAGTCTGCAGTTGATGACAGTGGGTGGGGTGCTGGCGGTCTATTTTGCATCCAACGGGGTCGACGCGGTGCGGCTGGCGATCAGCCGGGCCTATCGTGAAAGTGACCCGCGCCCGTTTTGGAAAACTCGGGGCCTGGCAATTCTGTTTGTGCTGTTCGGGGGCGCGGCGCTCATCCTCGGCGTGACCATCGGTCTGGGGTTGCCGGCCTATTTCCGCTTTGTCGCCGCTGCGATGCCGGATGCCCTGCTGACCTGGACAGAAAGTGTCGGCCTGCAAACCGTGGTCACGCTGGGCACGCTGACGCTGGCCGTTGCGGCCTGCCACATCTTTCTGCCGGGCCTGCGTTATTCCCTCTCGGTGATCTGGCCGGGCGTGGTCCTGACCGTGGTGCTCTGGATTGGCGCGGTCTGGGGCTTTTCCTACTACGTCGCCTATTTCGCCGATTACAGCGCCACTTATGCGGGCCTCGCCGGGGCGATGGCGGCCTTGATCTTTCTCTACCTGATGGCGGCGATTTTGATCCTCGGGGCCGAGTTCAACGGCGCCCTGATGCGCGATCGCGCGGCACGAACCGGCTGACAGGTTTCACCGTCTCGCCCGGTCCTTGCCACGACACCGGCACATTTGACGGCTACTCAGACTGGGTAAACCCGTTCATTTCCTGGCCTGAGACGTCTGTCATGCATCCCACAGCAACCCCGAACCGCCACGGCATCCTGTTTGAGATGCTGCGCCATCAGAACCTGTCTGATCGCACCGCGCAGCGGGTGGAGAAAAAGGATCAGGCCGATGAGGCCGACCGCCATGCGGACCTTTTCCTGAAGGATGCGCTGCAGTCCTGGGAGCCCGCGCGACCAACCCCGGCTCGCATCGCGAAATCAGCCGCGAAACCCCGTCGCAATAACGAATTTTTCCGAACTGTCGGCGCGTGACGCAGGCGGTTTAACGTTGGCGACCTTGGTGAATTTCTGCTTCAGCAGTTTCTGAAGTTCGCCCTCGGCACCCCCGGCCAGAACCTTGGCCACGAAGGTGCCCCCTTCTTCCAGAACGTCAAAGGCGAAATACGCCGCAGCCTCGCACAGTGCGATGATGCGCAAATGGTCGGTTTGCTTGTGCCCCGACGAGGAGGCGGCCATGTCCGACATCACCACATCCGCCTTGCCGCCCAGCCATTCCTTGACCTGTTCATCGGCCCCGTCGGCCATGAAATCGAGCTGGTGAACGTCCGCGCCTGCCACCGGTTCGACCTCTTGCAGGTCGATGCCCAGAAGGGTGCCGACTGCCTTGCCCTGTTTTTCGCCCAGGGCATTGATGCGCTTGACCGCCACCTGCAGCCAGCCGCCGGGCGCACAGCCCAGATCGACGACCCGCGCGCCCGGGACAAGAAACCGGTACTTGTCATCCAGTTCCAATATCTTGAATGCGGCGCGCCCGCGATAGCCCTCGCTCTGGGCCTGTTTGACATAGGGATCGTTCAACTGCCGCTGCAGCCAGCGCGTCGACGACAGCTTGCGGCCGCGCGCGGTCTTGACCTTGACCTTCAGATCGCGCTGGCCGCGCCCGGATGTGTTCTTGGCCATGTGGCAACCCTTTCGTGATTGCGCCGCAAATAGCGGCTCGTACGGGGCTCGGCAATGCTTCATCTTGCCTGAAAACTCCCGCCGGAGGCATCGCGGCGCCGGAGGCGACGCCACAAATCGAATGCGCCGCAGGCGCGCCTTCAGATCAGAACGGCCCGTCCTCCAGAACGCCATCCGCGCTCATCTGGGCATAAAGCAATCCCTCGCGCAGGCCCCGGTCGGCCACCGACAAGCGGTCAGTCGGCCAGCACCGCAGCAGCGCCTGCAGGATCGCCGCGCCCGACATGATCAGCGCCTGCCGGTCTTCGCCGATCCGCGGATCGCGGCGGCGGCCATGGGGCCCGAGGTCCAGATATCCGCGGATCACCTTGTCGATCTGGTCCGAGGTCATGCGCAGACCGTCCACCTTGGTGCGGTCATACCGTTTCAGCCCCAGATGGCTTGCGGCCACGGTGGTGACCGTGCCTGACGTGCCCACGATCTGGAAATTCTCGCGCGCCTGCACGTCCTTGTAGGGTGTGAACTCGGTCAGGTTCTCCTCGAAGAACCAGCTCATCAGGGCAAAGCGTGCGGCGTCGTCATCGACATCGTTGAATTGATCGCGCAGCGTGGCGACACCCAGGGGGACGGAAATCCAGTCCACCACTTTGGCCGCGGGAAACGGGCTTTCGGCGGGGTGAAACCCGGCATGCAACCGCATGATCGCGCGGGGACGGTCGCGGTTCGGCACCGACGAGATATCGATCCAGACCAGTTCGGTCGACCCGCCGCCGATGTCCACCACCAGCAACTGTTCGGTCTTGGTGCTGACCAGTGGAGCGCAGGAAATGACGGCCAGCCGGGCTTCTTCCTCGGGTTGGATCACTTCAAGGTTCATGCCCGTTTCACGGCGCACCTGGCGTATGAATTCGCGCGAATTCTTGGCCCGCCGGCATGCCTCGGTCGTGACAAGACGCATGCGCTTGACCTTGTTGCGCTTCAGCTTTTGCTGGCAGATGCGCAGGGCCTGAACCGTGCGCGCCATCGACGAGCGTGACAAACGCCCGGTACGCTCAAGACCCGCGCCAAGCTGCACGGATTTCGAGAAGCTATCGACCACATGAAAACCGCTGCCCTTGGGTTGAGCAATCAGCATGCGGCAACTGTTCGTGCCCAAATCCAGCGCGGCATACAGTTCGGCCGGATCGGGCGTGTTCGGCGCAGGGCTTTCGACCGCCTTCGGGAACGCGCCCGCACCATTGGGACGCTTGGGCGCCATAGTTCACGCCCTCCGATTTCAAGTTACCTTTAGAATAGGCAGCCAAAACGCTTTCGGCAATATGTTGCCTGCGTTTCAGGCAAAAGGATTTTGCACATAGCCATCCAGATGCCGGTATTCGTCCTCGAGATAGGGCCTGAGCGCATCGCGCGTTTCCGCGCGCAGATCGTCGAAGGCCAGCTTGGTTTCGCTGGAATTGGCCTTGGTCAGTTCGACCGGCTTGCCGCTGCGCTGTGACAGCATCTCGGCCACTTCGCCCATCTGACCGGTCAGATAAACCTTGTCATAGGCCGCCAGATCGTCGCCCGTGAACAGCGCGGTCGGCAGGATGTGATGGCGAATGACCGAAGATTGACGGCTGTAGTCGCGGAAATGGAGGAAAAACGTATCCGGATCGGGATCAAGCGTCAGATCGGTCTGACGTCTCAACTGGCGGCTTTTGTACAAATCCTTCAGGTCGACGACCCGGTTCGTATAAACCGACATCAGCCGCCTGATCGGGTCCCGCACCAGGGTAAAGCGGAAACTCCCCGCCTGCGCGTCAAAGCGATCCTTGCGATATCGTTGGGTCTGATAGATGCCGTGGTAGAACGCGCTGTCGCGGGTTTCGTCGGGGGGCAGGCTCACCTCGGGGTCGATTTGGGCCAGCATGGCCTTGACGGAAGAACACCCCGCTTTCGGCACGGCCGCATAGGCCAGCCCGTATTCCTTGATCGCAATCACCGTGAGGTCCTGTTCGTTTTTGGTTTCCTTGTCGGTGTTTGTTTCAGATTTTGACGGCCAAGGTCAAACGCTCATCATCTTCATGAGAAATTTGACCCTCTGGGCCTCTGGCCGGGCCGCCTGCGGTTGGGTAGGTCTGTGGGCGTCGTTCATATCACCCGTTCTGTCGAAAACAGGACGCGGCAATGCCATGGCCTGATCTAATTATAGCCATCGGAAGCAAGGAATCAGAAGATGCCTGATGTCACCATTGTCTACTGGCGCGATATTCCCGCGCAGGTCATTGTCGGCAAAGGACGCCGTGGCGCAAAACGTCAACTGGACGAGCGGTTTGAACAAGCCATCGACCGGGCGGCGATGAAGGTGAACGCCAAGGATGCCGATGCCTATCTGGCTGAGTGGCGCAAAGCTGACCCTTATTCCGTGGAGGGTGATCCCGAGGCCGTGGCCGAGGCCGAAGCCGCCCGATTGCACAGTGAATACGATCAGGAGCGGATCAAGGCCCTGATCGCCAATGATGGGTGGGCCTGAGCCTGACATCGGTATGGGAGGCCGTCATGGCACTTTTGAACTTCAAGAAACGTGAAGCCCCGGGCGCGGTACCCGTCAACCGCGAGGTCGAGGCATTCCTGCAGGATTACTCGATCGAGGTGATGCCGCGCACCGCCGAGAAGGTCGAAGATTTCCGGGCTTTGCTGCCCGAAGGCACGCGGGTCTACATCGCCCATATCGAAGGTACACCGATCGACGACATGGTGCGCACTGCCGCCCGTCTGGCGCGCGACGGATATGCCGTCATGCCCCATTTCCCGGCGCGGATCATCAAGGACAAGGCAACGCTGGCTGACTGGATCGACCGCTACCAGGGCGAGGCGGACGTGAAACAGGCGCTGCTTCTGGCTGGCGGTGTTGCACAGCCCCACGGGGACTTCGACAGCTCGATGCAGTTGATGGAAACCGGGTTGTTCGACAAGGCTGGCTTTAAACGTCTGCACGTGGCCGGCCATCCCGAAGGCAACCGTGACATCGATCCCGACGGAAGCATGAAGAACGTCGAGGAAGCCCTTAAATGGAAACAGGATTTCTCGGAGCGCACGGATGCGTACATGGCGCTGGCGACGCAGTTTGCCTTTGACGCCGATCCGATCATCGCCTGGGCCGACGCGCTGGCGGCCGCAGGTATCACGCTGCCTATCCACATCGGCATCGCCGGTCCGGCAAAGTTGCAGACGCTGATCAAATTCGCCATCGCCTGTGGTGTCGGCCCGTCGCTCAAGGTCTTGCAGAAACGCGCGATGGACGTCAGCAAGCTGTTGTTGCCGTATGAGCCGACCGATGTTGTCACCAAACTGGCGGCACACAAGGCGGCCAACCCCGATTTTAACATCACCAATGTCCACTTCTTCCCACTTGGCGGGATCAAGACAAACGCCAACTGGGCCATCGAACATGGCGGTGCCTCGGCCCGCCCGGCAAACCCGACCTGAAAGGCCAAAAATGACCCGCACCATCATCGAATCCAAAACCAAGACGGCGATCATCGGTTTCGATCAACCGTTCTGCGTGATTGGAGAACGGATCAACCCGACCGGACGCAAGAAACTGGCGGCCGAGCTTGAGGCCGGCGATTTTTCCACCGTGGAACAGGATGCCGTGGCGCAGGTGGCGGCTGGGGCGACCGTTTTGGACATCAATGCGGGTGTGGTTTACAATTCAAACCCCAATCCGAACGAAACCGAACCGCCGCTGATGCAGAGTATTCTCAAGCTTGTTCAGGGGCTTGTGGACGTTCCTTTGTGCATCGACAGCTCGGTTCCCGGCGCGCTGGAGGCGGGGCTCGAGGTTTGCGAAGGCCGTCCGCTGCTGAACTCGGTCACCGGCGAGGAAGAGCGGATGGAGCAAATCCTGCCGCTGGTCAAGAAATACAACGTGCCGGTCGTGGCGATTTCCAACGATGACACCGGCATTTCCGAAGACCCGGATGTGCGTTTCGAAGTGGCCAGGAAGATCGTTCAGCGGGCTGCCGACTTTGGCATCCCGGCCCATGACATCGTCGTGGACCCGCTGGTCATGCCGGTTGGCGCGATGGGAACGGCCGGGTTGCAGGTGTTCACGCTGGTGCGCCGCCTGCGCGAGGAGCTGGGCGTCAACACCACCTGTGGTGCGTCCAACATTTCGTTCGGATTGCCCAACCGCCACGGCATCAACAATGCCTTCCTGCCGATGGCCATGGGCGCGGGCATGACCAGCGCGATCATGAACCCGATCGCCCTCCCGGTGACGCAAAAGCGGATCGCCGAGAAGAAGACCGAGGTCGAAGCGGCCGGTCTGATCCTGCCCGAGGGCATGGATGACGAAACCTTTGTCACGCTGTTCGGCCTGGGGTCGACCAAACCGCGCGCCGGATCGGAAATGGAGGCCATCCGTGCCGCAAATTTTCTGACCAACAACGACCCGCATGGCGCCGAATGGATCCGCACCAACAAGCAGCCCGTCAAGGCGGGCGACGAGGGCCGGGGCCGGGCAGGGCGGACCGGGGGACGTCGCCGCCGCGCCTGAGGCCGGACATATCGAAAACAGCTTGACGGCGGACCCCGGATTGGGGTCCGCTTTTTTCATGAAAATATTGAAAAATCCCTTTCGCGGCACTGCGTCTCCCATGCCCGAACTTGCCGAGGTTCCCGCCCCCAGTGTGGATGCCCAAACCCCCTTGTCCCTGATCCGGCGCTGCCCGGTTTACAGCGAAACGCCGCTGGTCAGCGCGCCCTCGCTTGCCGCGGCCTGCGCGGTCGGCTCGGTGCAGATCAAGGACGAGCGCGCACGTATGGGTCTGGGCAGTTTCAAGGCGCTTGGCGCGGCCTATGTGATCGCCCATGACGCAGCACAGGGCGATGTCACCGGCACGACCTATGTGACCGCCAGTGCAGGAAATCACGGCATGTCGGTGGCTGCCGGCGCGGCGGCGTTCGGGGCGCGGGCGGTTGTGTATATCGCCGAAACCGTGCCCGAGGCCTTTGCCGAAAGGTTGCGCGCACAGGGGGCGCAGGTCGTGCGCGAAGGCGCCATTTATGAGGATAGCATGGCCGCCGCCGCGGCGGCCGCCGAGGCGAACGGCTGGGCCCTGTTGTCGGACAGTTCCTGGCCCGGCTATTTCGACCGACCCTGGCGCGTGATGGAGGGGTATCTGGTCCTCATGGCCGAGGCGGTTTCGCAAATGGACACGCCGCCCACGCATATCTTTGTTCAGGCCGGTGTGGGTGGGCTGGCCGGCGCTGTGGCCGCGATGGCGCGGCAGGCCTGGGGCGATGGGCCGGTGATCGTTGTGGTCGAACCCGAGGCCGCACCGGCGCTGGCTGCGTCGCTCAAGGCGGGCAAACCGGTTGTCGCGCAGGGGCCGGTGTCCTGCATGGGGCGGCTCGATTGCAAGGAACCCTCGCTGATCGCGCTGAAAGGGCTGGCGCACGACGCGGATGTCTTTGCCACGATCAGCGAAGCCGAAGGTCAGCACGGCGCAAGTGTCGCGCAGGAGCACGGGTTCGGGTCAACCCCGTCGGGGGCCGCCGGGCTGGCTGGCTTGTTGGCCTTTGACGCGCATCGTGACGCATTGGGCCCGACGTCCCAGTCGCGCGCTCTGGTGATCCTCAGCGAAGGGCCCGAGACATGACCGCTGCGCCGCGCGGCTTTGACCGGTCGGAATTTGAGGGCCGGGTCGCGCGGGCTCAAGCGCTGATGGCGCGGTCGGACCTGGCGGCCCTGTTGCTGACCAGCGAACCGGATGTACGCTATTTCAGCGGGTTTCTCACCCGGTTCTGGGAAAGCCCGACGCGCCCCTGGTTTCTGATCCTACCGGCCACTGGGGCGCCGGTGGCTGTCATTCCGTCGATCGGTCAGGCGCTGATGGCGCGCACCTGGATCAGCGACATCCGGACCTGGCGTGCGCCCGATGTGAGCGATGATGGCGTCAGCCTGTTGGCCGACACGCTGAGCGAACTGGCCGGGCCGGGCGGGCGCGTCGGCCTGCCCATGGGGCTGGAAACCCACCTGCGGATGCCGCTGGCCGACTGGGCCCGCGTTCAGACCCTGGCCAGCGATCTCCATTTTGTTGACGACGCCGATATCCTGCGCCGTTTGCGCATGGTGAAATCCGAGGCCGAGATCGCCAAAATCCGCGCGATTTGTGGCGTGGCCGACCGCGCCTTTGCGCGCGTCGCCGAAATCGCCCGCGCCGGTGTGCCGCTGGATCAGGTGTTTCGCCGCTTTCAGATGCTAGGACTGGAAGAGGGGGCCGATTGGGTGCCCTATCTGGCCGGTGCGGCGGATGTCGGCGGCTATGCCGATGTGATTTCTCCTGCCGACAACACACCGCTGATGCCCGGCGATGTGCTGATGCTGGATACAGGCATGGTGCGCGACGGATATTTCTGTGACTTCGATCGGAATTTCGCGGTCGGGACGCCCTCGGGCCCGGTGACTGCCGCCCATTCCCGTCTGATCGATGCCGTGGATGTCGCAGCCGATCTTGCCCGGCCAGATGCCACGGCGGCCGATCTGTTTCACGCGATGGACAATATTGTGACCGGGGGGGCAGGCGGGGCCGATGCCGGGCGTTTGGGCCACGGTTTGGGCATGCAGCTGACCGAGGGTCTGTCGCTGATCCCGGACGATCACACGGTCTTGGAACCGGGCATGGTTCTGACGCTGGAACCGGGGATCGAGGTGTCGGCGGGGCGCATTCTGGTGCATGAGGAAAACATCGTGATCCGGGAGGACGGGCCGGACTTCCTGTCGACGCGGGCAGGGCGCGACCTGCCGGTTCTGGAGGTCTGAGCCATGTCCCCGCTACGCTATGAGTTGGAAGCCGAGGAACCGCCCCGTCTGGGGTTGATCGTGTTGCAATCGGACGAACGGATCGAGCGTGATTTTCGCCAGTTGATCCCGGACAGCGCGGCGGTGTTTGTTTCGCGCGTGCCCAGCGGGGCCGAGGTGACGTCCGAGACACTGGCCGCGATGGAGGCGCATCTGCCGGCCTCTGCGGCCCTTTTGCCCGCGGGCGCCGCGTTTGATGCGATCGGTTATGGCTGCACCTCAGGGACCGCGCAGATTGGCGCCGCGCGCGTAGGGGACCTTGTCGCCAGCGCGGCGCAAACACGCACGGTCACCGATCCGCTCAGCGCGCTGGTCGCGGCCTGTGGCGCGCTGGGGATCACGCGGCTGGGGTTCTTGTCGCCCTATGTTGAAACCGTGTCGTCGCGGTTGCGCGGCGCATTGGTTGAGCGGGGCGTCGAAACCCCGGTGTTTGGCAGTTTCGATGAAGAAAACGAAGCGCGCGTGGCGCGGATCACGCCGCAGTCGCTGGCGGCCGCGGCGCGGCAAATGGCGCAGGCAGGGGGCATCGAGGGCCTGTTCCTGTCCTGCACCAACCTCAACACGCTCGACATCATTGCGCCCCTTTCCGATGCGCTGAACATGCCGGTTCTGTCCAGCAATCAGGTTTTGGCCTGGCATATGGGCCAGCTTTCGGGGGTAACGTTTCGCGATCATCCGGCGCTGCGCGGCTTGCCCGGTGGCGGGCAAGGCTGATACACTCATACGCGGGATGTAAGGAGTAGGACCGCTGCACATGGCAGAGGTCCTTTAAAAAGGCGCGGGCGAGGGCCCGCTGAAAAGGAAGGAAAAGGCATGACGCAGAACGCCAACGAACTGGCCGAGGTCATCAAGGAAATTGAAGAGGTCGACACCTGCATCGTCGATCTTGAGGCGGATGCCCGGCGCGACCCCAAGACGAACGCAGCCCGGCACAATAAATTCGCGGTCAAGGCGCTGCGCCGGTACCGTGTGCGGCTGGTGGATGAACGCGACCGGCTGCTGGAGGCGCTGACCGCCGACTAGGCGGCGCCTTATCCCTGAAATCCAAACCGGTTTCCGACAAAGCCATTGATCGGACCGATGTTTTTCTGTCACCCTTGTCCGGAAACGGATGGGGGATGAACGATGCACGACCTTTGGCGGATGAGCGCGACCGAAATGGCCGATCTGGTGCGCACGCGCCAGGTTTCGGCGGTCGAAATGACAAAGGCGCATCTGGACAGGCTGGGCGCGGTGAACCCGGCGATTAACGCCGTGGTGCAGGAATTCCCGGAGGAGGCACTGGCGGCGGCCGAAGCCGTCGATGCGGCTTTGGGGCGTGGCGAGGATCCCGGCGCGTTGTGCGGTGTGCCGGTGACCGTCAAGGTCAATGTCGATCAGGCGGGGCATGCCACGACCAACGGTCTGAAACTGCAAAAGGACCTGATCGCCGAACAGGACAGCCCGGTGGTTTCAAACATCAGAAAAACCGGCGGCGTGATCGTCGGGCGTACGAATACGCCTGCCTTTTCCATGCGCTGGTTTACCAAGAACGATCTGCATGGCACCACGCTGAACCCGCGCAACGCCGATCTGACGCCGGGTGGGTCTTCGGGCGGTGCGGCGGCGGCGGTGGCCGCGGGGATGTGTGCGGTGGGCCATGGCACCGATATTGCAGGCTCAATCCGCTATCCGGCCTATGCCTGTGGTCTGCACGGGCTGCGCCCGACGTTGGGTCGGATTCCGGCGTGGAACGCTACGGCCCCTGACAGGTATATCGGCGGACAGTTGATGGCCGTATCCGGCCCGATATGCCGCACGATCAAGGACATACGGCTGTCTTTTCATGCGATGTCGGCCGGCGATCCGCGTGATCCGTGGTGGATGCCCGTCCCGCTGGAGCCAGCGGAGCTGCCTCGGCGCGCGGCACTGTGCGTGGCACCCGACGGGATGCCCGTTCACAAGGCCGTTGCGGCCGCGCTGCGCGATGCGGCCAGCGCCCTGGCCAAGGCCGGATGGGAGGTCGAAGAGGTCGATTGTCCGCCCATACGTCCGGCCGCCGAGGTGAACGCGCAGCTTTGGATGTCCGAGGCGCGCCATATGGCCGATGCCATCGCGCGCGAGGATGAAGCCGACGCAAATTTCGTGTTCCGGGAAATGACGGCAGCCTCGCCGGAAATGGACATGTCCGCCTTGATGACCGCGCTGCAATCTCGGGTGACCCAATTGCGCGATTGGCAGTTGTTCCTGCAAAGGTATCCGGTGCTGATCTGTCCGGTGTCGGGCATGTTGCCGTTTGCCCAGCAACAGGATGTCAGTTCGCCCGAAGCTTTTGCCGAG
This sequence comes from Arenibacterium sp. CAU 1754, assembly GCF_054482635.1. NCBI lineage: Bacteria > Pseudomonadati > Pseudomonadota > Alphaproteobacteria > Rhodobacterales > Paracoccaceae > Arenibacterium > Arenibacterium sp. CAU 1754. Next base: position 268,422 of record NZ_JBTLRG010000001.1, read on the forward strand.
ATCATGGAGGCCCAGTTGACGCAGCGTGCCTTGCCGACTCTGGGCCTGCCCGCGCTGAGTGTGGCCACGGGGCAGTTTGAAAATGCCCCGCTAGGGGTGCAATTGATTGCCGATCGCTATCGCGAGGATATGCTGTTGGCAGCGGGCAGCGATATCGAAGCCGCCTGTGGCACGCCGTCGGTCGTGACGCCATAACAAATTGATGTAAGAAACAGTAATCAAAGGATATTCAGATGGGTCAGAAAATCACGCAAGGTATCAAATCGATGGTCGCCGAGGCCAACGCGCAGATCCGCACCATTCCCGTCGACGAGGCGGTCAAGCTGTTGGACCGGGACGATCACGTGTTCATCGACCTGCGCGATGTGCGCGAATTGCATCGGGACGGTAAAATCCCTGGTGCGTTCTCCTGCCCGCGCGGGATGCTGGAATTCTGGATCGATCCCGACAGCCCCTATCACAAAGAGGTTTTCAATCAGGACAAGACCTATGTGTTCTATTGCGCCAGCGCGTGGCGGTCGGCGCTCAGCACCAAGGTGGCGCAGGAAATGGGCCTGTCTCCGGTGGCCCATATCGAAGGTGGATTTTCGGCATGGAAGAAAGCGGGCGCGCCGGTCGAGGAGTTGGATTAACCTCTTTTCGTAAGGCGCAGGTTTCTATTGTGAATTCGTGATAATACTCGGGGGATCGAAAGGTGTGGGTGAAAGCCTGTCGGCCCCGTCCCATTTTTCGACCTCGATCAGGCAGGAATGTGCGGTCGGTCCCTGGGCAAGACTCGAAGTGCCACAATCGCGGGTCAGCACATTGGGGTTGCCGTGTTTGCACCCCGGGTTTCCGGCGTCATCCAGCGCGGGATCGAACCAGGCGCCGGTGCTGATCTGAACCACGCCGGGGCGCAGGTCGGGGTCCAGCACTGCGCTGGCCAGACACCAGCCGCGATCATTGAACAGGCGCACGGCATCGCCATCCCCGATCCCACGTGTCGTGGCATCCCCCGGGTTCAGGGCAACCGGCGCGCGCCCGTTGATCTTGCCCGCCCGGCAATGGCTGCCGTGATCGAGCTGACTGTGCAGCTTGTCCTTGGGTTGGTTCGAAATCATGTGCAGCGGATAGGGGCACTGCGCGCGTCCCAGCCTCTCGAGCGGTTCGATCCAAGTGGGGTGTGGCGGGCAATCCTCGTACCCGAAGTCGCGGATCGTTTCCGAGAAGATCTCGATCCGCCCGCTTGGGGTGCGCAAGGGATTGGCCTTGGGATCGGCGCGGAACGCCGACAGCATGATTGCCGGTTTTTCGGGGGCGGGAATCCTGTGCCAGCCCTTTTCGCGCAGATCGTCCAACCCGGGCAGTTCGGTGCCCGAGCGCGCCGCCTGTTGCCGGGTCAGATCATAAATCCAGCGCAGCCAGTCCTGTGGGCTGCGCCCTTCGGTAAAGGCCTCTTCGACCCCCATCTTGCGGGCAATGCCGCAAAATATGTCGTGATCGTTGCGAGCCTCGCCGACTGGCGCAATCGCCTGATCCATCCGCACGATATAGGGGTCACGCGGGGTCAGCGCGATATCGCTGCGTTCCAGCGTTGTGGTGCAGGGCAAAACGATATCGGCATGGCGCGCCAGCGCGTTCCAGCACCATTCGTGGGCAATAACCGTGTCGGGCTTTGCCCATGCGCGGCGCAGGCGGTTCAGATCCTGATGATGGTGAAACGGATTTCCGCCGGCCCAATAGATCAGTTTGGTGTCGGGGTAGGTATAGGTTTTCCCGTCATATTCGAACTGGTCGCCGGGGCGTTCCAGCATGTCGGCAATCCGGGCGACCGGGATGAAATCGGCCACCGGGTTCTGCCCCTGCGGAAGCGAGACAAAGGGCAGGGGCGGAATGTCATGCCCCACCGAATTGACCGCGGAATAGCCGAACCCGATGCCGCCGCCGGGCAGGCCGATCTGCCCCAGCATCGCGGCCAGCGTGATTCCGGCCCAATAGGTCTGTTCGCCATGGTCTTGCCGGGTCAGCGACCAACTGAGCGAGATCATCGTGCGGGATGCGGCCATCCGCCGGGCCAGCGCGCGTATCCGGTCGGCATCGACCTCGCAAATGTCGGCGGCCCAGTCGGCGGTCTTGGTCACGCCATCCGTGGCGCCGGTCAGATAGTCGGCAAATCGGGCAAACCCGGTGCAGTAGCGGTCCAGAAATGCGGTGTCATGGAGGTTTTCGCTCAGCAGGCTGTGGGCCAGCCCCATCATCAGCGCCGTGTCGGTCGACGGGCGCAGCGCCAGCCAGTCATCATCGCTGGCGCCCATGACATCGGATTTCAGAGGCGAGATATTGACAAAGGACACCCCTGCCGCGCGGGCCTGTTCCATCGCTTCACGCTGGCGGTGACGGCCCAGCCCGCCCTGCGCGATCTGGCCGTTTTTCAGAGGCACCCCGCCAAAGGCGACAAACAGGTCCGTGTCGGCGATCACCGAGCGCCAGCTTGTCGCGCCATAGACCAGATTGCGGAAATCCCCCAACACGTGGGGCACGATCACCTCGCCTGCGGCAAAGCTGTAGGTGTTGAGCGATTTCGTGAACCCGCCGATGCAGTTGAGAAAGCGTTTCATCTGGCTTTGGGCGTGATGAAACCGCCCCGCACTGGCCCAGCCATAGGACCCGGCGTAAATCGCGCTGTTCCCGTGGGCGGCGCGCACGCGGTTCAACTCGTCCGCGACCAGTTGTTCGGCCCTGTCCCAGCTCACCTGAACAAAGCTGTCCTTGCCGCGCAGGTGCCCATGCGCGCCCGGACCGTTGTCGAGCCAGCTTTTGCGGATCATCGGCGCGGTGATCCGGGTTGGCCCGTCCAGAACATCGACAATGCCACTGCCGATCGGGGAGGGGTGGATATCCTCCTTGAACGGGTGCAGGGCGGTGACACGTCCGTCGCGGGTTTCCACGCGAAAAGTGCCCCAATGGGATGAGGTCAGCGTTTCGTTTTGCGTGTCGGTCATGTGTTCCCCCGGTTTGCAATGAGACTAGGGGCATTTCGGGGTGCGCTGCAATGGAAACAGGGCGCGGGGTGGGTGGTGCGCTTGGGGGCGCTGCCCCCGTCCCCGGGGTCCCGGGGACTCCCCCGGAGTTTATCTTGCAAGATGAAGAGAGGGACAGGGCCGGGTGGGGCGGTCCTGTTTGATACACGATCTGGTGAGGGGCGCATTCATCGCATGACCCGGATCGGGAGGCACCGTAAGACACGGCGCAGGTCAATGAGATATGGGAATGAAATGATGGGCGACGCTGTTTCCGGTCCCTTGGCAGGGGTGCGGGTTCTGGATCTCAGCCGCATATTGGCCGGGCCCACCTGTACCCAGCTTTTGGGCGACTACGGCGCCGATATCATCAAGGTCGAACGCCCGGGCCTGGGCGACGATACCCGTGCCTGGGGGCCGCCTTACGTGACTGGTGCAGATGGCCAGCCAACCGCCGAAAGCGCCTATTACCTGTCGGCCAACCGCAACAAGCGTTCCGTCGCGCTGGACATTGCCACCCCGGAGGGGGCCGAAATTGTGCGGCGTCTGGCCGCCAAATGCGATGTCGTGATCGAGAATTTCAAGGTTGGCGGGCTTACGAAATATGGCTTGGATCATGACAGCCTGCTCGGGGAGACACCGGGGTTGGTCTATTGTTCGATCACCGGGTTTGGCCAGACCGGCCCGAATGCGCACAAACCGGGATATGATATTCTGGCGCAGGGCTATGGCGGTATCATGAGCCTGACGGGCGAGCCGGACGGGGAACCGATGAAGGTGGGTGTCGGCGTGGCCGATGTCATGTGTGGGATGTATGCGGCAACCGCCATTCTGGCCGCCTTGCGCCACCGCGACGCCACCGGGCAGGGCCAGCATATCGACCTGTCGCTGGTGGACAGCCAGATTGCCTGGCTGGTGAATGCGGGCACCAATCACCTGACCTCGGGGCGCGAACAGCCGCGCCTTGGCAATCAGCATCCCAACATCGTGCCTTATCAGGTTTTTGCCGCACGCGACGGACACTTGATCGTTGCGGCGGGCAATGACACGCAATATGCCCGGCTATGCGACCTGCTCGGGCGGCCCGACCTGGCACAGGATGCCCGGTTCAAACGCAACATTGACCGGATCGCGAACCGCGATGTCCTGATTGCCCTGCTGTCCGGGGAAATCGCCACTTGGGGGAAACATGATCTTTTCGCGGCGATGGAAGCCGCAGGCGTGCCCGGTGGTCCGATCCATACATTGGGCGAGGTTTTCGCCAGCGACCAGGTCGCCGCGCGGGACATGAAGATTTCAATGCCCGATGACCATGCCGCGTCCGGGCAGGTCGATCTGATCGGGAACCCGGTGAAATTCAGCAAAACACCGGTCAGCTACCGTCGGGCCCCACCGCAGTGCGGCCAGCACACAAACGAGGTGCTGCGCGAGATACTGGGCGAGGACGCGGAGGATCTTTGAAGGTCCGGGAAACCCGGTCAGGCAGCCGCGGGGCGCGCAGGAAAATGCGCGCCCATCACCTGATGCCGGATGAACGGGCTGAGCGTGATCAACAGGATGCCAATGGAGAACAGGCACCAGATCGCGGGCATTTCGAACGGGTCCGACGTCAGGAACGAGGCCAGAACAGGCCCGACCGCCAGGTGAAACAGGACGAACCGCCAGACGCCATAAAACAGCGGCATGACGAACACCGCCAGAATATATGAGGGGAACTGAATGCTGGTGCCCAGTGCATTGCTGAGCGGGTTGAACATCCCGTTCAATGGCACCTGCCAGCCGATGTGCCATTCGCCGGAAACCAGGCAGAAGGCAGGGGCGCACATGATCTCACCCGGTTGGCAGGTTCCGAACGCGTTCACCGGCGCCAGTTGCAGCAACATGATCGCCGAATTCAGCGCCGCAAGGCCATAGACGACCTGGCGCATCCGGGCGCTGAGCGCCGTCGGGGCAATGGCCATGGCAAAGGCGTTGATGAACAGCGGCTGAAACACGATATGAAGATAGGACAGCACCGTGACCGCCCTGTTGGACGGTGTGCCGCAACTGTCGACAACCGCATATCCGACGGACTGCAAGCCCTCCATCAGGGTGAAATAGGCCAGGGTGATCCAGATGGCGCGCGGCTCTCCGCGGGTCATGGCCACAACGGTCACCGCGCCGCCCGCCGCGACCATCGTTACCGAGGCTGCTGCGCTCCAGCACATCAGGCTATGCCGCCAACGTTTGGCCTTGTAGCATCCGGGGTCGCCTGGGGGCTGTACATGTGGTCCCTTTCAAGGGGGGCTGCCGGGACCTGGACCCCGGCATCACCATATCAGTCTGTTTTTTCGATTTCGATCTTGCGGCTTTGGGTCACGGCCTCTTTCGGTTTTGGCACCGTAACCGTCAGAACGCCGTTTTTGGTGCCAGCCTTGACCGAGTCCGGTTCGATATCAAACGGCAAAGTCATCGCGCGAAAGAAAGACCCGGAACTGCGTTCGATCCGGTGAAATTCGCGCCCTTCCTCTTCGCCTTTTTCTTCTTTTTCAGATTTCTTTTCGCCTTTGATGGTCAGGCGATTCCCGGCAACCGAGACATCCACGTCTTCCATCTCGATACCCGGCAATTCGGCCGTTACACAGATTTCAGTGTCGGTTTCGCTCACGTTCGAGCGCACAGGGAAACCCTTGCCCATTGTCATCGGTCCGGCCTTGAAATCATCAAAGAGCGAGTCGATCTGGGCACGCAAATTGCCAAACGGATTGTTGTCGTCATCCTTGTCGTCCAACCATGCAGATGGCAGCCAATTCCGATACGTCATGTCTTCCTCCTGAATGTAGAAAATGAGACCCTTAACTTATCAGCAATTCTTGGGTCGGCATTGACTGAGATCAATGGGATTGACCGGTGGGGTCGGCGCATTTCGTCCCGCTTTGACATGGCCGGATATCGGGCATAGGCCCGCTGATTGGCAACACCTTGATCTCACTCAATGCACCGGGTGTTCCGGGATGGCAGGTTTCAATCAGGATAGTCAGGAGAAGCGGAATGATCCGCCAGCACACCAGCCTTGCCAATGGGCCGGAAAAGGTCGCGCCCGCCGGTCCGGCGCGGGGGTGGCCATGCTGACGCGTCCTGCCCGGAGAAAACCGGATGACAGCGCCATGGCGGCCAAACGGTCGGCGTTGCATGCGCAATCGCCCCTGGACAGCGCTGCGATCCTGTCGGTTGATCCCGTGACCGGCCTGTCGGCGTCCGAGGCTGCGCGCCGGAAAAGGATCTACGGTGCGAACCGGCTGGAGCGTCAGAAACGGCGCAGTCTGTTCTCTCTTCTGGGCGATCAAGTCCGCAGCGTTATCGTCTGGCTGCTGGCCGCTGCGGCGGGATTGTCTGCCTTTGTCGGCGACCTCCCCGAGGCGATTGCCATCCTGTGTGTATTGCTCATCAACACGGCGCTTGGGTTTTTCACCAGCTGGAACGCGGTCCGCTCGATGGAGGCGCTTTTTGAGCTGACCGCGATCACGGCGCGGGTACGGCGGGACGGGCGGTCGTTCATGGTTCCGGTGCAGGACCTGATACCGGGGGATATCGTGGTGCTTGAGGCGGGCGATGTGGTGCCAGCCGATCTGCGCCTGATCGAGGCGGACAGCCTGCAATGCGACGATTCGGCCCTGACGGGTGAATCGGCACCGGTGGACAAAACCATCGATGCCCTAGCTGGTGACGCGCCGCTTGCCGACCGTACGAACATGGGCTTCAAGGGTACGGCCGTCACGCGCGGTCAGGGGCTGGGTCTGGTGGCGATGACCGGGGCCGATACCGAACTGGGCCGCATCAGCACCCTTGTTCAGACCGCTGCGCCCAAATCCTATCCGCTGGAAAAGCGGCTCGATCGGCTGGGCCAGACCCTGGTTCTGATTACCATCGCCCTGTCGGCGCTGATCGCGGTGGCCGGGTATCTGCGTGGTCTGGCTTTGGTCGACATGATGGAAACCGCCATTGCGCTGGCCGTGGCCGCGGTGCCCGAAGGGCTGCCAGTGGTGGCGACCCTGGCCCTGGCGCGCGGGTTGTTGCGCATGGCGCGGCGCAACACGCTGATCGAAAACCTGTCCGCCGTTGAGACACTCGGGGCCACGACCCTTGTTCTGACCGACAAGACCGGCACTCTGACGGAAAACCGGATGACGGTCACCCACATTCTGCTGGAGGATCGCGCGGTGGATGCCACCCGGATCGGCGAAGATGACGTCGGGGATGATCCAGCTCTGCGGCGCGCGCTGGAAATCGGGGTGCTGTGCAATTCGGCCGAACAATCCGGGCGGGCGACGGATGGCGCAGGTGTGGGCGATCCCATGGAGCTTGCCCTTCTTGAGGTAGGGGCCACTGTCGGGCTGACGCAGTCCGCTCTCAGCCAAGGCCAGGACGAGATTGCGAAATTTCCCTTCGATCCTGATCTCAAGATGATGGCGACGATGCACCGGGATGGCAGCGGCGTTTTGGTGGCGGTCAAAGGATCGCCCGAAAGCGTGCTGGACCACGCCTCGCAGGCGCTGACAGACAAGGGGGTGCACCCTGTCACGCCCAGTGCGCGCAAAGACTGGGTGGCGCGGATCGATGCCTCGGCCAGTCAGGGCTATCGCCTGATCGGGGTTGCATTCAAACGCGTCGAAGGGGCCGAAGAGCCGCCGTTTGACGGGCTGACACTGGTCGGGTTTGTTGCCCTGCTTGACCCGCTGCGCGCGGATGTGCCCGCTGCCATTGCCGAATGCCACACGGCGGGAGTGCGGGTTGTAATGATGACCGGGGATCATGTGGCGACGGCCAGCGAAATCGCGGCACAAGCCGGGCTGGGGGATGATGGCGAGGTTGTCGCCCTGTCGGAAACCGATCTGCGTGATCTGGCCAGTGCACACCCCGCAGATGCCGGGCGCGATCTTGTGGCCAGGGCCGATGTGTTTGCCCGCGTGTCACCGGAAACCAAGCTGCGGCTGGTGCGCCATTACCAGGACGCCGGTCACATCGTGGCCATGACGGGGGATGGGGTGAACGATGCGCCCGCCCTGAAACAGGCCGACATCGGCGTTGCCATGGGGCTGCGCGGCACCCAGGTGGCGCGCGATGCGGCGGATGTCATCCTCAAGGACGATGCGTTTTCCTCGATCATCGCGGCCATGCGGCAGGGGCGAATCATATTTGGCAATATCCGCCGCTTCGTGATTTACCTGATGTCCTGCAATTTCAGCGAGATTCTGGTGGTTGGGCTGGCCATTTCCGCAGGTCTTCCGGCGCCGCTGATCCCGCTTCAAATCCTGTTTCTGAATATCGTCACGGACATCTTTCCGGCCTTTGCCCTTGGGTTGAACGAAGGCGACAAAAGCGTGATGAAACGCCCCCCGCGCGACCCTGCCGAGCGGATCGTGGGGGCGGCGCAATGGGTCGACATCGTGGTATTCGGTGTGTTGATCACCGCCGCAACCCTTGGGGCGTTCCAGATCGCGTTGCACCGCTTTGACCTGCCTGCTGTCGATGCGGCGGCGGTGGCGTTTCTGACGCTGGCGCTGGGGCAGCTGTGGCATGTGTTCAACATGCGCACGCGTGACGAGGGGCCTTTGGTCAACAGCGTGACGCGCAACCCGTTCGTTTACGCAGCCTTGGTGTTTTGCCTCGGGCTTCTGGCTCTGGCATTCTATGTCCCTGCCGCCGCCCAGGTGCTGCAGCTTGGTCATATGAACCAGTCGCAACTGGCGTTGGCCATGGGCGCCAGCCTGGTGCCGCTGGTTCTGGGGCAAATCTGGTTGGTGGCGAGCCGGGGCATGGGCGCCATCGGAACAGGAAAGGGGAGGGTGGCATGATATTTGAAAACCGGGCCGACGCGGGGCGAAAACTGGCCGACCGGCTGGAACAAATGGCACTGGATAATCCCGTCGTCTATGCGCTGCCGCGCGGCGGGGTGCCGGTGGCCTTTGAGGTGGCAGAGCATTTGCACGCCGAAATGGATGTGGTTCTTGTGCGCAAGATCGGGGCGCCGGGCAATCGCGAACTGGCCCTGGCCGCCATTGTCGAAGGGGACCCGCCCGAAATGGTGCTGAACCGGGACGTCATGCGCATGACCGGGGCCGACGACGCCTATCTCGCCGCGGCGCGCAGCGAGCAGTTGGACGAACTGGAGCGGCGGCGTGGTCTTTATACCGGGGCGCATCCGCGTATCTCGCCCACCGGGCGCACGGCGATTGTCGTTGACGACGGGCTGGCCACGGGGGCGACGATGAAGGCCGCGCTGAAGGCGCTGAAACGTCAGGGCGCGGCCCGTATCATCGTTGCGCTTCCGGTTGCGCCGCTTTCGGCATTGCCTGAAATCGAGGCCCTCGCCGATGATGTGCTCTGCCTTGATCCGGCGCCGCAATTCTGGGGCGTGGGCGCCTTTTACCGCGATTTCCACCAGCTGAGTGATGAGGAAACCGTCGCCTTTCTTGAAAAGGCCCGCCAGCGTTCAGAAGGTGATCAGGACAGTTCCGGAGCCGCAGAGGATGCTGGCGACAGTTGACCGTATTTTGCGCGCAGGGCCATGGCCGAGTCGCGCACGATCTCGGAAATCTGCAAAAGCTGTTTGGCCAGCGGGCTGGTCTTGCGCCAGATCATGCCGATCGACCGGGACGGTTGCGGCCCGTCAAACCGCGCCAGAGACACCGAAGCCGAGCGTGTCTCGACCGGCACGGCCATTTCCGGGATCAGCGTCACGCCGATCCCCGCGCTGACCATCTGAACCAGCGTCGACAGCGAGCTGGCATCCAGAAGTTCCCGTGGCAGAGCCGAGTGGATGTTGCAGAACGAAAGTGCCTGATCGCGAAAACAATGCCCTTCCTCCAGCAACAACAGGCGCATCTCACGCAAACTGTCCGCAGTGGGCACTGGTTTGTCCGCATCCTCGTCGGGACGGACCAGAACGAAATCTTCGGAAAACAGGGCCACTTCGGTGAATGCGGGTTCTGAAACGGGCAGGGCGACGATGGCCGTGTCCAGCCGCCCTTCGGCCAGTTCCTTGATCAGTTTTGGTGTCACCGTTTCGCGCACGCGGATATCAAGGCCTGCGTGCATCCGGTTCAGATTGCCGATGATCGTGGGCAGCAGATAGGGCGCAATGGTCGGGATGACACCAATGCGCAAACGGCCTGCCATCTGATCCCGCGAGGTGCGCGCCAGGTCCTCCAACTCATCGACCGAGCGCAGGATTTCCCGCACGCGGACGGCGAATTCCTCTCCGAACCCGGTCAGCCGGACCTGTCGGGCGGCCCGTTCGAACAGGACCATGCCCAGCGATTGCTCAAGTTCCTTGATCTGGATGGAAAGGGCAGGCTGGGAAATCGAGCAGACGTCGGCCGCGCGACCGAAATGGCCGTGATGGGCCAGCGCTTCGAAATAGCGAAGTTGTCGGAGAGTGACGTTTTTCATAAATTAAAGTTATTGCAACGATCAGGAAATGCAACTTAAACCAATTCTAAAAGTTTGATATGCTCCGCGCATGATGAGGAGTTGATCATATCCCGACCACGACCGACGGCAGGCTGGCTCAGCGGTAAATTCGTTGTGACATTTGCCGAGGCATCGGGTTGACGACGCGTCGTCACCAACGGTGCGGACGGGTTTGGGGGGACATTTCAACGACCTTTTCGCCTTAACAGATGAACCATTGCAGCCAGGATCGGAGAGTAAAATGGACGGAAATGATGTCCCCAACGCAGGGAAATGCCCGGTGATGCACGGGGTGAACCCGAAAACGACAGGCAAAGGCGCGTCGAATCGCGATTGGTGGCCGAACCAGCTGAACCTGAAAATGCTGCACCAGAATTCGGCCAAGTCCGACCCGATGGGTCAAGCGTTCAATTATGCCGAAGAGTTCAAAAAGCTCGACCTGAAGGCGCTCAAGAAAGATCTCTATGCGCTGATGACTGATTCACAGGACTGGTGGCCGGCGGATTACGGTCACTATGGCGGCCTGTTCATCCGCATGGCCTGGCACAGTGCGGGCACCTACCGGACCGGCGATGGCCGTGGCGGCGCCACCTCGGGAACGCAGCGCTTTGCACCTCTCAACAGCTGGCCCGACAATGGCAACCTCGACAAGGCGCGGCGCCTGCTGTGGCCGATCAAGCAGAAATACGGGAACAAGATTTCCTGGGCCGACCTGATGATCCTTGCGGGCAACTGCGCCATTGAATCGATGGGCGGTGAGACCTTTGGCTTTGGCGGCGGCCGCGCCGACGTATGGGAGCCCGAGGAAGACATCTATTGGGGGTCCGAAGACGAATGGCTGGCGACCACTGATCACGAGCAAAGCCGCTATTCCGGCGATCGCGATCTGGAAGATCCGCTGGCCGCCGTGCAGATGGGCCTGATCTATGTGAACCCCGAAGGCCCGGACGGAAACCCCGATCCGCTTGCCTCGGCGCGTGACATTCGCGAAACCTTTGCGCGCATGGCGATGGACGATTACGAAACCGTCGCGCTGACCGCAGGCGGCCACACCTTTGGCAAGATGCACGGCGCGGGCGACGTTTCGCACGTCGGCCCCGAACCCGAGGCCGCACCGATCGAGGCGATGGGCTTTGGCTGGCTCAGCAGCTACAAATCGGGCAAGGGCAGCGATACCATCACCAGCGGCCTTGAGGGCGCGTGGACATCGAACCCGATCCAGTGGGACATGGGCTATTTCGACGTTCTGTTCAAATACGAATGGGAACTGGTCAAAAGCCCGGCGGGTGCCTGGGTCTGGACACCCAAGGACATCCAGGAAGAGGACATGGCCCCCGACGCCGAGGATTCGTCCAAGAAGGTGCCGATCTTCATGTCCACCGCGGACATCGCGATGCGGATGGACCCGGCCTATGAAAAAATCTCGCGCCATTTCCACGAAAACCCGGAAGAATTCGCCGATGCCTTTGCCCGTGCATGGTTCAAGCTGACCCACCGCGACATGGGCCCGCTCAGCTGTTACCTGGGCGAAGAAGTGCCGAGCGAAGAGCTGATCTGGCAGGACCCGATCCCGGCCGTCGATCATCCGCTGATCGACGCGGGCGACATTGCCGATCTCAAGGGCAAGATCCTGGCCACCGGCCTGTCGGTTCAGGACCTCGTTCTGACGGCCTGGGCCTCGGCCTCGACCTTCCGCGGGTCGGACAAGCGGGGCGGTGCCAATGGTGCGCGCGTCCGTCTTGCGCCGCAAAAGGACTGGGAGGTCAACCAGCCGGACCAGCTGTCCAAGGTGCTGGGCGCGCTGGAAGGTGTGCAGAGTGCGTTCAACGGCTCGGCCAACGGCGGCAAGAAAGTGTCGCTGGCCGACCTGATCGTGCTGGGCGGTGTTGCGGCGGTCGAAAAGGCGGCCAAGGACGCGGGCCACGATGTCGAGGTGCCGTTTGCGCCCGGCCGCATGGACGCATCGGCCGAGCAGACCGACGCCGAAGCCTTTGACGTGCTTGAGCCGATCGCAGACGGGTTCCGCAACTATACCAAGGGCGATTATTCGGTCTCGGCCGAGGAACTGCTGGTGGACAAGGCCCAGTTGCTGACCCTGACCGCACCGGAAATGACCGTACTGGTGGGGGGCATGCGGGCCCTGGGGGCCACCTATGACCAGTCCGGCCATGGCGTTCTGACCGATCGTCCCGGCACGCTGACCAACGACTTTTTCGTGAACCTGACGGATACGGGCACGGATTGGAAACCGTCGGCGGATGCAAAAGGCATCTATGAGGCCCGTGCGCATGGCAGTGACGAGGTGAAGTGGACCGGCACCCGTGTCGATCTGGTCTTTGGCTCGAACTCGCAACTGCGCGCCCTGTCCGAGGTCTATGCCCAGGATGACTCGAAAGAGAAATTCGTGCGTGACTTCGTGGCCGCCTGGGCCAAGGTGATGAACGCGGATCGCTTTGATCTGGCGTAAGCCACGGCTGTATCGTTGAAAATCAGGGCGGCGTTCCGGAGCGATCCGGGGCGCCGCTTTTCATTTCCGGCCCTTGCAGAAATGGCGTCAGCGCGCCGCAAAGGCACGTCCGAAGGCCGCGTCATAAACTGGTTCTGGGGGGATTGTGGCGGAGAGACAGGGATTCGAACCCTGGGTGGGCTTGCACCCACAACGGTTTTCGAGACCGCCCCGTTCGACCACTCCGGCACCTCTCCGCGGGGGTCTGTGGGATGTGCGTTTAGCGGGGTTTGTTCGGGCTGGCAAGGCCAGTTTCTCACAGTTCCGCCGATCCCGTCATTTTCCGTTGCCCAACTGTGGAAATAGCTTACCTTTCCCGGCATGACCCATGTTTATCGTATGCTTCGCTTGCCCCGCCTCACCCTTGTTGTCACCGCGTTTCTGGTCTGCGCTCTGTTCCTGTCGCTGGCCGCGACGCGGGGCAGTGCCGCCGACAGGGCCCGGATCGAGGCATTTCTGAATGTCACCGGGTTTGACGTGGCGCTGGATAGTATCGCATTTTCGGCGGCTTCGGCGCCCAAGATGCTGGGCATGCAGCCCGATGCCTTTGGCGCCGATTGGAAGCGGGTCTCCGAAGAGGTGTTCGACACGCCAACGATGCGCAAGATCGCCCTGGATATCCTGGAAGAAACCCTGAGCGACGACATGCTGGGCCACGCGGCCGGGTTTTATGCCAGCGACCTGGGCCAGCGTCTGGTCGCGGCTGAAAACGAAAGCCACATGATCGAAGACGATGCCGAGAAAAACAAGAAGGGGCAGGCCATCGTGTCCGATCTTGTCAGCGAGGGGTCGGACAGGATCGAGATCATCAAGCGGATGCAAAAGGCCATTGATGTGTCGGGTTCCAGCGTGCGGGCCCTGCAAGAGGTGCAGGTGCGGTTTCTTCTGGCCGCCAGCGCCGCGGGTGTTGTCGACCTCAAGGTCGATGCGGATGAGTTGCGCGCCCTTCTCAAGGCGCAGGAAGGGCAGTTGCGCATGGCGATCCAGCAATCGGCACTTGCCGGGGCGGCCTTTACCTATCAGGAGTTTTCCGACGCGGAACTGACCGACTATGCCAAGGCGCTGGAACAGCCGTTGATGATGCGCGTTTATGAGCTGCTGAATGCGGTGCAGTATGAAATCATGGCCAACCGGTTCGAAATTCTGGCCACGCGCATGGCTGACCTGCACCCGGGGCAGGACATCTGACATGGTGCTGTTCCCCCGCCGGTTTTTTGCCGTGATCGCCGTCCTGATCGCCGTGTCGGCCCCGGCCGCCATGGCGCAGGCTCCGGCGCAACGATTGGGGCAGGTCTTGCTGCTGGACGAAGTTGCCGCAACGTTGCGCATCGAAGGTCTGACCTATGGCGATGAGCTGGATCGCGATATCCTGGGCGGGTCGGGCGGATCCTATTTCAGGACGCGCGTCAGTCAGATTTACGACCCTTCGGTGATATCGGGCGCGGTGATCAAGGCCATTTCCGACGGAATGACCGCGGCTGAGATCGATCAGACGATACGGTTTTTTGAAACCGACGCGGGCCAGCGGATATTGCAGCTGGAATTGTCCGCACGCCGGGCCATGGCCGATCCGGCCGTGGATGACATGGCGCAAGAGGCATTCGAGGCCGCCGTCAAGGACGCGGATGCCCGGTTGGAGCCGATCCGGCGCTTTGTCGAACTCAACGATCTGGTCGAATATAACGTGGCCGGCGCCCTTGCGTCGAATTACCAGTTCCTCAAGGGGCTGGTCGACGGCGGTGGGGATCGCATGGGCGACGGCGACATTCTGGACGAGGTCTGGAGCCAGGAAGACGACATTCGCGCCAGCACGCGCGACTGGGTGAACCGGTTCCTGTTCCTTGCCTATGGTCCGCTGAGCGCCTCGGAAATGGAGGCCTATCTAGGGTATTGCGAAACACCGGCGGGCCTGTCGTTGAACGCGGCGCTGTTTGCGGGGTTCGACGAGGCCTATCGCGACATCTATTATGACATGGGGCGCGCAGTGGCGCAGGCCATGCAATCCAGCGACCTCTGAGCCTGTCCGGCGGGGCGTGCGGCAACGCGCTTTTTGGTCCTGAAACCGGTTGACAGCCGATGATGATCTGTCCATAAGCGCGCATCCCGGCCCGAAATCTCGTGCCGGGTTTCGTACTCATTACGCCCATAGGGCGCGCTGTTCCAGGTGGCCACAGGCCGAAACACCCATCCGGGGACCACAGAACGCGGCAAAGAAAAGGACAGACGCATGTTTGCGGTCATCAAGACCGGTGGCAAGCAGTACAAGGTTCAGGCGGGCGATATGCTCCGCGTTGAAAAACTGGCTGCGGACGCTGGCGAAACAGTACAATTCAACGACATTCTGATGCTGGGCGGTGACAAGACCGTTGTCGGCGCACCGCTGGTTGCGGGTGCTGGCGTTCAGGCAGAAGTGGTCGATCAGATCAAAGGCGAAAAGGTCATCCATTTCGTCAAGCGCCGTCGTAAGCACAGCTCCAAGCGCACCAAGGGTCACCGTCAGAAGCTGACCCTGGTCAAGGTCACCGACATCCTGGCGTCCGGCGCGGACAAGTCGGGCGTCAAGGCTGCCATCGGTGCTGGCTCTGTTGCTGGTGTGGCGGTTGCCGCAACCGAAGCGAACAAGCCCGCCAAAAAGGCCGCGCCCAAGGCTGAGCCAAAAGCTGAAAAGCCAAAGGCTGCCCCGAAGGCAAAAGCAGCCGCCGGCGCAGACGATCTGACAAAAATCAGCGGCGTTGGTCCGGTGATCGTCAAGAAACTGCACGCACTGGGTGTGACATCGTTCGCCCAAATCGCAGCATGGACGCCAGAAGATGTGGCTGATATGGATGAGAAACTGTCGTTCAAAGGCCGCATCGATCGCGATGACTGGCTGGCGCAAGCCGCTGAACTGGCTAAAGGCTAAGGAGAAACCAGATGGCACATAAAAAAGCAGGTGGTTCATCCCGTAACGGCCGCGACTCCGCGGGTCGTCGTCTTGGCGTGAAACTCTATGGCGGTCAGGCCGTCATCCCCGGCAACATCATCGTGCGTCAGCGCGGCACCAAGTTCTGGCCGGGCGAAGGCGTGGGCATGGGCAAGGATCACACGATCTTCGCAACCGTTGATGGCGCCGTGAAGTTCCACAAGGGTCTCAAGGGCCGTACCTTTATTTCGGTCCTGCCAGCGGCGGAGGCCGCAGAGTAAGCCGTACCCGGAGTGGTTGAAAAATTCAGGGGATCGGCGGAAACGCCGGTCCCTTTTTCTTTTTGCTTGAAGCCCCGACATCAAAGGAGGGGATTATGACGATCGTTATTTCCATCCCCGACAGGATCGTCGGGCACTCCAGACAGTCCCGGGGCGCCTGATATGAGCGTTGCGGTCACGACATTCGCGGTTTTCGCGGCCAGTCAGGTGGGCACACCCGGCCCGGCGAACATGGCGCTGTTGTCGACGGGCGCGCGTTTCGGGTTTCGCGCGGCGCTGCCGTTTGTTCTGGGCGTCGTGCTGGGCAAGCAGCTGATCATCTGGCCCATCGGTTTCGGGTTGATGGAACTGGCCGATCGCGCCCCTTGGGTTTTTGAAACCCTCAGATGGGTTTCGGCGGCCTATATCATGTGGCTGGCGTGGAAGGTGGCCAACCTGCGCCTGTCGCCGGGTCAGGCCACGGGCATTGCGCCGGGGTTCATGGCCGGTCTGGTTGTTCATCCGCTCAACCCCAAGGCCTGGGCGATGATCGTGGCCGGATTCACCGGATTTGTCGGGGCAGACGCATCGCCCTTTATCGCAACGGCAACAATTGCGTCTGTATTGTTGATTTGCCAGTTGGCGCTGCATCCCATTTGGACACTTGCGGGTGATCGCATCGCGCGCACCCTCGCAGGAACGCCAGCTGAACCTTATTTGATGTATACCCTTGCCGGCCTCACGGTCGCATCGGTGCTTTTCGTTTTGTTCGGAGGAGGAGCATGACAATGGAAATGAAGAAAATAACGATCCAGCCGGTCATTGAAACGGAACGGTTCAATCTGCGGCCTCTGCGCAAGTCCGACCTGGGCCTGATCGAGTTGTATGCGGGCGACAAACGCGTTGCGTGCATGACCAGTTCGATTCCGCACCCCTTGCCGCCCGGTTCGATCGAGGCCTTCATTTCCCGGGCGCAGGTCGATGAGCGGGACGAAGATATCTGGGCCATAGACGGCTCACAATCCAATGGCAGCGAAGTCATGGGGTTGATCTCGCTTACAAAGCTGGGCCGCAACCAGTCCGAAGTCGCCTATTGGGTCGCGCCGGTTTACTGGAACACCGGATTGGCATCCGAGGCCGTCAGCGCCATGGTCGGGGCCAACCCGATGAAGAACGACACCATGTTTGCCACTGTGTTTCAGGACAATCCGGCCTCGGCCCAGGTTCTCATTCACTGCGGGTTCGAATATCTGGGCGACGCCGAAAGCTTTTCGGTGGCGCGGGACGCAACCGTGCCCACCTGGACCTATAGCCGAAAACTCTGATTGTGGCCCAAGGGGCCTTTGCGATAGGGAACGCACATGAAATTTCTTGATCTCGCAAAGGTCTACATCCGCTCGGGCGGTGGGGGCGGTGGCTGCGTCAGTTTCCGGCGCGAAAAATACATTGAATACGGTGGCCCCGATGGCGGCGATGGCGGCAATGGCGGGTCTGTCTGGGCCGAGGCGGTCGAGGGGCTGAACACCCTTATCGACTTCCGCTATCAACAGCATTTCTTTGCCAAGAACGGTCAGCCCGGCATGGGCAAGCAGCGCACCGGCAAGGATGGCGACGACATCATCCTGCGCGTGCCCGTGGGCACCGAGATTCTGGACGAGGATGAGGAAACCGTCATTGCCGACCTGACCGAGGTCGGCCAGCGGGTGTTGCTGGCCAAGGGCGGCAACGGCGGGTTCGGAAACCTGCATTTCAAATCCTCGACCAACCAGGCGCCGCGCCGGGCCAATCCGGGGCAGGAGGGGGTCGAGCGCACCCTGTGGCTGCGCCTGAAACTGATTGCCGACGTGGGCCTGCTGGGCCTGCCCAACGCGGGCAAATCGACCTTTCTGGCGGCCACATCCAATGCGCGCCCCAAGATCGCCGATTACCCGTTCACCACGCTGCACCCGAACCTGGGTGTTGTGGGCGTGGATAACGTGGAATTTGTCGTTGCCGACATTCCCGGCCTAATCGCCGGTGCCCACGAAGGGCGTGGGATCGGCGACCGGTTCCTGGGGCATGTGGAACGCTGTGCGGTGCTGCTGCATCTGGTCGACGGCGCCTCTGAAACGATTGCCGAAGATTACCACACCATCATTCACGAACTTGAGGCCTATGGCGGGCATCTGGCCGACAAGCCGCGCATCACCGCGCTGAACAAGGTGGATGCGCTGGATGACGAAGAACGCGACGAAGCGCGCAAGGAACTGGAACAGGCCTGTGGCGGGTCTGTCATGATGATGTCCGGGGTCAGCCGCGAAGGCGTGACCGAGGTGCTGCGCGCCTTGCGGTCGCAGATCGACGCGGACCGGCTGCGCCATAAACCCCAGCAGGAGGAAGAGCCTTGGCGTCCCTGAGCAGCGCGCGCCGCGTCGTCGTCAAGATCGGCTCGGCCTTGTTGGTGGATGGCAAAACCGGGGCGCTTCGGTCCGACTGGCTGCGCTCGCTGGCACAGGATGTGGCGTGGCTGCGCGGGCAGGGGGTGGATGTCATTCTTGTGTCCTCGGGGTCGATCGCGCTTGGGCGCGGCGCTCTTGGGCTTGGGCGCGCCGAACTTGCGTTGGAACAATCACAGGCGGCTGCCGCCGTCGGTCAGATCCGATTGGCCCGCGCCTATGAAGAGGCATTGGCGCCGCATGAGATCGTCACCGGTCAGGTCCTGGTCACGCTTGAGGACAGCGCCGACCGACGCCGCTATCTGAATTCGCGCGCGACGCTGGAAACCCTGCTGGGCCTGGGCGTGGTCCCGATCGTGAATGAGAACGACACCGTCGCCACGGACGAAATCCGCTATGGCGACAACGACCGACTGGCCGCGCAGGTGGCGGTGACGGTCGGGGCGGATCTGTTGATCCTGCTCTCGGACGTCGATGGGTTCTATTCAGCAAACCCCGCGCTGGACCCGGATGCCAGACGATTCGACGTGATCGATGCCATCACGCCCGAGATCGAGGCGATGGCTGGCGATGCGGGATCGGGCCTGTCCAAGGGCGGGATGAAGACCAAACTGATGGCCGCCAAGGTGGCCGTGGCCGCGGGATGCAGCATGGCGATTACCGAAGGATCGCCCGTGAACCCCTTGAAAAACCTTGAAAATGGCGCGCCGGTGACGTGGTTCACGGCTCAGGGCGATCCGCAGGCCGCGCGCAAGCGTTGGATCGCATCGATGAAGCCGCGCGGTGAAATTACCGTGGACGGTGGCGCGTCGCGCGCTCTTGGCAATGGCAAAAGCCTGCTGCCGGCGGGTATCCTGTCGGTCTCGGGTAAATTCGGGCGCGGCGATCCGGTGGCAATCCTCGATATGGATGGGCGCAAGCTGGGCCAGGGGCTCAGCCGCTATACGGCGTCCGAAACCGATAGCATCAAGGGCTGCCAATCGGACCGGATCGAGGAAATCCTCGGGTATCCGGGACGGGCGGCTTTGATCCACAGGGATGATATGGCAATCTGATCCCCCAGAGCAAAAAGGCGGATGGCAATGAAAGATCTGGACAACATTCCCGCGTTGATGGCCGATATCGGGGCCCGCGCAAAAGCAGCAGCACAAGAGCTGGCCTTTGCCCCGGCCGAGGCCAAGCGCGCCGCCCTGCACGCGGCGGCCGATGCGGTCTGGGCCCACCGGAGCGACATTATCGCCGCCAATGCCAGGGACATGGAATTTGGCCGCGACAAGGGTCTGACGGATGCGATGATGGACCGGCTGATGCTGGACGAGACGCGCATTCAGGGCATGGTCGACGGGCTGCGCGCCGTGGCCGATCAGGATGATCCGGTGGGGCAGGTCATCGCCGAATGGGACATGCCCAGCGGGCTGCACATTCAACGGGTACGCACACCCTTGGGCGTCATCGGCGTGATCTATGAAAGCCGCCCCAACGTGACGGCGGATGCCGGTGCGCTCTGCCTGAAATCGGGCAATGCGGTGATCCTGCGCGGCGGATCGGAAAGTTTTCATTCCTCTGGCGCGATCCATGCCTGTCTGGTCGAGGGGCTGCGCGCCGCAGGCCTACCCGAGGATGCGATCCAACTGGTCCCGACACGCGACCGCGCGGCGGTGTCCGAACTTCTGACCATGATCGACACGGTGGACGTGATCGTGCCGCGTGGCGGCAAGGGCCTTGTCGGGTTGGTCCAGCGCGAGGCACGCGTGCCTGTCTTTGCCCACCTGGAAGGGATTGTGCACATCTATCTGGACAAATCCGCCGATCCGAAAAAGGCGATGGACGTGGTCCTGAACGCAAAAACCCGCCGGACCGGGATATGCGGCGCGGCGGAATGCCTGCTGATCCATCAGGATCTTGTCGATACGCTGGGCCGTGACGTGATCGCGGCGCTGGTCGACAAGGGGGTCGAGGTTCACGCAGCGGGGCCGCTGGCCGACATCGACGGCACCGTGCCGGCCACCGATGCGGATTGGGGCAGGGAATACCTCGACATGATCATCGCGGCCAAACCGGTTGCCGATGTGGATGAGGCGATTGCCCATATCCGCACCTTTGGGTCGAACCACACAGATTGCATCATCGCCGAGGATCCGGCCGCCGTTGCCCGGTTCTTTGAACGGCTCGACAGTGCGATCCTGATGCACAACGCCTCGACCCAGTTTGCCGATGGCGGCGAATTCGGCATGGGGGCGGAAATCGGAATTGCCACCGGCAAGATGCACGCGCGCGGCCCGGTGGGGGCGCAGCAATTGACCAGTTTCAAGTATCTGGTCTCCGGCGATGGGACGGTGCGCGCCTAGAACCGGATGGTCACGCGATGGTCATCCCGGTCCACATGGACCGGGCGGCCTTCGTCCTTGGCGACCTGTGGCAGCAAGGCGAACTGCACCTGCGCGGGCGTGATGCCGTCGATGCCGCCCTCGCCGGACAGCCGGGCCCACAGATCGGGGTCGAACAGGATCTTGTCGGCCCCGCCCGACACGGTCCATTGTCCTTCGACCACATTGACCGAAATATCCCCGCCATAGGGCATTGCCGTTTCCAGGCACTGGATCGCGAGAAAGGTCATCCGCACCTGCGACCGCGGTTGCGGGTCGGTGGGAAGCCACTGAATGGTCTGGCGCGTGCCACGGGTGATGTCCTTGAGAACCGAGATCACCTCCAACCGGCCAAGGCCCTGGGACCCGGCCGCGCCATAGGCGATCCGAAAGAACCGGATACGGGCCCCGGCGTTGCCGACGCTGTCCGCGATCAGGTCCAGCTCCGGGCCTTGGACCGACCCGGCCAGATCAAGCAGTTCCAGTCCGTTGTTTATGGCGCCGATCGGGCTGATCAGGTCATGGCAGATACGCGACCCTATCAGAGTGGCCAGATTGACGTTACTGTCTGCCATAACACTTCTCCAGTCCGGACGATCCATTGATGACCGACATGAATTCCATTCTTGCACCAGGAATGCTGGTGCGCCACCCGGGGTGCCCCGAATGGGGTGTCGGACAGGTACAGTCAAACATCTCGGGCAAGATAACGGTAAATTTCCGCGAACAGGGCAAGGTTGTCATTGACGGTACCCAAGTTGAATTGATGCCTGTCTTTGATGCGTGAAACTGGTTGACGAAGTGTTAATGACGTGCGGGATCCCGGTCACAATCGGTTGCCAAGTCGGCCGTGGCTGCGGTATCAGCGCGCCATGTCCGGACACAGATGAATGACGCACACCAATGCCTGATGCAGGCCCCGCTTTTTCCGTGAAAATCGCCCGATCCCAGGACGATCTGCGCGCCGCGCAGCGGTTGCGCTATGACGTGTTCGTGCGCGAACTGGGCGGCGGCGGCGCATTGGTGGATGACCTCAGCGGGCTGGAACGGGATCAGTTCGACCCGTTTGTCGATCACATGCTGTTGACCGACGATACCACGGGCGCGGTTGTCGGTGTCTATCGGCTACTGCGACAGGAGCAGGCACGCCAGGCCGGGCGGTTCTATTCTGAAACCGAATACGACCTTGCGCCGCTGCTCGACAGTGGGCGGCGCCTGCTTGAACTGGGGCGGTCCTGCCTGCATCGCGACTATCGCGGCGGCATGGCCATGTTCCATCTGTGGAATGCGCTGGCGGACTATGTCGATGAACATGACATCGACATCCTGTTCGGTGTAGCCAGTTTTCACGGGACAGACGTGGACGCCCTGGCGCAACCGCTGTCCCTGCTGCACGATCGCCACCTGGCGCCGGCCGAGTTGCGGGTCAGGGCGGTTGAGGGGCATTACCAGCGCATGAACCTGATCGACCCCTCAACGCTGGATCGCAAGGCCGCGATGCTGCAAGTGCCGGCGCTGATCAAGGCCTATCTGCGTCTGGGGGGCTTTGTGGGCGATGGCGCCTATGTCGATCACGCATTCAACACGACCGATATCTGTTTGATTCTGGACACGAAAATGATGAACTCCAAACAGAAACGGCTCTACACGGGCGCGCAGGACGGATGAATCAGACCTGGGGCAATGACGAGGCACCGGACCCGGTGCACATCGGCCCGTTGGGCTGGGGCCTTGTGGTTCTGCGCGGCGGGACGGTCGGCACGCTGGTCTTTGGGTCCTTGGCGATCCTGCTTGCGGTGCGTCTGGTCGAACGCCCCTTATGCGGAGTGAACCGGCCGGTCACGCCGCATATAACCCAATTCGTGTGCCGGAACGCCTTTCGCCTTTTGGGCATCGGATTTTCCAGCACCGGCAGCCTGATGCGGGACCGCGGTGCGGTGGTGGCCAACCATTCCTCTTGGCTAGATATCTTCGCGCTGAACGCCCGCAAGCGGATCTATTTCGTGTCCAAGTCCGAGGTTGCCAACTGGCCCGGCATCGGCTGGCTGGCGCGGGCAACAGGGACCGTATTCATCGAGCGCAACCCGAAAAAGGCGAAAGAGCAGACACAGCTGTTTGAGGGCCGGCTTTTGGCGGGTCACAAGTTGCTGTTCTTTCCCGAAGGAACCTCGACAGATGGATTGCGGGTTCTCCCTTTTAAAACAACGCTTTTTGCGGCGTTTTTTTCGGATCACCTGCGTGATTTCATGCAGGTTCAGCCGGTTTCGGTGGTCTTTGTTCCGCCCAAGGGCGCGCCGGCGCGGTTTTATGGCTGGTGGGGCGATATGGAGTTTGGCCCGCACCTTTTGAAAACCCTGGCCACACCGCGTCAGGGCCGGGTCGAGGTGCATTACCACGACCCTGTGCGGGTGGCCGATTTCCCGGATCGCAAGACGCTGGCCGCCCATGTGGAAGAAGTCATTCGCACGGCACACGCGGGGCGGTTGTCAAAATTACATGGCCCGATCGCGGATCGCGAAAAGACCCCGCAGTGATGCGGTGCCTTCGATTGGCGCCACACGCGGCCAGACATCTCATTCAGCGGCCATGTCTATCGCATCAGCCAAACGGTCGTCGCCCCAGAACAATTCATCCCCGACAACGAAACTCGGCGCGCCGAATATGCCAAGTTCCACGGCGCGTTCGGTGTTGTCCTTCAATCGCGCTTTGATGGCGGGGTTGTCGGCCCTCTCGATAAGATTAGGGTTCAGCCCCGATCCGGACAGCGCGTCCCGCAGAACCTGTGGATCAGAAATTGTCTTGCCCTGTGCAAATTCTGCCCGATAGACGGCCGTGCAAAATGCTTTGCCTTGGGGGTGTTCCAGCGCGGCCAATGCGATGCGGGCGGCCAGAATGGAATTCTGCGGAAAAGGATCGGGCACCCTCAGCGGAAGGCCGCGGGCCCTGGTCAACCGCTCCATATCGCGCCAGACGTACTTGCCCTTGGCGGGATAAATGTTGAACGGGGAACTGTCCCAGCCCTGCGCCCTGAAGATCGGCCCCAGCAAGAACGGGTGCCATTCCACGGTCACGCCCTTGGCGGCAGCCATGTCTTCAATGCGTTCGACAGACAGATAAGAATAGTTGGATGCAAATTCGAACCAGAAGTGCAGGGTGTTGGCTGGCATTTTCCACCTCTTGGCGTATTGGCTAAACTCAAGCGTTGCACCGGCATCAGGTTCTGTCAAACACCGCTTGCACTTTGTTCCGCGCTGACTTATACGCGCGCCATTCAAACCCGCAGGCGGGGTTTGGGCCAATGGGGGAGACATCCCCATATGGTCCGCCGGTTGGAGCATCCGCTCTGAGACCCCCGCCGAGGCGAAACCGGAAAGGATAAAGAAGCATGGCTCTTCCTGAGTTCACCATGCGTCAGCTGCTCGAAGCTGGCGTTCACTTTGGTCACCAGACACAGCGTTGGAACCCCCGCATGTCGCCGTTCATCTACGGCGCGCGCAATGGCATCCACATCATGGACCTGACACAGACTGTTCCGATGCTGGATCAGGCGCTGCAGGCCATCCGCGACACCGTTTCCAAGGGCGGTCGCATCCTGTTCGTGGGCACCAAGCGTCAGGCCGCCGGTCCGGTCGCTGAAGCCGCCGAAAAATCGGCACAGTATTACATGAACCACCGTTGGCTGGGCGGCACGCTCACCAACTGGAAAACCGTTTCGCAGTCGATCAACCGTCTCAAGAAGATCGACGAGCAGATGGAAACCGGGTTCGAAGGCCTGACCAAGAAAGAACGTCTTGGCATGGAGCGCGACCAGGGCAAACTGCAGGCGTCGCTGGGCGGCATCCGTGAAATGGGCGGCACTCCCGACCTGCTGTTCGTCATCGACGTCAAGAAAGAGGCTCTGGCCATCGCAGAAGCCAACAAGCTGGGTATCCCGGTTGTGGCCGTGGTCGACAGCAACTGTTCGCCTGACGGTGTTGATTACATCATCCCCGGCAACGACGACGCGGCCCGCGCCATTTCGCTTTATTGCGATCTGGCATCGCGCGCAGCGCTTGACGGCATGAGCGCCCAGTTGGGTGCGGCCGGTGTTGACCTTGGCGCAATGGAAGAAGCGCCGGTTGAAGAAGCGGTTGCCGAAGAGGCCCCCGCCGAAGCACCCGCTGAAGGCTGATCGCCTGTCACAGGTTTGACATGCGGGGCAGGGCGTACCTGCCCCGATACAGAAGAATTTGAGGAGAGCCAAAAATGGCAATCACAGCATCTATGGTCAAAGAACTGCGCGACAGCACCGGCGCAGGCATGATGGACGCAAAGAAGGCACTGACCGAAACCAATGGCGACATGGAAGCGGCCGTTGATTGGCTGCGCACCAAGGGTCTGTCCAAAGCGGCCAAGAAATCCGGTCGCACCGCTGCCGAAGGTCTGGTGGCCGTGGTCGTCGATGGTGGCAAGGGCGTCGCCGTCGAAGTGAACTCGGAAACCGACTTTGTCGCGAAAAACGCCGATTTCCAGGGCATGGTTGGCAAGATCGCCAATGCCGCCTTGGGTGTTTCCGACATCGACGCGTTGAAAGCGGCCAATCTGGGCGGCAAATCGGTCGAAGATACCCTGACCGACGCCATCGCCACAATCGGTGAGAACATGAGCCTGCGCCGCATGGCGACGATCGAAGGCGGCAGTGTCGTGGCCTATGTCCACAACGCAGCAGCCCCCGGAATGGGCAAGATCGGCGTTCTGGTCGCCATGACCGGCGGTGACGAAGCGTTCGGCAAGCAGGTTGCGATGCACATCGCGGCCACCAACCCCGCGTCGTTGAACGAAGACGATTTGGACCCGGCTGTTGTCGAAAAAGAAAAGCAGGTTCAGATGGACATCGCCCGCGAAAGCGGCAAGCCCGAGGCCGTGATCGAAAAGATGATCGTGGGCCGGATGAAGAAGTACATGGCCGAAGTGACCCTGCTGAATCAGCAGTTTGTCATCAACCCCGACCTGACCGTCGGGGCCGCCGCTGCCGAAGCGGGCGTAACCATCACCGGTTTCGTGCGTCTCGAAGTGGGCGAAGGCATCGAGAAGAAAGAAGAAGATTTCGCAGCCGAGGTGGCCAAGGCCGCTGGCGCATAAACCTTTTTTCGATCGCTACAAAGAGGGGCGGGGCACCATTAGGTGCCTCGCCCTTTTTCAATTGGTGACACGCGCCGCAGCTGGTTCAAGGCGCCGGACCACAACCAGGATGTAGAGCGACAAAAGCGCCGCGAAAAAGCACCAGATCGACGTGAACGCATAGGCGGCAAACCAGAACCCGCCGATGACGGACAGGGTGATCAGGACGCCGAATATCTGCACCTGTCGGTCTGACGACAGCATCATCGGCACACAGATGGCAATCGCATAGACCACGCGCAGAACAGTGCGCGAAACGACCCCATCCCAGATGAGGGTCGGATCGTAAAGTATTGATTGTTTGACTAAACCCACCTGCAGAACTTTCGGTCCTTGAAGCAGGGGCACAAACAGGGACAGCCCCAAAAACACCCCTAAAAGACAAAAGCCCGCAAAGACCCGGCGGCGCATCCTGTCGGGTTCAACCCGCCAGGTCGCATAGGGCACCAGAAAAGGCCAGAGAAAATAGGCGAAGAACAGAAATCCGATGGCTGGAAGATATGTCGCCGTCGGGGTTTGTGACGGGATGGTCAGCCAAAGCCAACCTTCGACCGCCTGCTGTATCCCGAAGAACAGAGGAAAAGACGCAAACGCCAGATACGCGGTATTTGCGGTCCGGGCGGTGTTCAGCGTGTAAATCCCGACAGGAACAAGAATGGCACTGGCGGCAAAGCTGGCCTCGGCTGAGAAACACATGGTCCTGTTCTCCGGATGGGGGTCTGATCACGCCCCAGCCTAGGGCATTCGAGATGCGGACGCACGTATTGCATTGGCCCGTCGCGGCGTGGTCTTTCCGTTCTGATCTGTGAGGCAGTGAGTACGGGGTCGCGCAAGATGCACGACCCCGTGTAAAGACGGCCCATTGCTATGGGGATGGACAGGGCCGGTCTAGGGGTTCCGACCCTTGCGTGGATCAATACACGCTCGGGCCGGACAGGTCAGAGAGCCTTGCAATATCAAGGATCGTTTCCCGATGTTCCCAGGCTAAAGCCACCACTCACGGAACAGTGTCACTTTGCGATTAAAAGTGACGTAACGAAAGTAGGGGATTCCTTACCTCACGTAAACTTGTGAATTGGAGGCAGTATTTAACCAGCGAATTTATATGGTTAATCACGCTTCCAGCACAAACATCTGATTGTGCAAAGCTGCTTTTAGAACGGCCTGGGCCGTTGTTTCGACTGCCAGAGATTCGCGCGCGAGTCGCAAATGTTTCTCCACGGTGGCCGATGTCAGCCCCATCAACAGTGCGATATCCTGCGTGGTTTTCCCATCTCCGACCCATTCCAGCGCCTCGCGCTGTCGTTTGGTCAGGACCCGGTTGGGCGGAGAATAAGGCAGGGTCAGGATCTTGAGATGGGCAATGTTGTTCATCAGGTGGATGTCGCGCCCGTGCAGGGCCCAGATTTCATCCACCTCGTCCTGGGTCATGCCTTCCTTGGCGGCCAACGAAATGGCGCCTTTCGAGCGGGCCGAGATCGATTTAAAGCTGATCGTATAGCCGACCGTCACATTCATCTTGGCATTGAAATCATAGACCCGGCGCTCGTCCTGGGTCATGGTTTCACTTTCCATCATCTGGTTGATCATCCGCCAGCTGCCGGCCCCTTCGTTTTTCAGCGCCCATTGCAACATGGGAGCATGGAAATAAAGACCGCTGTGCAGGAACCCCTCGACGTAATCGGGGTTGTGGTTGGTCAGGATGATGAAATCCTCGGGGTCGCCCAGAGATGTTTGCGTCCGGAACCGGGTGAAACCGTAAAGCAGACGGTCAAAGCCATAGTCGGCCATCTGCTCGGTATGGGCCGACCAGAGGTCTTCCAATGTCTGAACATTGGAAAGGTAGTGAAGATAGTTCCGAAGCCTCATTTCTGCTCAGCCTTGCTGAGGTGCTCATTCAGCGCCTCAATGGCGAGTATATAACCATGGGCGCCAAAGCCGCAAATCTGACCAACCGCCACAGGGGCGATATAGGATTTATGGCGAAATGCTTCCCGGGCGTGGATGTTGGACAGATGCAGTTCGACCAGAGGCAATTCGACCGAGGCGATCGCATCCATCAATGCGATGGAGGTATGTGTCAGCGCCCCGGCATTCAGGATCAGCCCGTCATGTTTGCCTTTGGCTGCGTGGATCGCGTCGATCAGCACGCCTTCGTGGTTCGATTGCAGGCAGGTGACAGACAACCCCAGTGTGTCGCCATGTTTGGCACAGGACTGTTCGATCATGCCAAGTGTGGTCGAGCCATAGACCTCGGGTTGCCGCGTGCCCAACAGGTTCAGGTTGGGACCGTTGAGAACCAGAATGCTTTTCATCTATCACATGTCCATTGCGTTGCCGTCCGCAGACGAAGGGCGTGGGAAAGGGTCGGATTCCCCTTTGCCCTCATGTCGGTTCGGGCACTGTAACGTTTCTGGTCAGGGACTCCATCCAGAATTTTCGATCCCGTGCGATCATGCGTTGTTCTCGTCGGCAAAGATAGCCAGGCCCAGCCACTCGGCGACAAGGGCGGGGATCTCAGCGCCTTCGATTTCGATGGTCAGATTGTTGGTCCGCAGCAATTCGGTGGGTTTGCGTTTCTGCACATCTTTCAGAACGAACCGCCCGCGCACACGCGACCCGGCAAGGACCGGATTCAGAAAGCGCAGCTTGTTGAACCCGTAGTTGATACCCATCACCTGACCGGGCAGCATGTTGAAACAGTCATAGGCAAAGCGGCTGGCCAACGACAGGGTCAGAAACCCGTGCGCGATGGCGCCACCAAACGGCGTTTCCTTGGCCGCGCGTTCCGGATCGACGTGAATCCACTGCGTGTCATGGGTTGTTTCGGCGAAGGTGTCGATCATGGCCTGATCCACGGTGATCCAGTTGGAGACACCGACCTCGGTGCCGATTTTTGCCTGCGCGTTTTCCAGCGCCGTGTCGATTGCGGACATGTGTTTTTCCCCCGATTTCAATTATGTCGGATCGGCGCCGACGCGCACCATCCGCTTGCCCTTGTTTTCACCGGCCAGCAGGCCGATGAGCGCCGATGGGGCATTCTCCAGCCCCTCGACAACATCTTCGAACACCTTGATCTGGCCATTGGCCACCCAGGTCTGCAATGCCCGCAAGGCGGTGGCGTCCTGATCGGCGAAATCCATCACGATGAACCCCTCCATGCGCAGGCGTTTGACCACGACCAGACCGGGCAGGTTGCGCGGTCCGCTGGGCGATGTGGTGTCATACTGGCTGATCGCGCCACAACACACCACGCGTCCCCGGTTGTTCATCACGAACAGCGCTGTTTCCAGGACGCCGCCGCCGACATTGTCGAAATAGACGTCCACACCATCGGGGCAGGCGGCGCGCAGCGCCTTGAACATGCCCGGATCGCGGTAATCGACACAGGCGTCGAACCCAAGTGTATCAACGACCCAGTCACATTTTTCCTGCCCGCCGGCGATGCCGACCACGCGACAGCCCAGCGCTTTGGCGATCTGGCCGACATAGCCGCCGACCGACCCGGCGGCGGCGGATACCAGAACCGTTTCCCCGGCAATCGGGCGACCTACGCCGATCAGCCCATGGAACGCGGTTTTCCCGGCGATTCCATAGACCGACATCAGGTTGGACACCGGGCGGATATCGGGCAGTTTCTGAATCTTGTGCGCCTTGGCCACCGTGTATTGCGACCAGGTGGATTCGGCGGCGACCAGATCGCCCTTGCTCAGGCGCGGGCTGTTGGACTGCATCACTTCGCTGATCGCGTAGGTGGGCATGGCATCCCCGGCCAGAACCGGATCGCGATAAGTCGCGCCCTGCATCCAGGACCGGTTGGCCGCGTCGATCGACATCAGCACGGTGCGCAACAGCACCTCACCGTCGCCGGGCACGGGCATGTCGGTTTCCCGGCTTTCGAAATGGTCCTGCGTCAGCGTGCCCTTGGGCAGTTCGGCAATGATGATCTGTTTGTTTTTCATGTCGGGACGTCCCTGTATCAGCTGCCGTTGAACACGACAGGCTTCTTTTCCAGAAAGGCGCGCGCGGCAGCCTTGTGATCCTCGCTCAGCATGGCGCGGATCATGTGATCGGCCTCCATGTCCAGCGTCGTTTGCAAATTTGCCACCGCGGCTGTGTTGTGGTTCGCCTTCATATAGGCCAGCGCAACAGGCGGCCCGGCGGCGATTTCACCGGCAAAGGCGGCGGTTTCCTGTTCCAGCGCCGCGTCGGTCACGACACGGTTGAACAGACCCAGATCGGTGCCTTCCTGTGCGTCTATGCGGCGGCTGGTGTAATAGACTTCCTTGGCGCGGCCGGGTCCGATCAGGCGCGACAGATACCACGTGCCGCCGAAATCGCCCGACAGTGCGATCTTGCCAAAGGCGGGGGCCAGAAAGGCGCTTTGGCTGGCAATCCGCAGATCACAGGCCAGCGCAATCGACATGCCCGCACCGGCAGCAGGGCCGGGCAGGGCGGCGATGGTTGGCTTGGGAAAGTGATAGAGTTTCAGCGAGATCGCGTTCTGAGCCGCGCGCAGCCGCTCAACCATCGTCGCGATGTCCGGTGCGCCGCCACCTGCAAGCGTGTCGCCCATCCCACCGATGTCGCCACCCGCACAGAACGCCCCGTTCGTTCCGGTCAAGACCAGCACCCGGACATCCGGATCTGCCTCGGTCTCGGCCAGCATCCGTTCCAGACCGGCGGTAATGTCGTTGCTTAGCGCATTGCGCTTGGCCGGGTTGTTCAGGGATATGGTCGCCACGTGATCGGCGACGTGGCACAGCAATTCGTCAGTGCCTGTGTCGAGGTGCCGTGTTGTCATCGGGTGTCCTTTCCCGTTAGGAGCAAGGCCATTGTTTGCAAATGCCAGTCACGAGGAATGCCAGGATGAGCCAGGAATATCATCAGCCGGTCTATGCTCCGCCCGAAGGGGCGGCCGATCTTCTTCTGATCCGCCATGGCCGGACCGAGGCCGCGCGGCCGGGCGAATCCTTTCCGCTGGTCGATGGGCATGGCGATCCGGCGCTGCATCCCGAAGGGGAACGGCAGGCGGTTCTGGTGGGAGAGCGGCTGAAGTCCGACCCGCTGTCGGCGATTTATGTCACCAAACTGCGCCGTACGCACCAGACGGCGGCGCCGCTGGCCGTGCATCTTGGCCTGACGCCGATGATCGACCCGGACCTGCATGAGGTTCATCTGGGCGACTGGGACGGCGGCATGTACCGGATCAAGGCCGCCGAGGGCGCGCCCGAGTTTCAGCGCGCCAACGACCGGCAGGAGTGGGGCGAAATCCCCGGGGCCGAAACCACCGGGATCCTGCATGACCGGGTGCGCACCGGCCTGTTGCGCATCGCCGCCGCGCATCCCGACCAACGGGTTGCCGTCGTGGTACATGGCGGTGTCATTGGCGCGGCCATGGCGATTGCCAGCGGCGCACAGCCGTTTGCCTTCAACGGCGCGGCCAACGGTTCGATCAGCCGGATCGTGATCCGGGGGGATCGCATGTGGCCCAAGGGGTTCAACGACATCGCGCATCTGGACTGACCCGGATCAGTCGATCGTCAGGACAACTTTGCCCATCACCTTGCGGTCTTGCATCATCACCAGCGCATCGGCGGCCTGTTCCAGCGGGAACCGGGCGCTGATCTGTGGCTTGATCTTGCCATCCGCATACATCTTGAACAGCTCGGCCACGTTTTCCTGGTGGCCCTTGGGGTCCTGCATGGTCGAGGCCCCCCAGAACACACCGACGATCTGACAGCCCTTGAGCAGCGGCAGGTTCAGCGGGATTTTCGGAATGCCGGCGGGGAAGCCAACCACCAGGAACCGGCCTTCCCAAGCCAGCGCGCGGATCGCAGGTTCGGCATAGGCGCCGCCAACCGCATCATAGACCACATCGACGCCTTTCGCGCCGACGATCTCCTTGATCTGGGCCGAGAACGCCTTTTGGCCGTCCTTGTCCAGCTCGCGCGGATAGATCAGGGTCTCATCCGCGCCGATGGATTTGCAGAAATCGGCCTTTTCCTGCGATGACACCCCGGCAATCACCCGTGCGCCAGCGGCCTTGCCCAGTTCGATGGCCGCCGCGCCGACACCGCCCGCAGCCCCGAGGATCAAAAGGGATTCACCCGCTTTCAAATGCGCCCGGTCCTTGAGCGCATGATGCGATGTGCCGTAGGTAAAGATGAAACAGGCGGCGTCCTCATAGGGCATGTTGTCGGGGATCTTCACGATCTTGGCCGCGTCCACATTGACCTGTGTCGCAAACCCGCCGAAGCCGGTCAGGCCCAGCACCCGGTCGCCGACCGAAACCCCGGTCACGCCGTCGCCGATGGCATCCACATCGCCAGAAATCTCGCCGCCCGGTGCAAAGGGGCGGGGCGGTTTGACCTGGTACATGTCGCGGATGATCAGCGTGTCGGGGAAATTCACACCCGCCGCGCGCACCCGGATACGGACCTGGCCCTTACCCGGCTCGGGGGCATCCGTTTCCGTCAGTTGCAAGGTTTCCGGACCGCCCGGAGCGGTGCTGAGCATGGCTTTCATAATGGTTCTCCCTGATTTCGCGCTGTGCCGATCCCCCTCGGCACCTTAAAGGTGACTCTTCGTCATGCAAATCGGTGTTGTCAATCGAATTTCGAAATGCAATTCTGCTCTGCGGAACGGGAGACATAAAAGGGGGGAGCTTGATGCAAGACGCTCAAGAGCTTGCCACGTTCAGGGATGACCTGCGCGCGTGGCTTGAAGAAAACTGTCCGACCGAGATGCGCGATGCCAGCACCCAAAGGGATAACATCTGTTGGGGCGGAAGGAACTGGGTTTTTGAGTCCGATGCGCAGAAAACCTGGTTGGAACGCTGTGCGGCCAAGGGGTTCACAGTACCCACATGGCCCAAAGAATACGGCGGTGCGGGGCTAAACCGGGATCAGGAAAAGATATTCCTCGAAGAACTGAACCGCATTGATGGACGGCTTCCCCTGCAAAGCTTTGGCATCTGGATGCTGGGCCCCGCGCTTTTGCATTTCGGCACGCATGAGCAGAAACTGCATTACCTTCCGCCGATCGCGCGCGGTGAAATCCGCTGGTGTCAGGGCTATTCCGAGCCGGGCGCGGGTTCGGATCTCGCCAGTGTTCAGACCAAATGCGAGGATATGGGCGATCATTACCTGATCAACGGTCAGAAAATCTGGACCTCATACGCCGATCAGGCCGATGCGATCTTTGCGCTGGTCCGCTCGGACAGGGAGGCCAAGAAGCACCTCGGAATCACTTTTCTGCTGATCGACATGGAGTGGGAGGGCGTCACCACCCGCCCGATCAAGCTGATCTCGGGGGTATCGCCGTTTTGCGAAACCTTCTTTGACAATGTCAAAGTCCCCAAAACCCATAGTGACGGCATTTCCAGCGTCGTTGGCACGGTCAATCGCGGCTGGGACGTGGCAAAACATCTGCTGACCCATGAACGTACCATGATCAGCGGCGGTGGCACGGGTGTGTCCGGCGGGCGTTCGCCCGGTCAGATCTTGTCCGATGACACCGGCGGGCTGAGCGATGCAACCCTGCGCGCTGCCGCTCTCAAGGCCGAGGTGGACGCATTGGCCATCGGGCTGACCATCGAGCGCTACAAGGACATGGCCGAATCCGGCGGCGGGGTCGGCGATGCGTCGGCCATGCTGAAATATGTCGGAACCGAGCTGAACAAGGACCGTCATGAACTGATGATGGCGGCAGGCGGCAGTGACGCGCTGGAATGGGATGGCCCGCATGGCAGCCGTCCGGCCGACTGGCTGCGCACCAAGGCAAATTCAATCGAAGGCGGCACGTCCGAGGTGATGCTCAGCATCGTTTCGCGGCGCGTTCTGGGGCTTCCGGGGTAAAGACATGAGCACGCTGATGAGAACTGAAGAAGAAACCATGCTGGCCGATGCGGCGCGCGGGTTTCTGGATGATGCCGCACCCGTGTCGCACCTGCGCAAACTGCGCGATGCCGGGCAGACACACGACGCGGCCCTGTGGAAAGACATGGCCGAAATGGGTTGGGCCGGTATCCTTGTACCGGAAGAGGCCGGGGGATCGGACATGGGCCATGCGGCCGCCGGGGTCTTGGCGGCCGAGATGGGCAAGACGCTGGTCACCAGCCCGTTCCTGTCCAGCGCGGTGATTGCCGCAACGGCCCTGCGTCAGGTCTCGGACGCCCGTACAAGGGACGCGCTGTCGCGTATCGCCTCGGGCGAGACGACCTATGCGCTGGCCGTTGACGAGGGGAATAAATTCGCGCCCGAGGCCACGGCGATGGTCGCCACACGCGATGGCAACGGGTTTCGTCTGAACGGCAAGAAAACCTTTGTTGTCGATGGCGGTCTGGCCGACCGGTTGCTGGTTCTGACCCGCACGGACGATGGCATGACCCTGTTTGACATCCCCGTAGACCGCGCCGGGATCGACCGTCAGTCGCAGAACATGATCGACAGCCGCGATTCCGCGCGGGTAAATTTCGATAATGTCGAGGCGACGGGTGAGGATGTTCTCGGCACCGTGGATGATGCCATGTCGGTTCTGAAACCCGCGCTTGAGGCCGGGCAGGCGGCGCTGGCGGCTGAAATGTCGGGCCTTGCGGCGGGGGCGTTTGGCATGACCGTGGGCTATCTGAAGGAACGCAAGCAGTTCGGCGTCACGATCGGCAGTTTCCAGGCGCTGCAACATCGCGCCGCCGATCTCTGGTGCCAGACCGAGGTAACCGCATCGGCCATCGCCCATGCGGGCCGCATGCTCGACGAAGACCCGGCAAACGCCACGCTGGCGGTATCGCTGGCCAAGGCCCGCGCAACCGAAACCGCCAAAGCGGCGGTGATCGAAGGGGTCCAGATGCACGGCGGGATCGGAATGACCGATGCCTTCGACATGGGGTTCTATATGAAACGCGCGCGGGTCAGTGCCGAATGGCTGGGCGATTATGGCTATCACGCCGAGCAGGTCGCGCGCCTGAGGGGGTTCTGATCATGACACCGGAACAATTGTTTTCGCTGCCGGGCAAAACGGCGCTTGTCACGGGCGGGGCCACCGGGATTGGCCGGATGGCGGCCGAGGCGCTGGTGCGCGCCGGGGCGCATGTTCTGATCGCATCGCGCAAGGGGGACGCGTGCGAGGCGGTTGCCGCCGAATTGAACGCGCTGGATGCGCCGGGGTCTGCCGAAGGGTTCGCCGGGGATGTGTCCACCGAGGCGGGTGTGGATGCCCTTGTGGATGAGGTCAAGAAGCGGACTGAAGCCCTTGATATCCTTATGAACAATGCCGGTCGCGCCTGGGGCGGGCCCTTGGGCCAGTTCCCGTTCGAGGCCTGGGAAAAGGTCATGACCCTGAATGTCGCCGGCCTGTTCGATCTGACGCAGAAACTGTTGCCGATGCTTCAGGCCTCGGCCAGCCCGGAGGATCCCGCCCGCGTGGTCAACGTTGGCTCGGTCATGGGCGAGGTGCCGATGGGCGACGGCGCCTATAGTTATTCGGCGTCCAAGGCGGCGGTGCTGCACCTGACCAAGATCCTCGCCAAGGAGATGGCGAACCGACACATCACCGTGAATGCGCTGGCACCAGGGCCCTTTGTTTCGAAAATGACCGCCTGGGCCACGGCAGACAAGGACATGCGCGCCCGTGTGGGCGACGACGTACCCCTGAAACGCGTGGGCAATGAGGATGACATCGCAGGGTGCATGCTGTTCCTCTGTGGGCGCGGCGGGTCCTATGTGACTGGCGCGGTCATCCCGGTCAGCGGCGGGATCAACGTGGTAACGTCGGGGAATATCTTCGACCAGGCAATGCATTAGAATAGGAAGCTAAAGCATGAGCATCAGATTTGACGGACGCGTGGCGATTGTCACCGGAGCAGGAACCGGCCTTGGGCGCAGCCACGCGGTGGAGCTGGCCAAACGCGGGGCAAAGGTTGTCATCAACGACCTTGGCGCCGCTGTTGATGGATCGGGCGCCTCGGACAGCGCGGCACAGGCCGTGGTCGAAGAAATTCGCGCCGCCGGCGGCGAGGCGATGGCCCATGGCGCGGACGTGGCCAATGAAGACCAGGTGACCGACATGGTTGCCCGCACCATGGACGCCTGGGGCCGGATCGACATTCTGGTCAACAACGCGGGCATCCTGCGTGACAAGACATTCGCCAAGATGACGCTGGATGATTTCCGCAAGGTGGTCGATGTGCACTTGATGGGCAGCGCTACGACCGCCCATGCCTGCTGGCCGATCATGCGGGAACAGAAATACGGGCGGATCGTTCTGACCTCGTCCGCATCCGGTCTCTATGGCAACTTCGGTCAGTCCAACTATGGCGCGGCCAAGGCGGCGATGATGGGGCTGATGAATGTGCTCCACCTTGAGGGCGGGCGCGATGATATCCGCGTCAACACGCTGGCGCCCACGGCGGCCACCCGGATGACCGCGGACCTGTTGCCGCCCGATGCGCAGGAATTGCTGGCCCCCGAAACCATCACCCCGGGGCTGCTCTATCTGGTGAGCGAGGATGCGCCATCGCGCGTGATCCTTGGCGCGGGCGCAGGCAGCTTTGCGGTGACCAAGGTTTATGAAACCCAAGGCATCACCCTGACGGGCGATGAAAACACCCCCGAGGCGGTCGCCGCCGCCTTTGACAAGATCGCCGACCCGACGGACCAGCAAGAGCTGACCGACGCGTTTTCTCAAACCCGGAAATATGCACGCAATGCAGCCGAGGCCCGCGGGCTCAAGCTGAATTGGGGCAGCTAAATCAAAAGGAAATCAAACACATGCGTGACGCAGTTATCGTTTCAACCGCCCGCACCCCGATCGGCAAGGCCTATCGCGGCGCGTTCAATGCCACCACCCCCCAGGCGCTGGCCGGACATGCCATTTCCAACGCGGTTCAGCGCGCAGGCGTAGACCCGTCCGAGATCAGCGATTGCGTGTTTGGGGCGGCTCTTCAGCAGGGGTATTCGGGGGGCAACGTTGCCCGCCAGGCCGCGGTGCGCGCCGGTCTTCCGGTGACTGTTGCGGGCATGTCGCTGGACCGCCAGTGCGCCAGCGGCATGATGGCCATCGCCACGGCGGCCAAGCAGGTGGTGATGGACGGCATGGATGTTGTCATCGGCGGCGGCGTCGAAAGCATCTCGATGGTTCAGACCCCCGAAATGCGCGTGAACCGCGACCCGTGGCTGCGCGAACACAAGAACGATATCTACATGACCATGCTGGAGACGGCCGAAACCGTGGCTGAACGCTATGGCGTGAGCCGTGAGGCACAGGATGCCTATGCAGCCCAGTCCCAGGCGCGCACCCACTCGGCCCAGCAGGCGGGCAAGTTCGACGATGAAATCGTGCCTCTGACCACCATCATGAAGATGCAGGACCGCGAGACGAAAGAGATCTCGGAACACGAGGTCACCCTTTCAAAGGACGAAGGCAACCGCCCCAGCACCACCGCCGAAAGCCTTGCCGCGCTGCAGCCGGTGTTCAAGGACGGGCAGGTCATCAAGGAAGGCAAATACATCACCGCCGGGAACGCCAGCCAGTTGTCGGACGGGGCCTCGGCCGCCGTGGTGATGGAGGCAAGTGTCGCCGAGAAGAAAGGTCTGGAACCGCTGGGCCGGTATGTCGGTGTCATGGCTGCCGGGTGTGAGCCCGACGAAATGGGCATTGGCCCCGTGTTCGCCGTGCCGAAACTGCTGGCGGCGCATGGGCTGAAAATGGACGATATCGGCCTGTGGGAGCTGAACGAGGCTTTTGCCTGTCAGGTGCTTTACAGCCGCGACAAGCTGGGCATCCCGGATGAACTGTTGAACGTCGATGGGGGCGCGATCTCGATCGGTCACCCCTATGGCATGTCGGGCGCGCGCATGGTGGGCCACGCGCTGATCGAAGGCAAACGCCGGGGCGCCAAATACGTTGTCTGCACCATGTGCGTGGGCGGCGGCATGGGCGCGGCCGGGTTGTTCGAAGTATTCTGAGACAGGAACCGGCGGCTGCCCTGAGGGTGGCCGCCGCACCAGGAACACAAGGCGCAGCGCATGGCAGAACTCCTCGTTGTCCGGCATGGTCAGGCCTCGTTCGGGGCCGACAATTACGACAAGCTGTCCGATATCGGGCATGAACAGTCGCGCCTGGCGGGCGAGGCCCTGCGCGAGGCTGGCTGGGTGCCGGACCGTCTGGTCACCGGTACGCTTGAACGGCAAAAGGAAACGCTGACCTCAATGGGGTTTGGAGACGCACCCGAAACGCATTCCGGGCTGAACGAATATGATTTTCACGACCTGTTGAATGTGCGGTTCGACGGGCAGGTGCCCGACGATGTGCGCGGGGATCGCAAGACCCATTTCCGCACCCTTCGGGACACGATCTTAGAATGGCAGGATGGCGGGCTTCACGGCGCCGCAGAAAGCTGGACGGACTTTGAAAACCGGGTCGCCGCCGCGCGCGATTTTGCAACCGATACCGACGCGCGCCGCGTTCTGGTCATCAGTTCCGGTGGCCCCATCGGGCAGCTGGTGGCCAACGCGCTCAGCGCCCCGAAGGCGCAGATGATGACCCTGAACCTGCAGGTGAAAAACACGTCGATGACGCGGTTCATCTTTTCAAACAGCGTGTTTTTCCTGCATGAATTCAACGCGACCCCGCATCTGGCACCCGCCGATCGCGCGCAATTGCTGACCTATAGCTGAGGACATGGCCATGGCCGACACACAGACATTGGATACCGCGGCGGTCGCCGCCTATCTGAGCGAACACCTCCCCGGGTTCGAGGGGCCGATCGAGGCCACCAAATTCGACGTCGGGCAATCCAACCCGACCTTCCTGCTGAAGACTCCGACGCACAACTACGTGCTGCGGCGCAAACCGCCGGGGGTTCTGTTGAAATCGGCCCACGCGGTCGATCGGGAGTTTCGTGTTCAAAGCGCGCTTGCCGACACCAAGGTGCCTGTCGCCAAGATGCATCTGCTCTGTGAAGACGACAGCGTGATCGGGTCGGCCTTTTACATCATGGATCACGTGGATGGGCGCAACTTTCGCCAACCCACGCTTGAGGGGCTGACCAATGCCGACCGCGGCGCCGTCATCGACGAAATGAACCGCGTGCTGGCCGAATTGCACATGGTCGATGTCGATGCCGTCGGCCTGTCCGATTACGGCCCGCCGGGAAACTACTATGAACGTCAGGTCGCGCGCTGGTCGAAACAGTATCGCGCTTCGGAAACGGAATCCGTTCCGGCGATGGATCAGCTGATGGAAGAGCTGGTTGCGAACATGCCACCCGATGACGGTCAGCGCACGCTGGTGCATGGCGATTATCGCATCGACAATATGATGTTCGAAAAGAACGGCACCAAATGCCTTGCCGTGCTCGACTGGGAACTGTCGACCATCGGGCACCCTTATGCCGATCTGGCCTCGGTCATCATGCAGTGGCAGATGC
Source organism: Arenibacterium sp. CAU 1754 (assembly GCF_054482635.1). NCBI lineage: Bacteria > Pseudomonadati > Pseudomonadota > Alphaproteobacteria > Rhodobacterales > Paracoccaceae > Arenibacterium > Arenibacterium sp. CAU 1754. The sequence goes on from NZ_JBTLRG010000001.1 coordinate 307,931, forward strand.
CGGCGGGGAACGAAGGGCGCGGGTTGGCCGGGGTGGATCGCAAGGCACTGGGCCTGCCTTCGGACGAGGAATTCATCGCCGCTTATTGCCAGCGTCGCAGCCTGCCCGAAATCGAGAATTTCGGCTTTTACCTGTCTTTCTGTTTCTTCCGCATGGCGGGGATCATTCAGGGCGTGTTGAAACGGGCGCTTGATGGCAATGCGTCAAACCCGGAACGGGCGCTCACGCTGGGCCAGTATGTTCCGGCCTTTGCCCAACGCGGGCTGGATGCGCTGCACGGCTAGGCACAGGCGCGGACCCACGGAGAGCGAATTGCATGACAGATCTGGATTTCACGACCGACGGCGAAGATGCCAAGGACCGGAACTTCGTCACCGCGCTTGCCCGCGGGCTCGAGGTGCTGCGGTGCTTTCGCCCAAATGAAATCGAACTGACCAACACCGACTTTGCCGAACGCACCGGTCTGCCCAAACCGACCGTCTCCCGCCTGACGCACACCTTGTGCAAACTGGACTATCTGGTTGCCGATCCGCGGACAGGCACCTACAGGCTGGGGGCAGGGGTGCTGCAACTGGGGTTCGGGGTGTTGTCTGGGATGGACATCGCCGACCGCGCGGCCGAGGTGATGCGCGCGCTGCGCAATGGTCCCAACTCTTACATCACGGTGGCCCTGGGCGAACGCCATCGTCTGGATGTCGTCTATGTTGCAGTGCAGAGTTCGCGCGAGGATGTCGCGCTGACGATGCGCGTCGGGTCCCGGCTGCCGCTGTTCTTTTCCGCCATCGGACGGGCCATTCTGGTGGGCATGTCCGACGAGGACCGCGAGGCCGTCTTTGATCTTGGTGCCCGGGAACATCCGGACCAGGAACAGGCGCGGCGCGAAAGTTTTGCCTCGGCCAAGGCTGAATACGAGTCCGAGGGTATTTGCCGGGGATATGGTGACTGGCGGCCCGACGTGAATGGCATCGCGGTTCCGGTCTTTTCGCTGAACGGGGCGCGGGTCTATGGCATGAACGTCGGTGGCCCGGCCTTTCATGTAAAGCCCAAGCAGCTTGAAACCTATTACGCCAAGCATCTGATTTCCGCTGCTAAAAGCCTCAGTTTCCGCGGCTGAAACGGCCCGGTCCGGGCGTCAAACCCCCTTTCCGAGAATCACTTCCGTTGTGCGAAAGAAAATTTTGCACCGCGAAATATGAGGATTTCCGGAGACCTGTGGGTAGAGAGAATTATTTCGACATTTAAATTATGGTGGCCCGCTGTGTCTGAGATCAAAGGGCCGATGGAGCCGACCTCTTTTTTCTGCAGCTGCACTGTTTCCGAACCCGGTCACGCCGGGGCAGAAGGGCGTTGTTGAGTATTCCAAATATATAAAAGAAACAATTACCTACGAGGCGAAGTTACATTATTCTCGCGGCGTCAGGATCGCATTGCATTGGGTTGGGCGGTGGAAGCCGGGCGGTGCGCCAGTGGTGGCAGTCCGTGTTCACGGTCCTGTGTCGGCCCGTGAACAGTGAAACGGAATTCCGCAATGCTTGACATTGGGTGGTTATGTGCAACTCTCACGCCAAGCCCGTTGAAAAATGCACCAAAGCATTCCGGGCTATGTGTTAGGGAGGAAATCACATGCGCAAAACATTTAAGTTCGGCGTTGCAGCAGCGCTTGCTCTGTCCGTCAGTGCAACGGCTGTCATGGCTGAAAACATCAAGATCGCCTTTATCGATCCTTTGTCAGGTCCGTTCGCGAGCACCGGGACCAACGGCCTGCACCAGTACGAATTCGCCGCCGAGACGCTGGTGAACGAAAAGGGCGGCGTACTGGACGGAAAGATTTTCGAAATCGTCGGCTTCGACAACAAGATCAGCCCCAAGGAATCGCTGATCCAGTTGCAGGTCGCCATCGACCAGGGCATTCGTTATATCGCGCAGGGCAACAGCTCGGGCGTGGCCAACGCACTGACCGAAGCCATCGACAAGCACAACCGCCGCAACCCCGACAGCCGCGTGTTGTTCCTGAACTATTCGGCTGTTGATCCGGCGCTGACCAACGATAAGTGCAACTTCTGGCACTTCCGTTTCGATGCCAACGCGGACATCAAGATGGACGCGCTGACGGACGTGATCGCGCAGGACGACGGTATCAAGAAGGTCTATATCATCGGGCAGGACTACAGCTTTGGTAAGGCCGTGGCCGCCGCTGCGGTCAAGTTCCTGGGCGAAAAGCGCCCTGACATTGAAATCGTGGGCAACGAACTGCACCCGATCGGCAAGGTGAAGGACTTCACCCCCTACAGCCGCAAGATCGTCGCGTCCGAAGCTGACGCGGTCATAACCGGCAACTGGGGCGCCGACATGCTGGGCCTTGGTAAATCGGTGATCGAGAACGGCTTTGAAGGTCCGATCTACACCTATTACGCTGCCGCCGACGGCATTACTGCCGCCTTTGGCGAAAGCGGAAAGGGTTCGCTGCGTCTCGTGGCCGAAGGTGGCAACAACCCGCCCGCAAAGCCCGAAGCGCAGGAGTATATTCGTGCCTTCAAGGCGAAATACCCGGACGGCAACATCAGCCAGTCGCGTATCACCAACGTGATCCAGATGCTGGCGCAGGCGATCGACGAAGCCGGCACCGCCGATGACGTGGTCGCGGTGGCCAGCAAGCTGGAAGGCATGAAGTTCAGCGATAGCCTGTGGAGCGGTGAGCTCTACATGCGTCCGCAGGATCACCAGCTGATCCAGGACGTGCACATCTATGCGCATACCGACGTCGAAACACCCTTCGACTACGACAACTCGGGATATGGTCTGAAAATCGAGAACACGGTGACCAACGCGTCGGCCGATATCGAGACGACCTGCGAGATGAAGCGCCCATAAGCGACACTTGCCGCGCTCCGTCCCTTTTGGGGTGGGGCGCGCACGCTTTTGTTGCATTCCACGACCAATTAGCCACCGGAGGGGCCCTATGGACCTCATACTCGTCAATTTGATCGACGGGCTGGTGACTGGCCTATTGCTGTTCATGCTCTCGGCCGGTCTCACCCTGATCTTCTCGATGATGGGCGTTCTAAACTTCGCTCATGCCAGTTTTTACATGTTGGGCGCGTATTTTGCCTATCAAATCAGCATCGCCTTGGGCTTCTGGATGGGGCTACTTATTGCTCCGTTGATTGTTGGTGTGATGGGGGCAGGGGTCGAACGATACGGCCTGCGCCGGGTCCATCAATATGGCCACGTGCCGGAACTGATCTTTACCTTCGGGTTGGCGCTTTTGATCGAAGAACTGGTGCAGTTCATCTGGGGCAAGAACCAGATGCCCTACGATATTCCAGATATTCTGAACTTCACGGCCTTCTCCATCGCGGGCAACTCCATTCCGGCCTACAAGATTTTCATGATCTTCATCTCTGTCGGAATCTTCATCGGCCTGCTTTACATTCTGACCAAGACACGTGTCGGCATGATCATTCAGGCGGCTCTCAGCTATCCGCGCACGGTCGAGGCGTTGGGCCATAACGTGCCGCTGATCTTTATGGGCGTCTTTGGCGTCGGCACGGCGCTTGCCGGTGTTGCCGGTGTGATTGCGGGGCCTGTTCTTGGGACATTTCCTGGCATGGCCTTTGTGCTTGGGTCGATCGTGTTCGTGACGATCGTGATCGGGGGCTTGGGGTCACTTTGGGGGGCCCTGGTGGCGTCCCTGCTGATCGGGTGGATCACCACCTTCGCCAAGTCCTACAACATCGCCATGTCAGACATCCTGAACGGTATCGGGATCTCAACGCCCGAGAACCTGGGTGACAGCGTATGGCGTGACCTCTGGACCGTAACCAGCCCCCAGATTGCGGACATCCTCCCGTATATCCTGATGGTGCTGATCCTGATTTTTCGCCCTTACGGCCTTTTCGGAAAGCGTGACGCATGAGCGAGCAAGACCAGATCACTACCGACCCGACCAAGCCTGCGCAGCGTATGCGTGCCGGTTCTCTGAGCATCAGTGCAACGCCGTGGATCATCGCAGCTTTGCTTTTGGTTTTGATGCCATACATCTTCCCGTCGCGGTCTGCTCTGACCATCATGAACCAGATGTCGATCACGATCATCTTCGCCCTGGCCTATAACATGCTTTTGGGGCAGGGCGGGATGCTCAGCTTTGGCCACGCCGTCTATATGGGCGTCGGTGGCTTTATGGCCGTGCATGTCATGAACTGGATCTCAGACACGGGCGCGCCTGTCCCGATGCCGTTCCTGCCGATCGTCGGCGGTCTGTTCGGTATGGGGCTTGCGATGATCGTGGGCAGCTTCTCGACGCGAAGTGCGGGTACCGTTTTCGCGATGATTTCACTCGGGGTGGGTGAGCTGATCGCCGCCTGTTCGGTGATCATCGTGGTCTTCTTCGGTGGTGAAGAAGGTGTCTCGGGCTATCGCGATGAAGGTCTGCCGTTCTTCGGTTTCGATTTCGCGCAGCAGATCGAGGTCTATTATCTGATCGCCGCCTGGCTGATGATTTCGGCGGTGTTGATGTACCTTTATTCGCGCACGCCGGTCGGTCGGATGGCCAACGCTGTGCGGGACAATCCCGAACGTGCCGAGTTCCTTGGGTACTCGGCCCGATGGGTGCGGTTCTACAGCTTCGTGGCGTCTGGCTTTTTTGCCGGCGTGGCGGGGGGGCTCTTTGCCATCAACTATGAAATCCTGACCGAAGAGAACCTCAATACCACATCCTCGGGCGTGATCCTTCTGGTGACCTTCCTGGGCGGCGTCGGCTTCTTCTTCGGGCCGATCATTGGCGCCATCGCCTTTACCCTGCTGCAAACCGTTCTGTCGCTTCACACCGAACTCTGGGCCTTTTATGCCGGTGTTCTGTTCTTGGCCACGGTGATGTTCTTCCCCGGTGGTCTGGCAGGGTTGCTGATGATGCATGTGCCGGTGTTCAGACTGGGCAAAGCCGGTCAATTGGTGATGCCGTATATAAAAACGCTCATACCTGCTGCGATTGCGGTATGTGGCCTGTCCGCATTGGTCGAGATGACGTTCCACTTTCGCCACGCGGCGACCGGCGACAATGAGATGACGGTATTCTGGACCACCTTCGACAGCCATGCGATCTTGCCTTGGGTCATCGCCATCGGTGTGACTGCCGTCGCGATCTATCTGACCCGCCTGACGGCACCTGCGCTGCGCGAAGCGTGGGCCGATGCCAATACCCCGGAAGGAGGTGCAGCATGAGTACTCCCGCACTTCAGATTGAAGGTTTGCGCAAAAGTTTTGGCAAGACCGAGATCATCCGCGGCATCGACCTGAACATCGGAAAAGGCGAACGCCATGCGATCATCGGGCCGAACGGGGCCGGCAAATCGACCCTGTTCAACCTGATTACCGGACGGTTTCCGCCGACCAGCGGCACGGTTCGCCTGCATGGTAAGGATCTCGCCGGCAAGGCGCCGTTCCAAATCAACCGGATGGGCCTGTCGCGGTCGTTTCAGATCACCAACATCTTTCCCAAGATGACAGTGTTCGAGAACGTCCGGTGTTCGCTGCTCTGGTCGCATGGGTACAAATATTCGTTCTGGAACATGGTCAGCCGCTCGCGCGATCTGACCGAAGGGGCGGATGAAATCCTTGATCAAATCAACCTGACGGCGCGCCGTGATCTGCCTGCCGGTGTCCTGTCATACGCTGAACAGCGGGCTCTGGAGATCGGTATCACCATCGCCGGTGGGGCCGACGTGATCATGCTCGACGAACCAACCGCTGGCATGAGCCATTCGGAAACCGATTACATCGTCGACCTGATCCGAAAGGTTACCGAGAACAAGACCCTGATCATGGTGGAACATGACATGGGCGTTGTGTTCGGTCTGGCCGATTATATCTCGGTTCTGGTCTATGGCGAAATCATCGCGACCGGGCGCCCCGAAGAGGTGCGCGCAAATCCAAAAGTACAAGAGGCGTATCTGGGCGCCGCATTGGAGGCAGAGCACTGAGATGTTGGAAGTAACCGACTTGCACGCCTATTACGGCAAATCCCACATTCTTCAGGGCGTGAACATGAACATCAAGGAGGGCGAAATCGTTGCCCTTCTGGGGCGCAACGGTGTTGGCCGCTCGACCACTTGCAAGGCGGTCATGGGCGATGTCACCCCCGAAGGCTCGGTCAAGTTCAAGGGGCAGGAAATCGCGGGCAAAAAGGCCTTTGAAATCGCAAATCTGGGTATCGGATACGTGCCGGAAAACCGCGATATCTTTCCCGGTCTGACCACGCGTCAGAACCTGATCCTGGGCTTGAAACCGGGCCAGAAGGACGGGTCCGGCCGCTGGTCGATGCAGGACATGTTCGACCTGTTTTCGAACCTGAACAACCGTGCCGACGTCGAGGCATCGGTGCTGTCGGGCGGGGAACAGCAGATGCTGACCATGTGCCGTACGCTGATGGGCGATCCCGATTTCATCATGATCGACGAACCGACCGAAGGCCTGTCGCCGCAGATGACCCAGAAGGTCGCCGAACTGCTGCAGGAAATCGCAAGGCGGGGCATTTCGACCCTTTTGGTGGAACAGAAACTGGCCATCGCCATGGACATCGCCCACCGTGTCTATGTCATGGGGCACGGCAAGGTAGTGTTCGAGGGCACGCCCGACGAATTGCGTGAACGCGACGATGTGCGCAAGGAATGGCTTGAAGTCTGAATTCAGACCCCGCGCAGATCAAAAGCCCCGGCCGTTCGGTCGGGGCTTTTTCGTTACAGCTTGCGTGCAACGATGAACCGGCTGGGCGGCTTGGCCGGATAATTCCCGGTCTCGATGATCTTGAACCCCTGCGCAGCAATGCGCTGTTCCAGATCGCTGATCTTGAGGAAGCCGATATGGGGTGCCATCCCCAGCAGGCGCATGGGAACGATCAGCAGCCGGTATTTCCACCCGCCATGCCCCAGGCAGATGGTTTTCGAGATGAACAGGCCGCCGGGTTTCAATTGGCGGTTCGCCGCGCGCAGGACCGGTTCAAGGTCCGGCAGAAGATGCAGCAGGTTGAAGGCCAGAACCGCATCCAGACTGTTGGCCGGGGCATCGTCCGCTGCGGCGGTGGCCTGTTGGAAGGTCACGTTCTGTGCCGTGTCCGCGGTCAGTTTTTCTTGTGCAATGGCGATCATTTCGGACGAAAAATCCGTCGCGGTGATATGACCCACCGCATCGGCCAGCAATAGCGCGGTCGTTCCGGTGCCGCAGCCCAGTTCCAGCACGCTGTCGTCCTGTGACAGGTGGCTGCGCGTGCGCTCGAGCGTTTCTTCATAGGCGGTTTGGTTCCCGACAGGACGCCTGGCGTATTTCGCGGCGATCTTGTCCCAAAATCTTGCGGCTGACTGTGTTTGCATGATCCATCTCCTTTGCCTTGGTGATATCCATGCAGGAGCACGCTGGGAATTGCCTAAATCCGTAGTTCGTTTATGCATAAATGCATGAATTGGCAGTCCGTGACATATGACTGGAACCAGGTCCGTGCGTTCCTTGCGACCGTGGAAGAGGGTTCGCTCTCGGCCGGGGCCAAGGCGCTGGGGGTGACTCAGCCCACGCTGGGCCGTCAGGTCGCCGCACTGGAAGAGGCGCTTGGCGTTGTCCTGTTTGATCGCGTCGGCCGGTCGCTGCGCCTGACGCCCACGGGGGCGGACCTGCTTGAGCATGTGCGCACCATGCGCGACGCCGCCCAGCGCATTTCGCTTGCGGCGTCGGGACAGTCGCAGGCGGTCGCGGGGCATGTGGTGATTTCAGCCAGCGACGTGCTTTCGGCGCATATCCTGCCGCCCATCGTGAAACGGCTGCGCGCCCTTGCGCCGGGCATTACCCTGGAAATTATCGCCTCGAACGAACTCAGTGACCTTGGCCGCCGCGATGCCGACATTGCCATCCGGCACGTGCGCCCCGAACAACCCGACCTGATCGCCCGCCTGGCCCGCGAAAGCGAGGCGCGGCTTTATGCATCGACCGAATGGATCGCCGCAAATGGGCGTCCTGAAACGCGCGGCGATCTTGAGCAGGCCGATTTTGTTGGCTTTGACCGCTCAGGGCGGTTGATCGCATGGTTGAAGGGGCAGGGGATCACCGTGACCGAGGCCAACATGCCGGTCCTGTCGCTGAACGGTGTCACCGGATGGGAACTGATCAAACAGGGGCTGGGCGTCGGCGTCATGCTGGCCGAACTGGGCGATGCGACCCCATCGGTCGAACGTATCCTGCCCGATCTTGCGCCGGTGGTGGTGCCCTTCTGGCTGCTGACCCACCGCGAATTGCACACCAGCCGGCGCATCCGGCTGGTCTATGACACGCTGGCCGAGACATTGTCAGGGCAGCTCTGACGCGCTCAGGCCTGCCCCAGGTACCAGTCCAAATCGTCCAGTGAATCCTTGCCAAAGAACATCTCGTCCCCGACGAACATGGTTGGCGCGCCGAACACGCCCCGCCCGACAGCGGCGGTGGTGGCGTCGATAAGCCCTTGCTTGACCTCGGGTGTTACGGTGGCCGTCATGATCTGTTCGGCGGGCAACCCGGCCTCGGTCAGAACCTCGGCGATCACGGCAGGGTCGTCCATCTTTTTGCCGTCAACCCACATCGCGTCGAACACCGCGTCGGTGTAGGCGGATTCCCAGCTTTGACCCTGCGAATAAATCGCACCGCGCATGACGCCGATGGTCAACACCGGAAAATGCGGGTTCATCGCATAGGCGACGCCATATCGGCGCTTGAATCGTTCGATTTCGGCCAACTGATACGGCAGCTTGCCGGTCACCCCGGCAAAGGCCTCCATCGGGCTTTGGTTATTGGTGGCCTTGAACACGCCCCCCAACAGGATCGGAACATATTTCAATTCCGCCCCGTGGCGTGTGGCGATGTCAGGCAGAACCTTGTGCACCAGATAGGCGTTCGGGCTACCGAAATCATACAGGAACTCGATCGTTTTCATCACCATGTCTCTCCATAAGGGCGCAGGTCCATCTCGAAGGTCCAGGCATCGCGGCTTTGATTGTGCAGGATCCAGTAGGCTTCGCCAACCGAGTCGGGGTTCATCAGCGTGTCCGGGGGCAGGGTGTCAGGGTCTTTGCCCCGCTTGGCCCACAGGTCGCGAACAAAACCCGTATCCACCCCCGCATCAATCACCAGATGCGCTACATGGATGTTCTTTGGGCCCAATTCCTTTGCCATGCTCTGTGCCAGCGCCCGCAAGCCAGATTTCCCGGCAGAGAACGCGGCAAAGCCCGGATTGCCCCGCATGCTGGCCGATGCGCCGGTGAAAAATATGCTGCCGCGCCCGCGTGGCACCATGTATCGCGCCGCCTCGCGCCCTGACAGGAACCCGGCGAAACAGGCCATTTCCCAGACTTTGCGGAACACCCGCGCCGTGGTGTCGAGGATCGGAAAATGCACATTACCGCCAACGTTGAAAATCACCACCTCGATCGGACCGACATCGGTTTCGACCTGTTTGAACACTTCAATGGTGCTGTCTTCGTCGCGGGCATCCATGGTATAACCATGGGCCGTGCCGCCCATGGCCGCAATCTCATCAATCAACGGGGCCAGCTTGTCGCCGTTGCGCCGCCCCAGGCAGACGGTGAACCCGCCGGCGGCAAAGCGTTTGGCGATGGCCGCCCCGATGTAATCGCCTGCGCCGACGATCAGGGCGACAGGGGCGCTCACAGTGCCAGAGCTTTTTGCAGGGCAGGGCGCTCTTTCAGCCGCGCGGCATAGGCGGTCAGATTGGGCTTGTCCGAAAAATCGCCGCCCAGGGTCTGTGACACAATCACCGCATGGCCGGTCACAACATCCGCGCCGCTGAACTCCCCGGCGAGATAGTCCCGCCCTTCCATGTGCCTCTCCACCGCCGCCAACATCTGGTTCAACAGCTTGGTGGCGCGTTTCACGTTCAACTCGGTGCGCCGTTCGGGGGGCAGCAAGATGGTTTCAACGACAATGGTGTTGATCGGCGGCATGATCATGCCCTCGGCGTAATGCAGCCATTGCAGGTACTGGGGAAATTCAGGGCTGTCCGTGGCTGGCACCAACCGTCCGTTGCCATGGCGCGCCAGAATGTATTGCACGATGGCGGTCGATTCAAAAATCGTCACATCGCCATCTTCCAGGGCGGGCACGCGACCCATGGGATGGACCGACAGATATTGTTCGTCGCGCATGGCACGATCGCCCAGATTGAACCGCTCCAATTCATAATCGAGCCCAAGTTCCTCCAGCAGCCACGCAATACGCACGGCACGGCTGTTGGGTGCAAAAAAAAGCTTCATCTGATCCCCGTTCTTGTTTTTGTCGCGCAGGCCGCGCGAAAGATTTGACAACCCGTCGGGTCTGTGAAAACCGTAACTTCAAATTTTGAAGGGAGTCAACGTGAGCCGGTCCGATCTCGCCGATACAACCTGCACAACATCCCGCGCGGTCGAACGGGTTGGCGAGACCTGGCGGTTGATGATCCTGCGCGAAATGTTTCTCGGATCCCGCCGGTTTGACGACTTGCAACGCAATACCGGCGCCTCTCCGCATATCCTCAGCCAGCGGCTCAAAGGCATGGTCGAGGACGGGATCATCCGCACCCATACCTATTCGCATCACCCGCCCCGCAAGGAATATCTGCTGACCGAAAAGGGCCGCGATTTGTGGCCCGTCATCGTCATGTTGCGGGCCTGGGGGAACAAATGGCTTGATAAGTCGCCGGAACGTTCGACCACGCTCACCCATAAGGGATGCGGCGCCGTGAGCGAACCCTACCTGGTGTGCTCGGCCTGCGGGGAGCCGATGGAGGCGCATGATTGCAGCGCGACCATCGGCAAACGCCTTGAAGAAGAACGCCAGAACCGGCGCGGCAGCTAGACGCCGGACGGGCAACGACCGACACGTAACAACAGGGGACACAGCGATGATCGAATGCGAAAGACTTGAGGGTGGGGTCGTCCGGATGACGCTGAGCCGGCCACCGGTGAACGCGCTCAGCGCTGATGGCCTGATGAAGATGGCGACAACCCTTGATGATCTTGCAGGCGACAACACGGTCAAGGCGGTCGTGATCAACAGCACGTACAAGGTGTTTTCCGCCGGTCTCGACCTGAAAGAGGCTCAGCAATTCACGCTGGAACAGCAGCATGCCATCGTCAAAGGCCTGAATGTCGGGTTCCTGCGGTTGTTTGCCTTTCCCAAGCCGACTGTCGCCGCGGTCAATGGCGCGGCCATCGCGGGCGGGCTGTTTTTTGTCCTGGCCAGCGACTACCGGGTGGCCGCCCCCCGGTCCGCCTTTGGACTGGCCGAGATACGCGTCGGTGCGGATTTCCCCGCCGGGCCGCTGGAAATCGCCCGCGCAACACTGGGTCCGAATGCGTTACGGCGCTTGATGTTGACGGGCCAACCAGTCCGGGCCGAACTTGCCGCGCAAATGGGGATCGTCGACGAAATCGTGGACGATGAAACGTTGCAGGATCGGGCCGTGCAGGTGGCGCAGCAAATGGCGGACCTGCCGCCTAAAACCTTTGCCTCCGTGAAAACGCAGATCCGGGGCGAAACAATTGCACGCGTGCAGGCGGCCATGGCGGCAGGCGCAAATGCGCCCGAGTATGGCTGGTTCACGGACGAAACCATCCCGGCAATGCAGAGGATGATTGGCTGACATGACCGATGCCCCAGTTTGCGTGACCCGCCAGGGCGCGGTCGCTGAAATCACGCTGAATCGGCCCAAGTCGCTGAACGCGCTCAACCGGCAATGCATCGACATGCTGACCGAAACGGTGCGCGATCTGTCCGCGGAAGACTGTGTGCGCGCTATCGTTCTGACCGGTGCGGGGCGGGCGTTCAGCTGCGGTGTGGATCTGAAGGAACTGTCCGCGACGCAAACCGTGGCCGACAGCCTGAAATGGCACGGCGGCGAAAGTCTGTTTGACGTGATGCGGGCCTGTCCGCACCCGATCATCTGTGCGGTGAATGGGTTTGCCATCACCGGCGGTCTGGAACTGGCCCTGATGGGCGATTTCCTGATCGCGTCCGACACGGCGCAATTTGCCGACACCCATGCGCGCGTCGGCATCACACCGTCATGGGGCATGACTCAAATCCTGCCGCGGCTGATCGGGATCAACCGCGCCCGCCAGATGAGCCTGACAGGCGAATTCGTTACCGCGCAAACGGCATATGACTGGGGCCTCGTGAACGAGGTGGTGCCCGGCGATACGCTCATGCCACGGGCGCGCGATCTGGCCGGCCAGATAAGCGAAACCGACCGCTCGACAATGACGCGGATCCGCGATCTGATCGCGCTCAGCGCGGAATTTCCGCTGACCGAGTCTTTGGGCCGCGAGGTCGAGATGTTTGTTCGTCATATCCGTCAGGTATCGCCCGAGGCCGTCGCCGAAGGCCGTGCGAAAGTGACCGAACGCGGACGCAAAATGGCCCGGCCCGACAGAGGCCGGACAAAGGGAGAAGACACATGAACACCGTTAACCCGCAGGACCGGGGGCTGGATGCCAATCGCCTGAACCGCATCGACGCCTGGATGCAACGCTATGTGGATGAGCAGAAATTTCCCGGCAGTTCGGTTCTGATCCGGCGTGGCGGGGACGAGGTCTATTTCAACGCTGTTGGCCAGCGTAATATCGAGGCCGGATTGCCTTTTGAACGGGACACGGTCGCGCGCATCTATTCGATGACGAAACCGGTCACATCCGTCGCCATCATGATGCTGGCTGAACTGGGCCTGTTCCATCTGGATGCGCCTGTGTCCGAGTTCATCCCCGCGTTCAAGGACATGACCGCGCTGGTCCCCGGCGCCAGACGTCTGGATCAGGTCGAACCGGCCCCAACGCCAACCCTGCATCACCTGATGACCCATACCAGCGGTCTGAGCTATCCGTTCAATCCCGGCGTCCTGTCGCGCGAGATGGATGAGCAGAACATCATTTTCCGCTCGGATCAGGGATCGCTTGCCGAGATGGCGGATCGCGTTGGGGCGCTGCCCCTCGCGTTCCAGCCGGGCACGCGGTGGGAGTATTCGGTCGGCATCGACATTCTTGGCCGCGTGGTCGAGGTCGTGTCGGGGCAATCCCTGGCTGAGTTCTTTCAGACCCAGATTTTCGAACCGCTTGGGATGACCGAAACCGCGTTTCGCGTGCCCGAGGGGACAGGCGACCGGTTTGCCTCGCTCTATACGCCGCTGGCAGGCGACGGCATGGCGCTGAACGCCGCGAAAGAGGGCGGCGAAACCCTGCGCCTGATCGACCAACACGGCAAATCACCTTTTGAGTCTGCGACCATGTATTCCGGCGGCGGCGGGTTGGTCGGTACCATCGACGATTACATGGCCTTTGTCGAAATGATCCGCCGCGGTGGCGATTACGGCGATGGCCGCCTGCTCAGCCCGTGCACGCTCGACTTCATGATGCGCAACCATCTGCCCGGCGACATCGCCTCGATGGGCCCCAAAAGCTTTGCCGAACAACCCATGGACGGCATGGGCTTTGGTCTTGGTGGCGCGGTGGTGATGGATCCGGGCCGCGTGCGCACCCCCGGCAGCGTCGGTGACTTCAGCTGGGGCGGCATGGCATCGACCATGTTCTGGGTCGATCCGGTTCTGGACCTGTCGGTCATCTTCTTTACCCAGCTCACCCCATCCAGTTCCTACCCCTGTCGGGCCGAACTCAAGGCGCTGGTGCACGGGGCCGTCATCGCATGAGCAGCGACCGCCCCATTCTGTGGACCCCATCGCCGGAACGGGCCGAGGCCAGCACCATGGCGCAGTTTATGCGCTGGCTTGAGGCCGACAAGGGGCTGACCTTCGACAGCTATCAGGACATGTGGACCTGGAGTGTCAGTGATCTTGACGGATTCTGGCGCGCGATCTGGGAGTATTTCGAGTTGGGCGACGGCACGCCGGTCAAAACCGTTCTGGCCGAGCGCAAGATGCCGGGCGCCGTCTGGTTCCCCGGCTTCATGGTCAATTTCGCCGGCGAGGTTCTGAAACAGGCCGAAAAGGCCCCGGACAAAACCGCGATCATCGTGCAGTCGGAAACCTTTGGCCGGTCCGAAATGACATGGGCCGACCTGTCGGCGCAGGTGGCCAGCGTGGCGTCGCGCCTTCGCGCCAAGGGCGTAGGGCAGGGCGACCGCGTCGTCGCCGTGCTGCCCAATACCGAAATCTCGGTCATTTCCTTCCTCGCCACGGCCAGTCTTGGCGCGATCTGGTCGCTTTGCGCGCCGGACATGGGGCATGTGGCCATTCTCGACCGGTTCCGCCAGATCGAACCTAAGGTGCTGATCGCGCAGGATGGCTATGTCCACGCGGGCAAGATGATCGACCGGCGCGAGGTTCTTGCGACCATTGCCGGTGGCCTGCCCACATTGGACCATCTGGTGATGGTGCCGGTGGTCGGGGACCTGCCCGAAAACGCGGTGCCGTGGTCATCGATGGTGACCGATGATGTCTCGTTCGAACCGACGCCGGTGCCGTTCGATCATCCGCTGTGGGTGGTCTATTCCTCGGGCACCACGGGCACGCCCAAACCCATCGTTCAAGGACATGGCGGCATACTTCTGGAGGGCGCAAAACAGTCCCTGCACCAGGATCTGAGCGACAAGGACCGGTTTTCGTGGCTGACCTCGTCAGGCTGGATCATGTGGAATTCGCAATTCACCGCGCTGGCACGGGGCGCGACGGTGGCCCTGTTCGACGGTGCGTCCAATCATCCCGACATGCTGGCGCTGTGGCGCTTTGCCGAGGCGGAAAAGCTGACCTATCTGGGCGCTGGCGCGGCGTTCTTTACGGCCACGATGAAGGCTGGTGTGCGTCCGGGCGACGCGGTGGACCTGTCTAACCTGCGCTCGCTCGGGGCAACTGGCTCGCCGCTGACGGCGGATGCCTATGAATGGATTTACGACGCGATCAAGCCCGATATCTGGCTCGCGCCCATTTCCGGTGGCACTGACTTTGCCGGGGCTTTTGTCGGCGGACATCCGATGCTGCCGGTGCGCGCGGGCGAAATGCAATGCCGGTTCTTGGGCAATGCGGTGCGCGCCTTTGACGATGCCGGCGCCGAATTGATCGGCGAGGTCGGGGAACTGGTCTGTACCGAACCGCTGCCCTCCATGCCGCTGTTCTTTTGGGGGGACAAGGACGGGAGCCGCCTGCATTCCAGCTATTTCGACACCTATCCCGGCATCTGGCGGCATGGTGACTGGATCGAATTCAGCCCCGAGGGCGGGTCGGTGATTTACGGCCGCTCGGATGCGACCATCAACCGGCGTGGTCTGCGTATGGGCAGTTCCGAGATCTACCAGGCGGTCGAGGGGCTGGACGAGGTGATGGATTCCCTCGTTGTTGATCTTGAGTTTCTGGGCCGGGAAAGTTTCATGCCGCTGTTCGTAGTGTTGGCCGAGGGCCTTGAATTAACCGATGCGCTGAAGGACAAGATCAACGGGGCGATCCGGTCTGCCGTGTCGGCCCGGTTCGTGCCCAATGACATCGTCGCGATTGCTGAAATACCGCGCACACTGTCGGGCAAGAAACTGGAAGTACCGGTCAAGAAATTGCTGTTGGGCGGAGATCCTGACAAGGTGGTGACGCGGGATTCCATGTCGAACCCAGACAGTTTCGATGCCTTTGTCGATTATGCCAAAGCGCGCAAGGAAATAAATAAGGAAGGCCCAGTAAATGATTGATCCTGCAGAGGAACTTCTTGACCTTTTGAACATTGAGCAGCTTGAGGTCGATCTGTTCCGCGGTATCGGATCGGGGGGCGAAACCTCGATGCGCATTTTCGGCGGGCATGTCATCGCCCAGGCGCTGGCGGCGGCCTATCACACGGTGCCTGACCGGTTGTGCCATTCCCTGCACGCCTATTTCATTCGCCCGGGCGACCCCAGCATTCCAGTCATCTACGATGTTGACAGGGCCCGCGACGGAGGCAGCTTTACCACCCGCCGCGTCGTCGCCATCCAGCACGGCAAACAGATCCTGAACCTCTCGGCGTCGTTCCACGTTCAGGAAGAAGGGTGGCACCATCAGCATGACATGCCCAAGGTCGTCGGCCCCGAAGGCCTGTTGAACCGGAGCGAATTGCGCCAGACCGTGGCCGATCAGGTTAGTGAAAAGATACGCGGCGATTTTCTGCGGGAACGTCCCATCGAAATCCGCGAAATCGAACCGCAGGATTTCTTCAACCCGGTGCCGGTGGATGATGTGAATCACATGTGGATGCGCATGGAGGCCGCCAAGGGGCAGGGCCCGCGCATGCAACATTGCCTGTTGGCCTATGCCTCGGACATGAACCTGCTGGGATCGTCCCTGCGCCCGCACGGGCTGACATGGTTCAAGGGTGGGGTGATGAGTGCGAGCCTGGACCACGCGATGTGGTTCCACGCGCCGATCCAGTTCGAGAATTGGCATCTTTATACGATGGACAGTCCGTTTACCGGCGGGGCACGCGGGTTCAATCGCGGCGCTATCTATACGCAGGACGGAACCCTTGTGGCCAGTGTCGCGCAAGAGGGGCTGGTGCGGCCTGTCAACAAAGAAAAGGCGAAATCCTGATGTCGGGCGGTGGTCGCTATCCGGGCTGGGCGCCGGGCATCGAGCTGCGCAACGACTGGCTTGCGCGGGTTCACGAGGACATCATCGACCCGGATCGTGAAATCGTCGATCCGCATCATCACCTGTGGGTGCATGGCCATGGCGGCGCGGTCTATGAGATGGAGGCGCTCTGGGCCGATACCGGGTCGGGTCATAACGTCGTACAGACCATGTTCATGGAATGCCGGTCCTACTACAATATGGACGATCCCGAGGAATTGCGCTCGGTCGGTGAGATCGAGACGGTTGTCCGGATGGCGGCCACGGCCAAACCCGGTCAATCCAAGATCGCCGGGATCATTTCCAACGCCGACTTGCGGCTGGACAATCTCGATGACGTTCTGGACGCGCATATCGAGGCCGGGCAGGGCCTGACCAAGGGCATTCGCTTTGCCGGGGCGCGCGATCCCGACCCGGACAGCCTGATGATCCCCGGACGTGGGTACGAAGGACAATACAGCGATCCTGCCTTTCGCCGTGGCGTGGCCCGTCTGGGCGAACGCGGTCTGACCTATGACACTTGGCATTACCATCACCAGAACCGCGATTATATCGCGCTGGCGCGGGCGGTTCCGGAAACGACCATGATCCTTGATCATTTTGGAACGCCACTTGGCGTGGGCCGTTTTGCCGGCAAACGTGAGGAAATTTACGAGGCATGGCAAAAGGATATGGCGGAACTGGCCAAATCCCCGAACGTCATGGCCAAGCTGGGCGGGCTGTGCATGCCTGACAACGGGTGGAACTGGCAGGACCGGGAAGACCCGCCAACCTCGGACGAACTGGTTGCGGCGCAGGGCAAATGGTATCGCCACATGATCGACTGTTTCGGCCCCGAACGATGCATGTTCGAAAGCAATTTTCCGGTCGATCGGGTGTCGGTCAGTTATCCGGTGCTGTGGAATGCGTTCAAAAAGATCGCCGAACCCTATTCCGAGGCCGAGAAGGATATGATGTTCGCCGGCACCGCACGTCAGGTCTATGGCCTTTCCCCGGCCTGAAAAGGTCAACTTTGGTCCCGATGGACCGGTGCGCGTCGCGCCCCTTACGATAAGGGCAGTGCGGGCGTACGACCACGCACAATGGGGGAAAGCGTGCAGAAACTGGCAAAGCTGATTTTCGTTCTGACGGCAATCGTGTGGCAGACAACGTCCGTGTTGGCCGAGGAGCCGACCCTGCGCCTGTCGGTTCTCAAGTTCGGAACCGTCAATTGGGAACTTGATACGATCAGCCACTATGGTCTTGACCGGAAACACGGTTTCAAAATGGTCGTGGACGGCGTTGCTGGCAGTTCTGCCTCGCAGGTGGCGTTTCAGGGTGGACAGGCCGACGTGATGGTCACCGACTGGATCTGGGTGGCGCGGCAGCGCGCGGCGGGCAAGGACTTTGTGCTGCTTCCCTATTCCAAGGCGGTGGGCGGTTTGATGGTCAAGGCGGACAGCGGTATCTCGGGGCTGCCGGGTCTGGCCGGGAAAAAGATAGGGATCGCAGGCGGGCCGCTGGACAAAAGCTGGCTGATCCTGCGCGCCTATGCGGCCCAACAGGGCGGGATCGATCTGGCCAAACAGACCGAACAGGTGTTTGCCGCGCCGCCCCTTGTTTACAAGGCCGCTCTGGACGGGCAGGTCGCGGGGGCCATCAACTTTTGGCATTTCGCGGCCCGGATGGAGGCCGCGGGCATGGTTGAACTGGTCGATGTCGCCGAAGCGGCCCGCGCTCTGGGGCTGGACCCGGAATTGCCGCTGTTGGGATTCGTGTTTCAGGGGGCGTTCCTGCGCGACAACCCTGATGTGGTCCGCGGCTTTGCGCGCGCCTCGCGCGAAGCCAAGGAGATACTGGCCAGCGATGACGCCGCTTGGGAGCGTTTGCGCCCCCGCATGAAAGTAAAGAATGACAATGAGTTCAAGGCGCTGCGCGACGGTTTTCGTGCAGGGATTCCGGCGCGGTCCGGCGTGGATTTGACCAATGCCGCCCGGTTTCTTGAGGTGATGTCCGATCTGGGGGGGCGCGAATTGATCGGGGCTGCGACCTCGTTGCCCGAAGGTGTGTTTATTGACCTCGGCGACTGAAACCAGCAAGGGGCTGGCCGTTCCGGTCCTTTCGGTCGCGGCGATGATCGCGCTGTGGTCCGGGCTTGCCGTTCTCAAGGACGATCCGTCTGTTCTTCCAGGGCCGTGGGTCATCGGGCCGCTGATCCTGCAAGAGCTTCGCTCAGGGGACTTGCTGCACCATATGGGCGCAACGCTGGCGCGGGTTATCGTGGCCTTTGCGATTGCGATGTGCGTCGGGCTGGCGGTTGGGTTGGCCATGGGGCGCCGATCTGGCGTGGATCGCTGGCTGGATCCGTGGCTGATTGCCTTTCTGAACCTTCCGGCACTGGTCACCATCGTCCTGTGTTACCTTTGGATCGGGTTGAACGAGGCGGCGGCGATCGCGGCGGTGGCTCTGAACAAGATCCCGGCCGTGGCCGTCACCATGCGCGAAGGTGCCCGTGCGCTCAGTCCGGCGCTGGATGACATGGCTGGGGTCTACCGTATGTCGTTCCTGTCGCGGCTCAAACACGTGGTCCTGCCGCAGTTGTCGCCTTATATCGCATCGGCGGGCCGGTCGGGCATCGCGCTGATCTGGAAGATCGTCCTGGTGGTTGAATTCCTGGGCCGGGGCGAGGGGATCGGGTTCCAGATCCACCTTTATTTCCAGCTGTTCGATGTGGCGATGGTGATGACCTATGCGCTCAGTTTCGTGGCGGTGATGCTGGTGATTGAAACAGTCCTCCTGCGCCCGTGGGAGACGCGGGCCAACAGGTGGCGCAGCGCATGATCTCGGCCCGCATCACGCAAAAAACCTTCAACGGCGAACCGGTTCTGGGGCAGATCGCGCTGGACGTTGCCCCGGGCGAAACCGTTGCCGTTACGGGGCCCTCGGGCATGGGCAAGACCACGTTGCTGCGCATCCTCGCCGGGCTTGATACCCGGTTTGAGGGGCAGGTGCAGCGCCCCGAGCGTCTGAGTTATGTGTTTCAGGAGCCCAACCTGCTGCCCTGGCGCACGGCGCTGGACAATATCACGCTGGTCACCGGGGCCACGCCCGACGCGGCGCGCAAGGCGATGGAGGATGTCGGCCTTGCCGGGTACGAGACGCGGTTTCCTAACCAGATGTCCTTGGGCCAGCAGCGCCGGTTGTCGCTGGCCCGGGCCTTTGCCGCGCGCCCACAGGTGTTGCTCATGGATGAGCCGTTTGTGTCGCTGGATGCCGACCGGGTTGAAGAGCTTTTGTCGCTGACGGAACGGATGCTGGCCGGGGCAGGGGTTGCCACCGTGATGGTCACGCATACCGTGGCCGAGGCCGACCGTCTTGCCGACCGCATATTGCGCCTTGGGGGTTACCCGGCGGTCCTGTCGGCGGTCTGATGTGGGCCCCGGCATGCACCGGGGCCGCAGGGGTTTAGTCCAGTTTGCCGTACTGCCGGTTCAGTTTGCGCATGCCGCCAATCCAGCGGTCATAATTCTCGGTCTTCTTGCGCATATAGCCCAGCACCTCGGGATGGGGCAGGACCAGGAAGGTTTCATTGCGGATGGTTTCGACACAGGCATCGGCCACGGGTTCGGGTTCAAGCATGCCGTCAAGCGCCGCAACCGACCCTTCGTGGCCGCGGGTCATTTCGCTGCGCACAGCTTGCGGGCAGAGAACCGAAACCTTGATGCCGTCATCCCCGTGGGTCAGCGCCAGCCATTCGGCCAGACCGACAGCGGCATGTTTGGTCACGCCATAGGGGGCCGACCCAACCTGGTTCAGCAGACCGGCCGCCGAGGCGGTGTTGAGAAGATAACCGCCACCGCGCGCTATCATCCGGGGCACCAGATGGCGGGCCGCCCAGACATGGGCCATCACGTTCACGTCCCAGATGCGCTGCCAGTCTTCGTTGGGTACCTCGACCCCGCCGCCCATCAGGATACCGGCGTTCGAGCAAAACAGGTCGATCGGTCCGACCTCGGTTTCAACCCGGTCGATCATCGCGGCGATTTCATCCTCGACGCTAACATTCACACCGATGGACAGGCCATTGATTCCATTGGCAACCTCGGCGGCACCGTCGGCATTCAGATCAACGCAGACCACCTTTTTCGCGCCTTCGGCCGCGAACCGGATGGCCATGGCCTTGCCGATGCCGCTGGCGGCGCCCGTCACAACGACGATTTTGTCTTTCAATTCCATGACGTTCCCCTCAGGTCCACATGTTCGAGCCGCCACAGACGGTCAGCGCCTGACCGGTCATATAGCCGCTTGCATCCGAGGCCAGGTAAACCGCCAGCCCGGCAAAATCCTCGGGCTCGCCCAGACGGCGCAGCGGGATATCCTTTTTGATGCGGTTTTCCACCTCGGGATTGTCCCACAATTCGCGGGCAAAATCGGTTTTCACCAGACCGGGGCAGATCGCGTTAAACCGGATGCCCTGGGGGCCGAATTCCTGCGCCAGATTACGCACCAGACCGATCAGCGCCAGTTTCGACATGCCATAGGTGCCCAGCATGTCCGACGGTTTGAACGCCCCGATGGACGAGGTGAACATCATCGATCCCTTGCCTTTTTCCACCATGTCGGGCGCTGTCATCTGCGCCAGCCACAGATTGGACAGGACGTTGGCCCGCATCGTTTTCTCATAGGCTTCATCCGGGATTTCCGACGTCTTGCCGAAATAGGGGTTCACCCCGGCATTGCCGACGACGATGTCGATCGGACCCGCCTCGGCACGGGCGGTTTCGACCAGCCCCTGGATCTGCTCCTTGTAGCCGACGTTACAGGCGATCCCGATGGCGCGCTCGGCGCCAACGGTCTTGTTGATTTGTGCGGCGGCGTCGTCCAGCTGATCCTGCTTGCGGGACGAAATCACCACCTTGGCGCCGTGCTGGGCAAGGGCCGTGGCCATGGCCAGCCCCATGCCCTTGCTGGCCCCGGTAAGCAGTGCAACCTTTCCTGTCAGATCAAACAGGCTCATCCCATGAACCCCCCGGAACCGCGTTCTTCGGTATGGGCCTTGGCCGCGGCCTGACGGGAATTGCTGTCCTGATAGGTTTTGACCTCGTTCCGGGCGATGACGTGGTGGTGTACCTCGTCCGGGCCATCCGCATAGCGCAGGGTGCGCTGCTGGGCGTACATGCCGGACAGGGGTGACCATTGGCTGATGCCCGTGGCGCCGTGGACCTGCATCGCCTGATCGATGATCTCACAGACCTGTTCGGGCACCTTCGCCTTGATCATGGACACCCAGATGCGGGCCTCCTTGTTGCCGAGCACGTCCATGGCTTTGGCGGCTTTCAGCACCAGAAGGCGCATGGATTCGATTTCGATCTTGGCACGAGAGATGGTTTCCATGTTCTTGCCCAGATCGACGATCTTCTTGCCAAAGGCGACGCGGCTGAGACCCCGTTCGATCATCAGATCAAGCGCCTTTTCCGCCTGGCCGATGGAGCGCATGCAGTGGTGGATACGGCCCGGCCCAAGGCGGACCTGGCTGATTTCAAATCCGCGGCCTTCGCCCCAGAGCATGTTTGTTTCCGGCACACGCACATTGGTAAAGCGGATATGCATGTGCCCGTGCGGCGCGTCGTCGTGGCCAAACACGTGCATCGGTCCCAGGATTTCCACGCCGGGCGTGTCCATCGGCACGAGGATCTGGCTCTGCTGACGATAGGGTTCTGCATCTGGCGAGGTCTTGACCATCACGATCATGATCTTGCAGCGCGGATCGCCCGCGCCGGAGATATAGTATTTCTCGCCATTGATGACCCATTCGCCATTTTCCAGCACGGCCGAGGTCGCGATGTTCTTGGCATCCGATGAGGCCACGCTGGGTTCCGTCATGGCAAAGGCGGAACGGATTTCACCGGCCAGAAGCGGTTTCAGCCATTTGTCTTTCTGTTCCTGCGTGCCGACGCGTTCCAGCACTTCCATGTTGCCGGTATCGGGGGCCGAGCAGTTGAGCGTTTCCGAGGCGAGGGGGTTCTTGCCCAGTTCAGCAGCGATATAGGCATAATCGAGGTTGGACAGGCCTTCGCCGGTTTCGGCGTTGGGGAGGAAGAAGTTCCAGAGACCTGAATCGCGGGCCTTTTGCTTGGCGCCTTCGAGAAGTTCAAGCTGACCCGGCGCATAGGACCAGCGATCGGCGCGGCCTTCGCCCAGGCGGTAGAATTCCTCGCTGATGGGATCGACGTTTTCGCGGATGTGCTTGATGACGGCATTCAGCAGCGGCTTGGCGCCGTCCGACATTTCGAGGTTGTTCATGTTAAGCGGCGTGTTCTGTTCTGGCATCTTGAGCCTCCCGGCTGGTATTGAGTGAATGAAAGTTAACGGTTGACCCAGTTGGGTTTTCTTTTGTCAACAAAGGCTTGAACGCCTTCCTTGAAGTCTTCTGTTCGGGCGAGATCGGTCTGGACCTCGCGCGAATATTGCAGGCTTTCGGGCAGGCCATCGGCCACCGCCATGCTGTTGAGGATGCGTTTGGTCGCCTTGACCGACGACGGCGACACAGTGCAGATTTGTTCGGCCAGTTCCATGGCGCGGGTCATCAGCTGATCGTGGGGCAGAACCTCGTTGCAGCAGCCCAGCTTCAGCGCCTCATGCGCGTCGATGGTGCGCCCGGTGATCATCATTTCCTGCGCAGCCAGACGGCCGATATAGCGCGACAGGCGCTGGACGCCGGAGGCGGACGCGAAAAAGCCGACCTTGACCTCGGGCAGGGCGAACTTGGCGGTTTCGGACGCCAGGATGATGTCGCAGGAGAGGGCGGTTTCAAACCCGCCGCCCATGGCAAACCCGTTCACCGCCGCGATCAGCGGTTTTTCCAGATCGAACCGCGACGACAGCCCGGCGAACCCGGTGTCAGGCAGCCCCTTTTTCTTACCTGCGCCCGATGCGGTGGCCTTGAGGTCATTGCCGGCTGAAAACGCCTTGTCCCCGGCACCGGTCAGCACCGCAACCCACAGGTCCTGATCCGCGGCAAAGCTGTTCCAGAGGTCTTCCATCTCGTGATGCATATCCGCGTTCACAGCGTTGTACACATCAGGGCGGTTCATGGTGACGACCAGAATATGGCCTTTGCGTTCGGTTTTCAGATATTCATAGGTCATATCAGGCCTCCTTGGCGGTCTTAAGGCCGCCGGTTTCAATCTCGGTGAACTTGCCGCCCAAGGCGGCCAGATCGCGCAGGGTCTGCGCCGGTTCAAATGCCGGGTCCTCGGCGGCGAGCTTTTCCATCCGGGCCAGAATGGCAGGGGCCCCCACCATGTCGCCATAGAACATCGGGCCGCCCTTGTCGGCGGGCCAGCCATAGCCGTTCAGCCAGACCACATCGATGTCCGACGGGCGCTGCGCCTTGTTCTCTTCCAGAATTTTCACGGCCTCATTGATCATCGGGTAAATGCAGATTTCGATGATTTCCTCTTGCGACATGGTGATCGGGTCGGCCCCGGTGATGTCGCTGATAATCCCGGCGGTCACGGCCGACGGGATCGGTTTGCGGGCCTCGTCATAATCATAATACCCGGCCTCGGTTTTCTGACCGCGCCGGTCCAGTTCGCACAGCGCATCGCGGATCGGGTTTTCGGTTTTGGCCCCCTTTGACCACCCAATGTCGAGCCCAGCCAGGTCCGACATCTGGAACGGCCCCATGCGAAAGCCAAACGCATTCAGCGCGGCATCCACATCCCAGGGCAGAACCCCCTTGAAGACCAACTTGTTGGCCTGCCGCTGGCGGGCAAACAGGATGCGGTTGCCGACGAAGCCCGGACAGACGCCGACCAGAGCGGCGATCTTGTTGATTGTCTTGGCCAAGTCCATGCTGGTGGCGACAACATCATCCGCAGTGTGTTCCGCGCGCACGATTTCAAGCAATTTCATGACGTTGGCGGGCGAAAAGAAATGCAGCCCAATCACGTCCTGCGGGCGTGAGGTGACACTTGCGATTTCATCGATGTCCAGCGCCGAGGTGTTGGTGGCCAGGATCGCGCCTGGTTTCATGACCTGATCCAGTTCGGCGAATATCTTCTTTTTCAGGTCCATGTCTTCGAACACGGCTTCGATGACCAGATCGCAATCGGCCAGATCGGCAATGGCCAGACGCCCGTCAAAGCGGCTCATCCGGGCCTCGACCTCGTCCTGGGGAAAGCGGCCCTTGTTGGCGCTGCGTTGGTAATTGCCGCGCACAACGGCGAGGCCACGATCCAGCGCTTCCTGTTTGGTTTCAACGATGCGCACGTTGAAACCTGCGGTGGCAAAGTTCATTGCAATGCCGCCGCCCATGGTGCCCGCGCCGATGATCCCGACGGTTTTGATGTCACGCGTCCGCGTGTCCGGGGCCAGGCCGGGCACCTCCCATGCGGCTTTGCCCGAGGTGGCGATATAGTCGGCGATTTGCTCTTGCGTTGGCGCGCTCATGTCATTTCTTTCCGGTCATCCAGGGTTTCAAGGCAGATCGCTCGCAAGGCGCGGCGATCGAGTTTGTCGGTGGCGCCACGGGGCAGGGGCCCACGCTGAAACCACACGTATTGGGGGATTTTGAACTTGGCGATGTGGTCGGCAAGAAAGCTGGTCAGTTCCACTTGCGTCAGGTCCTGACCTGACTTGATCTGGACGCCGGCGCCGACAACTTCGCCCAGACGGGCGTCGGGCACCGAAAAGGCGCAGGCTTCGGCCACGGCCGGATGACGATGAAGCGCACCTTCGACATCGAGGCAGGCGATGTTTTCTCCGCCGCGAATGATGATGTTTTTCTTTCGATCCACGATGGTGACAATACCGTCGTCGTCAATCATGCCCAGATCGCCGGTGCGCAGCCATCCATCCCGGAGCACTTCTGCCGTCGCGTCAGATTTATTCAGGTAGCACCGCATGTTACACGGGCTTTTTACAGTGATTTCCCCAACGGAACCCGGCGGAACGTCCTGTCCATCGTCGTCCAGAAACCTCAGTTCCTGAATCGGCGGGTACAGCCGGCCGGCGACGCCGGGGCGATCCACATAATCCGGCCCGGCCAGCCCGATACCGTTGGCATTGGTTTCCGTCATCCCCCAACCGGTTGCGATGTTCGCATTGGGGAATTTCCGGGCCAGATCGGCAACCTGGGCGGGCGGGCGTTTGGCGCCCCCCGAGCCCAGGAAATCGATTGTCGACAACGAGGCGTTCAGACGATCAGCGGCCACCAAAAGATCTGCAGATTGGGTTGGAACCCCCAGAAAACGCGTCACTTTTTCGGTTTCGATGATGCGGACCGCGTCCTCGGCATCCCATTTGTCCATGACGCACAGCTTGGCGCCCGACGCGATGCTGAGCAGAAAGACCGGATGGGAGGCGGTGACATGGAATAGCGGGGTCACGACCATGAAAACCGGGCGAGGGGGCTCGGGTGCATCCTGTTCGGGCGGGGTGACCAAAGGTGCAAGTTCGCCCTGCATGAGCCATGTGTAAACCGCGTTCATCGCGCCGCGATGGGTTTGCACGACGCCCTTGGGATGCCCGGTTGTGCCCGAGGAATACATGATAGCGAAATCGTCGTCCGGCGCTATGTCGACCGTTGGCCAACTGTCGTCGTCCATGGCGTCGAACAGGTCGGAATATCCAGGTGTCGTCATCGCGTCCGCGTCCCGGACTCCGATCACGGTCAGGTCAAGTGGCTCAACCAGCGGGCTCAGGCGGTGCACGCGTTCTGCGTCGCCAAAGACAACCTTGGCACCGCTGTCCCTCAGGGCATAGTCGAGTTCCTCGGTGGTCCACCAGGCATTTAGAAATACGGCCACACCGCCAATCGCGGTAATCGCCATAAACAGGATCAGCAGTTCGGGACAATTGCGCATCGCAAGGGCCACGGGCTGGCCTTTGGCAACCCCCAGTTCCTTTTCAAGAACATGCGCCATCCGGTTGATACCACGACAGAATTCATCATAGGTCCAGCGCTCGTCACCAAATACGAGGTATTCGGCGGCGCCGTCGTCCTGGTTTTCGCGATTGGCTTGCAGCAAGGCCCGCGTATGGGCCGGAATATTCTGGAAGGCTCGATAGCTGACACCACGTATGTCGACGGGTCCGACCGCGAACAACGGGTTGGTCGAGATCACCGTCTGAACTGCGTCGTCCAAGGTCATGGGTTGCATCACAAGTGATCCACCAACAGCCCGGTGACGGGCGTGCAGCCAAGGTACATCATATTTCCTCCCGTGGTGACGATACCCATCCGTGGTTCGATCCGGAAGGTCCGCCGCGACTCTGTCGCCGGGAAAATGTAGTCTGGTTTTTCAGGGGTGCCAATACCGCTTGTCGAAACAGAGTTTCGCAAATCATGTTTTTTGCTCTGAGAGATGGAAATGTCTGTGGGTGGGCGGTGTCGTCAGATTGTTCGGTTAAGCGGGCATAAAGAAATGAGAATATCCGCGTGCGCGGTCACAATGAGCAATATCAAATATTTACATAATACTGATTATGAGAAAACGTTACGTACGCGCAAAGTTAAAATGTTCCACATCTGCAAAGCAGAAATGCAGCTCTGCCCTAACAAACGGCGTCGGGCCCTAAAGGGTTGCTCAATTTGGGCAGGACTGAATGATCCAAGCAGCCAATCCTAGCGGAAGCAGCAGGGTCACAGCAGTTAAAACCTTGATCGCGGGTGTCCGATCAAATTTCTTCACCCCGATGGCTGCAAGCAATGCTTCCTTCCAGCTAAACCTGTTGTGTTTCGCTACCAATAGCGTGAGTGCAGCAGCCAAGGGCCAAAAGACCAAGTGGACCCAAACAAAGTCTTCGCTACACGGCAAAGGCGGCTCCTCGACACTAAAGCTCCCTACTCGCAATGAACCGACGCCAAATGTCCCACAAGTCTGTTCAGGCCTGCGACATGGGAGGTCTCCGGGCTGCAAAGCAGTTCAGGTTCCGTGATATTTGCGGCGCCCTGTCTTGGGACAGATCAGATTCGAAGATCCTTTACGCCGATCTGCCTCACGTCTTTCCCGCCCCCCGGGCCATGGCATGAGACATCAGTGTCGTGCTGCGCGCACCCGAGCGGCAATATGCCAGTACCGGTTTGGGAAGATCCGCCCAGAGATCGATGATGGTTTCGACCTGGTCCATTGTCACACCGGTTGAGGCCACAGGCACGTAAACTGCCTGCATGTCCGAGATTTTGGCGGCCTGCGCGATCGATGCGAAAAGCGGCTGATCCGCCTCCTCTCCGTCCGGGCGGTTGCAGATCACGCTCTGAAAGCCCAGAGAATGCACCAATGGCAGGTCTGTCGGGTTGATCTGGCCACAGACAGAAAGGTCTTCGTTGATCCGGCGGATATCCATCTTCTCGCCTCCTGAGACACATATGTTTTTTTATATATGAAAAGGCATCATTTTTGAAGCCCCCGCATTTAAGCAGGATCACTCAAAAAACACGCCGCGCAAAGAGACTTCCCTGCGCGGCGTCATGTTTATCGGTTCAAAAGAACGCCTGAAGGCCGGTTTGCGCACGTCCCAGGATAAGGGCGTGCACGTCATGGGTGCCTTCATAGGTGTTGACGGTCTCGAGGTTCATCATGTGGCGGATAACCTGGAATTCCAGGCTGATACCGTTGCCGCCGTGCATGTCGCGTGCCATGCGCGCGATGTCGAGCGCCTTGCCGCAGTTGTTGCGCTTGACGATGCTGATCATTTCCGGGGCGGCGTTTGCCTCGTCCATCAGGCGCCCTACCCGCAGGCTGGCCTGCAGCCCCAGTGAGATTTCGGTCTGCATGTCCGCCAACTTGCGCTGGAACAGCTGGGTTTGGGCCAGCGGGCGGTTGAACTGGTGCCGGTCCAGCCCGTACTGGCGCGCGGCGTGCCAGCAGGTTTCCGCGGCCCCCATCGCGCCCCAGCTGATGCCATAGCGGGCCCGGTTCAGACAGCCAAACGGCCCTTTCAGACCCTGCACATTGGGCAGCAGCGCGTCTTCGCCCACTTCGACGCCGTCCATGACGACCTCGCCCGTGACCGAGGCGCGCAGGCTCATCTTGTTTTGAACCTTGGGCGCGCTCAGACCCTTCATGTCTTTTTCCAGAACAAAGCCGCGGATTTTGCCACCATGTTCCTCGGACTTGGCCCAGATCACGAACACATCCGCGATCGGCGCATTCGAGATCCACATCTTGGACCCGGTCAGCTTGTACCCTGTGGCGGTTTTGACGGCGCGGGTCTTCATGCCTGCGGGATCGCTGCCGGCGTCGGGTTCGGTCAGGCCGAAACAGCCGATCCATTCGCCGCTGGACAGTTTGGGCAGGTATTTCTTGCGCTGCTCCTCGGACCCATAGGCATAGATCGGGTACATCACCAGCGAGCTTTGGACCGACATCATCGACCGGTACCCGCTGTCCACGCGCTCAACCTCGCGCGCGACAAGGCCATAGCTGACGTACCCTGCGCCGATGCCGCCGTATTCTTCGGGGACGGTCACGCCGAGAAGACCCATTTCACCCATTTCACGAAAGATTTCCGGCTCGACGCTTTCCTTGGCATAAGCCTCGGTCACGCGCGGCTGCAGCTTTTCCTGCGCATAGGCGCGGGCGCTGGCGGTGATCATGCGTTCGTCTTCGGTCAGCTGGTCCTCCAGACGCAAGGGATCGGTCCAGTCGAAACTGCCCAGATCGGGGGCGTCCTTGGCTTTCAGCGTGGGTTTGCTCGGCGCGTTCATGGCTCTCTCCTCCGGGGAAATGGTTGGCCGCAACTTAGTCGCGTCCGCCCGCAATAAACAGCAAGACTTTTGCATGGATATATGATTATTACTCATGCATGCTGGCCCCGCGACGATTGCTCCCTTCCCTGTCTTCCCTGCGTGCACTTGAGGCGCTCGATCGTCTGGGCAGTGCGTCGGCCGTGGCCGAAGAGCTGTCCCTGACGCAAAGCGCGGTCAGTCGCCAGTTGCAAACGCTTGAGCGGCAGATGGGCGTGGACCTGGTCCAGCGCAGCCGCAAGCGCCTGACGCTGACCCCCATGGCACAGGACTACGTGGCCGAGGTGCGCCAGGCTCTGACCCGGATTGCCAACGCGTCGCTGCGCCTTCAGGTGGCCCCTTTGGGCGGCACGCTGAACCTTGCCATTCTGCCGACCTTCGGGATGCGCTGGCTGATGCCACTGTTGCCCGAATTTGCGCGGCTGCACCCGGATGTGACGCTGAACATGTCAACGCGGCTGGTCCCGTTCAACTTTGCGGAAGAGCCGTTTGATGCGGCGCTGCACTTTGGTACCGGGGATTGGCCGGGAACCGATCGCCTGTTGCTGAAACATGAAACGGTGATCCCCGTCTGCGCACCCTCTCTGATCGAGGGCGGTGCGCCAGAGGCGGCAAGCAGTCTGCTGTCCCTGCCCTTGCTGCACATCCAGACCCGCCCGCGCGCTTGGGCCGATTGGTTCGTGGCCCAGGGGGTCACGACGACCGGCCCGATTGCGGGCACGATGTATGACCAATTTTCAACAATTACCCAGGCAGCACTGCACGGTTTAGGGGTGGCTTTGATGCCCGAATATCTGGTGGAACAGGACCTGGCCACCGGGCGGCTGGTGCCGGTTTTCGGCAAGCCGGTCGAGGCCAAGGGCGCCTATTACCTGGTCTGGCCGCAGGTCAAATCGCGCGATCCGTCGCTGATCGCCTTTCGGGACTGGCTGACGGGCAAGGCCCAGCCCGAAGACCCCCTGCCCCGTTAACCCAACGCATAACCCGCACCGCGCACGGTGCGCACGGGATCCTCTCCGCCCTCTCGGGTCAGTGACTTGCGCAGCCGGCCGATATGGACGTCCACGGTGCGCGTATCGACATAGACGTCGCGCCCCCAGACCCGATCGAGAAGCTGCTCACGGCTCCAGACGCGGCCGGGTTTTTCCATAAACGTACTCAGCAGGCGAAACTCGGTCGGGCCCAGTTTCACGGGCGCCCCGGAGCGGCAGACCTTGTGGGTTTCGGCGTCCAGAACGATGTCGTCATACTCCAGCCGAATCCCGACCGTGGCCGGGCGCACCCGGCGCAGTTGCGAGCGGACCCGCGCCATCAGTTCGATCACTGAATAGGGTTTGACAACATAGTCATCCGCCCCGGTTTCAAGGCCGCGTACCTTGTCGACCTCTTCGGACCGGGCCGACAGCATGATGATCGGGATCCCGCGAGTTTCGGGCCGGATCTTGAGCCGGCGGCAGACCTCGATCCCGCTGAGCGCCGGCATCATCCAGTCCAACACGATGATGTCGGGCATGTCTTCGTCCACCAGCAACAGCGCCTCGTCGCCCGTGGCGGCCTTGATCACGCGAAACCCTTCGGCTTCGAGGTTATAGGCCAGCACTTCGCGCTGTGCGGGTTCATCTTCGACGACCAGAACGGTGGGCTGTGTTGCGGACATGGGTTATCCCTCCGGCAGGGCCGTTTCCGATGTCATGTCGGCCTTGGGCCGGGATTCTTCGGGACGTTCGCCCAGCACCAGATAGACGACCTGCTCGGCAATCGATGTGGCGTGATCGCCCATGCGTTCGATGTTCTTGGCGATGAAATGCAGATGCATGCAGGGCGTGATATTGCGCGGGTCTTCCATCATGAAGGTCAGGAATTCGCGGAACAACGCGTTATACATCTGGTCGATTTCACGGTCGCGCTGGATTACGTCCTGCGCCAGTTCGGCGTCGCGCTGCACATAGGCATCCAGCGCATTTTTTAGCATCAGTTCCACCTCGCGCGCCATCCGGCGCAAGGCAGCGGCACTGTCGTCGACATGGGTCAGCTGGACCAGAACGCCGGTGCGTTTGGCCATGTTCTTTGCATAATCGGCAATCCGTTCGAGGTTGCCGCTGATCTTCATCACCGACAGAACCAGCCGCAGATCAATCGCCGTCGGGGCCCGCAGTGCGATCAGGCGCGCGGCCTCTTCGTTGATAAGATCCTCGAGCGCGTCGATCGCCTTGTCATTCGCGCGGACCTGCTCTGCCAGTTCAACGTCGCGGGTTTCCAGCGACAAGGCGGCGTTCCTGATGGCCTCTTCGACCAAACCGCCCATTTTCATGATCCGGGCCTGGATCGCTTCCAGGTCGCGGTCAAAGGCGGATGCAATGTGGTGATCCTGCATGATTTCCTGATCCTGTCTCAGCCGATACGCCCGGTGATGTAACTTTCGGTACGGGGGTCTTCGGGGTTGGTGAAAATATGTCCGGTTTCGCCGTATTCAACCAGGTTGCCCAGGTGGAAAAAGGCGGTCTTCTGGCTGACGCGCGCGGCCTGCTGCATCGAGTGGGTGACGATCACCACCGAATAGTTCTGGCGCAGCTCATCGATCAGTTCCTCGACCTGCGCGGTGGCGATCGGGTCCAGTGCGCTGCAGGGTTCGTCCATCAGCAGCACCTCGGGTTCGGTCGCCACGGCGCGGGCGATGCACAGGCGCTGTTGCTGGCCGCCCGACAGGCCGGTGCCGGGGGCGGTCAGGCGATCCTTGACCTCATCCCAGATGGCCGCCCGGCGCAGGGCCTTTTCCACGATCCCGTCCAGATCGGCCCTCGATTTGGCCAGCCCGTGAATCTTGGGTCCATAGGCAACATTGTCATAGATCGATTTCGGGAATGGATTGGGTTTCTGGAACACCATCCCGACCTTGGCGCGCAGCTGCACCGGATCGACCTTTTTGTCATAGATGTCTTCGCCATCCAGCAGGATCGTGCCCTCGACCCGGCAGATGTCGATCGTGTCGTTCATCCGGTTCAGGCATCGCAGGAATGTCGACTTGCCACATCCCGACGGGCCGATAAATGCGGTGACGGTCTTGTCCTCGATCCGGACCGACACGTCTTTGATCGCGTGGTTGTCGGCATAATAAACCTGCACGTTCTCCGCGGCGATCTTGATATTTTTGGTGTCCACATTGTTCTCCACAGCGGTCATGTCGTTCATGGTGTCCACCCCTACCAGCGGCGTTCAAAGCGGCGGCGCAGGATGACAGCCACCGTATTCATCGTGATCAGGAACAGCAGCAGGATGATAATGCCACCCCATGCCTTTTCGTAAAACCCAGGATCGGCGCGACTGGCCCATGTGTAAATCTGCGCCGGCATCGCCGAGTTTGCGTCCGTGAATCCAGCCAGGAACCCTTCGGGATATTCGCGGGCCACAAACCCAACCATGCCGATCAGCAGCAACGGAGCGGTCTCTCCAAGCGCTTGCGCCAGACCAATGATCGTTCCGGTCAGGATACCGGGCATCGCCAATGGCAACACGTGGTGGAATACTGTCTGCATTTTCGAGGCCCCGACCCCAAGCGCCGCATCCCGGATCGATGGTGGCACAGCCGACAGCGATGCGCGGGTCGAGATGATGATCGTGGGCAGTGTCATCAGGGTCAGCACAAGACCGCCAACAAGGGGAGCCGACTGTGGCAGGCCAGCGAATTGGATGAACACGGCAAGACCCAGGATACCGAATACGATGGACGGTACCGCAGCCAGGTTCGAGATGTTGACTTCAATCAGGTCGGTCCAGCGGTTCTTGGGCGCGAATTCTTCGAGATAGATCGACGCGGCGACACCGATGGGCAGCGACAGCAACAGCACCACCAGCATCATGAAGAACGAGCCGATCACCGACACGCCGAGGCCGGCACCACCGGGGTTGTCCACGCCCGAATCCTTGCCGGTGATAAAGTTCCAGTTGAAGGCGCTGTGAATGATTCCCGCGTCCTCAAGGGCATCGACAAGGTCGAGATCGCTCAGTTGCAGGAACCGGCTGTCGACCAGGGTTTCCCGTGTCACGCGGCCATTGAAATACCCATCCACACGAGACGATGCGGCGAGTTCGAAACGGACAGGCGTTCCCAGATCATTCGGGTTTTCGAGGAAATAGGTGCGGATCGTTCCGCCGGGTTTGCCGACGATCCGTCCGATCGCCTTTTTGTCGAACACACCTTCAAAGCCTTGCATTTCCAACTGGCCCTGAAGGGCTTCGATAAAGACATTTTCATAGGCTTTGGTTTTGAGCATCTTGCTCTCGGCGTCGTCGAACTGTTCCTGGGTCAGCGTGAGTTCGATGTCCAGAACCGTCTGCGTAAAGGCCGGCAGACCAGAGCGCAGAATCGAGACAGACAGAAAGACGAGGAACAAAAGGCCCACGCCGACGGCTGCCATTCCGTAGGTGCGGAACCGTTTTTCAGCGGCGTTGCGCTTGCGCGTGCGGGCGTCCACGGCAAACAGTCCACCTTTGGGCGCCGCGGCGTTATCCATGCCTGCGTCGGTCATTAGTCATACTGCTCCCGATATTTGCGCACGATGTAGAGGGCAAAGACGTTCAGGCCCAATGTCAGGACAAACAGCGTCATGCCCAAGGCAAAGGCGACAAGTGCCTCGGGTGAGGCGAAATCGGCATCCCCCGTCAACTGGCTGACGATCTTGGCGGTTATGGTGGTCATGGCCTCGAACGGGTTCAGGCTAAGCCGGGCGGCGGCCCCTGCCCCAAGCACAACGATCATGGTTTCCCCGATGGCCCGGCTGGCCGCCAGAAGGATCGCCCCTACGATGCCGGGCAAAGCGGCCGGCAAGATCACCTGGCGGATCGTTTCGGACTGGGTCGCCCCCAGGCCGTAAGACCCGTCGCGCATGGCCTGGGGCACTGCGTTGATGATGTCGTCCGAAAGCGAACTGACAAAGGGGATCAGCATGATGCCCATGACCAGACCTGCCGTCATCACGGCTGTACCGCCCGACATCCAGCCCAGCGTTTCCTTGCCAAACATCGCCACCAGCAGCGGGCCGACCGTCAGCAGGGCAAAGAGGCCGTAAACAATGGTGGGGATACCGGCGAGGATTTCGATCAGCGGCTTGGCAATGCTGCGCACCCGCGGGCTGGCGTATTCGGACAGGTAGATCGCCGAGAACAGGCCCACCGGCACCGCCACCAAAAGGGCGATGAAAGAGATGTAAAACGTTCCCCAGAGCAGCGGTAGAATACCAAGGTCAGAGGCGCCGCCCCGCCCGGAAAAGCTGGGCGCCCAGTTGGTTCCAAAGAAGAAATCGGACGCCGGGTAAAGTTTGAAAAACTCGATCGTATTGAACAACAGCGCGAACACGATGCCGATTGTCGTCAGGATCGCGACCGAAGCGGCAAAAATCAGGAGTGCGAGTATCCCCTTTTCGACAACGTTTCGTGCGCGATACGCCGCGTTCGAGCGCATGATTGCATATGCCGCGCCCGCGAATGCGATCAACAGAACAACGACCGCCATCATCTTGTGCCCGGTCGCGTTCAGCGATCGGTACCGCTGTGCGCCGCGCAGAACGTCACTGCTGATATCCGAGCCGAGTGCAACGCCAACTTCGCCAAGGCGTTCGCGCACGTTTGTGGACTGCGTGTCGATCGAACTGGCCTGTTCGGGGGTCATCGCGCCTTTTTTGACGGCGACGTTCAGGCCGTCCGCAACCCGGCGCACATCACTCATGACGAGTCCGATTGAACTGCCTTCGGCAACAGCGCTTTGCGGCAGCGTGTCCAGCACGCGAGAATTGACGAAGACCGGCTGCACCAAAAGCCAGACGATCAGTACCGCAAAGGATGGCACAATCGTCCACATCGCGGCGTTGGCGCCGTAATAGCTGGGTAGGGAATGCAGTTCGCGGCTGTCTCCACCGGCGCTGTTCAGTGCGCGCTGACGGCCTGCAACATAACCGAACCCCGCAATCGCGAGAACAATGAGGATGAGCCAGGAAAGGGGCATGACAGCTCCGATTTGCGCGGTGTTTTACGGGGCCCGGACAGCAGGGCAGATTGGTCGCAGAGAAACGTGGGGGTGGCGCAAAACGCCACCCCCGGGATTATGGCGCTGTCAGCTGCCGCCCATTGTGGCTTCGGCTGCCACAGCCTCTTGCGTGGCCGACAGTTCAGGGTCGGCCACCAGGCCGTATTCGGACAGCGGGCCATCGGGGCCGGCGATCTCGTCAGCGACAAAGAAGGACGCGTATTCCTTCAGGCCGGGGATGACGCCGATATGTGCCTTCTTGACGTAGAAGAACAAGGGGCGCGACACTGGGTATTCACCGGTCGAGATCGTTTCGGTCGAAGGTGCAACTCCGCCCATGGTGGCAACCTTCAGCTTGTCGGTATTGTTCTCGTAAAACGCCAGACCAAAGACCCCGATGCCGTTGGGGTTGGCGTCGATGCGGGCCAGCGTTTCGGTATAGTCGCCGTCGATGTCGACCGATTTTCCATCCTGGCGCACATCGATGCAGGCATCTTCTGCGTCATCTTCGGACATGCCGGCGTCCATCATCGCGGCCATTGCACCGGTGTCTTCGCAGCCTTTGAGCAGCACCTTGTCTTCGAACACTTCACGTGTGCCGTGCTTGGTGCCGGGGATGAAGGCAACGATGTCGGCGGCAGGCAGATCGCCGTTGAACTCCGACCACTGCTGGTGCGGGTTATCTACAATCGCACCGTCCACCAGGACCTTGGAGCCCAGAGCGTTAAAGATGTCGGCAGGCTGAAACGCCGTGTAGGCCGGACCGTCGATTTGCGATGCAAACACGATGCCGTCATAGCCGATGCGCACTTCGATGATGTCGGTGACACCGTTTTCGGCGCAGGCCTTGATTTCCTTGTCACGGATTTGGCGCGACGCGTTGGCAACGTCGATGGTGTTTTCGCCAACACCTTCGCAAAACCGTTTGAGGCCGGAAGACGACCCGCCCGATTCAACAACCGGTGTCGGGAAGTCGAAGTTTTCTCCAAACGCTTCGGCCACGATCGAGGCATAGGGCAGCACGGTGCTGGACCCGGCGACCTGAACCTGATCGCGCGCGGCAGCGGCAGTTGCGGAAACGGCCATGATGGCCAGGGCGGAAGCGGTCATTTTACCAAACGACATCTTAGTCTCCTGAATAGGATGCACATTGATCATCCCCATGATGATCCTGGGTGCGCTGCTATCGGGGTCTCGCAATGCTTTTGTGACACTTGTGTAACGGATTTATGACAGTCTGGGAATTACCAAGGAAAGGGACACAAGAATCTGTGGGAAAGTGGCTAAACGCGACGAAATCTGGGGCGGTTTTTGACGCCGTGGGGGCGAACACGCGCGGATTTGCGGTCGTGAATCAGGCCGGCAGAATCACGGTGAAGGTCGCGCCATGGCCCAGTTCGCTTTCCACGCGCAACCGGCCACGGTGGCGGTTGATGATATGTTTGACGATGGCAAGGCCCAGGCCCGTACCGCCCAGCATCCTGCTGCGGTGGCTGTCAGCACGATAGAACCGCTCGGTCAGGCGCGGCAGGTGCAACGGGTCGATACCCGGTCCCTTGTCGATCACCTTCACGCGCGCCGCCGGGGCGCGCAGGGCCGGATCGCGGTCTGACGTGGTGATGGCGATTTCGACAACTCCCCCGGTGCCACCGTATTTGATCGCGTTTTCGATCAGGTTAGTGAACACCTGTTTCAACTGGTCCGCATCCCCCGGAATGATCACTGCATCGTTGGGCTGGGTCACCGCAAACCGGACCCCGGCCTGTTCGGCCAGCGGTTTCAGCGTCGCCAGAACCGACGCGATCTGACCGGTCAGGTCCACCGGGGTGCTGGGGCGGATGCGTTCCTGGTCTTCGACCCGGCTGAGCGACAAAAGATCGCCGATCAGGCGGTTCATCCGGTCGGATTCGTCCTGCATGATGCCGAGAAACCGGTCACGGGCGGCCGGATCATCCGCAGCCGCGCCGCGCAGGGTCTCGATGAACCCCATCAGCGCGGTCAGCGGCGTGCGCAATTCGTGGCTGACATTGGCGACAAAATCGCGGCGCATCTGGCCTGCCTGCTGCATATCGGTGACATCACGAAAACTGACCAGGCAGGCACCCGTGGCCGCAATCGGACGACAGGAAA
This sequence comes from Arenibacterium sp. CAU 1754, assembly GCF_054482635.1. Taxonomy (NCBI): domain Bacteria; kingdom Pseudomonadati; phylum Pseudomonadota; class Alphaproteobacteria; order Rhodobacterales; family Paracoccaceae; genus Arenibacterium; species Arenibacterium sp. CAU 1754. The sequence goes on from NZ_JBTLRG010000001.1 coordinate 345,410, forward strand.
CATCGAAAGTGGTATCCTGCGCACCGTCATTGGCCAGAAACCGGGTCTGGCGGGGTTTACCATCGCGCAACGTCGCCTCGATTGCCGTGGCGACGTCGGGCTGGCGCAGGATGGTTGCGAAATGCCGCCCGACGATCTGTTGCCCCAGAAGGGCGCAGGCGTCTGTATTGGCGTTCGCGATCCGCTCGGACGGAGCGACAACAAGTGTCGGCAGGGGAATGGCCGCGATCAGATCCGATGTCGGGGTATCACTCATGATCTGATCATCTGCATGGGACGTTCTTCAGCGCTGAGTCGCGGCGGCGACGGCGGTGGTAAAGACCGACAGCAACGCCGTGGGGTCCTCCAACCCGACCGACACGCGAAAGAACCCTTCGGAGAGGCCCAGCTTGGCGCGTTCCTCGGGCGTGAGGGCCCGGTGGGACGAGGATGCGGGATGCGACAGGGTTGTGCCCACATCCCCCAGCGTCGGCGCAAAGCTCAGACCATCGGCGGCACGGGTGAATGCATTGGCCGCCTCGCGCCCGCCATCGAGTTCAAAGCTGACCATGTTGCACCCCTGCCCGGCCAGCAGATCGCTGGCGCGGTCGTGATCCGGATGATCGGCGCGGGTCGGATAGATGACGCGTTTGACCCCCGGCAATGTGGCAAGGTGATCGGCCAGCTTTTCGGCCGTCTCCTGCGCCCGGTCAAAGCGCAGATCAAAGGACAGCATGCCCCGTTCCGCCAGCCAGCAGTCAAACGGGCTGGGCGTCATGCCGGTGGTGACGGAAAATACCCGCATCGCATCGTTCAAGGCCGGGTCGCGGGCCACCGCATAGCCCAGCATCACATCGGAATGCCCGGCCAGCAGCTTGGTGATCGAATGGATGACGATATCTGCGCCGAAATCAAAGGGGCGAAAGCCACGCGGCGTGGTAAAGGTGTTGTCCACGACAAACAGCAACCCGTGGTCGCGGCACATCTCGGCGATCCCCTTGATATCGGCCACCCGCAGGGTCGGATTGGACACGACCTCGACCAGAACCATGCGGGTTTCGGGGCGGATGGCGGCGCGCATGGCTCCGACATCGCCGGGATCGGCCATGTCGGTCTGGATGCCAAGGCGCGGCAGGTCTTCCTTCATCAGGCGCAGGGAACGGCCATAAAGCTGGTTGCCCCCGATCACGTGATCGCCGGCCTTCAGCAGGCCCATCAGAACGGCGGTGACGGCGGCCATGCCCGATCCGGTCACAACTCCGCCCGCGGCCCCCTCCATGTCGTCCAGCTGGGCGGCGACGACATCTGCGTTGGGGTGGCCTTCGCGGGAATAGGTATAACCGTGAACGCGGCCTTCGTACTGGTCATCCAGCGCGTCGGGCGTTTCGCTGGCATAAACGACCGAGGGCGACAGGGGGGTGACAACCGGATGGCTGGCGCTTTCCGGCAGCGGAACGGGGCGGATCAGCGACCCTTTGGAATTTCGCATCAGTTCTGTTCTTTCAGATCGTCGCGGAACCAGCGCATGTTCTGCTGATAGTGCAAGGCGCTGGCCGTGAGGCCGGCAATCGCCTTGTCATCCAGCTGGCGCACCACCTTGCCCGGCGCACCCATGACCAGCGATCCGTCAGGAATTTCCTTGCCTTCGGTGATCAGCGCCCCTGCCCCGATCAGGCAGTTCTTGCCGATCTTAGCGTTGTTCAGGATGGTCGCGCCCATGCCGATCAGGGTGTTGTCGCCGATGGTGCAGCCATGCAGCATGACCTTGTGCCCGATGGTGCAGTTTTCGCCAACAGTCAGCGAAATGCCCGCATCCACGTGCATGACGGTGTTTTCCTGGATGTTGCTGCCCTTGCCGATGCGGATCACGTCATGATCGGCGCGGATGGTGCACCCGAACCAGACCGAAGATCCTTCCTCCATGATCACGTTGCCGATGACGTTGGCATCGGGGGCGATCCAGGTGTCTTCGTGGATTTGCGGGGCGCGGTCGCCCAAGGTGTAGACGGTCATGATTGATCCTCGAATTCGGCGTGGAGTTTGCGGACATGATCGGTCAGGTCCGGTTGCTGGATACGGCGCAGGCGGGTGGCCGTGACGATGGTTTTAAGGCGCTCTTCGGTGGCGTCCAGATCGTCGTTGACGAGGACGAAATCATACCCGTCCCAGTGGCTGATTTCATCCCAGCTGCGTTGCATCCGGCGGGCGATGGTGTTGGCGTCGTCCTGCCCGCGCCCCTCGAGACGGCGGCGCAGTTCGGCGATCGAAGGCGGTAGCAGAAAGATCGACAATGTGTGCTGCCCAAGGGCCGAATTGCGGATCTGTTGCGCGCCCTGCCAGTCGATGTCGAACAGAACGTCCTGCCCGCTGTCGATGGCCGCCTGAACCGGCGCCCTGGGCGAACCGTAGAAATTGCCGAACACGTGGGCATGTTCCAGCATGCCCCCGTCGGCCACTTGCGATTTGAAGTCGGTTTCGGAAACGAAATGGTAATCCGTGCCGTCCACCTCGCCGGAGCGCGGTGCGCGGGTGGTGGCGCTGACCGAAAAGGCGATGTCGCTGTCCCAGTCGCGCAGGCGGCGGGCCAGTGTCGATTTTCCGGCCCCCGAAGGGGAACTGAGGATGATCAAAAGACCGCGTCGCTGCGCCATGTCAGTGTTTCCTTGTCTTTATTCGACGTTCTGGACCTGCTCGCGCATCTGGTCGATCACGGCCTTGAGCTCGAGCCCGACAGCGGTGAGCGTCGAGGACTGCGATTTCGAGCAGAGCGTATTGGCCTCGCGGTTGAATTCCTGCATCAGGAAGTCGAGCTTGCGACCGACGGCGCCGCCCTTACCCAGCAGGTCGCGCGCGGCGCTCACATGGGCGCCAAGGCGGTCGATTTCCTCGGTCACGTCCGCCTTGACGGCGATCATGGCCAGTTCCTGCGCGACCCGGTCGGCATCGGCACCGTTGGCATTCTCAAGCACACGGGCAAGATTGGTTTTCAGGGTTTCGGCCGTCGTCGCTTTGCGCGCCTCGGCCAGTTCGGCGGCCTGGGCTGTCAGGCCATCGATCAGGGTCAACTGGCCAAGCAGCACGGTTTCAAGCGCCTTGCCCTCCTCCCGGCGCATCTGGACAAAGGCCTGAACAAGATTGGCGAATTCGGCGCGGATGCGCGCGACCAGCGGCGCAACATCGTCGGCGCTGGTTCCCGCTTCAAGCACGCCGCGCAGGGCCAGCAGGTCGCTGGCCTTGGACGGGGCCAGGGACAGGCCACGGTCCATTGAGCGCGCTTCGATTTCGCCCATGGCGTCAAGCACCGCGGTCAGAACGCCGTCGTTCAGGACCAGACCGGCGGTGTCTTCGTCGCGTGCCACACGCAGGTTCAGCGTGATGTTTCCCCGGGTTACCGATTTGGCAATATCGGCCCGCAGGGCGGTTTCCAGACCTTCCAGCCAGTCGGGCACGCGCAGACGCATATCCAGCCCTTTGGCGTTGACGCTGCGCAGTTCCCAGCCCCAGCTATAGGGGGGGAATTCGCCCTTGGCCGCGGCAAAGCCGGTCATGGAATTGATCATCTGCGCTGTGTCCTGCTTGAATTTTCGGGCCTGATGCGTCGTTGGGATGCACCTAATGCCATCGCGCGATGCAGGGCAAGACCCGGCCATTGATTTTGCCGGGCTGCCGTGGCGGCGGGCGTTAACCATTCTTTAAGGAAACGCTCGGGTGTTGACCGCTTCTGTGACAGATTAGGATTTGGGTAACCATTATGAAGTATTCTTTAAGGGGTATGACATTTCGCGTGGGCGATCGAGTTTATGTCGCCGCGAAGTGTTCGGATGAACATGACGATTGAAAGCAGTGTCGGTTTGAAACATTCAGACAGGGAAAAGGTGATCAGCATGGCCCGGTTTCGCAGTGGCGCGAGCCTGTCCCCCATTCGGCAGGCCGAGGCGTATTGGACCGCACTGCGCGACGGTGCGGGCATTCCCCGGCGCACGCAGATTGATCCGCGCGGGCTGGAAAACCTGCTGGAATACGCCTTTATCCTCGAGCGTATCGCGCCGGGCATCGCGCGGTTCCGGCTGGCTGGTCAACACTTGACAAACAGCGCCGGGATGGAAGTGCGTGGCATGCCGATCACGGCGTTTTTCACACCCGCCGCCCGCGGCCAGATGAGCGCCATTCTGGAACATCTGTTCGACGCTCCGGCCGTGGCGAAACTGAGCCTGACCAGCGAGGCGCGGTATCGCGCGCCCCCTTACGAGGCGCATATGATCCTTTTACCGCTGAAATGCGATCTGGGGGCGATCAGCCGTGCTCTTGGGGTATTGGTGTCGGATGCGCCGGGCACCCAGGTGCCGACCCGGTTCAACATTGCCGGCTCTACCTCGCGGCTGGTGGCGGATATGCCGGTGGCGGTGCCGCCGCAGGAACGCCCGGTGCGCCACGCACCCGTGGCCGGGTTTGCAGAGCCGCCTGTCGCGCCATTGGGCGGACGGGCCCCGCATTTGCGGCTGGTCTCGTCCGAGGATTGAGGTTCCGACCTTTGCCGTCTCCGGGGCGCGGGTGAGGGACCCCTGCCCCGGAAATGCATTTTGTCAGCCTGCTGCGCGGTCCAGGCGGCTGGAGCGCAGATTTGACAGTTCTTCCGCCACGAGGAAGGCGAGTTCCAGCGATTGGCTGGCGTTCAGGCGCGGGTCGCAGGCGGTGTGGTAGCGGTGCGACAGGTCCTCTTCGCTGACCGCGCGGACGCCGCCGGTGCATTCAGTCACGTCCTGGCCGGTCATCTCGAAATGCACACCGCCGGGCACGGTGCCCTCGGCTGTGTGCACGGCGAAAAACTCGCGCACTTCGCGCAGGACCGATTCAAAAGGCCGGGTTTTGAAGCCGGTCGAGGATTTGATCGTGTTGCCGTGCATCGGGTCGCAGGTCCACAGCACGTTGGCGCCCTCATCCTGCACAGTCTTGATCAGACGCGGCAGGTGTTCGCCCACGCTGCCCGCGCCAAAGCGGGCAATCAAGGTCAGGCGGCCCGCTTCATTTTCCGGGTTCAGCTTGGCCATCAGCACCTTGAGATCCTCGGACGTCATGGTGGGCCCACATTTCAGACCGATGGGGTTGAGCACGCCCCGGCAGAATTCCACATGCGCGCCATCAGGCTGACGGGTGCGGTCGCCGATCCAGATCAGGTGGCCCGACCCGGCCAGCCAGTTGCCCGACGTGGAATCAAGCCGCGTCAGCGCCTCTTCGTATTCCAGCAAGAGGGCCTCGTGGCTGGTGTAGAAATCAACCGATTGCAGCGTGTGCGCGGTGTCCTGATTGACCCCGGCCGCCGACATGAAATCAAGCGTGTCGGTGATACGGTTGGCCAGTTCGCGGTAGCGTTCGGCCTTTTTGCTTTCGGTGAACCCCAGCGTCCAGGAATGGACCTGATGCACGTCAGCATAGCCCCCCGTTGAAAACGCGCGCAGCAGGTTCAGGGTTGCCGCCGCCTGCGTATACGCCTGCAGCATCTTTTTCGGGTCGGGAATGCGCGCTTCGGGCGTGAACTCCAACTCGTTGATGATATCGCCGCGATAGCTGGGCAGTTCCACGCCCTCGATGGTTTCCGTGGGCGCGCTGCGGGGTTTGGCGAACTGGCCGGCCATGCGGCCGACCTTGATCACCGGAACCTTGGCGCCATAGGTCAGAACCATCGCCATTTGCAGCATCACCTTGAAGGTGTCGCGGATCGCGTCGGCGCTGAACTGGTCAAAGCTTTCGGCGCAATCGCCGCCCTGCAACAGGAACGCTTCGCCGCGCGCAGCCGCGCCCAGATGTTGTTTCAGCCGGCGCGCTTCACCCGCAAAGACCAACGGGGGATACTTTGCCAGCTGTGCTTCTACTGCGGTCAAGGCGGCCGCATCGGTATAGTCGGGCATCTGGATCCGCGATTTTGCGCGCCAGTCCGATTTATGCCAATCGCTCATTGCTGTGATCTCCACATTTGATCCTGAGACACCCTGTATACAAAAGCCTGTCGCCGGTTGCCATATCCGAAATGCGACCACTTGACGTCGCGGATATCCTCTGAGCATGGTGAATGAGCGTCCGCCCTCATACGCCGGGTTGGCGGACTTTCTCAAAGGACCAGCGCCATGCAAGAGCAACGCAAAGTTGTCGATGTGGTAACAGAAACCACCAAGCCACGTCAGTTCGTTTTCGTTCTGCTGGACAAGTTTTCGATGCTCAGTTTTGCCTCGGCCGTCGAATGCCTGCGGATTGCCAACCGCATGAGTGACAAGAGGCTGTATTCCTGGCGATTGGCCAGCGAAACCGGAGACCCCGTGAAGTGTTCCGCGGGCACCGTTTTCAACGTCGATGGCGATCTGGGTGAGCTTTCGCGCGACGACACGATCCTGATTTGTGGCGGAATCGATATTCAGGCGGCCACGACCAAACGTCTTTTGGGCTGGATTCGTCGCGAGGCGCGCAAGGGGCTGGTGATCGGTGGCCTGTGTACCGCGGCCTATACTCTGGCCAAGGCGGGGCTGATGGACGGCAAGCGGGCCACCATACATTGGGAAAACGCCGACAGCTTCGCGGAAGAATTCGACGAGGTGAACCTGACCAAATCCGTTTTTGTCGTTGACGGAAACCGCATGACGACGGCCGGCGGGACCAGTTCGATCGATCTGATGCTCAAGCTGATTGCGCAGGATCATGGCGAAGAATTGGCCAATGCGGTGGCCGATCAGCTGATCTATTCCTCGATCCGGACGGATCAGGATACCCAGCGTCTGAGCGTGCCGACCCGCATCGGCGTGCGTCACCCCAAGCTGAGCCAGGTGATCCAGATGATGGAGGCCAATATCGAGGAGCCGATCAGCCCCTCGGTTCTGGCCAAGGATGTAGGCATGTCCACCCGCCAGCTTGAGCGGTTGTTCCGCCGTTATCTGAACCGGTCGCCCAAACGTTATTACATGGAATTGCGCCTGCAAAAGGCGCGCAACCTGTTGATGCAGACGGATATGAGTGTGATCAACGTGGCGCTGGCCTGTGGCTTTGCCTCACCCAGCCATTTTTCGAAATGTTATCGCGCGCATTACGACACCACGCCCTATCGCGAACGCGGCAGCCATGCGGCGCGCCTGTCGATCTAGAACTTGTCCAGAACCGGGGTCGAGCTGCTGTTGAGCAGGAAATTCAGCACGACCAGGTGGTCGTTCGTGTCATGCAGCAGCGCGTAAAAGAACGTATAGCTGGTATTTTCATTCCAATAGATGCGCATTTCCTGACAAAACCCGCTGCCCAGATCGGTCACCTTGGTCACCGCACTGTCGGAAAAGTCGGTTGGATAGACTGCAAGAAACTGGCGCTGCAGGCCGTCAAGTTCCTCTTTGGTGTATTCGTCGCGCCCTCCAAGCACCTGAATAAGTTCCACAAAGTTGCGGTTCATGATGCGGTTGTCAACGAACTCTCTATAGGCGGCATAGTCTTTGAATATTGAATCCTGCTGCTGTGCCGAGGCGCTGAAGGCGGGACTCATCAGGAGCGGAATCAACAGAAATCGCGTGCGGTCCTCCGGCTGTGTTCCGTCAGGTTGGCTGCGATTTGCGCAGGTGTCAGCCGGGTGTCATTCGGTAAATCGCGCCGCGCCCGACCGAGATGAACCAGATCGATCCGTCCGGGGCCTCGGTCACGTCGCGCACGCGGGCGGTTGCGGTGCTGCGCAGCTCGTCAACCTCGCGCAGGGGCGCGCCGGACAGGCGGCTGATATGGTTGAACTTGAGCGAGCCGACGAACATGTCACCGCGCCATTGCGGCCAGAGCTTGCCCGAATAGATCATCATGCCCGAGGGCGCGATGGAGGGATCCCAATAATGCGCGGGCTGTTCCATGCCGGGCTTGGCGGTTCCCTCGCCGATCTTCGCACCGGAATAATGCCGCCCGTAGGAAATGACTGGCCAGCCATAGTTGGCGCCCTTGCGCACCTTGTTCACCTCATCCCCACCCTTCGCGCCATGCTCGACGGTCCAGAGCTGGCCCTGGGCATCAAGGGCGGCTCCCTGAATATTGCGGTGCCCGTAGGACCAGATTTCCGGGCGGGCGCTGGATGTCCCTGCGAAGGGATTGCCGGCAGGAACCGACCCGTCGCGGTTGATCCGAATGACCGACCCGTTGTGCACGCTCAGGTCCTGGGCCGACATGCGATTGCCCCGCTCACCCAGGGTGACGAACAGGGTCCCGTCCTTTGCCTCGATCACGCGGCTGCCGAAATGCCGATCCGAGCCGCCCGCCGGAAAGGCGGTGAACAGGACGCGCAGGTTGCTGAGCCGCGATGCATCGGGATCGAACCGCGCCACGGCCAGCGCGGTGCTGCCTGTGCCGGACTGGGGGCGGACATAGGTCAGGAACACCTCGCCCGAGGTGGCGAAATCGCGGGCCACCGCCACGTCCAGCAACCCGCCCTGCCCGCGTGCGCGCACCTCTGGCACACCGCGCACGACGGTTGCGCCCTTGTCGTCGACAAACAACAGGCGGCCGGAGCGTTCCGTCACCAGAAACCGCCCATCGGGCAGATGATCGACCGCCCAGGGTTCGTTCAGCCCGCCGACAACCTTGCGGATTTCTACGGGTCCCGATGCGGTTTGCATCGTGTCGGCCCACAGGGCGGTGGCGGTGAAGATGGTACAAAGAGCGGCAATGATCTGGCGCATGGCGAACCTCCTCGGTTGGGGAAGATATTGGAGCGCAAAGCCGTTTGGACAAGGTCGAGGATATGGAATTGACGTACCGGCAGGCGGTGAGTGTCGGGACTTTTCTTTTTCAATCAGCTTGCCTAGGGTCGAATCTGAACATCTATGTTCCAACACGGGAGAAAATGAATGAAAAAGCTGCTTTTGGCGACTGCCGCCACAGCCCTGATGGCGGGGTCCGCATTTGCGGCCGGTCACGCCAAGGAAGTGAAACTGGGCATTCTGATCGGCTTTACCGGGCCGATTGAATCGCTGGCCGGAGCAATGGCTGATGGTGCTGAACTGGCCATCAAGGAAGTGAACGAGAGTGGCGCGCTGCTCGATGGGGCCATGGTCACGCCGATGCGGGCGGACACGGGGTGCATCGACAACGGTCTGGCCACGTCGAACGCCGAACGCCTGATTGCCGATGGAATCAATGGTCTGATCGGGGGCGACTGTTCCGGTGTGACAGGCGCGATCCTGCAGAACGTGGCGATCCCGAACGGCATGGTGATGATTTCCCCATCTGCCACCTCGCCGGGTCTGTCGACGGTTGAAGATAACGACCTGTTCTTCCGCACCGCACCGTCGGATGCGCGGGAAGGCCAGGTGATGGCCGAAGTGCTGAAGGACCGCGGGATCAATTCGATCGCGCTGACCTATACGAACAACGACTATGGCAAGGGTCTGGCCGATGCGATCGTGACCTCGTTCGAGGCCGCTGGCGGTGAAGTCACCATCAGTGCCGCGCACGAAGACGGCAAGGCCGACTATTCCGCCGAAGTGGGCGCGCTGGCCTCGGCCGGTGGCGATATCCTGGTTGTGGCCGGGTATCTGGACCAGGGTGGTCTGGGCATCATCAACGCCGCGCTGGATTCCGGTGCGTTTGAAACTTTCGGTCTGCCCGGTGGCATGATCGGTGACAGCCTGCCCCAGAATGTCGGGCCCGACCTGAACGGATCCTTCGGTCAGATCGCCGGTTCGGGCGGCGAAGGCATCGAGAAGCTCAAGGCCCTGGCTGGCGACGCGTTCGACCCGACCGGCCCCTATTCGCCGGAAAGCTATGACGCGGCAGCCCTGTTCATGTTCGCCATGCAGGCGGCCAATTCCACCGATCCGGCGGAATATGGCGCGAAGATCTTTGAGGTGGCCAACGGGCCTGGTGAAAAGATCTATCCCGGTGAGCTGGCCAAGGGTCTTGAGATCCTCAAGAACGGCGGCGACATCGATTATGTCGGCGGCTCGGCCGTGGAACTGATCGGACCGGGTGAAAGCGCCGGCACCTATCGCGAGATCGAAGTCAAGGACGGCAAGAACGAAACCGTTGGGTTCCGCTAAGCGCCTCGTATCGTGATGACACAAGACAGCCCGGTGCGCAGTGCGCCGGGCTGTCTCAATGAAAAATACCGCAGACATACTGTGGCCAGGGGGTGCAATGATCGTCGTTGAAGACGTGCACAAGCATTTTGGAGGTTTCCACGCGGTCGATGGCGCGACGCTGGAAATCACACCGGGGTCGATCACCGGATTGATCGGGCCGAATGGTGCAGGAAAAACAACTCTTTTCAATGTGATCGCGGGGGTTCTTGAACCTACGTCCGGACGTGTGACCATGGCGGGTGAGGATATCACCGGCCTGCCGCCACATGATCTGTTTCACAAGGGGCTGCTGCGTACCTTTCAGATCGCGCATGAGTTTTCGTCGATGACCTGCCGGGAAAACCTGATGATGGTGCCGGGCGGGCAAACGGGCGAAACCCTGTGGAACACCTGGTTCGGACGCAAGCGGATCGCGGACGAGGAACGCGCCCTGCGCGCCAAGGCGGACGAGGTTCTGGAGTTTCTGACCATCGAGCATCTGGCCGATCACAGGGCGGGCCAGGTGTCGGGCGGGCAGAAAAAACTGTTGGAACTGGGCCGCACGATGATGGTCGACGCAAGGATCGTGTTCCTGGACGAGGTCGGCGCCGGGGTGAACCGCACCCTGCTGAACACGATTGGCGATGCGATCCTGCGCCTGAACAAGGAGCGCGGGTACACGTTTGTCGTCATCGAGCATGACATGGATTTCATCGGGCGCCTGTGCGACCCGGTCATCTGCATGGCCGAGGGCAAGGTTCTGGCCCAGGGCACGCTGGACGAGATCAAGGCCAACGAACAGGTGATCGAGGCCTATCTGGGCACCGGGCTGAAGAACAAGGTGCCGGCATGACCCGATTTGGTGCCATGCAGCGTGCCTGCGGCACATTCCATTTGCCTGGCGCGCGGGGCGCGCAAGGGGGCCAGCCCCCGTCGCGCACAGCGCGACTCCCCCGGAGTTTTTCGGGCAAGATGAAACTTGGAGGCCGGGCATGAGCACAAATCCATATCAGGACGATCGTGGCAACAAGGACCGGTCGATCACCAACCCGCATGGCGCGGGCAGCGCGGTGCATCGCGAAAGCGGCGATGTGCACCCGGCGCCCGAGGGCAGCCCGTTTCTGGTCGGCTCGGCCATGACGGGCGGGTATGGCAAGGGGCCCGACATTTTGCATGACTGCACGATCGCGGTGAACCCGGGCGAGATTGCCGTGATCGTGGGGCCCAATGGCGCCGGGAAATCGACGGCGATGAAGGCGGTGTTCGGCATGCTTGACCTGCGCGCGGGGCATGTCCTGCTGGATGGGGAGGATATCACCCGCCTGTCGCCGCAGGACCGCGTGGTCAAAGGCATGGGGTTCGTGCCGCAGACCAGCAACATTTTCACCTCGCTGACGGTCGAGGAAAACCTGGAAATGGGGGCGTTCATTCGGCGCGATGATTTCCGGGGTACGATGGAGCAGGTTTATGACCTGTTTCCGATCCTGCGTGACAAGCGCAACCAGGCCGCGGGAGAGCTTTCGGGCGGGCAGCGCCAGCAGGTCGCCGTGGGCCGCGCGCTGATGACCCGGCCCAAGGTTCTGATGCTGGATGAGCCGACTGCGGGCGTCAGCCCCATCGTGATGGACGAACTGTTTGACCGGATCATCGAGGTGGCCCGCACGGGCATTCCGATCCTGATGGTGGAACAGAATGCGCGGCAGGCGCTGGAAATCGCGGACAAGGGATATGTTCTGGTGCAGGGGCGCAATGCCTATACCGGAACGGGCAAGGAACTGCTGGCCGATCCCGAAGTGCGCAAATCGTTTTTGGGGGGCTGACCGCGTGAGATATTTCTTGGCCGCAATTTTTTGCGCGACGTTGGCGCCCGGGGCCTGGGCGGGGCAATGTCGCTTTGTCACCGAATGTTTTGAAACCGAAAGCTGCGGTGAAACCAATTACAGCGTGGATATTCAGCCTGGTCCCGCTGGCCCGGATCACGTGCAACTTGTGACCCCGTCGGAAACGCTGGACGCGACATTGGGGGGATCACAGGACCTGGGCCTTCTGATGGCGATGGGGGAGACGGCCCTGCATGTGATCAGCACATCGGCGAGCGGCGATGCGCGCTATTCCGTTCACATGGCCGGGCCGATGCTGGTCACCTATCACGGCACTTGCGAGGGTGAGAACTGATGGACCTTCTGAATGCGCTTGTCGCGATTGCGAACTACGTTCTGATCCCCGGAATCGCCTATGGCAGCCAGTTGGCGCTGGGGGCGTTGGGGGTGACGCTGATCTACGGGATCTTGCGGTTTTCCAACTTTGCCCATGGGGACACGATGGCCTTTGGGGCGATGGTGACCATCCTGGTGACCTGGTGGATGCAGTCGGTTGGGATCAACCTGGGCCCCCTGCCCACCGCGTTGCTCGCCCTGCCCTTCGGGATCCTTGGGTGCATGGTGCTGCTGCTGGTGACCGACAAGCTGGTCTATCAGTTTTACCGCGAGCAAAAGGCCAAGCCTGTCATCCTGGTGATCGTCTCGCTGGGGGTGATGTTCATCATGAACGGGCTGGTGCGGTTCATCATCGGGCCGGATGACCAGCGCTTTGCCGATGGGGAGCGGTTCATCATTTCAGCGCGCGAATTCAAGCGGATGACGGGCCTTGACGAAGGGTTGGCGATCAAGACGTCACAAGGGCTTACAGTGATCACTGCCGTGGTCGTGGTTGCCCTGCTGTTCTGGTTCCTGAACCGTACGCGCACCGGAAAATCCATGCGGGCCTATTCCGATAACGAAGATTTGGCCCTGTTGTCTGGGATCAATCCTGAACGGGTTGTGATGTACACTTGGCTGATTGTTGCGGCTCTGACCACGGTGGCCGGCGTTCTCTATGGGCTCGACAAATCGTTCAAGCCGTTCACCTATTTCCAGCTGTTGCTGCCGATATTCGCCAGCGCCATTGTGGGCGGCCTTGGCAACCCGCTGGGTGCCATTGCGGGTGGGTTCGTGATCGCCTTTTCCGAGGTCACGATCACCTATGCGTGGAAAAAGGTGCTGATCTATCTTCTGCCTGAGTCCCTGGAGCCGTCGGAATTGGTGCAGTTGCTGAGCACCGATTACAAATTCGCTGTGTCCTTCGTGATCTTGCTGATCGTCCTGCTGTTCCGTCCGACGGGCCTGTTCCGGGGGAAATCCATATGACGCCTGCTGTCAAGAATACGGGGCTGTTCGCCCTTGTCGGGGCGCTGATCCTGCTGACCGGGGTCATGCAAAGCTGGAACAGTGCGCTGTTGATCCTGAACATGGGGCTGGTGTCGGCGATCATGGCGATTGGCGTGAACCTGCAATGGGGGTTTGCCGGGCTTTTCAACGTCGGGATCATGGGATTTGTCGCGCTAGGCGGTCTGGCCACGGTTCTGGTGTCGATGGAGCCGACACAAGAGGCGTGGGTTGCTGGCGGCGGCGGTGTTCTGCTGGGCCTTCTGTTGGGCGCCGCGACGATTGTGGCGGCGGTTCTGGTGTATAACAGGATGGCAGCAGGGCGCCTGCGCGCGTTGGTGCTGCTGGCGCTGCTGATTGGTGGGTTTTTCCTCTATCGAGCGGTTCTGGACCCCTCGGTCGAGGCGGTGGAAAAGGTCAATCCCGCGCTGACGGGATATCTGGGCGGTCTGGGCCTGCCGGTCATTCTGGCCTGGCCTGTAGGCGGGCTGTTGGCCGCCGGGGCGGCATGGCTGATCGGGAAAACCGCGCTGGGGCTGCGATCGGACTATCTGGCAATTGCAACGCTGGGGATTGCCGAAATCATCATCGCCATTCTCAAGAACGAGGACTGGTTGTCACGCGGGGTCAAGAACGTGGTTGGGATTCCGCGCCCGGTTCCTTACGAGATCGATCTGCAGGGGAATGCCGATTTCGTTTCCCGGGCCGCCGGTTGGGGGCTGGACCCTGTCGAGGCCTCGACCCTTTACGTGAAGCTGGCCTATGCGGGGTTGTTTCTTTTCGTGTTGCTGGTGCTGTTGTGGATGGCCCAGATGGCGCTGAAAAGTCCCTGGGGCCGGATGATGCGCGCGATCCGCGATAACGAGGTCGCGGCCGAGGCGATGGGCAAGGACGTGACGCGCCGCCATTTGCAGGTCTTCGTGATCGGCAGTGCGATCTGTGGCCTTGCCGGCGCGATGCTGACCACGCTGGACGGGCAGTTGACGCCGGGCACCTACCAGCCGCTGCGCTTTACCTTCCTGGTCTGGGTGATGGTCATCGTCGGCGGATCGGGCAACAATTTCGGCGCCGTTCTGGGCGGGTTGCTGATCTGGTTCCTGTGGGTTCAGGTCGAACCCATGGGCCTGTTCCTGATGCAGCTGATCACGTCCGGGATGAGCGATGGGTTCTGGCTCAAGGATCACCTGATCGAAAGCGCCGCCCATATGCGGTTGCTGACCATGGGGTTGGTTCTGTTGCTGGTGCTGCGGTTCAGCCCACGGGGGTTGATCCCGGAGAAGTGAGCCGGCAGGCGGCACTGTCATGACAAAAAATGAGGACACCGCAGTCTGATCAGATCAGCTTGCGGTGCCCTCAAGATTAAAAAGAACACTCATCTACCAACCAGCGCAAATTCCTGGAAAAACAGGTGCGCAGGTTGAAAGTCACTCACAAGACTTAAAGACAGGTGAAGGCACTTGAAATCAAAGGTAAATTCGTGAATTCTTGCGGAAATTCGTGAAATTCCGGCATAGGTAAACTCGCGATGCGTCAAATTATTGGTGAAATCGAATGGGAAAAGAAGGCGGTTGTCTTCTTCCTTGGAATTTTGATTCTGACGGTGTTGGGCCCGTTCGGAAGCTACAGGGATTTGGTGTTTGTCGAACGGCTGATCTACTGGACTGTCATAATGGCGGGCGTCGGGTTTTTTATGCACGTCATGGTCAAAGTCACTTTGAATTCGCGTTACCTGGCCCGGATCCCCGAAGTGTTGCGCATCATTTCCGGCGCGCTTCTGGCGGCAATACCGGGCACGGTTGTCGTTTTCTTTGTCGGCGCGGTCATGCGTCCGCCAATGATGGATGTTTCATCGTTCTGGTTGATTTGGGCGCAGGTGTCGATCATCGGGTCACTTATCGTTGTCTTGGAGTTTTATGACTGGACAGGTCGCGGCGAAGAGAAACAACAGCCGGCAAGGACCCGGTTCCACGATCGGCTGCCGCCAGACGTGGGCAGCGACATCGTTTCGCTCTCGATGCGCGATCATTACGTCGAGGTCACGACAGCCGTTGGCAAGCATTTGGTGCTGATGCGCATGTCTGATGCCCTAGATGAGCTTGATGGCCTCTCGGGTGCTCGAACCCACAGGTCACATTGGGTCAACTCTGCGCATCTGGTTTCGGTCGGGCGCGAAGACAAGAAAACGGTTGCGCGTCTTTCGGATGGGCGATCCATCCCGGTCAGCGCAACCTATCTTGATGAGGTGCAGGCGATTATCGCCCCTTGAACAGCCCGCCCAGGATACCGCGCACGATGCGGCGGCCTGTGGTGCCTTTCAGCTCCTTGATCACCGTCTTGGCCAGCGCGCTGCCGAAACTGTCTGACTTGCTGGACCGCGAGGACGAGCGGGACACGCGGGTGCCGGAATAGCGGCGCCCGGCGCTGTATTCGCGTTCGGCGGCCTCCAACTGTTCGGCCTTTTCTTCGGCTTCGGCGGCCGCTTTTGCGGCCTGTTCGGCGCGTTTGGCCAGGATTTCATGCGCCGAGTGGCGATCAAGGGTCTCGTCGTATTTTCCGGCCATGTCCGAGCTGGCCAGCATCGCCTGGCGCTCGGCCTTGGTGATCGGGCCCAGTTGCGAGGATGGCGGGCGGATCAGGGTGCGTTCAACCACACCCGGTATGCCCTTTTTCATCAGCATCGAGGTCACCGCCTCGCCCACGCCAACCTCGCGGATCGCCTCTTCGGTCGAAAAGCGCGGGTTCTCGCGATAGGTTTCGGCCGCCATGCGCAGGTTCTTGCGGTCCTTGGCGGTAAAGGCGCGCAGGGCGTGCTGTACCCTGTTGCCCAACTGACCCAGGATATCCTCGGGCACATCGGCGGGGTTCTGGGTGATGAAATATACCCCGACCCCTTTGGAGCGGATCAGCCGCGCCACCTGTTCGACCTTGTCCACCAGCGCCTTGGGCGCGCCGTCAAACAGCAGATGTGCCTCGTCAAAGAAGAACACCAGTTTGGGTTTGTCCGGATCGCCGACCTCGGGCAATTCTTCGAACAACTCACTCAGCAGCCACAGCAGGAAGGTGGAATAGAGCCCGGGTGAGCCCATCAGCTGATCGGCGGCAAGGATGTTGATGACCCCCCTGCCCGTGTCATCTGTGCGCATCAGATCGGCCAGATCAAGGGCGGGTTCGCCGAACAGCTTTGTACCGCCCTGATTGTCCAGAACCAGCAGACGGCGCTGGATGGCACCGACCGATGCAATCGACACGTTGCCATAGCGCAGCGAAAGTTCGCCCCGGTTTTCCCCGATCCAGACCAGGAGCGATTGCAGGTCCTTGAGATCAAGCAGCGGCAACCCGTCCTCGTCCGCGACGCGGAAGGCGATGTTCAGAATGCCTTCCTGGGCCTCGGTCAGTTCCAGCAGACGGGCCAGAAGAAGCGGCCCCATTTCGGCAACCGTGGTGCGCACCGGATGGCCCTGTTCGCCGAACAGGTCCCAGAAGGTCACCGGGTACGAGGAATAGGCATAGTCGGAAAACCCGATATTCTCTGCGCGCGAGGTAAACGCCTCGTGCAGTTTGTGATCGGGAGAGCCGGATTTCGCCAGCCCCGACAGGTCGCCTTTGACATCCGACAGGAACACCGGAACGCCCGCGTCGCTGAACCCTTCGGCCAGAATTTGCAGGGTGACGGTCTTACCGGTGCCCGTGGCCCCGGCGATCAGGCCGTGCCGGTTTGCATATTTCAGCGTAAGCCCTTGCTTTTCCGCATAGTCGGGGCCACCGCCGCCAATAAACACCTGATCGTCCATGCCTGTTTTACCCTCAAAATGTAGTCACGTTAGGGGCCAACCATACAAAGTTAACCTTTGCCTGCGATAGTCATTTCTGTTCGCGGATCCATCTTTCGGGTTGGCGGGCACTTCCTCCCTGTCAGACTGGCCGTGCTCCTTGGGGTACGGCCTTTTTTCACATATGTCTGCGGGCCGCGGGTCCGGAAATTGCAAGGCTGAAATTTTGGGATCTGTCCGGTGTTAGCTGTTGACCGTCGATGCGGGTTTTCGTAACGTCCACTCAATAAATAAGTCGGCCAGTCCGACGGGGAGAGACCAAGTTCAAGGGGGCCTGTTTCAGGCCCCCTTTCTTGTTGCTCCGCTGCATTGCTGCACCCTGTTGCAAAGCGTGATTGTAACGGGCGTAAATCGGCTTACATGCTGTATTCGTACCTTCTTATGGCCCTGACACCTCTGACGGGACGTGGTAGAGGGACAAAAAACGGTAAACAAAAATGGGTAACCCATGATCAAACTTCTTTCTTCGCTGTCGGTGGTCTCTTTGATGGCATTTGGCGGGCCGGTTCTGGCCCAGCAAGCCCAGACCGAAACCCCGACCGAGACCGAGCAGACCGCAGAAACACCCGCTCCGGCAGGCACCGAGGCACCGGCCGCACAGGACAGCCCGCTGGATCTGGGCCAGCCTGTCGATAAGGCGCCCAAATTGGGCGAGCGGTATTCAAAAGAGAAATTCGGCGACTGGGATCTGGCCTGTATCCGGACCGAAGCCGAAACAGACCCCTGTTCGCTGTTGCAGGTTCTGGTCGATGATCAGGGCAACGCAATTGCCGAGGTTTCGCTGTTCCGCATTTCCAACGGCTCACAGGCGGTTGCCGGCGCGACCGTGGTGGTTCCGCTGGAAACCCTGTTGCCCGCGCAGCTGACCATCGCCGTCGATAGTGATCCGGGCAAGCGGTACAACTATTCCTTCTGCAACCCGATCGGATGCGTGGCGCAGATCGGTCTGACAGAGGCGGATGTGAATGCGTTCAAACGCGGCAATGCGGCCAAGATTTCGCTGAGGCCGGCCCCGGCACCCGATCAGGTGGTCGAGCTGAAACTGTCGCTCAACGGATTTACAGCCGGCTATAATGCGGTGGATGTGGTGACTGAATAAACCGACCTTCGGTGACGTCATAAAAGCCGGGTCCGCACGTCGGGCCCGGCTTTTTCATATCCGGCGCAGGGCCAGCACGGCGTTCATGCCGCCGAAGGCAAAGGCATTGCTGAGCGCGACCTGAATATCGACCTCGCGCGCGGTGTTGGGCACCACGTCCAGCGCGCATTCGGGATCGGGTTCTTCATATCCGATGGTCGGGGCGATCACCCCGTCGCGCAGCGCCATGATGCAGGCCAGCAATTCCACCGCGCCGGTGCCGCCGATCAGGTGGCCGTGCATGGATTTGGTCGAACTGATCATCAGCCGGTCGGCATGGGGCCCGAACACATCGGCAACGGCGGCGCATTCGGTCTTGTCATTGGCGGCGGTGCCGGTGCCGTGGGCGTTGATATATCCCACATCTTCGGGGTTCAGACCGGCGTCACTCAGCGCGCCCGCCATGGCCCGCGCGGCCCCCCGTTTTGAGGGCATGACGATGTCCGAGGCATCCGAGGTCATGGCAAAGCCGATCACCTCGCACAGGATGTCAGCGTCGCGCGCGCGGGCGTGGTCGTATTCCTCGAACACGAAAACACCAGCACCCTCGCCCTGGACCATACCACTGCGGCCCAGGCTGAAGGGGCGGCAGGCGTCCTTGGACATCACACGCAGCCCTTCCCAGGCCTTGACCCCGCCGAAACACAGCATTGATTCAGACCCACCGGTGACCATGACCGGACTCATCCCGCTACGCACCATGGCAAAGGCCTGGGCCATGGCGTGGTTCGATGACGCACAGGCGGTCGACACGGTAAAGGATGGCCCCTTGAGGTTGTATTCCATCGACACATGGGCGGCGGCTGCGTTGTTCATCAGCTTGGGCACGACAAAGGGATGCACCCTGTTTTTACCGTCCTCGTACACGCTGCGATAGTTGTCATCCCAGGTACTGACCCCGCCCCCGGCGGTGCCCAGAACCACGCCGGCCCGCGCGGCCAGATCGCCACTGAACGAGATGCCGGATTGGGTGATTGCCTCTTTTGCGGCGGTCAGGGTGAACTGGGTGAACCGGTCATAAAGCGCCATTTGCTGGCGGTTGAACCGGTTTTCAGCCTCGAACCCGCGCACCTGGCCGCCGATCCTGATGGCCAGCCGGTCCACGTCGCGAAACTCCAGTGCGCCGATGCCACAGCGGCCTTCGCGCATCGCGTCCAGCGTTTCGGGAACCGAATGACCCAGGGCATTGATGGTGCCCGCCCCCGTGATGACAACCCGTTTCATCAGAAATGCTCCGGGAGCACCCGCATCATGCCTTTTCCGCCATCAGCTGTTCGATCCCCTTGATGATGGCGGCGACATTGGAAATATCGAAATCGCTCGATTGCGGATCGTTGGCGTTGAACGGGACCGAAATGTCAAAGGCTTCTTCGATGGCAAAGATGCTTTCCACCAACCCCAGACTGTCAATGCCGAGCTCCTCAAGCGTGCTGTCCAGGGACACATCGGACGGTTCCAAAACCGCCTGTTCGGCAATGATTTCGATAACCTGATCCTGGATGCTCATCTCAGCCTCCTTTTGTCCTGAACTGGCGCTGACTTACGCGGTTGGGTCCTGTTTGAAAACTGCCTTTTTAAGCTCGGCAATGTCGCGCAGGATACGCGGCAAACGGCGCTGCGCCTTGTAGATTTCGGTGTGCAAATCCATCTTGACCGCCGGGTAGCCCATCATGACCCGGCCTGCGGGCACGTTCGACAGGATCTTGGTGCCGCCCGCAGCAATCACGCCATTGCTGACAAAGATATTATCGGCCACGCCGCATTGCCCGCCCAGAACGACGTTATCGCCCAGATCAACCGACCCGGACAGGCCGGTCTGGCCACACAACAGGCAGTCATTGCCAATTCTGCAATTGTGGCCGATGTGAACCTGGTTATCCAGTTTCGTGCCATTGCCGATCACCGTGTCACGGATGGTGCCGTTGTCGATGGTACAATTGGCGCCCATCTCTACATCATCGCCGATGGTCACTGCGCCCAGCGAATGAATACGCATCCAGGACTGCGCCTGCGCATCACCCTGATCGCCCAGCGTTTTGCGCACGTTTTCCACGCCCGAGGTTTCGGGTGTCACAAAGGAAAATCCATCCGCGCCGATGCGTGCACCGGGCTGGCAGATGAACCGCGCGCCAATGCGGACGCGGGCGCCGATGCTGACCATTTCCCGCAGAAAGGCATTTTCGCCCAGTTCCACGTCCATTCCGATCATGCAATGCGGACCGATGACCGATCCTGCGCCGATCCGCGCTCTTGGCCCAATCACGCAAAGCGGGCCAATGGCCACGTCGTGCCCGATCTGGGCGGAGGGGTCGATCACTGCAGTCGGATGTATCCCCTCGCCAAAGCCCTGGCCAAGATCCATCAATGCGGTCAGCCCGGCCATGGCCCGGCGGGGGCGTGGCGCGAAAATCGCGGCTTTTAGGCCCATGGACTGCCAATCGGCGTCGGGCCACAGCAGGGCGGCGCGGGCGCTGCCCTGCCCCAGAGTTTCGGCATATTTCGGGGACATGGCCAAGGCCAGATCCTGCGCACCAGCATCCGCCGGCTCGGCCGCACGATGAATGGTCAGGCTGGTATCGCCGACGGCTTCGGCGCCCAGGGCCACTGCGATGTCCTTGATCGTGAATGTCATTTTTGGCCCCAATGTGGTGTTGGAGCTTTAGTTAACCCTGAACGTCGCTCAGTTCCACCCCCGCGCGGCTCAGCGCCTCCCAAATCAGGCCGTCGCGGTTATAGACGTCGCGGCGGAACTCGGCCCGCCCCTTGGGCGAGGTAAACGCCGTGCGATAGATCAGATGCACCGGCACCGGGGTTTTCAGCGGTACCTTGGTTTCCCGTCCGGTATTCAGAATGCTGTGGAAAAAAGCGCGCGGATTATCCTCTTGCGCGGCGAGAAGGGCATAGGCGAAATCGAACGGGTCGGCCAGACGGATGCAGCCGTGTGAAAAGGCCCGGGTTTCGTGGGAAAACAGGCTCTTTTGCGGGGTGTCATGCAGATAGATGTTGTATTTGTTCGGGAACATGAACTTGACCAGACCCAGCGCGTTGCGGTTGCTGGGCGGCTGGCTCATCGCAAAGGGAAAATTGCGCTGGGTGAACTGTGAAAAATCGACGCTCGAGCGGTTCACTCGGCGGCCCCTGCTGTCAGTGATGACCAGATGCTGAACGGCATTGGGGTTGTTGCGCAGCTTGGGTAGATATTCTTTGGTCACGATCGAGCGCGGCACATACCATGTCGGATTGATGATCATGTGCTCCATCACATCCGAAAATTCAGGGCTGCGCCTGTCGCTGGTGTTCTTGCCGATCACTGTCCGCGTCTGAAAAGTCACTTCGCCCTTGTCGATGATCCTGGCGGTGAAATCTGTCTGGTTCACAAGGATATGGCGCGTGCCACGATCAAAGTTCATCCAGCGTTCCCGCTCCATCGCGACCACAATCGAATGAAGCCGCTTTCGCACGGGGGTGTTGAGCTCCCTCAACGTTCCAGCGCCCGCTACACCATCCTGCGCCAACCCGTTGGCGGCCTGAAAATCGCGTACCCCCTGTTGTAGGTCGCCGTCGTAATCGCGCGCCGCACTGCGCGACATGTACCCCATCGCGATCAGCCTGTTGCGCAGGGCAACAACCGCCGGACCGGTGTCGCCCGGTTCCAGCTTGTCCGCTTTGACCGTGGCGCCCCATCCGCCACTTTCCATAACGCGTTCAAGGCGCAGCTTTTCTTTCATGAGGTTGCGGTATTCGCTGTTCGCAGGCGGCAAGCTGTTCAGAAAATCGCGCGGTTCATTTTCCGCAAATCCGGTCAAAAGGGCGGTCCGGTCCCGGTATTTAACGTCGCGGACCATGCCACTGTCGATCTTGCCGGGAACCAGCAACCCGCTTTGAACATCGCGCGCGTAGCGCAGGTATGTGGTGGACAGGGCGACTTCGATGTCGCCCAGATCGCGTGCGGTTTGGGCATTTTTCAGCTGTTCCAACAGGCCCGCCAGATCATAACGCGCCGGGGCCAGCCCGTGCAGATGCGAGGATTTCAGCGCCGCAACCAGCGCCGCGCGCCGTTGTTGCGCATCATCCCCCTGCCCGGTCCAGAGCGGTGCAAACCCGGTGCTGCGGTAGAATTTGGCAATATCCGCGTCCGCTGATGCGGCCTCGGCCACAGCCTGTTTAAAGGCGGTCACCTGGGCCCGGGCCGGGGCGGACATCACTCCCAAGCTCAAAAACAAGGCACAGGTAAAAGCGACAAGCGAACGAGCCAAAAAAGGAAGTTGTGGGGGGCGCATGCGATGGGTCCTCAAAATCTTGCGTCTAAATAGTATATTATATGGCCTGTGCAAATAGTTGAAAAACTGCGATTTTGCGATGGATGTTGCAATCAAAATACGGTGATTTCTGCAATTTTCGAGCCCGTCTGGTGGCAGGAGGGTGTCGGTGCGGCAAACACAGGCGGTTGCGCAAGAAATCGCCGAAAATTCCCCGTAATTAAAACTTGCACAAATCCGTGGTTGGATCGCGATTCGTGATGTGCAATAAATTGCGTGCATCTGGGGATGGATGAAAAATAGCGCACGTAACATCGGGCGCAGGCAGGAATTTCAGAGCGGGGGACTCCGCAGTACAATGACGACTAACAACTCCTCGGGATTTTCCCGGCGCGGTCTGCTCGGCGCTTTCGCAGCAACACTTGTCACAGCCACACCAACCTATTCCAAGGCCGCAGGGTTCCTGCGCGGGGGTGGCGATGTCCGCCGCATCAAGATGTATTCGGGCCGCACTGGCGAACGTCTCGACATGGTGTACTGGATCGAAGGCGAATACATCAAGGACGCCGTCAGTGAGGTGAACCACTTCATGCGGGACTGGCGGACCGATCAGGTCAAATCCATTGACCTGCGCACAGTCGACATCATGGCCGCCTCGCACAACCTTCTGGATGTGAGCGAACCTTACATGCTGCTGTCAGGATATCGCAGTCCGCAAACCAACGCTATGTTGCGCTCGCGCTCGCGCGGTGTGGCGAAGAATTCGCTCCACATGAAGGGTCAGGCGGCCGATCTGCGGCTGGCGTCGCGCTCGGTCAGTCAGATGGCGCGCGCTGCGGCGGCGTGCCATGCTGGCGGTGTCGGCAAATATTCCCGGTCGAATTTTGTTCATATGGATTGCGGCGTCGTCCGTTCCTGGGGCGGCTGATCCGCCCTGCTTCTGAACAAACAATGCTTTAAGCCGCGCTTGGTTCCGACCAGTGCGGCTTTTTCTTTTATCCTGTAGCGGCAGTGACTTTCTTGCGGATCGGGAAAATGGCGCACCTGAGAGGATTCGAACCTCTGGCCTCTGCCTTCGGAGGGCAGCGCTCTATCCAGCTGAGCTACAGGTGCGTTGGGGGCGTCATAGCCAAAGCCCCGCGCCAGTGCAATCGGTATTGCCCCGGCTGTTCAAAAATCTGCTGACAGGACGGAGCCAGCGATCACCCGAAGAGATCGTGCGCCAGTTCCAGCGCCTCGATCAACGTGTCGACCTCATCAGTGGTGTTATACAGCCCGAATGAGGCGCGACAGGTTGCCGATACGCCCAGATGATCCATCAGCGGCCCGGCACAGTGGTGCCCTGCCCGCACGGCGACGCCTTTCTTGTCCAGAATGGTGGACACGTCATGGGCATGCCCCGCCCCGTCCAGCGTAAAGGAAAAGATGGCGGCTTTGTCCGGCGTCGTGCCCTGCACCTGAAGCCAGTTCAACCCCGCCAGTCGCGCGGCGGCGTAGTCGCGCAGCTTGTCCTCGTGGGCGGCGATGTTCTCCATCCCCAGGTCCATCATGTATTCCAGCGCCACGCCCAACCCGATGGTCTGCACGATACCGGGGGTTCCGGCCTCAAACTTCATCGGCGGGTCGTTATAGATGACCTGGTCCTTGGTGACTTCCTTGATCATATCCCCGCCCCCAAGAAAGGGGCGCATTTCAGCCATGCGATCGGATTTGATGTATATGGCCCCCGACCCGGACGGACCATAAAGCTTGTGACCCGTGATCGCATAGAAATCACAGCCCAGATCCGCGACGTTCACCGGCATGTGCACGGCGCCCTGGCTCCCGTCGACAAGAACCGGCACGCCCTTTTCGTGGGCGGCCTCGGTGATGGTCTTGATATCGACGCGCGTACCCAGAACGTTGGACAGTTGGGTGATGGCGATCAGTTTTGTCTTTGGGGTGATCGCGTCGATCACCGCTTGAGGGTCCAGCGCGCCGGTGCTGTCCACATCGACCCATTTCAGGACCACGCCCTGACGTTCGCGCAGGAAATGCCAGGGCACGATGTTTGCGTGGTGTTCCATCACGCTGAGTATGATCTCGTCGCCCGCCTGCATGCGCGGCATAGCCCAGCCATAGGCAATCAGGTTGATCCCTTCGGTCGTGCCGGAATTGATGACGATCTCATCCTCTGACGGTGCGCCGATAAACCGGGCAATGATGCCGCGCACGGCCTCGTATTTCTCGGTCGCGAGGTTGGACAGGTAATGCAGGCCCCGGTGCACGTTGGAATATTCCTGGCTATAGGCCTGCGTGATGGCATCGATCACCACCTGCGGTTTCTGGGCCGAGGCGCCATTGTCGAGATACGTCAGCGGCTTGCCGTTCACTTCGCGCGACAGGATCGGAAAGTCTGCTCGGATTTTTTCGACGTCATACATTTCCAGAAGTCCCCAGAATTGGTGCCCCGACCAGCAGGATCAGAACCGACAGGCCAATCATCGTGATAAACATCGAAATTGCCAGAACGGCAATCGACCACGGGATCGAGTTCAGCTGATGCACCTGATCGATGAAATGAACAATGATGTAAAGCGCCAGCAGCCCGGCGGCAAAGGATACCAGCGTGGCAAGAAAGGGCACGATCAGGGCAAGGCCAATGGTGATGATTTGCGCCGCGACCCGCAGCAGTTGCAACCAGACCATCACAACGATGATATCATTCAACGACGCACGCCCCCCCATTTGCAGCCCGACACGATGCATGGCGAACACCATCAGTGCCAACCCCGCCACCGAGGCGGCAAACAGGGTGAGCGGCGTTTCCAGCAGCGCCGACATCGGGAAATCGGACGGAATGAGATATCCCATCAAGACCAGTGTCAGCGTCTGCAGGGCCGCGACCAGGATCAGACCCATCCACAGCGTTTGCCGGGACAGGTACAGCCCGATCAGCACCCGCGCGGCCTCGGCCGGGGTGCGCAGTGTCATGACAACAAGGTGTGACAGGTCGGGCGCGGTCATTGTGGCGCTCTTTCCGCGCGGCCCAGACAGGTCAGCCAGAACCAGCCAAAGACCAGAACCCAGATCAGACCGACGGCCTGCTGGGCCGGACCGGCGCCGATGAACCCGGCAACCAGCCCATGCAACAGCATGATCGGCACCGACGCCAGCAAAGACCAGAACAGCGCAATCCGCGCGCCATACCATGTCCCACTCCCGCCAAAGATGCGCGCCACCAGATGCGACAGGGCGGCAATCCCGTAAAGAAGAAGGGGGGCGATGAAAATCCACGCCATCAGCGTGCTTCCCATCAGCATGTTCAGGTCCTGCCCCGTCAGATGCGCCTCACGCGACAGGCGCGGCATCTGGGCGACGAACACCAAGGCGCAAAAGGCCATCAGGATGGCCAGTGCGCGATCCTCGCGCTGACCGGCCTCCAAAAGGCGATCGATCACACGGCCCGGACCGCGATAGGTCGCAACGATGTCTGACGCGACCGGCATCAGCGGCGGCGTGCCAGCCAGCCTTCGAGCCGCGCGACGATGTCGTCGGCCAGTTCCTGATTTTCCACTTCATCCACGGCCTCGGCCAGAAACGCGAGGGTCAGCAGATCAGTTGCCGTGCTTTCCGGCACCCCGCGCGAGCGCAGGTAAAACAGCGCCTCTTCGTCGATGGCGCCGCTTGTGGACCCGTGTGAACAGGCCACATCGTCGGCATAGATCTCGAGCTCGGGTTTGGCCAGGAACTGGCTGTCGCCATCCAGAAGCAGCGATTGGCTGATCTGATAGCCGTCGGTTTTCTGCGCGCCTTCCTTGACCAGTATCTTGCCCTGAAACACGCCGGTCGCCCCGTTGCGCAGCACCTTCTTGAAGACCTGCCGGCTTTCGCAATTCACCGCGTCATGGGTGACGAACACCGTGTCATCATGGTGGAAATCCCCGTCGCCCACACAGGCCCCGGCCACATGTGCAATCGCATCATCGCCGGTCAGTTCGATCACGCATTCATTCCGCGTCAGAACGCCGTTGACCGTCAGGGTAAAGGATTTGAAGGTCGATTTTTCGCCCAGACGGGCAAAGATATGCGTCGCGGCGCGGCGGGCATGGTCGCGCCCCTGCCCGCGCACGTGATGCAGCGTGCCGCCATCGGCGATGTCGACCTCTATGCATTTGTTGAACCGCGCCGCCGCCGGGCCGTTTTCCAGCAGCGTGACTTCGGCGCCCGGATCCACGCGGAGAACGTGATGCAGGATCGCATCCGACGTGTCGGAGTTGTGCAGATAGATCAGGCTGATCGGTTTGCTGGGCTTGCCGGTCACATGGATCACCACGCCATCGGTGGCAAAGGCGGTGTTCAGGGCGGCCAGTGGGCGCTGTACCGGGGTCTGACCGCGGGTTTCAAGCACACCATAGATGTCCTTGGCCCAGTGGATATCGGCCTGCCCGACATCGGCCAGACGTTCGACGCTGACGCCCTCAAGGCTCAGATCATCCGAGGCCACGGGATCAAAGACGCCATCAGTGAACACGATGCGCAGCCGGTCAAAGCCGTCGAACATCGGTGTTTCGTCGTTCACGAAGACCTCGGCCGGGACTACGTCGGTTTGCACCAACGTGTCGGGGCGGGTGAATTTCCAGTATTCATCGCGCCGCCCGGGCAGGCCCATGGCCTGAACGCGGGCCAGCGCCTCACGGCGCGGCGCCTCGGCCCAGCCGCCTTCGGGCAGGTTCAGCGTGGCCAGCAGCGCGTCGGTCGCGGTTTGTTTCAGCTCGGGCAGACCCATTACGCCACCTCGGCCAGAATGCCGGCATATCCGTTGTTCTCAACCTCAAGCGCCAGCTCCGCGCCGCCTGTCTTGACGATGCGGCCATCGGCCATGATGTGCACCACATCAGGTTTGATATGGTCCAGAAGCCGTTGATAATGCGTGATAACCAGGAAGCCGCGCCCTTCGCTGCGCAGGGCGTTGACGCCCTCGGCCACCAGTTTCATGGCATCCACGTCCAGACCCGAGTCGGTCTCGTCCAGAATGCACATCTTGGGCTCCAGCATCGCCATTTGCAGAATCTCGTTGCGCTTTTTCTCGCCCCCGGAAAAGCCGACGTTGACGGGGCGTTTCAGCATGTCGGCATCGATTTTCAGGTCTTTGGCCTTGGCGCGCACCATTTTCAGGAAATCGGCGGCGCTCATCTCTTCTTCGCCACGGGCCTTGCGTTGTGCGTTCACGGCCGTGCGCAGGAAGGTCATGTTGCCCACGCCCGGAATTTCGACCGGGTACTGGAACGCCAGGAACAGGCCGGCGGCGGCGCGTTCTTCGGGTTCCATGTCCAGCAGGTCGTCGCCGTCAAGCGTGGCGGTGCCGTCTGTGACCTCATACCCTTCGCGGCCCGACAGGACATAGGACAGGGTCGATTTGCCCGACCCGTTCGGCCCCATGATCGCGTGCACCTTGCCCGCCTCGACCGACAGGTTCACACCTTTGAGGATTTGCTTGTCCTCTTCTTCAAGTTTGACGTGCAGGTTATTGATTTCCAGCATTTTTATCCTCGTGTATTTTTGGCGGCGCACTCAGGGGCGCAGCATGAAGCGTATGATTTGAAGCAGTTTGTTCGCGGGGATCGACGTGGGGGTGATCTGAAACTCACCCATCCGGCCGATCAGGTTTGGTGTGCCAATGAACTCTTCCACCTGGTGGTGGCGGGCCCGGTTGGCGTAGTCGTCAAACAACAGCGTCACGGGGCGCGTGATGCTGAAGGCAGTGGCCAGCGCGCAGCCGATGCGAAACCGCCCATCGACCAGAACCACATCCGGATGCACGAACCCGTCGCGCTGCCAGACCGCCAGCGGATAGCGGGCATAGCGTTTCCAGCCACGGTCATCCGCCGGTTGGCCCCAATCCTTGGTCGGGCCGATATCGGCATGGATCATGTCGACGCTGGTGCCCTTGGCGGGCGGGTTTTCGGCGAACCAGCCGTCCATCATCCGTTTCCAGGCGCGGTCGCTTTCCACGGATGTGATCGCTTTGCCGGGCATTTCCGCGGCCAAGGCGGTGGACCCGCCCGAGCCATATTCCAGAATGACATCCGCCCGCGCGTAGACCGCGCGCAGATGCGCGGCCTCGGCCTCGGGCATCGTCAGGTCCGGACGGGCGATATGCACAGGCTGCATCATCATGTCAGTCCAGCACCACCGCCGTGCCGCTGGCCGAAACCATCAGCATGTTGTTGATCACTTCGTAATCCAGATCGACGCCGACAACGGCGTTGCCGCCCAGAGCCCTGGCGTTGTCTTCCATCTCTGACAGCGCAGTGGCGCGGGCCCGGCCCAGTTCCTGTTCATAAGCGCCCGAGCGGCCGCCCAGAATATCGGTGATCCCGGCAAACAGATCGCGCACGATGTTTGCGCCCAAAATGGCCTCGCCCACCACGATGCCCTTGTAGTCCGTGATGAGGCGGCCTTCGACCGAGGGGGTTGTTGTGGTGATCATTTTAGTACTCTGCGATCTCAGGGTCTTCACCGCGCTCAAGGATTTCTTTGATACGCATATCGAAGATTTTTAAGACATTGCTTTTAGCATCTTTCATGGACTCGAAGCGAACAACGCTTTGTTGAAATCCATCGAAAATTTCCCAACCGTCAAACTCTAGTGTTTCTATTTTTTCGACTGTTACTAGCCCCAATGGTCCGTAAAAGAAGATGACTTTCGGAGCGTTCCTCACCGTCACCTTTACTTGTTCCGGGAGAGCCGATCCGATGCCAACCCAAAATTCCGAATAATGATCTCCCCAACCGTCTGTCACCCCACCGAGCCTTCCAACGAAATCGCGACAAGTTGCTGCGCTTCCATGGCGAATTCCATCGGCAGGGCCTGCAGTACGTCCTTGCAGAACCCGTTCACGACCAGCGCGACGGCCTCTTCTTCGTCCATCCCGCGCGAGCGGCAATAGAACAGCTGATCATCGTCGACCTTGGAGGTTGTCGCCTCATGTTCGACACGGGCCGAGTTGTTCTTGACCTCGATGTAAGGCACCGTGTGCGCCCCGCATTTGTCACCGATCAGCAAGCTGTCACATTGGGTATAGTTGCGCGCATCCCGTGCCTTGGGGTGCATCGAAACCAGCCCGCGATAGGTGTTCTGCGCCCTGCCCGCGCTGATCCCCTTGGACACGATCCGCGACTTGGTGTTCTTGCCCAGGTGGATCATCTTGGTGCCGGTGTCGGCCTGCTGGTAATTGTTGGCGATGGCGATGGAATAAAACTCGCCCTGGCTGTCATCGCCGCGCAGGATGCAGGACGGGTATTTCCACGTCACGGCGGACCCGGTTTCGACCTGCGTCCACATCACCTTGGACCGGTCCCCCCGGCAATCGGCGCGTTTGGTGACAAAGTTATAGATACCGCCCTTGCCGTTTTCATCCCCGGGATACCAGTTCTGAACGGTGGAATATTTCACCTCGGCGTCTTCTTCGATGATGATTTCGACCACGGCGGCGTGCAGCTGTGCAATATCGCGCGCGGGCGCGGTGCACCCTTCGAGGTAGGACACGTATGATCCCTTGTCGGCGATGATCAGCGAGCGTTCAAATTGCCCGGTGTTTTCGGCGTTGATGCGGAAATAGGTGCTGAGTTCCATCGGGCAACGTACGCCGGGCGGGACGTAAACGAACGATCCGTCCGAGAATACGGCGCTGTTCAGAGTAGCATAGAAATTGTCAGACACCGGCACGACGGAACCGAGGTATTTCTTGACCAGTTCGGGGTGTTCGCGGATCGCCTCGGAAATCGAGCAGAAGATCACTCCGGCCTTTTTCAGCTCGGCCTGGAACGTGGTGCCGACGGACACGGAATCAAACACCGCATCCACGGCCACCTTGCGGCCCTCGGCGGGGATGTTCTCGGCGCCTTCGACGCCTGCCAGGATCATCTGTTCCTTCAGCGGAATGCCCAGTTTTTCGTATGTTGCCAGCAACTTGGGGTCGACCTCGTCCAGGGACTTGGGTTTGACCTCCATGCTTTTGGGGCGGGCATAGTAATACTGATCCTGGAAATCGATTTCAGGATAGTCGACCATGGCCCAATCGGGTTCTTCCTTGGTCAACCAGCGATCATACGCCTCAAGCCGCCATTGCAGCATCCATTCGGGTTCTTCGTTCTTTTCCGAAATCAGGCGCACGATATCCGTGGTCAGCCCTTTGGGGGCGTATTCCATTTCAATGTCGGTGTTCCAGCCGTATTTATAGGCGCCACCCACCTCGCGAACCGCGTCGACCGTATCCTGATCGACACCTTCTTTTACCTGAGACTGGTCCAATGCGGCCATGTCGCCCTCCTGACCTCACGCGGCACGCGCGCGATGTTTCTTTTCTTTGTCCAGCCACGCATCAGCAAAGCGCAGCACCTGATCTTCTGTTGTTTCGGGCCCCAGAGACACCCGGATCGCCCCGGCGGCTGTTGCCTCGTCAAACCCCATCGCCCGCAAGACGCGCGACGCCTTTACCTTGCCGCTGGAACAGGCCGACCCGGCGCTGATTGCGTATCCGGCCAGGTCCATCTGCATCACTTGCGTTTCGCCTTTCCAGCCCGGCGTCGCAAAGCAGGACGTGTTGGGCAGGCGTTGCGAATCTTTCCCGACAAAAATAGTCTTATTTGTGCCAGCCTCAAGAGCGCTTTCTAGAATATTTCTAAGTTTTGCGACTTGATCCCAGACCCCGTCGGCCAGATCACGTGCTGCGGCCTCGGCTGCGGCGCCGAAACCGGCGATGCCGATCACGTTTTCCGTGCCGGACCGGCGGCCCATTTCCTGTCCGCCGCCCTTGATCTGCGCGGCCAACTCCGTGCCGCGCCTGATCACCAATGCGCCCACGCCCTTTGGGCCACCCAGCTTGTGCGCCGAGATGATCGCCATGGTCGCCCCGCACCAGTTGAAAGCAAACGGCAGCTTGCCAAAGGCCTGCGTGGCATCGGTGACGGCCAGGCCTTCGGGCAGGGTTTGCACAACGCCAGTTTCGGAATTGGCGGCCTGAAGGGCCGTGTTCTGCGGATCATTGACCGTCACCGCGCCGGTGTGGTCCACGGCCAGATCGGGTGTGATCCACGCCGCAACCGCGTCATGTTCGATGTCGCCCCCGTGCAAGGCGCGACCGGCACAGGCCAGGGCCGCGGCCTCGGTCGCACTGGAGGTAAAGATCACATCGGCCCCATCCGCCCCAAAGGCGGTTGCCACCTGCGCGCGCGCCTTTTCAACCAGCGCCTTGGCGGCGCGGCCCTCGGCATGGACCGACGAGGGGTTGCCCACCACATCCATGGCCGCGATCATTGCCACGCGTGCATCGGGGCGCAGGGGCGCGGTTGCGTTATGATCCAGGTATACGCGGGTCATTCATCCACCACCGAAAACAGGCCCGGCACCACGGGGCACGGGGCCAGATCATTGGTGATCACGTCTGACAGGCGGGTTTGATAGAGGAACACATAGACATGCGCGCTCAGCCCTTCCCACAGGCGGTTGGTCAGGGATTGAGCCCGGCTGCCCGATGACCCGCCCGAGACACCAGCCCCCTTGTGCATCGCGTCCACGGTTTCATCGACCGCGCTCAGAACATCGACAACGCGAATGTCCGAGGCCGCGCGCGCCAGACGATAGCCGCCCCCGGGGCCGCGCACCGACTCCACCAGCCCGGCACGGCGCAATTTCACGAAAAGCTGCTCCAGGTAGGGGAGCGAAATCTTTTGCCGTTGGGAAATGTCCCCCAGCGTGACCAGATTTCCCTCGGGTTGCAGGGCGATATCAGCCAGCGCCACCATTGCGTACCGTCCCTTGGTCGACAGCTTCATCTTGGCCTTTCCCCCGGCAGACATTTGTCCGAAAACATTGACGTTTCCGCCACGGTTGCTTATGTGCCCGTGACGACGCGGCAATGCTGTCCACGTCACAATTAGAACCGTTCTAAGGTGCCTTAGCGAATTCGTCAAGAATACGACGAGCGCCGTTGGAAAATGAGACAGGATCACTCTGCCCATGCCCGAGGTCATCTTTCCCGGACCTGAAGGCCGCCTTGAAGGCCGCTATCACCCGCAAAAAGAAAAAGACGCCCCGATTGCCATTGTTCTTCATCCGCACCCGCAGTTCGGCGGGACGATGAACAACAAGGTCGTCTATAACCTGCATTATGCCTTTTATAACATGGGCTTCACCGTGCTGCGGTTCAATTTCCGCGGTGTCGGGCGCAGCCAGGGCGAATACGATCAGGGCATTGGTGAGCTGTCCGATGCGGCCTCGGCGCTCGATTACCTGCAGTCGATGAACAACAACTCGAAACACTGCTGGGTGGCCGGCTTTTCTTTCGGGGCGTGGATCGGCATGCAACTTTTGATGCGCCGCCCGGAAATCACCGGTTTCATCAGCGTGTCGCCCCCGGCGAACATGTATGACTTTTCCTTCCTTGCCCCCTGCCCGTCCTCGGGTCTGATAATCAACGGCAGCGCCGACCGCGTCGCGCCGCCCGCCGATACCGTTGCGCTTGTGAACAAACTGCACGAGCAAAAGGGCATCACAATCACGCATCAGGAAATTCCCGGTGCCGATCACTTCTTTCAAGAGCCGCACATGGACACGATGATCGGCAATGTGACCGATTACGTAAAACGCCGGCTGACAGAAACCTCGCGCTGACCATGTCTCCGACTCTGCAGAAACTGGCCGGACAGCTGGCCGACGATACGATGGCCGCGATGAAGGAAACGGGGAACGACCGGCTTTACGTCGAAATCGGTGATTTCCTCGGGGCCTCGTCGCAAACTCTGGAAGAGGCGTACCTGACCGAAGTGCGCGTCCGTCTGGCCGAAATAGGCGCTCGCCAGTTTCTGAATAAGAAACTGGCAGAATTCCGCGCTGGTGCCCAGAAAAAGGCGCCAGAATCGTCGTGAGCGCGCATCTGGATGCCCAGATAGCATTTCTGACCGAGGCCGATCAGCTGAAATCGGTGTTGCGGGCATCGCGCCTGATTGATCAGTCCCGGCGCGAAAACTCGGCCGAGCATAGCTGGCACATCATGCTTTATGCGCTTGTGCTGTCCGATCACGCCGGCCCGGACGTGCAGATTGACCGCGTGCTCAGGATGCTGCTGATCCACGATATCGTCGAAATCGACGCAGGCGACGTGCCGATCCATGGCGCCGTCGATCATGCCGCGATGGCGATCAAGGAACAGGCCGCCGCTGATCGTCTGTTCGGCCTTTTGCCATCCCATCAGGCGGATGAGTTTCGTGCCCTCTGGGACGAATTCGAAGCCGCCGGAACGCCGGATGCACGGTTTGCCAAGGCGATCGACCGCGTGCAGACGCCTGTTGCCAACCTGGCCAATGGCGGCGGCACCTGGGAGGAATACAACGTCACGCTGGATCAGCTTGATGCGCGTGTGGGGGTTCCGATCGAACGGGGCGCCCCTACCCTGTGGGCCTGGCTGCGCCCGCGGCTCGAGGCGTTTTTCGCCCGCTGAGTTCCCGTGTCACAGCGCTGGCGGCCCGTCAGGCGACAGGTGCGTTTCCAGCGCGGCGCGGAACGCATCGGGGATGACGGTCGCGCGGCGCGCATCCAGATCGAGACAGGCGGAATGCCACACCGACCGAAATACCGGGCTTTCGTCGCGGCGCAGGATGACATTGCGGAACGACGCCGATTTGCGCCCGATCCGGGCAATATCTGTGCGCACGATCAGGGTTTCGCCGGCCAGAACCTCGGCCTGAAAATCGCTTTCGGCGCGGACCACCGCAAAGGACAGGCGCACCCCGTCGCGCCGCTCGCCCGGAGGCCAGCCCATCGCGGTCTGCATGCCAAATCCGTTCTGATTGCACAGAGCGTAATAGCGCGCGACATTCATGTGCCCCAGCGCATCGCAATCGGAACTGCCAATCACGACGATTGATTCAAACGTTTCGCTCATTTCCGGCCGGTTTCTCTTGTTCTTTGGGCTGTCACGATACACAGCTTGGTCCGAGAGGCAATTCATCGCTGCGACAAAACAGTATACATCCGTATACAACCTTTTCCGCGGCGCAGAATTGCGCTAGACCCCGCGCAAATCCGACTCGCAAACAGAAAGGGACCGCACCCATGACCAAGATCAAGGTGGAAAACCCCGTCGTCGAACTCGACGGCGATGAAATGACCCGGATCATCTGGGACTTTATCAAGAAGAAACTGATCCTGCCTTATCTGGACATCGATCTGAAGTATTACGATCTGGGGATTCAGGCACGCGATGATACTGATGACCAGATCACGATCGACAGTGCCCATGCGATCCAGAAATACGGCGTTGGCGTCAAATGTGCGACCATCACACCGGACGAGGCCCGGGTTGAGGAATTCGGCCTGAAAAAGATGTGGCGCTCGCCCAACGGCACGATCCGCAATATCCTGGGCGGCGTGATCTTCCGCCAGCCGATCATCTGCAAGAACGTCCCGCGCCTTGTGCCGGGTTGGACCAAGCCGATCGTCGTTGGCCGTCACGCCTTCGGTGACCAGTACCGCGCGACCGATTTCAAATTCCCCGGTGCGGGCAAACTGACGATCAAATTCGTTGGCGAAGACGGCACTGAAATCGAACACGAAGTGTTTGACGCGCCTGATTCCGGTGTCGTGATGGCGATGTATAACCTCGACAAGTCGATCATCGATTTTGCACGCGCCTCGATGAACTATGGCCTGGACAAGGGCTGGCCGGTGTACCTGTCGACCAAGAACACCATCCTCAAGCAGTATGATGGCCGGTTCCTGGAGCTGTTCCAGCACATCTATGACACCGAGTTCAAAGACAAGTTCGAAGAGGCCGGTATCACCTATGAACACCGCCTGATCGACGACATGGTCGCCTGTGCGATGAAATGGAACGGCGGTTATGTCTGGGCCTGTAAGAACTATGACGGCGACGTACAGTCCGACACGGTTGCTCAGGGCTTTGGCTCGCTGGGTCTGATGACGTCGGTCCTGATGACGCCCGATGGAAAAACGGTCGAGGCCGAAGCGGCCCACGGCACCGTGACCCGTCACTATCGTCAGCACCAGAAGGGCGAGGAAACCTCGACCAACTCGATCGCGTCGATCTATGCCTGGACAGGCGGTCTCAAGCACCGTGCAAAACTGGACGGAAACGCACCGCTGCTGAACTTTGCGGAAACGCTGGAAAAGGTCGTTGTGGACACCGTCGAAAGCGGCTTCATGACCAAGGACCTGGCCCTGCTGGTGGGTCCGGAACAGAAATGGCTGACCACAATGGGCTTCCTCGAGAAAGTCGATGAAAACCTGAACAAGGCGCTGGCGGGCTGATCTTCAGCCGCTCTGCACCAGATACAAGGCGGGTCCACGGGCCCGCCTTTTTTGTTTCTATTTGCC
Organism: Arenibacterium sp. CAU 1754; assembly: GCF_054482635.1. Lineage (NCBI taxonomy): Bacteria > Pseudomonadati > Pseudomonadota > Alphaproteobacteria > Rhodobacterales > Paracoccaceae > Arenibacterium > Arenibacterium sp. CAU 1754. Next base: position 381,261 of record NZ_JBTLRG010000001.1, read on the forward strand.
GCGATTATGGGTGCGTGCATACATGTCTGCAATCATCCGGCTGGCTGTCTTTTTAAACAGGCAGGGGATAAGGGCATGAACCGCCGCCGCGCCGGCCGCCACAAACAGCCGTGCCGCAAACCCAGCTGCAAACCGTGCGTGTTCGGTATAGGATTCCTGCACGCTATGGGGATGATCCAAAAAGACCTTGCCAATCATCTTGTCACCTTTTTCCGTATTGATGGTGTCAATCTATCCGGTGTTTTGCGTGAAATTATCCCGAACTTTCAAAAAATTCCATTGATGTTGGGATAAATGCACGCAATTCTGGAGGGTATGAGGACATTTGATGAAATCGACCGTAAGTTGCTGATGGTCTTGCAGCGGGATTCGACCCTGCCGTTGGAGGAGATGGGCGACCGTGTCGGCCTGTCGCGCAATGCCTGCTGGCGTCGTATCAAGGCGATGGAGGATGCCGGAGTGATCCGGCAAAGGGTGGCGCTGCTGGATCCGCAGGCCGTCGGGCTGGGCCTGACCGTGTTCATCCAGATCAAGACCCGGTCGCATGATCCGGACTGGCTGGACCGGTTCGCCCGCGCGACGCGGTTGATGCCTGAAATTCTGGGCGCGTACAGGATGACTGGCGATCTTGATTACCTGATCCGCGCCCGCGTGCGCGATGTGGCCGATTATGACCGGCTTTACCGCAAACTGATCGAACGTGTAGAGATGTCGGACGTGTCCGCCAGTTTTGTCATGGAAGAACTGAAAGAGACGACCGAACTCCCACTTTAGGAACATGCCGTGCCCGCGCATTACATCTATCTGATCCTTGCCGTCGCCGCCGAAACCATCGGCACTTCGGCCCTGCAGGCCAGTCAGCAATTCACGCGGCTCTGGCCATCCCTTCTGGTTCTGGTGGCCTATGCCACGTCTTTCTATCTGCTGTCGCTGACGCTGAAATTCATGCCGGTCGGCATAATGTACGCGTTCTGGTCAGGGCTTGGCATCGTGCTGATCGCGCTGATCGGCTGGCTGGTGTTTCAACAGCGGCTGGATCTGCCCGCGGTTCTGGGCATGGGGCTGATCATTGCCGGGATCGTGGTGATCCAGCTGTTCTCGAACACCGCCGCGCACTGAGGCTGGTCAGAGCCTTACCTGCGCGCTAATCAGGGCGCGACTGAAAAAAAAAGGCCGCGCACCGCGAATGTATGTTCCGCAATCCCGAACCGATCTGCTGTGGCCCCGCTGGGGCAAGCGGATGATCTTTGTCCATACACCCAAATGCGGCGGCAGCTTTGTCAACAATGCCTTTGGGCGGCGGTTCAAACGTTGCATTACCCTGCGCGAACCCAGCATGGCGGGCCATCTGACCTGGATGGAATACCGCGATGCGTTTGCGGCACTGGGTCAGGATATCGGGGATTACAGCTGTTTCTCGGTGATCCGAAACCCGTGGGCCTGGCATGTCAGCTGGTACAATTACGTGCGCAAGGACACGGGCGGGCGGTCGTCGGGCATGCCGCAGGAACACGCCCTGTTCCAGAAGATGAGCTTTTCCGACTATCTGCAATGGCTGGAGGATCCGCTCGATACCGGGCGGGGCAATCAGTATTACCTGAAACAGATTTCGGACTGGCTAATCGACGAGACCGGCACGATCCGGGTGTCCGATATCCTGCGGCAGGAAACCCTGCGCGCGGATCTTGAAAAGTTTCGCGATAAACACCACCTGTTGCTGCGCATCCCCAAGAGGATGGTCAACCAATCCACCGAAGGCGATTACCGGCGCGCGTATTCGGACGAGGATGTTGACCGGGTGGCCAAACGCCACGCCCGCGACATAGAAATCTTCGGATACCGGTTCGCCGCAGAATAACCTCTGGTCTTCTGCGGCGCAGCAGGATATTGGCCCCGGCAACTTCCGCATGAAAGCTGACCACATGGATTTGCGAAATATCGCCATCATCGCCCACGTCGACCACGGCAAGACTACGCTGGTGGACGAACTTTTGAAACAGTCTGGGACCTACCGCGAAAACCAGGCCACGACCGAGCGGGCCATGGACAGCAATGACCTGGAACGCGAACGCGGCATCACCATTCTGGCCAAGGCAACTTCGGTCGAATGGAAAGGGACACGTATCAACATCGTCGATACACCTGGCCACGCCGATTTCGGCGGTGAGGTCGAACGGATCCTGTCGATGGTCGATGGCGTTGTTCTGCTGGTTGATGCCGCCGAAGGGCCGATGCCGCAGACCAAGTTCGTGACCTCCAAGGCCCTGGCCTTGGGGCTGCGTCCGATCGTGGTTCTGAACAAGGTCGACAAACCCGATGCCGAACCCGATCGCGCGCTGGATGAATGTTTCGATCTGTTCGCCAACCTGGGCGCGGATGACGACCAGCTTGATTTTCCGGCGATGTATGCCTCGGGCCGGTCGGGCTGGGCCGATATGGAACTGGACGGACCGCGCAAGGATCTGGGCGCCCTGTTCGATCTGATCGTTGAACACGTCCCTGCCCCGGCACAGATCGCGGCGCGGGATGAGCCGTTCCGCATGCTGGCCACGACGTTGGGCAGTGATCCGTTCATCGGCCGCATTCTGACCGGTCGCGTCGAAAGCGGCACGCTGAAAGCGGGCGAAACCGTCAAGGCGCTGTCGCGGGACGGCACCCTGATCGAAAACTTCCGTGCCACGAAAATCCTCGCCTTCCGAGGCCTGTCGCAGCAGGCCATCGACGTGGCCGAAGCGGGCGATATCGTATCACTGGCAGGCATGACAAAGGCCACTGTTGCCGACACCATCGTTGCGCCCGAGGTCAGTGAAGCCCTGCCCTCGCAGCCGATTGATCCGCCCACCATTACCGTGACCTTCGGGATCAACGACTCGCCCCTTGCAGGCCGCGATGGCAAAAAGGTCCAGTCGCGGGTGATCCGTGAACGCCTGATGAAAGAGGCCGAAAGCAACGTTGCCATTCGCGTCACCGACACCCCCAGCGGCGAGGCGTTCGAAGTCGCCGGTCGCGGCGAATTGCAAATGGGCGTTCTGATTGAAAACATGCGTCGCGAAGGCTTCGAACTGTCGATTTCGCGCCCGCAGGTTCTGTTCCGCGAAGAGAACGGGCAAAGACTGGAACCGATCGAAGAAGTCACCATTGACGTGGATGACGAATATTCCGGTGCCGTGATCGAAAAGATCACCGGCGTGCGCAAGGGGGAGTTGGTCGAAATGAAACCGGCGGGTGCGGGCAAGACCCGGATCATCGCCCATGTCCCGTCGCGCGGCCTGATCGGGTATCACGGCGAATTCCTGACCGATACACGCGGCACCGGTGTACTGAACCGTGTGTTCCACGACTGGGCCCCGCACAAGGGCCCGATCCCAGGCCGTCGCGCCGGTGTTCTGATCTCGATGGAAAGCGGCCAGTCCGTTGCCTATGCGCTGTGGAACCTTGAAGAGAGGGGCCGGATGTTCATCGGCGCGCAGGCGGACGTGTACCAGGGCATGATCATCGGCGAACACAGCCGCGAAAACGATCTCGAAGTGAACCCGCTCAAAGGCAAGAAGCTGACGAACGTGCGGGCCAGCGGAACGGACGAGGCGGTTCGCCTGACCACGCCGATCACCATGTCGCTGGAAGAGGCGATTGCCTATATCGACGACGATGAACTGGTCGAGGTCACCCCGAACGCCATCCGTCTGCGTAAACGGCATCTGGATCCGCATGAACGCAAGCGGGCTGCACGCGCCGCATCGTAAAATCGCGTCGGGGCGGCATTGGACTTTGGTTTATGCCGCCCTGAACCGCACCTAAGTCCAGTATATTCTGGCTGTTCTTCCCCATAGCTGAGCCTTGTCGGCGCATGTTGCGCTGAATGGATCAACTTTGATAACGGGGGCGAAAGCCATGAAATTGTTGAACTTTCCCAAAGCATCGGTCGCCTTGGCCGCACTTATCGCGCTGTCTTTGGCGCTGCCTGCCATGGCAGCGGGGCCCAATTCGGGCGGACAGGGGCAAATTCGCACCAAGTCGCAAACACAACTGCGCGACATGACATCTGTCCAGACCCGAACACAGGCGCGCACCAACCTGAACGCGTCCGCGCCGGGCCAGAAGCAGCATGCCTATCGCGAGCGTGTCCGCACACGGGCGCGCCATTCGATCAACGCGACCACGCGGACCCGCGACCAGTTCGGTCTGCAGATCGCGCCAGGGCTGAGCTTTGGCATCGGAACGGGTGCGGCTGTCGGAAGCGGATCGGGCGGTATGGGTGGTGCCGGCCGTCCGTGACACCGTGCCCCATGGGGGTGGCGATTGTTTCGCCGCCCCTGCACTCTTACATCAACGTACAAGTCTCTAACTGCATCGGACCGTCATCGTGAAACGCTTTGCTTCAACCCTTCTGATCATCGGCCTTTGTGCCGCGACCCCGGCCCTGGCCGGATCGGATGTTGCTGCGCCTGTGGTCACGCAGGTCGAGCAACAGGGATACGCCGTGTCCGAGGTCACCCGCACATGGCTGGGACGGGTTCTGATCACCGCGCGCAGCGAAACCCACCTGCGCGAGGTTGTGTTGAACCGGACAACCGGTCAGGTGCTGCGCGATCAACTGTTCCCTCTGCCCTCGGCCGCCAACGGATCTTTCCGTGGTCTAAATGCACCGCTGGATGCGGGCACGCAGGGGAAGAACGGAACCGCGGGGGCCGGTGCCGGCGCCGGCAATGGCGCGGGCAACGGTGGGAATTCAAAGTAATATGGGCGTGGCCAAGGATACCGGTGCCAGGCAGGCCGAATGCTGAGGCATCCGGCTTTTGTCTGGGGGCTCGTGGCCGTTCAGGCCGCTTGCGGGTCGTATTTCCTGTGGGAAATCCTGGCGGCCATCCTGGGGCTGCCCACCCTGCCCTTGCGCTGGCAGACCCGCGAACTTGTCGATATCGGCGCCAGCCTCGGGCTGGTTCTGGGGGCGGCAATGGGGGTGACAATGGCCCGGCAGGCCACCCGCGCCACCCAACGCGCGGAATCCGCCCTGCGGGTAACCTCGGGTGAATTCACCGATGTGGTGCAGGAATATTTCGATGGCCTGTCGCTGACCCCGGCCGAAAACGAGGTCGCGTGGTTTCTGTTCAAGGGCATGTCGCTGAGCGAAATCGCCGATCTGCGCCACACCCGCGAGGGCACGGTCAAGGCGCAGTGCACCGCGATTTATCGCAAGGCGGGCGTGACCGGAAAATCCCAGCTGTTTTCACAGCTGGTCGAGGATGTCCTACTCTGACAGCCTGGGATCAGTTGCTGGTTTCCACGACCATCAATTCGCGTTCCGATGCGCCGCGCGCATGGTTCAGCGCTTCCTGGTACTCGGGGCTGTTGTAACAGGCGACGGCGCTGTCCACATCCGGGAACCGGGCCACCACGTTGCGTGGCCGTTCCTTGCCTTCAAGCTGAACGAAACGCCCGCCACGGGCGATGAATTCGCCGCCGTGCTTGGCAATCGCGGGCCCGGCCAGTTCGGCATATTTGCCATAGGCCTCGGCGTCGGTGACCGTCACATGTGCAATCCAGAGCGCACCCATTGTCTTATCCTTTCAATACTGCCTCGGCGGCCTTGATCGCGGCGTCGGAATTGTTGGCATCCGCCCCGCCCCCCTGCGCCATGTCGGGGCGTCCGCCGCCGCCCTTGCCGCCCAGTTCCGAAACCGCGGCGCGCACAAGATCGACCGCCGAAACGCTTCCGGTCAGATCTGACGTGACGCCCGCGGCCACGGCCGCCTTGCCGCCGGTATCCGCGATCAGCAGCACGGCGCCGCTGCCGATGTTCGATTTGTGTTCATCGATCAACGGCGGCAGGTCCTTGCCGGTGACCCCAGACAGCACCTGCGCGACAAAGTTCACGCCGTTGATGTCGCGCACCTCGGGGGCGGCCTGACCACCGCCGGACATCGCCAGTTCGCGGCGCAGCTGTGTGACCTCGTTGTTCAGGTCCTTGACCTTGGCCATTTCGCCCTTGATCCGCGCGACCAACTGGTCCGGCGTCGTCTTGAGCTCGCTCAGCGCGGCGTTCAGCACGGTCAGGCTCTGGGCGATGTGGGCATGGGCCGCCTCACCGGTCAGCGCCTCGATCCGGCGCACACCGGCGCTGCTGGCGCTGTCACCCAGAATGACGAACTCACCAATGTCGCCGGTCTGTTTCACATGCGTGCCGCCGCACAGTTCGATGGAATAGGTCTGACCGTCGGTCCCCTTGCCGGTGCGGGCCCGGCCCATGGAGACCACACGCACCTCGTCGCCGTATTTTTCGCCGAACAGTGCCTGCGCCCCGATTTCGCGGGCGTCGTCAGGCGTCATGATCCGCGTTACCACGGGGCTGTTCTGGCGGATGTAGATGTTCACGTCCGTTTCGACCCGCGCCAGTTCTTCGGCGCTCAGCGCCTTGGCATGGGAGAAATCGAACCGCAGCCGGTCCGCCGCGTTGAGCGAACCGCGCTGTGCCACGTGATCGCCCAATGCCTCGCGCAGGGCCTCGTGCAGCAGGTGCGTGGCCGAGTGGTTGGCGCGGATCGCGCTGCGGCGTTTGTGATCAACCTCAAGCGCAAGGGGATCCCCCTTTGCAAAAGTGCCCCGCGTGACGGTGACCTGATGGACAATCACCGCGCCCCCGGCCACCTTTTGCGTATCGGTCACATCGGCGATGTCGTCTTCGTTGTCGAGACGGCGCAGCCAGCCCCGGTCGCCGATCTGGCCGCCGGATTCCCCGTAAAACGGCGTCTGGTTCAGGATGACCGACCCGGTTTCCCCTTCCTTCAGCGCGTCGACCAGTTTCCCGTCACGGATCAGTGCCAGGATCTGGCCCTCGGCGGTTTCGGTGTCATAGCCCAGGAAATCGGTTGCGCCTGCTTCGTCCAGTACGTCGAACCAGACTGTGGCATCCGCCGCCTCGCCGGACCCTGACCATGCGGCACGGGCCTTGGCCTTTTGCGCGGCCATCGCCGTGTCGAACCCTTCGGTATCCACCGACAGGCCCTTTTCGCGCAGCGCGTCTTGCGTGAGGTCCAGCGGAAAGCCGTACGTGTCATAGAGCTTGAACGCCGCCTCGCCCGGCAGGTCCTGATCTGTGCCCAGCTGAGCAACCTCGTCATCCAGCAGGCGCAGACCCCGCTCCAGTGTCTGCTTGAACCGGGTTTCTTCCAGTTTCAGCGTTTCTTCGATCAGCGGCTGCGCGCGGCCCAGTTCCGGGTATGCGGCGCCCATCTGCTGGACCAGCGCGGGCACCAGGCGGTGCATCAGCGGATCCTGCGCGCCCAGCAGGTGCGCATGGCGCATGGCACGTCGCATGATCCGGCGCAGCACATATCCGCGCCCGTCGTTGGACGGCATCACCCCATCGGCCAGCAAGAACGAGGTCGACCGCAGGTGGTCGGCAATCACGCGGTGATGCGTCTTGCCCGGACCGTCGGGATCGGTGTTCGTGGCATCGGCGCTGGCCTCGATCAGGCTGCGCATCAGGTCGGTCGCATAGTTGTCGTTGGTGCCCTGCAACAGCGCCGCGACCCGTTCGATCCCCATGCCGGTGTCGATGCTTTGCGCGGCCAGTTCACGGCGGCTGCCGTCCTCGAACTGTTCGTATTGCATGAAGACGAGGTTCCAGATTTCCACAAACCGATCGCCATCCTCTTCGGGACTACCCGGAGGGCCACCCCAGATGTGATCGCCGTGGTCAAAGAAGATCTCGGATGACGGCCCACAGGGACCGGTCGGCCCCATCATCCAGAAATTGTCGTCCGTCGCGATCCTGATGATCCGGTCATCGCTGATCCCAGCCACCTTCTTCCAGATTTCGGCGGCCTCGTCGTCGGTATGATAGACGGTGACGATCAACCGGTCCTTGGGAATCTCCAGTTCCTTGGTGATCAGCTCCCAGGCATAAGGGATCGCCTGTTCCTTGAAATAGTCGCCAAAGCTGAAATTCCCCAACATCTCGAAAAACGTGTGGTGGCGCGCGGTGTATCCGACATTGTCCAGGTCGTTGTGCTTGCCCCCGGCGCGTACGCATTTCTGTGCCGTGGTTGCGCGGCTGTAATCGCGGTTTTCAACACCTGTGAACAGGTTCTTGAACTGAACCATGCCCGAGTTCGTGAACATCAGCGTCGGGTCGTTGCGCGGCACCAGCGGGCTGCTGTCCACCACTTCGTGGCCCTGTTTGGCAAAATAGTTCAGAAAGGTGGATCGGATGTCGTTCAGCGTGGGCATAAGTTGCGGACTTTCAGGCGGTTGACGGCGATGTGTTCCAAATACCCCCATGCCCGCGCACTGTCCACAGCGGGCGCATGTCACCGGTCGTGAAAAAGGGCGCCCAGTGGGGCGCCCTTGTCATTTCGTCCCGGGCGATCAGGTCCGGGTCTTGCGGTGTCCTGCGCCTCAGGCTTCCAGAATGTCGTCGCCGTCCGGTGCTGCGCCTTCCGGCATGTCGAAATCAAGCCCATGCGCGGCGCGGATCTTGTCTTCGATTTCATAGGCGATCGACTGGTTTTCACGCAGGAATTGCTTTGCGTTTTCGCGGCCCTGCCCGATGCGTTCGTCGCCATAGCTGAACCAGGACCCGGATTTGTTCACCACACCCGCGATCACGCCCAGATCCAGCAATTCACCCATCTTGGAAATGCCTTCGCCATACATGATGTCGAATTCGACCTGTTTGAACGGCGGGGCCACCTTGTTCTTGACCACCTTGACGCGGGTGGCGTTGCCGACAACCTCGTCGCGGTCCTTGATCGATCCGATGCGGCGGATGTCGAGCCGGACCGAGGAATAGAATTTCAATGCGTTGCCGCCGGTCGTCGTTTCGGGCGAGCCGAACATGACGCCGATCTTCATCCGGATCTGGTTGATGAAGATCACCATGCAGTTGGACCGGCTGATCGACCCGGTCAGCTTGCGCATGGCCTGACTCATCAGGCGGGCCTGAACGCCGACGCTGCTGTCGCCCATGTCCCCTTCAAGTTCCGATTTCGGGGTCAGTGCGGCCACCGAATCGACGACGACCATGTTGACTGCCCCCGAGCGCACCAGCGTGTCGGTGATTTCCAGTGCCTGTTCGCCGGTGTCAGGCTGCGAGATCAGCAACTCGTCGATATCCACGCCCAGCTTGCGGGCATATTGCGGGTCGAGCGCATGTTCGGCATCGACAAAGGCGCAGACGCCGCCCTTTTTCTGCTGTTCGGCCACGCAATGGAGCGTCAGCGTGGTCTTGCCCGAGCTTTCGGGGCCATAGATCTCAACGATCCGCCCCATCGGCAGACCACCAATGCCCAGTGCGATGTCCAGGCCCAGTGAGCCGGTCGAACTGGCGGCGATCTCCTGTACGGCGCCCTCGTCGCCCAGCTTCATGATCGAGCCCTTGCCGAACTGCCGTTCGATCTGCGCCAGCGCGCTGTCCAACGCCTTTTGCTTGTCCGCGCTTTTCTTGCTGTCCATTGTCAAAAGATCCGCCATTGTCCTGTCACCTTCCTTATTGTCACACCCTTTGTCGGGCGGCAATCGCTGCTTTGTTCACCTGTTGTTCCTATTAGGACCAAAAAGAGAACATTTCAAATGGAATTTTTCTCAAATCCACTGTTTATCAATAGGGTTAAAGAGTAGTTTACGGCGCAGATGGCCCAGAGAAATATTAGGAAGCGGACGTCAAGTGCTTGTTTTTTATAAGGAACGACTTGTATTCCTGTCTGTCCCGAAAACCGGGACGACCGCGTATCAGACCGCATTGGCGCCGCGCGCGGATATGGTCGTTTCGGATCCGCCCGAGCTGAAACATGCGCCGATCTATCGCTATGACCGGTTCTTTCGCCCGATTTTCGAAAAAGTCTGCAATGTCGAGATGGAGACATTGGCTGTGGTGCGCGAACCGGTCAGCTGGCTGGGCAGCTGGTATCGCTATCGCCAGCGCCCGTTCATGGCCGGAAAACCCAACGCCACCCACGGGCTGAGTTTTGATGACTTCGTGCTTGCATATGTCAAAGGCGATCGTCCCGCCTTCGCCAATGTCGGCAGCCAGGCCCGGTTTCTGGAACCGCGCCCCAAAGGCGCACCGGTCACGCATCTTTTCCGGTATGAAGAGCCGGACAAGCTGCATGCCTTTCTGGTTGAACGTCTGGGCGAAATGCCTGCGCTTGCGCTGGAAAATGTCTCGCCCGAAATCGAATTGCAGCTGTCTGCGGAGGTCGAGCAGAAACTGCGCCGGAAATGCCCCGAGGAATTTGCGCTCTACGAAAGCATTTCCTGATCGGGTTAGCCATCAGGCCGTTTCGGTCTGCGGGTCTTCGGGGGTCAGCTAATGCAACTGCTCGTGCACCGTGTCGGTCAGCTGATTGAGCGAAAACGGCTTGGGCAGGAACACGGAATTGGGCAGGTTCGGCTCGGTATCGCCAAAGGCGCCTTCGGCATAGCCTGAAACAAAGACGACCCGCGTTTCGGGGCGGGATTTCAAAGCCTCGCGCACCCAGCTTGGCCCGTCCATCCCCGGCATGACAACATCGGTGACAAAGACATCGACTGACAAATCCGGGTCCTCAAGCGTGCGCAGCGCGTCTTCGGCCGAATCCGCCTCAAGCACCGTATAGCCACGCAACCGCAAGGCGCGCGAGGCAAAGGCGCGCACCGGTGCTTCGTCCTCAACCAGCAGCACAACACCTTCGCCATGCAACGGGGCGCTGACCTTGGTGGGGACCGGCGCGGCGGGAACATTCTCATCGCGGCCCTCATACACGGGGAAATACAGCGTAAAGGCCGTGCCGGAGCCGGGAACACTGTCGACAAAGATGTAACCCCCGGTCTGCTTGATGATACCGTAAGCCGTCGACAGGCCCAGACCTGTCCCCTCGCCGGTACGTTTGGTCGTGTAGAAGGGTTCAAACACCTTGGGCAGCTTGTCCGAGTCGATGCCGATGCCTTCATCCGTCACCTTGACGGTCACGTAATCGCCCGCCGGCACGGTGGCGCGGTCGCGTGTCAGTGTTTCGCGCAACGTGGTGACCTCGGTTTCGATCCGGATCTCGCCGCCCTGGGGCATTGCATCACGCGCATTGACCACGAGATTCATCAAGACCTGTTCCAGTTGCCTCTTGTCGGCCCGGATCGAGCGCAGCACCGGATCGTGGCTGAGGGTCAGGGTGACCTTTTCCCCCACCAGCCGGTTCAGCAGGTGTGTCAGGTCCGACAGGGTATCGCGCAGGTCCAGAACCTCGGGGCGCAGCGTTTGCTTGCGGGAAAAGGCCAGAAGCTGGCTGACCAGCGCGGCGGCCCGGTTTGCGTTCTGGTTGATCTGGACCAGATCCCCGTAGTCCTGATCGCCCTGATCATGGCGCAGCAGCAGCAGGTCGCAATGGCCTGAAATGGCCGTCAGAAGATTGTTGAAATCATGCGCAACCCCGCCCGCCAACTGGCCGATGGCCTGCATTTTCTGGCTTTGCACGAACTGGGCCTCTAGCGTTTTCAACTCGGTTGCGTCGTTCAGAACGGCGATCAGCATCTTTTCACCGTCTTCGGTCACGGGGCTGAGCGTGACCTGTACGAATACTTCCTTGTCCTTGCGGGTCAGGCGCAGAAATTCCGAATGATGGGCAGTCTGACCGGTCATCGTATCGCTCAACCAGTCTGCAATCGGGCGGCCCAGCCCCTGCATCACCTGGCCCAACGTCGTTTCATGCGAGATTTCGACACCGAGAAGGCGCGCCGCCAGATGATTGACGTTGAGGATGCGCCCGTTCGCGTCCATCTTGATCATGGGAACGGGAAGCGTGTCGAAAACCGGTCCCTGACAGGGGTCGGCTCCGGGTTCCACCGGCAGGAAATAAAGCTCTCTCCGCCCGGTCGAGCCGTTGTTTTCGGCGACGGTCACCTTGACGGGACCTTGTGTTGTATTGATCGTGTTGACCGCGCCGGGTTGCACCGGGGGCGAGACCATCAACCGTTCCAGGCCTTTGACGCGTTCGCCAACAAGGCTGCGCGCGGCGTCATTCATGAACAGGACCGCGCCCGAGCGGCCCACGGTGATCATCGGCACCGGGAGGCTTTCCGAGTTGCGCCCGCCCTGGGTGCGATCGGGCATATCCTCAATCCGCCACAGATACCCCTGCCCCGCCATCAGATGCACGGCGACCCGCACGTGACCGCGCCGTGTGACCATATCCTCGCGGGCGGAACCGTCCAGTTTGGCCCGGCATTGCAGGCGATAAAGAACGGCAGAGGGGTTGGCAAACACGCTCCGCAAGGTGCCTGCCAGCGTTTCGCTGGTCGCGTCGGAGAACCGGGTTGCAGCCGCCGAGTTGCGCGCATGGACGGCCCCGTCTTCGTCGGTCACGAAACTTGGGGTGGAATCCTTCTCGATGAACCCGCCCAGCAGGCCGGTGGCAATGTCACGGGCACGCAATTGCATGCGCGTGCGCAGCACCAGACCCGCGGCCACCAGAACCAGCGTCAGGCCGATGACGACAGCAACCTTGCTTAACAGTCCGGCCGGAAGGAACAGCCATGCGATGACGAACATGCCCACCGCAAGAACGACAATCGCCAACAGGCGGGTCTGTTCAGGCGGAGAGACCCGCAGGTCAGGAATGATTGTATTTTGCTGGTCGAACACGCGCACCGCTCCGTCAGGGATTCGCTGTGCCAATGTCGCGGCACAGGGGTTAAATCCGGCTTAACGGGCACAAATACCCGTTCAGGTTGTGTTGCTGCTGTTTCTAACGCGCGTCAAGTGTGCCGCGTAAAAACCGTCCGATCCGTTCTCCACGGACCATGATTGTTGCCAAATTGCGGTGTAATTTTCATGATTTTTAGTGAACTGTTGAATTTGCTCGCCGTTTTCGGCGGCCAGTACGGAACAGGTGGCATAGGCCAGCAGGCCGGATGGGGCCGTCAATGTGCTGGCGGTGTCCAGAATGCTGCGCTGGAGTCCGATCAGGTCGTCCAGACGGTTTTGGGTCAGTTGCCACTTGCCGTCGGGCGCCCGGCGCCAGGCGCCGCTGCCCGAACAAGGCACATCAATCAGAACGATGTCGAACGGGGCCGCCACCGCGATTTGATCCGTGTCGAGAAGGGTCACATTCGCCCCGGCCCGGCGCGCCCTTTCGGGCAGGTCGCGCATGCGCTGGGGGGCGGCATCATGGGCAAAGACCTCAACCCCGCCATGCGCGGCGATGGCCAGAGTCTTGCCGCCGCCACCGGCGCAGTAATCCAGCACGCGCAGACCCGGCCGCAAAGGCAGGGCTTCGATCACTGCTTGTGATGCGGCGTCCTGCAATTCGACCATCCCGGTCTGATAGGCGCGGCTGTTTCTGATTTTGCGCGCCCCCTCGACCACTTCCAGCGCGGTCGATGCTGCGGGGTGAGGTTTGCAGGTGATCCCCTCGCCCGCCAGCGCCGCCTGCGCGGCAGCAAGGTCGGTTTTCAACAGGTTGACCCTTAGATGCACCGGCGCGCGCGACTGCAAGGCGCGGGCGCTGTCCGGGGCCGTGTCGCCAAGGCTGGCGCAAAAGGCAGGCCACAGCCATTCGGGGATATCCAGCGCCTCGGCGCCATCTTCGGGCGCGCGCCCGCCGGCACGTTCCTCATCATTCAGCGGGTCGGGCGCATAGGGAGGTCCGATGAACAGGGTTTCCGGGTCCTGCCCCTCGGCGCGCAGGGCGCCGAGCATGATCAGACGGCCGGTTTCCCCGCCGCCCAGAGCGGCAAAGGATCGTTTGCAGCGTAGCGCGCCGAACACATGGTCGCGCACGGCGGCACGGTCCTTGGACCCCGCATACCGGCTGCGCCGGGCCCAGCCGGTCAGCGCCTTTTCGGCAGGCGTGCCCGACAGGATGTCATCCAGCACCTCGATTGCCGCCTGAACGCGGGCGGCGGGGGTCATGTCAGCCCCATGGAAAGAAAGATACCCACCTTACATGACGCGGTAGTTCGGGCTTTCGCGGGTGATCTGAACGTCATGCACATGGCTTTCCTTCAGGCCCGCGCCGGTGATTTTGACAAACTGGCAGTTCTGGCGCATCTCATCGATGGTAGCACATCCGGTGTATCCCATCGCGGCGCGCAGACCGCCGACCAGTTGGTGAATGACCGCAGTGGCCGTGCCCTTGTAGGGCACCTGCCCTTCGATCCCTTCGGGCACCAGTTTGTCGCTGGCGGCGTCTTTCTGGAAATACCGGTCTGCCGAGCCGTTGGCCATGGCCCCGAGGCTGCCCATGCCGCGATAGGATTTGAAGCTGCGGCCCTGGTAGAGGATCACCTCGCCCGGGGATTCATCGGTGCCCGCTATCATGCTGCCGACCATGGCACAGGATGCGCCCGCGGCGATCGCCTTGGCAAAATCGCCCGAGAACTTGATGCCGCCGTCGGCAATCACCGGCACGTCGCCCGAGGCCGCCGCGCAATCCATGATCGCGGTCAGTTGCGGCACGCCGACACCGGCGACCATGCGGGTGGTGCAGATGCTGCCCGGCCCGATGCCGACCTTGATCGCATCCGCCCCGGCGCCGATCAGCGCGCGGGTCGCTTCGCCGGTCGCGACGTTGCCCGCCACGACCTGAACCTCGTTCGACAGTTTCTTGGCGCGCTCGACGGCGATGGCCACGCCTTCGGAATGGCCATGTGCCGTGTCGATCACGATCATGTCCACACCGGCATCTACCAGCGCCTGGGACCGTTCAAAACCGGTATCGCCCACGGTGCTGGCCGCGGCCACGCGCAACCGACCCAGGTTGTCCTTGCAGGCGGTGGGGTTCAGAACCGCCTGTTCCGTATCCTTGAGGGTCAGCAGACCGGTCAGCTTGCCCTTGCCATCGGTCACCAGCAATTTCTCGATCCGGCGGGCCTTCATCAGGCTGATTGCTTCTTCGCGGTCGGCCGGTTCGTGCAGGATGGCAAGGTTGTCGGTGCTCATCATGGCGCGCACGGGGGTCTTGTCGTCGCTGGCAAAGCGCATGTCGCGGTTGGTCACGATGCCAACAACCCGGCCCGTTTCATCCACGACCGGAAACCCGGTGACGTTATAGCGTTCGCGCAGCGCCTTGGCATCGGCCAGTGTCTGATCGGCGGTCAGGGTAATCGGATTATAGACGATCCCACTTTCGAACCGTTTGACCCGGCGGATTTCCTGGGCCTGCGCTTCGATATCCAGATTGCGGTGCACCACGCCGATGCCCCCGGCCTGGGCCATGGCAATGGCCATGCGCGCCTCGGTCACTGTATCCATGGCGCTGGACAACAGAGGAATGTTCATCGTGATCGAACGCGTCACATGCGTGCGCGTATCCGCCGTGCTTGGCAGGACCGAACTGGCCCCCGGAACCAGTAGAACATCATCAAAGGTGAGTGCCTCACGAATCTGCATTGCTATTCCCCATGCAAAAGCCCGTTTGACGGCCACCCTATGGCACGGTTCTTCCGAAGGGGAAAGACCCCGCACAAGATATTGGGGGCGTTATTGCCGCATCCTGCCCGGTATTGCGCCCGAATGACGCCCCCGCGCCAGAATTTGCCGCGGATTGCCTTTCCCTTTGCCCGCATATGCCTATTTTGACGCAAAACCCTGAAACAGGCAGATTCTGGCATGAGCAGTGATCCCCTTGTCGTCTTTACCCCGTCCGGCAAACGCGGCCGGTTTCCGGTGGGCACCCCGGTTCTGACGGCGGCGCGCCAGTTGGGGGTCGATCTCGACAGTGTCTGCGGCGGGCGCGGCATCTGTTCCAAATGCCAGATCACGCCGAGCTATGGCGAATTTCCCAAGCACGGGGTGAGCGTGGAACAGGGCGCGCTCTCGGACTGGAACGCAGTCGAGGAACGCTATAAATCCAAGCGCGGGCTGATCGAGGGGCGGCGCCTGGGATGTCAGGCGCAGATCTTGAACGACGTGGTGATCGACGTCCCGCCCGAAAGCCAGGTGCACAAACAGGTCGTGCGCAAACGGGCCGAAGCGCGCGATATCGTCATGAACCCGTCGGTGAAACTGTTCTATGTCGAGGTTGTCGAACCCGACATGCACGACCCGTCCGGCGATCTGGAACGGTTGCGCGATGCGCTGACCCAGCAATGGCAGCTTGAGAATGTTCAGATCGATCTGCCGGTTCTGAAAACCCTGCAGAAAATCCTGCGCAAGGGCGACTGGAAGGTGACCTGCGCGGTGCATCTGGGCACCAAGTTCGCGCCGCCCTGCATCCTTGAACTCTGGCCCGGCTTTCACGAAGGCTCGGTCTTTGGCCTTGCGGTTGATCTGGGATCGACCACTATTGCGGCGCATCTGTGTGACCTGCAATCGGGCGAGGTTGTCGCCTCGTCTGGTCTGATGAACCCGCAAATCCGCTTTGGCGAGGATTTGATGAGCCGGGTCAGCTATTCCATGATGAACGAAAACGGCGCGGCGGAAATGACCGCTGCGGTACGCGCGGGCATGAACCAGCTGTTCGATCAGATCGCGGATGAGGCCAAGATCACCAAGTCCGACATTCTGGATGCGGTGTTCGTCTGCAACCCGGTGATGCACCATCTGTTCCTGGGCATCGATCCGTTCGAACTGGGCCAGGCGCCCTTTGCGCTGGCCACGTCGGATGCGCTGAACCTGACAGCGGCGGATCTGGATCTGACGCTGCACCCGGCGGCGCGGGTTTATCTGTTGCCGTGTATCGCCGGGCACGTGGGGGCCGATGCTGCCGCCGTGGCCCTGTCCGAGGCACCGGACAAATCGGATGATCTGGTTCTTGTGGTGGACGTGGGCACCAATGCCGAAATCCTTCTGGGCAACCGGGAAAAGGTTCTGGCCTGTTCCTCGCCCACGGGTCCGGCGTTCGAAGGGGCGCAGATCTCCTCGGGCCAACGCGCCGCACCCGGCGCGATCGAGCGGGTCGAGATTGATCCCGACACCAAAACCCCCCGGTTCAAGGTCATCGGGTCCGAGCGGTGGTCGGACGAGGACGGGTTCCTGACCGATATCGCCACCACGGGCATCACCGGCATTTGCGGATCCGGCATCATCGAGATGGTGGCCGAAATGCGCCTTGCCGGGATCGTCGATGCCCAGGGGCTGATCGGGTCCCCTGAACAGACCGGAACGGACCGCTGCATTCTGGAGGGGCGGACCTACAGCTATCTGGTCTGGGACGGCTCTGCCGATGGCGGGCCGCGCATCACCGTGACCAACCGCGATATCCGCGAAATCCAGATGGCCAAGGCCGCACTCTATTCCGGGGCGCGCCTGCTGATGGACAAGTTCGGCGTTGATGCGGTGGACCGGGTTGTTCTGGCCGGCGCCTTTGGCGCGCATATCAGCCCGAAACACGCGATGGTGCTGGGCATGATCCCCGACGCGCCGCTGGACAAGGTGACATCAGCGGGCAACGCCGCCGGAACCGGCGCGCGTATTGCCCTGCTGAACCGCGATGCGCGGGACGAGATCGAACAGACCGTGCGCGAAATCCACAAGATCGAAACCGCGATCGAACCACGGTTCCAGGAACATTTCGTCAATGCCTCGGCCATACCCAACGCGGTTGAGCCCTTTCCCATTCTCAACAGCATCGTCACCCTGCCCCAGTTGAACTTCAATCAGGGCGGTGGCGAAACCGAGGGCGGCGGGCGGCGTCGCCGGCGACGCGGCTGAGGGTCAGGAAACCCGGACTTGCCAGAGGCGCCCGCGCGGTGGATGCTGAATGCATAGTCAACGCATTGCGAGGGCAGACCATGCGCGCCCGTAAAATCATTATCTGCATCGACGGCACCGGAAACGAGGTCGGAGATAACGAAAGCAACATTCTCAAGCTCTACAAGGGGCTTGTGCAATCGGACGACCAGATTGCTCATTACGTGCCCGGCGTGGGCACGATGGACGGGCCGCGCCTGTTTGGCTCGACCATCCGGCGCAAGACCAGGGCGCTGGCCGGGCTGGCATTCGGCATGGGGCTGGAAGACGATGTTCTGGATGCCTACCGGTTTCTGTGCCGCACCTACCAAAGCGGCGCGGCCAAGAAGCGCGCCGCGCGACGGGCCCACAGCGAATTGAAACAAACCGCCCGGCAATTGGGCCTGACCCCGCCAAAGTTCGACAAGACGGCCGTCTATGAGGATGATCACATCTATATTTTCGGCTTTTCCCGCGGCGCCTATGCGGCGCGCATTCTGGCCGGGTTCATCCACAATTTCGGGCTGGTGCCGCCGGAACGTCTCCACATGATCACCGAGGCGTTTCGCGCCTATCGCTCGGTCACGGCCAGCGACCGCGGCACGCCTGTCGAGATCGTGTTCAAGGCCCTGCGCCAGTTCGATCAGGCGATGGCCCCGAACGCGAACGTGCCGATCCGCGGATTGGGACTGTTTGATACGGTGGCTTCGATGGTCCGGTTCAACCGCCCGTTTCGCACCTTCCTGCGGGAACGCAGCCCGATGGAACTGTCCACCCACGCCAATGTCATGCGCAACCGCTCGGTCCGGATCGTGGCGCATGCCATGGCCGTGGATGAGCGGCGCAGCATGTTCCGCGCCCTGCCCTGGATTCCCAGCGAATTTTACGGCAATCGGTTCAAACAGCTCCGCGACCAGCGCACCCAATACGTCGAACAGCGCTGGTTCCCCGGCTATCATTCTGATGTGGGCGGCAGCCCCCGCGAATATTTCAGCGGCATCGGCAAGATCACCCTGTGCTGGATGCTTGATGAAATCGCCCGCGCCGACCACATGGCGGATGCCGAGGATCAGCGCCTTCACCCGCCGCCGCCGGGTTCGCGCCGCCGCAGGCCCAACTACGGCGTGCGGCTGAAATCGAAATACCGCGAGCGGTACCTGGAGGGGCACGATACCACGGCGCGCACCCCTTCGGGTCAGCGCTATGCCGGCCCCGATGCGATGGCGCCAACCCATAATTCGATGAAACTGGCCTGGCTTCCGCTTGAGGTGTTTCCCAAGACCACCAAGCGGCGCACATGGCGCCCCGGACGGCCCGGTTTCCTGTGGTATCTGCCGCTCTGTGAGCCGCGCCTGATCCCGGAAGGGCACAGCATCGACGACAGTGTTTATGACCGCATGCGCCGCTGGAAATTCTACCGGCCGGTCAATGTGTCCCTGCCCCCCGATTTACAGGGCCGCTAGGCGCACGAGCCCTTGACCTTGCCCGCGCGCCCAATTACCTCACAGGGCGAGCGCGGGTATGGTGAAAAGGTATCACGCGAGCTTCCCAAGCTTAAGTTACGGGTTCAATTCCCGTTACCCGCTCCAATCTCTCAAAATACTTCTCTTCAGGGTTGCCATTCTGCAACGCCGCACATCCTTCGGGCGACGAAGGCGCGATTGCTATGGCGCGCATCCGCGTCATTTCTATTCTGCAGGTCCAAAAAAATTCAAACAAACGGAATGTGAAATGAAACGCAAAATGACTGCGGCTCTGGTTGCCGCTGTTGCCCTGTCCGGCTGTGCGCAATCGCCTGACAAGATCGAAGCCAGCTATGTCAGCCCCAACCAGTTCAAGGGCCGCAGCTGCAACCAGCTGATGGGCGAACGCAATGAAATCGCGTCGCGCGTGAACACCCTGAACAAGGAACAACAGCAGGCGGCCACCAATGACGCCGTTGCAACCGGTGTCGCGCTGGTCATCTTCTGGCCGGCTGCCCTTGCGCTGGCCGCGTCCAAGGACAATGCCACTGCCCTGTCGGCGGCCAAGGGCAATTATGATGCCATCACCACGCAGATGCGCACCCAGGGCTGCAAACTGCCGCCCGAACCGGTTCAGGCAGAACCGGAACCGGCCGAGAAAAAACGGTCCTGGGAATAAGACCCGTTTCTTGCGGGTTCAAGAACGGCGGCCGGGGTAACCTGGCCGCCGTTTTCGTTTGTCAGGCGGTCAGAACATCGTTGAACTGATCGCGCAGGTCACGTTTCAGGACCTTGCCGGTGGCGTTCAGCGGCAATGCGTCGATGAACACCACCTTGTCCGGCACCTGCCAACTGGCGATCTTGCCGTCAAAAAATTTCAGTAGTTCCTCTTCGCTCGGGCTTTCGCCATCCTGCGCCACGGCGACCAAAACGGGGCGCTCGTCCCACTTGGGGTGCGACACACCGATCACCGCCGCATTGGCCAGCTTGGGATGTGCCATGGCGATGTTTTCCAACTCGACCGAACTGATCCATTCACCGCCCGATTTGATGATATCCTTTGAGCGGTCCTTGATCGTCAGATACCCGTCCGGGTCCAGCGTGGCGACGTCGCCGGTCGCGAACCAGCCATCTTGCAACAGGTCTTCGCCGTCCTGCATGAAATAGCTGTCCAGAACCCAGTGCCCGCGCACCATCAGATCGCCCTGCGCCTTTCCATCGTTGGGCAGGGTGTTGCCCTCGTCATCGACGATTTTCAACTCGACCCCAAACGGCGGGCGGCCCTGGTTTTCACGCAGCTTGCGTTGCTCTTCCGGCGGCAGTTTGGAATGCTTGGCCAGCGGCTGGTTGGTTGACCCCAGCGGGCTCATCTCGCTCATCCCCCAGGCGTGCACCGTATCCACCCCGTAAGTGTCGCGGAAGGTGTCGATCATCGACGGCGGACAGGCCGAGCCGCCAATGACCGTGCGCTTGAGCGATGTGAGCTTGGAGCCCGATTGCTTGGCATAGCCCAGCAGGCCCAGCCAGATGGTCGGCACGCCCATGGCCAGCGTCACATCGTATTTGTCGATCAGCTTGACCAGGCTTTCGCCGTCCAGCCCGGGACCGGGCAAAACCATCCGCGCGCCTGACATCGCACAGCCATAGGGCGACCCCCAGGCATTGACGTGGAACATCGGGACCACTGGCAGAACCACGTCAATCGCCGAATAGCCGACGCAATCCAGCGTGTTGGACGCAAAGCTGTGCAGCATTGTCGAGCGGTGGGAATACAGCACGCCCTTGGGGTTGCCCGTCGTGCCCGAGGTGTAACACAGGCTTGACGCGGTGTTTTCATCGAACACGGGCCATTCAAAGTTTTCGTCGCCGGTTTCCAGCAGTTCATCATAGAACATCAAACCCGGCAGCTGGGCGGCGGCCTCTTCGTTGCGCGGGCCCATAAGCACCACGTGCTTCAGATCGGGCAGTTGGTCGCGCAGTTTGACCGCGATGGGCAGGAAGGTTTCCTCAAGAAACAGAACCCGGTCCTTGGCGTGGTTAATGATATAGACCAGCTGTTCGGGAAACAGGCGCGGGTTGATCGTGTGGCAGACCAGACCGGCGCCCGACACGCCATAGTAAATCTCAAGGTGTCGCCGGTTGTTCCAGGCGATGGTCCCGATACGGGCCTGATCCTCGAACCCCATCTTGGCCAGCGCCGAACCCAGGCGGCGCGCATTGCGGGCCACCTCAGCCCATGTGGTTTGCTCGACCCCGCCGCCGGTGGTGTTGACCGAATAAATCTCAGTCCCGCCGTGATAGCGTTCGGCATGATCGATCAAAGACGAGATCAGCAAAGGGGCGTTCATCATCTGGCCAAGCATGGCAGACTCCTTGTTTATTTCTGATGCGGGCGTGCGCCCGTAATACGTTTTTTGAAACATAGCCCGCCCCTGCGCCCTGTCAGGCCGCAGTTTCGGGTCTGTCTCCTCCCGGCGGGCAAATTGCCAATGTTTGGAACGAGGCGCAAGAATGCCCTTGCGACAGTTTTTCCACGCGGCTAGCTGGTGGGGATGGAATTGCGTTATCACACCCCGCTGAGTGCCGAAGAACAGACAGCCCAGGGGCTTGATACGCCCCAGCCTCTCGCGATGGCCGACAAGGTGCGGTATGCCGAACTGGATGTGAACAACCACGTCAACAACAAGGCCTATGTCGCCTGGTTCGAAAGCCTGCGGGTGTCCTATTTTGACCTGTTCCTGGATCCGCATTACCCGGGCACACAGCGCCCGCGCACGGTGGTTCATAGTCTGAATGTCCGGTTCATCCGCGAAATGCTGCGCGATGAATCCTATATCGCCACGGCCCGCATCAGCGCGTTCCGCAATTCCTCATTCACCATGGAACAACAGCTTTGGTCGGGCGGGCAGCTGCGCGCCACGGCCAATGTCGTCATGGTGATGCTGGAACGCGACCGGTCGGGGCGCGCCGCGCTGCCCGATGACGTGCGTCAGTGTCTCATGTCCCGCGACGGGGCCGAGGATCACTCGGGCGCGCAATAAAAAAGCGGCCCGGAAAGAACCGCTTTTTCCTGTCTTGGTGCCGGACGTGTCCGGGCCGGATCGAACCGGTCTCAGGTGCGCTTGCGACGACGGGCAACAAAGCCCATCAGGCCCAGACCGCCAACAATCAGGGGCAGCGAAGCCGGAACCGGAACGGCGGCAACGCGGACGACGAACACTTCATCGTAATATGCGTTCGCGTCGATCACGTTTGCGCTGTAGTTGTAGATGTCGCCATTGGTCGCCTGGGAGTAGTCGCAGTGCGAGTACGAGGAGCTGAAGTATTCAGCCGCACAAGCGCCGATGTTCTGGAACATTGCTGTCCATGCAGCTGCACCGCCGGCGGCGGCGATCGCGGCATCCATTTGGGCAATGGACGGCAATGCCCAACCCAGACCACCCTGGTAAGACAGGTCGATCACACCACAGCTGGGTGCGAACGGAGCACAGGGGCTTGCATAAGCCCAATCAGCGCCGCCAAAGGTGATATAGTCGCTGGCCGCCACAGGTGCGTCGACAAGTGCCGCTTCGGCGTCTGTTGCGTAGAACTGTAAGCCAAGAACCAAGGCTACCAGCAGTGAGAAAATTCGGGACATTCTCTTCCCCTTCCAAATTTGTTGCTGTCGATGTGATAAACAGAAATTAACCGTCACACACCTTACTCTGTCCGGCATATTTCCGCTCAGAGCAACGCTTGTTTTTCCTGGAGCTTGATCTTTTTGTAAATTCATTAATTACGTGAACGATTGGCGGATTTGCGTCAGACTGTTTGCACATCAAGCACAATTAGTTGATCAATTTTTGGGCGGTTTTTTGCATACTTAGCGGTTCGGCGTCTGCTGGATACCAAGGATCGATTGACCCTGCGTTACTCAGCGTGATCGCGCAAAAATGAAACCAGCGCCGCGGTTGACCCGTCTTTTCCTTTGGTGCCTTGTTCGCCATCGACAATCGGACCCAAGGACGTGGCCAGTTCCTTGCCAAGTTCAACGCCCCACTGGTCAAACGAATTGATGCCCAGAATGACCCCTTCGACAAAGACGCGGTGTTCATAAAGGGCGATGATCTGGCCCAGAACGAACGGCGTCAGCAAGGGATACGCCAGCGTGACGGACGGGCGGTTTCCGGTAAAGACGCGGTGGCGGGCCTGACGCTCCAGCTCATCCCCGGTCAGCCCCTTTTCGGCCATGCGCGCGCGCGCCTCTTCCAGGGGGCGGCCGCGCATCAGCGCCTCGGACTGTGCAAGGCAGTTGGCCACAAGCAACCGGTGGTGATGGGCCAGATCGGGTTCGTGGCCCTGCGCCGCGATCATGAATTCACAAGGCACAACCGGTGTGCCCTGATGGATCAGTTGGTAAAAGGCATGTTGCCCGTTCGTGCCGGGTTCCCCCCACACCACGGGACCTGACGGACCATCCAAGGTGCTGCCGTCCATGGCGACGCTCTTGCCGTTGGATTCCATTTCGAGCTGCTGGAAATAGGCCGGCAGCCGCGCCAGGCGGTTGTCATACGGCAAAACGGCCCGTGTCGGATAGCCACAGACCTGATGATGCCACAGCCCCACAAGCGCCAGCATCACGGGTATGTTCTCATGCCAGTCCGCGGCGCGGAAATGGGTGTCCATCGCCTGCCCGCCGCGCAGGAAGGCGTCAAAGGCGCGCGGTCCGATCGCCAGCATCAGGCTCAGCCCGATGGGCCCCCAGACGGAATAGCGCCCGCCGACCCAATCCTCGAACCCGAACACATGCGTCGGATCAATGCCGAAATTGCCGGTCTTGTCCTCGGCCGTGGACAGGGCAGCGAACTGGCGTCGCGGATCGCCGCCGCCTTCGGTCATCCAGGCGCGCGCGGTGCGGGCGTTGGTCATGGTTTCGATGGTGGTAAAGGTTTTCGAGGCGACGATGATCAGCGTGGTTTTCGGGTCCAGCCCGCGCAGGGTGTCGGCGATATCGGCCCCGTCCACGTTGGATACGTAATGGCAGCGGGGCCCGTCGTGATAGGGCGCGAGCGCCCGCACGGCCATGACCGGGCCCAGATCGGACCCGCCGATGCCTATATTCACCACATCGGTAAAGGCGCCCCCGGCCCCGACCTTGTTGCCGTCGCGCACGCCATCGCAAAAGGCGCGCATTCGCGCCAGCGTGTCCAGAACGCCGGGCATCACATCCTGCCCGTCCACCAGAACCGGTCCCCCGTCGAGATTGCGCAGCGCGGTATGCAGGACGGCGCGCCCTTCGGTCTCGTTTATGGGTGCCCCGGTGAACATCGCCTCGCGCCGCGCGGCGACCGCATGGGTGTTGCACAACTCGATCAGGACCGCGCGGGTGGCGTCGTCGATATTGGTCTTGGAATAATCCAGACGCATGTCCCCGGTCTGGACCATGAACCTGTTCGCCCGGTCGGGATCAGCCGCGAACAGGTCCAGGATATGCCTGTCGTCCGCCGCGTCGAGAAGGTTTTTGAAGGCCGCCCATCGTGACATGAATTACTCCGCCCAATGCACTGTTATTACACTGGAAACAGCTTGAATGGGAGCCTCTTCCGGTGGCAGTGTCATGGCCCGTTCAAAAGCGGCGCGTTTTTCGGCGCCATAGATCACCAGATGCTTGGACAAGGCGCCGTTCAGAACCCAGGCACTCAGGCTCACGCGGGGTTCGGGCTGTGTTTCGGGGTGCAACAGCGACAACACCGGCGCATTCGGCGCCAGCGCGTCGGCCAGACCCGGCGCACCGGGAAACAGCGAGGCCGTGTGCATATCCGCCCCCATGCCCAGAACCAGCACCGAGATCGGCAGGTCCTCGGCGAGCGATTCGGCTAGCTGCGGCACCATCTCCTCAGGGGGGCCGCCATCAGAATAGAGCGGCACAAGTGTTGCCGCCGCCGCCCGGTGCACCATCAGTCGTTGACGAATCTGACGGGCGTTCGACCGCTCGTTCGTCTCGGGAACCCAGCGTTCGTCGGTCGGGACGATCCGCACCCGATCCCAATCCAGTTCGGCGGCGCAGAGCGCGTCAAAGATCGGCCCGGGCGTCGATCCGCCAGGCACCGCAAGCGAGACATGGTCATGCGTCATCAACGCGCCCTTCAACTCGCCCGCGATGATATTGGCCATGTCGATGGCCAGCATGTCACGGTCAGCATATTCCTGAATTCTCATGGGTTTATCCCCCGCCATTCACGGTTGTCGCGCCGCATCAACAGGTCCGCGTCGCCCGGTCCCGCGCTGCCGCTTTCATAGGGTTTTGGCACTTCTCCGCGTGCTGTCCACCCGGCGATGATCGGATCGGTCCAGGCCCAGGCGGCTTCGACCTCGTCGCCGCGCATGAACAGGGTCTGGTTGCCACGGATCACGTCCATGATCAGCCGTTCATAGGCATCGGGCGGGGCGCCGCCTTCGGGGCCCAGGGCCTCGGCGAATGTCATGTCCAGCGGCACGTCGATCAGCCGCATGCCCCCCGGTCCGGGTTCCTTGATCGTCACCTGCAGGGTGATGCCTTCGTTCGGCTGCAGGCGGATCGACAGCACATTGGCGTGCCGCCCCGCATCGGCCCCGAAAATCGAATGGGGCGTGTCCTTGAACATCACGTTGATCACGGAGGAGCGCGCCTTGAGCCGTTTGCCGGTGCGCAGATAGAACGGCGTGCCGGCCCATCGCCAGTTGCTGATATGGGTCTTGAGCGCGATGTAGCTTTCGGTGGTGCTGCGCGGGTGTTCCACCGCCTCGCGATAGCTGGGATGCGCGTCCTCGTCCCCATGCAGCGCATCGTATTGGCCGCGCACGATATGGTGGGGCCGTACGTCATCCAGCGCGCGGATCACTTTCAGCTTTTCGTCGCGCACAGCGTCGGGGTCGAATTTCGCGGGCGGCTCCATCGCGATCAGGCACAGCAGCTGCATCAGGTGGTTCTGCATCATGTCGCGCATTGCCCCCGCACGATCGTAATACTCCCCGCGCCCGCCGACGCCGACGGTTTCGGCCACGGTGATCTGGATATGATCGACATACTGGCTGTTCCAGAGCGGTTCGAACAGCATATTGCCGAACCGGACGGCCATGAGGTTCTGAACCGTTTCCTTGCCCAGATAGTGGTCGATCCGGTAAATCTGACCTTCGTCGAAATGGGCCGCCAGCGTCCTGTTCAGCGCCCGCGCGCTCTCCAGATCGTGGCCAAACGGCTTTTCCACCACGATCCGGGCCTTGTCGCTGGCCATGCCATAGGTGTGGATCCGCTCGGCCAGATCCCCGAACAATCCCGGCCCCACCGAGAAATAGAAGGCGCGCACGCGGTCCTGCGTCATCATCGCGGCCAGTTCCCGCCATCCGTCTTCGCCGCGCGCGTCGGTGGTGACATATTCCAGACGTTTTAGGAAATCGTCCAGCGTCCCATCCTCGCAGGACCGCCCGCCGGAAAATTCGCGAATGGCGTCGGCCGCGAACTGTCGGTATTCCTCGGTGTCGTGGTGCGAGCGTGCCGCGCCAATGATCTTGGCCTCGCCCGGGATTTGCCCCGCGCAATAGCGTCGGAACAGGGCCGGCAGAATTTTCCGGCGGGCCAGATCGCCAGTGCCGCCGAAAATGACCAGATCGAAAGGGTCAACCGGAATGACGCGTGATACCATGATATCCCTGTCCTTTGGGCTGCCATGCTGCCCGATAAATTTGACCGGCTTTTAACAGTCCTGTAAATGTTAGCGCAAACATTATTTCAGAGCGCGCGCGTATCACTTCTGTGTCAAACTCGTCGGGTCGGCCTTTTACTTTAACAAATCCTTAGGCTAGATCAGGGCATCACGCCACCATTTGGGTACTGGAAATGAAAGATATCGCCGCGCAAACCGCAAATTCGGGCAAATTCAAGGATCGGTTTGTTACGGCGGATGGGCAAACGCGGGCGTCAGTGGCGCTCAGCCATCCCGAGACCCTGTGGTTCAATACAGGCACGCTTTGCAACATCACCTGTGCCAATTGCTATATCGAAAGCAGCCCGACCAACGATGCCCTGGTCTATATCACGACGGATGAGGTGCGCGAATATCTCGACCAGATTACGGCACGGAACTGGCCGATCCGGGAAATCGGGTTTACCGGCGGTGAACCCTTCATGAACCCCGACATGATCGACATGGCGCGCTTGGCGCTGGAGCGCGGGTTCGAGGTTCTGATCCTGACCAATGCCATGCAGCCGATGATGCGCAAAAAGATGAAGGCGGGTCTGATCGACCTGCAACAGGCGTTTGGTGACAGGCTCACGCTGCGAATTTCGGTCGATCATTTCGACCCTGCCCGCCATGATGAAGAGCGTGGTGCGGGAAGCTTTGCACGCACCATCGATGGTATGGAATGGCTGCGCGATGCGGGGATCCGCATGGCCGTCGCCGGGCGCACCGTCTGGGCCGAGAGCGAGGCCGAGAGCCGCACGGGGTTTGCCGCGCTATTTGCGCGTCACGGGTTCGACATCGATGCGATGAACCCCGGCGCGACGGTCCTGTTTCCGGAAATGGACGAAAGTGTCGAGGTACCGGAAATCACCACCGCCTGCTGGGGCATCCTGAACAAATCGCCCGATGCGGTGATGTGTTCGTCCTCGCGGATGGTGGTCAAACGCAAGGGCGCGGACCGCCCTGCCGTACTGGCCTGTACCCTGTTGCCCTATGCGCCCGAATTCGAACTGGGTAAAACCCTGGCCGAGGCCGAGCGCGACGTGCAGCTGAACCACCCGCATTGCGCCAAGTTCTGCGTTCTGGGCGGGGCCAGTTGTTCGGCGTGATCGGGCCTAGTGCAGGGTAAATTCACCGACCATGTTCTGCCATTCCCCGGGGGCGATCATCTTGCGATGGGTAAAGCGGACCGAATGCAGCGGTCCTTCGATCTCGCGCCCCCAGAACTCCACGAATTCGAACAGTTTCGGATGATCGGGCGCCAGATCATACTCCTGCCAGACAAAGCTGTTCAGAACGTTCTGGTAATCGGGCATCCGATAGAAGAATTCCGCCGTCGTCAGCCCATATCCTTTCAGCATCAATTCGGTTTCACGCGTATCCATACTCACCTCACGTTTTGCCTGTATGGGTCCATCTTGAAGTGAGATTCTTAAATTACAACAAAAACAGTGTGTTAGCACTTATGCGCCGTGGCTGCTTATCTCATTCCAGTCTGGGCATTGCACCTTATGTGCCGGGTCTGATAAAGTGGGGCCACAACATATAGTTCTCGCACAAAAAACGGGCAGCCCAAGTGAGCGATACGCCAGAACCCCCTGAAAACATGGACGAAACTCCCCCCGAAAAGCCCGCGTACAGCGGTCCTTCGGTGTCCATCGAATCCGAAATGCGCACGTCCTATCTGGACTATGCCATGTCGGTCATCGTCAGCCGGGCCATCCCGGACTTGCGTGACGGTCTGAAACCGGTGCACCGGCGCATCCTGTATGCGATGCACGAAACCGGGAATACGCACGACAAATCCTATCGCAAGTCGGCCCGCCCTGTTGGTGATGTCATGGGTAAATACCACCCGCATGGCGACAGCGCGATCTATGATGCCCTCGTGCGGATGGCACAGGATTTCTCGATGTCGTTGCCGCTGCTTGACGGTCAGGGCAACTTTGGCTCGATGGACGGGGATAACCCGGCGGCCATGCGCTATACCGAGGTGCGGATGGACAAGCCAGCCGCCTATCTGCTGGCCGATATCGACAAGGAAACCGTCGATTTTCAGGATAACTATGATGGCAAGGACCGTGAACCAACGGTTCTGCCAGCCCGTTTTCCCAACATGCTGGTCAATGGCGCGGGCGGCATCGCCGTCGGCATGGCGACCAACATTCCGCCCCATAACCTGGGCGAAGTGGTCGATGCCTGTCTGGCCCTGATCGAAGACCCGGATCTGACCAGCGAACAGCTGATCGAATACGTGCCGGGACCCGATTTTCCGACCGGGGCCCTGATGCTGGGCCGCACCGGGGCGCGCAAGGCCTATCTCGAAGGGCGCGGCAGCGTGATCATCCGCGCAAAAACCCGCGTCGAGGAGATCAGGAAAGACCGTTATGCCATTGTTGTGGATGAGATTCCCTATCAGGTCAACAAGGCGTCGATGATCGAAAAGATCGCCGAGGCCGTGCGCGAAAAACGCATCGAAGGTGTCAGCCACGTTCAGGACGAATCCGACCGCAACGGTGTGCGTGTCGTGGTCGAGTTGAAACGCGACGCTACGGCCGAGGTTGTTCTGAACCAGCTTTACCGCTTCTCGCCGATGCAGACGCATTTCGGCTGTAACATGCTGGCCCTGAACGGCGGCCGCCCCGAACAGCTGACCCTGCGGCGGTTTCTGACCTGTTTCATCGACTTCCGCGAGGATGTCGTGGCGCGGCGCACCGCGTACAACCTGCGCAAGGCCCGCGAACGCAGCCATATCCTGTGCGGTCTGGCCGTCGCCGTCAGCAACGTGGACGAGGTGGTCGCCACCATCCGTTCCAGCGCCGATGCAGCCGAAGCGCGTGAAAAGCTGATGACGCGCCGCTGGCCGGCGAAGGATATCGCCGGCTATATCCAGTTGATCGACGATCCGACCCACCGGATGAACGAGGATGGCACCTATAACCTGTCCGAAACGCAGGCCCGCGCCATTCTGGAACTGCGCCTGCAGCGTCTGACCCAGATCGGGGTGAAAGAAGTCACCGACGAGCTGGAAGAACTGGCTGGTAAGATCAAGGAATACCTGGAAATTCTGGGATCGCGCGAACGCATCATGGGCATCATTGCCGATGAGCTGCGCGAGGTGCGGGAACTGTTCGCCGTGCCGCGCCGGACCGAGATTGTCGACTGGTCGGGCGATATGGAAGACGAGGATCTGATCGAACGCGCCGACATGGTCGTGACGGTCACCTCGGGCGGGTATATCAAACGCACGCCGCTGGCCGATTTCCGGGCACAGCGACGCGGCGGCAAGGGTCTCGCCGGGATGCAGACCAAGGAAGAGGACGTGGTGACCACGCTCTTTGTGGCCAATACGCATACCCAGCTGCTGTTCTTCACGACCGAGGGCATGGTCTACAAGCTCAAGACGTGGCGCCTGCCCCAAGGCGGACGCACGTCCAAGGGCAAGGCCGTGGTCAACATCCTGCCGATCCCGCCGGGGGTCTCGGTGGCCGCGATCATGCCGGTCGACGTGCCCGAGGAAGAATGGGAAAACCTGCAGATCGTGTTTGCCACCAGCGCGGGCGACGTGCGCCGCAATGCGCTGAGCGACTTCACCAACGTCAAGCGCAACGGCAAGATCGCCATGAAACTGCCCGAGGGGGTGGAGCTGGTGAATGCGCGGATCGCATCTGAAGACGACGACATGATGCTGTTCACCAATTCGGGTCGGGCGATCCGGTTCCCGACGACGGATGTGCGCGTGTTCAAGGGCCGCGACAGCACCGGCGTCCGGGGCATCCGCCTCAGCGGCAAGGATCGCGTCGTGTCGATGTCCGTGATCAGCCATTTTGAGGCCACGGCGGACGAACGCTCGGCCTATCTCAAGATGCGCCGTGCGGTTGCCGGGCTGGCCGACGATGCCGAGGTGGATGTCGCCGAAGACTATGGTGCAAGCGCAATGGCCACGATCAGCCAGGAACGCTATGCGGAAATGTCCGCCGCTGAAAACCTGATCCTGACCATCACGGCCGGTGGGTCGGGCAAGCTGAGCTCCAGCCACGATTACCCGGTCCGCGGACGCGGCGGCATGGGGGTTGCGGCGATGGACAAGGCGATGCGCGGTGGTGATATTGTCGCGTCCTTCCCGGTCGAGATGGATGACCAGATCATGCTTGCCACGTCCAAGGGGCAGTCGATCCGGGTCCCGGTCGAGGGTATCTCGTTCCGCTCGCGCAGCGCCGGTGGGGTCAAGGTGTTCGACACGTCAAAGGGCGAAGAGGTCGTCAGCGTAGCCTGGATCGCGGATCAGAGCGATGCCGAAGGTGACGAAGAGGCAGGCGGCGGCGAAGAGGCCTGAATCGCCCTGTAAGGTCAAACGGTAAAGGCCGCGCCGGTTCTGGCGCGGCCTTTACCGTATGTAGCAGACCGATTGGTTGCGCGGCCCGGTGCGAGTGGGTTTCTTACGAACATCGTTCTCGCAAAATTCCGCGTGGGCGTTGTGATCTTGGATGTCCGCTATGCGGACAAAGCCGACCTTGGCCTGTGCGAGGTCAATGACCGCTTTCTTTGAGCTGCATACACAGATTTTGCATCGCTGCCACAGATGCATCGCACAGCATTTTTTGATGACCGCAAGGCGGTCGAAACAGACATGTCCCCATTATCGCTAAAAAAAAGTGTATCGACCTCACCGTATACATACAGCAGGATGGGCGATGACAATAAAATAAGTTGCGAAGTTTTGCTTGAGTTCAAAGTCGAATCTAAGGGAGCCGTCGAAATGAAAAAACACGTGTATGGTTGTGCTTGTTGCAGCGCAGACTTCGGACAGTTGTTCCGTTCGAATGCTAAGGTCAGCGAACTCAAGGAAAAGAGCGCCGAGGGCAATGGTTGGTCCTGCAATTGGGGTCTCAACCTGGGCAGCCTCGGACGCCGCGACTTCCTGAAAGGCGGGGCGGCAACAGCGGGCCTCGCAGCCATGCTGCCAACAAACGCGAAGGCTCAGTCCGACACAACGATAGTCTTCACCGGGGGCACTGTCCTGACCGTCGACAATGACTTTTCCGAAGCCGAAGCGATCGCCATTCGTGGCAACCGAATTCTTTCTGTCGGCACAGATGGTGAGGTCCGTGCCACCGCAGGCAAAGACGCGTTCGTGGTGGATCTTGCTGGAAAGACCGTGCTGCCGGGTTTCATCGACGCGCATACCCACGTGATTGCCGGTTCTGTTGTCGATGCAGTCATGGACTACGTCGGCATGGCAAAATATTCCACTGTGGCAGAAGTGCTGGAGCATATCGCCGGGCGCGCGGCCGAAACGCCCGCTGGCGAATGGCTCGTGTTTCGGAACTTCGACCCGGCAGTGCAAGAAGGCCTGGACGAACTGACCTTTGCGGACCTCGACCCGATCTCAACCGATCATCCGATCTTCGTCTTCAATGCGTCCGGGCATCTGGCTTATGCCAACTCCAAGGCCTTTGAGGTCGCAGGCGTGCCCGACGATGTGGAGAACCCTCCGGGCGCTGAATTTGTACGGGATGACGAAAATAACCTGACTGGCGTTATGAAGAACAACGTGGCCTTCCTGCAGGTTCTCGGGGCCTATCCCGCGCTTGGTACGACGGAACCGGTGGATGCCGTGGTGGGCCTGTTGTCGAAGTGGAGCCAGCATGGCCTGACAACGGTCAGCGAGTTGAGCTTGGGCGGCCTGTCGCAATCACCTGCAGATACGGAGGTGATGCTGGGCGCGGCGGCATCCGGGCGTCTTCCGGCGCGCATCCGCGCCTATCCTTTCTACACCATAGGTGCGGAAGCGTGGGATGCGGCAAGCGTCGGCCCCGGCACAGGCAACGCAATCGGCCGCATTGCAGGATATAAGCTGGTTGCGGACGGCTCGAACCAAGGCTTCACCGGCCTGCAACGTGAGCCCTACATCGACTCCGACAATTACGGCCTTGCTTACACACCGCGTGAGGAGCTCATTGATATTGCCGTCGATCGGGCGAGCAAAGGCTGGCAACTCGCAATACACGGCAATGGGGATGCGGCCATCGACAACGTGCTCGACGCCTGCGAGGCGGTGCGCGACGCAGGCATCGACATGTCTCAGGTCCGCGCGCGGATCGAGCATTGCTCGATCCTGCATGATGACCAGATTGCGCGCATGAAGGAGTTGGGCGTCTCGGCCAGCTTCCTCATCGGCCATGTGCATTACTGGGGCGTGGCCATGCGCGATGAGGTTTTCGGCGAGGAAAAAGCCCAGCTTCTCGACCGCTGCAAGAGCGTCGAGGACGCGGGCGTGGGCTTTACACTGCACTCGGACTTTATGGTGACTGATCCGGTGCCACTGCACATGATCGAAATGGCGGTAACTCGAAAGACTTGGAAGGAGCCTGATTACGTGCTGGCCCCGCAAGAACGGATATCGGTAGAGACGGCGATCCGCGCGGTGACATCTGAGGCCG
Organism: Arenibacterium sp. CAU 1754; assembly: GCF_054482635.1. Taxonomy (NCBI): domain Bacteria; kingdom Pseudomonadati; phylum Pseudomonadota; class Alphaproteobacteria; order Rhodobacterales; family Paracoccaceae; genus Arenibacterium; species Arenibacterium sp. CAU 1754. Next base: position 414,508 of record NZ_JBTLRG010000001.1, read on the forward strand.
CATGGCAGCTGTTCTCTGATCACGAGGTCGGCACCCTGGAACCGGGCAAGTTTGCAGATATGGTAATCCTCGATCAGGACCCGCGTTCTGTCGATCCGGACGCGCTGAAGGAAATAAAAGTGCTCGAGACTTGGATGGACGGTCGGCAAGTATACAAGGCCTGAAGCGTGAGGGGCATGTCGCAAATTTGTTGCAACATGCCGCCATTTCACGCAAGGCTCGGAGCGGTCATGAAATTCGTACAGTCCGAATTTCTGGGCTGAAACCCTGCTTTCAGGATATTCGTTGTTTCATTTCGGGCAGGCGGAGAACGCCCGGAAAGCGCGCTCATGATGAACAGATGCAAGAGGTTGTCTCGGCGTGGGAGCACATCAAGCAAAGCCGGTTCTTCAAAGACTGATTTCGCCTGCTATGCGGACCAATGCTGTCATTGGTAGCGATTGCAACATCAGACACTTTGGGCTCAAAACGGCCATTACGGAGTGTCCGATCCTGCCTGCCCCCTCACAGTCCGTAAAGCGCGCTGAACTTCCTTTCGAGATACCCCAGCAGCGGATCGACCGAGACCGGTTCGCCGCAGGCCTGTTCGATGGTTTCGCGCGGTTCGCGTAGTCCGCCATGCTGTTGCAGGTTGGCGCGCAGCCAGCCGGTTGCGCCAAAGGTGTCTCCGGCGGCCAGTTGGTTGTCGAGCCCCGGCACGGCGCGGCGCAGCGCCTCGTAGAGACAGCCGGCATAGACATTGCCCAGCGAATAGGTCGGGAAATAGCCAAACAGACCGACCGACCAATGCACGTCCTGCATGCAGCCGTTCGACGGCTTGTCTACATCGTACCCGAAATCGGTTTTGAACCGGTCGTTCCATGCCGCGTTCAGGTCACCCGGCTGCAGGTCATCGGCCATCATGGCGCGTTCCAGATCGAACCGCAGCATGATATGCAGGTTGTATTGCACCTCGTCCGCCTCGGTCCGGATATAGCCGCGGTTCACACGGTTCACCGCGCCATAGAACGTGTCGGCATCGGCAATCCCGAAATCGCCGTAGAGATAGCGCATTTCCTCGAACAGCCATCCGGTGAAGGCGCGGCTGCGGCCCAACTGATTTTCGTAGATGCGGCTTTGGCTTTCGTGCACGCCCATGGAGGCGCCCTGCCCCAACGGGGTCAGCGCATAGTCGGGGCTGATCCCCTGTTCATAGGCGGCGTGGCCGACCTCGTGGATGGTGGAATAGATACAGTTGAACGGATCCTCGGGGTTGGTGCGCGTGGTGATGCGCACGTCCGATCCGCTGCCCGAACTGAACGGGTGCACGGCCTTGTCCACGCGGCCCCGGTTCAGGTCATAGCCAAAGGTCTGGGCCAGTTTGCGCGCCAGACGCATCTGGTTGATTTCGTCATAGGTGCCGGTCAGGCCTTGGGGCGCGGGTTTGTCCAGGATGGCGGCGCGCAGCGCCACCAGGCGCGGGCGCATGGCGTCGAACAGAGCGGCGATTTCGGCCCCGGTGATGCCGGGTTCGTAATCCTCGAGCATGGCGTCATAGACATCGCCTCCGGCGGCCAGCGCGGCCCCCTCTTCGCGCTTCAGGGCGACAACCTCGGCCAGGACCGGTTCAAAGGCCGTGATGTCTTCATCCGCGCGGGCGGCGGCCCATTTTCCCTGCGCCTCGGACGTGACCCGGGCAATGCGCTTGGCCAGGTCGGCGGGCACCTTGTTGGCCCGCTCATAGGCGCGACGAATCTCGCGCAGCTGGGCGGTGCCTGCGGCATCGGGCGCAACGGCCTGGTCCAGCCAGTCACCCACCTGTGGGGCGGACCGGCGGGCGTGCAGGACAGATTCCATCGCGGCCATTTCCGCGCCGCGCTGTTGTGCGGCGCCACGGGGCATCATGGTTTCCTGATCCCAGCCAAGGCGTCCGGCAATCTGCCCCAGTGCGGATGTTTCCCGCTGATAGGCCATCAATTCGTCAAATGCGGTCATGCCGCGCCCCTCCTGACAGATGTGGCTGCCGGATAGGCGGCCATGAAACGGGCCCGCAGGATCAGCACCCACAGACCAACGGCAAGCAACTGGTGCACGATGGCGATGTGCACCGGCGCGCCATAAAGAACGGTGAAGATACCCAGCACCACCTGCAAGGCCAGCGCGGCAAACATGGCGTTGAAGGCAAAGACCGTGTTCGGGTGCGCGCTGCGCCGTCCGCGCAGCCAGACGACGACCCCGAACGCGAACAAAAGGTATCCGGTGACGCGGTGGATGAACTGTACCAGGCCGGGGTTTTCAAACAAGTTGCGCCAGGCCGGTTCGATCATGAACGGATCGGGCGGCAGGATTTGCCCGCCCATCAGCGGCCAGTCGGTATAGCTGCGCCCGGCGTCAATGCCCGCGACCAAGGCGCCGATCAGGATCTGCAGAAAGGCAAAGTGCAACAGCCCGGTGCCCATGCCGAACAGTTTGTCCTCGCGCGTGCGGCGGGCCTGCATCAGGTCGCGTTCCTCGCGCCCCAGCAGGAATACGTACCAGGCGATGAACCCGAGGATGACAAAGGCCAGTCCCAGATGGGTGGCAAGCCGGTAACTGGCGACGCTGGTCATGCCCTCGCCCTGTGTCACGCCCGAGGCGACCATCCACCAGCCAATCGCGCCCTGCACGCCGCCGAGCACCCCAAGAAGAAGCAGCCGCCCGGTCCAGCCGGTGGGGATTTGGCGCGCCGCCAGAAAGCCGAAGAACCCGATCGCCCAGACAAGGCCGATGACCCGGCCCAGTTGGCGGTGACCCCATTCCCACCAGTAGATGGATTTGAAATCGTCCAGCTCCATCCAGCGGTTGGCGATCTGGAACTGGTCGATCTGTTTGTACTTGTCGAATTCCGACTGCCAGTCGGCCTCGTTCATCGGCGGGAGTGCGCCGGTGATGGGGCGCCATTCGGTGATCGACAGGCCCGAATCCGTCAATCGGGTCAGGCCGCCGACAAAGATCATCGCGACCACAAGCGCAAAGAGAAGAAACAGCCACAGCCGGATGCCGCGCCGCGCGCCACCCCTGCCCTTGTCGATCAGGCCGGGTTGCACCGCTGCCTGCTGTGGGCTGTCGTCGCTGACCTCTTCGAAAATGCTGCGTTTTCCGCTCATGCCTGCCTCTTGTCCGGTTGTTCGATGCAAACCTAGGTCTGTGCCCGCGCGGCGTCCAGCGCGATCAGTCGTCGCGTTCCTTCCAGCGGACCATCTGCCGCAGAATACCATGCAACATGCGCACGTCGGCCTGCGTCAGTGGCAGGCGCGACCACAGGTTGCGCAGGTTGGTTTTCATGCTGTCGGCCTTGTCGGGCGGAAAAAAGAACCCCGCCTGATCCAGCCGTGTTTCATAGTGATCGGCCAGCGCGTCCATTTCGACCCCCGTGGCCCAGTCGGTTTTGCCAAGCGGGATCGTCTCATGCTGGATGTCGGCCGCTGCGCGCATCCATTCATAGCTGTTCAGAAGAACACATTGGCCGAGGTTGAGCGAGGCGAACTCCGGGTTCACGGGCACCGAGATGATCGCATTGGCGCGCGCGATTTCCTCGTTCTCAAGACCGGCGCGTTCGGGGCCGAACAGTACGGCCACCTTTTCCCCGGCGGTGATTTTCTCGGCCGCCATCTGCATCGCCTTTTCGGGGCTCAACACCGGTTTTGTCAGGCCCCGGGGCCGTGCGGTGGTGGCCAGCACATAGGTGCAGTCACTGACTGCGTCGGCCAGGGTCTCGCTCAGCATCGCTTCGTCCAGCAGGCGGCCCGCGCCGCTGGCCATGACGGTGGCCTTTTCGTTGGGCCAGCCGTCGCGCGGATTGACGATGCGCATCCGGTCGAGCCCGAAATTCCACATCGCGCGCGCAGCGGCGCCGATGTTTTCCCCCATCTGGGGACGGACCAGCACAAAGGCCGGTTGAGGTTGATCACTTGGCATGCTGCCCCCGAAAATTCGCTTTCGTCTAGTCCACCGGACCGGACAGGGCAAGAAGCCTGCACAGAAATGCGGGTAAAAGCGTTTTCAACGGCGAGGCAATTGGGTAGATGAGCGGGACGTCAGTGCAAGGACAGCCAAAATGACCAGCCCCGAGCAGCCCCAGATTTACCTGATCACGCCGCCCAGCTTTGAGCTGAGCCGCTTTCCCGATCAATTGGCCCGCATTCTGGACGGGGCCGAGATTGCCTGTGTCCGCATGGCGCTGGTCAGCCAGGACGAGGATGACCTGTCGCGCGCGGGTGATGCCCTGCGCGAGGTGGCCCATGCGCGCGATGTGGCGCTGGTGCTGACGGATCACGTGTTGCTGGCACAGCGTTTGGGGTTGGATGGGGTGCACCTGAGTGATGCGGCGCGCTCGGTCCGCTCTGCGCGCAAGACATTGGGACCGGATGCGATCGTGGGCAGTTTCTGCGGCACCTCGCGTCATGACGGGATCAGCGCGGGCGAAGCCGGCGCCGATTACGTCAGCTTTGGCCCTGTCGGAGAAAGCGTGTTGAACGATGGCAGCCGGGCCGAACCGGAGCTGTTTCAGTGGTGGTCGGAAATGATTGAGGTTCCGGTCGTCGCCGAGGGCGCACTCAGCCTTGAGGATATCCGCGCGATCGCGCCCTTTACCGACTTTTTCGGCATCGGGACCGAAATCTGGGAGACCGAAGACCCGCTGGCCACGCTGAACGACATGATCGCGGCGATGGGTTAAAGGAACACCCGTTCCACGAACCAATAACCGCCGATCAGCGCAATCACGACCGAGGCCGGAACCGCGATGGCGCGGCGGTACCAGGGTTTGCTGCGAAAACACAGGCCGACAGCCAGAAAGGCCAGCGCGATCACGGTCAGCTGGCCGATTTCCACGCCGACGTTGAACCCCAGCAGCGCCGGGATGAACTGATCCTGTGGTAGGCCGAATTCGCCCAGCACGCTGGCAAACCCCAGACCGTGCAGCAGGCCAAAGCCGAATATCACCACCGGGCGCCAGCGGTGCAACGTGCTGGTCAGGATGTTTTCCACCGCGACATAGGTGATCGAGGCGGCAATCAGCGGCTCGACGATGCTGGCCGGAACCGAAACCCACCCCAGCGCCCCAAGGGCAAGGGTGATGGTATGGGCGAGCGTAAAGGCGCTGACTTGCCAGAGCAGCGGGCGCAGGTGTGTGCTGAGGAAAAACAGGCCCAGAACGAACAGGATGTGATCTAGCCCCTTGGGAAGGATGTGGTCAAACCCGACGGGAATATAGCTGCCAAACGCCTGCCAGCCGGTCTGTGCACCGCCGCCGGCCAATGTGATCGGCTCGCTGGTGCTGCCGCCTTCGATATAGCCGGTATAGGGGTCATCGACGCCCTGTTGACGCAGCACCAGATCGCCCGCGCCATCGGGCCAGGTCAGGGTGAGCAACGGGGTCCCCGGCGGCACCTGACCCACCAGAACCAGATGGCTTGCGCGGGGAAGGTCGGCATCGCCAACGGGGGGAATGGTCAACTCCCGAACCTCCAGCGCCACTTGTCCGCCGACATCGACGATCAGCTCGGGCAGCCAGCGGTGCGCAAAATCCCGCCCCAGCGGAATCAGGTCCTTGGGCGCCATTGCGCGAAGGGCATCGTAGCGGTCGGATTTGTCCGACGCGTTGGTGTCGGTCATACCATCCAGGTCAATCCCGGCAACAAAGGATTCGATGTTGAGCCGCAGATCAAGCGTCAGAAGGTCATTTTCAACCTTCAGATCACCAATCGTCGGGGTAACCTCATGCGCGCGGACCTGAGGCGATGCGGTCAGAACGCCAAGGGTTGACAGGAACGCGATAAAGACCAGCTTTACGAAAATCACGCTGAAAGGTTTGCCGATCATGTTGCCCCGTTCCTTTCTGGCCGCTCTGGCGGCATCGATTTTGGCCGCGGGTTCCGTGGCCTCCCATGAGTTTTGGATCGAACCTGTTGAATTTCAAGTTGAAAGCGCCGCGCCTTTGGTCGCGGACCTGCGTAACGGGCAGGAATTTCGCGGATCTGCCCTGGCCTATTTCGATAAACGCACAGCGCGATTTGACCTTGTGATCGGCGGGCAGACGCGCCCGGTCGAGGGACGGATGGGCGATATCCCGGCCTTGCAGGGCACGGCGGGCGATACGGGCCTTGTGGTGATCGTGCATGAAACCTCGCCCTCGACCCTGAAATACACCAAGTGGGAAAAATTCGTCGCCTTTGCCGAACACAAGGATTTTCCCGATATCGAGGCGCGGCACAAGGCGCGCGGCCTGCCCGACACCGGCTTTACGGAAACCTATCGCCGCTTTGCCAAGGCGCTGGTGGCCGTTGGGGACGGTCAAGGCGCGGATGCGGTGACCGGGATGGAGACCGAATTCGTCGCCGTGACCAACCCCTACACCGACGATCTGGGCGATGGGGCCGTGTTCGATCTCTATTATCAGGATGACTTGCGCGGCGATGCGCAGGTCGAAGTCTTTGACCGGGCCCCCGATGGCACTGTGGCGATCACGCTCTTGCGCACGGATGCAAACGGTCGGGTCCGCGTTCCGGTGATGGCGGGGCACGATTATCTGCTGGATGCAGTGGTGCTGCGCCCTGCCCCCGCGGAGGCGCCCGAGGTGTGGGAAACCCTGTGGGCGGCGATGACGTTTTCAGTGCCTGGCTAGCGGCGCCGCTTGCGCCGGGGCGGGATTGTCGGCACAAGTCGATCCATGAGTGAACGTTCAGAAATCCTGTGTGTCGGCAGCGTCTTGTGGGACGTGATCGGGCGATCGGCCAGCCATATGCGGCAGGGATCTGACGTGCCGGGGCGGATCACGCGCCTGCCCGGCGGTGTGGCGATGAACATTGCAGTGACGCTGGCCCGGTTCGGGCTTCGCCCGACATTGCTGAGCGCGGTGGGCCGCGATGCCGAAGGCGATGAACTGGTGCATGCCTGCCTGCACCTGGGGCTGGACACCGATCACATCTATCGGTCGCAGGACCTGCCAACCGACCGCTACATGGCCGTCGAAGGGGCCAACGGGCTGATTGCTGCAATTGCCGATGCCCATTCGCTTGAGGCGGCGGGCGACAAAATCCTGCGCCCCCTGACACAGGGCCCGTTGGGAACGCCGGATGCACCGTTTACCGGGTGTGTGGCGCTGGACGGAAACCTGACCCAACCCCTGTTGGAAACCATCGCCCAAAGCCCGGCCTTTGCGCGGGCCGACCTGCGGGTCGCGCCAGCCTCGCCCGGCAAAGCGACGCGGTTGCTGCCGTTTCTCACGCATGGGCGCGCAACGCTCTATGTGAACCTCGAAGAGGCCGGGCTGTTGTGCCAGGCCGAGTTTGCGGACACCGCCGAGGCGGGTCAGGCGCTTGTGTCTCGGGGCGCGCAGCGGGCACTGGTGACGGATGGTGGGCGCGCGGCGACCGAGGCCAGCGCAGACGGGATCGTCACGCAGGAACCGCCACAGGTTCTGGTCACGCGGGTGACCGGGGCGGGCGACACGTTCATGGCCGCGCATATTGCGGCGGAACTTGATGGCGCGGGGCGCGTTGATGCCTTGGGCCGCGCGCTGGGTGCCGCCGCGCGTTATGTGTCCGGGGAGACAGCTTTGTGATTGACTTGACCTTTTCCGGCGAAGTCGCCGACGCTCGCGCCAGTGGCCAGCCCATTGTCGCGCTGGAAAGCACGATTATCACCCATGGGATGCCGCATCCGCAGAACGTGCAGGTGGCCGCCCAGGTCGAGGACGATATTCGCGCGGCGGGTGCCGTGCCTGCCACGATTGCGGTTCTTGAGGGTCAATTGCACGTCGGCCTTGAGACGGAGCAACTGGAACAGTTGGGCCAGTCGCGCAATGTCGCGAAACTGTCGCGGGCGGATCTGGCGGCCTGTATCGCCACGGGCGGAACCGGGGCCACCACGGTCGCGGCCACGATGATCGCCGCCCGACTTGCCGGCATCGGCGTTTTTGCCACCGGCGGGATTGGCGGGGTGCATCGCGGCGCCGAGCAGAGTTTCGACATTTCTGCAGACCTGCAGGAACTGGCGCAGACGCCGGTGACGGTGGTCGCCGCCGGGGCCAAGGCCATTCTGGACATCGCCAAGACGCTTGAAGTTCTGGAAACGCTGGGCGTGCCGGTCATTGCCTTTGGTCAGGACGATATCCCGGCCTTCTGGTCGGCCGGGTCCGGCTTCAAGGCTCCGCTGCGCATGGACAGCCCCGGCGACATAGCGCGCGCGCACCACCTGCGCGGGCAAATGAACATTCCCGGCGGGCAACTGGTCGCCAACCCGATCCCGTCCGGGGATGAAATCCCGGCGGCGACCCTCGCCCCGATCATTGAGGCCGCCCAGAAGGATGCGGACAAGCACCGGATCACCGGCAAGGCGGTGACGCCATACCTGTTGCAGCGGATTTTCGAGGAAACCGGGGGCCGGTCCCTGACCGCGAATATCGCGCTGGTGCGCAACAATGCCCGGCTGGCGGCGCGCATCGCCCATGCATTGACCAATTTGGCGCAATGAGTGTCTTGCAATCAGCCAATACCATTGTAGGGGGGGAACAAAGTGCCTAACTTGTTTTCGGAATTGACGGAATTGTGATGAACACCCCATTCGAGGAAGAGCCGAACCGGCGCTCGGGACGTTTTGCAGGGCTGCGGGCCTCGTTTCTGACGGGGCTTGTGGTCATCGCGCCCGTGGGCCTGACCATCTGGTTGATCTGGACCGTTATCGGCTGGATCGACGGCGTCGTGCTGCCGTTCGTGCCCAGCACCTTCCGCCCCGAGAAATACATCGGGATCAACCTGCGTGGCGTGGGTGTGATCATCTTTCTGGTCTTCACCATCCTGGTCGGCTGGGTCGCCAAGGGGCTGATCGGCCGGTCGCTGATCCGCTATGGCGAAAGCCTGGTCAACCGTATGCCGGTCGTGCGGTCGGTCTATTCCGGGATCAAGCAGATTTCCGAGACGGTGTTCGCACAATCCGAACGGTCTTTTGAGAAGGCCTGTCTGATCCAGTATCCGCGCAAAGGCATCTGGGCCATCGGCTTTGTCTCGACCACCGCCAAGGGCGAAGTGTCCAAGCGGGCCGAAACCGGCGGCCGATTGATGAGCGTGTTCGTCCCGACCACGCCGAACCCGACCTCGGGGTTTTTGCTGTTCTTTCCGGCCGAAGACATCATCGAACTTGATATGAGCGTCGAGGAAGCAGCCAAGCTGGTGATTTCCGCCGGGCTTGTCTATCCCAACGGTAAGGACCCGACGCAGCCACCCGAAGAAGCGGCCTCTAGCTGAAGGTCGCTTCCAGATCGACGGTGCTGTTCTGGTTCAGATCTGATTTGTGGTCGCTCAGGAACTGATGCGCCGCGGCGCGCCCGGCCTCTTTCAGACGGTTCAGGACAATGGCATTCGGCACCATCTTGGTGGCGACGGATAGATCGTTCATCAACACGTCATCGGCGATCATGTGGACCAGCACTTGTTTCATCTGGCCCTGTTCCATTTTCCCGGTCTCAAGCAGGCGTTGCACAAAGGCGATGGCCCGCAATTCGCGAAACAGAGATGAATTGAAGCTGATTTCGTTGATCCGGTTCTGAATTTGCTGGGCGGTGATCGGAACGGCGTCGCGTTCCAGCGGGTTGATGTTGATGATCACGATATCGTCAGGCAATTCCGGCGCGAACAGCGGAAACAGCGCCGGGTTGCCGGTGTACCCGCCGTCCCAATAGGGTTCGCGCCGTCCGGTCACCGGATCGTCTATTTCAACCGCCTTGAACAGCGTCGGCAGACAGGCCGAAGCGAGAATGGCATCGGTACTGATTTCCTCGCCCGAAAATACCCGGATCTTGCCGGTGCGCACGCGGGTGGCACAGATGAAAAGCTCGGGTCCGTCATGGGCGCAGACCTTGTCGAAATCGAACTCTTCGACCACCCGGCGCAGCGGGTTGGTGTAAAACGGCCCATAGCTGTAGGGCGAGATCAGCCGCGCCCAGGCGTCGGCCCAGGCGAACCCCGGCGAATATTCGATGCTGCGCGCCACATGCGCCGGGTCGATCCCGACCATCCAGCCGCTGAGACCCATCCCGTCGGAGGCCCCGATCCGCGCCCAGAGCCAGTCGAGATTGTCGCGCGCGCCCTGGCGCCCGCCAGTAATCATCCCGGCCTTGAGCGCGGCCCCGTTCAGCGCCCCGGCCGAGGTGCCGGACATGGCTGAGATTTCGATCTCGTCGTCTTCGAGGATGCGGTCGAGCACACCCCAGGTAAAGGCGCCATGCGCGCCCCCGCCCTGAAGTGCCAGATTGATCCGTTTCACGGGCATGCCGGCTCCTGTTCTGTGGTTTGGATGGGCGGCCGTGAATTTCTGCCGCAGTTTTGGGCAATATGGTGCTGCTGTCGTCGGGTTACATGCCAAATCTCGGATATGTTACTTTCCAACGGAACCGAGTCTGATAAGCGTTCGAAAAAACGAACCCAGACAGAGGCCGATCGATGCAAAACCTGACCCGCCGCCGTATTCTGACACTGACCGCCGCGCAGCTTGCGGTTCTTCCCGCCGCATCTGTTCTGGCGGCCGAGGCGGAACGCCCCGACGGCGTGCGCCACAACATTTCGTCCTTTGTGGCACAAGACTGGCGCGATCATTTCGACGATCTGGGCAAAGGCACGATCGTGGCCGACACGACATCGCGCGCCCTGCACTACTGGAACGCGGATGGCAGCGACTACCGGATTTATCCGACCTCGGTCCCGATCAGCGATGAGCTGACCAAACGTGGCTATACCAAGATCGTGCGCAAAAAGGTCGGCCCCGACTGGACCCCGACCCCGTCGATGGTCGAGCGTAATCCCGACCTGAAATACATGCCCCCCGGTCCGGGCAACCCGCTGGGCACCCATGCGATGTACCTGGGCTGGCCCGCCTATCTGATCCACGGCACGCACGATACGCGCAAGATCGGGCGCCGGTCCTCGGACGGGTGTATTGGGCTCTACAATCACCTGATCGCCGAACTGTTCGAAATCACACCGGTTGGCACGCAGGTGCGCATTCTCTGATCCGCGCCTTACAGGGCAGTCCAGCCGCCATCGACACTGATCGTGGTTCCGGTGATCTGGGCCGCGGCCTCGGAACACAGGAAAACGACCGTGCCGCCCAGTTGCTCGACAGTGGCGAACTCCTTTGAGGGCTGACGTTCGAGCATGACCTTCTTGATCACGTCTTCGCGGCTCATGTCGTATTTTTCCATAGTGTCGGGGATTTGCGCCTCGACCAGGGGCGTCAGAACGTAGCCCGGGCAGATGGCGTTGGCAGTGATCGGTTCCTGCGCGGTTTCCAGGGCGACGGTCTTGGTCATGCCGACGATTCCGTGCTTGGCCGCGACATAGGCCGATTTATAGGGCGACGCCGTCAGACCATGGGCCGAGGCGATGTTGACCACCCTGCCCCAACCGGCCTTGCGCATGACCGGCAGCGCGGCGGCGGTGGTGTGAAAGGCCGAGTTCAGGTTGATGGCGATGATCGCGTCCCATTTTTCGACCGGAAATTCGTCGATCGGGGCAACATGCTGGATCCCGGCGTTGTTGACGAGGATGTCGCATTTGCCGGCCTTTTCGATCAGGGCGCGGCAGTCGTCGCCCTTGGACATGTCAGCCTGGATGTAGCGGGCGGTCACACCGGTTTCCTTGGCGATTTCGGCGGCAAGGTCGTGGTCTTCGGCATTGTCCGTGAACGAGTTCAGAACCACATCCGCCCCGGCGCGGGCCAGTTCCCAGGCGACCCCCAGGCCGATGCCTGAATTCGATCCGGTGATGATGGCGGTTTTTCCTGATACGGACATGGTGCACCTCGTGTTGATTGATCTGCGGGCAACCTGACATGCTGCACCTGCAAAGAAAACGGGAAATCGGGCTGCCTCCCGGATTGTGAACGCCCGACACCGGTATGAGTTCCGTTATCTGACCCGCGCCGCCCTGCGACCTTTTGACGATACCCGCGCAGACCGGATTTGGCGGTCGTCTCTGGACGGCGTGTCATGCTACTGCGCAGGTGCGGCGCAAAAAAAAACGCCCGCGCAAGGCGGGCGTAAAGTTATTGAGGCAGGTTTCATACAGGCAAGAAACCTATCGAGCAGTGATCCCTTTATAAGCAATTCCTGTCAGGCATCCAAGCTAAAAGTTTGAAAAGACGTGAATCCCTCGTTAGCGTGATCGCCAAGAATAAAAGGCCAGAGCGGGATTGTTGCCAAAGTGGGTTCAGTATTTTTCCAACGCGCTTGCGCGCTGATAGCCGGATTCGCGGCTGTTTTTTGTGCCGATTTCGCGGCTGCGGAATCACGCCATGGCATAGCTATGTATGGCGACCCGGCCCTGCCACCGGATTTTGTGTCCCTGCCCTACGCCAACCCCGACGCCCCCAAGGGCGGGCGCATCGTGTTCGGCAACACCGGGGGGTTTGATTCCCTCAATCCATTCGTCACCAAAGGCACCGTTCCCTGGCAGATGCGGTTCTGGGGATACGAGTCCCTGATGGGGCGTTCCTGGGACGAACCTTTCACGCTTTACGGTCTTTTGGCCGAATCGGTCGAGACGGCGCCGGACCGGTCCTGGGTGGAATTCACCCTGCGCCCCGAGGCGCGGTTTTCCGACGGCAGCCCGGTCACGATCGAGGATGTGCTCTGGTCTTACGAGACCCTGGGCACCGAGGGTCACCTGCGCTATCGCGGGTTCTGGAGCAAGGTCAGCGACATACGCGCCACCGGGCCGCGCAGCGTGCGGTTGGATTTTGTCGGCAATGACCGGGAACTGGCCCTTATTGCCGGGCTGCGTCCGATCCTGAAAAAAGCGCAATGGGACGGCAAGGATTTTGCCAGTTCCGGGCTGGACGCGGCGCCCATCGGCACCGGCCCTTATGTCGTGGATGATTTCGAGGCCGGACGCCATGTCGTATTCCGGCGCAACCCGGACTATTGGGCCAAGGATCTGCCGCTGCGCCGGGGCACCAACAATTTCGATGAAATGCGGGTAGAGTTCTTTGCCGACGGAACTGTCCTGTTCGAGGCGTTCAAGGCGGGTCTTCTGACCGCGATGCGTGAAAACAACGCCGACAAGTGGGATACCCAGTATGATTTTCCCGCCGTGACGCGCGGCGATGTGATCAAGTCCGAGGTCGAGCACCAGCGCCCCACGGGCATGACCGGGTTCGTGATGAACAGCCGCCGTGCCCTGTTTCAGGATTGGCGCGTGCGCGAGGCGATGTTGCTGGCGTTCAACTTTGAATATGTGAACGACACGCTGACGGGGGGCGCGCAACCGCGCATTGCCTCGTATTTCGATAATTCGTTCCTGGGCATGCAGCCCGGCCCGGCAACGGGCCAGGTGCGCGCCCTGCTGGAACCGTTTGCGGATCAGCTGCTGCCAGGCGCGCTCGATGGCTATGCCCTGCCGGTTTCGGATGGCACCGCGCGCAACCGCAAGAACCTGCGCCGGGCCGCAGGGTTGCTTGCCGATGCCGGATGGAGCGTGGTTGACGGTGTCCTGCGCAACGGCGATGGCCAGCCCTTCGTTCTGACAGTGGTTCTGCGCCAGGGGGACAAGGACAGCCAGAGCATCATCGAGATGTACACCCGCGCGCTTGAGCGGTTGGGGATCGAGGTCCGCGTCGACCGGGTGGACAATGCCCAATATGCCGCGCGCGAGGCCGAGCAGGATTTCGACATGACCAGTTTCCGGCGCGATCTGTCCCTGTCACCGGGAAATGAACAGCGACTGTACTGGGGCAGCGGCGGTGTCGGTGTCCCCGGCACCCGCAACCTGATGGGGATGGCGTCGCCCGCGGCGGATGCGATGATCGACGCCATGTTGGAGTCGAAAACGCGCGAAGATTTCATTGCCGCGACTCGTGCGCTGGACCGGGTTCTGATCACCGGGCGATATGTCATTCCGCTGTGGCAGTATGACGTGGACCGCATCGCGCATCTCAAAGAACTGAAGTTTCCGCAAGCCACGCCGATGTATGGTGACCGTTTGGGGTTCTTGCCGGATGTCTGGTGGTATGAGAGCGGCGACTGACCGTCAGTTGAGCGATGTGACCCAGAGGATCGTTGCATCCTCTTCGCTGATCGAAATCACGTTATGCCCCATGGCCGCGTCGTAATAGGCGCTGTCGCCCCGGCGCATTTCCACGGGTTCGTAGAATTCGGTAAAAAGCTTCACCACCCCGGTCAGCACATAGAGAAACTCTTCGCCGTCGTGGCGCACCCAGCCGTCGAATTCCTCCATCGAGCGGGCGCGCACGCGCGCACGATAAGGCAGCATCTGTTTCTTGGTCAGGGTTTCGCCCAAAAGCGTGTGTTCATAGGTCGCCGTGGCCAGCGGTGCGCCGTCATCGGCGCGGGTCACGGCCATGCGGCCGTTGACCTGATCGCGCTGGGGCTGGGTGAACAGCTGAGGCACTGAAATCTGCAAGCCTGTGGCCAGCTTTTTCAGCGCGTCATAGGTGGGCGACATCTGACCGTTTTCGATCTTGGACAGGGTTGAGCGCGCCAATCCTGCCTTGTTGGCGGCCTGTTCCAGCGTCCAGTCACGTTCCTTACGCAGTTCGCGCACGCGGGCGCCCAAATCGAGCGGTTCAAGTTCGGATTCGACACCCGAATTATGGGCGATCCGGATCAGGTTTTTGGGGTCGCGCGTTGTCATGCGAAACCTATAAGCGTCGCCCGACCTGCTTGCAACGTCTGTCCCGTCAGGCTAGCCAACGGGCCATGTTGTCGATTTTTGATCAGGGCCCGCCGCCGCCCTGCCCCGCCCCGTTTAATCTGGCCGCCCATGTGTTGGGACGGGCCGACGCGTTGGCCGATAAAACGGCTCTTTCCGTGCTGATCCTCGGGGCGCCCGAGGACTGGACCTATGGGGCGCTGGCCGCGGCGGTGCGCGGCACCGGGACCGGATTGCTTGAGGCGGGTATCAAGCCGGGCGAAACGGTCCTGATGCGGCTGGGGAACACGGTTGATTTCCCGATTGCGTACCTTGGGGCGATTGCTGCCGGGATTGTCCCGGTGCCGACATCCTCGCAGCTGACCGAGCGGGAAACCCAAACCATGATCGACGATCTGTCCCCCGCCGCCGTGCTGCGGGATCCGGGCGTGGAGTGCGCGCCGCATGATCGCCAGATCGGTCTGGAAGAGCTGCGCGCCATGCGCGATTTGCCGCCCTGCGCCTATGACCTAGGCGATCCTGACCGGCTGGCCTATGTGGTCTATACCTCTGGCACCTCGGGCAAACCGCGGGCCGTGGGCCACGCCCATCGCGCCATCTGGGCGCGCCAGATGATGTTCGACGGCTGGTATGGGCTGCGCGAGGATGACCGGCTGTTGCACGCGGGGGCGTTCAACTGGACTTATACGCTGGGCACCGGGTTGATGGATCCCTGGACCATGGGGGCGACGGCGCTGATCCCGGAGCCGGGCACCGATCCGGCCGAATTGCCAGCGCTGCTCAGGGCGCGCAGCGCCACGATTTTCGCCGCAGCCCCGGGGGTTTATCGCAAAGTCCTGCAGCATCACGGTGTACTGGAATTGCCGAAACTGCGCCACGGGCTGTGTGCGGGCGAAAAATTGTCCCGCGATCTGCACGGGGCTTGGCGCGCGGCAAGCGGCACGGAACTCTATGAAGCATACGGGATGTCGGAATGTTCGACGTTCATTTCCTCCAGCCCGGCCAATCCGGCGCGGGGCGATGCGCTGGGGGCCCCGCAGAAGGGCCGCAAGATCGCCATTCTGGGCGCCGATGGCCCTGTGCCGCAGGGTGAGGAAGGCACGATTGCCGTGCACCGCAGCGATCCGGGGCTGATGCTGGGCTATCTCAACGCGCCCGAAGAAACCGAGGCGCGGATGCAGGGCGACTGGTTCGTCACAGGCGACCAAGGTGCCATGGCGGTAGATGGGCAGATCACCTATCTCGGACGCAACGACGACATGATGAACGCCGGCGGATATCGCGTTTCGCCTCTTGAGGTCGAGGCGGCGCTGAGCGATCACCCGGGGATCGAGATGGTCGGGGCCGCAGATGTCGAAATCAAGGCCGATGCCCGCATCATTGTGGCCTTTTACACCGGGCCTGCAAAACTGGACGATGTGGAACTGACGTCTTATGTGGATAAAAGGCTGGCGCGCTATAAACAACCGCGCGCCTTTGTGCATCTGCCCGCCTTGCCGACAGGTGCAAATGGTAAACTGCTTCGGCGTGCGCTGAGAGCTTATTTTGGAGAGCAACGCCCATGACCGAGAAAACCGTATCTCTGGACATCCTGTCGGATCCGATCTGCCCGTGGTGCTACATCGGCAAAACGCAGCTGGACAAGGCGCTGGCCGAGGTGCCGTCGCACCCGTTTGTCATCCAGTGGCACCCGTTTCAGCTGAATCCGGACATGCCCGCAGGTGGCATGGACCGACGTGCCTATCTTGAGGCCAAATTCGGCGGCAAGGAGGGCGCGGTCAAGGCCTATGCCCCGGTGGTCGAACATGCGGCGGCCCTGGGTTTGCAGATCAATTTCGAGGCGATGGAACGCACCCCCAACACGCTGGATGCGCATCGCCTGATCCATTGGGCCGGGATTGAACGCAAACAGTATGACGTGGTGGATGCCCTGTTCCACGCCTATTTCGTCGAGGCGCGCGATATCGGCGATCACGAGGTTCTGGGTGACATCGCCGATGGCGTCGGTATGGATGCGTCGGTCGTGCTGCGCCTGCTGGGATCGGATGCGGACCGCGACGATATCATCGCGCGCGACAAAAAGGCCCGCGAGATGGGGGTAACCTCGGTCCCGACATTCATCGTGGCGGGCAAACATGCAGTGCCCGGCGCGCAGCCGCCCGAATTGTGGAAAAAGGTCATCGCCGAACTGCAGGAGCAGGTCGGGGCGTGAGGCAATTCAAGGCACATACCGTCATCATCAGCCTGATGGGCATCGTCTTCGGCGGGACGGTCTTTTTCCGTCTGGTCGAAGGGTGGAGCTGGCTGGATTCCTATTTCTTCACCGTGGTGACGATCTCGACCGTTGGATATGGATCGCTGGTGCCTGCCACCGCCCTGGGCAAGATCGGGACAACGGCGTTCATCTTTGTCGGTCTGGGAATTTTCGCTGTCGCGATCCAGCAATTTGCGCTCTATCACATGCAAAAGCGCGAAGAGCATACCGAATGGCTGATCGGACGGCTGGGCAACAAGAAGGGCGCCGATCAGATGGATGCCGCTAATGAGGATGACCGCCCCCGCGAGGAGGCCTGAGTTCTCCGGGCCAGGTCCTCTGGCATCACGTTGAGAGCTATGGTAGGGCGCGGACATCCAAGGATTTCCATGATGCCCAGACTGCACAAGGCTGAATTCATCGCATTGATGGCGATGATGTTCGCCACCATCGCCTTTTCGATCGATTCCATGTTGCCGGCCCTGCCCGAGATCGGCGCCGAACTGAGCCCCGATGCGCCCAACCGTGCGCAGCTGATCCTCACCTCCTTTGTGGCCGGGATCGGAATTGGCACGTTTTTTGTCGGTCCCCTGTCGGACAGGTTCGGGCGTAAACCTGTGATCATCGCCGGATCGGCGGTCTATATCGCGGCCTCGGTCCTGGCCTGGGCCAGCAATTCGCTGGAAATCGTTCTGGCCGCGCGGGTGGTTCAGGGGCTGGGCGCCGCAGCGCCGCGCATCGTGTCCGTGGCCATCATGCGCGACATGTATTCGGGGCGGGAAATGGCGCGCATGATGTCGATCGCGATGATGATCTTCACTATCTTTCCCGCCTTTGCCCCGTTGATGGGGGCCGGCGTGATCGCACTCCTTGGCTGGCGCGGCATTTTCCTGGCCTTCATTCTGTTCTCGCTGGTGTCGGTCGGTTGGCTGATGCTGCGCCTGCCCGAACCGTTGCCGGTCAGCGCCCGGCGCCCGCTGAGGTTCGCGACGATGTTGGACGGGGTGCGGGACATGTTCGCCGATCCCACCGTGCGCCTGTCCATTCTGGTCCAGACCCTGTGCATGGGCATGCTGTTCACGATGCTGATCATGGTCCAACCCGTCTATGACATCGTGTACGACCGCGCGGACGAATTTCCGGTCTGGTTTGCCGGCGTCGCCCTGGTCGCCGGCAGCGCCAGCCTGTTGAACGCGGCGCTTGTCGTACGGGTTGGCATGCGGCGCATGGTGACGTGGTCGCTGGCAGCGCAGATCGCGCTGTCGGGGGGGATGACCTTTCTGGGCGTGCTGGACAGCGCCGGGTTCGGCCCGTTCGTCGTCTGGCAATGCTGCGTGTTCTTCATGGCCGGAACGACGATTGGCAATCTCAACGCGATCGCGATGGAACCGATGGGCCATATCGCGGGCATGGCGGCCTCGGTGATCGGATCGGTCGCGACGGTTCTGGCCGCGGTGATTGCCGCCCCCGTGGGGCTGCTGTTTGACGGCTCGCCCCTGCCGTTGACGGGCGGTATCCTTGCCATGTCCGTGGTGGGGTACGCGCTGATGGTGCATATGGGCCGGATCGAAGAGCGACTGCCTGTTTGACCCCGGGACGCATCCGTCTAAGCTGCGGTGCACCTGATGTGAGGGGACACGACCGGGATGGACGACTACAGATCCTATTATGATCTGGGCACGCACACGTGGAAGATCACGACCACCTCCGCCCGGGCGCAGGTCTGGTTCGATCGCGGTCTGAACTGGCTTTACGGGTTCAACCACGAAGAGGCCGTCGCCTGTTTCGAGCGCGCTTTGGAGCACGACCGCAATTGCGCCATGGCCTATTGGGGCGTGGCCTATGCCCTGGGCCCCAATTACAACATGCCCTGGGACCTCTATGATGATCGCGGCCGGGCCAAGGCGCTGGGTGACGCCTTTGATGCCCTGCAGCGGGCGGTGGAATGCATTCGCGGTGTCACGCCGGTTGAACGGTCCCTGATCGAAGCCTTGCAGGCGCGGTACCCACAGGCCGAGCCCGCCAGCGATGAGGTGATGAAAGGCTGGGACCGGGATTTTGCCGACGCGATGCGCACGGCGTTCGAACGCTATCCCGAGAGCCTTGATCTGCGCGCGCTTTTTGTTGAATCCCTGATGGACCTGACACCCTGGCAGATGTGGGAACTGCGCACGGGCCGTCCGGCCGAAGGCGCCGCGACCCAAGAGGCGCAGAGCGTTCTGGAAGAGGCGCTGAACCATCAGTCCGGGGCGATGAAGCACCCCGGGTTGCTGCACCTTTACGTGCATCTGATGGAAATGTCGCCCTTTCCAGAAAAGGCGTTGAAAGCGGCGGATGTTCTGCGCACGCTGGTCCCGGACGCCGGGCATCTGGTGCATATGCCAACCCATCTCGACGTGCTCTGCGGTCATTATCACAACGTGGTGCACTGGAATGAACGCGCAATCGAGGCGGACCTGAAATATTATCGGCGCGAAGGCGCGTTCAATTTCTATACCGGGTATCGCCAGCACAATTATCATTTCGTGATCTACGGCGCGTTGTTCCTCGGGCAGATGGAACCGGCACTGGCCGCCGTGCGCGGCATGGCCGACACCGTCCCCGAGGACATGTTGCGCATCTCGAGCCCGCCAATGGCAGACTATTTCGAAAGCTACATGGCGATGGAACCGCATGTTCTGATCCGGTTCGGCAAGTGGGATGATCTGATCGCGATGCGCCCCCCCGATGACGCCGATCTCTATCGTACGCTGACGGCAACGGTGCATTACGCCCGGGCGCTGGCCTTTGCGGCCCTGGGCCGCGTCGCCGAGGCCGAGGCCGAGGAAAAGGTGTTTCTGAAGGCCCGTGGACGGGTGCCCGAGGAACGCTTACTGCACAATAACAAGGTGGACGATCTTCTAGAAATCGCTTCAGAAATGCTGCGCGGAGAGATCGAATACCGCAAGGGTAATTTCGAGGTCGCCTTTGACCATCTGCGCCGCTCGGCTCACCTGGAAGACACGCTGCCCTATGACGAACCCTGGGGCTGGATGCAGCCCACGCGCCATGCGCTGGGGGCGCTGCTGTTCGAACAGGGCCGCGTGGACGAGGCCGAGACCGTGTACCGCGAGGATCTGGGACTGGGAGGACAGCTGAGCCGCGCGACGGTGCACCCCGACAACGTCTGGAGCCTCAAGGGGTTACATGATTGCCTGAAGGCGCGCGGCGAGGACGTTGAAATCCACCAGATCAAACAGCGGCTGGACCTGGCGCTGGCACGGGCGGATGCGGCCGTGGGTGCCTCCTGTTTCTGTGCGCAGGCGGCGATGCGGGCGGCGGCCCGCTGAGGCCGAAGGCCACATTTGGTTTCCAAATCCGGAACAAAGAGCAACTCAAAACCCAATTGTCCCCAGAAATATGGCCAATTACGCCCTAATTCAGGCCTTGGCCTTTTTCTTCTTCTTTTCTGCGACCACTTTTTCGGCCAGATCGCGGGCAATGGCAAAGGCGCCCTTGATCTTGTCGGCCTCGCTGCGCCAGTCGCGGCGCACGACGATCTTGTTGTCCTTGACCTTGGCCATGCCGCGCTGATCCTGGATGAATTGGACCAGCCCCTCGGGCGAGGCAAATTTGTCATTGTGGAACTGGATCGTCGCGCCCTTGGGCCCGCCGTCAAGCTTGGCAATGCCGGCGCGTTTGCACATCGCCTTGATCCGCACGACCAGCAGCAATGTGTTCACCTCGCGCGGGAGCTTGCCGAACCGGTCGATCAGTTCGGCGGCAAACCCTTCGAGTTCGACCTTGCTGGTGAGGGAGGACAACCGGCGATACAGCCCAAGGCGCACGTCCAGATCGGGCACGTACTCTTCGGGAATCAATACGGCGACGCCCAGGTTGATCTGGGGCGCCCATTGATCGTCGGCTTCTGACAGGCCTTCCATCTCGCCGGCGCGGATTTTGGCGATCGCCTCTTCCAGCATGGATTGATAAAGTTCATAGCCCACATCGCGCATCTGGCCCGACTGTTCCTCTCCCAGCAGGTTCCCTGCCCCGCGAATGTCGAGATCCTGGCTGGCCAGCGTGAATCCGGCGCCAAGGGTGTCGAGGCTGCCCAGCACGCGCAGACGTTTTTCCGCCGTGGCGGTCAGTTTCGCGCGCGGTTTTGTGGTCAGATAGGCATAGGCGCGGGTCTTGCTGCGCCCCACGCGGCCCCGGATCTGATAGAGCTGGGCCAGACCGAACATGTCGGCCCGATGCACGATCATCGTGTTGGCCGTCGGGATATCGAGCCCGGATTCAACGATGGTCGTGGCCAGCAGCACGTCATATTTGCCGTCGTAAAAGGCGTTCATCCGGTCATCAAGCTCACCCGCCGCCATTTGACCATGGGCCACGACGAAGGTGATTTCCGGCACCTGTTCACGCAGGAAGGTTTCAATCTCCGGCAGATCGGTGATGCGCGGCACCACGTAAAAGCTCTGCCCGCCGCGATAATGTTCGCGCAATAGCGCCTCGCGGACGGTGACCGCGTCAAATTCGCTGACATAGGTGCGGATGGCAAGGCGGTCGACCGGCGGGGTGCCGATGATCGACAGATCGCGCACGCCCGACAGCGACAGTTGCAAGGTGCGCGGAATCGGGGTGGCGGTCAGGGTTAGCACGTGAATGTCGGTGCGCATCTGTTTCAGGCGCTCCTTGTGCGACACGCCGAAATGCTGTTCCTCGTCGATGATCAACAGGCCGAGGTTCTTGAACTTGACCCCCTTGGCCAGCAACGCATGGGTGCCGATCACGATATCGACGGTGCCCTTGGCCATGCCATCGCGGGTCAATTGCGCATCCTTGGCCGACACGAACCGGCTCAGTTGGCGAACGGCGACGGGAAAGCCCCGGAACCGTTCGGCAAAGCTGGCATAGTGCTGGCGGGCCAACAATGTGGTGGGCGCGATGATGGCCACCTGAACGCCCGACATGGCGGCGATAAAGGCGGCGCGCATCGCCACCTCGGTCTTGCCGAATCCCACGTCGCCGCAGATCAGCCGGTCCATCGGCGCGCCGGATGTCATGTCGGCCACCACGTCCGAAATGGCGCGCAGCTGGTCGTCGGTTTCCTCATAGGGGAAGCGGGCCGAAAAGGCCTCCCACGCGTGGTGATCGGGTTCCAGAACCGGGGCCTTGCGCAGGGCGCGTTCGGCGGCAACGCGGATCAGCCGGTCGGCCATTTCGCGAATGCGTTCTTTCAGCTTGGCCTTTTTCGCCTGCCATGCGCCGCCGCCCAGTCGGTCAAGCAGCCCCTCTTCGTGGCCGTATTTCGACAGCAGTTCGATGTTTTCGACCGGCAGGTACAGCCGCGCGTTTTCGGCATATTCCAGCAGCAGGCATTCATGCGCGGCCCCGGCGGCGGTGATCACCTCAAGCCCGTGATAACGCCCGATCCCGTGATCCACATGCACGACCAGATCGCCGGGCGACAGCGATTGCGCCTCGGTCAGAAAGTTTTCCGCCTTGCGTCGTTTCTTGGGCGCGCGGATCAGCCGGTCGCCCAGAACGTCCTGTTCCGAAATCACCGTCAGGCTGTCGGTCTGAAATCCGTGTTCCAGCGCCCAGACGGCAAGATGCAGACCGCGTTTTCCCATACGGGTGGCATTGGGGATCGGGATCGCCTCGCCCAGGCCTTCGTCCTCGATCAGGCCGGACAGGCGCTCGCGCGCCCCTTCGGAATAGGAGGCCACGACAACCGGCCCTTTATCAAGTCGCGCCGTGATGTGATCGGCAAGGGCCCCGAACAGGCTGATGGCCTCCTGCTGGCGTTCGGGGGCAAAGTTGCGCCCGATGCGCCCGCCCGCGTCGATGACGCCGGGACCGGAGGCTTGCGGCAACGGGTGAAATTGCAGGTTGCGCAGCGGGTCGGTCGCGCCGTGCCATGCGGCGTCGTCCAGATACAGCAGGTCCGGGGGCGTGGGTTTATAGACACTGTCGATGCGCGATTTCTGCGCCATCGCGATTTTGCGGGTTTCGTACTGATCGGCAATACTGTTCCACCGCGCCAGACGTGTCGGCGTGGTCTGATCGTCCAGCGTGACGGTGGCACCGGGCAGATAATCGAACAGGGTTTCCAGTTTTTCGTGGAAAAACGGCAACCAGTGTTCGATCCCCCGATGTTTGCGCCCGGCGCTGACGGCCTCATAGAGCGGATCGTCGGTGCCGGCCGCCCCGAATTCGATCCGGTAATTCTGGCGAAAGCGGGTGATCGCGGCCTCGTCCAGGATCACTTCGGACACCGGGGCCAGTTCGATCAGGTCAAGCTTTTCGGTGGTGCGCTGGGTCGCCGGGTCAAACCGGCGCGCCCCGTCAAGCACATCGCCGAAAAGGTCGAGGCGGACCGGACCGCCCTCGCCCGGCGGAAAGATGTCGATGATGCCGCCGCGGACGGCGTAATCGCCCGGCTCCATCACCGTAGGACTTTGGGAAAAGCCCATTCGAACAAGAAAGGTGCGCAAGGCGCTTTCGTCGATGCGGTCCCCGACGCGGGCGGTGAACGCGGCCTCGCGCAGAACCTCACGGGCCGGAACCCGCTGGGTTGCGGCGTTCAGCGTTGTCAAAAGCACGAATTCCGACGGCACCTGATGTACCAGCGCGGCCAGCGTGGCCATGCGGGCAGCCGAAATGTCGGCGTTTGGCGACACCCGGTCATACGGCAGGCAATCCCAACCGGGAAAGGTCAGAACCGGCATCTCAGGCGCAAAGAAGGCCAGCGCCGATTGGGTGGCAACCAGGCGTTTGTCATCGCGCGCGACATGGATCACCGGTTTGCCGGTGCGGGTGATCTCATCCAGGATCAGGCGTGCATCGTACCCCTCGGGGGCGCCGCCGACTGTGATATGTTCCGCTGCGGTCATGAATGCCTGGTCGGTTTTTGGTGAAGCGGCGTCAGAGTACGCCGATGTTGAGGTTCTGCCACATGCCCCAGAGGGCGGTGATGAAAATGGAGAGGGTGCCGATCAGCTGGGTGACAACCCTGTGGCGCGCCAGCCGTTTGCACAAAGCCTCGCCCTGGGTGTCTTCGGTTTCGATCTTGTAAGCGGTGCGCAGGCTGAGAAGGCCAACGATCGACATCGGAAAGCCCAGTAGGAACAGCGCTTGCGCGAATTCGACTTTGTAGACGAAGCCCAGCGTCGCCAGCATGGTCAGGATGAAACAGGTAAAGGCCATGATCCACAGCCCCGACATCCGCGCGATATAGAGCATCCGATTGACGTTGACGCGGGTGATGTCCTGGAGGTCTGTTTCGGCCTGACCGTGGTTGCGCCGGGCCCGCAGAACCATGTCAAACGGGACACCAAGAACCCAATGGCTGGCCGATGACCAGAACACGGCCAGCGCAATCCAGAACCACAGGTTTGAGAAGGACCGCATGTCGATCAGCTCGAAAATCGAGGTGTACCAATCCAAATTCAGCTGCCCTTTTCTTTAGTCGGCTTGCGGTTTCACCCTGACGGGTCAAAGAGCGCCCTTGTGAGTATCGGCTTTCCATGCCACCCAATGTGAAAATGTGCAAGGAGACCGTGGTATGAAACCGACAGTTGCGCCCTTTCCTTTGGCCCGCCTGCGCCGTGCGCGCCAGTCCCCGGCGATCCGATCGCTGGTACAGGAAAATTACCTATCGGTCGGCGATCTGATCTGGCCGGTCTTTGTGCGCGACGGCGCCGATATCGAGGAACCGGTACCGTCCATGCCCGGTGTCATGCGGCGCAGCGTGGACAGGATTGCCGGCGCCGCGCGCGAAGCGGCCGATCTTGGCATCCCGGCGATCTGCATTTTTCCCTATACCGATGCCAGTCTCAAGACCGAGGATTGCGCCGAGGCCTGGAACCCGGACAACCTCAGCAACCGGGCCATCCGCGCGATCAAGGATGCGGTGCCCGAGATTGCGGTGATGACCGACGTGGCGCTGGACCCTTACAACATCAACGGCCATGACGGGTATGTGGTGGATGGCGAAATCGTCAATGACGCCACGGTCGAGGCGCTGGTCAAGATGACGCTGGCGCAGGCCAAGGCGGGCGCCGATATCATCGGGCCAAGCGACATGATGGATGGGCGCATCGGCGCGATGCGCGCCGCGCTGGAGGCCGAAGGGCACCAGAACGTGATGATCCTGAGCTATGCTGCCAAATACGCCAGCGCCTTTTACGGCCCCTTCCGGGATGCCGTGGGGGCGTCCGGCGCGCTGACCGGTGACAAGAAAACCTATCAGATGGATCCGGCCAATTCGAACGAGGCGCTGCGCCTTGTCGAGCGTGATCTGCGCGAAGGCGCGGATATGGTCATGATCAAACCCGGCATGCCTTATCTGGATATCTGCCAGCGGGTGAAGGACACCTTTGGGGCGCCCACTTTTGCCTATCAGGTTAGCGGTGAATACGCGATGATCCAGGCCGCCGCCCAGAACGGGTGGATTGATGGCGAAAAGATCATGCTGGAAAGCCTGATGTCCTTTAAACGCGCAGGTTGCGACGGCATCCTGACATATTTCGCGCCAGCGGTTGCGCGCCTGTTGAACGGCTGATCCCGGAGTACCTCAAACGGGTGTCGGGCGGCATTGTTGTTGCTCGGCAACGCGCGCGGTTAACACACAAAGATTAATTATTCATTAACGCTCACTCTTTGGCTATATTCCAGATAAGCAGTCGGTCAAACCATGGCCGTTTTCGCGTGTTAATTTGCGATTTTATTAATGTATTGAGGTATTTGAATGAGCGGAACTGGGCATTCCACCTTCTTCGTGCTGCCAAGCGGTGATCCGGCGATTGACGGAATTCTCCATGAAAAAGGCTGGAACGACAGCACGATCACCTATGCGTTTCCAACCTCGAATCTGGAGTACGGCAGCTATGGTGCAAACGAAGACGTAAGATTTTTCCCGGTCACTGCCCTGGCTCAGGATACAGTGCATTTTGCCCTGAGCGAGACCGAGGGACCTGCCGCCGACGCCGGTTTTTCGGTCGAGGGTTTCACCGAACTGGATTTTGAGTTTGTCACCGACATGCTGGCCCATGTGCGGGTCGCCCAAACGACGCTGGATCCTTATGGCCTTGACACGGCGTGGTCCTATTATCCGTCTTCGGGCCAGACGGGGGGCGATGTGTGGCTGACCACTCAGGCCCAGGATTTCAGCGCGCCTCAGGCTGGAAATTATGCCAATTACACCATTCTGCATGAACTGGGCCATTCGCTGGGGTTAAAGCACGCCCATGAAGACGGGATCTATGGCGCCCTGCCCGCTGCCTATGACGCGATGGAATACACGGTAATGACCTATCGGTCCTACGTGAATGCCGGGACCAGTTCCTTTTCGAACGAGACCTGGGGCTATGCCCAGACATACATGATGCTCGACATCGCGGCGTTCCAGTATCTGTACGGCGCTGATTTTTCGAGCAATTCGGGCGATACCGTTTATTCCTGGTCGCCGGATACCGGCGAAACCTTTATCGATGGCGTTGCCGCGATTACTCCGGGCGACAACCGCATTTTCGCGACCATATGGGACGGAGACGGTGAGGATACCTATGATCTGAGCGCGTATTCCAACGGGGTCACTGTCGATCTGAAACCGGGACAGTTTTCGCTGTTCAGCGACCTGCAACAGGCATCCCTGGGCAATGGCCAGATGGCCAGCGGCAATATCTACAATGCCCTGCTCTATGAGGACGATTATCGCTCGATGATCGAAAACGCCGTGGGCGGAACGGGAGGCGACTTACTCAAGGGTAACGCCGTGGGCAACATGCTGGATGGTCTGAGCGGCGATGACGACCTGCACGGCAGACAGGGCAATGATCATCTTTACGGACGAAAGGGCAATGACGACCTGCGCGGTGGGGCCGGCAGTGACATGTTGTTTGGCGGTAGCGAGGATGACACCCTTGACGGTGGAAAGAATGACGATGAGCTTTTTGGCGGGCGCGGATCGGACGTAATGAGCGGAGGGACCGGTTCAGACAACATGGCCGGCGGTCTTGGTGATGATACGCTAAACGGTGGCGACGACGATGACATCCTGACCGGCGGGGACGGCGAAGATGACTTGTCGGGCGGCAGCGGGAATGACTGGATCAGAGGCGGTCGGATGAATGACCTTCTGAACGGTGGATCGGGATCCGACATC
Source organism: Arenibacterium sp. CAU 1754 (assembly GCF_054482635.1). Taxonomy (NCBI): domain Bacteria; kingdom Pseudomonadati; phylum Pseudomonadota; class Alphaproteobacteria; order Rhodobacterales; family Paracoccaceae; genus Arenibacterium; species Arenibacterium sp. CAU 1754. The sequence continues at coordinate 441,596 of NZ_JBTLRG010000001.1, forward strand.
CTTTCGGGGGGGGACGGACATGACATTCTTCATGGCGGTGAAGACCGGGACGTTCTGAACGGCAAAGAAGGCCAGGATACCCTTTATGGAGATGAGGGCGACGACGTTCTGAACGGCGGCGATGGCGACGACATACTGACGGGCGGATTGGGGTTTGACCGTCTGATTGGCGGTGACGATTGCGATGTCTTCCGATTCGAGAGCAGCAATGACAGCTTGGCCAACGGCAGGGCGGATCAGATCCGCGACTTCCAGGCGGGCATGGACCTGATCGACCTTGCTGGGCTGTCCACGACCGAGTTCACGGTTGGGATCGAAAACGGCTTTGCCGGGTCCGGGTGCAGCGGATACACGCAAGAGACGTCCGAGGACACGCTGATCTTTGTTGATGTCGATGGCGACGGGAACGCGGATTTCGAAGTGGAAGTCATCGGCGTGACGGGCCTGAGCCTCGACGATTTCCTGTTGTGACGCGTCTTCAGGCGCAACCTTGGGTCGCGAAAGTCGTTCAGGAAGGCGGGAACCTGCCGAAAAACCCGGCAGGAAGCGTGACAGAGCGCAAAAATCCGCGTATATGTAGTGGCAAGGTCGGTCAAACCGACCACATCAAGCAGCATTACAGGCAGACAAATTCATGAGCATTATGACCTCTTCGCGGCTTACACGCCGTGGTTTCACATTGGGCGGTCTGGCGGGGCTTACCGTGACGGCCGCGTGCAGCAATGGCGTCGGAAGCAGTGGCGGCGCAACAATCGACGCGCGTGTCGATGCCACCCTCAATGAAATGTACAGCGTTTACCCCAACACCATCGGGCTGGCTGAAAAGGCCAGCGGTATGCTTGTCATGCCTCTGGTGACCGAGGCCGGTTTCTGGGTTGGCGGCGCCTATGGGCGCGGTGCCTTGCGGGTGAACGGTGTGACGGTGGATTACTACTCTACCACTAAGGCCAGCGCGGGTTTGCAGATTGGTGCGCAGCAATACGCGCATGTCCTCTTCTTCATGACCGACGCGGCGCTGGCTGATTTCCGGCGCTCGTCCGGTTGGGCCGCGGGCGCGGATCTGGAATATGTGATAAGCGATCGCGGCGATTCAGTCGCTGCGGATTCCACCACCCTGCGGTCGCCGGTTCTGGCGGCGGTCTTCGGCCGGGCCGGTCTGCGCATCGGTGCGACGCTCGAAGGAACCAAATATACCCGTATCATCCCCTGATAGCGGACCCTCAAAGCAAAAGCGCCGGACTTATGCCCGGCGCTTTTTGTAATGATATCAAAGAATTAGTAGCCTTTCTTCTCGTCCTTTGCGGTCACTTCGGCCCCCGAAAGGTTGCCTTCGCCGCGTGACTGGTTATCGACGCCATTCTCGATCCCTTCAACTTCTTCATTCGCGATCAGCGGGCTGTTGGCGGCTTCTTCAGCTGTGATGTTATCAGCGCCGCGCGATGCCTGATTGGCTTCGACCTGCTCGCCAATTGTCAGTTTCGCGTTGGGGTCAACGACTTCGGCGCCGCTCTGGTTGTCGTCGCCGCGCGATGCGGTTTCAGCCATGGCACCCGTGGAGATCAGAGCAGCAGCGATAGCGGTTGTCAGTGTCAGTTTCATATTGTTCCCTTTCTTTTCCATACAGCGTCATGCGCTGCATTGTGTGACGACCAAACACGCACCCCGACAGAAGGTTCCCCGCCGAAAATAACAGTTTCTTGAGAGGACTTTATTCGCCTCTGCCCCAAAAGCCCGCGCCGCCGGAGTGATCAACACTGGCTTTTGGTCTCCTTGGGGCTGGAGATGTTTGAGATGGCACCGCACCGGGCCCTGTCGCGGACACGTCGGTTTGGTGATGTGCTTTCCCGCGGTTCGCTCTTAACTTACCATCGAATTCTCAGTATCAGGCAATCCGGTCTGGTCGAAACGCAGGGCCTGAAACATCCGATCCGGGTCAAAGGTACAGAATGGCACTTGTTTTTCGCTGGTTGTTGCGTCTTTCGGGCGGTCTGGTCCTGCTGGTCTTGTGCGCCGTTGCGCTGATCTATTACCTGGCCAGCCAATCCCTGCCCGACTACGACCGGAAGGTTCAGGTGCGCGGGGTCTTGGCCCCGGTCGAAGTGGTCCGCGACAATGCAAATGTCCCTCATATTTTTGGTGAGGCCGATGCCGATGTGTTTTTCGGGCTAGGATATGCCCACGCGCAGGACCGCCTGTGGCAGATGACGATGTTGCGGCGCACCGCGCAGGGGCGGTTGTCCGAGGTTTTTGGCGCCAGCACGGTCAGCATCGACCGGTTGATGCGGCGCTTGGACATCTATCGTCTGGCGGTGGCATCGGTCGATTCCCAGGACGAGGCGACGCGCACCGCGCTGAGCGCCTATTCCGCCGGGGTCAACGCGCGACTGGATGAGATCAATGAACGCGCCCTGGGCCGGGGCGCGCCCGAGATGTTCCTGTTCAACGCCCCCGTCGCGCCCTGGCAACCCGGCGATTCCCTGGCGATCGTGAAACTGATGGCGCTGCAATCCTCGGAGCATCTTCAGCACGAGGTTCTGCGCGCGCGCAGCTCGCTGATGTTGGATGACGCGGCGCGTCTGGCCGATATCCTGCCCGATGTGCCCGGCACCGGCACTGCGGCCCTGCCCGAATACGCCAGCCTGTTCCCCGACCTGCCCCGCTATGCCCAAGGCACGGCAGTGCCGCGCCACCCCCTGTCGCCGGTGAAACGGTCAGGCTTTGGCGGGGCGTCGAATGCCTGGGCGGCGGCGCCCAGCCGTTCGGCCTCGGGCGGAACGCTGCTGGCCAATGATCCGCATATGGGGTTCAGCGCCCCGGCGATCTGGTATCTGGCCCGGCTCGAACTGGATTCGGGCGGTGTGATCGGCGGGACGATTCCGGGCCTGCCCGTGGTTCTCAGCGGGCGCAGCGCGCGTCTGGGTTGGGGCATTACGTCCTCATATCTGGACGATCAGGATCTCTTTATCGAACGTCTGAACCCGGACAACCCCGAACAATACCTGACCCCGGACGGGTACAAGGAATTCCAGACGCGCCCGTCCATCATCGAGATCAAGGACGCACAGCCCATCACGCTGACGCTGCGCTGGACCGAAAATGGGCCGGTCCTGCCCGGGAGTCATTTTGATCTGGAAACGATCACGCCGCCGGGGCACGTGGTGTCGCTGGCCTGGACCGTGCTCAGTCCGAAAGATACCTCGCTCACGGCCATGATGAATGTGATGGGGGCCCAAACCGTTCAGGACGCGATTGCCTTGGCCGAACCCTTTATCGCCCCCTCACAAAACATGCTGCTGGCGGACCAGACCACGATTGCGATGAAGACGATCGGTGCGGTGCCGCGCCGCGATCCGCGCCATCAAAGCAAGGGGCGCATGCCGTCGCAGGGATGGCGGGCCGAAAACCGGTGGCTGGGCCGCGCGCCCTACGCGTCCAACCCCGAATTCGTCGCGCCCCGGGGCGGCATACTGGGCAACACAAACAACAAGATACTGGAACGCCCCTTTCCCAATCACGTCTCCTATTTCTGGGGCGATTCACAGCGGGTGAACCGGTGGCAGCGCCTGATGCAATCCCGGCAGGTTCACACGCGCGACAGTTTCATCGAGGCACAGCTGGACCCGATCAGTTTCACGGCCCGCTCGCTTTTGCCGCTGATCGGGGCCGATCTGTGGTTCACCGAACAGGCCGCCCCCGAAGGCACGCCCGAACGGCAGCGCCAGATCGCGCTGTCGCTGCTGGCCGACTGGAACGGCGAGATGAACGAGCATCTGCCCGAACCGTTAATTTACGCGGCTTGGGTCCGGGCCTTGCAGGCCCGGCTGATCCGCGACGAACTGGGGCCGCTGGCAGACACCTATGACCAGGTGCAGCCGCTGTTCATCGAGCGGGTGTATCGAAACATCGACGGCGCGGGCGTCTGGTGCGACGTCCGCCAAAGCGCCCCGGTCGAAACCTGTTCCGAAATGGCGCGGCTGGCACTGGATGATGCACTGGTCTGGATCGGCGAGCATTACGGCACCGCGCTGGAATCCCTGCGCTGGGGCGATGCGCATCAGGCAACGCATGATCATCAGGTTCTGGGCGAGGTTCCGGTGTTGCGGTATTTCGTCAACATCCGGCAGTCGACCAGTGGTGGCGACAATACCCTGCAGCGCGGTCTGACATCCGGTGTCGGCCCCGATCCCTACCAAAACGTCCACGGCGCGGGGTATCGCGGAGTGTATGACTTCACCGACCCGGACAGTTCGGTCTTTGTGATCTCGACCGGGCAATCGGGGCATTTCCTGAGCCGGCATTATGATGACATGGCCCAGCTGTGGCGACGGGGGGAATATATCCCGATGTCGCTGGACGCCGATCTGGCGCGGGCGGCCTCGGTCGGGGTAACCACGCTTGTCCCGCGTGAATAGGGGAAGACGATGCACGAGAATGCCATAGCGTTGATGTCGCTGGGGGGGCTGTTTCTGGCCGGGCTTGCCGCCGATCAGCTGGGTCACAAGACCCGCCTGCCCCGTGTCACGCTGTTGCTGTGTTGTGGCTTGCTGGCCGGGGGCGCGGGGTTTGACCTGCTGCCGCAAACCGTGACGGAGCTTTACAATATCGTGTCGATCATCGCGCTGACCATGGTGGCGTTCCTGTTGGGCGGAGCGCTGTCGCTGGGCACGCTGCGCGAACACGGGCGGGCGATCATCTATATCTCACTGGCGATCGTGATCTTCACTCAGATCATCGTTGCGACCGGTCTTTGGCTGCTGGGCTTGCCATTGACCCCGGCGCTGGTTCTGGGGGCAATTGCGGGGGCAACGGCCCCGGCGACAACCTATGATGTGATCCGCCAACTTGGCGTGAAAAACGGATTTACCCGCACGCTGAAGGGGATCGTTGCGATTGACGATGCCTGGGGCCTTATCTTGTTCAGTCTCGCGATTGTCGCGGTGCAATCCTGGGAGGGTGTGGGCGGCGAACACTCGGTTCTGCTCAATTCGCTGATGGAAATTGCAGGGTCGGTTGCCCTTGGACTTGTCATTGGCCTGCCAGCCGCCTTTCTGACCGGGCGGCTGTCGGATGGTGAGCCTTTGCGGATCGAGGCGTTGGGCCTCGTGTTCTTTACCGCGGGTCTGTCGCTGTGGCTGGACCTGTCCTATCTGATCAGCGGCATGACCGTGGGGGTGGTGATCGTGAACGTTGCGCGCCATCACACCCGCGCCTTTCACGAAATCGAAAATATCCAGTGGCCGTTCATGGTGATCTTTTTCATCCTGGCGGGTGCGACGCTGGATGCCGAAAGCCTGTGGGTCATCGGGCCGATGGGCGCCGCTTATGTGCTGCTGCGCGTGCTGGCGCGGGGATTGGGCGGCTGGATCGGATCGGCCTTGGCCGGAAGCCCGGCACATGAACGCCCCTGGTTTGGCCCGGCCCTGATTCCCCAGGCGGGGGTGGCCATCGGCATGGCCCTGATCGCGGCCGAACAATTGCCGGACCAGGGGGCCTTTATCATGGCACTGACGGTGGGTTCCACGGTGGTTTTTGAATTGGTCGGTCCGCTGGCGACGTCGTTTGCCATCCGCCGGGTTGCCGCGGCCGAGGCAACGGGCGATCAGAGCGCGTCGTAACGCGCCTTTTGCCGAGCACTCCACCGGACGTTCAGGCGGAACCCGTTTTCGGTCTGTTCTTCGTCTTCGACAACACCCTGATCGTGCAGCCAGGCCCGTTTGCGCCCTTCGGAAAAAGGCAGCATCAGCGTCTCTTCGAGGCGGATGCCGACCAGACGGGCGGCAATGGCGTCCATCAAGGAGTCCATCCCCTGCCCGGTCACGGCTGACAGCGCGATGATGTCCTCACTGCGGGCCGCGGCGTTTACGGTTGCCTCGCAGTCTGCGGAGGCAAGCAGGTCGATCTTGTTCCAGACCTCGATTTGCGGCGTGTTCTCATCGACGCCAAGTGAGGCCATGATCGTGCGGACGTCTTCGGCCTGTTCCTCGGACTCGTCGTGCGAAATATCGCGCACATGCACGATGAGATCGGCGGCAAGCACCTCTTCCAGCGTGGCGCGAAAGGCGGCGACAAGCTCGGTGGGCAGATCGCTGATGAAACCCACGGTGTCGGACAGGATCACTTCGGGGCCGCCATCAGGCAGCTGCACGCGCCGCATGGTGGGATCCAGCGTGGCAAACAGCATGTCCTTGGCCATCACCTTGGCCCCGGTCACCCGGTTGAACAGCGTTGACTTGCCCGCATTGGTATAGCCTACCAGCGCCACGATGGGGAACGGCACCTTGGCCCGCGCCGACCGGTGCAGCGATCGGGTCTTGACCACCTTTTCCAGCTGGCGGCGCAGGCGTACGATCTGCGTGTCAATGGCGCGGCGGTCGGCCTCGATCTGGGTTTCGCCGGGTCCGCCGACAAACCCAAGGCCGCCCCGTTGACGTTCCAGGTGCGTCCAGGCGCGCACCAGCCGCGTGCGCTGATAACTGAGCGCGGCCATTTCCACCTGAAGCACACCTTCGCGGGTGCGGGCGCGATCGGAAAAGATTTCCAGGATCAGACCGGTTCGGTCGAGGATTTTGACGTTCCACGCCTTTTCCAGGTTGCGCTGCTGAACCGGGGTGACGGGTCCGTCGATCAGGACAAGTTCAATTTCATTGGCCGCGAAAATGTCGGCCAGCTCCTTGATCTTGCCCGACCCGAACAGATATCCTGCCTGCGCCTTTGGCAGGGGCACGATGTTTGATCCGATCACGTCGAGATCGGGCAAGGCCGCGGCCAATGCCACGCCTTCCTCGAGCGCGGGCTGGGCCGCGCGTCTTTCGGTATCGGATTTGATGTCCGGATGCAGCACCCATGCGCGGGTCTGCGTCCTGTCATGCTCCATCAAGAGGCGTCTTCGCCCTCATAAAGACTGATTGGTTGTGCCGGCATGATCGTCGAAATGGCGTGTTTATACACCAGTTGCGACTGACCATCACGGCGAAGAAGAACACAAAAATTGTCAAACCAGGTGATGACACCCTGCAATTTTACACCGTTAATCAAAAATATTGTAACTGGAACTTTGGTTTTGCGAACGTGATTCAGGAACGCATCCTGAAGATTCTGTCTGTCTGAAGCCATTTTATTTAAATCTCGCCTTTGTTCTTGCTACGCGCTGCGGATCAACGCGTCCCTCAACATCAAGTATGAAGCGACACAGTGGGAGATTCCACCCAAAAAATCAGCTTGTTAATTACCCATTCGGGTAGGTTGACTAACTGCGCCACAAATCGGGTGTGAAAAGCGCGATAATGGCAAGGGTTTCCAGCCTTCCCAGTACCATTGCAGCGCATAATACGCTCTTGGCCCAGGGGCTGAGTTCGACCAGCTTGATCGGGGTTTCGGCTGCAATATCGATCAGCGGTCCGGTGGTCGAAAGTGTCGCCACGCTCAGCACCAGTGCCTGATCAAAGCTTACATGCATGGCCGTCAGCGTGACGGTGACCAGCGACAGCGACAGCGCGAAAAGCATGAAGAAGATCCAGGCAATGAAGGCGCCGTTCTTTTGGATGCGCTTGCCGCCGTTTTCACGGCTGACAGAGGACGGATGAACCAGCTTTTCCATTTCGCGCATTCCGTTGAGGTAGAGCGCATAAACCCGAAGCAGTTTGACCCCGCCCGCGGTCGTGGCCACGCCTCCCCCGATCAGGGCCAGCCCCATCAGAATCAGGCCCGGAGTGCCCAGCCCGGACCAGTTGCGCGCCTGTTCCCAATCGACGCTTTCGAACCCGGTCGTGGTCAGAAAGGACAGGACGGTGAACATAGCCCCCCAAAAGGCCAGCAGGGCCGAGGCGGTGTTTTCCACCGCGTCGATATCATAGGCGGCCAGCCAGTGACGGATGAACAGCAGAACGGGCAGAACGATGACCAGCAGCAGACCGATGCGAAATTCGGGGTCGCGGTCCAGCCGCCCCTGCCCGCGTGCGGCGGTATCGCTGGAAAAGGTCAGGCGCGACAGGGCGAAGAACATGAACAGGAACATGATTGCCTCGCCCGGGACACCGGCCTGCGCATTGGGCAGACCGCCCACCGGCGAGATGCCCGACGTCGCCATCACCGACATCGCATGACACACCGCCGTCAGGGCGTTTTCGCCGATGATCATCAGCAGCACCCAGAGAACCAGCGTCAAACCCGTGTAAACCGGCACCAGCGCGAGCGAGATCCGCGCCAGCCGTTTGCGCGGATCGGCGCGTTGCATGCGAATGGAAACATCCGCCGAGCGCCCGGGCTGCCCCTGTGCAGTCACCTCGAAACCGCCCAGTGACAGAGGCGCCAGAATGGCCGAGGCCGCAACCCACATCAGCATTCCACCCATCCAGCCGACCTGCGCGCGCCACAGGTGCAGCGTGGGCGCCAGGCGGGTCGGATCGGCAAACAGGTCCGCCCCGGTGGTGGTGATGGCGCTGACCATATCGAAATAGGCGTTCAGAAAGCCGGTCGTTTTCAGAGCATCGTGAAACGGCACCGCCAGGAACACCGGCAGCACGAGGAACGTGGCCAGAAGCGACAGCAAATGGCTGATCGTGCCGTGGCGCGATGGTCGCCCGGCCAGCGCGAGCGCAATCAAGGTCACCCCGATCAGGCCCAGCGTGCCCGCATAAAAGAACGATTGGGAAATTGGGTGATTGTTCAGTGTGACCGCGTGAATTGCCGGAATGTACATCGACAGGGAAGCAATGCCCCAGATCAGCAGAAAAAGCGGCATCCGCATAAGGAAACTGGGTTGGGGGCGCCGTGCCATGGATCAGAAGAAGTCGATCGAGACCTGAAGCAGTCTCTCGACCTCGGGAACGTCATCGGTCATGGAAAAGATGGTGATGACATCGCCCGCGTCGATGCGCAGGCTGCCGACGGGGCGGATCAACTCTCCGTTTTTCATCACTCCGCCGATCAACACGCCTTCGGGGAAATCGATGTCGCGAATGGCCTGACCGGCCAGGGGCGAGGTGCTCATCACCTCGGCCTCGATCATTTCGGCTTCGGCGTCGCCGATGGAATAGACCTGGCGCACGCGCCCGTGGCGAATGTGGCGCAGGATCGAACTGACCGTCGTGGCGCGCGGGTTGATATAGGCGTCGATGCCCAGCGGCCCCATCAGCGGCACAAGGGTGGGATCGTTGATCAGGGCGATGGCAAAGGGACAGCCTTCGGCCTTGGCGCGCACGGCGGCCAGCATGTTTGTCTTGTCGTCATCGGTGATGGCCAGCATGGCATCGGCCCGCGAAATCCCCGCCTCGTTCAGCAGCGCGGTATCGAGCCCGTCACCATGCAGGACAATCGTGCGTTCCAGTGCCTCGGCGGCAAGTTCGGCATTGGCCCGGTTCTTTTCGATGACCTTCGTGCGGATGCGGCTTTGCTTTTCTTCAAGTGCCTTTGCCACGGTCAGCCCGACGTTGCCGCCACCGACGATGACAACCCTTTCCTGTTTCTTTTGCGTTTTCCCGAACACTTCCAGGGTGCGGGCCATGTCGTCGGTATGGGCAAAGACATAGCAATCATCGCCCACGAACAGCTGGTCGTCAGCCTCGGGCGCGAACAATGTCCCATCGCGGCGCACGCCCACCACGACCGAGCGCAGGGTCGAAAACAGATCCGTCAGCTGTCGCAGTGGTGTGTTGACGACCGGGCATTCCTCTTCGATGGAGAGCCCGACCAGTTGTGCCGTGCCGTCCAGAAAGGTTTCGGTGTCAAAAGCGGCTGGTGCCGAAAGTCGCTGCATGGCGGCGGCGGCGACCTCGCGCTCGGGTGAAATGACCACGTCGATCGGCAAGTGATCGCGGCGGTACAGATCGGAATAGATTGCGGTCAGATAGGACTGTGCCCGCAGGCGGGCGATCTTGCGGTTGATCGAAAACACCGAATGGGCCACCTGGCAGGTGACCATGTTCACCTCGTCTGAATGAGTGGCGGCGATGATCATGTCCGCATCGCGCGCGCCGGCCCGTTCCAGAACATCAGGGTAGCTGGCAAAGCCGGCGATGCCCTGCACATCCAGCGTGTCGGTCGCACGGCGTACCAGGTCAGGGTTGTTGTCCACGACGGTCACATCGTTCATTTCGCCGGACAGATGTCGCGCAATTTGCCACCCAACCTGCCCTGCGCCGCAAATGATGACCTTCATGCCTTCTCGCCTTATGGCCCATTTTATCAAGCCATTTGAATGACAGAAGGCCCCGACCCGGTCAATTCAATTGTCACCGGGAAAAGGTTGAGTCAGAATGGAGCGATGAGAATATACATCCCTCTTCTTGCCCTTGTGGTCCTTGTGACGGCCTGTGCGCCCTGGACGATCTATTACCGCGAAGGCGTGAGCGTCGGCAAACTGGAAACGGACAGGATCGAATGTGAGGTCAAGGCCCTGCGCGATGCGCCGGTGGCCAATCAGATCCGCCAGCATCCGCCGGTCTATTACCCGGGGCGAACCATCTGCGATGCGAGCGGGCGCTGTGTGGAACGGCCCGGTTATTGGGTTCCGGGCGGGTATTATACGGTGGACGTGAATTCGGGTCTGCGCCAGCGCGTGGAAACCCTGTGCATGGCGAGAAAAGGGTATGAACCTGTCGAACTGCCGCGCTGTTCACCGGCGGTGCGCCAGGCGGCCCCGGTGCGGGCCACGTTACGGCTGCCGCCGCTGACCAGTTCGGCCTGCGTCATTCGCTATGACGACGGGACCTGGCAGATCGTCAATCCGATACTGGCCACGAAGCCGAACTGACGCGGTGGCCCGGATTCGGGCAGGTCAGTCCACCTCTTCGGTCGTCTGATCCACATGGGCAACGCGCGCCCCGGCCTTGGTCGACGTGACGACGCCCAGCGATTTCAATTTGCGGTGCAGCGCGCTGCGCTCCATTCCGACAAAGGATGCGGTGCGGCTGATATTGCCGCCAAACCGGTTGATCTGGGTCAGCAGGTATTCGCGTTCAAACGCTTCGCGCGCATCGCGCAGCGGCAAGGTGGCCAGAGCGCCGGACAGGACGACACGGCCTTCGTCGGCCTGTTTCTCTTCGTCACTGGGCAGTTCGCGGGCTTCGATCGGGCCGTTGCCCTCGCCCAGGATCAGAACCCGTTCGATCAGGTTCTTCAACTGACGCACGTTGCCCGGCCAGACCATCGTTTGCATCAGGGCGATCGCCTCGTCGGTAAGCGGACGCAGCGGCAGACCCTGTGAGGAATTGCAGTTCGAAATGAACTGTTCCGCCAGAAGCGGGATATCCTCGCGCCGTTCCTCAAGCGAGGGTACCTCGATCGGCACGACGTTCAGACGGTGATACAACTCCTGACGAAAGCGCTCTGCCATGATTTCGTCTTCGAGGTTCTTGTTCGTGCTTGAGATCACGCGCAGATCGACGCGCACCTTGTCGCTGCCGCCGACGCGCTGGAATTGCTGATCGACCAGAACCCGCAGGATTTTCGACTGCGTACCGACGGGCATGTCGCCCACTTCGTCGAAATAGATCACCCCGCCATGGGCCTGTTCCAAAAGGCCCGATTCAACACCCCGGTCGCTGGATTCGCGTCCGAATAGGACCTCTTCCATCCGGTCGGGTTCAACCCCGGCGCAGTTGACGGTGACAAAGGGCGCGCTGGCGCGGTTGGAATGAGCGTGGATATAGCGCGCAGCGATTTCCTTGCCCGATCCCGCAGGACCGCTCAGCATCACGCGGCCATTGGATTTGGTGACTTTGTCCAACTGGCTGACAAGCGCCCGAAACGCTGCGCTGGCTCCGATCATGTCCGAACTGGTCACTTCTCGCCGCTTGAGCGAGCTGTTTTCGCGGCGCAGCCGCGAGGCCTCCATCGCACGGCGGATGACCACCATCAACTGGTCGATGTTGAACGGTTTCTCGATGAAATCATACGCGCCCTGCTTGATCGCGGCGACGGCGATTTCGATATTCCCGTGACCTGAAATGATTACGACCGGCACATCCGGGTTGTCGCGTTTGACGGTCTTGAGAATATCGATCCCGTCCATGCGGCTGTCTTTCAGCCAGATATCGAGAATCAACAAGGCTGGCGGTTCGGCGTTGATCGCCGACATGCATTCGTCGGAATTTCCGGCCAGCCGCGTGGCATATCCTTCATCCTCGAGAATGTCGGAAACCAGTTCGCGGATGTCCCGCTCGTCATCAACAATCAGAATATCACTCATATCGGTCCTGCTTTTGGTTGTCGTGCTCTGCCCGTGCGGTCGGGCTGCTCTCTTTGGTGGTGTTGCCCGTGTCCGGGCCGGCGGACAGCCGGATCACGGCCATCGCGCCAAAATGGGTTTGTCCGGGAAACACCGGCGCATCCTCAAGGGTAAGGGTGCCGCCGTGTTCCTCGATGATCTTCTTGACGATGGGCAACCCAAGACCGGTGCCGGCATCGCGTGTGGTGACATAAGGTTCAAACAGGCGTGCGCGATCCTCGGGCAGGCCGATACCGTTGTCGGCGATGGTTATCTCACAGCCGTTGGTCGTTGGCCTGAGTGCAACATGAATTTGCGGTTTCAGGTCGTCAGGTGCGCCTTTTTCCTTAAGTGTTTCAATCGCTTCACCTGCATTCTTAATGAGGTTGGTCAACGCCTGAGAGATCATGGTGGCATCGATCTGCGCTGTAATCGGCGTATCCGGAAGATCGGCGGTTACCTCGACATCAGGCTGACCGCTTTGCTGCAACAGGATGACGTCGCGCACCAGTTTCGTCACATCCTCATCGCGTCGATCGGGTTCGGGCATGCGGGCGAATTTCGAAAACTCATCCACGATGCGGCGCAGATCGTTGGTCTGACGCACGATCACGTCGGTCATCGCTTCAAGACGTTCGCGGTCTTCGCCGACCATGGGCGAAAACTTGCGTTTGATCCGCTCGGCGCTGAGCTGGATGGGCGTCAGCGGGTTCTTGATTTCATGGGCAATGCGGCGGGCGACGTCGCCCCAGGCGGCCATCCGCTGGGCGCTGACCAGATCGGTCACATCGTCAAAGGATACAACATAGCCTTCCAGGCGCCCATCCTCGTTGCGCCGGGTGGCCATGCGCACCAGAAGGTTTTCCAGCCGCCCCTGACGCAGCACCTTGACTTCGCCCTGCGAGACTTCCGAATTGTTGGAGGTCATCGCTTCGAACAGCGGCCCGAATTCGGGAACGGCCACCGTCAGCGATAGCGCGTGTTCGTCGCCCGACCAGTTGAGCAACCGTTCGGCTGACCGGTTCACAAACGAGACTTTCCCGTCCGGATCAAGACCGACCACTCCGGATGTGACCGAGGACAGAACCGAGTCAAACAGCCGGCGGCGGCGTTCGATCTGGCGGGTATTGTCCAGCAGGGTGTCGCGCTGCCCTTTGAGCTGGCGGGTCATCTGGTTGAAATACCGCCCCAGCATGCCGATTTCGTCGTCGCTGTCGCCTTCGATGACCTGCACGTCCAGATCCCCTGCCCCGACCTGCTGTGCGGCCATGGTCAGGCGCCCGACCGGGCGCGACAGGCGTTCGGCAAACCACAGGCCCAGCCAGATGGCCGCCAGGATCAGGATCACAGCAAAGCCAAGATAGAGAAGCCCGAATTCGAACACGACGCGCCCGCGCTCGTTTTCAAGCTGCTGATACAGCCGGATGGTCTCCTTGGTTTCATCCAGCAGGCTCAGAATCTGGCCATCGACCTCGCGGCTGACATAGAGGAACCGGTCGACAAAGGCGTCGAGCCGCACGAGGGCGCGGAATTCATTGTTGTCCCAGTCCTGAATGATGCTCAGACCCTGTTCGCTGGCCTCGGTGATCTGATCTGCGGTCGGGTGTTCGAAATCGAACAGGTAGGACCGCTCGCCCCGGGCGCGGATGTCGCCGGTGCCGTCGATCACGAAGGCCTCGCGCAGGCCGCGCTGAATTTGGGGCTGGGCCTGGGTCAGAACCTGGCGCAATTCGGCATCGTTCATGAACACGGTGACCCGGCGACTGCTGTCCAGGTATCGCGCCAGAACGACCGCGTCCTCGGCCAGGTCTTCGCGTTGTTCGGATTCATAGGCCTGTGCCGCGGCGAGTGAGGACCCGACCACCTTGCTGACCCGGTCCGAGAACCAGCCCTCAAGCCCCATGTTGACGGTCAGCCCGGCAAAAACCGCAACCGTGACCGTCGGAATCAGCGCCAGAAGGGAAAAGACCCCGATCAGCCGAAGGTGCAGGCGGGATCCTGCCGATTGGGCCCGGCGCGCCGCGATCAGGCGGCCAAGCTGGCCCAGAACAAGGGCAGCCACGATCAGGACATAGACCAGATCCGCCAGCAGGATGAATCGCAGAGACCGCGCCGACGGACTTTGGTCAAACGTTCCCAATGCAAGGAAGGTGGCCATAGCCAGCGCCGGCCCCATCAGGACCAGTCCCAATGTCACGAAATTCTGGGCGCGCTTTGTCTTGCGCCATTGATTCAGCGCAAAAATCGGCCGCTGTTGTGACCGGGATACCACCTGCTACCCTCGTATTGATGTGTCGCTTGCGCGACGTACCGCCATATGTCGTGGTCTTGCGCGGGCACTGACACCCGGCCGCCACGGTTCTGTGGCTATTTTACATCAATTTGCGGCGGCGTGTCACCTGAATATCGAGGTCGGAAATTTTCTTTCTCAGGGTGTTCCGGTTGATCCCCAGAAGATCGGCGCATTTCGCCTGATTTCCGCCTGTCGCCTCAAGCGCGATTTCGATCAGGGGCGCTTCGACCTCGCGCAGGATTCGGGCATAGAGACCGGGGGGCGGCAGCATGTTCCCGTGCAGGTCAAAGTACCGGCGCAGATGGCGCGAGACGGAGGCGGCCAGTTTTTCGCTGTCCCCACCGCCCAGAACCGGTTCCATCTCGGGTTGGCTGCCCAGGATCTGTTCGACTTCGGGGCGGGTGATCTCGTCCCCGCGGCTGGTCAGAACAAGACGGCGGATGGCGTTTTCCAACTGGCGCACATTGCCCGGCCAGCTATAGGCGCGAAACAGCTCTTCGGCGTCTGCGCTGAGCCAGCGTTTGGGCGCGCCATCGCGTTCCGCCCGGGCCAGGAAATGCTGGGCCAGCAAGGGCACGTCATCGACGCGTTCGCGCAGCGACGGCACATGGATGCTGGCGCCGCTGAGACGATAATAGAGGTCCTGACGCACCTTGCCGGTTTCCATGGCCTCGGTCAGATTGCTTTGGCTGGTGGCCATGAACCGCGGGACATGATCGCCTGGCGCATCCATCATCCGAACGATGCGCGCCTGGATTTCGTCATCGATGTCGGCGATCTCATCAATCAGGACAGTGCCGCCCTTGACCCGTGCCAGAACCCGGGCGGGCCCCTCAAGTTCGCTCAGATCGGCCGCGGTCACCGTGACAAAGGGCAAGGTCCGCCGGTCTGAAAAATCGTGGATCGCGCGGGCAATCAGGGATTTGCCCGTGCCGCTTTCGCCCGAGATCAGGACCGGCAGGTCGGTGTTCATCACCCGTGCCACCAGACGGTAAAGCGACTGCATGACCTGCGTGCGCCCGACCAGCGGCAAATCGTCGGGCCGTTCGGGCGTGTCATCTGGGGCCTCGGACGGCGCGTGGCGCTTCAACTCCAGCGCCCGCGCCGTGCGCTTCATCAGATCCGGCAGGTCAAAGGGTTTGGGCAGATAATCATAGGCCTCGGCCTCGGCCGCCTGAATGGCGGTCATGATGGTGTTCTGGGCCGAGATCACGATCACCGGCAGACCGGGGCGGTCCTCGGCGATCTTGGGCAGCATTTCCAGACCGTTGCCATCGGGCATGACGACGTCGGAAATCACCACGTCGCCCTTGCCCTCGCCCACCCAGCGCATCAGCGTGGTCAGCGAACTTGTCGCGTGCACCTTGCACCCGGCGCGTGTCAAAGCCTGAGTCAGAACCGTCCGGATCGTGCGGTCATCGTCAGCAACCAGAATTGTGCCGTCCATCAGCTGCTCTCCTTTGGTTGTTTTTCTCGTGGGGCCCGGGGCAACGACAGCCGGAACACCGTTCGCCCGGGAACGGACGTGACCGAAATCCACCCGTCATGGTCGGAAATGATCTTGCTGACCAGAGCAAGCCCCAGACCGGTCCCGTTTTCACGGCCCGAAACGAAGGGATCGAAAATATCCGATTTGATCTTTTCCGGCAGGCCTGGGCCATCGTCGATGATTTCGATCTGCAATGGCAGGGAATGTCCCGACCCGTCACTGCGGCGCAGGCGGAATGAATGTTCGAAATAACTGTGCATGCGGATCATGCCACCCTTGGGATCGGCGGCCTCGGACGCGTTGCGCAGCAGGTTCAGCACCACCTGCAACAATTGATCCGGGTCCCCATAGGCCAGCGGCAGCGAGGGATCGTAATCCTCGATGATCTTCATATGCGCGCCAAAACCCAACAGGGCCGAGCGGCGCGCGCGATCCAGAACATCGTGGATATTGACCGGTTTCCGATCTGGCGGGCTGAGGTTGCCGAACTGTTCAACCTGTTCCAGAAGCTTCACGATCCGACGGCTTTCGGCGACGATCAGATCCGTCAATTCAAGATCGTCGGCGCTCAGGTTCATGCTGAGCAGTTGCGCCGCTCCGGTGATCCCGGCCAGCGGGTTCTTGATCTCATGGGCCAGCATCTCGGCCATTCCGATGGCGGATTGCGCGGCGGATTTGACCGAATGGCTTTGCGTCATGCGCCCGGCCAGTTCGCGCGGGGTGATCATCAGGATCATCCGCCCGGGATGGCCGACCAGCGGCGCGATCTGCAGCGCGCATTGCAGGGGCGCGCGATTGCCCGACCCGACATCGACATCATTGACGAACAGCGGTGTGCCGTTGCGGCGGGCCTTGTCAAAGGCCTCTTCGATGGGCGCATCGATGGCGATCATGTCCCAGACCGGCTGAGACGCTGCGGATTTGGCCGAGGTATTGAGAAACCCTTCACCGGCCGAGTTCACGTCGACGATCAGGTTGGTGTCGTCGATCAGGAAGGCCGGTACAGGAAGCGAGGCCCAGATGGCGGCGTCCGAAATCATGCCGCCACCTCGTGACTTGGCGTTAGGGCATCCTGCAGCAGGCGCAGGACCTGTTCGGGGGAGGTTTCGGTCAGGACCGCACGGCGCAGGGGCGCCGGTGTCCGGGCCATGTCCATGTACCACCCCAGATGTTTGCGCGCGACGCGCAGACCCAGCGGAACGCCATAAAACCCGAGCATGGCCTGATAATGCGCCGACACCATATCGGCCAGCGCCGCGCCGGTGGGAATGTCCGGCGCAGGCGTTCCCCACAGATCATGGGCGATGCGCGCCAGTTGCCAGGGCTGACCCTGCGCACCCCGCCCCACCATGACTCCATCGGCGCCGGATTGCGCCAGCGCCTGATGGGCCGAACCTGTATCGACAATGTCGCCATTGGCGATGACCGGGATGTCCACCGCGTCCTTGACGGCGCGGATGGCGGCCCAGTCGGCGGACCCCTTGTAGAACTGGCACCGAGTGCGCCCGTGGATCGTGACCATCTGGACGCCTGCGGATTGGGCACGGCGGGCGATGTCGGGGGCATTCAGCAGATCGTCATCCCAGCCCAGGCGCGTCTTCAGCGTGACCGGCACGGATACGGCGCCAACCACCGCATCGATCAGCCGCAACGCATGATCGGGCGTTTTCAGCAGGGCCGAGCCGGAATAGCCATTTGTGACCTTCTTGGCTGGACACCCCATGTTGATGTCAATCACGGCGGCCCCGCTGTCGGCAACCCGGCGCGCGGCCTCGGCCATCCAGTGTTCTTCGCGTCCGGCCAGTTGCACGGCGGTGTTTTCTACATCGGCGCTCAGTTCGGCCCGTTCGCGCACGCCGGGCTTGGCCTGTACCATTTCCTGGCTGGCCACCATTTCACTTACCACCAGCCCTGCACCAAACCGCTGAACCAGATCGCGAAACGGGCGATCGGTGATTCCAGCCATTGGAGCGAGAACGATGGGCGGAGACAGTGATTTCTGGCCGAGTCGTAACGTCAAGTGATTAAACCTTGTGCATTTGTAGGTTATCTAGCCAAATTGCTGCAAATGCACAATGATCGGGTCGTTTTGAGGCCTTCACAAATGGTAGAGTGCCTAAAAATTAGGCGCTTGCGCAGGGCAATTGCGTCGTCCTGCAGGTCCGCATAGACAGGCGCAGTAAAAACCGGGGCCCGCCCGAAGGAGACAGACGCCATGAGCACCGCCGCGCTGATCGTGGCCGCCGGACGCGGAGAACGCGCAGGTGGCGACAGCCCCAAGCAATGGCAGCCCCTTGCCGGACGCCGGATGCTGGATCACACGATATCGGCGTTTCGGACCTGTCCCGGCATCGACCGGATTGTCGTCGTCCTGCATCCGGATGACATGGGTCAAGACGCCGGTCTTGCGGCGCTTGGCCTGTTGGTGGTCAGTGGCGGTGCCGATCGGGCAGGCTCGGTGCGCAACGGGTTGCGGGCCCTGGCCGATCAGCCGCCGAAGAACGTCCTGATCCACGATGCGGCTCGCCCCTGCGTCAGCCATGCGGTCATCGGACGCGTGATTGCAGCGCTTGAAACAACGTCCGGCGCGGCGCCCGCCGTGCCTGTCGTCGATGCTCTGTGGACCGGCGCGGCGGGCATCGTGACCGGCACGCAGGATCGGACCGGTCTGTTCCGCGCCCAGACACCGCAAGGGTTTGACTACGCAGCCATTTGCGCGGCTCATACGGCCCACCCCGGCGGCGCGGCGGACGATGTCGAAGTTGCCCGCGAGCATGGCATTGCGGTTGCAATCGTGCCCGGCGACTCGGACAATCTGAAAGTCACCCTGCCCGAGGATTTCACCCGGGCAGACCGCATATTGAGAGGGTCAATGGACATACGGTTGGGCAACGGGTTTGACGTGCACCGGTTTGGGCCGGGCGATCATGTGACCCTGTGCGGCGTGAATGTCCCGCACGCGCGGGGCCTGCAGGGGCATTCGGATGCGGATGTGGGCATGCACGCGGTGACGGATGCGATCTATGGGGCCCTGGCCGAGGGTGACATCGGGCAGCATTTCCCACCCAGCGATCCGCAATGGAAAGGGGCTGCCAGCGACATCTTTCTGCGCCATGCCGTCGATCTGGCCCGGGACAAGGGGTTTCGTATCAGCAACGTGGATTGCACCCTGATCTGTGAACTCCCCAAGATCGGGCCGCATGCGGCGGCGATGCGCAGCGCGATGGCAGACATTCTGGGCCTCGACGAGGGCGCGGTGTCGGTCAAGGCGACCACGTCCGAGCAACTGGGCTTTACCGGCCGGGGTGAAGGCATTGCCGCGCTGGCCACCGCAACGTTGGTGTCGGCATGAAGCGGTTTGCGCGCGCCGTTGCAACGGTTGGCGGCGTCGGCTTGTTGCGCCCTGCCCCGGGCACCTGGGGGTCGGCGGTCGCCTTGCCGATGGCTTATGGCCTGCACCTGATCGGCGGCTTTCCGGTCCTGCTGGTGGCAACCATCGCCGTCTTTTTCCTGGGGGTCTGGGCCACGGCGACCGCCACTGCCGGTGAGGCCGATCACGACCCGGGCGAAATCGTCATTGATGAGGTGGCCGGACAATTCATCGCCCTGATGCCCCTCTCTTATCCGGCATGGTCCATGGGGATCGAGATTACCGCGCTCTGGCCCGGCTGGATCGCCGGGTTTATCCTGTTTCGCCTGTTCGACATTACCAAACCCGGTCCCGTCGGCTGGGCCGACCGGCGCCACGATGCGGTCGGCGTCATGCTGGACGATGTGATCGCCGGGATATTCGCCGCGCTTGGCGTGATGGCCCTGGCGGGGCTGTATCACGGGGTTCTCATGTCATGAGCGTGTATGAACTGCTGAACAAGGCGCGCGCCGACGGGGTGAAAATCGTTGCCGCGGAAAGTTGCACAGGCGGGATGGTCAGCGCCGCACTGACGGATATTCCCGGATCGTCCGATGTGGTTGAACGCGGCTATGTCACCTACTCCAACGAGGCCAAGCAAGACCTGTTGGGGGTCAGTGCGGCGACATTGCAGAACTTCGGCGCCGTGTCCGAGGAAGTGGCGCGGGAAATGGCGGACGGGGCGTTGGCGGCCTCGCATTCCCAGCTTGCCGTGGCGATTACCGGCATCGCAGGCCCGGGCGGAAGCGAATTCAAGCCCGAGGGGCGCGTGTGTTTCGGATTGGCAGCGCAAGGCAGGCCGACCCGGACCGAAACGGTCGAATTCGGGGCCCCGGGACGCGACCGGGTGCGCATGGCCGCCCGGGACCATGCCCTGGATCTGCTGTGGCAGGCGCTTTCAGAAAACGACGCCTAATTGGGCGGCCCCCTGGTTTGGGCGCACAATTTTTGTGCAGTTTCAAAATAGCCCGAAATATGCACCCCCGATAACCGGATTGCCTCTTTTTTCTGCGTTTGGGATTCGGTTCATGACCGGAAACCCACAAGAAGGAATACCCAATATGAACGGTGCGGATACAGCTTGGATCATCGTGGCGACGGCCCTGGTCCTATTTATGACATTGCCAGGGCTGGCCCTGTTTTACGGTGGACTGGTGCGGGCGCGAAATGTCCTGAGCGTGTTCATGCATTGCTATGCCATTGCCTGCCTGATGAGCGTGCTTTGGTTCGTCGCCGGGTATTCCATCGCCTTCGGCGGCGGCACGTCGGGCCTGTGGGGCGGGTTGGACAAGGTGTTCCTGAGCGGGATCGACGCCGAAACCCTGTCGGGCACATTGCCTGAAATCCTGTTCTTTGCCTTCCAGATGACCTTTGCGATCATCACCCCTGCCCTGATCGTCGGCGCCTATGTTGAGCGTATCGGATTTGGCTTTGTCATGCTGTTTTCGGCCCTGTGGATGCTGCTGTGCTATGCGCCGGTGGTGCACTGGGTCTGGGGCGGCGGCATGCTGGCCGATGGCGGTATTTTCGGCGAAACCGGCGTCAGGGATTTTGCCGGCGGTATCGTCGTGCATGAAACCGCTGGTCTGGCCGCGCTGATCATTGCGGTGTTCCTGGGGGCGCGCAGAAACCAGACGACGCCGCCGCACAATCCGGGGTTCGTCATGATCGGTGCCGCGATGCTGTGGGTGGGCTGGTTCGGCTTCAATGGCGGTTCGCAACTGGCCGCCGATGGCGGCGCGGCCATGGCGCTGACCGTCACGCATCTTTCTGCGGCGACCGCATCGCTGACATGGGCCCTTTGGGAGCGGATCAAATTCGGCAAAGCCTCGCTTGTGGGGATCGTCACGGGGACCATTGCCGGTCTCGCCTCGATCACCCCGGCCAGCGGGTTTGTCGGCCCCATCGAGGCGCTGATCATCGGCGCGATTGCCGGTGTGCTGTGTCAGGAGGCCGTCAACCTGATCCGCAATACGCTGAAAATCGACGACACGCTGGACGTGTTCGCCGTGCACGGTGTTGGCGGTATCTTTGGGACCATCATGATTGCCGCCTTTGGCGCGGGCAGCTGGGCCGCGCAGCTGGGCAGCCTGGCCATCGTCGGGGTTTACACCGCAGTTGTGACCGTGGTGCTGGTCAAGGTCATCGGGATCTTCACACCGCTGCGCGTGGACGCCGAGACGGAAACCAACGGTCTGGACCTGTCTGTCCATGGCGAGCGCGCCTATGACATGAGCAGCTGATCAGGCTGCCAGGAACAGACAAAACGGGCCTTTCGGGGCCCGTTTTTTTGTGCTTAGCCCCGGATCATCGCCGCAAGGTCGTCCGCTTTGGCGCTGGCCTGCAAAAGGTGCCACAGGCTGTTTGCGCGGTCGGCGCCGATCAGGGCCTTTGCCTTGTCGCGCACGCGCACCTCGCGGTCCGCCAGCGTCATCGGGGCCTGCAGGTCATGTGTCGCGGTCAAGGTTTCTCCGTCGCGGCGCAGAACGTCCAGGCGGGCGGCGGTTTCGCTCAAAGCGTCGTCCGAGGACACGGTGATCCTGTGGCGCAACTCCTGCAGACGTGGATCGGCACAGGTGTCTTCGGAAAAACTGTTCAACTGGGCGGTGTCATAGCCCAGGGCGGACATCGCTAGAACCGTCTTGTAACTGAATTTCGCCCCCAGCCCGGTGGCCGGTTCGGATTGATTGCAGACACTCATCCAGCGGGGATGGGTTGTTACCTTCATTTCCGCGATTTCCGGCGCGGCCATGTCCAGCATTCGCGCCGCCTCGAGCGCGGCATGCAGACCGTGGCAACAGGCGTGAAACTTGTGGCTGACCTGTTCGAACAGCCAAGTCTCGCCCAGCCCGTCGAGTGCCGCATCAATCAGACCTTCGCCATGATGGGTGGCGCCAAACCCGAACGCCCCTTCCATCGCGCCCGGATTGGCGCGAAACCCCGCGGCGACCAGCAGGGCGCATTCCACGCCCGTGGTGGCCGCAAGGCCCGCGTTATAGGGTTTTCCCATCGTGCCGAACTGGGTCTTCAACCCGGCGGCACGCGTTGCCGCAAGACCCAAGCCATGTTCCATCTGTTCAGCCGTCAGCCCGGTCAGCCGGCCCGCCGCCGCCGCCGCGCCAAAGGCACCGGCCGTGGCGGTCTGATGAAATCCGGTCTGGTAATGGGTCCGGCCCAGCCACAGCCCGACCCGCACCGATAATTCCATACCGATCAGGGCCGCCTCCAGAACGCGGTCCAGCGGGGCGTCGTGATGTTCGCCCATGGCAAGGGCGGCGGGAAAGACCGCAACCGACGGATGCCCGATATGGGCAAAATGGGTGTCGTCATAGTCAAGCGCATGGGACGTTGTGCCATTGACCAGCGCCGCCGCCCGTGCCGGCAGGCGATCGGACGCGCCAAAAACGCTGGCCTGCGCGGCGCCGCCGTCGGCCAGTGCCATGTCACGGACGATGCCCGCCACGGGTTCCTGCGCCCCGGCCAGCCCAACGGCCAGCCAGTCGAGCGCGGACATGCGCGCAACGTGGCGCGCCGCCGATGTCGGGGTTGCGGGGGCCGTGGCAAAAGCGGAAAGACGGGTGGTCAGATCATGGGTCATGCCCGGCAATCTAACGTGTTATCGACGGGCGTAAAGCGCGTTGGCGCGATCCTCGAAGGCGCGGACGATCCGTTGCATCGCCTCGTTGAAAACAAGGCCGATAACCTTTTGCAGGATCGCGTTCTTGAATTCGAAGTCGACGAAAAAGGACACGTCGCAGCCCTCCCCGGCATCGGCGAACTGCCAATTGGATTTCAGGTATTTGAACGGCCCGTCCAGATATTCGGTGTCGATGCGCATTATATCGGGATGCAGAGTTACGCGGCTTCCAAAGCGTTCGCGAAAGACCTTGAAGCTGATCACCAGGTCCGCCTCCATCACCTCGGCCGTCCCCTGGGCATAGGTTTTGCGGATGCGGGCCGCCGCGCACCACGGCAAAAACTCGGGGTATTTCGCGACATCGGCCACCAGATCGTACATTTGCTGCGCTGTGTACGGCAGATGGCGGGTTTCGGAATGTGTAGGCATGCGCGAGAGGTGTTTCCGTGGTGACAGTGGCGCGTCATGTCGTATGTTGAGCCCGAAAGATCAAGGGGGGCGGCATGCCACAGCGGCCATATGTCATTGACCAGATGATTTCCGCCAAGGCAATTGCCGCGCGGATCGAGGAGTTGTGTGACGAGATCACCGCCGAATATGCGGGCACCGACAAGCTGGTCGTTGTCGGGTTGTTGCGGGGCAGTTTCGTGTTCATCGCCGATCTGGTGCGCGAACTGGATTTGCCGATCGAGGTCGATTTCCTGGAAGCCTCTTCATACGGGGATGCCATGGAAAGCAGCCGCGAGGTGCGCATTCTCAAGGATTTGCGCGGCGCCATCGAGGGGCGCGATGTTCTGGTGGTCGAGGACATCGTCGATACCGGCCACACGCTGAACCACGTGGTGAACCTGTTGAAAAGCCGCAAACCCGCGCGGCTGCATTCCATCGCGCTGCTGGACAAGCCGTCGCGCCGCGAGGTCGATTTCAGGGCCGACTGGACCGGCTTTGAAATCCCGGATGAATTCGTGGTCGGGTATGGCATCGACTTTGCCCAGCGAAACCGGAACCTGCCCTTTATCGGCAAGGTCCGGTTCATCGGTGAGAGCGAACCGACCGCGTCCGATACAGTGGAGTGATCCGTGAAGCCGCTCAATATCCGACATTTTCTGCGCATGGCCCGGTGGGCGCGCAATCCGCCGTCTGAAAAGCGGGTCAAGCTGGTGTTCGGAATCCTTTTGGTGTGCCTGGTCCTGTTCGGAATCGAAAGGCTGGGCTATTGGCCCGACTGGGCCACAACGCAGCGACTGGGCCGTTAGACACGACCGGCCAGAACGTCGGCCCGTTCGGCAAGATAGTCCAGAATGCGGTCGCGAACCACGCGGATCCGTGGAACATCCCGCAACTCCAGCGAGGTTGCGACCCAGATCGGCACCTCTATTTCGGGGATTGCCCCGTCAACACGGTCCAGCCCCTGCGCGCAGTCCCCAAGAAAAGCGGGCAACACGGCGATACCTGTGCCCAACAGGGCCATTTCGCGCAGAACCATGAAACTGTCCGCCCCGCCCGACATCTGGCCCGAGGGGATATTGTCCGCAATCCATTTGGCTGGCGCAGATCGCGCAAGTGCACCGGTCAGGCTCAGCCAGGCCTGTCCGGCGCCGGGGGCCGCATAGGCGCGAAAGACCAGGGTTGCGCTGGTGTCGCCGGCCATCTCATCCGGCAAGCCCAAGGCCGGACGCACCGAAATATCCGCCTGAAGACGCGAGAAATCGAGGTGATTGTTGCTGCTCAGGACATCGACCTGCAATTCGGACGAGGCCGCATGCAGACGCGCAATCAGCGGCGGCAGAACAATCTGGCTGAGCGAGTCGGTCGAGGAAACCCGTACCGTTCCGCGCAGGGGCGCGCGGGCGCCATGCATCAGGCGATTGACTGAAAAGACCGCATTTTCGACTTCGCGTGCGGCGTTGATCACCTGAACACGGTCCGGCAAGACGTTGTAACCGCTCGGTGTTTTTTCGAACACGGCGCCGCCATGCTCTTGTTCGAACGCTGCGACCCTGCGCAGGACCGTGGCATGATTGACCCCCAGAATGCGGGCCGCGGCGCTGACCGACCCGTTGTCGGCCACGCAGAGCACAAAGCGCAGGTTATCCCAATTCTGGCTGTGCAAAAATCGCAACCCCTTCTGCAATATTCGCGAATATATAAGAAAAATCTCACATGTATACTGCGGTCGTGAAATCCATTTTCGGGAGAACGATTATGAAGACCAGACTGACTCTGATTGCCGGCGCAATTATCGCGGGCCTGGCAAGCACCGCAGCCATTGGCGAAGGCCACGCGGACAAGGCCGCACTGGCCGCGATAAAGGCGCGCAAGGCCAACATGCAGCTCTATGCATTCAACATCGGTCTGCTGGGCGGCATGGCCAAGGGCGAAATCGATTATGACGCGGCTGCGGCCAGCGCGGCTGCGGGCAACCTTGCTGCGCTGACGCAGCTGGATCAATCGCGCTATTGGATTCCGGGAACCGACAATGCGGCCCTCGGGGATGCCACTGACGCCCTGCCCGCCATCTGGGAAAGCGGCAGCAAGGTCGGCGAAAGTGCCAAGGCGCTGGTCGATGCCGCAGCCGCGCTGGACGCGGTGGCCGGTGATGGGCTGGAGGCGTTGCGCGGGGCCATCGGGCCGGTTGGCAAATCCTGCGGCGGCTGTCACGAAACCTATCGCAAGCCAAAATCCTGATCGATCTGGTATAAGGGCGCGGGCGGTTTCGGCCGCCTGGCCAAATCAGGGCACGCGGGCATGGCGAAACTTTTGCGATACATCGGGGTATCAGGTGTCGCGGTTGCGATCATCCTGTGGACTCTGTCACGCACTGTCGCAGTGGACCAGACCGCGTTGGACGGGATTGAAGGCAATGCTGCGCGGGGGGAAACCGTGTTCTGGGCGGGCGGATGTGCCTCGTGCCACGCCGCGCCCGAAAGTGACGGCGACGCGAGGTTGATCCTGGCCGGTGGCTATCGGATCAAAAGCCCGTTCGGCACCTTCGTGGCCCCCAATATTTCGCCGTCGGACAAGGGAATCGCCGGTTGGAGCCTGCAGGATCTGGCAAATGCGCTGATTGCGGGGGTATCCCCCGACGGGCAGCATTATTATCCGTCCCTGCCCTATGCCAGTTATGCGCGGATGACCCTGCAGGACGTTGCCGACCTCAAGGCGTTCATGGACGGTTTGCCGGCTTCAGATGCGGACAATCAACCGCATGAGTTGGGCTTTCCGTTCACGGTACGGCGGGGGCTGGGCCTGTGGAAGCGGCTGTTCCTTTCAGACGACTGGATTGTGCAACTGGACAGCGATGCCCCGGACGACGTGCTGCGGGGCCGGTATCTGGTCGAGGCACTGGGCCATTGCGGTGAATGCCACACGCCGCGCGATGTGCTGGGCGGACTGGAGTATGACAAATGGCTTCAGGGGGCGCCGAACCCGACAGGCAAAGGGCGCATTCCTGGCATCGCGCCGGGCACCCTGTTGTGGAGCGCTGCCGACATTGCCTATTACCTGGAAACCGGATTCACCCCGGATTACGACAGCGCAGGCGGCGAAATGGCCCATGTCGTGGCCAACCTTGCGCATCTGACCGGTCAGGATCGCGCGGCGATTGCCGCTTATCTAAAGGCGATCCCGGCGCCCTAAGGTCAGCCGCGTCCGATCTTGGCTTGCCGCGCCTCGCGCAACCGGGCGAAATCATCCCCCGCATGATAGCTGGAGCGGGTCAGCGGCGTGGCCGACACCATCAGGAACCCCTTGCCATAGGCGGCTTTTTCATAGGCGGCGAATTCCTCGGGCGTGACGAAACGGTCGACGCGATGGTGTTTGGGTGTGGGTTGCAGGTACTGACCGATGGTCAGGAAATCGATATCGGCGGCGCGCATGTCCTCCATGACCTGCATCACGGCCTGCTTGTCCTCGCCCAGCCCGACCATGATGCCGGATTTGGTGAACATCATCGGGTCCAGTTCCTTGACCCGCTGCAGCAGGCGCAGGCTGTGGAAATAACGCGCGCCGGGGCGGACCTCGGGGTAGAGGCCCGGCACGGTTTCAAGGTTGTGATTGAATACGTCGGGCCGCGCCTCGACAACGGTTTCCAGAACCGATGGATCACAGCGGATGAAGTCCGGGGTCAGAATTTCGATCGTGGTGTTTGGGCTGCGGTGGCGCACGGCGCGGATGGTCTGGGCGAAATGCTCGGCCCCGCCGTCTTCGACATCGTCGCGGTCAACGCTGGTGATCACCACGTGGTTCAGCCCCAGCTTTTCCACCGCATGGGCCACGCGGCCCGGTTCGAATGCATCCAGATCCTCGGGCGGTTTACCGGTAGCAATGTTGCAGAAGGTACAGGCGCGCGTGCACACCTCGCCCATGATCATCATGGTGGCGTGCCCCTGTGACCAGCATTCCCCGACGTTGGGGCATCCGGCCTCTTCGCAGACGGTGACAAGGTTGTTTTCGCGCATGATCTTGTGGGTGTCGGCATATCCCTTGCCGCCCGGCGCCTTGACCCTGATCCAGTCGGGTTTCTTGGGCTGGGCATTGTCGGGGCGATGCGCCTTTTCGGGATGGCGCTGTTCGGGGATTTTCAGATCACGCATGAGCTACCTCGCAGTCTGACTTCTATTTACGCAGAACTGGCGGGAATGTAACGGCCCTTTTTGCATAGCCGCCTTGCAGGGCGCACGCGATCCCGAGGTCTCACCACAACCGCTCTGGGTGAGCGTGCAAGGTAATATCGTGGCCCTGAACCGGGCCACGGTTTTTCATGGCGGGGATGGTTATCCGATCATCCGGCTGGGTTCGGATTGTTCTTCATAATGGCGGTTCAATCGTTGCAGCGCGATCCGCAGAACGATCTTGCCCGAGCGCGCGGACCACCCCAGCTGCTTTTCGGCCGTTTCCAGCCCTTCCAGAAAACAACAGCAGCGCAGGGCAACGTCGCTGAGCCCGGGGCCAAGATCGCTCAGCGCCCGGGCGACGCGATCGCGCGCGGCGGAGGGGCCGTTGCAAACCGCACTGTCAGGAGCAAATCCCCCGCGTGCGCCCCCTGTCAGGAACCTGTCCCAGTTCTGGGCGATGCGGGTCCCCATCTGGGACAGTTCGAAATCTTCGCGCAATCGTTCGCCCGCGTGCACAAGGCTGTCGTCCAGAAACGGCTTGCCGTCCTTGTCCTTGCGTCGGGCCAGGGCGATCAGCGGGCTTTCGGCCATGTTATATCGCATCTTGCGCTGACGCCCGGACACTGGGTCATCCATTGTCTTTTCACCCCAGTTGCCGCGCTGACCGCCGAACGGGGTTTGTGCCTCGGCAAACCCGTGTTCGGAGTCCTTGCGCATCCGGTTTTCCTGCTCGGCCAGCATCCGGCTGAGCGCGGACCGCCCGGCGGCCGTGATGTGATAACGGCTGATGCGACCGGGTTTGACGCAGGCGATCCAGTCTTTGAGCGCCATGGCCTGGGCAACCGAGGTATCCACCACCGCCGTGCGCGCACTGGGCCCGGCGTCGTCATCGCGCACCACAACCGCCTTTTCCATGTTTTCAGCAACTGCCAGCACGGCCCCGGATTCGCACAGACGGCGCAAGATGCGGCTGGCTTCGCGGCTCAGTTCGGAGGCGTTCAGGGTGTCAGGTCCGGAATGTTCTGACGATGTCATCGGGAATGGTTCCTTTACAGTTGCACGCATGCCACCGGGCGCAGTCAGGCGGGATGCAGGCGACGCAAACAGGGTCTGGGCCAGCTTTTTCAGGGCCGCATCAACCAGCGGGTCGTCACGTCGCGTTTCAATTCGCCGGATCTGGCGCAGCACGGTCGAGGCATAGCATCCGGCCTCGCGGGCGAGGTCGCGAATGGTGTGCCCGAGTTCCGTGTGCAGCAGGTATCGCTGGACCGTGTCCGGCACCCAAATCGGCAAAGAAGAACCGGATGCATCCCGAGTCATTTCTAATTCTGAACGCAAAATTCCAGTGTCCCTTCGCCGATAGCTTCAGAAATTATTAACCACAACCTAGGGGCGAATCTGTTACACGATAGTTAATATCCGCCTTGCCGGATCAACATTGTAAAATTTGTCTAAACAGTTATGAAACCATCGCTCGCAGAAACATTGGATCGGGCAACACCCGTTTAGGTTGTGGCAAAACCATGGCACTTGAAATGAAAACAAGCGGGATATCCAAATGAAGGATCTGATGAGTATGCTGAATTCGCTGTGCCGTCCGCGGCTTTTGATCCGTGCGGCGCGGATCGGAGCACGGGACTACGCACGCGACCGGCATTTGCGGCGCTTGCTGGGATATGGCGCTCTGCCCCGATCTGCCGAGGCATTGATGCGGTTGATGGAGATTGAGCGCGGTCTGGATGATCAGCGCCGTGCAGATGACGCGGGGTATTCCCTGCCGCGTCATCTGGATGTGTTGATCGCCATGGTCGGCGAAGCGCAGCTATTGGCCGCGTCGCGCATTCAGGCAGTGTCCTGAATTCGTCTTACATGAAGGCGTCCGGCATCGAGGCCTTTTTCTCTTCGATATAGCTGACCAAGGCCCCGGCGATGGCCGGATCCAGTTCGGGTTGCTGATAGGTTCCAAGCAGGTGTTCGACGCGCCGCGCCGCAAGGGTTTGCGTGTCCCGTCCACCTTCTTCTTCCCAGGTTTCAAAGGGCTTGTAATCCATCACGTCAGACCGCCAGAACGCCTCTTTGAAGTTGGCCTGGGTATGGGCGCAGCCCAGGTAATGGCCGCCCGGGCCAACCTCGGCAATGGCGTCCATCGCCTGATCGTTTTCGGTCACGCCGACACCCTGGGCCAGCTTGTGCAGGATGCCAAGCTGGTCGGCGTCCATGACAAATTTCTCAAAGCTGCTGACAAGCCCGCCTTCCAGCCACCCGCATGAGTGCAGCATGAAATTCACTCCGCCCATCAAGGCCGCGTTCAACGTGTTGGTGGTTTCATATGCGGCTTGCGCATCGGGGAGTTTTGACGCGCACAGTCCACCACCCGACCGGAACGGCAACCCCATACGCCGGGCCAGCTGACCAGCACCATAGAGGATCTGTGAGGCCTCGGGCGTGCCAAAGGTGGGCGCGCCGCTGTTCATGTCGATGGACGTCACGAAGGCGCCAAAGATCACGGGCGCGCCGGGGCGAATGAGCTGGGAATAGGCGATGCCGGCCAGAACCTCGGCCAGAACCTGGGTCAGCGTCCCTGCAACCGATACCGGCGCCATGGCGCCACCGACGATAAAGGGCGAAATGATGCAGGCCTGGTTGTTGCGGGCATAAACCTCAAGCGCGCCCATCATCACCTCATCAAAGGTCAGGGGCGAGTTGATGTTGATGAGCGATGTCATCACCGTGTTTTCCTGAACGAACTCCTTGCCGAACAGGATTTCGCACATTTCTACCGAATCCTGCGCGCGGGACGGCTCGGTGACCGACCCCATAAAGGGTTTGTCCGACAGGGTCATATGGGCATGCAGCATGTCCAGATGGCGCTTGTTGACCGGCACATCGGTGGGTTCACACACCGTCCCGCCCGAATGGTGCAGCCATTTGGACATATAGCCAAGTTTCACGAACTTGCGGAAATCATCCATCGTCGCATAACGGCGTCCGCCCGAGATGTCGCGCACGAAAGGCGGTCCGTAAACCGGCGCGCAGACCAGTGTGTTGCCACCGATTTCAACATTTCGGGCCGGATTGCGGGCGTGCTGCACAAATTTCGACGGTGCAGTGGCGCAGAGCTTGCGCGCAAGACCACGCGGTATTCGCACCCGTTCCCCTTCAATCTCGGCACCGGCCTCGCGCCAGCGTTCGATCGCTTTGGGGTTGTCGATGAAATTGACCCCGATTTCGGCCAGCACCGTTTCGGCATTGGCTTCGATGATCTCAAGCGCCTCGGGCGTCAGGATTTCAAAGTTGGGGATATTGCGCT
Organism: Arenibacterium sp. CAU 1754; assembly: GCF_054482635.1. Lineage (NCBI taxonomy): Bacteria > Pseudomonadati > Pseudomonadota > Alphaproteobacteria > Rhodobacterales > Paracoccaceae > Arenibacterium > Arenibacterium sp. CAU 1754. The sequence continues at coordinate 472,555 of NZ_JBTLRG010000001.1, forward strand.
CAATATATTTGGCGGTCTCGAAAGACACGGCGCTGCGGGCGGCACGCCGGGCATTCCCGCCGCCACCACGTCGCCGTTTTTGTATGTCTGCTTCTGTCATGTTCCGCGTCCTTCACAGCATGGCAGGGGCGGATTTCTGGTTTCACGCCCGTTTGCGAGTATTTAGTCCCAACCCTGACCCGATGCAGTGTTGAATTTCGGCACATTGCCAACATCTGCGACATTTTGAAGTTTTTGGTGGAAATATACATATCAATCTCAGAATATGTTTTGATCCGCTCTGCAAAATGTACCCGAGGAGCACTGCAAGTAGCGCGGAGACTATAAAACAAGGGGCAATCAACAGCCCCGCGCTCAGGGAGAGAGAAAATAATGATCCGATGTACGAATCGGCGGCGCGCCATCGCGCACGCCACTGGCGGAGCTTTGTCTGCGGCATGGATGACACTGGCCCTTACAAGCCCGGCCATGGCCACAAACGGCTATATTGCCAATGGCTATGGCGGCAGTTCCAAGGGGATGGCCGGTGCCGGTGTCGCCGTGCCCGCGGGTGTTCTGGGACTGGCCCAGAACCCTGCGATGGGCAACAAGGTCGGCAACAAGGCCGGGCTGTGCCTGACCACCTTTGCGCCGTCCCGGTCTGTCACCGTGGGCCCGGGTGGCCCGTTGACCGTAGGCACGTTCAAAAGCGAAAACCCGCTATTCCTGATTCCGTGCGGAGGCGTCAATTTCCGCCTGAATGACCGCAGTTCCCTTGGGATTTTCACCTTTGGCAACGGCGGCATGAACACCGAATATACCACCAACTTCCTGGCCGGTCTGGGTGCGGGCACCGCGCCTCTGGGCGTCAATCTGGAACAGCTGTTCCTGAGCGTGAACTATTCTTATTCCGTCAACGAGCGCCTGACCCTTGGTATTGCCCCGGTCCTTGCCATTCAGCGGTTCAGCGCCACGGGGCTGGAGGCGTTCGAAGGCATGACCTCGGCGCCTGGCCTTGTGACCAACAACGGCAGCGACTGGTCCACCGGTCTGGGCCTCAATCTGGGCATGGTCTGGGAACCGACCTCCGAATGGGCCGTCGGGGCGTCCTACCGCAGCAAGATCAAGATGCAGAGCTTTGACAAATATGCCGGGCTTTTTGCCGAAGGCGGCAGCTTTGATGTTCCCGCAGCGGCCACGATCGGCGCGGCCTTTACCCCGGCCAAGTCGCCCGAGTGGACATTTACTGCCGAATTCCAGCGGTTGTTTTACGGCGACATTCCCGCGTTGGCCAACCCGAACGCCCCGCCACAGGGACCGCTTGGTGCCGATAATGGCGTCGGGTTTGGGTGGAAGGACGTGGATGTCGTGCGCTTGGCCGCGATCTATCGGATGAACCCGCGCTGGACCCTGCGGGGCGGCCTGAGCTATGCGACGGAATTCATCGACCCGCCTTCGACCGTGATCAATACGCTCGCCCCCGCAACGCCGCAATGGCATGCCTCGGCCGGCGCGAGTTACAAGATCAACGACAGTTGGGGGCTGACCATGTCCTATACCCATGCCTTCGAGAATTCGATCACCGGGGCGAATCCCGCCCTGACCGGCGTGGCCCAGCCGGTAACCATCGGCATGTCCCAACATGAATTTGCAATCGGAATGACCTATAAATGGTAATACCCTGCCCCGCGCGACGCCGTTGTTGCGCGGGGCCTCTTGTGCAAATCGCGCGCCCGCAATATCAGGCCTCATGAGCCAGATTTCCCACGACCGCCTTCTCATCATCGACTTCGGCAGCCAGGTGACGCAGCTTATCGCGCGCCGCTTGCGCGAACTGAACGTCTATTGCGAAATCCACCCCTATCAGAACGTGACCAAAGCCTTTCTTGAAGAGTTCTCGCCAAAGGCCGTGATCTTTTCGGGCGGGCCTGCATCTGTGATCGACGAAGGGTCACCGCGGCCACCGGCCAGCGTGTTCGAGTTGGGCGTGCCGATCCTGGGGATCTGTTATGGCCAGCAGGTGATGATGCAGATGCTGGGCGGCCAGGTCGAGCGCGGCCATGGCACCGCCGAGTTCGGGCGCGCCTATGTCACCCCGACGGCCGAGTCCCTGCCTCTTTTGACCGGTTGGTTCACCGCCGAAAAAGAACAGGTCTGGATGAGCCACGGCGATCACGTGTCAAAGATCGCGCCGGGGTTCAAGGTCTACGGCACCTCGCCCAATGCGCCCTTTGCGATCACCGCCGATACCGAACGCAATTTCTTTGCCGTCCAGTTCCACCCCGAGGTGCATCACACACCCAACGGCGCGCGCCTTTATGAAAACTTTGTTCAGCTGGCCGGGTTCACCGGCGACTGGACCATGGGCGCCTATCGCGAGGAAGCGATCCGCAAGATCCGCGAGCAGGTCGGCGATGACAAGGTTATCTGCGGCTTGTCGGGCGGCGTCGATTCGTCTGTCGCCGCGGTTCTCATTCACGAGGCGATCGGCGATCAGTTGACCTGTGTGTTCGTCGATCACGGGTTGCTGCGTCAGGGGGAGGCCGAAGAGGTCGTCACCATGTTCCGCGACCATTACAACATGCCGCTGATCCATGCTGATGAACAGGAACTGTTCCTTGGCGAACTGGACGGTCAGAGTGATCCTGAAACCAAACGCAAGATCATCGGCAAGCTGTTCATCGACGTGTTCCAGAAACATGCGGGCGATGTCGGCGGTGCCAAGTTCCTGGCCCAAGGCACGCTGTACCCGGACGTGATCGAAAGCGTCAGCTTTTCCGGCGGGCCGTCGGTGACGATCAAATCGCACCACAATGTCGGCGGATTGCCCGAAAAGATGGGCCTGAAACTGGTTGAACCCCTCCGCGAGCTGTTCAAGGACGAGGTGCGCGAACTGGGTCGCGAACTGGGTCTTCCCCCCAGTTTCATTGGGCGCCACCCCTTCCCCGGTCCCGGTCTCGCAATCCGCTGCCCCGGCGAAATCACCCGTGAAAAGCTGGAAATCCTGCGCAAGGCGGATGCGGTCTATATCGACCAGATCCGCAAGCATGGCCTGTATGATGAAATCTGGCAGGCCTTTGTTGCCATCCTTCCGGTGCGCACCGTGGGGGTCATGGGCGACGGGCGCACCTATGACTATGCCTGCGCACTGCGCGCGGTGACCTCGGTCGATGGGATGACGGCAGATTACTATCCGTTCACGCATGACTTCTTGGGCGAAACCGCAACCCGCATCATCAACGAGGTTCAGGGCATCAATCGCGTCACCTATGACGTGACCTCAAAACCGCCCGGAACGATCGAGTGGGAATGATGTTCCCTCTCGTTTCCGGACCGCGCCGCGACTGATGGCGGCCTCAGGGTGAACCCGACGCTGAAAGCCGCGCTCTGGATGATTGGCTCCATCGTGTCCTTTTCCTCCATGGCCGTTGCCGGGCGCGAGGTGAGCGCGCAGCTCGACACCTTTGAGATCATGATGTACCGCAGTCTGGTCGGCGTCATTATCGTGGCGGTCGTTCTGACCGTCACCGGACGATGGGCTGTGGTGCGGCCCGATGCCTTTGGCACGCACCTGGTGCGAAATGCCGCGCATTTTACCGGACAGAACCTGTGGTTTTTTGCCATTACGGCGGCACCGCTGGCCCAGGTTTTCGCGTTGGAGTTCACCACGCCCCTCTGGGTGATCATCCTGTCGCCCCTGTTTCTGGGCGAACGCCTGACCCGTGTGCGCGCCTTGGCGGCGTTGCTTGGGTTCATCGGTATCCTGATCGTGGCCCGCCCCAGCCCGTCGACCATGAACATCGGCATTGTCACCGCCGCAGGGGCCGCGATCTTTTTTGCCATCACGATGATGGTCACAAAACGACTGACCCGCCGCGAAACCATTGGCGGCATCATGTTCTGGCTGACCCTGATGCAACTGGTGTTTGGGTGCATTGCCGCCGGGTTTGACGGCGACGTTGCATTGCCGGACGCGTCGGGCATTCCGTTTGTGATCGTCATCGCACTGGGCGGGTTGCTGGCGCATTTCTGCATCACCAACGCGCTGTCCATCGCCCCCGCCTCGGTCGTGGTTCCGTTCGACTTCGTGCGCCTGCCCACCATTTCGGTGGTCGGAATGCTGCTTTACGATGAGCCGCTGGTGATCTGGGTGCTGGTTGGCGCGGTGATCATCTTTGCCGCGAATTACATCAATATCCTTGCCGAAACCCGCAAGAACCGGATCGCGTGACGCCCCGCCGGCGGTCTAGGGTCGCGCCATGACCATGCAGAAAACCATATCGCGGCGGGCCTGGGGCGAATTGCTTTTGCTGGGGCTGATCTGGGGCGGATCCTTTCTGTCGATCCGGATCGCCCTGGACGAAGTGCCGGTGGTGACCACGGTCCTGCACCGCACCTTCTGGGCAATGCTTGTCTTGTGGGGTTTTGTGATGGCCCAGCGGTTGCCACTGCCCCGAGAGGCGCGCACATGGGGCGCCTTTCTGGTGATGGGGCTGGCCAACAACGTCATTCCCTTTGGCCTGCTCACATGGGGGCAGTTGCACATTGAAACCGGTCTGACGGCGATTCTGAACGGGGCCACAGCGATTTTTGGCGTGATCATCGCGGCCATCGTGTTTTCCGACGAACGGCTGACGGCCCCCAGGATTATCGGGGTGACCCTTGGGTTTATAGGTGTCGCAACGGCCGTCGGGCTGGAGTCCCTCGCCCGGTTCGATCTGCAAAGCACCTCGCAACTGGCGGTTCTCGGGGCGACCCTCAGCTATGGCATCGCGGCAAGCTGGGCACGCGCGCGTCTTGGGCATCTTGCCCCACAGGTCGCCGCGGCGGGCATGTTGACGGCATCCACGCTGATCCTGATCCCGCTGGCCCTGTTGATCGACGGCCCCGTCTCATTCAATCTTAAGGCCGAAACCTGGGCGGCCATTGTCTATTACTCGCTCTTTGCCACGGCCGGGGCTTATCTGCTCTACTACCGTGTCCTGGGCATGGCCGGCAGCGGCAACCTGATGCTGGTCACGCTGGTTATTCCCCCTGTGGCGATCATCCTCGGGGCGATTGTTCTGAACGAAGAACTGAAACCAAACGCCTATGGCGGATTTGCGGTGCTGGCGTTGGGCCTGCTGATCCTGAATGGCACCATTCGCCTGCCATCAAAACGCGCCTGATTGACCCTGCCCTGCTGCCTGAGTAGCAAGAGCAAAAAGGAACAGGGTCGATAATGCTGTATTCAACCGCTCAGGACTGGCGCGATGCCCCGCACAAACGGGTGCTGTTTTTCGGGATGTCGGGGCTGGGCAAGACCTACCTGTCCAACATGTTGCGCGAATCCGGTGGCTGGTTTCACTACAGCATCGATTATCGCATCGGCACCCGGTACATGGGCGAATACATCGCTGACAACGCCAAGGCCGAGGCGATGAAGGTGCCGTTCCTACGCGACTTGCTGTTGTCGGATTCCATTTATATCGGCTCCAACCTGACATTCGACAATCTGACCCCGGTATCCTCGTATCTGGGCAAGCCCGGCGATCCGTCCAAGGGCGGCCTGCCGATGGAAGAATATCGGCGCCGTCAGGAACAGTTCCGCCTGTCCGAAATCCACGCCCTTCTGGATACCGAATATTTCATCGACCGGGCCGAGCGGCTATATGGCTATCCCCATTTCATCTGCGACACCGGCGGGTCGATCTGTGAATGGGTCGATGCCGAGGATCCCGACGATCCGATCCTGAGCGAATTGCAGAAACACACGCTGATGATCTGGCTCAAGGGGGACGAGGCCCACACCCAGGAATTGATCCGCCGGTTCGACCGCGCACCCAAACCGATGGCCTATCAGCCCGAATTCCTGACACGGGTCTGGGAGGAATACCTGGCCGAACACGCGTGCAACGAGACCGATGTCGATCCCGATGCCTTCATCCGCTGGACCTATGCCAAGGCCCTCGCCCATCGCCAGCCCCGGTACGAGGCGATGGCGAAATGGGGCCTGACCCTGACCGCCGAGCAGGTTGGGCAGGTGAAAGATGCCGCCACTTTCAATGACTTGATCGCCGACGCCCTTGAGATACATGGGTAAAGACCGTATTTGCACATCTCCGACTGTCTGAAACTGGCCCGAGCGCGTTATGCCCATCAAGATACCTGAAAACCTGCCTGCCTTTGATGTTCTCACCCGTGAGGGCGTCATGGTCCTGTCCGAGGATCAGGCCGCCCGTCAGGATATCCGGCCGCTACGCATCGGGCTTTTGAACCTGATGCCCAAGAAAATTCAGACGGAAACACAGTTCGCCCGCCTGATCGGCGCCACGCCTCTGCAGATCGAATTCAGCCTGATCCGGATGAGCGAACACCAGTCGCGCAACACCGCGGCCGAGCATATGGAAAGCTTTTACCGTACCTTCTCCGAGGTTCAGGCCACGGGTGAAAAATTCGACGGGCTGATCATCACCGGCACCCCGGTTGAACACCTTGCCTTCGAAGACGTCACATATTGGGATGAAATGCTGCGGGTGATGGACTGGACCCAAAGCCATGTGCATTCCACCTTTGGGGTGTGCTGGGGTGCGATGGCGATGATCGATCATTTCCACGGCGTGCCCAAACATATCCTGCCGCATAAATTGTTTGGCTGTTATCCGCAGACCAACCTGAAACCGAACTCGCCCTATCTGCGCGGGTTTTCGGATGTCTGCGTCGTTCCGGTCAGCCGCTGGACGGAAAACCGCCAAGACGACATTGATGCCACGGGCTCCCTTGTGACCCTGTTGGGCAATGACGAAACCGGCCCTTGCCTGGTGCAGGATCTCGACCACCGTGCGCTCTATGTCTTCAACCACTTTGAATACGACAGCGACACGCTGAAACAGGAATATGACCGTGATGTCGACCAGGGGACCGCGATCAATGTGCCGATCAATTACTATCCCGATGATGACCCCAGCAGGCCGCCGTTGAACCGCTGGCGCAGCCACGCGCATCTTTTGTACGGCAACTGGATCAACGAAATTTACCAAACGACCCCGTTCGAGATTGATGACATTGGCAGATAACCTGTTGATTGCACTCGCAATCGTTATCATCCTTGGGGGGGCTGCCACTTACTTGCGCAGTCGACGCCGACAACGCCAGGCCGAACGCGCCTTTCCCCCCGAAGGCCAGTTTGTTGATGTCGGCGGGCACCAGGTGCATGTCGTGGTTCAGGGCAGCGGTCCCGACCTCGTGCTGTTGCACGGGGCGTCGGGCAACACGCGGGACATGACCTTTTCACTGGTTGAAAAACTCTCCCCCCGATACCGGGTTATCGTGTTCGACCGCCCCGGCCTGGGGCACACACCGCCGCTGGCGGCCAATGACGTCCATCTCAGGGATCAGGTGGATCTGCTGGTTGGCGCGTCCAAGTCCCTTGGCGCGGACCGTCCGATTGTCGCCGGTCAGAGCTTTGGCGGGGCTGTGACAATGGCCTGGGCGGTGTATCACCCCGAAAATATCGCCGCGGCGGTGTCGATCGCCGGGGCCACTCACCCCTGGCCCGGCAAACTGGATCGCCTTTATGGATGGCTGTCGCGCCCGCGGATTGGCCCGGTTCTGGCCCACCTGCTCTCGGCCTGGGTCAGCGACGGATATATCCGCAAAGCGGTGGACGAGGTGTTCAGCCCGCAAAAGGCCCCGCCGGGATATGCCGACGCAATCGGCACACCGCTGGTTCTGCGGCCGCATTCGCTGCTGGCCAATGCGCAACAACGGCACCAGCTGCGCCAGCATCTGCGCGACATGGTCCCCGGCTATGACCGGATAACAATCCCGGTCGAGGCGGTGCACGGGACCTCGGATTCAATCGTGTCCCACAGCATCCATTCCGAGGCCCTGATGCGCGACATCGAAGGCGCCACGCTGACGCTGTTGCCGGGAATAGGTCACATGCCGCACCACGTGACCGAGGACGAAGTCATCGCCGCAATCGACGCGGCCGCCCAGCGTGCCGGATTGCGCTAGTCGGTTGTGACCGCCATAGTGGATTGAAAAGGGAATAAAGAATGGACCTTCCTTTTGACGGAGCCATCAGCGAGTTTTACAGGACGCACGCCCCTGACGCGGTCAGGAACGCGATTGCCCGTGCCGATAAAAGCGAGATCCTGAATAAGGATTATCCGCATTCCGACCGATTGGCGCGTAAGGTGTACGAAAAAGAACTCGCCGCGCTGCAGATTGAGCTGGTCAAGTTGCAGTCCTGGGTCAAGGAAACCGGACAGCGCGTCGTCATTGTCTTTGAAGGACGCGATGCCGCCGGCAAAGGCGGCACGATCAAGCGGTTTCGCGAAAACCTTAACCCGCGCGGCGCGCGTGTGGTCGCCCTGCCCAAACCATCGGATGCAGAACGCAGCCAATGGTATTTCCAGCGCTATATCGACCATCTGCCAGCGGGCGGTGAAATCGCGTTTTTTGACCGCAGCTGGTACAATCGCGGCGTTGTCGAACAGGTCTTCGGGTTTTGTACGGATGAGGAACGCGAACGGTTTTTCCATCAGGTCGACCCGTTCGAGGAATCGCTGGTCGATGACGGAATTCACCTGTTCAAATTCTGGCTCAATGTCGGACGTGCCGAACAGTTGCGCCGCTTCCTGGCGCGGGAAAAGGACCCGTTAAAACAGTGGAAGCTCAGCTGGATCGACGTTGAAGGTCTCAAGAAATGGGATGCCTATTCGGCGGCGATCAGCGAAACGCTGACCCGCAGCCATACGGATCTCACGCCCTGGACGATCATCCGCTCGGATGACAAGCGCCGCGCGCGTCTGGGCGCCATCCGTACAGTGCTGCATGCGCTGGAGTATGACCGCAAGGACGCAAAGGCGATTGGCCACATCGATTCCGAAATCTGCGGTGGCCCGGATATCTGGGATGGCTAAACGCGGCTATCATCATGGCAACCTGCGACAGGCTCTGATCGATGCGGCGTTGGAGCTGATCGAAACCAAGGGGCCAACCGGGTTCACCCTGTCGGAGGCGGCGAAAACCGCCGGTGTGACGCCGGCAGCCGTCTATCGCCATTTCGAGGGGCGCGAGGATCTGATCGCCGAAGCGGCACGGCAGGGGTATGAGATATTTGCCGATCTCATGCAACACGCCTATGACACGGGGCAGCCGTCCGCCCTGGCCGCGTTCGAGGCGACGGGACGCGCCTATCTCGCCTTTGCCCGAAAACATCCCGGCCACTACATCGCCATGTTCGAAAGCGGCATTTCGGTGAACCGGACACCGGAACTGGCCGCCATCGCCAAAAAGGCGCGCGATGTGCTGGAAAAAGCCGCAACCGATCTGAGCCAGCACATCCCGCCGGACAAACGCCCTCCCGCCTCGATGTTCAGCGCCCATATCTGGGCAATGAGCCATGGAGTTGTGGAACTGTTCGCGCGTAATTCGCCCGGCACCCAGAGCCCGTTTCCCCCCGAAGACCTGCTTGAAACCGGGATCGGAATCTATTTACGCGGTCTGGGGCTGATCGACCCGGACGAGTGATCGCCCTTGCCCGGGCTTGGGGCCAGCGGTAAGAAGATTTGAATTTGCGTCGACTTGGGCGCGTACAACAACAAAAAAGCGCAGTGCCGTGTCCCATTTACTGACAAACACCAGGTTGATCCGCCGGTCCCGGCTCAGAGAGCTGAAAGAGCGGGAAAAGGCCTATTTCGATCTTGAGTTCATCAAGGCCATGCCGCCTGAAAAACGCAGCGCCTGTATCGATGCGCTTGAAACCTCGCATTCCCAGGTGCGCCAGGACATTTTCGCCCTGGCACAGCTCGACTTCAAAACGGGCGGGTTCTTCGTTGAATTCGGCGCCACGAACGGTGACGAACTGTCCAACACGATGATGATGGAGCGCGACTATGGCTGGACCGGGATTCTGGCCGAACCTGCCGTGGGCTGGCACGAGGCGCTCAAGCGCAATCGCAAGGCGGCCATCGATACCCGCTGTGTCTGGAAAGAAAGCGGTCAGACCGTGCATTTCACCGAAACCGCCAGCGCGGTCAATTCCGCCATTTCGACCTTTGTCAAAACCTCGCGCAAGATGCGCGGTCAGGGTTATGACGTGGAAACCGTGTCGCTGAACGATCTGCTGGAACAGCATAAAGCCCCTTCGGTGATCGACTATATCTCGATCGATACCGAAGGCAGCGAGTTTGATATCCTGAACGCTCTTGATTTCGACAAATGGTCCTTCCGCGTCATGACGGTGGAACACAATTACGAACCTCAGCGCGAGGACATTCTGGAACTGCTGACCAGCAAGGGGTACACCCGTGTCCACCCCGAGGTGTCGCGGTTCGATGACTGGTACGTCAAGGCCGACTGAGTTCCCGGCCAGCGTCCCTAAGACGCTCACACAGGTGCCTCAACGCAAAAAAGGCCACGCAAAAGCGTGGCCTTTTCAATAGGTAAGAACCCAAACTTAACGCTTGGAGAACTGGAAGCTCTTGCGGGCCTTGGCCTTGCCGTATTTCTTCCGTTCCACGACGCGGCTGTCGCGGGTGAGGAAGCCAGCGGCCTTGAGCGCGCCACGCAGCGACGGGTCATAAAGCTGCAGAGCCTTGGAAATTCCGTGCTTGACCGCACCGGCCTGACCGGACAGGCCACCGCCCTTGACGGTTGCCATGACGTCGAACTGGTCCTCGACACCGGCAACGGTGAACGGCTGGCGCAGGATCATCTGTAGAACCGGACGCGCGAAATAGCCGGCCATTTCCTTGCCGTTGACAACGACCTTGCCCGAACCGGGTTTGATCCAGACGCGGGCAACCGCATCCTTACGTTTGCCGGTTGCATAGGCGCGGCCCAGTTCGTCACGAACGGGTTCACGTGCGATTTCGGTTTCGACGCCCTGAACACCGCCGACGTTTTCGGTCACGGCCTCTTTCAGGTCTTCGAGTGTGTTGATTTCGTCAGCCATTCAATCAGCTCCGGGTGTTTTTCTTGTTCATGGATTTGACATCCAGAACTTCAGGGCTCTGTGCCTCGTGCGGATGCTCGGCCCCTGCATAGACGCGCAGGTTGGTCATCACCTGACGGCTCAGGCGGTTGCCCGGCAGCATGCGCTTGACCGCTTGGGTCACGACACGCTCGGGGTGCGCCCCTTCCAGGATCTGCTGCTTGGTGCGCGATTTGATCCCGCCGGGGTGGCCAGTGTGCCAGTAGAAATGCTCTTCGCGTTTCTTGCCGGTCATCTGGATTTTTTCAGCGTTGATGACGATGACGTTGTCGCCCATGTCCATGTGCGGAGTGAACGACGCTTTGTGTTTGCCACGCAGACGCATGGCAATGATCGATGCAAGACGACCCAGAACGATGCCTTCGGCGTCGATCAGGATCCATTTCTTGTCGATCTCTGCTGGTGTTGCAGAAAAGGTTTTCATGACGGATGTTCCCGTTTGGCGTTGACGGCAGGCATTTCACGGCCTGCGCGAATTCGATGGACGGGGTTTACTGGTCACCCCTGCCCCCGTCAAGTGCATCATGTTCCTTTAAATGGAATAAAAACAATACCTTAGAAATACGGTATTAAAATACCCCAACTAAACGCTGATTTGTTCCGGCGGATTGTCCAGTAGCATGCGCAACCGTTGCATCGCCTGTTCAAACGAGTCGAGCGAGACCTGTCCGTTCATCGCAATCCGCACCGCATGGGGTGCACGCCCGTCGCGGAGGGCAAATTCGTCGGCGGATCGGATTTGCACGCCTTCGTTTTCCGCCGCCCGGCAAAAGGCAGCGGCGCGCCAGCCCGGCGGCAACCTGAGCCAGACAAAGGGAACTTCGGGATTCCAGGTCAGGTCAAAACCGCCCAGGGCATTGACCGCGACACGGACATAGTCGGCCAGCCGGGCCCGCACCTTGCGCATCAGCTCAGGGGTATTGGGATCGCTCAGCAGGATCCGGGTGACCTCTGCGATGGGCTGCGCCACGCCAAAATAGCTATATTCGGCCACCCGCCGCAGATCGCCCCCCCGATCCGTCGGCCCCAGCGCAAAGCCGACACGCAAGGCCGGTGTCAGCGATTTGGAGATCGACGCCACATACCACGTGCGCGTCGGGGCCAACGCCCGATAGAAATGCGCCCGTGGTTCGCTGATCCTGTAACAGTCGTCTTCGAGGATCTGGATGTCGTGGCGGTTGATCACCTCGACCAGCGCCTTGCGTCGCTCCAGCGGCGTGAAACATCCCGTCGGATTGTGCACTTCGGGTGATGTGCAGAAAACCTGGGCACCGGACCGCCGAATGGCTGCGTCCAGCGCCTCGGGGATGACTCCGTATTCGTCCATTTCAACCCCGACAACATCGGCGCGCATCAGTTCGGCGGCCCGGCGAAACCCGGCATACGAAAGGTCTTCGACCAGGATGGTGGGTTTGGGGCCGGCCACGACGGCCTGAAGCACAAGGCATATGGCACTTTGCCCCCCGTGGGTCAAAACCACATCCTCGGGGGCGACAGGGCCCAGCGGCGCAGTTGAGAGCCAATCCGCGACAACCTGCCTGATATCGGCAAAGGCTTCGCGGGTCGGATAGTTGAGAAACCTGTGCGGCTCCCCGTCGGCCACCTGCAACAGCGCGTGGCGGATGGCGGCGACCTGCCCCACGTCGGGCAAGCGCGGGCTGAACAGGCTGACAGTGCGGGAATTCCGCGGTTCGACGATCCGGGACCAGACATCATCCTGTAGCTGAGATTTCGGCGGGGCGACAAAGGTGCCGCGCCCGACCTCGGCCAGCAGAAGGCCCTCGTCCGTCAGCAGGGCATATGCTCGTGCCACCGTTCCGGGGGTGATGTTCAATTGATAGGCCAGTTCCCGGACCGGAGGCAGCTTGGCCCCTTGCCTCATCTCACCGCTGTCGATGGCGTTTCGGATCAATTCGGCCACGGCCTTGTATTTGGGGCCTAGGCGATTGGCGAGGGAGGGCTGAGAAATTGTACCCAATACAATGTTTCCTTGGACCGCGCGTGTCAATTTTTGTATCTCTTGTGTATCGGTAAAACGTTACTTTGTGTCAATACAATTTGGAAAGGACACTCCCATGACACAGTCCATGACAGCGCAAACCCTGAACTTTCTCAGCACCAGCCCCCGTCTGCCCCTGGCGGCGACGATCGCAGTGCGCATTGCGGGTGTCGTGGCCACATGGGACCAGCTTTCGCGCACGCGGCGTGACCTTGCACAACTGAGCGACCATATGCTGGACGACATCGGATTGACCTATGCGCAGGCGCGCAGGGAATCCAAACGTTGGTTCTGGCAGGTTTGACGTCCTGAAGTATCCCTGTCTGGCAACAGACACACCTAAGGCCGGGGCATGCCCCGGCCCTTTTTGTCAGCCCTTGGGCGGTATCGCGTAGGTCAGCGTGGCACGGGCAACAATGTTGTCCGACCCTTCGGAGCGCATCAGGATATCGCCGACGGCCAGCAACTTGCCCAGTTTCAACAGACGTCCCTCGGCAATCAGATCGGCGCCCGCCACCGGTTTGCGCATGAAATCGATGGAACAATTCGTCGTCACGGTCAGTGCCTTGCGCCCGATCATGCCCAGAACCATCACATAGACCGCCACATCCGCCAGCCCGAACATCGAAGGTCCCGAAACCGTACCACCGGGGCGCAGATGGCGATCCGCAGTCAGCAGGCGCATGGTGACGGCCATTTGCTCAAGGTGATCGATCGCGAAATCGTCCTTCACCTGTGGAAAGACCTCGGTCAGGTAATCCATCACCTCGTCTTTATTCAGTGCCAATGCCATGCTTTTCCTTCTCTTCGATCGCCACTAGACTTGGCCCATCTGGCAAGGGGAGAGCAAGATGGGAATTCTGGAACGCAACGACACCGGGGCAATTGCGCATCTGCAAATGAACGCGCCCGAGCGGCTGAATGCGCTGTCGGATGAAATGATTGCCGCCTTGCAGGCACAGTTTGATGCGCTGCGCGAGGATAGGACCATTCGCGCCGTGATCCTGTCGGGGGCGGGCAAGGCGTTTTGCGCCGGCCATGATCTGAAACAGATGACCCAGGGCCGTCAGGCCGAAGATGGCGGACGGGCCTATTTCAAGGACCTGTTCGATCGCTGCGCCCACATGATGCAATCCGTTCAATCCCTGCCGCAGCCGGTCATCGCACAGGTGCACGGGATCGCAACGGCAGCAGGGTGCCAACTGGTGGCCACCTGTGATTTGGCCATTGCCGACCGGGACACCCGGTTCGGTGTGAATGGAGTCAACATCGGGCTGTTCTGCTCGACCCCGATGGTCGCCCTGTCGCGTAATATTCCCCGCAAGAAGGCTTTTGAAATGCTGACCACCGGTCAGTTCATCCCGGCCAACGAAGCAGAACGCTTGGGCCTGATCAATCGCGCGGTGCCAGGTGAGGTGCTGGAAAGCGAAACGCGCGCCATGGCCGAGACATTGGCAGCCAAGCTGGGCGCGGCGGTCAAGATCGGCAAACGGGCGTTCTATGAGCAGATCCAGATGCCGGTCGATCAGGCCTATGACTACACCGGGCAGGTGATGGTCGAGAACATGATGATTCGGGACACGCAAGAGGGAATTTCGGCGTTTATCGACAAAAGATCCCCTGATTGGGAGCAGTAAATCAACTGTTTCTGCGGGTTTTTGCAATTGTTTCGAAATTCGCGCTTTTAATGTAGGCAAGAGTGTGGCAATGATTTGTCACGCGTTACGAGTAACGCATTTTGGGTCGCCGTGGGCGGAAGGTCCCTCCAGACCGGTTCTCTCACCGGTTCGACATTCCCGCAGCGGCGACCCCAAAAATTCCCACACTGATATTCAGGCTCCGGGTTAGTTGTCGTTGCGCCATGTGCGCTGCTGCCCTAAATGGCATGACATGAGCGAAACACTTCATATCGTGGGCGGCGGCATGGCCGGGTCCGAGGCAGCCTGGCAGGCGGCGAACATGGGCGTGGACGTGGTCATTCACGAAATGCGCCCGAAGGTGAAAACATTTGCCCACAAGACCGGCAATCTGGGCGAAATGGTCTGCTCCAATTCGTTCAGGTCCGACGATGACGAACAGAACGCCGTTGGCCTGTTGCATTGGGAAATGCGGGCCGCAAACGGGCTGATCATGGCGACGGCCGACAAACACCGTCTCCCCGCCGGTGGTGCGCTGGCGGTGGATCGCGATCCCTTTGCCGAAACGGTCACGGCGCAACTGATGGCGCATCCACGCATCTCTGTCTCATATGACGAAATTACCACCCTGCCCGACACCGGCCGCTGGATCATCGCGACGGGTCCGCTGACCTCGTCGGCACTGGGCGCGGCGATCCAGGCGGAAACCGGCGCCGAGGCCTTGGCCTTTTTCGACGCCATCGCGCCGATCATCTATTTCGAAAGCATCGACATGTCTCGCGCCTGGATGCAGTCGCGCTATGACAAGGGCGAAACCGAGGCCGAGCGCACCGCCTATCTGAACTGCCCGATGGACAAGGCCCAGTACGAGGCGTTCATCGATGCCCTTCTTGCGGCGGACAAGACCGAATTCCACGACGGCGAAACCGCCGGGTATTTCGACGGCTGCCTGCCCATCGAGGTGATGGCGGAACGCGGGCGCGAAACCCTGCGTCACGGGCCGATGAAACCCGTCGGCCTGACCAACCCGCACCAGCCCGACATCAAGGCCCATGCGGTGGTGCAGCTGCGCCGCGATAATGCATTGGGCACGCTCTATAATATCGTCGGATTCCAGACCAAGATGAAATACGGTGCCCAGACCGAGGTTCTTCGGATGATCCCGGGGCTGGAAAACGCGCGCTTTGCCCGTCTGGGCGGCATCCACCGCAACACCTTTATCAATTCGCCGACCCTTCTGGACTGCCAGATGCGGCTGAAATCGCGCCCCAATGTGCGCTTTGCCGGTCAGATCACCGGCGTTGAGGGATACGTGGAAAGCGCGGCAATGGGATTGCTGGCCGGACGCATGGCCGCGGCCGAAATCCTGGGCCAGTCTGTCACGGCGCCACCGGGAACCACGGCCATGGGTGCGCTTGTCACCCATATCACCGGCGGGGCCGAGGCCAAGACGTTCCAACCCATGAACGTGAACTTTGGTCTGTTTCCACCGGTTGCCGGTCTGAAAGGCGGGCGGCGTGGGCGCAAGGATCGCTACAAGGCCTATACCGACCGGGCCAAGGCGGATTGGACCACTTGGGTTGAGCAGTCGGCCCTGACCGCGGCCTGATCCATATGGTCCGTCTGGTTGCGCGATGACCTTTACAACCCGCTTTGCCCCGTCCCCGACCGGGCCTTTGCATCTGGGCCATGCCTATTCGGCCCTGCTGGCCCATGACATGGCCCGCGCGGCCGGGGGCCGCTTTCTCTTACGGATCGAAGACATCGACCAATCGCGCGCCCGCGTTGAATGGGAAGAGCAGATTTACGACGACCTGACCTGGCTTGGCCTGACTTGGGACGGGCCCGTTCTGCGCCAATCCGACCGGATCGCACATTACGGTGCTGCGTTGGATCGCTTGTGGGATCAAGGCCTGCTCTTCGCCTGTACCTGCACGCGCAAGGACATTCAGGCCGCCCTGTCCGCCCCTCAGGAGGGCGCGCCCATGGGGCCGGACGGCGTGATCTATCCCGGAACCTGCCGGGCCCGCCCTGCGCCCGCGACCCGCCCAAGCGAGGCACATATCCGATTGAAAATGAACCGCGCGGCGGATGCGCTGGGATTGGGAAACGACACGGACTGCGTGACGTTTCACGAGGACGGCCGCGGCGACCAGGGCCAGCATGGGGAGATTCGCATCACGCGCACCGACCTAGTCGACAGGATTGGCGACGTCGTTTTGGCGCGGCGTGAATTTGGCACCTCTTATCACCTTTCGGTGGTTTTGGATGACGCGGCGCAAGAGGTGACACATGTGGTGCGCGGCCAGGACCTGTTTTCCGCCACCGCCATTCACGTCGTCCTGCAAAAGCTGCTGGGCCTTGAAACGCCAGTCTATCACCATCACCGGCTGATCCGCGACGATCAGGGCAAACGTCTTGCCAAACGCGACGATGCCCGCGCGATTGCCCGATATCGGGCCGAAGGTGCCCGGCCCGAGGACATCCGTGCCATGGTTGGGCTGTAAGGATCAGCCCTCTTCCGGCGTCATCAGCTCAACCTCGGATCCGTCGCGCACCGCCGTGTAGAAACAACTGCGCCGGTTGGTATGACAGGCCGGCCCCGTTTGTTCGATCAGCACCAGCAGGCAATCGCGGTCACAATCCACGCGCAAATCGACCAGCTTTTGAACGTGGCCCGATGTTTCGCCCTTGACCCAAAAGGCGGACCGCGACCGGGACCAGTAGGTGACCTTTCCAGTCTCCAGCGTTTTCCGGACGGATTCGGCATTCATCCAGGCCATCATCAGAACATCCCCGTTTTGCGCGTCCTGTGCGATGGCCGGGATCAACCCCGCCTCGTTATAGACCAAAGTCGAAGTATCAAAGGACATGGGCAAAAACCTTTTGCATTGGCGGGGTGCCTGACTATGTATGAGGAACACCGCCCGAGGAAAAGCCATGTCCGGCGAAACTGATCTGATCAAATTGTATTCGTCGCGCATCCTTGCGCTGGCGGCCGATATTCCACATCTGGGCCGGCTGGATGCGCCCGATGCGACAGTCAAGAAACGCTCGCCCCTGTGCGGGTCCACGGTCACGGTCGATCTGAGTGTCGAAGATGGTCGGATCAGCGAATTCGCACAGGACGTCAAGGCCTGTGCGCTGGGTCAGGCCTCGGCTGCCGTTGTGGGCGGGGCCGTCATCGGGGCCACGCGCAAACAGATTGAAACGGCGCGCGATCAGCTCAAGGCGATGCTGAAGGACGAAGGCCCGGTTCCGGATGCCCCGTTTGACGGGCTCGAGGTTCTGATCCCCGCGCGGGAATACAAGAACCGCCATGCCTCGATCATGCTGGCGCTGGAGGCCACGGCCGAGGCCATGGAAAAGGCCGAACAGGCCAACTGCGCCTGATCCCGATCATCCCCTAAAAAAAACCGCCGCACATCCCGGGCGGATGGCGGCGGCAGGTAATGCGTTTCTCGTGTGGGATGCCGGGGCCACTGACGGGTATGGGACAGGCAAGTCACCCTCGCATCATAAATGGGGACAGAGATGCGTGGCGCCGGGCACGAGATCGCAGGCAGAAAACAGAAAATCGGTGTCAGATCATTCCCGGCAGATGCAGGGCAACCATAAGCATGACCACCAGCGACATGGCCCCGGCGGCATCCTGCAGCAACGTGGGCTGAGCGCGGTGCAGAGCGTTCTTGATCTGAAGGAACATCGGGGCATCTCCCTGGTCATTAAGCTTTTGTTGACCTTTTGTTCTCATTTTCAGGCGGACATGTAAAGAACTTTATGAGAACATTCGTGAACTTTTTGTTCTCTCTTCCGTTAACCCACTGAAATCAAACGAATCGCTTCGTCCTGCCGCATCAGCCACAGAAGAACACGCGCGGCGCGCCCCCTCTCCGAGGACAAATCAGGATCGGCGGCCAGCAAGGCGCGCGCGTCGCTCTGGGCAATGGCCATCAGACCTGCCTGCCGCTCCAGATCGGCGATCTGAAACCGCGGCAGCCCTGATTGCGCGGTTCCAATCATGTCACCTGCCCCGCGCATTTCCAAGTCGGTTTCCGCAATGACAAAGCCATCCTCGCTTTCGCGCAGCACCTCAAGGCGGCGCCGACCCGTTTCGGACAAGGGCGGTTGGTACATCAGCAGACAGGTGGAGTCGGCCGTGCCGCGGCCCACACGGCCCCGCAGCTGGTGCAGCTGAGCAAGGCCAAAGATTTCGGCCCGTTCGATCACCATGATCGACGCATTCGGCACATCGACCCCCACCTCGATCACGGTGGTGGCAACCAGAACCTTGGTGTCCCCCGATTGGAACGCGGCCATGGCGGCGTCTTTTTCTGTCGGGGGCATCTGTCCATGCACAAGGCCAACGACCCCCTCGCCCAGCACCGCCCGCAGCGTCTTGAACCGTTCTTCGGCTGCGGTCAGATCCACGAGTTCGGATTCATCGACCAGCGGGCACACCCAATAGCACTGCCGGCCTTCGTCAATGGCCCGGCGCAGATGGCCGATGACCTCGTCCATGCGTTCGGTACTGACGACAGCGGTTTTGACGGGTTTACGTCCGGGTGGCTTTTCATCCAGAACCGACACGTCCATGTCGCCATATTGCGCCAGGGCAAGGCTGCGCGGGATCGGAGTGGCCGTCATCACCAACACATCGGCGCCCTGCCCCTTTTTGCCCAACTCCATCCGCTGGCGCACGCCGAACCTGTGTTGTTCGTCCACGATGGCAAGGCGCAGATCCGAAAATTCGACATCCGGTTGGAACACCGCATGGGTCCCGACAAGGATCTGGATCTTGCCCTCGGCCAGCGCCGCCAGTTTGGCGCGGCGTTCACTTCCCTTGTCGCGACCTGTCAGGATTTCCAGAACGACGCCCGCCTCTTCGGCCAGCGGGCGCAACCCTTCCAGATGCTGGCGGGCCAGGATTTCGGTCGGGGCCATCATGACGCCCTGCCCGCCCGCCTCGACCGCGACAAGCAGGGCCATGAAGGCAACCAGCGTCTTTCCAGCCCCGACATCGCCCTGCAACAGCCGGTTCATCCGTTCGGGCGCGGCCATATCGGCGGCAATCTCCTCGATGGCGCGGCTTTGGGCGTTGGTGGGGCGATAGGGCAAACTGGCCAGAACCTTGCGCTGTAACTGCCCTGTGGCCACGCTGACGATGCCGCGCGCCTTGCGTTCGCGACGCCGGGCCAGGGCAAGGGTCAGCTGATGCGCCATCAGTTCATCATAGGCCAGCCGTTCCCGTGGCGGGGACGACGGGCTGATATCATCCAATCCGCGCGGCGCATGGGCCTGTTTCACCGCATCGGCCCAATCCGGCCAGGCCTGTTGTGCTTTCTGCGCGGGATCGACCCATTCGGACAGGGCGGGCACCCGTGACAACGCGCTTTGCACGGCCTTGAACATGGTCTTTTGCGTGACGCCCTGTGTCAGGTGATAGACGGGTTCGAAATCGGGAATGTCGTCCGCCTCTTCGGGCGGGAGCAGATGATCGGGATGCACCATCTGCGCCATTCCGTCGAACAGTTCGACCTTGCCCGACACAACCCGGCGTGCGCCGCTGGGGGCGATTTTTTTCAGGTACTCAGCCCGGGCGTGAAAGAACACCAGTTGGAAATCGCCCTCGGAATCCTCGACATGGATGCGATAGGCGCCCCCCTTGTTGCGCGGCGGGCGATGTGCGCCGATGGTCACCTCAACAGTCAGCGTGACCGGCAGATCGACCCCCCGGATCGTGTCCCTGCGGCGTCGATCAACGACCGCGTAAGGCAGTGAAAACAAGACGTCACGCGGCGTTTCGATGCCCAGGTGGCCCATCAGCTGCGCGGTCTTGGGGCCGACACCGTCCAGCGTTTCGAGCCCCGCAAACAGCGGAAACAGGGGTTCGGGACGTCCGCTCATGACTGCCCGATCAGGGCCAGCCACGCGTCTTCGTCCAAGGTTTCAATCCCCAGTTCGGCGGCCTTTTTCGCCTTGGACCCGGCCCCCGGACCGGCGACGAGGATATCGGTCTTGGCGCTGACCGAGCCCGAGACCTTGGCTCCCAGGGCTTCGGCCCGGGCCTTGGCCTCGGCCCGGGTCATGCGTTCGAGTGTTCCCGTGAACACAACGGTCTTGCCGGCCACCGGGCTGCCGGTTGTGTCGGCGCGCGCGGCCTCTTGCACCGTCAGCTGGGCCACCAGCCGGTCAATCGAGGCGCGTTCGCTGTCCTGCGCAAACGCCGTGACCAGCGACGTTGCCATCACGGTGCCCACGCCGTCGATATTCAACAAGTCCGCCCATGCGGGCCCGTCGCGATCCTGCGCTGCCGTCATGGCCGTCTCGAACGCGTCCCATGTGCCGTAATGCGTGGCCAGCAGGTTCGAAGCGGATTCGCCCACATGGCGCAGACCAAGGGCAAATATCAGGCGCCCCAATGGGATAGTGCGTTTTTCGTCAATGGCGGAAAACAGGTTGTTGGCCGATTTCTCGCCCCAGCCTTCGCGGTTTTTCAACTGTTGCAGGCCAGTGCTATAGCGGTCATGCAGGGTGAAAATGTCGGCCGGTTCACGGATCCAGCCATCGTCATGGAACTGCTCCACCTGCTTGTTTCCCAGCCCCTCGATGTCAAAGGCCGCCCGGCTGACAAGATGTTTGAGCTTTTCGACCGCCTGCGCCGGACAGATCACCCCTCCCGTGCAGCGGCGTACGGAATCGCCGTCCTCGCGGATGGCGTCGGATCCGCATTCGGGGCAGGTTTTTGGGAATTCAAAGGGCGCGCTGTCAGCGGGACGTTTGGACAGGTCCACATCGGCCACCTTGGGGATCACGTCACCGGCGCGATAGACCTGCACCCAATCGCCCACGCGGATGTCTTTTCCACCGCGGATTTCGCCCCCCTTGGAATCGCGCCCGGCGATGTAATCCTCGTTGTGGAGCGTGGCATTTGAAACGACGACCCCACCGACGGTCACCGGAGTTAACCGCGCCACCGGGCTGAGCGCGCCGGTGCGGCCGACCTGAATGTCGATCGCCTCCAGCCGGGTCCAGGCCAGTTCGGCGGGGAATTTGTGGGCAATGGCCCATCGCGGCGTGGTCGAGCGAAACCCGAGCCGCGCCTGCAGCGACAGATCGTTCACCTTGTAGACCACGCCATCGATGTCATAGCCGAGCGTCGCGCGCTGTTCTTCGATATTTCGGTAATGGGCAAGCATCTGCGCTGGCCCATCGCACAGCTTGGTCAGCGGATTGGTTGAAAACCCCAGCCGCGCGAGATGTTCGATCGCCCCGTGCTGGGTGTCGGACAGCGGCGCCGACAGTTCGCCCCAGCCATAGGCAAAGAACCGCAGCGGACGTTTGCGGGTGATCTCCGCGTCCAGCTGGCGCAAGGATCCGGCGGCGGCATTACGGGGATTGGCAAAAGGTTTCTGACCGGCCTCTGCCTGCCGATCGTTCAGCGCCGCAAAATCCGCGTGTGACATGTAAACCTCGCCGCGCACCTCAAGGATGTCCGGGGCGCCGGTCAGGGTCTTGGGAACATCCGCAATCGTGCGGGCATTCTGGGTCACGTTCTCGCCCACGGAGCCGTCGCCACGCGTTGCGGCCTGAACCAGATGTCCGTTTTCATAGCGCAGGGACAGCGACAATCCGTCGATCTTGGGTTCGGATGTGTAGGAGAGCGGGCTGTTTCCCGATAGCCCAAGGTATTTGCGAACGCTGGTATCAAAGGCGCGCACATCATCGTCCTCGAACGCGTTGCCAAGGGACAGCATGCGGATGGCATGGACGACCTTTGCGAACCCCTCACCGGGGCGTGCGCCGACCTGATCTGACGGGCTATCGGCGCGTTTCAGTGCGGGGAAACGCGCCTCGATCTCGCTGTTGCGCTGCTTGAGACGATCATATTCCGCATCGGAAATTTCCGGCGCGTCTTCGGCATGATAGGCTAGATTGGCCCGCCCCAGTATCTCCGCCAGACGGGCAAGTTCCTGTTCGGCCTGAGCCTCTGTCAGGTCTTCGACTTTTGTTTTTTCTGTCACGGCCTTGCCCCGCATCTTTTGTGGGACAAGTGATAGGGCGCGGCATGTGTCAGGTCCAGAGCCCTGGCGGTGTGAGTGGTTGCTTTAGCGCCCCCGACGGAAATATGCCGGGGGAATATCAGATTGTAGGCGCCAGTATTTCCGGACGCTGCGGCGGTCAGGCCCCGACGGCGATGCGCTGTCCGCCAAGTTCGTCACCTTGCGGATCGCGCAGCACATATCCGCGGCCCCACACGGTTTCGATATAGTTCGCGCCATCGATTGCATTGCTCAACTTTTTGCGAAGTTTGCAGATGAAGACGTCGATGATCTTCAATTCGGGTTCATCCATGCCCCCGTATAAATGGTTCAGGAACATTTCCTTGGTCAGCGTCGTGCCCTTGCGCAGGCTGAGCAGCTCCAGCATCTGGTATTCCTTTCCCGTCAGGTGCACGGGCTGGCCATCCGCCTCGACTGTCTTGGCATCCAGATTGACCGAAATGCGACCCGTATGAATCACTGATTGCGAATGGCCTTTGGACCGGCGGATAATGGCGTGGATGCGCGCCACCAATTCTTCGCGGTGGAACGGTTTGGTCAGATAGTCGTCGGCCCCAAACCCGAATCCCTTGATCTTGTTTTCGGTGTCGTCCGCGCCGGACAGGATCAGGATCGGAGTTTCCACCCGCGCCATGCGCAGCTGTCGCAGAACTTCGTGCCCGTCCATGTCGGGCAGGTTCAGGTCCAGAAGAATAAGATCGTAATCATATAGTTTCGCCAGATCGATCCCTTCTTCACCCAAATCTGTTGCGTAAACATTCAGATTCGCGTGGGTCAGCATCAATTCAATGCTTTTTGAGGTGGTAGGGTCGTCTTCGACTAACAGAACGCGCATGGTTTATTTCTCCGCCTAATCCCAGCTCCCGATTGGCGTTAACCTTGAAGAAGAAAAGTTAATCACCCGTTACCCTAGTATAAAATTTAAATACACAACTCAAGGTTGTCTATACTTTTTCAAAGCGGTCGCTTTCAATGCATCTTCGCCGTGCTCTGCCACGGCACTGAGCCAGCTTTGAAATTCCTCTTCGCTCAGCCCGTACCGGCGTTGCGCCTCGCTCTGCGTAATAAGGCCGTAAAGCACCCCGCGCACCACGGCGGCCTTGCGCGAGGCAACCCAACGCCCTGTTGTCGCTGGCGGCAGATCGGCCCGCGTCATGACCGAACCATCCGGCAAGGTAACGGCCCTGGGTCCGTCGACTTTTTTCAGAAACATCAGTCCATCCTCATCTTCCCGGTGGCGAGTGTGACCAACCTGCCTTAATGAGGGATGAAACCGCCACTTGTGAGTATCTAGGATTTTCCTATATTCTGCTGGTCTTCTTCACCCCACAGGAGCCTTTTCATGGCGCTGGACACATCACCGCCGCTCAATTCGCTTGGATTTGCCAAGCCGCCTTCGGAAACGCGGGTTGTCGTCGCCATGTCCGGCGGCGTGGACAGTTCTGTTGTCGCAGCCCTGCTGGCCGATCAGGGCTATGACGTGGTGGGCGTCACCTTGCAGCTTTACGATCATGGGGCCGCGCTCGCCAAGAAAGGCGCCTGCTGCGCCGGGGTCGATATTCACGACGCGCGCCGTGTGGCCGAGGAACGGGGATTTCCGCATTACGTTCTGGATTATGAAAACATTTTCCGGGACGCGGTAATTGATGAATTTGCCGACAGTTATCTGGCCGGCGCAACGCCCGTGCCCTGCATTCGCTGCAATGAGCGGGTGAAATTCAAGGATTTGCTGGAAACGGCCAAGGATCTTGAGGCCGATTGCATGGCAACCGGACATTACATTCAGCGTATCATGGGGCCAAACGGGCCGGAATTGCACAGCGCGTCGGATGCCGGGCGCGATCAATCCTATTTCCTGTTTTCAACAACTCCCGAGCAGCTTGAATTCCTGCGTTTTCCGCTGGGACACCTGCCTTCGAAAGAAGCGACCCGCGCTTTGGCCGCGCAATACGGGCTGTCCGTCGCGGACAAACCCGACAGCCAGGACATCTGTTTCGTTCCAAATGGCGATTATGCCAGCGTGATCGAAAAACTGCGTCCCGGGGCCGGAGAACCGGGACAGATCGTTCATGCCGACGGGCGCGTTCTGGGGCAGCATGACGGTGTGCTGCATTACACCATTGGGCAACGGCGCGGTCTGGGGATCGGCGGGCTGGCCGAGCCGCTTTACGTGGTCAAGCTGGATGTCGAGACCAAGCAGGTGATTGTCGGCCCCAAGGACATGCTTGCGACCCGCATTGTTCCGGTGCGCGAAATCAACTGGCTGGCCGATGCGCCCATCGACAGCCAGAAGGAATGGCACATCTCGGTCAAGGTCCGCTCGACCCGCCCGCCGCGCGAAGCCATTCTGCGCCCCCTGCCCGATGGCACGGCCGAAGTTGAGCTTTTGTCCCCCGAAGAAGGTGTTTCCCCCGGACAGGCCTGCGTCTTTTACGAAACCGGTGGCAGTCGCATCTATGGCGGCGGCTGGATCTGGAAAGGTGCCTGAGCGCATCCGCACCCCTCGGCTTGACCTGCGTCCCTTGCAGGCTGACGATGCTGCGGCGTTGTTCGGCATCTTCTCAGACGCAGACGCGATGCAATATTTCGATAGTCTTCATACGTCGCTTGATGAAACCCGCGCCTGGGTCAAGGGAACTTTGGGGCAACCGGCCCGGACAACTCGCGAATTTGCCATTCTCAAGGGCGGTAGCCTGATCGGAAAGGCGGGAATCTGGCGGGCACCGGAACTGGGGTTTGCGTTACACCGGGATCACTGGCGCCAGGGGATCATGCACGAGGCGCTGAGCCATCTCATTCCGTATGTGTTCCGGCAAATGCGCCTGGCCGCGATCACGGCAGATGTGGACCCGCGCAATCAGGCGAGCCTCCGCCTCTTGAAACGTCTTGGGTTCACAGAAACGCATCGTGCAACAGCGACGCTCAAGATTGGCGGTGTCTGGTGTGACAGCGTCTATTTTGCCCTGCCCAACCCGTTCATGGACGACCGTCATCCGCCATCCGCATAAGGATGGCGCGCGCGGCGCGCAGACCGGGGGCATCCCCACCCTGCCCCAGACGTTGCATGGTGGTCTTCATGGCCGCGGTCTGGGCCTCTGGCGCGGCCAGAACATTGTCCAGCGCCTCGGCAATATTGTCGGGGCGGCACGCGGGCCCCAGGCATTCCGGCACCACGCGTGTTTCGCTGACCAGATTGACCAGTGTCACGGTATCGATCAGCGCCATCCCGCGCATGAT
Organism: Arenibacterium sp. CAU 1754; assembly: GCF_054482635.1. Classification (NCBI taxonomy): domain Bacteria; kingdom Pseudomonadati; phylum Pseudomonadota; class Alphaproteobacteria; order Rhodobacterales; family Paracoccaceae; genus Arenibacterium; species Arenibacterium sp. CAU 1754. The sequence continues at coordinate 498,454 of NZ_JBTLRG010000001.1, forward strand.
GTGCCAGCTCAGCCAGTGGAACCGATAGGCCACCACCATGGGGGTGCTGGCCGCAGCCAGTTCCAACGATACCGTGCCCGACGCCGCCAATGCCAGCGAGGCCCCGGCAAAGGCACCCCGCTTGTGCGCCGCCGCCAGATCGGGCGACAGGCGGGTCGGATCGATCATCACAGGATCGCCGGGCCAGCCGGTCATGGCCTCGCGCACCAGACCCGCAACCGGCGCGGCCGCAGGCACCACGATCCGCATGTCGGGATGGCGTTTCAGGAACAGGTACACCGCCTGGCCGAATACCGGGGCCAGCCGCCCCACTTCGGAGCGGCGCGACCCCGGCAGGACCAGAAGCCAGGGCGCATCGCCCAATCCGAACGCGGCGCGGAAATCGGCGATTTCGCGGTCTGTGGCCTGAGGTTCGGCAACCACCGGATGGCCGACAAAGTCGCATTCCATCCCGGCCGCTTGCATCAAGGGCGGCTCAAACGGAAACAAAGCCAGAACGTGATCGATCATCCGGGCCATCTTGGCGGCGCGACCCGGACGCCAGGCCCAGACGGTGGGCGCCACATAATGCACGGTGCGTACCGAACAGGCGTCCTTGACCAGGCGGGCGACCCGCAGGCAGAAATCGGGGCTGTCTATGGTGATCAGAACGTCCGGTTTGGTGTCGATCACCGCCTGCGCCATTTCGGCAATCCGCCGTTTCAAATGGCGATACTTGGGCAGCACCTCGGCAATGCCCATGACACTCAGTTCATCCATGGGAAAGCGGCTGACTAGGCCCTGTGCCGCCATCTGAGCGCCCCCGACGCCGTCAAAACTCACACCTTCAGGGACGAGAGTCTTGAGCCCTTCCATCAACGCGCCGCCCAGCCGGTCGCCCGACGGTTCCCCGGCGATGATGAACACCCGCATCAGCCGTCAGGTCCCCGGACCCACAGGAACAGACCAAGGCGATCACATTCCTCGATGACCTGCGGCCGGTTCAGAACAATGACCCCGTCCCGCGCGATCACGATTCCGGACAGATCGGCCCGGGCGGCGGCCAGCACCGTGTCAGGCCCGATCGTTGGCATATCGATGCGCAGGTCCTGACCTGTTTTGGGCGCCTTTACCAGAACGCCGCCCCCCTCGCTCGCGTCGGGGCGCGATTGCAGGCTGGCCAACATCCAGTCTGTTCCAAACACCCCTTCCAGCGCCAGTGCCTGGCGGTTCTTGACCACGCAGGCCTGACCGATGTCCGCCGCAGACAGCGCGGACAGGATGTCAAACCCGCGCGTCGTATCCGCGCGATCAGCCTCGGCTGGTTCGTGTTCTCCCAGAACGCCTTCTTGCGGCAAAAGATCGGGCGCGATTTGATGGGCACCTTTGACGGTGAAACCGGCCTCTTGAAACAGGTCGATCACAACCCTCAGCGCGCCGTCATCCCCCTGCGCCAATGCCGCCTGAAAACGGGGCACCAGGGGCAGCGTCTTTGCGTCGATGGCGGCAGGGTCAATCCTGGGACGGGCAATTGCACCGGCAAAACAGACGGTTTCGACACCGCGGTCTTTCAGCGTGTCCAGAAAACTGCCCAGCGTTTCCAGACGGAACGTGAGATCGACTTCGACGTCGTCCGGCCCCGACCCGTCATAGGCGCAGATCAGCGGCGGCGAATCCGTTGCGGACACGATGGCGCGGGGAAGGTCCCCGGCTCCGGCAATCAGCGCCAGCATGGCTCAGCTCCCCGGTGTCAGGAAGGACCGGTCCGAGTCGCCCAGCACAAACTCGACGATATCCTGAACATAGGCGCTGTCGGAATCGTCGCCCAATCGCCGGACCCGGTCCTGAAACGTGCCCTCGCCCTGCGCCAGCATCTGAAAGGCGGCGCGCAACGCGGTGATGTCGGCCCGGGCCACGCCGCGGCGTTTCAGACCGACAAGGTTCAGCCCGTCAAGTCCCCCCCGCGGGGCCTGAACCAGACCGTAAGGAATCACGTCATTGGTCACCATCGTGACCGCACCGATGATGGCGCCTTTGCCGACCCGGACCCATTGATGAATGCCAGACAGACCGCCGATGATCACGTCATCCTCGAGAACGCAGTGACCGGCAATTGCCGCCGAATTGACCACGATCACACGGTCGCCGATCTGCGCATCATGCGCGATGTGGCATCCGGCCATGAACAGACCGTCATCCCCAACCCGTGTCACGCCACCGCCACCGTCAGTCCCAGCATTCATGGTCACATGTTCGCGGATGCGATTGCGCGCGCCGATCACAAGACGGCTGTCTTCGCCCTTGAATTTGAGATCCTGGGGGATTTCACCAATGACCGCGAAGGGAAAGACAACCGTATCTTCGCCGATCTCGGTTTGCCCCGTGATGACCACATGGCTTTTCAATTCGACCCGATCGCCCAGCACCACCTGACTGCCGACACAGCAGAACGGGCCGATCACACACCCCTCGCCCAGCTGAGCGCCGTCTTCCACAACTGCCGTAGGATGTATCTGCGCCATGGTATTAGTCCTTGGGAAGGTCGATCATCGCGGTGAATTCCGCCTCGGCCGCCAGGTCGCCCTCGACCGTGGCAGACCCGCCGAACCGCCAGACGCGACCACCAGGTTTGCCGCGCAAGGTCGTCACGGTCATTTCAAGGATATCGCCCGGAATCACCTTGCGGCGGAATTTGCATTTGTCGATGCCCATGAAATAAATCAGCAGATCGCGGTCGGCCATTTCAAGAGTGGCCCCGATCATCACTCCAGCCGTCTGCGCCATCGCCTCGACGATGGTCACGCCGGGCATGATGGGCGCGCCGGGAAAATGACCCTGAAAATGCGGTTCGTTCATCGTGACATTCTTGATCCCGCGCGCTGAACTTGTCCCGTCGATATCGACAACCTTGTCGACCAACAAAAAAGGATAGCGATGCGGAAGAATGCGCTGGATCAACTGGATATCTGCGCTGAGCAATTGCGACTTCATGACAAAGTTCCCTGCTTGGAGGCTTTTGGAGGTCTGAGTAACAACCCACGAAGTGATGAGCAAGCGGCGCTATTCGCTGGGTTCCGGGGCGGTTTGGGTCCCATCACCAATGGCGGCATTGATGCGTGAAATCGCGATGTCGGTGATGTCGGTGGCATTGGCGCTCAGAAAAACGCTGGAGCGTTCAAGGATCACGCCTGCCCCGGCTTCGCGCATCAGGGCGGCCAGCACCGGACGCGCGGCCTGATAAAAGGCGACACGCGCCTCTTCACCGCGCTGGCTCAGAGTGCGCGCCTTGGTATCCTGGGTGCGGCGAATTTCCTGCACTTTCTCATCAAAAGCATCGGCCAGAGCCCTGAATTCATCCGGGCCCATCTGCTCCCGCTTGGTGGTCAGCTCATGTTCCTCGGCGGTGAGTTCGGCCTCGATCTTGCGGTTTTCAGCCGACAGGATCGCGCCATCCGCCTCGATTTCGGCAGCGACGCGGCGGCCGTAATCCGAGCCTGAAAACAGACGGTCCGAGGAAATCGTAAGGATCGCACTTTGCGGCAGGCCCAGTTCCTGCGCGTTTGCGACAGAGACCAGACCGGCACTGCCGACGGCGGCCCAGAGCGACAGAGCAAGGGCCGTCAAACGCCGGATGAACCGGTGCGCCATGGAGTGCCTCAGAACCTTGCCTGAATGGTCAGGTCAAAGGACTGTTCCTTGTCGAAGGATTCCTTGCGAATGGCATTGGAAAAGTTGAACCGCAAAGGCCCGAAGCCGGTTTCCCAAAGCAGCGAAACACCGATCACATGACGATAGGATCCGTCAGCACCGACAATTCCGGCTGCCCCGGCCGTATCCGCATTGTCGAGGTTCCACAAGTTGCCGACGTCATAAAAGACGCCGCCGCGAATACCCAGTTCCTCGGGCAGGCCCAGCGGAAATTCTGCTTCAAACCGGGCAACCGCATAGAGATTGCCGCCAAGGGCATCATCCACACCGTTGGACTGATCGCGCGGGCCGACCCCGGCCGGTTCGAACCCCCGCAACATGTCATTGGACAGAAAGAAACGGTCAACCGCGCGGCTGAAGTTGTCGCCCTGCCACCGCAGAGCGCCCGCCTCAATCGTCGCACGCAAGGTAACTTCCTCGTTCAGGACCTTGGTCTGCGCCACGGCTTTGGCCCTGGTGCGCACGAATTTGTTGTCGCCGCTCAACCCGGCAAAGTCGGCACCCACCTCAAACAGGAACCCGGCGTTCGGGTTCAGGCCCGTAAGACGGGTGTCGAACCTGTAATTCAAGCCAATCGCGCTGGTGGTGCGGCTGCCGGTCGCGATTTCCCGGGTGATGACATCGCCGGTCACCACGTTTTCGCGCGCAATCAGTTTGTTGTCTTCATAAAAGTACCGAACTCTCAACTGGCCATTTTCGCTGACCGGAAAGCTGAGCGCCGGGATGAAGAATTTCTTTTCAGTATCGTAGGTTGCATAGGTCGACGTGGTCGCGGCCAAGCCGAAATCGAGATCCAACCTGAGATCGCGGCCCAGCAGATAGGGCTCGGAAAAGCCGATGATGTATTCTTCGGCATCCTCGGCGGTGGAGGCCGTGAAGCTGAGCCGCTGACCCCGACCGAGGAAGTTGTTTTCACGCAGCCCGATATTGACGCCGAACCCGTTGCTCAGCGAATAGGCCCCGCCCAGCGTGAGAGAGCCGGTTGGCTGTTCTTCGACATTCACGTCGATGATGACCTGATCGCTGGCCGATCCCTGACGCGCATCGATGTCGGCCTTGGAGAAAAAGCCAAGTGCGCGAATACGTTCGGCGCTTTTACGGATCTCGCGCGGGTTGAACGGATCGCCTTCGACGACCTTGAACTGCTGACGCACGACCCGGTCCAGCGTTGTGGTGTTGCCTTCGATATCGATGCGTTCAACAAAAATTCTGGGTCCGCGGGTGAGGACGAATTCGACGTCCAGCGTCAGCTCACGATCATTGCGGGAGATCCGTGGTTCGACCCGCAGAAAATCGATCCCCTTCTTGATCGCCAGACGCTCCTGACGGGCGATCGCGTTTTCAACCAGCGACGGAGAATAGACGACGCCGGGTTTGACCTTGAGAACCGCCTGAAATTCATCCGCATCCACATCGGTGATTTCGCTTGTCGTGGTGATCTGGCCAAAGCGGAATTGCTGCCCTTCTTCGACATTGACCACCAGAAAGAAAGCGTCCCGTTCGCGTGTCAGCTCCACATTGGTGCTGAGCGTGCGGAAATCGACATAGCCCCGCGACAGATAGAAATCGCGCAGCACCTGTTTGTCGAATTCGATACGATCCTCGACCAGGGTGTCCGCCCGGATAAAGGTGCGCAAGAATCCGGCCTGCTTGGTTTCAAGAACACGGCGCAGGCGGCGGTCGGAAAAGACGCGGTTCCCAACAAAACTGACCCGTTCGATTTCGATTGTGTCGCCTTCGGCGATTTCGAACACCAGATCGACCCGGTTGTCGCTGCGCCGGATGATCCGCGGTGTGACGCGGGCCGCGATGCGCCCCTGCTGTGAATAGGCCTCGGCGATCACGGCGGCGTCGCGTTCGGCCTGTCCGGGGCTGAACACGCGGCGCGGCGCGGATTCGATGAATTCGGTCAGGGCCTCATCCTTGATGCGGCGGTTACCTTCAAAGTTGATGCGATTGATGGTCGGGTATTCCTTGACCCGTACAAGCAGGGTGTTGCCACGCGGGACCAGTTCGACGGATTCAAACAGGCCGCTGCCCAGAATCCGCTGATAGGCGTCGTTCAATTCACCGACGCTGACCGGACGCCCACGCTCGATCCCGGAATAGGTGGCGATTGTGCCGGTTTCGATCCGCTGGTTGCCTTCCACCTCAATCGTATTGAAGCGATAGGTCTGGGCCGTGGCTTCGGTCCCCAGGGCGAAAATGAGCATCCCGAAAGAGAGACCAACGACCGCGATCAGGCGACACAACATATCGGCCTTGATCATCTTGCTAACGCAGGATGTACCCACGGCGTTCCCCAAACCCATATCGCATACCCAAATCTTAGAAGACACTGTTCTGTGAGTAGCGAGAATGACGAACGATGTCAAAACCACAAAAAACGGCGCCTGAAATTAACCAGACGCCGCCGAATTGAAAACCTGTAGCGAGAGTTACAGACTGCCCAGATATGCCCCCGCCATCAGAGCAAAGGCAATTGTCGCCACATACAAGATGCGGTCCCAATTCAGCTCCATCATCAGAGAGAGCCCACGATATGACTGCTGAAGTGTCTGCATGTCACCATTCCTTTGCTGCCTGTTAAGCAAAAGTTACCGGCAGAATGTGGCGAGACTTGGGCAGATTGATGGCGCATTTCGCACCCTTCCTGTGTTCCTAGCAGAAGATATCGTTGAACAGGGCAAAGCCCATCAGGCTCAGAATTGCCGCGATACCGATTGTCATCAGAATCCCCAGAACTTTTTCGTTTGGCGGTTTTCCGGTCACGGCCTCATAGGCGTAAAATACCAGATGACCGCCATCCAGCGCCGGCACTGGAAACAGGTTCAGCAAGCCGACAGCCGTCGACAGGACAGCAATGAAAAAGACAAAGCTTTGCGTACCTTGCGAGGCCATCGCGCCGGATGTCTGCGCAATCCCGATGGGACCGGACATGTTGCAGGTGCTGATGGCGCCGGTCGCCATGTGCCACAGACCGGACAGGGATCGCGTGATGACTCGATAGGTCTGGTACAACCCGCCGATAAACGCATCGACCGGGCCGGTCGTGCTGTAGGCCGGCTCGAACGCCATGCCGCTGACGACGCCGATCCGCCATTTCTTGGCAAATCCGCCCGCCTCCTGGGGTTCATCCGTTTCGCGTGGTTTCAGAGTGACCTTGAGCGTCTCGCCCGCGCGCCAGACCTCCAGATCCAATGCCCGGCCGTTGGAGGATTCAACGATGTCCTTGAGCGCATCAAACGCATAGATCGGGGCGCCATCGACCCCCACGATCACGTCGCCCGATTCCAGACCGGCCGTATAGGCGGCACTGCGCGGTGCAACGGAATCTACACGGGGCGGATAGAGAAACGGCCCCGAAACGCTGACCTCGGCCTCGCCGCGGCGCACAACATATTCCAGCGTTTCCTGCCTGGGCAGGGATTCGCGAAAGACCTGCCAATCGACGGATTCGCTCTCTTCGTTGAACTTGGGCATCTTGATACCCCCGACCGACAGGATTTCATCCCCGGCCTGCAGTTCATAGGCGCCCCCGGGCAGCGGCTGAATGTCCCCCACGGCCAGCGGATCGCTGATGGCCCCGCGGAACATGAAAATGCCCGTGAACACGATGATCGACATGGCAAAATTGAACATCGGCCCTGCCGCAACGGTCGCGGCGCGAGCCCACAACGGTGCGCCATGCATTGTTCGGCGCAACTGAACCGGATCTTGCGCGGCCTCGTCCATGGTTTCGGAATCCTTGCCGGACGCGGCATTTGAGTCGCCCAGGAATTTCACGAATCCACCGAAGGGAAGTGCCGCGATCTGCCAGCGGGTGCCGTGGCGATCCTGACGCGAAAAAAGAACCGGACCAAAGCCGAGGGAAAACACCTCGGCATGAATGCCGGACCATCGACCAACGATATAATGACCGTATTCATGCACGGCCACGATGACCGAAAGGGAAACGACAAAGGCCAGAACCATTTGAACTACGCCGCCAAACTGCGGAATCAACGAAAGAATGTCCAAGAAATCTACCCTGTGCTCTCTGCCATCACCTGATCTGCGATCGTTCTTGTCAGATGGTCTGTCTCAACCACGTTATCAAGTGTCATTGCGGCATCAATAAGTCCGGTTTTGGCTTCAAAACGGTCCAAAACCCGCTCGACCACCTGGGCCATTTCAAGAAATCCGATACGCCCCTCGATAAACGCGTCAAGGCAGCGTTCCTTGGCCGCATTAAACGCCGCGCCAGACAGTCCGCCCCGGTTCATCACGTCGCGCGCAAGGCGCAGGGCCGGAAAACGGTCTTCGTCCGGGGCACGAAAGTTCAACTGACCGATACGTGTCAGATCCAGCCTTTCGACCGGCAAAGGGCGGCGTTCGGGATAATGCAGGGCAAAACCGATGGCATGGCGCATATCAGGTGCGCCCACATGCGCCATCAGCGCGCCGTCATTGAACCCCACCAGCGCGTGCACAAGGGATTCGGGGTGCACGACAACCTCGATCTGGTCCGGGGCCACGCCAAAGAACTCACGCGTTTCGATCAGCTCAAGCGCCTTATTGAACATCGAGGCGGAATCGATCGTGATCCGCTGGCCCATGTCCCAATTGGGGTGGCTGGACGCCTGTTCCAGCGTCGCGGTTTTCAGTTTTTCCAGGGGCCAGTCGCGAAACGCCCCGCCGCTGGCTGTCAGGATGATGCGCTCAACCGAGCGGATGTCTTCGCCGATCAACGCCTGAAACACGGCCGAATGTTCGCTGTCCACCGGCAGCAATCGAGCGCCCGTGCGTTTTGCCGTATCCATCACGAGGGCCCCGGCACAGACCAGCGTTTCCTTGTTGGCGAGGGCCAGGGTGGCCCCCTGCTCCAGCGCGGCCAGTCCGGGGGCCAGCCCTGCGGCGCCGACGATGGCCGACATGACCCAGTCGGCCGGACGCGTGGCCGCCTCGATCAGGGCCGCCTGCCCCGCCTGCACCTCGATCCCGGAACCGGTAAGCGCATCCCGCAAGGCAGGCAGCGCATCATCAAAGGCTGTCACGGCCACATCCGCGCGCAGCGCGATGGCATCCCTGGCCAGTTGTTCGATATTGCGCCCACCTGTCAGGGCAACGACGTCATAGTCGTCCGTCGCCCGCGCAATCAGATCAATCGTGTTCTGCCCCACCGACCCGGTGGCGCCGAAAATCGAAACCTTCCGCATCACACCGTCCCGAATGGCAGCGCTATGAACACACCGGCGACAAAAACGAAAACCGCAGCACCCAGCATGCCGTCGAACCGATCCAGCAGACCGCCGTGCCCTGGGATCAGGTTGCTGGAATCCTTGACACCAACCCGCCGCTTTACCGCGCTTTCGCCGATGTCACCCATCTGGGCGGCAAAGGCCACCAGGACCGAGGACAAAACAAGGCTGAGCGAGGCGTTTTGCGACAGCGCGAACACCAGCCCGATCACCCCGGCGCCGATCCAACCGGCGATTGTGCCGGACCAGGTTTTCTTGGGGCTGACCCGCGGCCAGAATTTCGGCCCGCCAATGACCCGGCCTGCGAAATACCCGGCCACGTCGGACATGATCACGATCAGAACCAGCCACAACAGCCAGATCAGGCCGAAACTGTCACGCAACACCATCATTTCAAAGCCGGCTATCGAAATCAGCACGATGAACAGGGCGCATATGATCCGGTGTTTCTCCAGTTGCCCTGCGCCCACCAATGCGGGTGCCAGAAGGATCGGCAGAACCGTCATGGGTGGCAGATAGGATGAGGCGAGCACCGCGAGACCGCCCAGCAGGGCGATCTGCCAGCCCAGTGCGCGACGCTCGGGCGCCAGCATGCCGAACAATTCCCAGATCATTCCCGCACACAAAACCGCAACGAGGACATGAAACACATGTCCCCCCAGAACCATGCCGCCCAGCCCGACGGCCACCATGACAACGGCCGATCCGACGCGCGCGCCCAAATCCGACCAACGCTCGGACCTGCTCATGTTGCGACAGCCCCGTAACGGCGCTCGCGGCTGCCATAGCTTTTGCACAGCCGATCCAGTTCCTCGGCGGTGAAGTCCGGCCACAGCGTGTCGATGAATTCATACTCCGCATAGGCGGACTGCCACAGAAGAAAGTTTGAAATCCGCGCTTCGCCGCTGGTGCGGATCACCAGATCCGGATCCGGCAGAACATAAGTGTCCAGATAGCGGGGCAAGGTATCTTCATCGACGTCTTCGGGTTTCAGCTGCCCGGCGGCGACATCCTCGGCCAGCCGTTTGGTGGCGCGCGCGACCTCGTCCCGGCCGCCGTAGTTCAGAGCGATGGTGAGGTGCACACGGTCGTTCTTTTGTGTCTGTGTCTCAAGCTGGTCCATCAATTCGATCAGCTTGGCATCCAGCCGCACCCGATCCCCGATGAAACGCACCCGCACACCGCGCGCATCCAATGCGCGGGTTTCCTTGGCGATGTAGCGGCGAAACAGGCTCATCAGCCCGGCGACTTCGACCTGGGTGCGTTTCCAGTTCTCGGTGGAAAAGGCAAAGATCGTCAGGTATTTGATGCCCAGATCCGGGCAGGCTTCGACCACTTCGCGGACCCGTCGGGCCCCGGCATGATGCCCGAACAGCCGCGGACGTCCCCGTGCCTGGGCCCAGCGTCCGTTGCCATCCATGATGATGGCTACGTGACGCGGACCGCCCGATTGCGGGGTATCAGGATCCTTGGGCATAAATCCGCGTCAGACCTGCATGATTTCGGCTTGTTTGTTTTCCAGCGCATCGTCAACCGCCGAAATCATCTTGTCGGTCAGGTCCTGAACTTCGGTTTCCCAGAATTTCTGATCGTCTTCGGACATGCCGTCGGCCTTGGCCTTCTTGATCTGGTCCATGCCATCGCGGCGCACGTTGCGAATGGCGACGCGGGCATGTTCGGCATATTGGCCGGCCACCTTGGTCAACTCGCGGCGGCGCTCTTCGTTCAGTTCGGGGATCGGCAACATGATGATGGTGCCGTTCAACTGCGGATTGATGCCGAGCCCGCTTTCGCGGATTGCCTTTTCGGCGGCGCCCACCATCGACTTGTCCCAGATGTTGACCGTGACCATTCGGGGTTCCGGCACGTTCACGGTGCCCAACTGGTTGATCGGTGTCTTCTGGCCATAGGCTTCGACCATGACAGGTTCCAGCATCGATGCACTGGCCCGTCCGGTTCGCAGTGATGCGAATTCGGTCCGCAATGCGGCCATCGCACCATCCATACGTCGCTGCAAATCGTCTGTATCCAGCATGAATTCGTCTGACACGGGCGCGCTCCCTCTGATTTGTTCGTTTTTCGCTCTATAGCCTTAGCCATGGACCTTTGTATAGGTGCCGCGACCTGCCAGAATTCCCCTGAAGCCGCCCGGCTCGTCCAGCGAAAACACGATGATGGGCAGATTGTTGTCCCGCGCAAGCGCGATTGCGCTGGCGTCCATCACCCCAAGACGTTTGGCCAGAACGTCGTCATAGCTGACATCGTCATAGCGTTTGGCATCGTCATGCTTGGCCGGGTCCTTATCATAGACGCCATCCACCTTGGTGCCCTTGAAAATCGCCTCACAGCTCATTTCGTTGGCGCGCAGGGTCGCGGCCGTATCCGTCGTGAAATAGGGGTTCCCGGTGCCGGCGGCAAAGATGCAGACCCGTTTCTTTTCCAGATGGCGCACCGCGCGACGGCGGATATAGGGTTCGGCAACCTCGTCCATGCGGATCGCGCTGATCACGCGGGTATGCACCTTCAGCGCCTCAAGCGCGGATTGCATGGCCAGCGCGTTCATGACCGTCGCCAGCATGCCCATGTAATCGGCTGTCGTGCGTTCCATCCCCTGTGCCGAGCCTTGCAGCCCGCGAAAAATGTTGCCGCCCCCGATGACCATGCAGATTTCAACGCCCAGATCGTGCACAGATTTGACCTCGTTCGCGATGCGCTGAACGGTGGGCGGGTGCAGGCCAAATCCCAGATCGCCCATCAGCGCCTCACCGGATATTTTCAGCATGACCCGCTTGTAAGTCGTGTCGGGTTCACCAGATTCTGTTGTCGAGGAAGAGGTCATGTTGCGCTCCGCTGTGCCACGGGGTTATTTTCCCGGCAAAATGACTGAAATCGCTGGCAGGTTCAATGCGCCTCGCGGCAGTTAAGTGCGATAGGCAAGCAGGGACCTGAAAATGCGGATGGATGGGTTTGAAAATCTCCCCGAGATTCCGGCGGATAAACCGGTCCTGATCGCGGGCCCCACCGCGTCGGGGAAATCGGCGCTGGCGCTGCGGATTGCCAATGAAACAGGCGGCGTCATCGTGAATGCGGATGCCAGCCAGGTCTATGGCTGCTGGCAAATCATCACGGCCCGCCCCAGCCCCGAGGAAACCGCCCAGGCGCCCCATGCGCTCTATGGTCACGTCCATTGGGAGGCCGACTATTCCGCCGGTCACTGGCTGCGCGAGGTGCGCGAGGTGCTGTCGCGCAACCAACGCCCGATTATCGTCGGGGGCACGGGGCTCTATTTTTCGGCGCTGACCACGGGGATGGCCGACATTCCCCCAACCCCTCCGCATATCCGCGCCGCGGCCGACGACATGGCCTTGGCGGAGCTTCTGGCAGACCTCGACACAGCGACGGCGGCCCGCATCGACGTTCTGAACCGCGCCCGGGTGCAACGGGCCTGGGAGGTGCAGAAAGCGACCGGGCGATCGCTCGCCTCATGGCAGTCGGATACGCCACCCCCTGCCCTTGCCATCGCGGATACCGTGCCGCTGGTGTTCGATGTCGACAAGAACTGGCTGCAAGCGCGGATAGAGCGGCGCTTTGACCAGATGCTGAAACTGGGCGCCCTGGACGAGGTGCGCGCGATGCTGGAGTCCTATGATCCGACCAAGCCTGCCTTTCGCGCCATCGGCGTGCCGGAACTGGTCGCCTATCTCAAAGGCGAAATGACGCTGGACCAGGCGCGCGCGCAGGCCACGATTTCCACCCGCCAGTTTGCCAAGCGACAGCGCACCTGGTTCCGGTCGAAAATGGGTCTCTGGCAGAAAATTCGCCCCTCCCGGTGACCGGGTCGCCGCAGGTTTTTACTTTCGCGCCGATTTTTTGTTTAATCGCGGTCAGTTACTTTACTGATGCGAACCTTTGGCCGTGAAAGATCATATGGACCCCCATGTCGAACTCATGTCCCTGGCCCAGTTGGGGCGTCTGGGCGGTTGGCAGCTTGAATTGCTGCATGACAATCCGTTCGACCTTTTAATCTGGATCACCAAGGGACAGGGTCTGGCCCTGCTGGACGGGTCCCGTCGGGGGGTCGGAACGCACAATGCCCTGTTCGTGCCCGCAGGAAACCTGATGTCGCTTGAGCTGGGGCGACAGGGGTTCGGTCAGGCGCTGATCCTGCCGCAAGGGTTGGACATCACCTTGCCGGAACGGGTGCTGCACCTGCGGATCCGGGATGTCGCCGCACAGAACGAACTCACGGCCATCTTCGAAGCCATCGGGCGGGAACAGAATGCCGCCCGCCCGCTGTTTCACAGTGCGGTCAAGGCGCATGCGGACCTGGCAAGCATCTGGCTGCGCCGTCACTGGCACGTGGAGCGCCACGACGAAACCGCGGCGCGGCGATTGACGCGGGCCTATTTCGACAGGGTGGCGCGTTATTTCGCCGACGGGTCAAGCATGGCCGATCACGCATCGGCACTGGGCGTCACGCCAACCCATCTGACCCGGGTGTGCCGATCGGAAACCGGCAAGACCGCCGCCGCGCTGCTGACGGAACGGATCCTGCATCGCGCCCGCGAATTGCTGGTCTCAACGGATGTCCCGGTGCAGGATATCGCAAGCAGTCTGGGATTTGGGAGTGCCGCCTATTTCACCCGGTTCATCAAGCATCACAGCGGACATTCCCCGATGGCCTTGCGCCGGATGGCGTCGCGGTGAGGCGCGCTTCGTTTGCGAAGGGACCAGCCGGGCATGTCGTTTTCCGTCAGCAACTATGTCGCTTTTTCAACATGAAGTGACGAAACCAAACATTGACGGATGGGGCAAACTTGTGCCGAATGGCGCTGTGGGGAAGCAGTGCAAATGAATTCACGGATATTCGATGAGGTGGAAGGTACAGGCCCGGGCCTGTGCGTGACCACGTTCGACCCGCGTTCATCTGGGCGCGCTCCATGACCAATCCTGCTGTCCCGGTGACGTCATACCGATCCGGGACAGGCGCAAACCCTGCGCATCACAAAACAAGGTCCGAAAAAACGGATCCGCCCGCAGCCTGACCAACAGGGGAAGAAATGGGACTGTTTATTTTACGAAGAACGGCTGTGATGATTTTGACGGCTTTGTGCCTGACGCTCATCGTGTTCTTTCTGACGAACCTCTATCCAAACCTGGAAAAGCTGGCCAAGACCCAAGGCAACATGCGCATGTCCGACGAGGCGGTTGCCAGCTGGCTGGATCGTCAAGGGTACGCGCAGCCCCTTCTGGTCAAATACGGTCAGTGGCTGGGTGTTCTGCCGGGGTGGCAAAAGGAAACCGACACCGGCATCACCGGTCGCTGCATCACGGGAACCGTAGCACCCGAGGAGGCCGCGAACGCCCCCCAACGGTGCGGGATCATTCAGGGCGACTGGGGGTATTCAACGGTTTTCAAGGACGAGGTGTCGAGTATCATCGCCACCCGTCTTGGGTTGACCGGGAAACTGATGTTCTGGGTGTTGCTGCTTATGGTGCCCTCGGCGCTGATCATCGGCGTGCTGGCGGGGATGCGCGAAGGATCGGCAACCGACCGCAGCCTGTCCACGGTGTCGATCATGACAACGGCCACGCCCGAATACGTGTCGGGCGTCATATTCATTGCGGTTTTCACGTCCTCCGCCGTTGGATTGAAGTGGTTCAAGGGCACGGCGACAAGCGCGATGGAAAACGCCAATTTCGACAACTTCTTTTTGCCGGTTCTGACCATTTCGCTTTATGGCATGGGCTATATCGCGCGAATGACGCGGGCCTCGATGACCGAGGTGATGACCGCGCAATACATCCGCACGGCCCGCCTGAAGGGTGTGAAGTTTTCCAACATCGTTCTGAAACACGCCCTGCGCAACGCGCTGATCGCACCGTTCACGGTGATCCTGTTGCAGATCCCGTGGTTGTTGAACGGCGTGGTCATCGTCGAGACCCTGTTCAACTACAAGGGGTTCGGATGGGTGCTGGTGCAGGCCGCCGGCAATAACGATATCGAACTGCTTCTGGCGGTCTCGGTGGTTTCGGTCATCGTGGTTCTGGTAACACAGCTGATTTCGGATATCGGCTATGTCTATCTGAACCCGCGCATTCGAATTACATAAGGGAGGAGACGGATTATGGAACCTCTCACGTGGACAGGTCAAGTCGGCGAGTACCTGAATCCAGCGCTTGCAACGACGGTTGGGTTTGTCGTTTTCTTTGTGATTTGCGGAGCAATAATTTCTCTGATTTATGAGACTCCTGCTCATGCTCAGAATGGAACCATTTCTTTAGGGAGTCGGTTCGCTGCATTTCTGCCAATGCTCGTGGGCAGCATTTTATATGCCGCGTACACTTGGGCACTTCTCGCAAGTTTCTGGACTGTTCTTGCAAGTTTCTTTCCCGATACATGGCAATACGTCGCCACTCTCTTCGCAGACAGTCCCGATGTCACCAAGAACATAGCTTTTTTGGGGATGCTTTTGCTTGTTGGGGCGGTCCTCTCCTTCGTTGCTCTGATGATACCCAGCAGTGTTCAGAAAACAGCCTTGATGTTCGGTTTGCTCGCTCTGTTGGTCGTCGTTGTGTGCTATATCATTTCAGGTATCTTCACGTCGCATCAGACAAGCGGGATTATTGGATCCATGGCATTTCAATTCCTGCCGGTCTGGATCGCGCTGATCGTTCTGTTCGCGGTGTCCATCCGGTACAAGCGCCGGCTTGGCCTGTATGGCAAGTTGTTTGACAGCGTCATCGGCATGATCGGCTTTGGGCTGGTGATGTTCTGGGTCTTCACCGGCATTCTCGGGAATCTGGACCTGATCGTCACCCATGACGCCTTGGCCCAGGCATCGGGAATGAAGAACAAGGTTCCCGGCACGCCTCTGCGCGGCGCCGAAGAGGCGGAATACGCCTGGTATCTTCTGGGCGGGGACAATCTGGCCCGGGATGTGTTCAGTCGTGTGATCAAAGGTGCCTGGGTGGTTGTCCAGATTGCCCCGCTGGCTACTCTGTTCGCTTTCATGGTGGGAATCACGCTTGGCCTGCCGGCGGGCTATTACGGCGGACGGCTGGATACGCTCCTGTCCTTCTTGGCCAACCTCATCCTGGCCTTTCCGGTCATCCTGCTTTTCTATCTGTTGGTCACGCCGGAAATCATCGACACGGGCGTGCCCAATTTCATGGCGGCCGTGCTGTTCGTGTTCCCGATCATCTTCCTCGCGGTGCTGTTGAATTCGCGCTATTACACCAAGCCGCGGTTCAGAACCTTTCTGCTGATCGGGGTTCTGGGCGTTGCGCTGTGGCTTTACCTGTCGCTGATTTCGACCGACGGGTATCTGGTCAACACGAAAACGATGTCCATTCCGCTGTTGCCCGGGTTCATTGACCTGTTCGATATTTCGAGCGGCATTCTGGTGGTGTTCGTTTCGGTCGTGTTCGTGAATTCGCCCACCGTGTTCCGTATCGTGCGCGGGTTGGCGATGGATATCAAAACCCGCGACTATGTGGCCGCCGCCCAGACCCGTGGAGAGGGTCCGTGGTACATCATGCTGTGGGAAATCCTGCCCAATGCGCGCGGCCCGCTGATCGTCGATTTCTGCCTGCGGATCGGGTACACCACGATCCTTTTGGGGACATTGGGGTTCTTTGGTCTGGGACTACCGCCGGAAAGCCCGGACTGGGGCAGCACGATCAACGAGGGGCGCAAACTGTTGTCGATCTATCTGCACCCCGCCCTGCCCCCGGCGATTGCGCTTCTGAGCCTTGTTCTGGGTCTGAACCTGTTGGCGGACGGTTTGCGCGAAGAAAGTCTGAAGGACTGAGTTGAGACTGCGGGACCGGGGGCCAGCCCCCGGACCCCCGGAGTTTATTTGGCAAGATGAAGACAGGGATTGCCCCTGCAACCGACAAGGACAAGAGAATGGAAAAATGGGATTATGACGGTCCGATCCTGGAAATCGACAAATTGTCGATCTCGTTCTTTACGCGGTTGCGGGAAATCCCGGCGGTGATGGATTTCTCGGTTGCCGTGCGACCGGGCGAAGCGGTTGGTCTGGTCGGTGAATCCGGATGCGGGAAATCAACCGTGGCGCTGGGCGTGATGCAGGATCTGGGCAAGAACGGTCGTGTGGTGGGTGGCTCGATCAAGTTCAAGGGCCGCGATCTGAGCGAGATGAGCGAAGAAGAACTGCGCGATATTCGCGGCAGCGAGATCGCGATGATCTATCAGGAGCCGATGGCCAGCCTGAACCCGGCGATGAAGATCGGCAAGCAACTGATGGAAGTGCCGATGATCCACCAGGGCATGTCGGAATCCGAGGCCTATGACCGGGCGTTGCAGGTGGTGACGGACGTCAAGCTGCCCGACCCGAAACGCATTTTGAACAGTTTTCCTCACCAGTTGTCCGGTGGGCAGCAACAGCGGATCGTCATTGCCATGGCGCTTATGAGCGAACCGGCCCTGCTGATCCTGGATGAGCCGACCACGGCGCTGGATGTGACGGTCGAGGCGGCGATTGTCGAGCTGGTCAAGGACCTGGGCCGCAAATACGGAACGTCGATGCTGTTCATCAGCCATAACCTGGGGCTAGTCCTGGAAACCTGTGACCGGATCTGTGTGATGTATTCCGGAGAAGCGGTCGAACGCGGCAGCATCACCGATGTGTTCGACGAGATGCAGCACCCCTATACACAGGCCCTGTTCCGCTCGATCCCCCTGCCCGGCGCGGACAAGAACGCGCGCCCGCTGGTTGCGATTCCGGGCAACTTTCCCTTGCCGCATGAACGTCCGCCCGGCTGCAACTTTGGCCCCCGCTGCGATTATTTTGAGGCGGGCCGGTGCGACGCCGGCGATATCGCCATGGAGCCGGTTCCCGGTAACGACCGACATCATACCCGCTGTTTGAGATACCAGGAAATCGACTGGTCCGCGCCAATGGAACTGGCCGAGGTAAAACAAAAGGGTGAGATCGGCGAGGTCGTTCTGAAAATGGACAACCTCAAGAAATACTACGAGGTGGCGGCCAATGCCCTGTTTGGCGGCGGCGAACGAAAGGTCGTCAAGGCCAACGAAACCCTGTCGTTCGAAGCCCGCGAATCTGAAACGCTGGCCATTGTTGGTGAATCCGGCTGCGGGAAATCGACCTTTGCCAAGGTTTTGATGGGGCTGGAAACGGCGACCGATGGCCAAATCCTGCTGGATGGTCGCAACATTGAGCAGATCCCGATCGAAGAGCGTGACACCAAGACCATCGCGGATGTGCAGATGGTGTTTCAGAACCCGTTCGACACCCTGAACCCGTCGATGACCGTGGGGCGCCAGATCATTCGGGCGCTTGAAATTTTTGGGATCGGGTCGTCCGATGCGGAGCGCAAGCAACGCATGCTGGAACTACTGGATCTGGTCAAGCTGCCTCGTGCCTTTGCCGATCGCATGCCGCGCCAGCTGTCTGGCGGGCAAAAGCAGCGCGTCGGCATTGCGCGGGCCTTTTCAGGTGGCGCCCGCATCGTCGTCGCCGACGAACCTGTTTCGGCGCTGGATGTGTCCGTTCAGGCGGCTGTCACGGATCTGTTGATGGAAATCCAGCGCGAAGAAAAAACCACGCTATTGTTCATCAGTCACGACCTGTCCATCGTGCGCTATCTCAGCGACCGCGTGATGGTGATGTACCTGGGCCATGTGGTGGAACTGGGCAGCACCGAACAGGTGTTCAGCCCGCCCTATCATCCCTATACCGAGGCGCTGTTGTCGGCCGTTCCGATTGCGGACACCAGTGTGGAAAAGCAACATATCGTGCTGGAAGGCGACATCCCGTCGGCCATGAACCCGCCGCCGGGGTGTCCGTTTCAAACCCGGTGCCGGTGGAAATCCCATGTGGCAGGCGGGTTGTGCGAAAAAGAAGTTCCGCCGGTCAAACTTCGCGATGGCGACCATCAGATCAAATGCCATATGAGCGAAGAACAGTTGGCGCAGATGGAACCCGTGATCAAAATCGCGGCGGAATGACGCCTTGGCCCGGTGCCTAGGACTGCAACGGGCCAATTTTTCAGGGCGCGCCCCGTGGGCTGGACCTTGGTATGATCAAAAGATTATTGCCGATTTTGCATTAATCGCAAAACCTCGCGTTTTCCGATAATTCCGGCAATTTTTTGCGTCAAACCGAAACCTGCTAGCGCAAAACCGCTCAAAGCAAGCGGACACACTCATTTTTGTTTCCGAATCTGAAACAGTAAGCCTAGCAGGCTGAAGTAAATGGTTTCCGGAGCAGGTCGCAGTGATGTCAGTATACGCTTTCTTACGCAAGATGATGATCAAATATATTGCCCCGGACCCCGTTTCCCCGACATGGCCGTCAACCTATCGGTTCCGGCAATTTCATAACGCGCCCCATCGATCCTGGACCTTTGAAAGCGGGGTCTGCAAAACACTGGATGGGTGGTCAAAATCCGCCAAAGTCACATTCGTTGACGACATGGATTGGGGCCCAGAGCCGCGGTGCGGACGCCGGAGACAGATTGCGCGCCACCTGACATATACAGGCGCTGACGTTTCAAGGATTGCTGTCACCGATACCGTTGCCAAAACAAAACCAGCGCCCACCCACAGGTCTGCCTCGGCGCAGCGCTATGAGCGGCGAAATCCTGTGGCCGGGCACCGGTATACCTCGCCCCCGCAGTCCACAGAAGACCAGACTACGCCGGGACCACAAAATGGAAACAAGCCCTATGTGCTTCGGTCTCCGAAACCGGGTGTTGAAACCACCCCCGGAAGGCAAACACCGGATGCGCGCCGGGCAGATTTCGAAGCGGATTTTTTCATTTTCTGACGATGTGGTCGCGGTGCTGCCGTCTGTCGGCCCGTGCCCGCACAGTGCCATGCTCCGGGAAAAAGGTCAGCTGCCCCAGATGATGCGCACGTAATTCTTGGTTTCGCGATAGGGCGGAACCCCGCGATGTTTCTTCACCGCATCCGGCCCCGCGTTATAGGCCGCCAAGGCCAGGCGCCAGGACCCGAATTCACGATACTGACGGGCCAGATAGCGCGCGCCCCCTTCGAGATTCTGATAGGGATCCGACGGATCAACCCCAAGCGCGCGCGCCGTGCCCGGCATCAACTGTGCCAGACCAAAGGCCCCCTTGTGGGATTTGGCCTTGGGGTTCCATCCCGATTCCTGCTGGATCAACCGTGCAAACAGGTCCTCGGGCACGTTGTGACGGCGGGCCGCGGCCCGGGCCATGTCAAGGTAACGGCCCTTGTATTTGCCCCTGTATTTCAAAGCGCCGTGTTTTGTAGGCGTGTGAATGGTCGGCGGCTGCAGGCGGATCGAGTTCGAATATTGCTGGGATGCGCGCGTGTCCAATACGCGGGTCTGCGATTTGAACAGCTTGCGCTGGTTCTTTGTCGAGAACATGTCGGCCTGCACAGGCAGTGCAAGTCCAAGCGCCAAAACCGTGGCGACCAAAACAATGATACCGCGCATTGAGCAACGTCCCCTGTCCCATTTTCCCGGACGCATGATAACGGATGCGATACAAATTGCCAGAGCACGCTGTCAGGGACTGCTTAACCGTGTTTAAACCTCTGCTTGGGACGTATAGGCTTGCCCAAACCGGATCGCAGATTCGGCAGTAACCATAGAAATCGAGAAGCGGAGAGCGCCATGGCCGGCTCAGTCAACAAAGTCATCATCATCGGAAACCTGGGCCGTGATCCCGAAGTGCGCACATTCCAGAATGGCGGCAAGGTCTGCAACCTGCGGATCGCAACCTCTGAAAACTGGAAAGACCGCAACACCGGTGAGCGTCGCGAACGGACCGAGTGGCACTCGGTCGCGATTTTCTCGGAGCCTCTGGTCCGCGTGGCCGAACAATACCTGCGCAAGGGATCGAAGGTCTATATCGAGGGCCAGCTTGAAACCCGCAAATGGCAGGATCAATCCGGTCAGGACCGCTATACGACCGAGATCGTTTTGCGTCCCTATCGCTCGGAACTGACCATGCTGGATGGGCGCGGTGAAGGCGGTGGCGGTGGTGGTGGCACCTACGGTGGTGGCCAGCAGCCCGGCGGGTATGACAATGGTCCGCAGGACGACCCCTATGGCGGTGGCGGCGGCAGCAGTGCCCCCTCGTCGCGCGACATGGACGACGAAATTCCGTTCTGATGGCACAAGGGCCCCGGGCGTTGTCCGGGGCCGCTTGATCCTTCCTCGGGTGAAAGGTGTATTCGGTGGGCTGGTCCTTTTCACTAGGTCGATTGTTCGGATCCGAAATTCGGGTTCACATCACCTTCTTCCTTTTGCTGGCATGGGTCGGCTATGCCGCCTATTCCCAACTGGGTCCCGAGGCGGCGCTTTGGAACGTTTTGTTCATCATGGCGCTGTTCGGCTGTGTCGTGGCGCATGAATTCGGCCATGCCCTGATGGCGCGCCGGTATGGGATCAAGACGCCTGACATCACGCTTTTGCCCATCGGCGGGCTGGCCCGGCTGGAAAGGATGCCGGAAAACCCGGTTCACGAAATTCTGGTCGCCCTGGCAGGACCGGCAGTAAATATCGTCATCTGGCTTATTCTGGCCGTGGGTTTCGGGATCAAAATTGATATCGAGGCGCTGGCCGATCCGCAAATGACCGCGCGAGAGTTTTTGAGCCAGCTTGCGCTGGTCAACCTGGTGCTGGCCGTGTTCAACATGATTCCGGCCTTTCCCATGGATGGCGGCCGTGTGTTCCGGGCGGTCCTGTCGCTGTGGATGGACCGGGTGAAAGCAACCCGAATCGCAGGACAGGCCGGTCAGATCGTTGCGATTCTGCTGGCCTTTGCCGGGCTGAGCGGCGGCAACCCGATGCTGGTTCTGGTGGCGTTGTTCGTGTTCATGGCGGCAGCGGCGGAATCGAAAGACGTGGCCATGCGCTCGGTCGCGCGGCAGCTGGTGGCGCGGGATGCGCTGATCACCAGTTTCGACAGCCTGACACCGGATGACAGTATCGACACCGCCGCAGCGGCCCTGATCCGCACGACGCAGCACGAATTCCCGATACTGGACATGGCCGGCACCCTGCTGGGGTTTGTGACCCGCGACGCCCTGTTTCAGGCCAAGATCACCGAAACACCGGGTATGCAGCCCGTGTCCACGATCATGACGACGGATATCCCCCAGATCAGGCTGGCAACGGGATTGGAGACCGTTCTGGACACGTTGCACAAGGGCCACCCTGCCGTTGCGGTGACATCGCCGGAGGGGCGAATGATCGGCTATATCACACGGGAAAACATCGGCGAACTGATGGTGATCAAGGGTCGGTAAACCACATGATTTCAGCGTGTTGCGAGGGCATCCTCAAGAACGCCCATGACCATGTCGCGCGGCACGTCCCCTGTCACGAAGGCATCGCCAATGTCGCGCGCCAGGATGAATCGCAACTGGCCATCCACGACCTTTTTGTCCTGCCCCATCAATTCCAGCAGCGCGGAGGCATCAGGCAGATCGCCCGGAATGTCCGCCAGATCGGTTTTCATGCCCATCGTTCGCAAGTGCGCGCGCACGCGGCTTGGGCTTTCCTGACTGCACAGCCCCAGACGGGCCGACAATTCAAAGGCCAGCGCACAGCCGATGGCGACCCCTTCGCCATGCAACAGACGGTCTGAATACCCAGTAGCCGCCTCAAGCGCATGACAGAACGTGTGCCCCAGATTCAACAGCGCCCGGTCGCCTTGTTCGGTTTCGTCCCGCGCGACGATGTCGGCCTTCATCTGCACCGACTGGGTCACTGCGCGAACGCGGGTTTCCATGTCCCCCCCGGACAGGGCCGGTCCATTCTGCTCAAGCCAGGCAAAGAACGCGCTATCCCCCAACAGCCCGTATTTCACGACTTCACCATAGCCAGCCAGAAAATCCCGCGCCGTCAGCGTACCCAGAACAGCCGTATCTGCCAGAACCAGCGAGGGTTGATGAAAGGCGCCGATCAGGTTCTTGCCCTGCGGTGCGTTGATCCCGGTCTTGCCCCCGACGGAACTGTCCACCTGGGCCAGCAAGGACGTCGGGATCTGAACAAACCGCACGCCACGGCGCAGGATCGCAGCCGCAAAACCGGCCAGATCACCGATCACACCGCCGCCAAAGGCGATGACGATGTCGCGTCTTTCCACCTTTTGATCCAGCAGCCATTCGACAGACCTGGTCAGGTGCGGCCAGCTTTTCGTGGATTCACCCGGCGGCAGGGCAAGCGCCTGCATGTCGATCCCGGCCTTGGCCAACCCGGCGCGTAACGTCTCAAGATGCAGACCGGCGACGGTTTCGTCGGTCAGGACGCATACCTGCGTGCGGTTGAGCAAGGGCGCGATATACTGCCCGGCCTGGCCCAACAGATCGGGGCCGACTTCCACATCATAGCTGCGCTCGCCCAGCGGGACATGAACGGTGTTCTTCATTCTACTTCTTCCAGAACGTCGGGGCGTGTTTTCAGGGACTGCAGAACCCGACCGACCATGTCGTCGATCGATGTCTGGCCATCGGATATCACAACCAGATCAGCCTTTTCATAGAGAGGAACCCGCGCCTCATATATTTCCTGCAGGGTGGCGCGCGGATTGCCGGTGCGCAACAGGGGGCGCGTGTCCTTGTGTTTGACGCGGTTCCACAGGACATCGGAATCCGCCTTGAGCCAGACGGACACCCCGCGCTCGGATATCATGTCGCGGTTTTCCTGGCTCATGAACGCGCCGCCTCCGGTGGACAGGACACAGCGTTCCTCGTCCAGCAGGCGGCTGATGACCTGGCTTTCCTTCTTGCGGAAAAACCGTTCGCCATCGCGCACGAAAATCTCGGGGACCGTCATATTCGCGGCGGCCTCGATTTCGGCATCGCTGTCCAGGAAAGGAACACCCAGACGCTGCGCTAGCGCACGCCCCACGGCTGTCTTGCCGGCGCCCATCATGCCAACCAGAACGATCGTCTTTTTCAACTGCCAGCACATCTGTTTGGTCTGAGGTTTTGTCTTTATTCGCTCAATTCCGCTCATTCTTATGTGAATGACGTGATCTTGCCAAAAAGGCCATATATAACTTGAGCAAAACAACATTCGAGGCAGTGATTACGCTATGGGAAAACTTATCAAATTTCTGGTATACGTCCTGGGTTTGGCGTTCCTGGCTGTTGTAGGGTATGCATATCTGGGGCCATGGTTCGGATCTGACTTTTCGGCGCCGCAAAGTGAAATACGCAAACCGGTAACGCTGAATGCTGATTAGGACCCTGGCTTTTGTCGCTTTGCTGCCCACCGTGGCAGCAGCACAAGAGCCTTTGTCTGTTATTGACTGGCTGGGGGACAGCGCCCCGCCGATACGGTCTGGCCCCGTTCTGATTGAACCGCCGGTGACCGAAACAGCCCTGCGCCCTGAGGTGGATGTTCGCCCGCTTGAACAGCAGGCCGCGCCGGTTGGCCTCGTCCCGGCCAATGTCACCGGTTTGCCGCAGGACCTGTGGTATCGCAGCGACGCTAAAGTTCTGGCGCGTCTGATCCGGGAGGTTTCCGTATCTCGCAGCCCGGCGATGCAGACCCTTTTGTACACTCTGCTGCTGTCTGAAACGACGCCGCCCCAGGGGTCCGAAGCGGGCGAAACCCTGTTGCTGGCACGTCTGGATCGCCTGATCGCGCTTGGTGCGGTTGATCCGGCCAAATCCCTGGTTGAATCGGCCGGGCCAACGCTCAGCACAGCGCGCTTTTTGCGGTGGTTCGATGCCGCCCTGCTGACCGGAGACGAAGACAGCAGCTGCGCCGCGCTGGCCGCGTCGCCGCATCTCTCGCCGGGTTATGACGAATTGATCTTCTGCCACGCCCGCCGCGGCGACTGGCAAACCGCCGCGCTGACGTTGGAGGCGGCCCATGCCCTGGAGGTCGTGCCCGAGTTCGAACTTGCCCTGCTGGATCGATTTCTGAGCCCCGACCTGTTCGAAGGCGAACCGCCCCTGACGGTTTCCGGCACGCCCTCCCCGCTGGCGTTCCGGCTGCTCGAAGCGATCGGGGAACGTATTCCAACGCCCTCTCTGCCGCGCGCCTATGCCAATGCGGATCTGCGCGACGTCGCCGGATGGAAAGCGCAGCTTGAGGCAGCTGAACGGCTGACCCGCATGGGCGCCCTCCCCCCGAACCGTTTGTTGGGACTCTATACCGAGCGTCAGCCCGCAGCTTCGGGCGGTATCTGGGATCGGGTGCGCGCCTTGCAAAGGTTCGAAACGGCGCTGGATCACAACAGCGTGGACGCGGTCGCAAAAACCCTGCTCCCAGTCTGGGCGGCGATGAAATCTGCCCGGTTGGAAGTTCCCTTTGCCGTGCTTTTCGCCGATAGTCTGGCCGAGCTCCCGCTGACGGACCCGGCTGCGCAACGGGTTGTATGGCTGCTCCTGCTCTTGTCGCCCGATTATGAACGCGCGGCGCAATCCCCTGTTTCAGAATCGACCCAAGACAGGTTTCTGGCGGAACTGGCAATGGGAACGCCACAATCGGCCCGCGCGCCGTCGCCAATGGCGCAGGCGATTGCCGAAGGTTTCGCCACCACGGACGGCCCCCCGGGCCAGTTGGGTGCGACACTGGCAGACGGCAAACTGGGCGAGGCTATCCTGCGGGCGATGCAGACATTCGATCGCGGCGCGCAGGGCAATCCGGATGATCTGACAACTGCGATTATCGCCCTGCGGCATGTCGGATTGGAAGATACCGCGCGCCGCGCGGCCCTGCAGCTAATGATCCTGGATCGCAACGGACAATGACGGCCCCCGCAACCCCATCGCAATGGATCTCTACCTTTCTCGAGGCGCAGGCGGCCGAACTTGGCGCGTCGACGAATACGCAGTTGGCCTATGGGCGCGATCTCAAGGATTATGCCGACTGGCTCAGCCGTAAAAACCTGGCCTTTGAGACGACCGATCAATCCGGGATCGAGGCCTATCTGATCGATTGCGACGCCCAGGGCCTGGCCAAGACGACGCGCGCGCGGCGTCTTTCGGCGATTAAGCAGATTTACCGCTTTGCCTTTGAAGAAGGCTGGCGCGACACGAATCCGGCCCTTCAGATCAAGGGACCGGGGCGCGACAAACGCCTTCCCAAAACCCTGGACGTGGCCGAGGTTGACCGGCTGCTTGAGGCCGCCCGAGTGACCGGGCGTGCAGATCAGGATCGGGTGCGAAACACCTGCCTGATGGAGCTTCTCTATGCGACCGGTATGCGGGTCACCGAACTTGTGTCACTGCCGGTGTCGGCGGCGCGAGGCGATCCGCGCATGCTGCTGGTTCTGGGCAAGGGCGGAAAGGAACGGATGGTGCCGCTGTCCCCCCCGGCCCGCGCGGCATTGGCCGAGTGGCTCATCATCTGGGACGACATTCAGAAGGATCGCGCCGGCAAGGGACTGACCGTCTCGAAATTTCTGTTCCCCTCACGCGGCAAGGCGGGGCATCTGACCCGTCACCGGTTCTATCTGCTGATCAAGGAACTGGCCGTCGCGGGCGGTGTGTCGCCCACCAAGGTGACACCTCACACGCTGCGCCATGCCTTTGCCACGCATCTTCTGGCAAACGGGGCCGATCTGCGGTCGATCCAGACCCTGTTGGGCCATGCCGATGTCGCCACGACAGAAATCTATACCCATGTTTTGGACGAACGACTCGCCGAACTGGTCAACGATCACCACCCGCTTGCGCGCAACACCAAGCGGGACTAGGCGGCCCCAAAGCAACAGCACCACTTGATTGCGCCGCACCCGCAGCCCATAACCTTTGCAAAATCAAGGATTGACCGGTTCACCATGGAAACAAGCTTGTCCGCGCTGGACAGCGCATTCTGGATCACTTGCGGCGCGATTGTGCTGTTGCTTTTGCTGTCCGCCTTCTTTTCAGGCTCGGAAACCGCGCTGACGGCGGCGTCACGCGGCAAGTTGCGCGCACAGGCCGACAAGGGGTCCAAGGGGGCGCAGGCCGCGCTGCGCATCACCGAAGACAATGAACGGCTGATCGGATCGGTCCTGTTGGGCAACAACCTGGTCAACATTCTGGCCGCGTCGCTGGCGACGGCCCTGTTCACCCGCGCCTTTGGCGAAAGCGGCGTCGCGCTGGCCACGCTGGTGATGACCTTTCTGGTGCTGATCTTTGCCGAAGTGCTGCCCAAGACCTATGCCATCATCTATTCGGAATCCGCGGCGGCGGCCGTTGCGCCGGTGATTGGCGTCATCGTCACGGTTTTTGCGCCGATCGTGTCGGCGGTTCGGTTGCTGGTGCGGGGCGTTCTGCGCCTGTTCGGCGTGACGGTCGACCCCGATAGCCACATCCTGGCCGTGCGCGAGGAAATCGCCGGGGCACTACAGTTGGGCCATTCCGAAGGCGTGGTCGAAAAGGAAGACCGCGACCGCATCCTTGGCGCGCTCGACCTTGGCGACCGCGCTGTGGAAGAGATCATGTTGCACCGTTCCGGGATCGAGATGATCGATGCCGACAGCGCGCCCGAGTCGATCCTGCAACAATGCCTGGACAGTCCGCACACGCGCCTTCCGGTGTTCCGAAACGAACAGGAAAACATCATCGGCGTCGTTCACGCCAAGGATTTGCTGCGTGCGATGTATAAACAGGTCAGCGGCCCGGATGGCGACCCCACCGCGTTGAACAGGTTTCGCATCACCGATGTGGCGATGCCGCCCTATTTCGTGCCCGAAACAACGACGCTGGACGACCAGATGCGCCAGTTTCTCAAGATGCGCACCCACTTTGCGCTGGTCGTGGATGAATACGGCAGCCTTCAGGGTTTGATCACCCTCGAAGACATTCTGGAAGAGATCGTTGGTGAAATCACCGATGAATTCGACCCGGATGCCGAGCATCCCGTGAAACGCACGGACGATGGGCAATATGTCGTCGATGGCGCCATGACCATCCGCGACCTGAACCGCGCCACCGACTGGTCCCTGCCCGATGACGAGGCCAATACCGTCGCCGGGCTGGTCATTCACGAGGCGCAGATGATTCCGAACATGGGGCAGGTGTTTTCGTTCCACGGATTCCGGTTCGAAGTGGTGGCGCGCGAAGGAAACCGCGTGACGCAGCTAAAGATTCGCCCTCTGTAACCGGCCGATCGCAGATCAGGCACGCAGCCTTTGACCGTCAGGGTCAAAAGGCGGCGCGTCCAGAATGGTGGCGCGATGCGGCTGACCCAAGACCATGACCTCGACCTGATCGCCGGGCTGGGCGTTTTTCACAAACCCCAGGGCTAGGGACTGTCCGACCGAATAGCCATAGGCGCCCGATGTCACGCGCCCAATGCCCTGGCCGTCCTTGAAAATCGGCTCGCCCCCCGTGGCATCGGCGTCTGATGCGTCAGTGTCGGCCGCGTCCAGGGCCAGAATGACCATCCGTTCGCGGGCGGGCTGTGCCATGACCCGCGCCGCCGCGTCTTTGTTCAGAAAGGGTTTGTCCATTTTGCACAGCCGATCCAGACCAACCTCTTGTGGCCAGTATTCCGGCGAATATTCCCGCGACCAGCTGCCGTATCCCTTTTCGATGCGCAAACTCATCAGGGCGCGTGCGCCGGCCGGCCCGGCCCCGCAACCCGCACCCGCCGCGATCAACGCGGTGTAAAGTGTGACCTGATCGCTCTGGGCACAATGCAGCTCCCATCCCAGATCACCGGTGAACGACACCCGGAGCGCGACACATTCCACCCCGGCCAGTTCGATGCGTCGGCTGGTCATGAACGGGAAATCCGCGGTGGCTAGCGAGGTGTTGGTCATGCGTTGCAGCATCTCACGCGATTTGGGTCCGGCCACGTTGAACCCGCAAACCGCCTCGGTCCGGCTTTCAAAGCTCGTGCCGTCGGGCAAAGGCACCTGCTTGAAGAACCGCTGATGATAGCGTTCGGCCATGCCGGACCCGATGATCCAGAATTCCTCGTCCCCGAGCCGGGTCACTGTGAAATCGCCGGCGATGCCGCCGCGCGTGCCGATCAGGGGGGTCAGACAGGACCGCCCGACCGATTTGGGCATCCGGTTGGCGAACACCGCATTCAGCCAGTCCTCGGCGCCCGGCCCCGAACAGACATATTTTGCAAAGTTCGAGATATCGATGATGCCCGCAGAGTCGCGCAGCATCCGGCATTCGTTGCCGACCGCCCCCCACCAGTTCTGCCGCGTGAACCCGTTGGTATCGACCGCGCCGGGCTGATCGGCAAACCACTGTGGATGTTCCCATCCGTAATTCAGGCCAAAGACGGCCCCCATCGTTTCTTGCCGCTCATACACCGGGCGCGTGCGCACGGGGCGTCCGGCCGGGCGTTCCTCGTTCGGGAAATGGATGGCAAAGCGGTGGGTATAGACCTCTTCCACCTTGGCCTTGGTAAAGGCCTTGTCCGCCCAGTCGCCAAACCGGGCCATGTCCCAGGCGAACATGTCGTACTGGCTTTCGCCGTCTACGATCCACTGGGCTGCCATCAGGCCCATCCCCCCCGATTGGGAAAAGCCGGGGATGATCCCGTTGCAGCAAAAGTAATTCGACAGCTCCGGCACGGGGCCGAACAAGACGTTGGAATCGGGCGACCAGATCATCGGCCCGTTGATGACCCGTTTGATCCCCGCCTCGCCCACGACCGGCACGCGATCGATTGCGCGCATGATGTTGGGTTCGATCCGCTCCAGATCATCGGCGAACAGTTCGTGGCCAAAGCCCTGTGGCGTGCCATCCTCGGCCCAAAACCGCATGTCCCGCTCATAGGCGCCGACCAACAGGCCCTGCCCCTCCTGGCGCAGGTAATATTCCCCGTCCCTGTCCGCCACTGACGGCAATCGACGATCCATCCCGGCAACCTCGGGGATGGTTTCAGTTACGAAATACTGATGCTCGGTCGGTTGCAGCGGCAGGGTGATCCCGGCCATGGCGGCCACCTCGCGGCCCCACAAACCGGCGGCATTGATGACCCACCCGGTGGCAATATCGCCCTTGGGGGTGCGCACGATCCATGTGCCGTCCGGTTGCTGTTCCGTCGCGGTGACCGGGGTGAACCGATTGATTTCCGCCCCCCGTTGCCGCGCCCCGATCGCATAGGCATTGGTCACACCCGAGGGGTCGACATTGCCGCCATCGGGCTCCCACATGATGCAGCGGATCCCGTCGAAATTGACCAGCGGGTGCAGGCGCTCGGCCTCATCGCGGGACACCTCGTGAAAATTCATGCCATAAAGGCGGGCCTTTGCGGCCTGCAGGCGCAACTGGTGTTCCCGGTTTTCCGTTTGCGCAAGGTACAGCGAGCCCGGCTGAAACACACCACAACTTTGGCCGGTTTCCTGTTCCAGTTCCTTGTAGAGGCCCATGGTGTAATGCTGGATGCGCGAAATGTTCGTGCTGTCGTGTAACCCGTGGATATTCGCCGCCGCATGCCAGGTAGAGCCCGAGGTCAGTTCGTCCCGTTCCAGCAGGACAACATCGGTCCAACCCAGCTTGGTCAGGTGATAGAGGATCGAGCATCCGATAACGCCGCCCCCGATGACAACGGCTTGTGCCTCGCTTCGCATGGGCTCACTCCTTCTGGCATGTTTGATCGCACCATGTCGCCAAACATGCCGTCAGGATCGCTCTTTCACGACACATCCCGTCGCGAAGTTACAACTGCCGACGCGTTGTCTGCGCCGGGTTTCGCCACGGTGATGCGCCTGTCCCCTGGACACATGCGTCACCGATCAAGCAGCCGCCTACGGCGTTCCTCCTCTTCCTCCTGGCGCTTGCGGCGGATCCGCTCCTCGTTCTGTTTTTGTTTGGACGGTTGCGCTGCTGTGCTTGGGGATGGTCGACGCTCGGGCGGACGGGTTCCGGGCGTTTGCCGTTGCGGCGTGCTTGTCGTCCGCGGCGGTGTACTTGTCGTCCTCGGCGGTGTGCTAGGACTGCGCGGTGGCGTGCTGGTACTGCGCGGTGGCGTGCTGGTACTGCGCGGTGGCGTGCTGCGGGGGGCGGGATCGACGGATCGTTCGATCCGCGCAGGGCCTGTATCACTCCCCACATCGGATCTGGCATAGCGCTGCCGATGCCGGAGATTGTTCCTATAGGGCATCCCGTCGCGATTGATGATCCGAACGCGGAATGCCGGGTTGGGCACGAAATAGGGCGGCGGCCTTTTGGTGCGAACCCAGCGGCCGTTGATGATGTAGATATAAATTTGAGAATACGGGTGATAATAAATGTTTCGGTCCCAATAGTAGTAGTAAAGATACACACCATAGACGGTCCTTGTCGGGTATTCCTCGCACCCTGCGAGCCCCAGACCGGCTACCCCCAGCATACCGCTGCTTGCAAGCCTGACGAAATCACGTCTTTTCATCGATTTACTCCCCGATACCCCCATCACTCCGGCGTTCGAAATCCGGAAAACTGACGTAAATGGTACCCCGGGGGCCTGCCCGCCTCATTGATTTGGAACAAGTTGACTGGCTTTCCTGCAGATCGCCGGGGGCGGGACTCGGGACCGACATATCGTGTCGTTTCCGGACTTGCCCGTTCATGGCCCTGCCCGCACAAATTGGCATGGACAAACCAGGAGGCCCCCATGAAAACCACCACGCGTGTTGCCGTGATCGGCGGCGGTGTTGTCGGCTGTTCGGTTCTTTATCATCTGACCAAACTGGGCTGGTCCGATGTCACTTTGCTGGAACGCTCGGAACTGACCAGCGGGTCGACATGGCATGCCGCCGGTGGGTTTCACACGCTGAATGGCGACACCAACATGGCAGCACTTCAGGGCTATACGATCCGCCTTTACAAAGAGTTGGAAGAGATCACCGGCATGTCCTGCGGTCTGCACCATGTGGGCGGCGTGACACTGGCCGACAATCAGGACCGGTTCGACATGCTTCTGGCCGAAAGGGCCAAGCATCGGTTCATGGGGCTGGAAACCGAAATCGTCGGCCCGGACGAGATCCGCAAGATCGCGCCGATCACCAATACCGATGGCATCCTTGGCGCGCTTTATGATCCCTTGGATGGACACCTTGACCCTTCCGGCACCACGCACGCCTATGCCAAGGCCGCGCGCATGGGCGGAGCAACCATCGAAACCCACCGCATGGTGCGCGAAACCAACCAGCGCCCGGATGGCACATGGGACGTGGTGACCGACAAGGGGGTGATCCACGCCGAACATCTGGTCAATGCCGGTGGACTTTGGGCCCGCGAAGTTGCGGCCATGGCGGGCGTCTACCTGCCACTGCACCCGATGGAACACCAATATATCGTGACCGATGACATTCCCGAAATTTATGAACGGGGCACGGAACACCCGCATGTGATGGACCCGGCCGGAGAAAGCTATCTCCGGCAGGAAGGGCGCGGGCTGTGCATCGGGTTTTATGAACAACCCTGCAAGCCCTGGGCCGTCGATGGCACGCCTTGGGATTTTGGCCATGAATTGCTGCCTGACAACTTTGATAAGATCACCGAAAGCATTGAATTCGCGTATAAACGCTTTCCCGTGCTGGAAACGGCTGGCGTCAAATCCGTGATCCACGGCCCCTTCACTTTTGCCCCGGACGGCAACCCCCTTGTGGGGCCGGTGCCGGGCTTGTGCAATTACTGGTCGGCCTGTGGCGTCATGGCCGGGTTCAGCCAGGGCGGCGGCGTCGGGCTGATGCTGGCCCAATGGATGATCGAGGGCGAACCCGAGCGCGATGTCACGGCCATGGACGTGGCCCGGTTCGGCGATTGGATCAGCCCCGGTTACACCCGTCTCAAGGTTACCGAAAACTATCAGAAACGGTTTTCGGTCTCCTACCCGAACGAGGAACTGCCCGCCGCGCGCCCCAATCGGACAACCCCGATGTATGACATCTTTTCGGGAATGGGGGCTGTCTGGGGCCAGCAATTCGGTCTTGAGGTGGTCAACTACTTTGCCAAAGGAAGCGAGCCGACCTTTGAAACCCCATCCTTCCGTCGCTCGGACGCCTTTGATGCAACCGGGCGCGAGGTGCGCGCCGTGCGCGGCGCTGTGGGGATCAACGAAGTTCACAATTTCGGAAAATATCGTGTGACGGGCGCCAAAGCGCGGGCCTGGCTGGACCGGATCATGGCCGGGCGCGTGCCTGCACCGGGCCGGGTCAGCCTGTCGCCGATGCTGTCGCCAAAAGGCCGGCTTCTCGGGGATTTCACCATATCCTGCCTAAGCGACGATACGTTTCAACTGACGGCCTCCTACGGCAGCCAATCCATCCACGAACGCTGGCTGCGAAAACATCAGGAAAGTGGCGTAAATATAGAAAATATAAGCGATAAACTGAACGGATTTCAGATCGCAGGGCCGAAGTCGCGCGATGTTCTCGCCGTCTGCGCGCGCGACGATGTTGCGGCCATGCGCTTTCTCGACGTTCGCCGGATGACCGTCGGAATGACCGACTGTATCGTTCAGCGCGTCAGCTATACCGGCGATCTTGGGTTTGAAATCTATTGCGATCCGATGGCGCAACGACAGCTGTGGGCCACCCTTTGGGATGCTGGCCAACCACTTGGCATGGTCCCGTTTGGCATGCGGGCCATGATGTCCCTGCGGTTGGACAAGTTCTTTGGCAGCTGGCTGTCAGAATTCTCGCCTGATTACACGGCTGCCGAAACTGGCCTTGATCGGTTCATTTCTTTCCGGAAAGACACTGATTTCATTGGATGTTCCGCAGCCGCGGCCGAGCGGGAAACTGGCCCGACACGACGCTTGGTCGCATTTCTTGTCGAAGCGGAGGACGCGGATGTTCAGGGATATGAACCAATCTGGCTGGATGGAAAGGTTCAGGGTTTTTGCACATCGGGCGGGTATTCGCATTTTGCCGATGTCTCGGTCGCCATGGGGTTCCTGCCCAGCGACCGGATCGAAGACGGATTGCATGTCGAGATCGAAATCCTGGGTCAGATGCGCC
The DNA here is from genome assembly GCF_054482635.1 of Arenibacterium sp. CAU 1754. NCBI lineage: Bacteria > Pseudomonadati > Pseudomonadota > Alphaproteobacteria > Rhodobacterales > Paracoccaceae > Arenibacterium > Arenibacterium sp. CAU 1754. The sequence continues at coordinate 532,284 of NZ_JBTLRG010000001.1, forward strand.
CGGCCCGCGTGGACAATACGCCGTTGTTCGATCCAGACGGGGCCCGCATGCGAGGGTGATTGCCTCTGCGCGCCGCTCGCCTAAAGTGGCGCAATGACAGACGCAATTTCAGACCTGCCGATCATTCTGCTGGCCGCTGGTCAGTCCAGCCGCATGCGCGGGGCCGACAAACTGTTGGAACCGGTGGACAGGCAGCCCCTGATCCGGCGGCAGGCCAAACTTGCGCGCGCGGCCACGACCGGCCCGGTGATCGTGGCCTTGCCCGCGCCGCCGCACGCGCGATACGAAGCGCTCGACGGGATCGATGTGCAAATCGTGCCTGTGCCGGACGCCTCCGAAGGGATGAACGCGTCGTTGCGCCGGGCCTTTGCCGCGCTGCCACAGGATACACCGGCGGCCATGCTTTTGTTGGGCGACCTGCCCGAACTGGATTTAAATGACCTAAAGATCATCCTGCAAGCTGTTGATTTACAATCATCTACTCTGATCTGGCGCGGCACCACCGAAACCGGCGCCCCCGGACATCCCATCGTATTCGCGGCGCCCTTGTTCGATGAATTTGCAAAGCTATCCGGCGACACCGGCGGACGCGACGTGATCAAGGCGGCCCAGGGGCACATCGAACTGATTCCGCTGCAGGGAAACCATGCGCGCATGGATCTGGACACGCCGGAAGACTGGACCGCATGGCGTAAAAAGAACGTATAGATCGGCAAGGAATAAAGGCCGATACCCGCCTTATTGCAGCAACATCAGGGCTTCGTATCTGTCCAGCGTCCGGCGGGCCGGCGGATAGGATGTCAGACCCGCTTGGGTCTTGAGCATGGGAAACAATTCGAAAATCTCGTTGCGCTGTGCGTTCCCGATCCCTTTGAGCGATTGGTTGCACGGCTGGAAACTTTCGGTCCAGGCGCCGTCCGACAAAACCATTTCGTGCTGGTCGAACATAAAGTGGACATAGGTCACAGAACTGACATCCACCATGTCCACCCCGTCCAGCCCGGTCAGGTGTTTGGCCGCAACCAGCACTTCGCGCTCCTCGAAATAAAGGGCCGTCTTGTCGCTGGAGACAAGAATGCGGTGGTTCGGGCTGACCATCATGTCGCGTTCGGGCAGGTTCACGCCCAGGGCGCCTGCCCGGATCAGGATCGGGCGCAGGTGATCTTCCCGCGCGAGTTGCGCGCCTGTCAGCAGCTTTCGTCCGACCCAACGGATCTCGCGGATGCCATTGTCACGGGTAATCACGCGGTCCCCGATCTCAAGCTCTTCGACCTTGCGTTCGCCTTTGGGCGTGGCGATCAGCGTGCCGGGCGTAAAACAAGGCGTCATCGTTTCATATTGGGGGACCGATGTCGCATCGAGGTCGATCCAGACTGCGTCGAAATCAGCATCATCGCCAGAATCGCCAGCCGCCATTTCATAGGTATCGGCCAACGGCGCATCTTTAACATTTTCGACGGTCACGGCCCCGTCCATCAGAACCGGTTTGTCCAGAATGGCAACATAATCGATCCGGCGATCGGGATGCAATCCGTGCATCCCTTCGTCGTTTTTCTGTGCTGCGCGGACAAAGGTTTCGCTGTTGGAAATCTCAAAGGTCATCCCGATTAAATCACTGGAAATCTTACACTTTTGTCCGTCCGTCATGTTGTCGACACGCATCTCCGCTCCGCAGGTGGAAGACCAGGAGTAGGTTACTTTGATGACATCATAGCAGTCGGCAAACCCGCCCTGCGTCGACAGGATCATCCGCTGACCACTGTCGCGATGAACGATCTGAACCGCGCCATCCCTGAGGATACGAAGCTCAAACATCCCATCCCGCTCGAAGCCCGCCGCCTGACCACGGCTGAAAATGGTCAAATGATCGCCGCCCTGCGCAGGATTCTCCATCAATTCGAACTGAACGAGAAGCGTTCCCTGGTCCAGCTGAACCGGCGCGCCATCCGCACGAAGGTTTGTGCCGGTTGCATTGAACCAACCGCCACCAAAACCGCCATGTCCGAATTTCAATCCGTTCGGGGAAGCACCGCCGCCGCGGCTCTCAACCTGGGGGTCCCGAACATAAAGAAAATCCCACAGGCCGATCACGTCGGCATCATAGGGATTATCAAAACTGCAACTCGTCATTGGCGTCTCCTGCGTGGCGCTGGCAGCACCTCCCGCGCCTGCACGGGCGTAAAAACAATGTTCGTGCCAGATCGTGAAGGCACGACAGGACCCAAACGCGACAGGAATGGAAGAAAAGTCCGCTCAACACACAAGAACAGACCGACCTATCCTGTCGGTAGTAATTTCAATTTTCGAACCATCGGTGACTTTGATCGCCGTGCGATCGCGCATGTCTACGACATCAGTGTGATGCAGCGTCCTGCGCCCGCCCCCGTTGGTCCTTTCGGACATCGCCCCCCAGTGGGCATCTTCATTTCTATCCCAGAGGACGTTCTGCGGAAAGATAAAAGTCGCGGTTTAGCCATGCGGACCGTAACGGTGCTCATTCTCATTGCAGTGTGCCGTTTGGACGGCATTCCCTGTCAGGTTGTGCCGTGGCCCAGGTTGCGCCGATGAACCGCAGAAAATGCGGAGATTGGCGATGGAACTCCCCTGCGTACGACAGCATTGGCGCGGCACCGATATTGATGTGAACACGCATACGTTGCGCAGCTGACCTTGCGGGACATCCATGCCATGCCGGGCCGGATGACCGATTTCCCCCACAAACGGAAACAGTGGTCTGGAAAATCCGCCGTTCCACAGGCTTTGAAAACAAAGCCCGAGAGCTTGATCCGAATCACAAAGCGGTTGAATCAGGAGCGCCGTCATAACCGGTGCAATTTGGATGAGGCTGGTACCCAAGGCCGGACTCGAACCGGCACGCCCGCAAAGGCGGGGGATTTTGAATCCCCTGCGTCTACCATTCCGCCACTTGGGCCTCACGCGAGGATGTAACGTCGGCGCGGCTCAAGGTCCAGAGCGAAAAAGCACCTTACCCCCCTGGTGACGGTTGACCTGACCCACGGCGCATGGTTTTCCGTTTCGGAAATTCGCCCGTTTCCGGGGATAGGAAAAAGCCGCCATGCTGCGACGCACCTATGACAAGACAATGCAACTGGCCGATCATCCCCATGCTCTCTGGTGGCTGGCGCTGGTTTCCTTTGTCGAAAGTTCGGTCTTTCCCATCCCGCCCGATGTGTTGATGATCCCGATGATCCTGGCGCGCCCGTCACGGGCCTGGCTGATCGCCTTTGTCGCGCTGGTTGCGTCGGTTCTGGGGGGCATGTTGGGATACGCCATCGGGGCGCTTGCCTATGAAGGGATCGGCCAACCGATCCTGTCGGCGATGGGCAAGGCCGATGCGATGGCCGAATTCAACACGCGGTTCAACGATTTCGGGTTTTGGGCGGTTCTGGTCGCGGGCATCACGCCATTTCCCTACAAGGTGATCACCATCATGTCCGGCTGGACGGGCATGCCCATTGCCACCTTCGTCGCGACATCCATTCTGGCCCGCGCGCTTCGTTTTTTTATCGTGGCTGGCCTGTTGTGGGGCTTTGGGGCGCCGATGCGCGACTTTATCGAAAAGCGGCTTGGTCTGGTTTTCACGGCGTTTGTGGCGTTGTTGATCGGCGGGTTTGTTCTGGTGAAATACATATGACGCGCAACACCTTGATCTTTGCGGCGATGGGCGGCTCGGCCGCATTGCTTCTGGGGGCCTTTGCCTTTCAGCATCTGGGCGGCCTGCCCCCGTGCAAATTGTGCCTCTGGCAGCGCTGGCCCCATGCCGCCGCGATTCTGATCGGGCTGATCGCCATGGGCGTCCCTGGGCGGCTTCTGCCGACGCTGGGGGCGCTGGCCGCGCTGAGCACGGCGGCGATCGGTCTCTATCATACCGGCGTCGAGCGGGATTGGTGGGAGGGTCCGACAACCTGCACATCGGGTTCCGTGGGCGGCATCAGCGCGCAGGATCTCCTGGATCAGATCATGGCAGCGCCGCTTGTGCGCTGTGACGAGGTCCCTTGGGAGATGCTGGGCCTGTCGATGGCCAGCTGGAATGCCGTTTTGTCGCTGGGTTTTACCCTGCTCTGGGTCAAGGCCTTTACCGCGTCGCGTTAAACACCGCTGAAACCGACCTGGTCGCTTAACGCTGCACGGATTTCCGGGTCGACAGCAAAAGGCTGGTTTCACTGGTTGTCACACCGTCCAGTTTTCTGATCTTGCTCAGCGCCGCGTCAAGTTCCTCAAGGGTTTCGGTGCCCAATTCGGCGATCACATCCCATCGTCCGTTGGTCGAGTGAATGGCGCGCACCTCACTCAGGCCCTGTAGCTGGCGCAAGATACGGTCGGTTCCGCGCCCCTCGATGCCGATCATCATCAGCCCCCGAACCGGATCGCGCAGCACATCCTCTTTCAGAACGACGGTGAAACCGAGAATATCACCCCGACGCTGCAACCGTTCCAGCCGTGACCGAACCGTTGTCCGCGACAGGCTCAGCCCCGCGGCAAGATCCGACAGGGAGGCCCGCGCATCCTGACGCAAAGCGGCGATCAGCCGTTCGTCCGTTTTGTCCATAAATATATTCCGTTCTGTTAATATTGGTGAATTATTGACCCAAAATATACCTGTTTTGCACCGCATTTTGGAACATACTCAATCTATCAGTTTTTTTGCCGAGGCGTAAATGACCCCTATAACCTGTATTCTGATCGGAGCCCCTGTCGACAGCGGCAAGCGGCGGACCGGCTGCCTAATGGGGCCTGACGCCTACCGGACTGCCGGTCTGGATCGCGCCTTGCGCGACCTTGGACACGAGGTGCGCGACCTTGGCAATGTTGCACCCGACAGCCATGTGCCCGACACGAACGACGGGCGCGTGCATGCCCCAAACCAGACCGTCGGTTGGACCACGTCGTTGATCCAGTCCGCCGAAGACGCAATGCGCGATGGCGTCCCGATCTTTCTTGGCGGCGATCACAGCCTGTCCCTGGGCAGCGTGGCGGGCGTGGCCAACCATGCGGCCGCGCAGGGGCGCCCTCAGTTCGTATTGTGGCTGGACGCGCACAGCGATTTCCACACGCCCAAGACCACATCTTCGGGCAACATGCATGGCACGCCGCTGGCCTATGTCACCGGGCGCGACGGGTTTGACGGGTTTCCCGAGGTCAAGAGCCCGGTCCCGCAAGAAAACATCTGTATTCTCGGGCTGCGATCGGTCGATCCCGAAGAACGCGCCGCGCTTGAGCAAACCGATATCCACCTGCACGACATGCGCGAAATCGATGAGACCGGTATCGGCCGGCCGCTGGCGGCCTTTCTGGCGCGCGTTGCCGATGCCAACGGGATGCTGCACGTGTCCCTTGATGTGGATTTCCTCGATCCCATGGTCGCCCCGGCCGTCGGAACCTGCGTTCCCGGCGGCGCGACCATCCGCGAGGCCCACCTGGTCATGGAGATGCTGCATGACTCAGGGCTGATGACCTCGCTCGACCTGGTTGAACTGAACCCGTTTCTGGATGAACGCGGGCGCACGGCACAGGTGATGGTCGACCTTGCGGCCTCGGCCCTGGGCCGCCGCGTGTTCGACCGCCCGACCCGCGCCCACAGCTGAGGGACCTCGAAAATGACCCCATCCGACAAGGCCCTTGTGCCCTTTGTGTCCGTCGATCACATGATGCAACTGGTCCATCACATCGGGATCGAACCGATGCTGAAAGGGTTGGCGCGTTATATCGAAGAGGATTTCAAACGGTGGGAGCTGTTTGACAAGACCCCGCGCATCGCCTCGCATTCCGCCGAGGGGGTGATCGAGCTGATGCCCACGTCGGACGGCGAAGTCTACGGGTTCAAATACGTCAACGGACACCCGAAGAACACCCAAGACGGGCTTCAGACCGTGACCGCCTTTGGTCTGCTGGCCGATGTGGCAACCGGCTATCCGGTTCTGCTGTCCGAAATGACGCTGCTGACGGCGTTGCGCACGGCGGCGACCTCGGCCATGGTTGCGCGCCATCTTACGCCCAAGGGGGCCACGACGATGGCCATGATCGGCAACGGGGCCCAGTCCGAATTTCAGTCGCTGGCGATGAAAGCGATCTGCGGTGTGACCACGGTCCGCCTGTATGACACTGACCCGGCCGCAACCGAAAAATGCGCGGCCAACCTGCGCGGTCACGGGCTGTCCGTTGTGGCCTGTACCAGCCCCGAACAGGCGATCGAGGGCGCGCAGATTCTGACCACCTGTACGGCGGACAAGCAATACGCAACGATCCTGACCGACAACATGGTCGGCAGCGGCGTGCACATCAACGCCATCGGCGGGGATTGTCCGGGCAAGACCGAATTGGCCCCGGCCATTCTGCACCGGTCCGACATCTTCGTGGAATATCCGCCCCAGACCCGGATCGAGGGCGAGATCCAGCAATTGGATCCGGACCATCCGGTCACCGAATTATGGAAGGTCGTGACGGGCGCGGCACCGGGGCGGACCTCGGACCGGCAGATCACCCTGTTCGACAGTGTGGGCTTCGCGATCGAGGATTTCAGCGCCCTGCGTTTTGTCCGCGATCAGGTTGAGCAGACCGGGCTTTATCACTCGCTGGACATGCTGGCCGACCCGGATGATCCGCGCGACCTGTTCGGTATGCTGATGCGGGCCAAGGACTAGCCCCGGAAATGTGGGCGTCCTTTACGTCCGGTTTGCGGGACCAAAGCCGTTGTTCCTGTTTGCTTTTGCCAATTTCAACTCGCCTCTCCGGCGAGAACACATCCTAGACCTGCATCACCGCCTATCGGACAAGCCCAAGTTCGACGAAAGATTGGGAAATTGCGCGCCTCAAGGCGGATTGACAGTATGCCAGAACCGTCGATCTTTCAGACGGTGTAAGTTGTTGCCAAGAGTGCCCCGAAAGCCTGCCGGGCAACTTTTCAACGCCCATCAACGATCTTCCTTGCTTTAGCAATTCGCCTGTTTTCGCGTTCGACAACGCAGGCGTTATACCAACTGCGCAGTGGTTGGGTCCGCTCCCGTCACTCTTTCTTATCTCAAGGATTGATCGCGGTCGGTAGCGTCGCTCATCATCGATTATGATATAGGCTATGCCGCCTGCTGACGCGGCAGCTGCGATACTGATCACATTGAGCATCAAGTCCTGTTCCGGGTTGTACCTCTGGGCGAACTGATCCAAAGGCGTTTGCCGCAGAATGACCACTGCATCGGCAGCTTTGGCCGAACCGCTGTGTTGATCGCGCGTGACCGTTACCGACGCGCCAGCGCGGCCCAAAATTTCTTTGGCAATCTGACCTGCGCCCGAGTTTGCGTCCCACCCCATTCTCGCTTCAGTGACCCAGGGCTGCGAAAACTCATTCTTACGGTACACTGAAAGAAGATTGTCATTCACGTGCGGGACCACTGCGATTGCTTGATATCTTGATTTTGCCCCGCTTTGGACGCCGACTTGTGTTTCCGCGCAGGCCGCCAGTATCAGCGCCATGCTAAGAATGAGTGATTTGGAACGGCGTGTAATCGAGTTTGAGCGTTTTTTATCACAAGGCATTGGCGATACTCCTGTCAGAACCGAAACGCTTGGCAATTCGGCTTACGCACGCACTGGCAAGGGACGCGATCATCGTGTCAGACGGCCAAACATATGTCCGAGAAACGCAGAGGTCCGAGTATCTGCGTGTCGTCTTGCCTACAGACACTTTGAGAGCTGCATCTATTCTGACATCCCAATAAATGGCAGTTGCGGGCGTGCTGATTTCGAACCGTTCGACAACTCCAGATACGTTTGTTTGCCCGCCTGCGACGCTATGGCCAGCAGCAGACAGCTCGGACTTGATCGCTTCCGCAAAAAGGGCCTCAGGCGGGGGATTCAGCGTGACATAGCCCATGGTGACGTTACCGACCGTTGTCCGCTCACCTATTCTGCCCGGCAATACGCCTACGCCTCTCAGCATTGTAAATGGCTCGACGGTCAATGCACGGGGCGCGACAGACGATAGCGCCCCACCTTCACTCGACGCTGGTTGCAATGTCGCATCGGCAGTCGTGTCTTGAACGCCAGAGCATGCGACCAAAAGAAAAAATGCAGCGAATACTTTTAAATTTCGCAAAGGTCTTAAAGATGCTCTCATCTCTCGCCCTCCCCAAAATAGAGTTCAGAGAGATAGTAAGACTTGGATTTTTGACTGTGCCTTTGACTCAAGTCAAAAACGGAGATGCGCAAAACATTGAGAAAAGGGTTGCTTTGGGCTCGACCCCGACCGTCCGCACGCCGCCACCGATCCTAGGCGTCCAGTTCCGCATCCCAATAGAGGAAATCCATCCAGCTTTCGTGCAAGTGGTTGGGCGGGAATTTCCGGCCCATGTTGCGTAGCTCTTCGGCCCCCGGCTGACGGGGCGGTTTGCGCAGGGACATGCCGGTGCGATGCAGGGATTTCGCCCCCTTCTTCAGGTTGCACGGGCTGCAGGCGGCAACGACGTTCTGCCAGCTGGTCACCCCGCCAGAGGCCCGCGGCACCACGTGGTCAAAGGTCAAATCACCCTTGGCGCCGCAATACTGACAGCGGAATTCGTCCCTCAGAAATAAATTAAAGCGCGTGAAGGCCACGCGCTTTTGAGGTTTGACATAATCTTTCAGGACTACCACCGACGGTATCCTGATGGTGGTACTTGGACTGCGCACCACCTCGTCATACTCGGCGACAATATCGACGCGGTCGAGCCAGGCCGCCTTGATCGCGTCCTGCCAGGGCCACAGGGACAAAGGGTAATAGGACAAGGGGCGGTAATCCGCATTCAGCACCAGTGCCGGATGCTGTTTCAGCGCGCCCGGTTCGCGTACGAACTCTGACCTGAAATCGCCGTCCATCGTTGTCTTTCCCCTTCCCTCTCGTCACCGCCATCCGGGCATTCCCCCGCCTGTACCACAGACGATCAGCCCCAGAGTCATCATGACTATATATCGTGTTTAATCCCTGACAAGCCTTGAATGACCACAATATGTCGGCCAAGCGATACGGAGATTACGTGACAGGCAAATGACAGTTATCCACAGACTGAAAGTGGTGCGCGACGGACCGCCTTTCAATACACATTTGTGTTTCAACACACCGATGTCCCGCCGGGGTTTCAATTTGCAGCGGCTTTGGCTAGCAACCGGGCATGGCCCGGCTGATCCGATTTAACAAACCCTTCGATGTCCTGTCGCAATTCACCGATGGCGAGGGGCGGCGCACGCTGGCCGATTTCATCGACCTTCCCGGTGTGTATCCGGCCGGACGGCTGGATCGCGACAGCGAAGGATTGCTGCTGTTGACCGATGACGGCCGCCTGCAGGCCCGCCTTGCCGACCCCAAACACAAGGTGGCCAAGACCTATTGGGTTCAGGTCGAAGGTATCCCCGACGACAGCGCGCTGGACGGGTTGCGCACCGGGGTCGATCTCAAGGACGGCCCGACCCTGCCCGCCCAGGTCGAGCGGATACAAGAGCCGGATATCCTCTGGCCCCGCACCCCGCCGATCCGCGTCCGGAAGTCGGTGCCTGACAGCTGGATTTCCCTGACCATCCGCGAAGGCCGCAACCGCCAGGTGCGCCGGATGACGGCAGCGGTCGGTCACCCGACATTGCGCCTGATCCGGTATCGCATTGGCGATTATACGCTGGACGGGCTGGACAGCGGCGCATGGGACAAGGTCGCCCCGCCCCCTGACAGGCCGCGCCGGGGCTGATACGCTCGGGTCATGCCCATTCCTGACCCTCTCCCCAAGGCACCGACGCCCAAGGCCGTGCTTGAGGCTGCCGTCTATGCCAGCGATCTGGAGGCCGCGGCCCAGTTTTACGGCCATCTCCTCGGGTTCGAAGAAATTCTGCGCGTTGCCGGGCGGCACGTCTTTTTCCGCGTGGGCGCGACCGTCCTGCTGGTGTTCAACCCCGATCAGACCGAACGCCCGACGGAAAACACGCGCCTGCCCGTGCCACCCCACGGGGCACGCGGGCCCGGGCATGTCTGCTTTGCCATGAGCCGCGCCGATATCGCGGCCTTGCGCAATCGGCTTGTCGCCGCAGAGGTGCCGATAGATGTCGAATTCGATTGGCCCAACGGGGCGCATTCACTTTATGTGCGCGACCCGGCGGGAAATTCGGTCGAGTTCGCCGAACCTCGTCTGTGGTCTCTGTGAGGATCCGAAAACCGGTTCAGATCTTGGTCATGGGTCCGGGTTCAAACAGATTGATGTCGCGCCCCAGAATACCGATATTCTTCAGTTTTTCCCGATACGCGGCCATGTGGGCGGATTTGGCATGCGCCTTCAGACAGTCCATATCCTCCCATTCCTCGTAGACGCGGAATTCGGTGGGGGTTTCGATGTTCTGCCAGAAAGCATAGACGATACAGCCGGTTTCGGCGCGCGTTTCCACGGCCATGATCGCGGCGGCGTCTTTCATTGCGTCCACGCCTTCGGGTTCTACTTCCATGGTTCCGCTGACTATGATCATTTGCAAATGTCTCCCCCTGTCATGCGCAGGCACCCTGTCGCGCGGGGGCGGATCGGTCAAGCGTTCAGAACGAAACGTTTGGAAACCCGATCCACCAGCACGCCGTCGGCCAAAGGTATATCGCGGGCGACCGAATGATCACGAAACCCGATTTTTGAATAATAGGCCAGCCCGGGAACATTGTCGGCACGGATGGTGGCATTGATCTGGGAAAGCCCCTTATCCCCTGCGGCCTTGCATGTGGCAGCAAACAGGCTGCGCCCGACGCCGCGCACCGGCGGGTCGCGGCGCGCGAATGTCGCGATATCGCCGCAGTCCGGAGGAAGTTGAGGGTTCAGGCCGACCCACTGAAAGCCGACCACATCACCCTGTTCATCCAGCGCGACGTGGCAAAACAGGGTTTTTTCACCGCTCAGGAATTTTTCCTTGAATGCCACGTCTTCAAACCGGTTCAGATAGGCCGTCGTTCCGCCCGCATCGATGATATGATTGAGAATGCGGCAGGCCGCCGGGACATCCGCAGCCACCATCGCCCGTGTTGACACGCTCATTTCACAGGCTCAGCTTATCCCGCATAAAGGCCAGCGCAACGCTCAGCCCGTCGGGTGCGATGCCATGGGCAGTGCCCTTCATGATATGGGCATAAACATCTTCGAACCCGGCCGTCTGCAGCGCCTCTGCAGCTTCGGGCAGGGATTGTGGCGGAACGACATCGTCCGCATCCCCATGCACAAGCAGGACGGGCGGGCGCACGACAACCTCGTCCACCAGCACTTCGGGCGACAAAAGGCGACCGGAAAAGGCAACGATACCGGCAACCGAATCCTCGCGCCGGGGGGCCACATGCAGCGCCATCATCGTGCCTTGCGAAAACCCGAACAGAACCACCTGTTCCGGCAAGACATCCTCGTCCACCATCAGCGCATCAAGAAAGGCGTTCAGATCGTCGATCGCCGCACGCATGCCGCGTTCGGCCTCTTCCTCGCTTGACCCGTCGATCCACGGGATCGGGAACCACTGGAAACCCATCGGCATGCCGGGGATGGTTTCGGGCGCATCGGGGGCCACGAACAAGGTGTCGGGCAGATGTTCACCCAGCGGATCGGCCAACCCCAAAAGGTCGGCACCGTTGGCACCATAGCCATGCAGGAATACGACAACTGACCGGGTGTCCCCGGACAAAGGCCCCTTGCGGCCCGCTTTCAAAACCCTGGTCATCTGATCCCTTCCTTCTCTTTTGCAATGCGGTAATAGGCCCAGAGCAGCCGCGCCGCAACCGACCGCCACGGCGACCAGTCTTCGGCCATCTTTCTGAACTCGCGTTCGCGCGGCCGGTCCCCCAGATCGAACAACAGGCGCGCGGCCTCCTGCAGGGCCAGATCGCCCGGCGCAAAGACATCCGCCCGCCCCAGCGAGAACATGGCATAGACCTCGGCGGTCCAAATGCCGATGCCCGGCACTTCGGTCAGCGTGGCAATAACCTGATCCGTCGGCTTTTCCCGCAGCACTGCGTAGTTGATCCTGGCCTCGGACAGCGCACGGGCATACCTGATCTTCTGACGGCTGAGTCCCACTGCGCGCAGATCATCGTCACTGGCCCATGCAATCTTGCGCGGGCCGGTCAAGCCTGCTTGTTTCATCCGCCCCCAGATCGCGTTGGCCGAGGCGACGCTGACCTGTTGACTGATTATCGCGCTCAGCAATTGCGCGAACCCGTCCGGGCGCAGGCGCAACGGCAGCGGCCCGGTCTGGGTCAGGGCCAAACGGAACCGATCGTCCCGTGCGGCCAGCCAATCCGCGCCCTCGGCCACGCACTCGGGCGAGTGTATGATCCGTCCGAGGGTCATCGGGACCACGCGGTACGTTGCATGAAGCGGGCCTGTGCAATGAAGGGGTGAGTCATCATCCTGCGGACATTAAACGCGCCCGGACACAGCGCAAGGCGCTTGTACCTTCTCCGGTTCGACGCTAGCAAATCCTCATGACAATTTCACACGACGCCACCACCGCCGAACAGGCCGCCGCCGATCACAGCCGCGCCAAACGCAACGTTTTCGTCCTTGTGATCGCACAGGCCTTTCTGGGGTCCCAGATGCCGATGATCTTCATCATCGGCGGGCTGGCGGGACAATCGCTGGCAACCAATGCGTGCCTTGCGACCCTGCCGATCTCGCTGATCGTTCTCGGTTCGATGATCGCGGCCACGCCGCTGTCCAGCATCATGCACAAATGGGGCCGGCGCGCCGGGTTCTTTGTCGGGGCCGCCGGGGGATTGGCCGGGGGCATCGTCGGGGCGATCGGTCTCTATCTGGGGTCGTTCCCGATCTTCCTGCTGGGCAGCCTGTTGACCGGCATCTACATGAGCGCGCATGGTTTTTACCGGTTTGCCGCCGCCGATACCGCATCGGACGAATTCCGCCCCAAGGCGATTTCCTATGTCATGGCGGGCGGGTTGCTGTCGGCCATCATCGGCCCGCAAATCGTGAAACTGACCAGCGACGCCTTCGTGATCCCGTTCCTTGGAACCTATGCTGCCGTCGTGGCGGTCAATGTGCTGGGTGCCTTTCTGTTCCTGGCGCTGGACATTCCCAAACCGCCTGCCCCGGTCGAAGGGGTCGGACATGGGCGCACCCGCTGGCAGTTGCTGACCACGCCGCGCATCTTCGTCGCGATCATCTGTGCCATGGTGTCCTATGCGCTGATGAACCTGGTGATGACGTCGACGCCGCTGGCCGTTGTCGGATGTGGCTACACCCAGAACAACGCTGCGGATGTGGTGACGGGTCACGTTCTGGCGATGTTCGCGCCGTCCTTCTTTACCGGGCATCTGATCGCCCGGTTCGGCGTGGAAAAGATTGTCGGTCTTGGCCTTTTGATCCTTGCGGGCGCAGGCGCCGTGGCGCTGCAGGGTGTCGAACTTGAAAACTTCTTTATCGCGCTGATCCTGCTGGGTGTTGGCTGGAACTTTGGGTTCATTGGCGCGACCACCATGCTGGCCGGTGCACACGAACCGCATGAACGGGGCCGGATGCAGGGGCTGAACGATCTGCTGGTCTTTGGCGGTGTCACCATGGCCTCGCTGGCGTCGGGTGGATTGATGAACTGTTCCGGTGGCTCGGCCGTCGAAGGATGGACCGCCGTCAACATGGCCATGGCCCCCTTCCTTGTTCTGGCCGGCGGGGCGCTGATCTGGCTGGTGCTTCAGCCCAAACAAATGGCCTGACCCGTTACCAGCGCCCGGAGACGGCGCGCGCCATCAGGCCCAAACTTTTGCGGGCCTCGCTGACACCCAGCCGCCCCTCTGCAATGCGGCGCGGATCGGCCTGCGCCTGACGCAGGATCGCCCCGGTCTGCCAGCCGGCCAACAGCGCGGGGGTGGCCGCCCGCGACACGCTGGCCCTTTGTTTGCGCGCCCGCGCCAGACGTGTCAGAGCATCCTGTGCCAACCTGGACACAGCCTCGGGCGTCCCGTCGATCAGCGGAATACGGCCCCGCGCCTCAAGCTCGGGGATCGCGCGCAGCCAGTTGGCCACACCGTGGGCAAAAGCAAAATCGCGCAGGACGAGGTCGTTGGCCTGTCCCAGACTGGCCGCCGCCGCCCACATCAACGTGCCTGCGGTTTCATCGATATATTCTTCGAAATGCGCCTGATCCTTGAACGGATCGCGATAAATGTCCCACCGGCGCACGGCAATCATCCGGTCCATGCGCTCGGCCACCTTGGGGGGGATCGCTTCTGCCAATGGCGTTACGACCTCGTGCCGGCGGACGTTTGTTCCGTTGGCAATCTCAGCCAAGGCATCGCGCCACCATTGCAGCCGCATTTCCGCGATCATGCTTTCCTGCGTCACCCACGGCGCACGGGCCACTTCGACGTTGAGCGCATAGAGCGGGAACAGCACGCGCCGCGCGGCGACAGGCGCGGCCATCGCCGCCATGAACCGGTCGGGATCGGCCCGTTCCACCAGTGCGGCACAGGATGTCAGATCAGCGTTGAACGTCACGGATCAGTTTCCAGCGGATGGCATCCAGAAGCGCCTCGAAACTGGCGTCCACGATGTTCGGGCTGACCCCCACCGTGGACCAGCGCCGCCCGTCGTCATCCTCGAAATCGACGATGACACGGGTGACGGCCTCGGTCCCGCCATTGGTGATGCGCACCTTGAAGTCCGTCAGGCGGATATCCTCGGTCTGGGCCTGATACGGCCCGAGGTCGGATTTGAGAGCCTGCCACAGCGCATTGACCGGGCCGTCATCCTGCATGTCCTGGGGATGTTCGTTCTTGAAATAGCCCGTCCGCTTTGACCCGTCGCGCAATTGCACGGTGACCACCGCTTCGGACTCCACGACGACCTGCCCCTTTGCGTTGCGGCGCCGTTCCGAAATCACGCGATAGCGTTCGACATCGAAGAAATCTGGCATGCAATCCAGCTCTTCGCGCGCTAGCAGTTCGAAACTGGCCTGCGCGCTGTCATAGGCATAGCCTTGATCCTCGCGCTCCTTGACCCGCTCGAGAATATGGCCAAGTGCCGGATCGCCCTTTTCCACTTCGATCCCTGCCTCGGCCAGACGGCGGCGCAGGTTGGATTGCCCGGCCTGGTTCGACATGGGGATGATGCGTTCGTTGCCGACCAGAGACGGTTCGATATGTTCATAAGTGTCCGGGTTTTTGAGGATCGCGCTCGCGTGCAGCCCGGCCTTATGGGCAAAGGCGGACGAGCCGACATAGGGCGCCTGCCGCATCGGCACCCGGTTCAGGATTTCGTCCAGTTTCCGGCTGATCCGGGTCAGCCCGGTCAGCGCCTCTGGCGTGATGCCGGTATCGAACCGGCTGGCAAAGGGGTCCTTCAGCAACAGTGTCGGGATGATCGAGGTCAGATTGGCATTGCCGCATCGTTCGCCCAGCCCGTTCAGCGTGCCCTGAACCTGACGCGCGCCCGCAAGGATCGCGGCCAGCGATCCGGCCACGGCGTTTTCTGTGTCGTTATGGGTATGAATGGCCAGATGATCGCCCGGAATACCCGCGGCGATCACCTCGGTCACGATGCGCCCGATCTCTTCGGGCAGGGCCCCGCCGTTCGTGTCACACAGGACGATCCAGCGAGCGCCGGCATCCAGCGCGGCCTTGCAGGTTTCCAGCGCGTAATCCGGGTTGTCCATATAACCATCAAAGAAATGTTCGGCGTCAAACAGCGCCTCGCGCCCCTGGGCAACGATATGGGCGACCGAGGCGCGGATGTTTTCCGTGTTCTCCGCCAGCGTGATCCCCAGCGCCTCTTGCACGTGATAATCGTGGCTTTTGCCGACCAGACAGACCGTGCCGGTGCCCGCGTTCATCACCGCCGCCAGAACATCGTCGTTTTCCGCCGACCGCCCTGCCCGTTTGGTCATGCCAAAGGCTGTCATTTTGGCCCGCGTCTTTGGGGCCTCGTCGAAAAAGGCACTGTCTGTCGGGTTCGCCCCGGGCCAGCCGCCTTCGATGTAATCGACGCCCAGCTCATCCAGCGCGTTTGCGATTTCGATCTTGTCGCTGGTGGAAAATTGCACCCCTTGTGTCTGTTGGCCGTCCCGCAGGGTGGTGTCATAGATATAAAGCCGCTCTTTGGTCATGAGGCATCCCCGTTGCGGAATTCAGGTTCGGGCCAGAGGCCCGGACAGCGCCCGACCCTCCCCACGGGAGGGCGCTTCACGCCCCCCCATGGCCGGACGCCGTCCTTGTGATTGTGCGAAAAGGTCTGGGGCAGGATCATTTCAGGGCCTCCAGCTCGGCAAGGCTGACGTCAGGACCGGTTTCCAATGTCACGCCGTCCTTTGACATTTTGACAATGACGCCTGCGGCAGTCAGCGCCGCTTTCAGTCGGTCAACTTCTGAAAAATCCTTGGTTTCCATTGCCGTTTTACGCGCCGCGCTGAGCAAAGATTCGTATTGGGAAAGATCGACTTTCCCGCCCTTGGTCCAAGACGGAGCAGTCTCTTCCATAAAACCCAGAAACTTTAATGCAGCTTTCAGCCCGGCATCGTCGCCCTCATTGGCGAGACGATGCATTTCGGCCAATGCACCGGGCAAGTTGAGATCATCCGCCAGACTGTTCACAACGGCGTCCGGAGCCGGAGCAGCGTCTGCGGCGGCCGCTTTGGCATACCACTTGCGCAGCGTCTTCTCCGCTTCTTTTGCCTTTTTCTCAGTCCAATCCATCGGCTTGCGATAATGCGTGCTCAGGAACACAAAACGGATCACCTCACCGGGGATGCCCTGATCCAGCAGATCGCGCACGGTAAAGAAATTGCCCAGGGATTTGGACATCTTCTTGCCCTCGACCTGCAGCATCTCATTGTGCAGCCAATAGTGCGCAAAATCCCCTTCGGGGTGGGCGCAGCAGCTTTGGGCAATCTCGTTTTCATGGTGCGGGAACATCAGGTCGTTGCCGCCCCCGTGGATGTCGAAACTTTCGCCCAGCAGTTCATAGGCCATGGCCGAACATTCGATGTGCCATCCGGGACGCCCCCGGCCCCAGGGGCTTTCCCATCCCGGCAGATCGTCCGAGGACGGTTTCCACAGGACAAAATCCATCGGGTTCTTCTTGTAGGGCGCAACCTCGACCCGGGCGCCGGCGATCATGTCATCGACGCTGCGCCCCGACAGTTTGCCATAGTGCTCGCGCCAGCTGTCCACGGCGAACAGAACGTGGCCTTCAGCGGCATAGGCATGTCCCTTGGCGATCAACTGTTCGATCATTTCGATCATCTGGTCGATATATTGCGTGGCGCGGGGCATATGGGTCGGCTCAAGCGCGCCAAGGGCCGCCATGTCCTCCAGAAACCACTGGCTGGTTTCGGCGGTGATCTCACTGATCGAGCGGCCGCTTTGCGCGGCGCGGGCGTTGATCTTGTCATCCACGTCCGTGAAGTTGCGGACATAGGTCACGTGATCGGGGCCGTAGACATGGCGCAACAGCCGATAGAGCACGTCAAACACCACCACCGGGCGCGCATTTCCCAGATGGGCGCGGTCATAAACCGTCGGGCCGCAGACATACATGCGCACGTTTTCCGGATCGATCGGGATGAAATCCTCTTTCTTCCTGGTCCGGGTGTTATGCAGCTTTATCGTCGTCATGGTTCAAGTCCTCGCACGGGCGCTGGCGCGGGCTTAGCAACTTGTTCCAGAGATGAAAACGAAAGAAACCGGCCCGCTGAAAGATCAGCAGGGAATGCAGCAGATAATGATGCAGATACGGTTCATGCAGTTGCTTTAGCACAGCGCCCCTGCCACGCCAAGTCCCCGTGTACCGAGCGGCATCATCGGCCCCCTGGTTCGCCGCATTGTTGGCGCGGACTGATTGACAATTCGCACGGTCTCTGACCCTCTCCGGGCCGGAACACGGCAAGGGATGTCATCATGAAACTTTCACATCGGATTACCCATCTCACCGGCGGCGGATCGGATGGCTGGGAGGTATTCTATCGCGCCCGCGCCATGATCGCCGCCGGCACGCCGGTAACCGAACTGACAATAGGTGAACATGACATCGGCACCGACCCGTCGATCCTTGCGGCCATGGACGCATCCGCCCGGGGCGGACATACCGGATATGCCATGGTTCCGGGCACGGACGCGCTGCGCGACACGGTTGCGGCCAGGGTTCAGGCGCGCACCGGTGTCGCGACATCGCGGGATAACGTCCTGATCACACCGGGCGGACAGGCCGCCCTGTTCGCCGCCCATCACGCCGCCTGCGATGAGGGCGACACCGCCCTGTTCATCGACCCCTATTACGCCACCTACCCCGGCACCATCCGGGGCGTCGGGGCGCGGCCGGTCGCGATCGGAACACATGCCAGCGACGGGTTTCAGCCGCGCGCCGGCGACATTGCCGCCCATGCGCCCGGTGCCTCATCCCTGCTAATCAACACTCCGAACAATCCGACCGGCGCGATCTATGGGCGCGACACGCTGAACGCGATATCCGCAGTCTGTCAGGAGCATGATCTGTGGCTGATTTCGGACGAGGTTTATGACACCCAGGTCTGGGAGGGCGAGCATGTGTCGCCCCGCGCCCTGCCCGACATGGTCGAGCGAACGCTTGTGGTGGGATCAATGTCGAAATCCCATGCGATGACCGGATCGCGCTGTGGATGGATCATTGGCCCGGCCGAAGCGGTCGAGCACCTGATCAATCTGGCCACGCACACGACCTATGGTGTGCCGGGCTTTGTTCAGGACGCGGCGACGTTTGCGCTTGGCACCGGTCCCGCGCTTGAACAAACGGTGGGCGCACCGTTCCGGCGCCGCAGGGATCTGGCCAATGACATACTTGCCTGCCAGAACACGGTCGGCGCGGTCCCGTCACAGGGGGCGATGTATGTCATGCTGGATGTCAGGAAAACGGGGCTGGATGGCGAGGCTTTCGCGAACGCTTTGCTCGATGCCCATCATATCGCCGTTATGCCCGGCGAAAGTTTTGGAACGTCTGCGGCAGGGCATGTGCGCGTTGCAATGACGATTCCAGATGAGGAGTTCGCCTCGGCCCTGCAAACGCTGTGCGATTTTGCCCAACGGTGCGCGGCCGGCGCCGCCCGCTGACGGCACCGGTCAATTCATTCGGTCGGTATCAGAACCGCATCGAGACGCGGACATTGATCGTATCGGCGTCAACATCAAGGCCGGTGCCGTTGAAATTGTTGAAATCATGCCGCAGCACTTCGCCGCTTACCGTCCATTGCGGATTGACCTGATAGGCAAGGCCAAGGCCGTAGATCGCACCGGTATCGTTGCCCAGCGTGGTGCTGGCGCGTGCCGCACCCAGAACCAGGTAACCCAGTGTCGAGCCGAAATCATACCCGGCCTTGAATTTCAGCCGCCCGACGTTGTCCACGTTCTGCGCGCCGCCCGCGATCGCGATATCGGCGCGATCATATTCCAGTTCGGCACCGACGACCCAATCGCCAAAGTCGTAATCGTAACCGCCATGGATACCATATGTAACATCGTTGCCGCCTTGGACACCGCCAGAAACGCTGACGTCGCCATATCCGACGCCCAGACCCAGATATCCCCCGGTCCAGTCAGCGGCCAGAGTTGGACCAGCCATAAGGGCCATGATACCGGCTGAAATCAATGTCTTCATCGTACCTTCTCCTTGCTCTGTTCAGATCGAACGGGCCCTGACGGCACGTCCAATTTCAATTTATTTCTTATTATCTGCGATATGGCTCGGTCTCGCACTGATACAAGTTAAGCGGAGACGCTTGAAAATTCATCGGCCAAAACCTGCCGAGATATGCGGCTTGCCTACGCAGAAAATGGCCGGTCCGGCCGGACTATGTCCCCGAAAAGGTCGTTTTTGCGGGTCGCAATCAGAACAGACGAAAGCCGCGGACTGCAGCCATTCTGACCTTGTAAGAGGAGACGCGATGCAGGGTCAGTTCAGCAAGATCACCCTTGTCAGCCGCACAATCGGGGCGGCGCGTGGCCTTGCCGCCCGTGGCAGGCCGATGCGGGTTTGATTTTCTGCATCACCCCTCATTCTCCCCTGCAAGGCACCCCATATGAACGAACAACCACCCACCTCCGCCCCGTCGCGCAGTGGTGGCCGAGCCGCGCGGCGTGCCGCGCGCGCCGCCCCCTTGGCCGATCACCTGCGCCCGATCCGTCCCGGACTGACAGGGGGGCGATACAAACCCCTCAGCAACGATGGCATGGAGCGAATCCATCAGGCCGCGCTCGATGCCCTTGAGCAGATCGGTCTGGCCGATGCGCCCGACAGCGGGATCGCCTATCTGACCTCTGCCGGGGCGACCCTGGGCACCGATGGGCGGATCCGGTTTCCCCGTGCCTTGATCGAGGACACCATCGCGCGTGCAAACCGGTCCATCACCCTGTTCGGGCGTGATGCGGCGCATGACATGACCCTGGCCGGGCAGAACGTGCATTACGGTACCGCCGGTGCAGCCGTCCATCTGGTGGATGTCCAAACCCGGGAATACCGCGAATGCACCGTGCAGGATCTGCACGATGCGGCGCGCATTACCGACCGGCTGGATAATATCCATTTCTTGCAACGCCCCATGGTCTGTCGCGATATTCCCGATAACCACGATATGGATCTGAACACGCTCTATGCCTGTTGCGCGGGCACGACCAAACATGTCGGCACATCCTTTACCGAACCCAGCTTTGTTCCGGATGCCTTTCGGCTTTTGCATATGATCGCGGGCGATGAGACGACATGGCGCGAGCGCCCGTTCGTCTCCAACTCGAACTGCTTTGTCGTTCCGCCGATGAAATTCGCCACCGAATCCTGCCAGGTGATGGAGGCCTGCATTGCGGGCGGCATGCCCATCGTGCTGCTGAGCGCGGGACAGGCAGGCGCCACCGCCCCTGCCCCGATTGCCGGGGCCATCGTTCAGGCCATGGCCGAATGTCTGGCCGGGCTTGTTTATGTCAACGCGGTGCGTCCGGGCCATCCGGCGATTTTCGGAACCTGGCCCTTTGTGTCGGATCTGCGGACCGGTGCGATGTCGGGCGGCAGCGGTGAACAGGCCCTTTTGACCGCAGGGTGCGCCCAGATGCATCACTTCTATGACCTGCCCGGCGGGGCCGCGGCCGGGATTGCCGATGCCAAACTGCCGGATATGCAGGCGGGCTGGGAACAGGCGACCTCGAACGTGATGGCGGGCCTGTCCGGGCTGAACATGGTGTACGAGGCCGCGGGCATGCACGCCTCGCTGCTTGGGTTCTGTCACGAATCCCTGATTTTGGGCGACGATCTGATCGGTCAGGCGCTGCGTTGCGTGCGCGGCATCGAGGTCGACGAAGACTCTGTCTCGCTTGAAACCATTCGGGCCACCTGTCTGGGCGGACCGGGCCATTACCTCGGCTCGGATCAAACCCTGAGCCGGATGCAGACCGATTACGTTTACCCGTGCCTGGCCGACCGGACCTCGCCCAAGGAATGGGACGAACGGGGTAAACCGGACCTGATCGCCCGCGCGATTGCCCGCAAGGAAGAGATCCTGGCGGACCGGGCCGCGGCCCGGTTTGATCCGGCCACGGATGCGGCCATTCGGGAGGCATTCAACATCTACCTACCGAAATAGGAAAACGCCCGACCTTTGGGGAAGGTCGGGCGCAGATTGCCGGCCCGGTGTGAAACGCCCGACCTCGTTACCGTATGCACAGGCGCGGATCGGCAAACCCTGGCGATCAGCCTTCGGTTTTGGGCATCATGCCTGCTTCTTGCGCGGCGACGACTTCGTCATCGTCCAGCGCGCCATCTGCATTCACGTCCATTGACGAAAAAGTTTCCGGCGTCACATCGGGATAAACCGCCTGAACCTCGTCCAGCGTCAGCATGCCGTCGCCGTTTGTGTCCAGTTCGGTTGCCGCCCAGGACGCGGTGCTCAGACCCAGGGCAATTGCTGTCGTCAGGAAGATCGTTTTCATAATTCAGTCTCCATTCAGGTTTAACCGAAGACGCGGTTTTGCGCCCTCGAACAGTCAGACGTGGAAAATCGGGTTTGCGTCCCACGATCAGCCGACCACCAGAGGAACGCGCCAAAGCCCGCTGATTGCGCCCTGCGCCCTGCGCGGCGCGCCGCCGAAAAAGGCCACACTCCCCCGCTCGGCGGAAAAGCCCCATCTTTTCAACGCCTCATCCGGCGGTGCAGGACTGTGCCACCGCTTTTCTTATCGGAGGTTGATGCCATGACGACTGAGAAGACGCAGACCCTGTCCACCGATTTACTGCGCGCCATGACGCGGCGCGCATATCGTCTGACCACCTGCCCGCATGAGGCCGCAGACCTTGTTCAGGATGCCGCTCTCAAGATCTGGATGCAACGCCAGGCCGGGGCCGACATTCTGGATGAGCAGGCCTATGCGATGACCGTCCTGCACAATCTGGCGCGATCCCATTGGCGCGCGCGCCGCCCATTTGACGAATTGCAGGAGGATACGGCCAGCACCCTGCCCGACGCCCCCGCACGCATTGCCTGCGCCGAGATGCGGGCGGCGCTGTTGCGCCTGCCCGCAGAGCAGGCCCGGCTGATGGCGTTGGTGGCAGAGGGTGAAACCAGCCCGATCCAACTGGCCCGGCTGACGGGTCAGCCGGTCGGCACCGTCATGTCACGGCTGGCCCGCGCGCGCGCACACCTGCGCTGTGATCTGGGCCTGCCGGACGATCACCCCGCCAGCGCGCTGATCGGGTGAACGCGGACTGGAAAGACGTCGGGAAATGCGGGGGCATTTCAGCGGCCAGCGCCCCTTCGGCCCGCCCCACGTCATCCTGATTGAAAAGGTGAAAAAAATAGGGGGGCAGTTGCCCCCCTTGAAAGTTTCGCCGTTCAAGCTCGATTAGTTTACCGCCCGGTGTTTTTTGCCTGCGGCCTGAACGTCGTCGGGGGCGAGCGCAC
Organism: Arenibacterium sp. CAU 1754; assembly: GCF_054482635.1. Taxonomy (NCBI): domain Bacteria; kingdom Pseudomonadati; phylum Pseudomonadota; class Alphaproteobacteria; order Rhodobacterales; family Paracoccaceae; genus Arenibacterium; species Arenibacterium sp. CAU 1754. The sequence goes on from NZ_JBTLRG010000001.1 coordinate 555,192, forward strand.
CCGCCCCGTGTGAAGGTGGGCAAGGACTGATAGTCCGCCCCCACCCTATCTGGTCAAAGCGCCCCGTTTGACTTTGGGACACCTGTCTTTGTGTTTCGTCGGGGTCCGGTCAACCGTGGCAGCCCGGGACCCCTACGCGCCTTTTGGGGCGCGGTTCCTTAGCTGCAGCCCGAGGTGCCGCCGCAGGTGTTGCACTTCATGCAGGTGCCGTTGCGCACCAATGTGTAGTTACCGCATTCACCGCAGGGATCGCCTTCGTAGCCTTGCATCTTGGCCTTGGTGCGCAGGTCCATCGAAACGGTCCCCGAGGACACGGCGGTTGTCGAGGCGGCGTTGACGGCCATTGCGGCACCGGCTTCGGGGACCAGTGTCTGCAAGGCGCTGACCGGGTCACCCGCCGTGGTAATCGACGCGCCCCGCATCACGGCCTGGCCACCATTCAGCACCACCAGCTCTTGCGGCAGACGCTTGCGCAGATACCCGGTCGAACTGATTTGTTTCAGCACTTCCAAGGACTTGCTTGCCGCGCTTTCGGACATTTCCGAAATGTTGGACACGCCTTCCTCTTCGCCGCGCCCCAGGTCGTCAAAGGACGCGCCTTCGGGTTTGACATGTGCCAGATCGGTCCGGTCGAGGTAGGACACCGCCAGTTCGCGGAACACATAATCAAGGATTGAGGTCGCGTTCTTGATGCTGTCGTTGCCCTGAACCATGCCGGCCGGTTCGAACTTGGTGAAGGTAAAGGCGTCAACGAACTCTTCCAGCGGCACGCCATATTGCAGGCCCACGGACACGGCTATGGCAAAGTTGTTCATCATCGCGCGGAACCCGGCGCCCTCTTTATGCATGTCGATAAAGATTTCGCCCAGGTTGCCGTCTTCGTATTCGCCCGTGCGCAAGTACACCTTGTGCCCGCCAACGATGGCCTTTTGGGTATATCCCTTGCGGCGCTGAGGCATCTTTTCGCGGTGCGATTTGACGATTTCCTTGACGATGACCTTTTCGACGATCTTTTCGGCCAGAACCGCCGCTTTTTCCTGCGGCGATCCGCTTTCCAGAACCTCGGCGGCGTCGTCATCGTCTTCGACCAGCGATGCGGCCAGAGGCTGGCTCAGTTTCGAACCATCGCGGTAGAGTGCGTTTGCCTTGACGCCGAGGCTCCAGCTCAGCTCATACGCCTTCTGGCAATCCTCTATGGTTGCGTCGTTGGGCATGTTGATCGTTTTCGAAATCGCACCCGAGATGAAGCTTTGCGCTGCGGCCATCATGTGGATGTGGCTGTTCACGCTCAGGTAACGCTTGCCTTTCTTGCCGCAAGCGTTGGCGCAGTCGAAGATGTGATAGTGCTCTTCCTTCAGGTGCGGCGCCCCTTCCAGGGTCATGGTTCCGCAAACGTGGTCATTGGCGGCGTCCACGTCGGCCTTGGAAAAGCCCAGCGATTTCAACAGGTCAAAGGTCGGATCGTTCAGCTTTTCGGCCGGGATGCCCAGAACCTGTGTGCAGAACTCCTCACCCAGGGTCCACTGGTTGAACACGAACCGGATGTCGAACGCGCTTTCCAGCGCGGCCTCGACCTTGGCCAGTTCGTTGGGACCGAACCCGTGGCCCGCCAGCGTGGTGTGGTTGATGGCCGGCGCGTTACCGATGCTGCCATGACCCACAGCGTAAGACACGATTTCCTCGATCTCGGCCGAGCCATAGCCCAGCTTTTCCAATGCGGCGGGAACCGAATGGTTGATGATCTTGAAATAGCCGCCACCGGCCAGTTTCTTGAACTTCACCAGGGCAAAATCAGGCTCGATCCCGGTGGTGTCGCAATCCATGACCAGACCAATGGTGCCGGTGGGCGCGATGACCGAGGTTTGCGCATTGCGATAGCCGTGCTTTTCACCCAGTTTCAGCGCCTCGTCCCAGGCCGACATGGCCAGATCGACCAAGCGGGCGTCGGGGCAGTTCTTGTGATCGAGCGGTACCGGTTTCACGGCCAGCTTTTCATACCCGTCCGTCGCGCCATAGGCGGCGTTGCGGTGGTTGCGGATAACGCGCAGCATGTGATCTTCGTTGCGTTTGTACCCGGCAAACGGGCCCAGTTCCGACGCCATTTCGGCGCTGGTGGCATAGGCCACACCGGTCATGATCGCGGTCAGCGCACCGCAGAGGGCGCGGCCCTCGTCGCTGTCATAGCCGTAGCCCATATTCATCAGCAGGCCGCCGATATTGGCATAGCCCAGACCGAGGGTGCGGAAGTCATAGGACAGTTGCGCGATTTCCTTGGATGGGAATTGCGCCATCATCACGCTGACTTCCAGCGTCACGGTCCAAAGACGCGAGGCATGCATGTAGTCGGCTGCCTGGAACTCACCGTCCTTGAAGAAGGTCAGCAGGTTCATCGACGCCAGGTTACAGGCCGTGTCATCCAGGAACATGTATTCGGAACAAGGGTTTGACCCGCGAATTTCACCATCTTCGGGGCATGTGTGCCATTCGTTCACGGTGTCGTGGTACTGAATTCCGGGATCGGCACAGGCCCATGCGGCGTGGCCGACCTGCGACCACAGGTCACGCGCTTTGATCACCTTGGACACGGATCCGTCGGTGCGGTTGATCAATTCCCAATCGGCGTCCTTTTCGATCGCGGTCAGGAAAGCATTGGTCACGCGGATCGAGTTGTTCGAGTTCTGGCCCGAAACCGAATTATACGCCTCGGAATCCCAATCGGTGTCATAGGTCGGGAATTCGATGCTGGTGTGGCCCTGCTTGGCGTAATCCAGAACCCGTTTCACATAGGTTTCCGGGATCGCGACCTTCTTGGCTTCGCGGATCGCCTCTTTGAGCGAGGGGTTCACGCTGGGATCATAGGCGTCCTCGGCCGTACCATCCCAGGATTTGATCGCTGCGAACAGGCCGTTCAGTTTGGCCTCGTGCATCTTGGAGCCGGCTACGATGCTGGCAACCTTCTGCTCTTCCAGAACCTTCCAGTTGATGAAGTCCTGGATATCGGGGTGATCTGCATCGACGATGACCATCTTGGCCGCGCGGCGCGTGGTGCCGCCCGATTTGATCGCGCCCGCTGCGCGGTCGCCGATCTTGAGGAAGCCCATCAGACCCGACGACTTGCCACCGCCCGACAGGGCCTCGCCCTCGCCGCGCAGGTGAGAGAAATTGGTGCCGGTGCCGGACCCGTATTTGAACAGGCGTGCCTCACGGACCCACAGGTCCATGATCCCGCCTTCGTTCACCAGATCGTCCTGCACACCTTGGATAAAGCAGGCGTGCGGCTGGGGATGTTCATAGCTTGACGTGGATTTGGTCAGCTTGCCCGTCGCGTGGTCAACGTAATGGTGACCCTGTGCCGGACCGTCAATGCCATAGGCCCAGTGCAGACCGGTGTTGAACCACTGCGGGCTGTTGGGCGCCGCTTTCTGCGCCGCGAGCATGAACCGCATTTCATCGTAATAGGCGCGTGCGTCTTCTTCGGTGGTAAAGTAGCCTCCTTTCCAGCCCCAATAAGCCCAGGCGCCGGCAAGCCGGTCAAACACCTGCTTGGAGGAGGTTTCGCCGCCCATTTCCACGTCTTTGCCGTCAGGAACGGACCGCCACAGGAACTCGGGCACATCCTTTTCCACGACTTTTTTCAAGCGGGAGGGAACACCGGCCTTGCGGAAATACTTCTGCGCGATCACGTCGCTTGCGACCTGGCTCCAGCTGCTGGGGACTTCGATATTTTCAAGGCGGAACACAACCGTTCCATCGGGATTACGGATTTCAGACGTGGCTGAAACAAAGTCCAACTCGGCATAGGCGTCTTTACCGGATTTCGTAAATTTTCTCTCAATCTTCATTTGCGCTGCCTCTGTGTTTCCAGCATTTCCCGACGATCAGGCAAAATGTCCCGACCAAACCCGTCTACGCGGGTCGCATTTTCGCCTATGGATAGAACAGAATTTTCCACCTGCCTGACGCATCTCTGCGTGACATTCTGACGTGCGCGTCAACAGTCTCAGTTAGGTTTTGTCCGTCCCACCCGGGTCGCTCCCTTCTGGCTTGAACTACCAGATATAGTGGTCAGCGCCCCGGCCCGCACAATCTGGCGTATCCGACCATAGTGGGTCAACGAATTTTTTGCACTTAATCGGGATTCTTTGGTCTTGACCGACAATTAACCGAATAGCGACCCGCCCCCTTTGGTGATTCATCCACAGGAGCGCTCGACAACTGGCCCCGGCGCCCCGTGTCACAGCCGGGTCGGTTTTCCCGTTGTTTCCGGATAAGTTGCGGCATTTTGTTCAGGCGTTGGTTTGAAACACGTTAGCGTCAAAGTTGAATTTGCCACACGACAGCACCGCGACTCGCAGGTAAAAAGATATGTGCCCGTATCGGCACAGTTTTAAATCGGAGATTCCGTCAATGCGCCTCACCGCCCTCCTCAGTCTTGTGGTTCTGGGGGCCTGCGCCACACAAGATGTAGCGCAAACCAAAAGCGTGGCCCGATTTGACGGCTATCCCGACATGCTGTTTGCCGCACTCGAATCTGCCTGTTCCGCCCCGGCCGATACGTTCCGGCGCCTGTCGCGCAACAGTGTTGAATGCCGTTCGTACATGCCGCCGCAGGCAACGGCCAACGCCATCCTGAATTACGACGGAACCCCCGAAGATTTGCCACAGCTGGTATTCAAGGTGGATGCGACGCCGGAGACCCCCGGCTATTCCGTCACGTTTCAGGCTTTCCTGAACGTTCCGCAAAAATCCGGGCCGGCTGTGAAGGTCATTCACAGCAGCCCAGCCATCACGAGAAAGATGAATGCCATTCTCAGCTCTGCCGGGGGCGTGCCCGAACCGGCAGTTTGACTTGGTCGGGACGGTAAGATTCGAACTTACGACCCCCTGTACCCAAAACAGGTGCGCTACCAGACTGCGCCACGCCCCGGACCGAGGGCCTGTCTAGTCGGCGCAAATGGATTTGAAAAGCCCTAACAGGGCCAAATCGCAGGTCCGCCAGAAAAAACCGGATGGCGCAGTTGGCTGCCCACCCCGATTCCATAGCTGCGGGCCAGCCCGGCGTTGATTTCCAGCACTGCGTAAACGTTCTGGCCACCCTCGATCGTCGTTAAATCGCCGGGCACGGCGTCGTGATGCACCCGTGTGACAACGCCGCTGCGATCAACAAACACCATATCCAGCGGAATCAGGGTATTCTTCATCCAGAAATTCGCCCGTTGCGGTGCGTCATATACAAACAGCATGCCGGCATTGCGGGGCATGTCCCGGCGAAACATCAGCCCCCGGGACCGCTCTTCGACGTCATCGGCGATTTCGACGCTGAAGCGGACCTGCCCCCAGTCGCCGCGCAACTGCACCGAGTCGAGCGCGCATTGCGCCTGCACCTGCGCAGCCCAGAAAACCCCCAGACCTAGCGCCAGCCAGAATCGCAAGGTCAGCCCTCGTCTTTGGTGTTCGCGAATTCCCAGGCCTGAACTTCGGCCGCCATGCGCCCGCGTTTTCCGTCGATGACCCGCATCGCCAGTGCTTCGCCCGGTTGGAGATCGGCCAGACCCGACTGGCGCAGAACCTCGATATGAAGGAACACGTCTTCGGGACGTCCGAACACATTGGCGAACCCGAACCCCTTGCCCTTGTCGAACCATTTGACGCGGGCAGGTTCCAGCGGCTGGTCCCGCAGCGTCGCGGTGTCGATGTCAACAAAATCCGTCAACACCGGTGTATCTTCGCGATCCGGCGGCGTGATGGAGATCACTTCGACGGCCTGTACGCCCCGGTCCGTGCGATGAATCACAACTTCGATCCGGGCACCGTCGGCGACCGAACTCTGTCCAAAATTGCGAAGGACATTTACGTGCAGCAAAATGTCGGGGCCGCCCTCATCCGAGACGACGAAACCGAACCCCTTGCCGGGGTCAAACCATTTCACCTGCCCTTGCACGTGATGCATGCTGTTCAAATCGTCTGCCACCAATCACCCGATGTTCTTGAGCTCACGTTTTAGTTAACTCTGATCTGCTCGAATTTACGAGTGGATTTCAAGTAGAAAAAAACTTTCACTTTCAATAGATTGCGTTTCACGTCACGTGAATGTCAAGGGCTGAGTCGTTGAATTTGCCAGTCTGACGCGGGGTGGCGTCGGCGCCAGACGAACCTGTCATGCAGCCGAAATGCCCCATCTGCCCAGAACTCGATTTCGCTCGGAACGAGACGATATCCGCCCCAGAATGGCGGCCGTGACGGGTGGGGTCCGTGGCGCGCGGTGACCTTGGCCACTTCGGCCATCAGGGCCGCGCGGCTGCTCAGCGGCTGGGACTGGCGGGACGCCCAGGCGCCCAGCCTGCTTTTCAGGGACCGTGACGCGTAATACTCATCCGCCAGCGGCCCGTCTTCGCGGCTGATGTCGCCGCGAACACGCACCTGCCGGCGCAAGGATTTCCAATGCAGGACAAAGGCCGCCTTGCCCGCGCCTTCCAGTTCCTGCGCCTTGTGGCTTTCGTAATTGGTATAGAAAACAAAGGCCGCCGGTTCGATTTCCTTCAGCAGCACCATGCGCACATTTGGCAAGCCATCGGCATCCACCGTCGACAGGGCGATGGCGTTGGGATCGTTGACTTCGCTTTCCCCCGCCTCGTCCAGCCATCGCTGCGCGATTTCAAACGGATCGTTGCCCGCAAAAATGCCGTCACGGTCGCTCATCTTCGTCCCTTTCGTTTGCGGTTTTACGCTAGGTTGGCATTCCGTTGGCCGCAAGACCGCGCGCACTTGATGCGTCGTAATCAATCGCCTAAACGTCACGGAACTTCGCATTCAAAGGGTGGCGACTTCATGTCAAATCAACTGATGGCCGGCAAACGCGGTCTGATCATGGGCCTGGCCAATGACAAATCCATCGCATGGGGAATCGCCAAGGCCTGTGCCGATGCCGGTGCCGAGCTTGCGTTTTCCTATCAGGGTGAGGCGCTCAAGAAACGCGTAGACCCGCTGGCCGCGCAACTGGGGAGCGAGATCGTCCTGCCCTGCGATGTCGGGGACGAGGGTTCCATCGACGCCCTTTTTGACGACTTGCAAAAACGCTGGGGCAAGCTGGACTTTGTCGTTCACGCCATCGGCTTTTCCGACAAGAATGAACTGCGCGGGCGTTATGTCGACACCTCGCGCGCCAATTTCCAGTTGAGCATGGACATTTCGGTCTATTCCTTCACGGCCGTGGTTCAGCGCGCCGAGAAGATGATGACCGATGGCGGCTCCTGTCTGACGCTGACCTACTATGGCGCCGAACGCGTCATGCCGCATTACAATGTCATGGGGGTCGCCAAAGCCGCGCTTGAGGCGTCGGTCCGTTATCTGGCCGAGGATCTGGGCAAGGACGGCATTCGCGTCAATGCGATCAGCGCCGGACCGATCAAGACGCTGGCCGCCAGCGGCATCGGTGATTTCCGGTATATCATGAAGTGGAACGAATATAATTCGCCCCTGCGGCGCAACGTGACCATCGACGATGTCGGCGGCTCGGCCCTCTATCTGCTTTCCGAACTGGGCGGCGGTGTCACGGGCGAAGTATTGCACGTTGATGCCGGGTATCACGTCGTCGGGATGAAGGCGGTGGACGCCCCCGACATGTCGAAAGGCTGAACCGATGACCGACCGCCTGCCCCACGAAAAAGGGTTTCACGTCAGCTGGGATCAATTGCACCGCGATGCGCGCGCGCTGGCTTGGCGTCTGGATGGCAAGGGACCCCATAACGGCGCCTGGAAGGCCGTTGTTGCCATCACCCGCGGCGGCATGGCCCCGGCGATGATCGTCGCGCGCGAACTCGACATTCGCACGGTCGATACGATCAGCGTCAAAAGCTATGACCGGCAGGACCGGGCCGAGGCCGTGGTGCTGAAACACCCGGACGAAGAAATGATGGGCGACGGGACCGGCATTCTGGTCGTGGACGATCTGGTCGACAGCGGCAAAACGCTGGAGCTGGTGCGCAAGCTGTATCCCAAGGCGCATTTCGCGACGGTCTATGCCAAACCCAAGGGCGAACCGCAGGTCGATACCTTTATCACCGGGGTCAGCCAGGACACCTGGATCTTTTTCCCGTGGGATATGGCGCTGCAATATGTCGAACCTTATCGCGGGACCGACTGATCACCAGCCGCCCCACCCTTGCACGTTCTGATCAGGCCGGAGTTTTGCGCTTCGGCCTGTTTGCATCTTTTCCTCCGCGGCGACCGTTGCTAGCGTTCTGCACTGACCGCTTCGGAGCGCCTGAATGACCCAATCCCGTACCGCTGCCACCTTTGCCCCGCCCATCACTGCCGCCCGGCGTTGGCTGGACGGGGTGGATTTCCCGTCGGACCGGCCGCTGATCAACGTGTCCCAGGCCGCCCCGGTCGCCGCGCCCCCCAAGGCGCTGCGCGAACATATTGCCGAAGTCGCGCTGACCGACGATAGCGCCCATCTCTATGGACCCGATCTGGGGCTACCGGCCCTGCGCCAAGAATTGGCCCGCCAGACCGGCGCGCACTATGCGGGCACAGTGACCCCCGATCAGGTTGCCATCACGTCCGGCTGCAATCAGGCCTTTGCCGCCGCGATCAGCGCACTGACCGGTCAGGGGGATGAGGTCATTCTGCCAACCCCATGGTATTTCAATCATAAAATGTGGCTGGATATGTCCGGCGTCACGTCAGTTGCCCTGCCGACGGGGGCCGGCATGCTGCCTGACCCGGACCAGGCGGCGGCGCTGATCACACCACGCACGCGGGCGATTGCGCTGGTTACACCCAACAACCCGGCGGGCGTCGAATACCCGGCCGATCTGGTGCGCGCCTTTTATGATCTGGCCCGCGATCGGGGTATCCGCCTGATCCTCGACGAAACCTATCGCGATTTCGACAGCCGCACCGGTGCGCCACATGATCTGTTTTCCGACCCGGATTGGGACCGCACCCTTGTCCATCTTTATTCCTTCTCCAAGGCCTATCGGCTGACCGGCCATCGGGTTGGTGCCTTGATCACGGCGCCCGCGCTGCTGGATGAGGTCGAAAAATTCATCGACACAGTCACCATCTGCCCCAACCAGATCGCGCAGCATGCCGCGCTGTGGGGGATGCAGAACCTGTCGCAATGGCTGGCTGGTGAACGCCAGGAAATTCTGGACCGGCGCGCCGCCATTACGCAGGGATTCCCAGCGCTGGACACTCAGGGCTGGAAGCTACGGGGCCTTGGCGCCTATTTCGCCTATGTCGAACATCCCTATGACATGCCCGCCGATCAGCTGGCCCAACGCCTGGTGAGCGACGCCGGGGTCCTCCTGTTGCCGGCCACCATGTTCGTTGCCCCCAATGATCCGACCGGACAACGCCATTTACGGATCGCGTTTGCAAATCTGGACCGGGACGGTATCGCAATGCTTTTTGATCGCCTCACATCACTGACTTATTAGGCAATCATCGGACCTTGCCCCCCTGTTGCGCGCATAATAGACAAGGGCGCAATCAACGGCAGATCATCGCCAGCAAGGGGGCACCATGGCCGCACGCGTCAAAAGTTTTTCCAAGACCTTTGTCTGGATCATTATGGGCCTTCTCATCGTCGGTCTGGCCGGCTTCGGTGCGACCAACATGGGCGGCACCATCCGCACCGTGGGCAAGGTCGGCGATCAGGCGATCAGCGTCGATGACTATGGCCGCGAACTGCAGCGCCAAATCCGCCAGTTCGAGGCCCAGACCGGGACTGCGCTGCCGATGGAGCAGGCCCGCGCATTGGGGATCGACCGGTCGGTTCTGTCCAGCCTGGTGACGATTGCCTCTCTGGATCACGAAACATCCGAACTGGGCCTGTCGATCGGGGATGAAAACCTGCAACGCGAAATCCTGGCAGTGCCGTCGTTTCAGGGGATCGATGGCAAATTCGATCGCGAAACCTATCGCTTCGCCCTCAATCAGGCCAACGTGAGCGAGGCCGAATTCGAACAGGATCTGCGCGCTGAATCCGCGCGCACCCTGGTTCAGAACGCCATCACCGCCGGCGTGCGTACCAGCCCGGCGCTGGCCGACATGTTTACGGACTATGTCGCCACGCGGCGCAGTTTCACCTGGGCCCTGATGGGTGAAGATGCGCTTGAAACACCGGTCGCAGAACCTGACGATGCGGCCTTGCAGGCGTATTACGATGCAAACCCCGATCAGTTCACACTGCCGGAAACCAAAAAGCTGACATATGCCCTGCTGACCCCCGCCATGATCATGGATCAGGTCGAACTGGACGAAGCTTCGGTGCGCCAGCTCTATGACGAACGCCGCGATGAATATGAACAGCCCGAACGCCGCCTGGTTGAACGTCTGGTGTTTGCCGATCAGGAGGCCGCCGCCAGCGCGCAGGCCCAGCTTGAGGTCAACGGCACAACCTTCGAGGCCCTGGTCGAAGATCGCGGCCTGTCCCTTGGGGATGTCGATCTGGGGGACGTGACCGTCGAAGATCTGGGCGAGGCCGCTGATGCGATCTTTGCCGCTCAGGTGGGCGATGTCGTCGGCCCGCTGCCGTCGTCGCTGGGCCCTGCCCTGTTCCGCGTCAACGGCATGCTTGCCGCCCGCATCACTACCTTCAAAGAGGTCGAAGGCGAGCTGCGTGACGAGCTTGCCGGTGCGGCCGCGGCCCGGCTGATCGAAACCAATGCAAACGGGATCGACGACCTGCTTGCCGGTGGCGCGACGCTGGAAGAGCTGGCACAGGAAACCGACATGGAACTGTCCACGCTGGACTGGACCACCCAATCGGATCAGGACGCCGCCGCCTATGCCGGGTTCAACGACGCTGCGGCCCAAGCCACCACCGACGATTACCCCGAGGTGAAATTCCTGGAGGATGGCGGCATCTTTGCCCTGCGCGTGGATGAGGTTCTGCCGCCGCGTCCCGAACCGTTCGAACAGGCCCGCGAACGCGTGGCCGAGGCCTGGAGCGCCGATCAGGTGCAGCAGGCGCTGACCGCGCGCGCCAACAAAATCGTGGCCGACCTTGCCACCAATGGCGATTTCACGAACACGGGGCTGGAATTCAAGGTCGAAAACGGCCTGACCCGGACCGCCTTTATTGAACGGACCCCGCCGAATTTCATGAACGAGGTGTTCGAGATGGCCATCGGCGAACTGCGGGTCGTACAGTCCGAAAACGGTGTGATCATCGTGCGCCTCGAAGACGAATTGCCGCCCGAGGAAACCGGCGAACTGGTCAACATGCGCAATGCGATGCAGATCCAGCAGGATCAGGCATTGGCGCAGGCGCTGTTCGCGGCCTTTGCGCGTGATGCCCAGCTGCGCGCGCGCCCACGCATCGATGAACGCGCGCTGAACGCGGTTCAGGCCTCGTTCCAGTAAGGACAGGATTGATGGCCCTGACCCCGGACTTTGACAGTTTTGCCCGCGCCTATGAGGCCGGGGAAAATCAGGTTGTCTACACCCGCCTTGCCGCCGACCTGGATACGCCGGTATCGCTGATGCTGAAACTAACCGGCGCGCGCAAGGATGCGTTCATCCTTGAATCCGTCACCGGGGGCGAGGTGCGCGGCCGCTATTCGATCATCGGCACCAAGCCTGATCTGATCTGGCGCTGCCGGGGCGAAGAGTCCGAGCTGAACCGGTCGGCCCGCTTTGACCCCGACACGTTCGAGGCACAGGCCGGCAATCCGATGGATAACCTGCGTGCCCTGATCGCGGAAAGCCGCATCAACCTGCCCGCCGATCTGCCACAGGCCGCCGCTGGTCTGTTCGGGTATCTGGGCTATGACATGGTGCGCCTTGTCGAACACCTGCCCGATGTGAACCCCGACCCGCTGGGCCTGCCTGATGCGGTGATGTTGCGCCCCTCGGTCGTGGCGGTTCTCGATGGCGTCAAGGGCGAGGTGACAGTGGTGTCCCCCGCCTGGGTCAGCGACGGGCAATCTGCCCGCGCCGCCTATGCGCAGGCCGCAGAACGGGTGATGGACGCGGTGCGCGATCTGGACCGGGCCATGCCCGCCGAAACCCGCGATCTGGGCGAAGCGGACGACATCGGCCCGCCAGTGTCGAACTTTACCCACGAGGGGTACAAACAGGCCGTTGAAAAGGCCAAGGAATACATCCGCGCCGGAGATATCTTTCAGGTCGTTCCCTCGCAACGCTGGACACAGGATTTCCCCCTGTCGCCCTTTGCGCTTTATCGCTCCCTGCGGCGTACGAACCCGTCGCCTTTCATGTTCTATTTTAATTTCGGTGGTTTCCAGGTGATCGGTGCCAGCCCTGAAATCCTTGTGCGCGTGTTCGGAAACGAGGTGACGATCCGCCCCATCGCAGGCACCCGCCCGCGCGGCGCGACGCCCGAAGAGGACCGCGCGCTTGAGGCCGATCTGCTGGCGGACAAGAAAGAGCTGGCCGAACATCTCATGCTGCTTGATCTGGGCCGCAACGATACGGCGCGCGTGTCCAGGATCGGCACGGTGCACCCTACCGAACAGTTCATTATCGAACGCTATTCCCATGTGATGCACATCGTCAGCAACGTGGTTGGCGAACTGGCCGAAGACAAGGATGCGCTGGATGCGTTTTTTGCCGGGATGCCCGCAGGTACGGTCAGCGGCGCGCCCAAGGTGCGCGCGATGGAGATCATTGACGAGCTGGAACCGGAAAAACGCGGTGTCTATGGCGGCGGCGTCGGATATTTCAGCGCCGGTGGCGACATGGACATGTGCATCGCCCTGCGCACGGCCGTGGTGCAGGATCAGAAGCTTTATATCCAGGCCGGTGGCGGTGTTGTCTATGACAGCGATCCCGAGGCCGAGTATCAGGAAACCGTGCATAAATCGAACGCGATCCGCCGCGCGGCGGCCGATGCGGCCCGGTTTGATCACGACGGAAACCGCTGACCCGCCGGATTGGCGACCATTTTCCAGCGCCCGGCATCCGGTCAAATGTTCCCCGATGGCCAGGCAAGCCGAAACATGCGTTCTGCTCCGAACCCACAAAGCCTTGAATTACAAAAGGTTTTCCCAAGAAGCAAACCGGCCTACGACTTTTGGTTGAATTGACCAAAGGGCAACGCATTCTGACCATGCCGGCGCGATATCGCAAAACTGGGAGGAAACGATGAAAAAATTTCTATTGGGCAGTGCCGCGGCACTGATGATGTCCGGAGCGGCCCTGGCGCAATCCGCCAATGTTCCGGACAATCTCGAAAAGCTCGGGAATTTTCAAACGACCGGCGTTACAGAGTTCACGTTTATCGACCAACAGGGTGCCTATGCCGACGGGATCCGGGAAACCCTGAAACGGATTAACCTGCCCGACGGGTTCAAGATCGACCTTTATGCGGTCGTTCCCGATGCCCGCCACATGGCGGTGGGGCCGCAGGGAATCGTCACCTTTGTCGGAACGCGCAAAGACAAGGTCTGGTCGGTGACTGACCGCAACAAGGACCGCGTGGCGGACGAGGTCAAGGATTTCGCCCCGTCGCTGACCTTTGCCATTCCCAATGGCCCCTGCTTTTCTAAGGACGGATTTCTTTATATTGCCGAGCAAAACCGCGTCTTGCTGTTCCCCGCAGCGGAATTTTTCTATGAAAGCCCCGATGTCGCGGCCTTCAACCTTGTGGCCAAGGGCGATCTGATCCCACCAGATGAAGAAAGCTATAACCATACCGCGCGCGTCTGCAAAATCGGCCCGGATGGCAAGATCTATATCTCGCTGGGTCAGCCGTTCAACGTCGCGCCCAAGGAAAAGATGGAGAAATACAAGAAACATGGAATCGGCGGTATCATCCGGATGAATACCGACGGCACCGGACGCGAGGTGTTCACATACGGTGTGCGTAATTCGGTTGGCCATGACTTCCATCCCGAAACGGGTGAACTGTGGTGGACCGACAATCAGGTCGACGGGATGGGCGATGGCATTCCCCCCGGCGAAATCAACCACCAGACCGCAGCGGGCCAGCATTTCGGTCACCCGTGGTTCGGTGGTGGCAGCGTTCGCACCAATGAATATGCCAACGAAGAAGTGCCCGTCGACGTCGTGATGCCCGCGGTGGAAACCGATGCGCATGCCGCCGACCTTGGAATGTCGTTCTATAGCGGGAAAATGTTCCCCGCCGAATACAAGAACGCCATTTTCTCGGCCCAGCACGGGTCGTGGAACCGCACGGATCCGATTGGCGCGCGGGTGATGGTCACCTTCATCGATGAAGAAGGCAACGCGACCACCAAACCCTTTGCCGAAGGCTGGCTGAACGAGGATGGCGAATACCTGGGCCGTCCCGTCGATATCGCGCAGTTGCGCGATGGCTCGATCCTCGTCTCGGACGATCTGGCCGGGGCCATCTACCGGATCAGCTACGGCGAATGATCCGGGTCCTGACATTGGTGCTTGGCGGTCTGATGATCGCCAACGCCGCCCCCGCCAGCGATATGCCCGAGGGCGATCGCGCGGCGGGGCGCAAACTGGCCGGTCAATGCCGTACCTGCCACGGGTTGGACGGCTATGCCAAAATTCCGATTGCCCCGCATATCGGCGGCGAACCGGCCCCCTATCTCGTCGCCCAACTGACCGCCTTTCGGGAGGGAACGCGCGAACATGAAATGATGAGCGTCGTCGCCCGCGGCTTGACCGATCAGAATATTGCCGATCTGGCCGCCTGGTTTTCCGGACATACGGCAACCCCGACCCTGTCCGCCGATCCCGAGGAAGCGCCAGATCTGTGCACAGCCTGTCATGGGGCGGATGGTATCGGTCTGGCCGAGGACGTGCCGAACCTCGCCGCGGAAACGAACATTTACATCGACACGCAACTCAAGGCGTTTCGCAGCGGCAAGCGCACGCATGACATCATGTCCGACATCGCCGCCGACCTGAGCGATGCCGACATCCGCGCGGTCGCAGATTGGTACGCCGCCATCGGCCTGAAGATCGAAATGGTCGAATAGTCCCGCAAAAAAGCAAAACGGCCCGCGCGACTGCGGGCCGTTGTTGTTCCTTTGGCGCTAAGGCGGAAAATGGGCGCCTCAGTTGCCCGCGACCGATTTCTCAAGAACCGCCGAGACCGGGGCCAGCGCCACGCGCGCGGCACGGTCCTGCAAGCCCCACAACAGCAGCGCCGAAACCGTATCGGGCCGCACACGGCCCATCATGATGACGGCCCCCTCCTGCCCGGCGCGGAATGCGGCCTGATCCAGGAAACGCCGCATCACGGATGGCGATTGTTCGGCGCCGTCAAAGTCCCGAAAGATCGGCGCAGCCCGCACACCTTCGCGCACGGCCAACTTTTGCACTGTGTTCAGACCATTGCCCTGCGTGATCAGACCGCGCCCGGTACTGCCGGCAAAGGCCGTGACCTGATCCGACAGGGTCCGGTTGCCCTGAATGCCGGTTCCGGTTCCCTCGAGCATGCCCACAGTTTCGGGCAGCGCCTCAAAGCTGGCTGCAAGGGCCACCTCGGCATCCTGGGCGGTGGCATTTTCCGGCAGGTCGATCAGGGCCACAACTTCGAACCCGGATTCACGATGGCGCGCCATTTTCTCGGCCGCGTCGGGCGCATTGGGATCGACCGCAAAGGTCAGCGGATAGGGAAAATCGCGCAGCGCCTCTACCCCGATGGCATCCTTATCGTCGATCAGCAGAATTGACATCAGTGGGCGATTTTCGGGGTTCTCGAACGGAACGGCGTAGCGTTTCAGCGGCTCAACACCGTCGCCGCCCTCTGCCGCTTTCACCGGTTCCACCGGAGCGACGGCGGTGATCTGACCGGGTTTGTCGCGTTCGGTCAGGGGGACGACACGCTTACCGATCTGGGGGCGCAAAACGTCCGTCGTTTCGTCATCCGTGTCCCCTTCTGGCAAGGCACTGATTTGTGGCGGCTGAAAACTTTGGGCCGGCTCCGCTTCGGGGTCTTCTGCCTCGGCTTCGGGCGCAACGCGGGCAATGACCACCGGTTCGGCCTCTGGCGCGCTGGTGTCCTCGTCCGCGACCTGATCGGACGCCGCCGGTGCATCGCTGATGTCCGGTGTGCCTGCCATTTCGGTCTCGGCCTCTTTCGGCGTTTCCGTCACGGCCGGTTCTTCGGCAACCGGTTCTTGCGCTGGTTCGGTCGAGGCCACAGGCAGGCTTTCGGTCGCGGGCGCGCTGACCACCGGCGCGACGGAGTCGGTTTCGTCGCGCGTCGGATCCGTTTTGGCAGCGATCTCGGGCGCGGCACCGGGCGCATCTGCCTGTTTGCCAAATTCGGTCAGTGTTTCGTTCAGTGTGGGCACCTCGGGGCGGTCCGGATCGTCCTGCGCCACACCCGCACTTGGGACCACGTCGGGCACCTTGGGCGGCTCAGCAGCAGCAGGAACACTGACCGGTGCATCGCCGTCGACCTGAACCTGCGCCGTTTCGGGGGGCTGTTCCGGTTCCGACATGGTCGCCATTGATTCGCTGACATCGGGCTGTTCGGCACTGGTGGTGTCGGCCGTCTCCATCGCCGTCAGTTGGTCGGCTTCATCGCTGACCGCCTCGGGCGCTGCGGGGGCTGCATCCACCAGATCGGCATCCGGTGTTTCAGTGACAGCGACATCGATGTCGGGCGCCTCGTTCACCTGGATGTCGGCAGTTGCGGGGGCTGTGCTCCCTACCTCGGGCCTTGGAGCCAAGGGGGTCAGCAACGAAAAAACGACCACGCCAATGGCGGACACGACACCGCCCCAAATCACTCCACTCAAAAAACCACGCATGAATATCCTGCCTTTTTCAAACTGCCCTATTCCCGCAACTGCCGTCTCGGCGGCCTTGATTGCGGATCGGGTTACGGCCCAAGCGCCCTTGACGCTGCCCCGCATCCCTGAACATGTAGTCGCCGACACTATACTGCGACCGGGGCCTTCGCCTCTAGCCCATATCGACCGATATATAAAATGCTGCTGCTGATCGACAACTATGACAGTTTTACATACAACCTCGTACATTATCTAGGCGAGTTGGGTGCCGACGTTCTTGTTCGGCGCAATGACGCTCTGGATGTGCAAGAGGCCATGGCCCTGCGCCCCGAAGGCATCCTTCTTTCGCCCGGTCCCTGTGACCCGGATCAGGCCGGTATCTGCCTTGCCCTGACACAGGCCGCGGCCGAAACCGGAACACCGCTCATGGGTGTGTGCCTGGGACATCAGACCATCGGTCAGGCCTTTGGCGGCAAGGTCGTGCGCGCCAGGGAAATCGTGCATGGCAAGATGGGTCTTGTGCATCACACGGGCAAAGGCCTGTTTGCCGGACTGCCCTCGCCATTCGAGGCGACGCGCTATCATTCGCTTGTGGTTGAGCGTGAAACCCTGCCCGATTGCCTGGAAATCACCGCCGAACTTGAGGATGGGACCATCATGGGACTGCAACACCGCACGCTGCCCATGCATGGTGTTCAGTTCCATCCCGAATCCATTGCATCCGAACATGGCCATGCCCTGTTGCAGAACTTCCTCAATGAAATGAAGGTCCCGGCATGAGCGACGCGCTGAAACCGTTGATCGGGACCGCAGCCGACCGTCCCCTGTCCCGTGTCGAGGCCGAGGCCGCCTTTACCATCCTGTTCGAAGGTGAGGCCACGCCGAGCCAGATCGGCGGATTGCTGATGGCCCTGCGCACGCGCGGCGAAACGGTGGACGAATATGCCGCCGCCGCCGCCGTGATGCGCTCGAAGTGCAACGCCGTGCGCGCGCCCGAAGGCGCGATGGACATCGTCGGCACCGGCGGTGACGGCAAGGGAACGCTGAACATTTCCACTGCCACCGCCTTTGTCGTGGCGGGTGCGGGCGTAGTCGTGGCCAAGCATGGCAACCGCAACCTGTCGTCCAAATCCGGCGCGGCGGATGCGCTGACGCAGATGGGGCTCGACGTTATGGTCGGCCCGGACGTCGTTGAAAAAGCGCTGAAAGAGGTCGGGATCGGCTTTATGATGGCGCCCATGCATCACCCGGCGACGGCCCATGTCATGCCGACGCGGGCCGAACTGGGCACGCGCACGATCTTTAATATTCTCGGCCCGCTGACCAACCCCGCCGGTGTCAAACGCCAGCTGACCGGCGCCTTCAGCCGCGACCTGATCCGCCCGATGGCGGAAACGCTGGCGCAGCTCGGATCGGACCGCGCCTGGCTGGTCCATGGCTCGGACGGGACAGATGAGTTGACCATCACCGGCGTCAGCTGGGTGGCCG
Source organism: Arenibacterium sp. CAU 1754 (assembly GCF_054482635.1). Taxonomy (NCBI): domain Bacteria; kingdom Pseudomonadati; phylum Pseudomonadota; class Alphaproteobacteria; order Rhodobacterales; family Paracoccaceae; genus Arenibacterium; species Arenibacterium sp. CAU 1754. The sequence goes on from NZ_JBTLRG010000001.1 coordinate 573,395, forward strand.
CATTGGAAGACGGCGCCGTGAAAGAGGTCGAACTGCACCCCGAGGATGCCGGCCTGCCGGAACATCCGTTCGAGGATATCATCGGCGGCACGCCCGAAGAAAACGCAACCGCCCTGCGGGCGCTGCTCGACGGGGCGCCCTCGGCCTATCGCGACGCGGTCCTGCTGAACGCGGCCGCCGCACTGGTCGTGGCCGAGGCTGCCGCCGATCTGCGCGAGGGCGTCGCCATGGCCGCCGAAAGCATCGACAGCGGCAAGGCCCGCGAAAAAATCACCGCTTTGGCAAAATTGACGAAAGGCACGGCATGACCGCGACCATTCTTGAAAAGATCAAGGCTTACAAGCTTGAGGAAATCGCCGCAGACAAGGCCGCCAAACCAATTCAGGCGGTTGAGGCCGAAGCGGAAGATGCCGGTCCCGTGCGCCCCTTTGCCGAGGCCCTGTCACAGGCCAGCCGTACCGGCTATGGCCTGATTGCAGAAATCAAAAAGGCCAGCCCGTCCAAGGGGTTGATCCGCCCCGATTTCGATCCTCCCGCATTGGCCCGCGCCTATGAGGACGGTGGCGCGACCTGTCTGTCGGTGCTGACCGACACGCCCAGCTTTCAAGGCGCAAAGGAATACCTGACCCAGGCGCGGGGCGCCTGTTCCCTGCCCGCGCTGCGCAAGGATTTCATGTACGACACCTATCAGGTCGCCGAAGCGCGCGCGCTGGGGGCGGACTGTATCCTGATCATCATGGCCAGCGTCAGCGACGCACAGGCGAACGAGCTTGAAGACTGCGCCATTCACTGGGGTATGGACGCCCTGATCGAAGTGCATGACGAGGCTGAACTGGACCGGGCATCCCTGCTGAAAAGCCCGCTGATCGGCATCAATAACCGCGATCTGAACACGTTCGAAACCTCGCTCGACACAACGCGCAAGTTGTCGAAACTTGTGCCTGCGGATCGCATGATCGTGTCCGAAAGCGGCTTGAACACCCCCGAGGATCTGGCCGAGATGGCGCGCTTTGGCGTGCGTAATTTTCTGATCGGGGAAAGCCTGATGCGTCAGGAGGATGTGGCCTCCGCCACCCGGACCCTGCTGGCCAACCCGCTGACCGCAGGGGGCATGTGATGTCGCTGACCCATTTCGACAGCAAGGGCGATGCCCATATGGTCGATGTCTCGGACAAAGCCGTCACGTCCCGTGTGGCCACGGCGTCTGGTTACATCAAGATGGCGCCGGAAACCTTTGATATCATTTCAGAAGGCCGCGCCAAAAAGGGCGACGTTCTGGGCGTTGCGCGCCTTGCCGGAATCATGGGGGCAAAGAAAACGCCCGATCTGATCCCGCTGTGCCACCCGCTGCCGGTGACCAAGGTTGCAGTGGATCTGACGCTGGATGCCGACTTGCCCGGCGTGCGGATCAAGGCGACGGTCAAGACCACCGGGCAGACCGGGGTCGAGATGGAAGCGCTGACCGCGGTCAGCACCGCAGCTCTGACCGTTTATGACATGACCAAGGCCGTGGACAAGGCGATGGAGATCGGGGGCATTCACGTCACGCTGAAAGATGGCGGTAAATCAGGGCGTTACGAAGCACAATGATCACCGTTTCCGACGCACGCAGGTTGCTGTTCGAACTGGTTGCGCCGCTTGAGTCCGAGATTGTGCCCCTGGCCCAGGCCCATGGCCGTATCCTGGCCCAAGAGGTTACGGCGACCCGCAACCAGCCGCCCTTTGCCGCCTCGTCCATGGATGGCTATGCGCTGAAACGGGCCGAGGTCGAACGCCACGCCATGTTTCAGGTCATTGGCGAATCCGCAGCCGGACATGGTTTTGACGGGACCCTGAAAGCGGGACAGGCCGTGCGCATTTTCACCGGCGCCCCTGTGCCCGACGGCGCCGATTTCATCGTCATTCAGGAAGATGTGGATCGCAAGGGCGATCTGATCACCATCGTCGACGATCCCGGTGACAAGGACAACATCCGCCCCGCGGGCGGGGATTTCGCAATCGGAACGCCGATGTCCGCGCCGCGCCGCCTGCGCCCGCAAGACATTGCCCTGCTCGCGTCGATGAACATTGCCGAGGTTCCGGTCACACGCAAACCGGTGATTGCGCTGATTTCGACCGGGGATGAACTGGTCATGCCCGGCGAAACGCCGGGCCCGGATCAGATCATCGCCTCCAACACATTCGGTCTGCGCGCCATGCTGGACGAATTGGGCGCCGAGGTGCGCCTGCTCCCCATCGCGCGGGATACCGAGGCCTCGTTGCGGATGGCCTTTGGGTTCGCCAAAGGCTGCGATCTAGTGGTGACCATCGGCGGCGCATCCGTTGGCGATCATGATCTGGTCGGCGCGGTGGCCCAGGACATGGGCATGGATCGCGCGTTTTACAAAATCGCCATGCGTCCGGGCAAGCCGCTGATGGCAGGGCGCATGGGCGACGCGGCGATGGTCGGCCTGCCCGGCAATCCGGTGTCGGCGATGGTGTGCGGGCATCTGTTCGTTGCCCCCATGGTGCGCGCCATGCTGGGCCTTGGGGCCACGATGCCAGCGCTGCAAAAGGCCACGCTGGCGGCTGATCTGGGCCAGAACGGTCCGCGCGAACACTATATGCGCGCCGTGATCGAGGACGGCCGCGTCACCGCCTTTGACAATCAGGACAGTTCACTTTTGACCGTGCTGTCCCAGGCCAACGCCCTGCTGGTGCGCGCGCCCCATGACCCGCCACGCGTGGCAGGTGAAACGGTCGATTACCTCCCCCTCTGAGACAGCCGCGGCCTTTGCATACATGCACTGGCATCGCGCGCATTTTGGTGAACCTTGGTAAAAGCGTTGACACAAAACGGGAACATGCATAGAACAAATGTAAACAACCTAGTCCGAGGTATGAGCAATGCTGACCAAGAAGCAATTGGATTTGCTGGAATTTATTCACAAACGGGTGCAACGTGACGGCGTTCCGCCCAGTTTCGATGAAATGAAGATCGCGCTGGACCTGCGGTCCAAGTCCGGCATTCACCGCCTGATCACCGCATTGGAAGAACGCGGGTTCATCCGCCGTCTGGCCCACCGGGCCCGCGCCATCGAAATCCTGCGCCTGCCCGACTCGCTGGGCGGCGACACAGGTGGCTTCCGACCCCGTGTGATCGATGGGGATCGCCCATCGGGGCCGCGTCCGGCCAATGCGGATCCGGTTGAAATCAATGCTGTCGAACTGCCGCTGATGGGCCGGATCGCCGCTGGCGTCCCAATCGAGGCGATCAGCCAGGTCTCCCATCAGGTGGCCGTGCCGGGCAGCATGCTGTCGTCATCCGGCGAACATTACGCGCTTGAGGTCAAGGGAGATTCGATGATCGACGCCGGGATCAACGATGGCGACGTGGTGGTGATCCGCGAAACCTCGTCCGCCGATAACGGCGATATTGTCGTGGCCCTTGTCGAAGATCACGAAGCGACGCTGAAACGGTTCCACCGCAAAGGCAACGCCATTGCGCTCGAGGCGGCCAACCCGGCCTACGAAACCCGCGTCTTCCCCGAGGACAAGGTCAAGGTTCAGGGCAAACTCGTCGGGTTGATCCGCACCTATTGATCTGTCGGCCCCGCGTCATCGGGGCCGCATGTTCCATCGGCGCTGTCCCGACTGGCTGCGCGCCGTGACAATCCCCTCTTTCCCAATCGCAAGGCTGCCAGTGCCTCTGAGGCGGTCGGGATCATAGACATCGCACCCGCCCCGCAGATCAAGCGGCACCGAGGCGATGACCAGTTGACCGGCCGTGCATTCGCCAAACTGGGCCGCGCCGCGTTTGCCGATCACATGCACCACCTCGCGGGGGCCGATCTCGATCTTGCGGACCATGGCCTTGTCGGCCTGACCCGGCCAGCGTCGCGCCGCGTGGCCCTGATCCACCCCGTCGCCATCATTTTCCAGCCAGTTTGTTGCGATGAACCCCGCCCCGCGCGGTTTGCTCAGCGCACGGCCCTTGTCGGTCATCACCCCGACCAACCCGCCCGTGTCGGCCACCAGAACAGCGGGGCGTTCGGCCCCGCCCCAGAGGACAAAGGCCAAAACGGCCGGGGCCAACCCGGCCAGACGCGCCCGGCCCTGCCACAGAATCAACCACAACATTCCCAGCGCGAACATCGGCAACACCCATGGGCCCGGGCTGGCCACAAAGCCCTGCGCCCCGTCAAGGCCCGCTACCCAATGCGCCACGCCCAGGATCCAGCGCAGCCCCAATCCCATCAGATAAAGCCCGATGAATTCCAGCCCCAACGGGGCGAGACACAGCGCCAGAACCGCCGCCGGCACCACCAGCACCCCCATCAGCGGCACCGACACCAGGTTGGCCACAAGACCGTAATGCGACAGGCTGTTGAAATGCGCCGCGCCCACCGGCCCGGTTGCCGCCCCGGCCACGGCCGATGAAATGACGACGCCCAACACCGGCCGCATCCAGCCCGGCGCCTCCGGCAGGTCAGAATCGCGCATCCACCCAAACACCGCAACCAGCGCGGTCGTGGCCGCAAAGGACATCTGGAATCCGGGGCCCAAAAGGGCTTCGGGACGCATCGCCAGAACGATCAGGGCCGCCAGTGCAACGGCCCGAAGGGAAAAGGCGCGCCGGTCTACCAGAACCGCGCATAAAACGACCGAGACCATGACAAAGGCGCGTTCGGTCGCGACATTCCCGCCCGACAGGGCCAGATACCCCGCCGCCGCGATCAGCGCTCCGACGGCCGCTATCTTTTTCACAGGCGCGCGCAGGGCGATGGACGGCACCAGGGCCATGGCGATGCGCAACGCGGCAAAGACGAATCCCGCCAGCAAGCCCATGTGCAACCCGGAGATGGCCAACAAATGCGCCAGGTTGCTGGCGCGCAATGCCGCGAGGGTCGCCTGACCCACGCCGCTGCGGTCTCCGGTGGATACGGCTGCGGCGAACCCGCCGACATCACCAGGGATCAAGGTGCGGATATGGGTCGAAACCGCCATCCGCAGGGCAAAGGTGCGCAGGCCCGCCTGCCCTTCTTCGGCGGGGGTGACGGTCAGAACCGGGCTGCGCGTATATCCGACCGCGCCCAGCCCCTGAAACCAGGCGTGTCTGCGAAAATCGAACCCGTTGGGTTCAACCGGGCCCTGTGGCGGGGCAAGGTGCCCCGTTGTCATGATACGCTGTCCGGGGCGTAATACGACCGCTGCCCCGTGCAGGGAAATGCGCACCCGGTCTGGACGCTCCTTTGGCGCCATCCGGTCAAGAAAAACCTGCGCCAGCGTGACCCGGACCGCGTCCGAGGCGGACCGGTCCAGCGCCACGACCCGCCCTTCGATCGGGCCGTAATACCGCCACTCCAGTACAGGGGCGGCGACATATGCGGCGCGCGCACCGGCAAGGCAAAACCCGGATGCCGCCAGCGCCACCGCCCAGCCAAACGCGGACCAGCCGCCCGGCCAGCGCAGCGCCAATGCGGCCGCTGCAATGCCAATGCCGGCGAGCAGGCCATAGACGGTCCACCCCGGTTCTTCCATCAAGGCAAAATAGATGCCGATCCCGATCGCCAGGAACACCGGCGCCCAAGGGAACAGGTGGCCCCGCTGCGCCAGCAACGCGGTCTCGCCCCGTGTCATGACCCGCACCACCGCGCGCATGCTTGCCCCCTGCCGTTCGGCTCGTTAGACAGGCGCAAACCCTAGTTCCGTCACGGTTACCAAAAGGTAAATTCCCTTCATGTCCGACCCGGTCGTCACCCGTTTCGCCCCTTCGCCAACCGGCTATCTGCATATCGGTGGTGCGCGCACCGCCCTGTTCAACTGGCTCTATGCCCGTGGTCGCGGCGGCAAGTTCCTGCTGCGGATCGAAGATACCGACCGCGCCCGCTCGACCCCCGAGGCGACGGCGGCGATCCTGCAAGGAATGTCCTGGCTTGGGCTGGACCATGACGGCGATGTGATCAGCCAGTTCGAAGGCGCCCCGCGCCATGCCGAGGTTGCGCATCAGCTTCTGGCCGAGGGAAAGGCCTATAAATGCTTTTCGACACAGGAAGAGATCGCCGCGTTCCGCGACGCCGCCCGCGCCGAGGGGCGCAGCACCCTGTTCCGCTCACCCTGGCGCGACGCGGATCCTGACACCCATCCGGATGTCCCGTTTGTTATCCGCATCAAGGCCCCGCAGGAGGGCAGCACCGTGATCCGCGATCAGGTGCAGGGCGATGTCACGATCCGCAACGACCAGTTGGACGACATGGTCCTGCTGCGCGGCGACGGAACCCCGGTTTATATGCTGGCCGTTGTGGTGGACGATCACGATATGGGTGTGACCCATGTGATCCGGGGCGATGACCACCTGAACAACGCCGCCCGCCAGATGATGATTTACGAGGCGATGGGATGGCCCGTGCCGGTCTGGGCGCATATCCCGCTGATCCACGGCCCCGATGGCAAGAAACTGTCCAAACGCCACGGCGCCCTGGGCGCACAGGAATATCAGGCGATGGGATATCCCGCCGCGGGCATGCGCAACTACCTGGCGCGGCTTGGCTGGAGCCACGGGGATGACGAATTTTTCACCGATGAACAGGCCCGCGCGTGGTTCGATCTGGATGGAATCGGCAAAAGCCCGGCCCGGTTCGACCTAAAAAAGCTGGAAAACCTCTGCGGACAGCATATCGCGATCACGGATGATGCCGCATTGCGGCGCGAAATCGTTGCCTATCTTGCCGCGGCGGGCCAGCCTGCGCTTACGGAGACACAGGAAAATGATCTTGAACGGGCAATGTATTGTCTGAAAGATCGCGCCAAGACATTCCCGGAAATCATTGAAAAGGCTCATTTTGTCCTGACCTCACGCCCGGTTGAGCGGGATGAGAAGGCCAACAAGGCGCTGGAAACTGTATCCAATGGTATACTGTCTGAATTGACGCCGCACTTGCAAAGTGCTAGCTGGACGCGTGACGATTTGGAGGCGTCCCTGAACGCCTTTGCCGAGGCACAGGGAACAAAGTTTGGCAAGCTCGCCGGCCCGCTTCGGGCAGCCCTTGCCGGGCGCATGGTAACGCCTTCGGTTTTTGACATGATGCTCATTCTGGGTCGCGACGAAGTGCTTGCCCGCCTGAGCGACGCGACCAGCGCGACCTGACGTTCATATTCGGGTAACGCGGCACCGATACCACCTGTGCTGTGTGATAAACACGCAGCCAGGGTCAGAGCGAGACAGGGAACGCCTGCCCTCGCCCGTACGCAAGAAAGAGGGACATAAATGACCGAATCGACCAAGTCAGCCACGCTAAGCGTGAACGGCAAATCCTATGAACTGCCGATCTTTTCGCCAACGGCTGGTCCCGATGTTGTGGACATCCGCAAGCTCTATGCCCAGGCAGGCGTCTTCACCTACGACCCCGGCTTTACCTCGACGGCAAGCTGTGACAGCACCATCACCTTCATCGACGGCAACAAGGGCGAGTTGCTGCATCGTGGCTATCCGATCGATCAGCTGGCCGAAAAATCGCACTATCTCGAGGTCTGCTATCTGCTGATGAATGGCGAATTGCCCACCGCCGCCCAGCTGGAAGATTTCGAAACACGCATCACGCGCCACACGATGGTGCACGAACAGATGCACAATTTCTTCCGCGGGTTCCGCCGCGATGCGCACCCAATGGCCACCATGGTGGGCGTTGTTGGCGCGATGTCGGCGTTTTATCACGACAGTACCGATGTCAGCGACCCCTGGCAGCGCGAAGTCGCCGCGATGCGCCTGATTGCCAAGGTTCCGACCATCGCCGCGATGGCGTATAAATACTCGATTGGTCAGCCGTTTGTGTATCCGCGCAACGATCTGGATTATGCGGCCAACTTCCTGCACATGTGTTTCTCGGTTCCGGCCGAGGAATATGTCGTGGACCCGATCCTGGCCCGCGCGATGGATCGCATCTTTACGCTGCATGCGGATCACGAACAGAACGCGTCGACTTCGACCGTGCGTCTGGCGTCGTCTTCGGGGGCGAACCCTTTTGCCTGTATCGCGGCTGGTATCGCCTGTCTCTGGGGGCCGGCCCACGGTGGCGCCAACCAGGCCTGCCTTGAAATGCTGCAGGAAATCGGCACGCCCGACCGCATCCCCGAATACATCGCCCGCGCCAAGGACAAGGACGATCCGTTCCGCCTGATGGGCTTTGGTCACCGGGTTTATAAAAACTTCGACCCGCGCGCAAAGGTCATGAAGCAATCGGCTGACGAGGTTCTCGACCTGCTGGGCGTTGACGACAACCCCACCCTGCAGGTTGCCAAGGAACTGGAAGCCGCCGCATTGGCCGATCCGTATTTCGCCGACAAGAAACTGTTCCCGAATGTCGACTTCTACTCGGGCATCATTCTTGAGGCGATGGGTTTCCCCACCTCGATGTTCACCCCGATCTTCGCGCTGTCGCGCACCGTGGGGTGGGTCTCGCAGTGGAAGGAAATGATTGCCGATCCACAGAACAAGATTGGACGCCCGCGCCAGCTCTACCTCGGGGAAACCGAGCGAGATTACGTGGATATCGAAAACCGCAGTTAGATCGCGCGGCGAACGACCAAATAAAGAAACGCCCCGAGCCTAGCTTTGGGGCGTTTCTTATTCGGACACCGATTTTTCTGGCGAAGGTCCCGATCGACAGACGGTCCGTGACACCGCCCCACAGGGGCTCAACGGCCTTCAAAGACCGCTGGACGTTTTTCCATGAAAGCAACAACGCCTTCCTGAAAATCACGTGACGCGCCACACTTGCCCTGCAATTGCGCCTCGGTCGAAAGCTGGTCCTCGAGGGAGTTTTCAAAACTGCCGCGGATGGCCTGCTTGACGGCGGCATAGGCTTGGGTTGGCCCCTTGGCCAGCTGGTCGGCGCGGGCCCGCCAATGGGCGTCAAAGGCTTCGTCTGCCACCGCTTCCCAGATCATGCCCCAATCGTCGGCCTGACGGGCGCTGATCTTGTCGGCGAACAGGGCCGCGCCCATCGCCTTGGCCATGCCCATCTGACGCGGCATGAACCATGTGCCGCCCGCATCCGGGATCAACCCGATCCGCGTAAAGGCCTGCAGGAAATAGGCACTTTCGGCTGCAATCACCACGTCCGCAGACAGGGCAAGGTTCGCCCCCGCGCCGGCCGCGGGCCCGTTCACGGCCGCAATGGTCGGCACTGGGCAGTCATAGATCGCTTCCAGCATCGGCGCGTATTCGTCGCGCAGCGTACGCTCCAAATCCATCTTGGTGGCATCGCCCGTATCGCCCAGATCCTGCCCGGTGCAAAAGGCACGCCCCGCGCCGGTCATAACAATCACCCGGGCTGATTGCGCCGCGTCGCGCATGGCAAAGGCAACCTCGGCCCGCATCTGCGCCGTGAGGGAGTTCATCTTGTCCGGACGATTCAGCGTCAGAACGGCCACGCCATCCGTGATATCCAATGTGATTGTTTGATAGTCCATGTTGCGGCCTCCCGGTATGTATCAGGCGCAACCTGACGCAACCCGACGCAGGAGGGAAGAGAAACTGCGCGTCAATCCTTGAGAATCTGGCGCAGTCGTTCCTGCTCATCCGTGTTCAGTCCGGACTCGGGGCTGTTCGGCGCGCTTGCGCGGCCCCGCAGGTAAATCACCCCCACGCCTGCCGCCAGCAACAGCATCAACGGACCCGCCGCCCACAACAGCCAGTTGGCCCCGGTGGTCGTTGGACGCAGCAGAACGTATTCGCCATAGCGATCGACGATGAACGCAATCACCTCGGCGTCGGTGTCACCGGCGACCAGGCGTTCGCGCAGCAACAGGCGCAGATCGCGCGCCAGTTCAGCATTGCTTTCATCGATGCTTTCGTTGCGGCAGACCAGACAGCGCAGCTCTTTGCTCAGCTCCCGGGCCCGCGCCTCAAGCGCCGGATCCGAAAGCACTTCGTCAGGCTGTACCGCCGCCAGCGGCGCGGCCATCCCGGCCATCAGCACAGCAACCAGCGCCGCCCGCAACAAGGTCACAAGCCGGATCATTCTGCCGGGACCGGTTGCGCTTGATTGCGTGCGCCAGCGGCCACCCGGAACCGCCGGTCGCTCAGCGACAGACCACCGCCAAATGCCATCATCAGACACCCGGCCCAGATCCAGCCGGCCAGCGGCTTGATATAGGTACGCACGACCCAGCCGCCATTGTCCTGTTGATCCCCCAGCACCACGTAGACGTCGCGCAGGAACCGGTAATCGATGGCCGCCTCGGTGGTCGGCATGCGCGCCACCGGATACAGCCGTTTTTCCGGGTTCAGTTCGGCAATCGGGCTGCCGTTCTTGCTAAGGGTCACATCGCCCGTGGTCACAAAGTAATTCGGCCCCTTGCCCTCGGTGACATCGTTCAGTGTCAGGGTAAAGGCGCCGACCTCGAAACGTTCCCCGATCTGGGCGACGCGCGTATCTTCCATCTCCCACGCGGTCAGGCCCGCAATGGCGAACATGGTCACCCCCAGACCCGAATGGGCAAAGGCGCGGCCCCAGTCAGCCCGCGGCAGGCGCCGCAGACGGGCCGGTGTCCGCCCGGCACGAACCCACAGGTCCACCATGGCCCCGAATACGATCCAGGACCCAAGGAACAGGCCCGCGGGCCCCAGCGCACTGCGCCCGGTCTGCATGGCCCAAGCCAGCAGCCCCAGCGCCACGGCCAAGCCAAAGGCATAACGCAGCGACCACGCCGCCCGGCCAAGCCGCGCGCGTTTCCACGGCAGCAAGACGCCCAACGGCAGAATGATCCCCAACAGCACCATGAACGGCGTGAAGGCCATGTTGAAAAAGGGCGGCCCGACGCTCAGCTTGCGCTCGAACAGCATCTCCGCCACCAGCGGCCACATGGTTCCGACGAAGACCACAAAACTACTGACGGCCAAAAGGACGTTGTTCGCCAGCAGCGCGCTTTCGCGGCTGATCATGCTGAAGACGCCCCGTGCCTGCATTGCGCTGGCGCGCAGCGAAAACAGGATCAGCGCCCCGCCGGTGAAAAACGCCAGAATGAACAGGATGAACCTGCCGCGTTCAGGATCATTGGCAAAGGCATGTACGCTGGTCAAAAGGCCCGACCGCACGATGAACGTACCGGTCAGCGAAAACCCAAAGGCAAGGATGGCCAAAAGGATCGTCCAGCTTTTCAGCGACTCGCGCTTTTCGACGACAATGGCGGAATGCAGCAAGGCCGCCGCCAGCAACCAGGGCATGAAACTGGCATTTTCGACCGGATCCCAGAACCAGAAGCCGCCCCAGCCCAGTTCATAATAGGCCCACCAGCTTCCCAGCCCGATGCCGATTGTCAGGAAAATCCACGCCGCCAGCGTCCAGGGTCGCACCCAGCGCCCCCAGGCGGCATCGATCCGCCCCTCGATCAGCGCCGCGACAGCAAAGGAAAACGCCATGCTCAGCCCGACATATCCCAAGTACAGGAACGGCGGGTGAAATGCCAAACCGGGGTCCTGCAACAGCGGGTTCAGATCCTGCCCGTCAAAGGGCGGCACCGCAAGGCGGAGGAACGGGTTCGACGTGAACAGGATGAAGGCGAAAAACGCCACTGCAATCGCGGCCTGCACCGACAGGACACGCGCGCGCAAACCCGGCGGCAACCCGCCCCCGAACCAGGCGGCCATGGCACCGAACAGCGTGACGATAAGCACCCAGAGCAGCATCGAGCCTTCGTGGTTCCCCCAGGTTCCGCTGATCTTGTAGAGCAACGGCTTGGCCGAATGGCTGTTGTCGACCACCAGCTTGAGCGAGAAATCCGAGGTAATGAACGCATGCATCAAGGCCGCGAAGGAAAATGCCGTCATCAGGAACTGCATGTTCGCAGCAGGTTCGGCCACAGCCATCCAGCCCGGCCAGCGTTTCTGGGCGCCCACCATCGGCACGACCATCTGCACGATGGCGATCAAAAAGGCGAGAATAAGGGCGAAGTGACCGAGTTCTGTAATCATGCCCCACTATATGACAAACCTCTCCGCCGGAGCCAACGGATTTCACCACCCCTGCCTGTTCACATTGTCGCGCCTTGGCCTGATGTCAGGCCCGCCGCAGCGCCTTCCAATCCTCAAGCGCAGGGTTGGGTTCGGGCGTCACCGCGGCAACGGACAGGCGCGCATCGGCGCCCGTGTCAGCCCCCCCTATCCTCTCGCCCCGCAAGGCGTCGATGGTCGTGATATTCTCCATGACCTCAGGCACCCGCGCCATCGTCACGGCTATATCACGTTGAAAATCCTGCGCCTTGGTCTGATGCCGCGCCCCGAAATAAAAGGACACAATGACCCCCAGCAACCACCAGAGGGGTTCCGGAACCAGCGCGATCCCCTGCATCCGGGCCGCAAACCACAGCGGATCCACCATGGCCGCAACGAACAACCCCATCGTCCCCAGCGCCAGCGCCGGGCGTGGCAACCTGTTGACCCCGTCCATGAACCGATCAAACCCGCCTCGGCGCGGCACCGCGAATTCGGCCCCGAACTGGCTCATCGACTGGGCCTGAACCGTGGCCCCGCGCGCCGCGCCCGCCTCGGCATTCTCGATGAACACTTCGGCCGTTTCCCGCACCACGTTGCGCCCGTTGCCAAAGATCAACCCGAACAGCCCGTCGATTACCCCCATGCCGCAACCCTCCGCTGAAATTCAGCCGCACTCATATGATACCGGGGCGACATGAAATCTTCGGCCCGCCGTATCCATCCGCCCTTGGTGCCCTTGCGGGTCCGGGCGTATTTGCGGCTGGCCGGGCGCCCATCCGCAAGGCGGAAATAATAGTTGCGCCGCGCCACACCATAGGCATCCCGCAGCGCCATGACATCAGGCGCCGCCGCTTCCCGCGCGGCGCTCAAAGTCTGCATTCCGATCGCCCCGTCCACGGCCACCGCATATCCCATTTCACGCAGCAAACGCTGCAGGATCTTCACCGCGTTGGCGCCGGCATTTACGTACATGTCAAACAGGCTGGGCTGCAGCGCCCCCGGCACTTCCGCTATACGTGGGCGCTGAAAATAATGGGTGATGAAAATATCCACCGCCTGCGCCCGGCTCAACGCGCGCACATCCGCCGCACTCACCGCGCCATCCCCTGTCAGATCCAGCTTCAATCGCCGCATGGTGTGAATGGTGACGCCATATTTCGTCGCCCCTCCCGGATCGTCGGGATCATTCACATATCCACCTTCTCGGGCCACGATCTCTTCAGCAATCTCGCGCACGCTTTGCATCCCGGATCTCCATGTTGAACCATCAACAGGCTGTCAAAACCGGGTTAACACCGCTCAACTGATGCGCGCGCTCCCCGCAAGGGCGCGCCCATCCTCTTCATCTTGCCAGAAAAACTCCCGCCGGAGGCACGCCCGAAAGGGCGTTCAACCTTCTCCGGGTTCCTTGTAAACGCCCTGATCCTTCAGCGCATCCACCACTTCGGCAGGCATATAGTTCTCGTCATGCTTGGCCAGAATTTCCGAGGCCTCGAACACGCCGTTCACGAAAACGCCCGTGCCGATCATGCCTTGGTTTTCCGCAAAAAGATCCGGCAGCACACCGGCAAAAACCACAGGGACCGTCGCACCGCCATCGGTCACGCGAAACCGGACCGCCCGACCCTGCCCGCGCTCGATACTGCCCTCTTCGACCAGACCTCCCAGCCGGAAAACCTCGCCCGGCGCGGGCGGCTCGGCCATCACCTGGCTGGGTGCGCGAAAGAAATTGATCCCATCGCGCATGGCATAGCCGATCAACCCGGTACTCACCACCAATGCGACGACGGCCACTAAAATCACCTGAATACGACGTTGTTTCTTTAGGTTTTTCATCGTGTCCTCACCGGATTTCCAGCCTCAGGGAAACAGCGGCGCCATCATCAGACCCGCTGTTTCCTCTTCACCTAACATCAGGTTGGCGTTTTGCAACGCCTGCCCGCTGCTACCTTTTGTCAGGTTATCCAGCGCCGCGATCACGATGCTGCGGCCCTCGATCCTGTCACCGGCGACGCCGATATGACAGAAATTCGAGCCGCGCACGTGGTGGGTGCTGGGCGCCTCGCCAAAGGGCAACACCTGGATGAACGGTTCGCTCTCATAGGCCGCGTTGAACGTGTCCCAGATGGTCCTGGCATCGCCGCGCACATAGACGGTCGCCAGAATGCCCCGGTTCGCCGGGATCAGGTGCGGCGTGAACTGCACCTTTACGGGCCGCCCGGCAAGGGCGCTGAATTCCTGATCGAATTCGCCCAGATGCCGGTGCGTGCCACCAATGGCATAGGCGTTATAGCCTTCGCTCAGCTCTGCATGCAGCAGGTTTTCCTTCAGCGACCGGCCTGCGCCCGAGACGGCGCATTTCAGGTCCAGAATGATCTCATCCAAATCGATCACCCCGGCCGCAATCAGCGGACGCAGGGCAAACTGCCCCGTGGCCGCGTTGCATCCGGTTCCCGCCACCAGCCGTGCGGCGCGGATCTCGTCGCGGTAAAACTCGCTCAGCCCGTAGACCGCCTCACCCTGCTGCTCCAGCGCGGCATGGGGGTTTCCGTACCATTTTTCATACTCCGCCGGTTCCCTCAGGCGGAAATCAGCGCTCAGATCGACGATTTTCAGCGTCCTGGGCAGATCGCGGATCACTTCCTGGCTGGTCTTGTGCGGCAAGGCGCAAAAACACAAATCCACCCCGGAAAACTCAATTTCGTCGATCTTGCACAGGGTCGGCAGGGTCAGGTGACGCAGGTGAGGGAACACGTCGGCCATGCTCATCCCGGCCTTGCGCTCCCCCGACAGGGCGACGATCTCCATATTCGGGTGTCCCGCGATCAGCCGGACCAGTTCGGCGCCGGTATATCCGCTGGCGCCCAGAATTGCGATTTTATGGGTCATATCAGACCTCTTTCCCGTGTTCTTGATGTAAGTATCAGCGCGAATTTTTCTGTCCCGCCCGGGACCTTCCGCGCATCTTTTCAGGATTTCGTCGCGCCATGCAATGGGGATTGCACAGGTATGTTGCGGCCTCAGGCGGCGGTAAACGTCACTTGTCGTCGCAAGAACTGCGTTGCCCGGTCGCTGACCCGCTTGGGGTTGCCCGTGGTCAGATAGCCAGGCGCACCCGTGCCCAGCATGTCGGGGTGTCGCTCCAGGTAATCGGCAAGGCTCTCAGCCACCAGATTGGCCTGGCTGAACACTTTCACGTCCTCGCCCAGGGCGGCCTGAAATTCCTTTTCCATCAGCGGATAGTGGGTGCAGCCCAAAATCGCGGCCTCGGGATGGGGCATCTTGCGTTTCAGCGCATCCACATGGCTGCGCACCAGCGCCTCTGCCAGGATCATGTCGCCATCCTCGATCGCATCCACCACGCCGCCGCAGGCCTGTGCTTCGACATCCACGCCAATGGCGCGAAAGGCAAGCTCGCGCTGAAATGCGCGGCTTGCCACGGTGGCAGGCGTCGCAAACAGGGCCACGTGTTTGATGCCTACTTCGCGGGGCGGCGAATTATCGCCCCACTGGCGTTCGGTCAGCGCCTCGATCAACGGGACGAACACGCCCAGAACGCGCTTGCCCTTGGGCAGCCCCTCTTCCTGCATACGCCGCAGGGCCGCAGCACTTGCGGTGTTACAGGCCAGGATCACCAGATCGCACCCCGCCTCCCACAACCGCTCGACCGCGCGCATGGTCAGTTGATACACGTCATCGGCATCCCGCACCCCATAGGGCGCATGGGCGTTGTCACCGAAATACACGAAATCCACGTCCGGCAGACGTTTCTGCACGGCATCCAGGACGGTCAGACCGCCCAGTCCGGAATCAAAAATACCTATGGCCATAGTGTCTCAGGCGCGATGCCGTTCCTCGAATTCAAAGCCGATCTCGTCGGCCCGCAAAGGTGATGGAGAAAGCTCATACGTCGCTTTGCGCAGGAAATCCATCATCGCTTTGGAGTCTGCGCCCATTTCGGTCAAAACGTCACGCTGAATGGGAGTGCCGATCACCACTTCCACCGGCGTATCCACCCGTTTGCGAAATTCCTGGATCAGCAGGCCCACCCGCAACGTGCTGTGCAAATGGCTGGCAATCTGAAACAGGCGCGATGTGTGTCCGTCAAAGAAAACCGGAACTACAACCGCATCGGACTTGGCAATCATGCGCGCCGTGAACGCCCGCCACCCGGGGTCCATCGGGTGCGAAAAGGGTTTTGCGCCGGTGCTGACCGTGCCACCCGGGAACACACCGATCGCGCCGCCCTGCCCCAAATACCTCAGCGCGTCCTTGCGCGTCTGGACATTTTGCGCCACGGCCTCTTTCGTGTCATCAAAAGAAATTGGCAGGATCGCTTGGTTCAGATCGTCCGCCTTGCGAAACACCCGGTGCGCCAGAATGCGAAAATCACCGCGCGTCCGGGCCAGGATATGGCCCATCATCAGCCCATCCAGAATGCCATAAGGATGGTTCGCAATCAGGATCAGCGGTCCGTTGGCCGGAATATTCGCAAGCGATCCGCCCGTGACGTTCAGGGACAGCCCGTACCGGTCCACCATGACCGACCAGAAATCGCGCCCCGCGGCAAGATCCTGTTCATACCCGTCCGCGCGCCGGATCAGGCGCAGACGACCGGTTGAATTTTCCAGCAGCCGGATCACTGCCCGCCCACTCCGCGACCGGGCGGAATGGGCATAGCTGATCTCGCGCGCGATATGGCGTCTGGTAGGCATGGCGTTCTCCATCCTGCAGCCGCAAAATAGGCATGCAAAAGACCTTTGCCCAGCCTGCATGACATTGTCGTGACGGTCTTATTGCGCTGCGCGCGCCACCCCGTCGCCGCCCTGCCGGATCGCGGCCAGCAACTCTTCGCGCCTCTTGGCGGCCTTGGCCTCGTTGGCCTGTTTCACCGGTCCAAAGCCGCGAATATCAAGCGGCAATGCCGCCAGGGCCACAATCGCGTCCATCGTGTCAGGCGTGGCCTTGGGCAAAACCTCTTTCATGTCGGCCTCGTACTGAGCGATCAGCGCGCGCTCCATCTTGCGTTCGGCACTGTATCCGAACGGGTCCAGCGCCGTTCCGCGCAGTCCTTTCAAAGAACTCAAAACCCGAAGCGGCGTTGCCATCCACGGCCCAAAGGCGCGTTTCTTTGGGCGCCCATCCGGCCCCTTGCCGCCCAGAATGGGCGGGGCCAGATGGAACGTCATGCGGAAATCGCCGTCAAATTCGGCCGCGGCCTTTTCCTGACTAGTCAGCAACAGGCGGGCGACTTCGTATTCATCCTTATAGGACAACAGCTTGTGATATCCCTTGGCGACCGCCTCCTTCAGGCGCGGATCGCTGACCTGATCGACGATCGCGCGATAGCGTTTGGCCAGTCCTGCGCCTTGGTAGGCCACCAGATGGTCGGCGCGATAGGCGATCTTGTCCTCTGGTGTCTTGGGCAGTTCGACCACTTTGGGCTGCAGCAACGCCGCCGCCTCCTCGGGGTGCAGTACGGCCCAGCGTCCGATCTCGAACGCGCGCAGGTTTCGTTCCACCGCCGCCCCGTTCAGATCGATGGCCTGCGTGATCGCCTCATGGCTCAGCGGGATCAACCCACGCTGCCAGGCGCCGCCAAACACCATCATGTTCGAGAAAATGGAGTCGCCCAGCGTCGCCTTGGCCAAATCCGAGGCATCAAACAGATCGACCTTGTCTTGCAACCGCGCCTCAAGCGCCAGTTCCAGCCGGTCGGAGGGCAGCGAAAATTCAGTGTCGCGGGTGAAATCGCCGGTGATGATCTCATGACTGTTGACCACCGCGCCGGTCTGACCGGTGCGGGTCAGGCCCAGTGTCTTGGCCCCGGCCGAAACCACCAAATCCCCTCCAATCAGCGCATGCGCCTCGCCGGTGGCGACGCGAATTGCGCTGATGTCCTCGGGGCGTTCCGCCAGTCGGCAGTGGATGTGGACCGCGCCGCCCTTTTGCGCCAGTCCCGCCATTTCCATCATGCCTGCGCCCTTGCCGTCGATCTGAGCGGCCTGCGCCAGCACGGCCCCGATGGTCACCACGCCCGTTCCACCCACGCCGGTGATCACTACGTTATGGGTGCCGTCGATCTTAGGCAATTCGGGCTGCGGCAAGTCCGGCAGGTGCAGGTCGGTCGTCGCTTCCTTGCGGATGGTTGCGCCTTCCAATGTCACGAAAGACGGGCAAAAGCCCTTGAGACAGGAAAAATCCTTGTTGCACGAGGATTGATCGATCGCGCGTTTCCGGCCCAGTTCGGTTTCCTTGGGCACGATCGAAACACAGTTCGATTGCACCCCGCAATCGCCACAGCCCTCGCAAATGTCGGTGTTGATGAACACACGCTTGTCGATATCCGGGAAGGTGCCCCGCTTGCGGCGGCGGCGCTTTTCGGCGGCGCAGGTCTGAATATAAACAATGGCCGATACGCCGGGCACCTTGGTAAATGCCTTTTGCACGGTCATCAGCTCGGCGCGCTCATGTTTGGGCACGTCGGCGGGAAACGCGGCAAAATCGACGTCTTCCTTTTCGTCATAAACAACGGCCAGGTTCTTGATTCCCATCGCCTTGAGTTCGGCCACGATGCGCGGGGCGTCCAGATCCCCTTCGTTGTGCTGGCCACCGGTCATGGCCACGGCATCGTTGTACAGGATCTTGTAAGTGATGTTGGTCTTGGCGGCCACGGCGGCGCGGATCGCCTGAATGCCCGAATGGTTATAGGTCCCGTCGCCAAGATTCTGGAACACATGCGGGGTTTTCGAAAACGGCGCCTCGCCGATCCAGTTGGCCCCTTCGCCCCCCATGTGCGTATAGCCCAGAGTGTCGCGGTCCATCCATTGCGCCATGAAATGGCACCCGATCCCGGCATAGGCCCGGCTGCCTTCGGGCACCTTGGTGCTGGTGTTATGCGGGCATCCCGAACAGAAATACGGCAGGCGCGATGCGATCTCTTCGGCGTTGTCGTTTCGGCGTGCATCGCTCAGCGCCTGAAGGCTTATGCGAATTCCGTCGGTCTCGCGCCCCTCCTCGATCAGGATACCGCCCAATTTTTCGGCAATCATGATCGGGTCCAGCGCCCAACGGCTTGGGAACAGTTCGGGGCCATGCATCGACCCCGCACCGCCCCCCTTGTGCCAGCCCCAGACGCGCCGCCCCTGACGGTCGTCAAAGATCGCCTCCTTGATCTGCACCTCGATCAGCTTGCGCTTTTCTTCGACAACCACGATCAGGTCCAGGTCCTCGGCCCAGTCATGGAATCCCTTCATGTCCAGCGGGAACACCTGCCCCACCTTATACGTGGTTATTCCCAGCCGCTCGGCCTCGGCCTCGTCGATGTTCAGCAGGGACAGCGCATGCACCAGATCCAGCCAGTTCTTGCCCGCCGCGACAAACCCGATTTTGGCGCCAGGCTTGCCCCAGACCCTTTTGTCGATCTTGTTGGCATGCGCGAACGCTTCGGCAGCAAAGCGTTTGTAATCGATCAGCCGCGCCTCTTGTGGGACACGGTCATCCACCAGACGGATATTAAGCCCGCCCTCGGGCATGTCGAACGGCGGTTCGATCAGCTTCATCCGGTGCGGATCACCGTCAACGACCGATGTCGCCTCGACCGTGTCCTTCATCGTCTTCAAACCGACCCACAGACCGGAAAACCGTGACAGGGCAACACCATAGATGCCATAGTCCAGAATTTCCTGAACCCCCGCCGGGCTGACGATGGGCATATAGGCGTCCATCAGCGCCCATTCCGACTGGTGCAACGTGGTGCTCGATTCTCCGGTATGATCGTCGCCCATGGCCATGATCACGCCCCCCAGCGGACTGGTGCCCGCCATGTTGGCATGACGCACCACATCGCCGGACCGGTCGACGCCCGGGCCTTTGCCGTACCACAGGCCGAACACGCCGTCGTATTTGCCTTCGCCCCGCAACTCGGCCTGCTGCGCGCCCCACAGGGCGGTTGCGGCCAGATCCTCGTTCAACCCCAATTGAAAGGTCACATCATGTTCGGCCAGTTGCTTGGCGGCGCGGGTCATCTGCATGTCCACCGCCCCCAGGGGCGATCCACGATACCCGGTCACCAGCCCGGCGGTATTGAACCCGGCGGCGCGGTCCCGTTCCTTTTGCATCAGAACCAGCCGGACCAGCGCCTGGGTTCCGTTCAAAAGGACCGGGCTTTTGCTTAGGTCGAATCGATCATTCAGCGAAATTTTCTGAGTGCTCATCTGGCGCCTCCCAACGACGGACAAAGTACACGTGTTTGCCTATGTTAGGTCACAATGTCTGACCTGTATAGGAAAAAGGTAGCAACGAACTTGCATACAAGTCGTGCATAACCGGGGCTCATTCCATATATATAGGCAAAATTGTGACTTAATCAGTATGCAAACCATATGCCGAAAGAACAGAACATGGACTGGGACAAACTCCGAATCTTCCACGCGGTGGCCGATGCCGGCAGCCTCACCCACGCGGGTGACCGGCTGAATCTGTCCCAATCCGCAGTCAGCCGTCAAATCCGTGCCTTGGAAGATAGCCTGAACACCACGCTTTTCCACCGCCATGCGCGGGGCCTGATTCTGACGGAACAGGGCGAGTTGCTGTTTGACGCAACGCGGTCGATGTCCAAACGGCTCGAAGCCGCCGCCGCCCGCATTCGCGACAGCGAAGACGAGGTGTTCGGTGAATTGCGCGTCACCACCACATTCGGGTTCGGGACCCTCTGGCTCGTCCCGCGGTTGCCCAAACTTTATGAAAAATACCCCGGCCTCAAGATCGATCTCATGCTGGAGGAACGGGTCCTGGACCTGCCAATGCGCGAGGCCGATGTCGCCATCCGCATGAAGGAACCCAGTCAGGCCGACCTGATCCGCAAACGTCTCATGACGGTGCAGATGCTTCTTTACGCGTCGCGCGATTATCTCGATCGCAACGGCACGCCCACGCAGATGGAGGACATCGCCGATCACCGGCTGATCTGCCAGAACACGTCTTCGGCCCAGGTTGGCGCCGGTGCTTCGCTGGTGCAGCATCTGATGGCCTACAACCCGCATTCCCTGTTGAACGTGAACAACTATTTCGGGGTCCTGCAGGGCGTCATTCATAACCTCGGAATCGGCGTTCTTCCCGATTATGTGGTTGAGGATTTCCCGGATCTGGTTCGCATTCTGCCGGAAATAGAATCAGCCGATGTGCCCGTATTCCTTGCCTATCCCGAGGAATTGCGCCAATCAATGCGGGTTTCCGCCTTCCGCGATTTCGTTCAGGACGAGATTATTGCACATCGCAAGCAATTGAGACGGATAGGAAAAATCTAGACATGCAAAAAACGCATGGCGGCAATGCTGCATCTGCGGCATTTTGGTCCTTGAATGGCCACATTTCGCTGCCTAAATGAGCATCAGAAAGCAGATGTGCTTTGTTGTGCATCACTTTCTACCTCCCTGTTGGACTTCGGCCGAGCTTAGTGCTCGGCCTTTTTTTTACTGCATGGACTCATGCCTGCCATTGGCATTCTTTGTCCGCCGGTGAACGAAAAGGCGCGAAAAAACGTCGCCTATGCCCCCTGCCCACCTTCCCCCTTGCCACGGCTTGCCCTACATAGACGGCAAATTTCGCGCGCCGGGGGTACCTATGAACGAGCCGCAGATCACGACAGACCTGATTGCAGCACACGGGCTCTCGCCCGATGAATACGAACGTATTCTCGACATCATCGGTCGCGAACCCACGTTCACCGAGCTGGGAATTTTCTCAGCCATGTGGAATGAACACTGTTCCTACAAGTCCTCCAAGAAATGGCTGCGCACCCTGCCGACCGAGGGCCCGCAGGTCATTTGCGGACCGGGCGAAAACGCCGGCATCGTCGATATCGGCGATGGTCAGTGCGTGGTCTTCAAGATGGAAAGCCACAACCACCCCTCCTACATCGAACCCTATCAGGGTGCCGCGACCGGCGTGGGCGGCATTCTGCGCGACGTGTTCACCATGGGCGCGCGCCCGATCGCGGCGATGAACGCGCTGTCCTTTGGCGAACCCGATCACCCCAAAACCCGCCGCCTTGTGAATGGCGTGGTCGAAGGCGTCGGCGGGTATGGCAACTGCTTTGGCGTTCCCACCGTCGGGGGCGAAGTGCGGTTTCATCCGGCCTATAACGGCAACTGCCTCGTGAACGCCTTTGCCGCCGGTCTGGCCGACAGTGACAAGATTTTCTATTCCGCGGCCTCGGGTGTCGGAATGCCGGTCGTCTACCTGGGCGCAAAAACTGGCCGCGACGGGGTTGGCGGGGCCACCATGGCCAGCGCCGAATTTGACGACACGATCGAAGAAAAACGCCCCACCGTTCAGGTTGGCGATCCGTTCACCGAAAAACGCCTGATGGAGGCGACGCTGGAGCTGATGGCGACCGGCGCCGTGATCTCGATCCAGGACATGGGCGCGGCGGGTCTGACCTGCTCGGCCGTCGAAATGGGCGACAAGGGCGGCTTGGGCGTCAAGCTGAACCTCGATGACGTGCCCCAGCGCGAAGAAAACATGACAGCCTATGAAATGATGCTGTCGGAAAGCCAGGAACGCATGCTCATGGTTCTCAAGCCCGAGCTTGAGGCCGAGGCGCGCGCCGTGTTCGACAAATGGGACCTTGATTTCGCCATCGTTGGCGAAACCATCGCCGAGGACCGGTTCATCGTCGTCCACAACGGCAAGGTCATGGCTGACTTGCCATTGGCCACCCTGTCGGGGTCGGCCCCGGAATACGACCGCCCCTGGGTGGAAACCCCCGCCGCCGAACCGCTGGGCGACGTGCCGCAACTCGACCCCATTGATGCGCTGCGCGGTTTGCTGGCTTCGCCCAACTATGGGGCGAAACAGTGGGTCTATGAACAATACGACACCATGGTCATGGCCGACACCGCGCGCACTCCGGGCCTCGGCTCGGGTATCGTGCGGGTGCATGACACAGACAAGGCGCTGGCCTTCACGTCGGACGTGACACCGCGTTACGTCAAGGCGAACCCTTATCAGGGTGGCGCCCAGGCCGTGGCCGAGGCCTATCGCAACCTGACCGCAGTGGGGGCGAAACCGCTGGCCACCACCGACAACATGAACTTTGGCAATCCGGAAAAGCCCGAGATCATGGGCCAATTCGTTGGCGCAATCAAAGGCATAGGCGCGGCCTGTCTGGCGCTGGATATGCCCATCGTGTCGGGCAACGTGTCGCTCTATAACGAAACTGATGGCAAAGGCATCCTGCCGACGCCCACCATCGGCGCCGTTGGCCTGCTGGCTCATACCGATGACATTATCGGCGACGAGGTCCGCGAAGGTCACGTTGCCCTGTTGGTCGGTGAGACCAAGGGGCATCTGGGCCAATCCGCCCTGTTGGCTGAGGTGTTCAACCGCGAAGACGGCGATGCGCCCCATGTCGATCTGGACGCGGAAAAGCGCAACGGCGATTTCATCCGCGACAACCGCACCCTGATCAAGGCCTGCACTGACCTGTCGGATGGCGGTCTGGCGCTGGCGGCATTTGAACTGGCCGAGGGATCGGGCGTTGGCGTGCATCTTGACGATGCCCCGACCGAGTTCCTGTTTGGCGAGGATCAGGCCCGGTATCTCGTGGCATGCAACTTCGATCAGGCCGAGGCGCTGATGTCCGCCGCGTCGGCGGCTGGCGTGACCGTCACCAGCGTGGGTAAGTTCACCGGCGACACGGTCCGCATCGGCCACAGCGAGGCCCCCCTGAGCGATCTGGCTGATCTCTTCCGCACCAGCTTTGCCGCTGCGGTCGCTTGATCCGCAACATGTCCTGACCTTAGACATGCGGGGCGATATCGCCCCGCATCGAACGCCGCGCCAAAGGTTTGTAATGCAACGCTCCCTTGCGCCGCTGCAATCATCATCCTACATCTGATCCAAGACCTTCAGGAGAGCCACAAATGCCAATGCAAGCCCATGAAATCGAAGACCTCCTGCGCGAAAGCTTTCCGAATGCACAGATTGAGGTCGCCGGCGAAGACGGTGTTCACATGTCCGCCATGGTGATCGACGAAAGTTTCCGGGGCAAGAACCGGGTTCAACAGCAACGCGCCGTCTATGCCGCGCTCAAGGGCAAGATGGATGGCTCGGCTGGCGAATTGCACGCGCTGGCCCTGACCACCCGGGCCCCTGACTAAAGCCTATTCAACTCATTTCTTCGGATCGCGCGCTGCGCGCGCCTGCAACGAAAAACCGGACCAAAGGAAACCGCGAATGACCGACACAGCCACACAGATCAGCGACACGATCAAAGCAAACGACGTGGTGCTTTACATGAAAGGCACCAAGGAAATGCCCCAGTGCGGGTTTTCCTCCCGCGTGGCCGGCGTTCTGAATTACATGGGCGTGGATTTCGCCGATGTGAACGTGCTGGCCGACGAAGCCATCCGTCAGGGGATCAAGGATTTTTCCGACTGGCCGACCGTCCCGCAACTCTATGTCAAAGGCGAATTCGTGGGCGGGTGTGATATCATCACCGAAATGACCCTGTCGGGCGAACTCGACACGCTGTTTGAAGAAAACGGCGTCGCCTATGACAAGGACGCCGCCAACAAGATCCGCGAAGCCAACGGCTGAGCGTTTCCACGGCTCCAATCAGACATCTGCGGTCCCCCGGAAACCGGGGGGCCGCAAAGCGCCCCTGTCAGGGGTAAAAATCCCACGAGTGCACCCCGCAAAGACGGGCGCAAAGGCCGACGCATTGCATCGGCACTCAATCTTTCCAAATACCTAGAACGATTGCCGGGTCAGCCCTGCGCTGAGGTCTTTTCCTCGACCGCCGCTGCCAATGCTTCGGCGCGGGCGGCAAGTTCGGCCAGCGTATCTGTCACCGCAGGCGGAACCACGGGCACTTCGATCCGGTCCGGCGTCGGTGCCGGCTGATCCCGCAGCTGGTCCAGCTCGGCCTCTTTCTCGGCCAGTTTGGCCTCCATTTCGCGGATGCGATCCTCGACCGAGGCTGTTTTGTCCGCCAGCATCAACCCCGCCATCAGCAACATGCGCGATTCCGGCATGCGCCCGATCTGGTCGGACAGGACCTGGGCCTCGTCATCCAGCATCTTGGCAGCGGAATAAAGGTAGCTTTCTTCGCCCTCCTGGCAGGAGACGTCAAATCCACGGCCACCGATTTGAATTGTGACTTCGGGCATTATTGTTCCTCCCCTTCGGTCAGATGCGGGCTGTTCAGCATCGGTTCGAGCTTGGCCAGAACCGCCGCCACCTCGGCTGAATCGGTGGCCCGCGCGGCGCGCAGACCTTCCAGTTCAGACAACATCGCCTTGTTGATCAGATGCGGCTCCCCGACCCCGGCCTCATTCGCGTCGCGCAGCAATGCGTTGCTGTTGCGCAGCTGTTCATTGGCCTGGCGCAGGCGCTGAACGTCGCCGTCAAGTCGAACCATGGCTTCGGATTGCGTCTGCATCTCGGCACGCAGCCGGTCCAATTCGTCCGAGCGGTCCAGTTCAGCCCGCAAAGCGGCCATTTCATCGTCATGCTTGGTATGCAGGGCGCGCAACCGTTCCTCAAGCTGCGCATTGGCCAGCTTTTCCGCTTCCAGCGCCTCGGAAAGTGCGGTGGTGTCGCCGGCCTCGGCCGGGCGCTGCCCCATCAGTTCGATCCCGGCGCCAATCTTGTCCATGGCGGCGGTAATCCGGCTCTGCAATTCCTCGATGTTACTCATGCCCCTCACCATTTTGTCCTGTCAGACGCGGTAAACCGTTTTGCACCTGCCACCGCCGCAAAAAGCGAATCGGCGCGGCCTCCGGCCTTTGGCGCAGTTTAGCCAATGCGACGGACAAATTCCCACCCTTTGATTTCAGAGACTTGCGGCGCAGTCCTCAGGTAGCGGCGAAACCTTGCCGCGCTATTGCTTGATCTTTGGCAATCCGCTGCTATTCACCTCACAAACAGCCGCAAAAGCCAAAGGAAACAGTTCCGTGGACCTCTCAGACCTTCGCAAGAAAAATCCCGATCACTGGAAAAAGGCCGCCGCTATCCGCGCGCTGACGCTTGACGCCATTCACGCCGCCAATTCCGGCCACTCGGGCATGCCGATGGGAATGGCCGATGTCGCCACGGTCCTGTTCGAAAAACATCTCAAGTTTGATGCCTCTGCCCCCAACTGGCCCGACCGCGACCGGTTCATCCTGTCGGCGGGGCACGGTTCGATGCTGCTGTATTCGCTGCTCCACCTGACCGGTTATGCCGACATGACACTGGACGAGATCAAGAATTTCCGCCAGTGGGGCGCGCGCACCGCGGGCCATCCGGAATATGGCCATGCTTCGGGTGTCGAAACCACAACCGGCCCGCTGGGTCAGGGGATTTCGAATGCCGTCGGATTTGCCATGGCCGAAGAAATCCAACGCGCCCAGTACGGCAAGAAGGTCGTTGATCACTTTACCTATGTGATCGCGGGTGACGGTTGCCTGATGGAAGGGGTGAGCCAAGAGGCCATCACCCTGGCCGGGCGTCATCAGCTGGGCAAGCTGATCGTCCTGTGGGACAACAACAACATCACCATCGACGGCACCGTCGACATTGCGGACGCCACCAATCAGGCCATGCGGTTCAAGGCCTCGGGCTGGCATGTCATCGAAATCGACGGCCACGATCCGCAAGCCATCGACGAGGCGCTGACCGCCGCGCGCAAAAGCCGCAAACCCTCGATGATCGCGTGCAAGACGCATATCGCGCTTGGCTCGTCGGCTCAGGATACGTCAAAGGGGCATGGCGCCCTGACCGATCCACAACTGATTTCGGATGCCAAGGCCGCCTATGGCTGGACCACCGGACCTTTTGACGTGCCCACCGACATCAAGAAAGACTGGGAGGCCATCGGGTCGCGCGGCTCAGCGGCGCGTGCGGAGTGGGAAGAGCGGTTTGCCAGCATCAGCGAACGCAGGCAGGCCGAATTCAACCGCGCCTATGCCCGCGAAGCGCCCAAGCGTCTCTCCGCCGTGATCAAGGCGCTCAAAAAGCAGAACTCCGAAGCCGCTCCCAAGGTCGCCACGCGGAAATCCAGCGAAATGGTGCTTGAGGTCGTGAACCCGGTGATGGGCGAAACCGTCGGCGGCTCGGCCGACCTGACCGGGTCGAACAACACCAAGACCGGCGATCTGGGCGTGTTCCTGCCGGAAAACCGCAAGGGGCGCTATATCCACTACGGTATTCGCGAACACGGCATGGCCGCGGCGATGAACGGCATGGTCCTGCATGGCGGCATTCGCGCCTATGGCGGCACGTTCATGTGCTTCACCGACTATGCACGCCCGGCGATGCGTCTTGCCGCGCTGATGCGTATTCCCACCGTGTTCGTCATGACTCATGACAGCATCGGTCTGGGCGAAGACGGCCCCACCCACCAGCCGGTGGAGCACCTGGCCATTTCGCGCGCCACGCCCAACACCTGGGTTTTCCGCCCGGCCGACACGATCGAAACGGCCGAAGCCTGGGAACTGGCGCTGACCTCCAAGGAAACACCGTCGGTCCTGTCGCTGACCCGTCAGAACCTGCCGACCGTGCGCACCGAACATAAGCAAAAAAACCTGACCGCTCAGGGCGCCTATGTTCTGGCCGACGCCACGGCCAAGCGGCAGGTCATCCTGATCGCCACCGGGTCGGAGGTCGAAATCGCCCTTCAGGCGCGCGAAACGCTTGAGGCCGAAGGCATCGGCACCCGCGTCGTTTCCATGCCCTGCATGGAACTGTTCGCCGCGCAGGACGAAGCTTATCGCCGCAAGGTTCTGCCTGGCGGTGCGGTCCGCGTCGGGATCGAAGCCTCGGTGCGTCAGGGCTGGGATCGCTGGCTTCTGGGCGAGCGTGGCCGCGAGTCCAAGTCCGGGTTCATCGGGATGGACAGCTTTGGCGCCTCGGCCCCGGCCGAAGTTCTGTATGAAAAATTCGGCATCACCGCCGAGGCAACAGTTGCCAAGGTCAAGGACCTGATGGGCTGATCCACACCCCGGTCATACCATGATACTCAAGGGGGCCCGCAGGCCCCCTTATTTCATTGGGGCGCGCTGAAGTCAGCCAAACATCTCCCTGATTTCACTTGAAAACGTCGCTTCAACCTGGTTCATCTCGCCGCCCGACACATGGGCGCGCAACACGGCCATAACCGCGGCGATGAGGTCTGGCGCGTCATCTAGTGGGTCGGTGACGAAATCGGCCTGCACCCGCGCGATGAATCCATCCGATTTGCGCTCTTTCGCCGGTGTCTTGGACGGGTTCCACCCCTCGTAATAGATCCCGCGGATCAAGAGCGGCAGTTGCGCGGCAAGTTGCGCGGCTTCGTCCACGCTCAGATGATCCCGGATCACATGCATGACAGAGCGCAGCAACCGATAGGACCTCTGCTTGTGGTCCCAACCGATCCGTGCGTCCAGATCATTCAGCCATGCGTTCGTTGTGTGCACCGCATCGTCAATTATTTTCAGTCCATAGGCCGACATGTTCGCCTCCGTTTTGGATTTCAGACGTGCAATTGGACCCGATTTCGACGCTGCTGGCTTTGATGTGGGTCAGCCGTGGTCAATTTGACTCAAATCATCGCCAACCCGTTTCTTCCGGTCCAAGATTGGTTAAATCGCAGCTTCGAGGAAAGGCAATTCTATGGAACATGAACCGCAAATCTCGTTTCGGGGTCTGGACCCCACCCCCGATATTCTTGATGTGATCAAAGACAAGATCGCCAAACTGGAACAGGTGCATAACCGGATCACGTCGTGCCGCGTCATTGTGGAACAGCCTCATCAAAAGGGGACCAAGGGCCATATCCATCACGTCTCGATCGAAATCGAGGTGCCAACGGGCCGCGTGATCGTGAACCGTAAACCGGGTGACGTGAATGCCCACGAGGATCTGCGCGTTGCCCTGCGTGACAGTTTCAATACCGCCCGGCGTCAGTTGCTGGGCCAACTGCACCGCCACGATCCGGTTCAGGTCAAAAGCCATCCGGAAAAGGCACAAGGCACCGTTGTCGACGTCTTTCCCACCGACGGGTTCGGATTTCTCGAAACGCCCGGCGGTGAAGAGCTCTATTTTCAGCGCGACAGCATGGCGACCGAGGAATGGGATGATATTTCGGTCGGCAGCACGCTCCATTTCTCGCGAATGGATGGTGAAAAAGGGCCCTATGCCGTCAACCTGTCACTGCGAAGCTAAACAACCGGATGATCCGGCGCGCCGCGCGGCCGGATCATCCAGGGTATTCGGGATGGGCTGAGCGCGTCAGTGAGCGTCAGGTTTTGGCTTTCCAGCAACCATCAGGAACAGCGGCTTGATCACCTTGAGAGCGATGGGGATCAACAGCATCCCCAATACCAAACCGAAGAGCCCGTCCAGCGCTGCGGTCACCAGCCATTTCACAAAATCGACCGGGCCACTGACCATATGTGAAACCACCTCGGCCTGATGGTGAATCCACTCGTAGGGCAGATGCCAGCCCAATTCGTGGAACCCGTGGATGATGATCGATCCGCCCACCCAAAGCATTGCGGCGGTGCCGACCGTCGTCAGGACCTTCATCAACCCGGGCATCGCCCGAACGATGCCCATTCCGAACCGGCGGGTTGGTGAGAACCGCCCGTTTTCGGCAAGGTAAAGGCCAAAGTCATCGGCCTTCACGATCAGGGCGACGCTGCCATACACCGCGATCGTGATCCCGATTGCCACGATGGCCAGCGTCGCCGCCTCCATCCAGATGTTGCTTGGCGGGATTTCGGCCAGCGCGATGGTCATGATTTCGGCCGACAGGATGAAATCGGTCTTGATCGCGCCCGCGGCTTTCTGTTCTTCCAGATGCGCGGGATCGCCGGGTGCGTCCTCGGGAAAAACCTGATGCGTGTCATGCGGCACCAACAGGTGATATACCTTCTCCGCCCCTTCAAAGCACAGGTACGCGCCCCCCAGCATCAGCAGCGGCGCGATCAAAAACGGCGCGAACTGCGCCAGCAGCATCCCTGCGGGCAGCAAGTAAATCAGCTTGTTCTTGAAGGACCCCTTGGCAATGCGCCAGATGATCGGTAATTCGCGATTGGCCTCAAACCCGTGCACATATTTCGGTGTCACCGCGGCATCGTCGATCACCGCGCCGGCGGCCTTGGCCCCGGCCTTGGTCGCCTGCGCGGCAATGTCATCAACAGATGCGGCCGCGACCTTTGCAATTCCTGCCACGTCATCCAACAAAGCCAACAGGCCACTCATATGCTCATTCCCCAAACTTTTTTACGTTTCCAACATTACCTTATCCCCAATCAGGGGCAAGCGTTAGCGCAACCGGCCCAAGTTTGCGCTAACACGCTCATAATGCGTCGTTTTTTCCCTTTAGCCACACGGCGCGGATGTCTATATCCCGCACAACGCCAGTTCATTCGGAGTCTCATGTCATGACCATCAATGTCGGTATCAACGGATTTGGCCGGATCGGCCGTTGCACCCTGTCCCATATTGCGGCCAGCGGTCGAAACGACATTCGTGTGGTCAAAGCAAACGCAACCGGCCCGCTGGACACCGCAGCGCACCTTCTGCGCTATGACAGCATCCATGGCCGGTTCGGTCACGACATCCGCGTCGGTGATCGGACACTGGATCTGGGCCGGGGCGAGATCGAGATGTTCTCGACCTATGATCCCAAGGAACTGGACTGGTCCGGCTGTGACGTGGTGCTGGAATGCACCGGCAATTTCAACGACGGTGAAAAGGCCGCCGTTCATCTCGATCAGGGGGCCAAATCGGTTCTGATCTCGGCGCCGGCAAAGAACGTGCAGAAAACCATCGTCTATGGCGTCAACGACGATACGCTGGCCCACGGCGATACCATGGTGTCCAACGGGTCGTGTACCACAAACTGTCTGGCGCCGCTGGCCAAGGTGCTGGACGAGGCCATCGGCATCGAAAGTGGCATCATGACCACGATCCATTCCTATACCGGCGATCAGCCGACCCTGGACCGCCGTCACAGTGACCTCTACCGCGCACGGTCCGCCGCAATGGCGATGATCCCGACCTCGACCGGTGCCGCCAAGGCCCTGGGTGAGGTTCTGCCCAACCTCAAAGGGCGCCTTGACGGTTCAGCGATCCGCGTGCCCACGCCCAACGTCTCGGCCGTCGACCTGACATTCCGGGCCGCACGCGAGGTCACCGCGGAAGAGGTGAACGCAGCCGTGGCCGCCGCGGCCCTTGGCCCGATGGGCAAGGTTCTTGCCTATGATCCCGAACCCAAGGTGTCGATCGACTTCAACCACACCGAGGAAAGCTCGATCTTCGCGCCCGACCAGACCCGCGTGATCGACGGGCGCATGGTGCGTGTCCTGGCCTGGTATGACAACGAATGGGGCTTTTCGGTACGCATGGCCGATGTGGCCGCGGCGATGGGCCGTCTCAACCGCTAAGCCCTCTGGCCCCACTTGTGAAACACGGCCCCGTCAGGCATATCTGCCGGGGCTTTTTTCATGCGGGGGCCGAGATGACAAACCAGATCGCCTTTGTGCTGGGCGCGTTGATTTTGATTGCCGTTGTGGTCAGCGCCCTGCTGGCGGGATCCGACAATTTTGTCTTTCTCGGCAAAAAGCTGTTCGAACTGATCGAATGGATCGCGTTCTGGCGCTAAACCGCCACGGGATCCCACCGGTGACGCAAAAGACTTGCCCATCCGCTTGCTAATCAAGAAAGGGAATGCGTGCGCAGCACGCGCACTTGGGTCAGGTTAGCGCCGCGATCACTTGCCCAGACGTTTTTTCAGGGCTTCGTCGACCAGCGGGGTGACGAATTTCGACGTGTCCCCGCCAAGCCGGGCAATTTCCTTGACCAGCTTGCTAGCAATCGCCTGATGGCGCGCATCCGCCATAAGGAATACGGTTTCGACACTTTCGTCCAGAGCACGGTTCATGCCGACCATTTGAAATTCATATTCGAAATCCGCCACCGCGCGCAGACCGCGCACGATGATCTGGGCGCCGACATCATGGGCGCAGTCGATCAGCAGGTTTTCGAAAGGATGCGCAATGATTTGCGTGCCGGTCTGCTCGCTCAGCTTCGCGCATTCGGCCTCGATCATGGCAACGCGCTCTTCGAGATTGAACAAGGGGCCCTTGTCGCGATTGATGGCGACACCGATGACAAGCTTATCCACCAGCAAGGTTGCCCGACGAATAATGTCGATGTGCCCATAGGTTATCGGATCAAAGGTCCCTGGGTACAGCCCCACGCGCATGGCATCCTCCTGCCTTGAAAGTCATGCTGCGCACGCAAACATTCCTGACAGAAAAATGCAAGTGCCGGGCCGCCTCAATGGCCCATGATCATGTGTTCAAGCGCCTCTTTTTCCATCGAGATTTCCGACAGCTGCGCCTTGACCACGTCGCCAAGTGTGACCAGCCCGACCATCTTGCCCTCTTCCACCACGGGCATGTGGCGGAACCGGCCGTCGGTCATCATTCCCAGGATGTCCTGCGCGCTGGACTGGCTGGTGCAGGTCACGAGTTTGCGGGTCATAAAGGCGCTGACGGGCTGTTCCATGCAACTGGCCCCGCGTTTGGAAAGTTCGCGCACGATGTCACGCTCCGACAGGATGCCGATCGCGGTCTCACCGCCATCGTCCGAAACCACGACAGACCCGATCCGGTTTTCGGCCAGAACCTTGGCCGCATCGGCAACGCAGGCATCGGATTTTATTGTCAGAACACCCGAGGTCGACTTTGATTTCAGAATCTGTTGGACAAGCACGCCTTCTACCTCCGTAATTTTCATTCGCTGACCCAAGCGTTGCCGCAATAATTGCACCTGTCAAGTTAGGCTTTCCAGTCGGTTGACTTCGGCCTTCACCCCGTTGCTGAGCTGGGCCGCAAACCGGTTCAGCCGATCGCTGCGCTGATCACCCTGATGGCGCACCATGTAAAAGCTGCGTGACAGGCTGATTTGGTCGGCAAGAACCTTGCGCAGGCTCTTGTGCGAGGGCAGCGTGAAATCATGCGCAACGCACAGCCCTGTGCCCTGTTCGGCCAGTTTCAGCTGCACCGGAACGGAATTCGAGGCCAGAGGAACGCGGCTGACATTCAATTCGTTCAGGTAATCCAGTTCCGCATCGAAAATCATGTCCGGGATATAGCCGATCATGATCCGTCCCTTCAGGTCGCCCAACCCATGAATCGGCGCGCTGTCGCGCAGGTATCTATCGGCCGCAACAAGGTGAAGCCGATAATCGGTGAGCTTTTGCACCAGAAGTTGCCCGGCGGTGGGCGGGCTGACGGTTATGGCCATATCAGCCTCGCGCCGGGACAGGTTAACCACGCGCGGCAGGGCCACGATCTGGATATCCAGACCGGGGTTGCCCCCGGCAATCCGGGCGCAGACCTGCGGTAGAATATAGTTGGCGCAGCCATCCGGTGCGCCGATGCGGATTTGCCCGGTCAGCCCCTCGCTGGGGCCGGTCAGGGATTCGACACCTGCGCGCATGGCCTGTTCAGCCTGTTCCCCGTGGCTGAGCAGGCGTTCGCCCGCCGCACTCAGCGCATAGCCTTGGGGGGACTTCACGAAAAGCGGCACCTGCAACGCCGTTTCCAGCCGGGAAATGCGCCGCCCCACCGTCGCCGGGTCAAGTTTGAGCACCCTGCCCGCGCCCGACAAACTTTCGTGACGGGCGACGGCAAGAAAGATTTTCAGATCGTCCCAGTGCGGATCGAATGTCCCGGCCATTTTTACCCTTTGCAGAAATGCAAAACCTATTTGAATTGTTGCCTCTGTTCATGTGATTTTTGCAAGCCTATTCTGCGCACAGATTTTCCGGAGGAGTCTCAGAATGCAGGAATTGACACATTACATCGGCGGCGAGCACGTCAAAGGCACGTCGGGCCGTTTTGCAGACGTCATGAACCCCGCCACGGGCGAGGTTCAGGCAAAGGTACCGCTGGCCTCGTCGGCGGAGATGGACAAAGCCGTTGAAGTCGCGGCCGCTGCACAGCCGGCCTGGGCCGCGACAAACCCACAGCGCCGCGCGCGTGTTCTGATGAAATTCGTGGCGCTTTTGAACCGTGACATGGACAAACTGGCCGAGGCGCTCAGCCGCGAGCATGGCAAGACCCTGCCCGATGCCGCCGGTGATGTTCAGCGCGGTCTGGAAGTGGTTGAATACTGCATCGGCGCGCCCCATTTGCTGAAGGGCGAATATACCGACAGCGCCGGCCCCGGCATCGACATGTATTCCATGCGCCAGGCACTGGGCGTGACGGCGGGTATCACACCGTTCAACTTCCCGGCGATGATCCCGATGTGGATGTTTGCCCCGGCGATTGCCTGCGGCAACGCCTTCATCCTGAAACCGTCCGAGCGTGATCCGTCCGTGCCGCTGATGCTGGCCGAACTCATGGAAGAGGCCGGATTGCCCAAGGGCATCCTGCAGGTCGTGAATGGTGACAAGGAAGCGGTGGATGCGATCCTGCATCACGACGTGATCCAGTCGATCGGCTTTGTCGGATCGACGCCGATTGCCGAATACATCTATTCGACTGGCTGCGCCAACGGCAAGCGCGTGCAGTGTTTCGGTGGTGCCAAGAACCACATGATCATCATGCCCGACGCTGACATGGACCAGGCCGCCGATGCGTTGATCGGTGCGGGTTACGGTGCGGCAGGTGAACGCTGCATGGCGATTTCCGTGGCCGTGCCCGTGGGCGATGAAACCGCCGACCGCCTGATCGAAAAGCTGGTGCCGCGCATCGAAAAGCTGAAGGTCGGCCCATACACCGCGGGCAACGATGTGGATTACGGCCCCGTCGTCACAGCCGCTGCCAAGGCGAACATCGAACGCCTGGTGCAAACCGGTGTCGATCAGGGCGCCACGCTGGTTGTCGACGGCCGCAATTTCAATTTGCAGGGCTACGAGGACGGGTTCTTTGTCGGGCCGCACCTGTTTGACAACGTCACCAAGGACATGGACATCTACAAGCACGAGATCTTTGGCCCAGTCCTGAGCACCGTGCGCGCGCAAAGCTATGAAGAAGCCCTGAGCCTTGCGATGGACCATGAGTATGGCAACGGCACCGCGATCTTTACCCGTGACGGTGATGCGGCGCGCGATTTCGCCAGCCGGATCAACATCGGCATGGTCGGCATCAACGTGCCGATCCCCGTGCCGCTCGCCTATCACACCTTTGGCGGCTGGAAGAAGTCGATGTTCGGCGATCTCAACCAGCATGGGCCGGATGCCTTCAAATTCTATACCCGCACCAAGACCGTGACGGCCCGTTGGCCCAGCGGCATCAAGGAAGGCGGCGAGTTCAGCATTCCGGTGATGGAATAAACAGTGATGCGGGTATCCGGTTCGGGTGCCCGCCCCGACACTGAAAAGGGCGGTCCAATCGGACCGCCCTTTTTCATGTTGCGTCTGTCCGGGTCAGACCCGGAAATGGATCAGCTGCGTTTCTTGCGGCGCAGCGCCGCGAGGCCTGCCAAACCACCGACGAGAAGCAGTCCACCCGCAGGGAGCGGTACCGGGCTGATCGAGTCGTCGTAGGACACCATGATCTTCTTGATCTTGAAGTTGTCGCTCGAGTGATCTGCGCCAATGCCGAAGACATCGCTCAGAAATTTCTGACCCGCAGTCAGGATGGCGCGGCCACTGTCCTGCTTGGTGCCGTCGAAAACGCCGTCTGACGAATAGGTTGCGCTGATCGAAATATCCGAAAGCAGCGTGTCCAGACCCGTGCCGGTGTAGGTGGCCAGATCAAAGTCGTCCCCTTCGTCGTAGTAAGAGAACCAGATGGCTTCGACAGTCACTTCGCGATCGAAGGAGAACAGAAGCATTTCGTCGGGACCCGAACCGTCGACCAGGTGCGTGTCATCATTGACCGACGTTGCGCTCAGTCCCTTGAACCAGTTACCCACGGTGATCTGGTCGCCCAGCACCCCGTTGGTGTGATTGTAGCCGCTCACCGTCAGGTTGACACCTGCGGAGGAAAACGCATGAGACGATGACTGACCGTCCGATCCGGTCAGATCAAACAGATTGTAGACCGTGGATGCCTGTCCGGCGCCCGCAGTCGCCACAAAAATTGCAGATGCCGCCATCAATGACTTAAACATCATTCCGCTCCTTTACTCGGTAAATCCAAGTTAATTTGTCGCGCCCGATTGGTCGAATGCGAACGTATACCCCAATCAGCACTTTACGGATCCGCCCTGTCCGGCACAAGAGGTTAAACCGGGTTTCTGTTTTGCACTCCCCTGTTGGACAACAACAATTTCGCCGTAACGGCTATATTGTTTCCATTTCGACATCATTTCGAGGTGACATAGTTGAGCTATGGATGGGCGGGAATGAGACAAAGGGCAAAGCGCATATTGGACGCTTTCCTGTGCAAAGCATTCCGGATTAGTCTGCCAGCAGCAAAACGATCCGGGAGGCAACCATGCAGTCAGAGTTCACGCTGGGCATCGAAGAAGAATATCTGCTGGTGGATCGCGATAGTCTGGAACTGGCCGAGGCGCCCCCTGCCCTGATGGAGGCGTGCCAGAACGATCTGCAGGATCAGGTCAGCCCGGAATTCCTGCAATGCCAGATCGAGGTCGGAACACGTGTCTGCAGATCCATCGCCGAGGCGCGGGATGATCTCAGGCGGTTGCGGTCGGTCGTGGCACAGCACGCGGCGACCCACAATCTGTCTCCGATCGCGGTTTCCTGCCATCCTTTCGCGGATTGGAAAGACCAGCATCACACTGAAAAAGAAAGGTATTCCGATCTCAGCAAGGCGCTTGGCGGGGTGGCGCGCCGAATGCTGATCTGCGGAATGCACGTGCATGTCGGGATCGAGGATCCGGCCCTGCGGATCGACCTGATGCCGCAACTGTCCTACTTCCTGCCGCACCTTCTGGCGCTGTCCTCCTCCTCCCCGTTCTGGCAGGGCGACGATACCGGGCTGGCGTCCTATCGCCTGACGGTGTTCGACAACCTGCCCCGCACCGGTTTGCCGCCGAAATTCGAAGGCTGGGCCGAATATGAACGCACCACCGACACGCTGATCAAACTGGGTGTGATCGAGGATACCACCAAGATTTGGTGGGATTTGCGCCCGTCCCACAATTTCCCGACGCTGGAAACACGCATCATGGATGTCTCCCCGCGTCTGGAAGATGCGCTGACGATGGCGGCGCTGGTCCAGGCGCTGATCCGCATGTTGTGCCGTTTGCGCGACAATAACCTGCGCTGGCGGGTATATGACCGTTTCCTGATCGCCGAGAACCGGTGGCGCGCACAGCGCTATGGGGTCAGCGAAGGGCTGATCGATTTTGGAGACCGGTCGATAAAACCCTTCGAGACACTGGTCGAAGAGTTGATCGACATGCTGGCCGAAGACAGCGTCGTGCTGGGAACGACACGTGAAATCGAGGCGTTGCGCGACATGGTCCGGGTGGGCACCAGCGCATCCCGTCAACGCGATGTGCACGCGTCGGCACGGGCCGGCGGGCAGCCGCCCGGCCCCGCGGTTGTCCGCCATCTGATCGACGAATTTCACGCAGATCTCTAACCTCATCCAAGGCCCGTTTCCGGGGCTCGATTCGCCCCGAAATCCGTCAAGGTGACGCTAATGCGATTCGGTTTCGAAGCGGGTTTTCGCCACATTTTGGTGGCCGGTTCATGGAAACAATCGGGTAATCGGTGATCGTTTGGCTTGATTCTCGGCACAAATTTCCCGCCAGCGAAAAGTCGCGCAAAACGAGCGCAACCTGAAATTGCATAACTTGACGGGGCGCAACAAAGGTTTTGCGCGAACAGGCGAAAAATGGCAAAAATTGGTCTTAATACCCGTAGTGTATCCAGACCCCAATTTTAGGTTTGGCCCTGCATCACAAAGTCTGCAGAGACCATCTGTGTTTAAAATGACCAGTGTTAGGAGATACCGAATGTTAATAAGGAAATTGAAAGGGCTGATTGCAGTCGCGGCAATCGCTGCTCTGACTTCAATTGGCGCGACATCCGCAGAAGCGACGACAATTAAGGTCGAAACGATTTATCTGAGTTCCGGCAATGACTGCTCGGGCCTGTTTGGCAAGCCGTTCGACACCTGCGTTGACCCGGACGGATCGCCCGTTCTGGCCAAGACCAACGGGTCCGGAGATGTCATCGAAATCAATAGCAGCTTTACGAACATCACAGCTGACATGTTCAAAGTCACATTTGATGACGCCTCGATGAGTTCGGGCACGTGGTCGTACGATCCCTGCGGCACCTGCAAGGTCGTTACCAGCTGGGTGGCAAAGGCCGGTAACGGCTTCCTTTGGTTCCACACGGATCCGAAGACAGCCGTTTACTCCGGTGACTGGTACACGCCCGATGGAAAGGGCCTGTCGCACCTGACGTTCTATGACACGGCTGTTGCGCCTGTTCCGGTTCCGGCGAGCCTGCCCCTGCTTTTGGGCGCACTCGGCGCCGGTGCGTTCCTGCGCCGCTCGAAGAAAAAGCGCGCATAAACGCAGCGACCAATCAACAGAATGCAAAGGCGTCCCGCTTGGGGCGCCTTTTTTCTGTCCGCCCTGCCCTGTGACGATGTCCAAACTGGGGCTTGCCAGCGTGGGATGATTTCGGCCATAAATAAACAACCGTTCAATTAACCTGCGCCAAGGGGGATCGCCGCATGGATTTTGCGTTGACCGAGGAACAAACCGCCATTTTCGACATGGCCCATGATTTCGGGCAGGAAAACATCGCCCCCTATGCCCGCAAATGGGAGGCCGAAGGCACCATCCCAAAAACCCTCTGGCCCGAAATCGGCGCCCTGGGATTTGGCGGATTGTACGTGTCCGAAGACGGCGGCGGTTCCGGACTGTCCCGGCTGGACGCCACGCTTGTCTTCGAAGCGCTAAGCATGGCCTGCCCTTCGGTGGCGGCCTTTCTGTCGATCCACAACATGTGCGCCAAGATGATCGACACCTTTGGCGCAGACGAATTGAAGTCGCGGATCATGCCCGACGTTCTCGCGATGAACACAGTGCTGTCCTATTGCCTGACGGAACCGGGGTCCGGTTCGGACGCAGCGGCGCTCAAGACCCGCGCAGAACGGACCAATGAAGGCTATACCCTGAACGGCACCAAGGCGTTCATTTCGGGCGGCGGATATTCCGATGCCTATGTCTGTATGGTGCGTACAGGCGAGGATGGCGCCAAGGGTATCTCGACCGTTTATGTCGAGGACGGCACCAACGGGCTGAGCTTTGGCGGGCTTGAGGACAAGATGGGCTGGCGCAGTCAGCCCACGGCGCAGGTTCAGTTCGACGATTGCAAAATCCCTGCCAACAACCTCGTCGGGGTTGAGGGCGAAGGGTTCAAATACGCCATGATGGGTCTGGACGGTGGGCGTCTGAACATCGCCGCCTGTTCGCTTGGTGCGGCGCAAACGGCGTTGAACATGACGCTGGGCTATATGGGAGAACGCAAGGCTTTCGGCAAAAGCATCGATCAGTTCCAGGGCCTGCAATTCCGCTTGGCGGATATGGAGATCGAACTGCAGGCGGCGCGCACCTTCCTGCGTCAGGCAGCGTGGAAACTGGACACCGGCGCGCCCGATGCCACCAAGTTCTGCGCCATGGCCAAGAAATTCGTGACCGAGGCTGGCTCCAAGGTGGTCGACCAGTGCCTGCAATTGCACGGAGGATACGGCTATCTGGCCGATTACGGGATCGAAAAGCTGGTTCGCGATCTGCGGGTACACCAGATTCTGGAAGGCACCAACGAGATCATGCGCGTGATCGTCGCGCGCCAGATGCTGGCCGCGCGCTGATCATGGGCGATATCGATATCCGCATCCGGGGGTATGCCGGGCGCATCACCCTGACCCGCCCTGCGGCACTCAATGCGATGACCTACGACATGTGCATGGCGATCGACGCCGCGCTGAAGGCGTGGCGCAATGATGACGCGGTTGCGCTGGTCGTGATCGATGCCGCAGGCGACAAGGCGTTTTGCGCAGGCGGTGATATTGCTGAGCTTTATGCCACAGGCACGGCCGGAAACTATGATTATGGCCGCAAATTCTGGCACGATGAATATCGCCTGAACGCGATGATGGCGGAATATCCAAAACCCATCGTCAGCCTTCTTCAGGGGTTCACGATGGGCGGCGGGGTTGGCATCGGCTGCCACGGGTCACACCGGATTGTCGGGGAAACGTCGCGCATTGCGATGCCGGAATGCGGCATCGGGCTGGTCCCGGATGTGGGGGGCAGTTATCTTTTGGCCCGCGCGCCCGGTCACCTTGGTGAATACCTTGGCACCACGGCCGCGCGCATGGCGGCAGACGATGCAATTTATGCCGGTTTCGCAGATGTTTACGTGCCGCAGTCAAAGTGGAATGATCTGGTAGCGACCCTCGAAACGTCGGGCGATATCGCCGCGATCGAGGCGGCGTCCGAGGACGCGCCCGAAGGAACGCTACGCGCCCTGCAGGATGTGATCGACGCGCATTTTTCGGTCACTGATCTGCGGGAGGTCCTGACCTCGCTTGAAGCCGAAGGGAGCGATTTCGCGCAGGATACGCTCAAGGCGATGCGCCGCAATTCGCCCCTGTCGATGTCCTGCGCCATTGAAACCATCGCCCGTCTGCGCAAGGCTGGGCCGGACATGCGTCGCGCGCTGGAGCTGGAATACCGGTTCACATGGCGCGCGATGGAGCACGGCGATTTCCTGGAAGGGATCCGCGCCGCTATCATCGACAAGGACCGCGCGCCCAAATGGCAATATGCCGATGGGCAGGTTCCGCAGGACGCGATTGCATCCATGCTGGCGCCGTTGCGCGAAAACGAGCTGACATTCGAGGGGGAACAGCCATGAAAATCGGATTTATCGGACTGGGCAACATGGGCGCGCCGATGGCCGCCAACCTGGCCACCGCCGGGCACGACGTGACAGGCTTTGACATGAGCGAGGTCACGGTGAACGGGGTCACCATGTCCGACAGCGCCGCCGCCGCCGCCCGCGATGCCGATGTGGTCATCACGATGCTGCCCAACGGCCAGATCCTGCGCCAGGTCGCGGCGGAAATCATCCCGGCGATGAGCCAGGGCGCGGCCCTTGTCGATTGCTCGACCGTCGATGTGGACAGCGCCCGCACCGTCGCCGACCAGGCCAAAGCCGCTGGATTGCTGCCCGTCGATGCCCCCGTTTCGGGAGGCGTGGGCGGCGCATCCGCAGGGACGCTGACCTTCATGGCTGGCGGGTCCGAAGCGGCTTTTGCCAAGGCCGCACCGCTGTTTGACATCATGGGCCAGAAGGCCGTGCACTGTGGCGGATCAGGTGCCGGTCAATCGGCCAAGATTTGCAACAACATGATCCTGGGCGTGACCATGATCGCCACCTGCGAGGCCTTTGCACTGGCCGACAAGCTGGGACTGGACCGCCAGAAGATGTTTGACGTCGTCAGCACCTCCTCGGGAAGCAGTTGGAGCATGAATACCTATTGTCCGGCCCCCGGCGTCGGCCCGCAAAGCCCGGCGGACAATGACTATAAACCCGGTTTTGCCGCCGATCTGATGCTGAAGGACCTGCGCCTGTCCCAACAGGCGGCTGAAAGCGCGGATGCCGACACGCCGATGGGCGCGCTGGCGCAGGCGCTTTATGGGCAGTTCGTGGAACAGGAAGGCGGGTCCGGCATGGATTTCAGCGCGATGTTGCCGAGGTTTGAGAAACGCGGCCACGAAAAGTGACGCAGGTCTGGTGTCAGTCGCCAAGCGTGCCCATGTTGGAAACAACAAAAAGCAGCAAGCAAGGCGACTGACATGATCGCAGTAAAATTGATTGTCCCCGCTCTGACTGCCGTTGCGCTGATCGTACCCGGTGTCGGTTTGGCCAAGGACAAACCGAACAAAGGTGGCAAACCCGCCGTTGTGGCGCAAATGCAAAAGCACGGCAAAGGCGGCAAACCGTCGAAGCCCGGCCGGGGTGCAGGACCCGGAAACGCCATCAGCCCCCCTGGCCTTGCGGCGCCCTGCCCGCCGGGACTGGCCAAAAAGAACCCGCCCTGCATTCCGCCAGGACAGGTGAAGAACCGGGCGCGCCACCGCTATACCGTCGGGCAAAACATTCTGAATGACTATGTGATCATCCGAAACCCGATGCTGTACGGGCTGGATCGCTATGCGCTCTATTATCTTGTCGGGAACGAGATTTACCTGATGGACCGCGACACACGCAAAATCTTGGCCTTTGTCGGGTTGGCATCGGTGCTTTTGCAGTAACGGCATTTGTGGTGATGACAAAATGAAAACCCGGCCAACGGTGGCCGGGTTTTTCTTTTCTGGCACAGGTCTTTATTCGGCGGCGACCTGACGCCCATTCAGCATATCCTTGAGGTACCGTCCCGTGTGGCTTTCCCCGACTTCGGCCACCTCTTCCGGGGTGCCCACGGCCACGATCCGTCCGCCGCCATCACCGCCCTCGGGGCCGATGTCGATGATATGGTCGGCGGTTTTGATCACGTCGAGGTTATGTTCGATCACCACGACCGAATTGCCCTGATCGACCAGTTCGTGCAGCACCTCAAGCAGCTTGCGTACGTCTTCGAAATGGAGGCCCGTTGTGGGTTCGTCCAGGATATATAGCGTGCGGCCCGTGGCCCGTTTGCTGAGTTCCTTTGACAGTTTCACGCGCTGCGCCTCGCCCCCCGACAGGGTCGTGGCCTGTTGGCCCACCTTGATATAGCCAAGACCGACACGCGCCAGTGCATCCATCTTGTCCCGGATGCTGGGCACGGCCTTGAAAAACTCCTGTGCGTCCTCGACCGTCATGTCCAGAACATCAGCGATGGATTTGCCTTTGAACTTGATCTCAAGGGTTTCGCGGTTGTAGCGCGCGCCTTTACAGGTTTCGCAGGTCACGTAAACGTCGGGCAGGAAATGCATCTCGATCTTGATGACACCATCGCCCTGGCAGGCCTCGCACCGGCCACCCTTGACGTTGAAACTGAACCGGCCCGGCTTGTACCCGCGCGCCTTGGCCTCGGGCAGACCGGCGAACCAGTCGCGGATCGGGGTGAAGGCGCCGGTATAGGTCGCCGGGTTGGACCGCGGCGTGCGACCGATGGGGCGCTGGTCGATGTCGATCACCTTGTCGAGGAATTCGAGCCCCTTGATCGTTTCGCATGGGGCT
Source organism: Arenibacterium sp. CAU 1754 (assembly GCF_054482635.1). Taxonomy (NCBI): domain Bacteria; kingdom Pseudomonadati; phylum Pseudomonadota; class Alphaproteobacteria; order Rhodobacterales; family Paracoccaceae; genus Arenibacterium; species Arenibacterium sp. CAU 1754. The sequence continues at coordinate 616,528 of NZ_JBTLRG010000001.1, forward strand.
GGCGTCTGGCGCGCGCCGTTCAGGCGCATCGAGGCGGTCTTGAACAGGGTCTCGATGGTCAGGGTGGATTTCCCGCCGCCCGAGACACCTGTCACGCAGACGAATTTGCCCAGCGGGAATTCGGCGGTGACGTCCTTGAGATTGTTGCCGGTGGCTTTGACCACGGTGACGGATTTGTTCTTTTTGCCCGCACGCCGTTCGGTCGGAACGGTGATTTCGCGGGTACCGGACAGGTATTGCCCGGTGACCGAGGCCGCATCGCCCGCGACCTGTTCGGGCGTGCCGTGGCTGACCACCTGACCACCGTGCACACCGGCGCCAGGGCCAATGTCGAACACGTAATCCGCCTCGCGGATGGCCTCTTCGTCATGTTCGACGACGATGACCGTATTGCCCTGATCGCGCAGGTTTTTCAGCGTTTGCAGCAGGCGCCCGTTGTCGCGCTGGTGCAGCCCGATGGACGGCTCGTCCAGCACATAAAGCACCCCGGTCAGGCCCGAGCCGATCTGGCTGGCCAATCGGATGCGTTGGCTTTCGCCCCCCGACAAGGTGCCGCTTGAGCGTGACAGGGTCAGGTATTCAAGCCCGACGTTGTTCAGGAACCCCAGCCGTTCGCGGATTTCCTTGATGATCGCACGGGCGATTTCGTTTTTCTGTTTGCTCAGGTGGTCCGGTACGCTTTCGCACCAATCGAATGCCTCGCGGATGGACATCTGCACCACCTGCCCCACGTGCAGGCCCGCGATCTTGACAGCAAGCGCCTCGGGGCGCAGACGAAAACCGCTGCATGTGCCGCAGGGGCGGTTGTTCTGATAGCGTTCGAATTCTTCACGGATCCAGTTGCTGTCGGTTTCGCGATAGCGGCGTTCCATGTTTGGAATCACGCCCTCGAACACGCGCGAGACCTGATAGACCCGGCCGCCTTCGTCATAGCGAAAGGCGATTTCCTCATCGCCGGATCCATAGAGGAACACCTGTTGCACCTTGGCGGGCAGATCTTTCCACTTGGTGTTTTTGTCGAACTGGTAATGTTTGGCGATCGCCTCGATCGTCTGCAGGAAATAGGGCGACTTGCCCTTGCGCCACGGCGCCAGCGCCCCGTCATAGATTTTGAGATCCGCATCCGGCACGACCAGCCGTTCGTCAAAGAACAGCTCCATCCCCAACCCGTCGCATTTCGGGCAGGCCCCGAAGGGCGCGTTGAACGAAAACAGGCGCGGTTCGATTTCCGGGATAGTGAACCCGCTAACCGGACAGGCGAAATTTTCGGAAAAGGTCAGACGCTCGGGATCACCCTCTTTCGGAGCGGTTTCCAGGATGGCGATGCCATCTGCCAGGTCCAGAGCGGTGCGCAGGCTGTCGGCCAGACGGGTTTCCAGCCCCTCGCGCACAACGATCCGGTCCACGACGACATCAATGTCATGGCGGAATTTCTTGTCGAGCGTGGGCGGTTCGTCAAGTTCATAGAATTCACCATCCACCTTGACCCGCTGGAACCCCTGCTTGCGCAGATCCAGAAATTCCTTGCGGTATTCGCCCTTGCGGTCACGCACAATCGGGGCCAGCAGATAGGCGCGTGTGCCCTCTTCCATCGCCGTGATCCGGTCGACCATGTCCTGCACCTGTTGCGCCTCGATCGGTTTGCCGGTGGCCGGGCTGTATGGGGTGCCGGCACGCGCAAACAGCAGACGCATGTAATCATAGATTTCGGTCACGGTGCCCACGGTCGAACGCGGGTTTTTCGACGTGGTTTTCTGTTCGATGGAAATGGCCGGGGACAGACCGCTGATGTGATCCACGTCGGGCTTTTCCATCATGTCCAGAAACTGGCGGGCATAGGCGCTCAGGGATTCAACATACCGGCGCTGCCCTTCGGCATAGATCGTGTCGAAGGCCAGCGAAGATTTCCCCGACCCGGAGAGGCCGGTGATCACCACCAGCTGGTCGCGCGGAATATCCACGTCGATGTTTTTCAGGTTATGTTCGCGCGCGCCGCGCACTTCGATGTTCTTAAGCTCGGCCATGGTGCCCCCGTTAACGGTTTAGACATAGTGGAGCGAGGGCGAGTCTCCAATAGAAAAATGCGAACGTTTAGGGAACATTCAGGGTGCGACGTGGCTACGCCGGCGCGCCATGATCAAATGCACGCAAAAGCCGCAGGAAAAGAGCAGCGCCGCAAACAGCAGAAAGCCGCCGATCCCGCCCTGCCCGACCGCTGCCGCCAGCATCGGTGTGCCGGACGTGGTGCCGACATTGCCCATCTGTGCCAAGGCGCCATTGGCCTGTGCCTGCCCCTGCGGTGTGGCGTTCAGCTGGGGAATGGCGGCAAAGCTGGAGCCCTGAACCAGCCCCATGGCCAGCGCCAGCGCGATGTAGGGCGCGGGATGTTGGGGCAGTGCCCACAGGGTGACGGCGGCCAGCAAACAACAGAGAAACCCGGCCTGAACGACGGCGATCGCAGGCAGGCGGCGCAGGAACCAAACGCCAAGCGTCATGGAACTGGCAATCCCCGCCAGCGGCATCGCCCCCACCACCGCGTCACGCGCCGCATCCGGCAGGAACTGAGGCATGATCGTCAAAATGGCCACAAAGGAGGCCGCATAACAGAACCACCCCAGCGCAGGCGCGCTCAGCCAGGGGGAGCGATAGATGCGGATGTGGTCCTGCACCACGTCCGGCAGATTCAACCGCCCCTGTCCGGGCCCGACGACATCGCGGGGCAGCAAAAAGGCGATCAGGATCGCCATTGCCGCCATGTATCCGCCATGCGCCGCGAACAGTGCGCCGACCCCGCTGGCCCGCACCAAAGGCAGCCCCAGCCAGACCAGCAGCGCAAAGGCGACTCCGAAAAACGTCGACCACAGCGACAGGGTCAGCCCGCGATGGCGCGGCAGGCTGAGTTGCGCGATCAGCGTGGGGGCCGCCACGACAATGGCCAGATGCGAGGCCCCCTCGATGGCCCGGCTGAACAGGAACAGCGGCAGCGCCGGCAATGTTGCCTGATAGGCCGACAACAACGCCCCCAAAAGCAAGGCCGCGATCAGGGCCCGGCGCGCTCCGACCCGCGCCACGATCAGCCCGGCGGTGACACCGAACAGGATGCCGACAAAGCCCACCAGGGACACGGCAAAGCCAAGGACGGGACCGGCGGCGCCATAGATACCGGACAGGTCGTCAAACGTCACCGCCACCTTGCCGAATTGCGCCGCAGCCCCCAGCCCTGCGGCCCAGAGACCGATCACCGTGCCAAAGGCCGTGCGCTCCATTCAGGTTCTCCGCGCCAGCGCCCAGGCGCAGATCGGCATGTCGGGGTCGTCGTCCAACGGATCCTTGTCCGGGTCATAGGTGGGGGGCCATTTTTCTTCCATGTTGCGCAGGGCGGCGTTTCGGTTGCCCCATTGATGGGCTTCAATCGCATCCTCTTCGAACCCGCATTCGATCAGCAGGTTTTTCAGCCCCCGTGCGGACCAGCGCGAACAATCCATCGGCGCTGCGTGGAAGGGAACGAAGAACGGCACCGCAAGCCAGAAATGCCCGCCCTTTTTCAGCATACGGCGCACGTTGCGCGTGGCCTGATAGGGGCGGTCCAGATGCTCCCAGACCTGATTGGCCAGGATCAGGTCAAATTTCCGGACCTTGCCGTTTTCGGCCTCGAACGGTCCGGTACAAATATCAAACTCGGGGTACAAAAACCTCTGATAGCTTTGAAAGGGAAATTGCTGGCCCCATTTGCCCGAGATTTCGGCAACGCTCAGAGCCTCTGGCTTCAGCGCGCGGATCATCCGGCGGCTGGATTTCTGCATTACGACCCTGTTGAGACTGACCATTAATCGCGCTGCCCGTTGACCCCTGACACACCTCTACCGCCGGGACGGGCAAAGAAAAAGGCCGCAGGAACCTGCGGCCTCATTTCTTCTTTGCGACCCCGGCATCACATGTGGATCACACGATCAAAGGCATCCAGAACGCTTTCGTGCATCATTTCGCTGAGTGTTGGATGCGGGAAGACGGTGTTCATCAGGTCTTCTTCGGTGGTTTCCAACTGACGGCCGACGACATAGCCCTGGATCAGTTCGGTGACTTCGGCGCCGACCATATGCGCGCCCAGCAGTTCGCCGGTTTTGGCATCAAAGACGGTTTTGATCATCCCCTCGGGTTCGCCCAGGGCGATGGCCTTGCCGTTGCCGATGAACGGAAAGCGGCCCACCTTGATGTCATATCCCAGGTCCTTGGCCTTGGCCTCGGTATATCCGACGCTGGCAACCTGCGGCTGGCAATAGGTGCACCCGGCGATGGATTCAGGGCGGACCGGATGCGGGTGGCCCCCGGCGATCAGTTCGGCCACCATGACGCCTTCGTGGCTGGCCTTGTGGGCCAGCCAGGGCGCGCCGGCGATATCGCCGATGGCAAAGAGGCCGTCGACGCCGGTGCGGCAGTACTCATCGACCACGACATGCGTGCGGTCCAGTTTCACGCCCAAAGCTTCAAGGCCGAGGTTTTCCACATTGCCGACAATGCCAACGGCGGAAATCACCGTATCGAAATCGTGGGTTTCGGTTTTCCCGCCCGTTTCAATATGGGCGGTGACCTTGCCCTTGGCGCGGTCCAGTCTCTTGACCGTCGCCTTTTCCATGATCGTCATGCCCTGTTTCACGAACTGCTTTTTCGCAAATCCGCTGATCTCGGCGTCTTCCACCGGCAGGATGCGGTCCATCACCTCGACGACCGTGGTCTTGGCGCCCAGCGTGTTATAGAAACTGGCGAATTCGATACCGATGGCCCCCGATCCGATGACCAGCAGTTTCTTGGGCATGCGGGGCGGGTTCAGCGCGTGTTTGTAGGTCCAGACCAGATCGCCATCCGCCTCAAGCCCCGGCAATTCGCGCGCCCGTGCGCCGGTGGCAAGGACGATGTTCTTCGCCGTCAATACCTCGGTGCCCTTGTCGGTCTTGACGGTGACCTTGCCCTTGGCAGGCAGGGTCGCCTCGCCCATGACGGTGGTGATCTTGTTCTTTTTCATCAGGTGGCTGATCCCGCCCGACAGTTGCCCGGCCACGGCCCGGGACCGTTTGACGACGGCATCCAGATCATAGCCGATGTTGTCGGCCTTGAGCCCGAAATCCTTGGCCCGCTCCATCAGGTGGAATACTTCGGAGGATCGCAAGAGCGCCTTGGTCGGGATGCAGCCCCAATTCAGACAGATGCCACCCATGTGTTCGCGTTCGACAATGGCCACCTTCTGGCCCAGCTGCGCGGCCCGAATGGCCGCCACATATCCGCCGGGACCGGCCCCAACAACGATCAGATCGAAGGACTTTGACGCCATTGAATTTCTCCTGAATCGAATTTTGTTTAGCGTTAAACTATTTTTTCACACAGGGCTAGTCACGCCTGTTGTCGCACATGAGTTTGATCGCTTTGTTCCCGCCCCGCAATATCGAATGGTTGGCAGTAAACGCGGCTTGAGTCTGTATTCAACGCCGGCCCGACCTACTGGCTTGCCAGAATGGCGCGAGCGACATGCGTGCCAATCAGGCGCGATCCCTTGCGCGAGGGGTGCACGCGATCGACGAACCAGTGTCGTTGATCGCTTGGATCCATCACATCCTCGGCCGAGGTATAGAACACGCGCGGCGAAGTGGCCGCCAAACGCGCCAGACGGGCGTTCAGCACATCGATTTCATCACCACAGTCCGAAAACACGTTTGGCAGTTCATTCGCGTCATAATAGCCCAACAACATGACGCGGCGACCGGCCTTTGCCATCGGTTTGACAAGGGCGGGAATATCACCGCCCTGACCGCTGGCCGAGATCAGACTGTCCAGATTGTCCACGCAGCGCGCGCACCCACATTCACTGAGCAGGTCGTTTGCGCCTCCGTTCACGATGACCCAGTCCCACGGGCCAGAGACATATTGGGCACGGACATCATAGCCTTCCTCTGCGGCGCCGGGGCTGGAATGGGTAAACCGGGCGCCCGGAACGGACAAGTTGGCCGTGGCAAGGCCGGTTTCGGACTGTATCACATCTGCGACCGATGCACCCCGCCCCGAATGCCAGGCCAAGACGCTGTCACCGATGACAACGATCTGGGTGTCGGGTGAAACAGTGTCAGTACGTGTGCAATTGCTCAGCGCCAGAAGCAGCAGTGCGCCTGGAAAGATCAGGCGCAACGCCGCAGCGCCCTAGCCAGCGGCTCGTTTGAATTCGCGCACGGTCTGGCCATAGCCGCCGTCCGAGACATAGTCGCTTTCCGTTGCGGTCGAGGCACGGTCCAGCGCCTCGTTGCGATAGGGGAACCGACCGAATTTGCGGATCACTTCGCGATGCGCGCGCGCATGCAGCAGGTTCACCGCACCGGTTTCGGGCATGCGTTCGTGCATCAGGCGCACACAGCGGTCCTGATCGCACAGGTTTTCCGAATGCATCAGTGGCAGGTAAAAGAACTGCCGCGCCGGTTCGTCGATCTTGAGATCCCAGCATTTATCGATCGCCGCCTTGGACGCGGCCAGGGCCGGACGGTCGGTGGCAAATGCCTGTTTCGATCCGCGGAACATATTGCGCGGAAACTGGTCTGTCAGGATGATATAGGCGAGGACCCCGCTGGGATACGTCAGCCAGAGTGAGAACCGGCCCTCGCGGGCATCTTCCCATGCGGTCTTGAATTTTTTGGTAATCCTGGCATCCAAAGCATCATCCTGAAGATACCATCCATCTTCACCGACTTCGTCCAACCAGAAACTCAATACGTCATCCGGGCCAATCATGGGTTGTCTCTCCGCATTTCACCACCCCCAAGGCACTTTCGAAGTGTTACATATGTTTAACACAATGTTAACAGTAACAAATTGCAACAGCCGCGACATATTGGGTGAGCTTATGCGGCATTTTGATCATCCAATTCCGCCTCGATGGTTGCTTCTTGTGCAAATTCGACCGCGACAGAGGTCGCCGTCGGGTACATGGGCGCCATCGCACTGGTGTCTTCGACCGGAATCGAGGCGCGCTGAGTCGTGCGGTAGGTGGCATAGAGCACCAGCGCGAACAGTAACGCTCCCATCAGCAGAAAATAGCCCGACGGCCCAAAGATCTCATCGCCCATCAGCCAGCCGGTGATAACGGGGCCAGCGATGGCCCCCAACCCGTTGATGAACACCAGACCGCCTGATGCGGCGGGCATATCTTCGTGGTTGAGATAATCCATGGTGTGCGCGATCAGAAGGGAATAGAGCGGATTGGTCGTCCCGCCGATAATGAAAGCCGCCGCAAGGAGGAGGGTGAAATTGCCGCCCAGCATCATCCCGACAACCGAGGCCATGCCGCCAAATGCGGCAACCACAAGGATCAGCAAACGACGGTCCATTCGGTCCGACAACCACCCCAGCGGGAATTGCAGCAACATGGCGCCGACATAAAACGCGCCAACAAAGGTCGAAATCTGAACAAGCGTCAAGCCGGCCTTTGCGCCGTAAACCGCGCTCATCCCGAACTGTGCGGAAAACACCCCGCCCAGCAGGAACATGCCGACACAGCCCAGCGGTGAGGTGGTCATGATCTGTTTCAGCGACATCGGTTGCGTGGATTCAAAGGCCGGTGTCGGGCTGACAGCCAGAAGGATCGGCGCGAAAGAGATCGAAATCAGGACCGATGCGATGACAAAGGTTTCATAGCCCGACGGGTCCCCGACCAGCAGCAGTGCTTGCGCCACGACGATACCGACCATTTGCACGATCATGTAAAGCGACAGGGCCTTGCCCCGGTTCTGGTTGTCGGCGGCATTGTTGAGCCAGCTTTCCGCCGTCACATACACGCCCGAGAAACAGAAACCAATCATCGCGCGACCCAAGATCCAGAATGTCGGATTTGCAAAGGCGGGATAGAGGATCATCATCGCCGAAATGAATGAGGCCAGCGCCGCAAAGACCCTGACATGGCCGACCCGGCGGATCATTTCCGGCGCCAAGCGCGACCCGCCCAGGAAACCCACGAAATAGGCCGACATGACAAAGGACATGTCGAGCGTGGAAAAACCCTCGATGGCGCCGCGCACACCCAGCAGCGTCCCCTGCAGGCCGTTGCCGATCATCAGCAGCCCCATCCCGAGAAGGAGCGCCCATGCACTTGATATGACCTGAAGCATTGCGTGGCCCTCCCTGGGCGATGCGGGTCTGGCCGGTATCGCGGGCGCTTCGCCCCCGGTCCCTTTTGTCTACGACACGGTCAGGTCGCTTTTGTCACTCCGGCTCCGTCCGGGAACAGGAGCGACGCGTCACCGTAAGAAAAAAACCGATACCGCTGCGCGACCGCGTGGGCATAGATGGCCTTCATCCTGTCGAAGCCCACAAAGGCCGAAACCAGCATCAGCAAGGTCGATTTGGGCAGGTGAAAATTTGTCATCAAGGCATCGGTGACATGAAATTCAAAGCCCGGATAGATGAAAATATCCGTCTTCCCGCGCCATGGCGCGATTTCACCATCCCGTGCCGCACTTTCGATCAGGCGCAATGCGGTGGTTCCCACCGGGATCACCCGGCCGCCCGCCGCCCGTGTCGCGGCAATTTCGGCGGCGGCGGTTTCGCTGACATGGCCCCATTCGGCATGCATCTTGTGCGTGGTCACGTCATCGACCTTGACCGGCAGAAAGGTCCCTGCCCCGACATGCAGCGTCACATAGGTGAATTCGACCCCCATCGCGCGCAACCGATCCAGCAAGGGCGGATCGAAATGCAGCGAGGCCGTCGGGGCGGCAACGGCCCCGGGTTCACGGGCAAAAACGGTTTGATAATCGGTCTTGTCCTGTTCATCTGCGGGACGCCGCGCTGCGATATAGGGCGGCAGCGGCATGTTTCCGACGCGGGCCAGCGCGGCGTCGAAATCATCGCCTGACAGATTGAAATGCAAAACGCCCTGCCCATCGCGAACACCGGTCAGGGTCGCGCGCAGGTCGGCATCGAACACGATATCCTCGCCCGGCTTGACCTTTTTCAGCGGTTTGATCAGCGCGGTCCAGTTTCCGCCCGTGTCCGGCTCAAGGAGCGTTACTTCGATCCTGGCAACGGTGTTCCCCTGTGCACTGGTGCGGTGGCGCACGCCGTTCAGACGCGCCGGGATGACGGCCGTATCGTTCAGAACCAGCCTGTCTCCGGGACGCAGCCAGTTGGGCAGGTCGCTGACATGCGCATCGGTCAGCCCGTCCGGCTCCCCCACAAGCAGGCGCGCGGAAGACCGCGGAACGGCGGGGCGTTCTGCGATCAGGTCCTCGGGCAGGTCGAAATCAAAATCGGATAGTTTCATGGCGCGCGCTATAGGCCGTGGCGCAAGGATTGACCATTGGTGAAATTCATCGCCCGCCCACGCCATCATCATCATATGGGTTCGGAGCGCTGCGGGTGGGTCCCCGACTGGGCGTTTCACCCTCCACGGCGGGCGGCGGCGCGCGGAACACCTCGCGCAGCAGACCCGGGGCAAGCGCCGAGAGGGGATTGACGCTGACCGACGGGTCCTGCGCCGTGCCCCTCAGCTTGTAACTGAACCCCAACAACCCCTCGCCCTTGCGGGTGAGGATACTACCGATACTGTTGAGCAGATACACCGGCGAAATCACGCCCTGCATATTGAGCCGCCCGGATTGCACGTCGTAGAGACCATCCATGGACAGGCCGATCGACGGACCGACCGCGCTGGAGGACAAAAGCGTCAGGCGCGAAGGGCCAAGACGGAACTTGGCATCGACCTCGGTGAACTGGATTCCCTGGCCCGACATTTCGTCCAACAGGCCGATGACACTGATCGAATTGAGCAGGGCCGCAATCGCCGGCGCATCCTTGACCCGTGTGTTGGTGACGCGCAGCACGCCGTTGAACTGACCGATCTCTTGCGCGGGGACAAGGGTCAGGTTGAAATCCCCGCCCCGCCCCTGTTTCAAAACTCCGGCGGATCGGAACACGCCGCCCGCATCGTTGGCCTTGACCCGTACGGCATAGCGGCCGGCCGCCTGCGGGATCAGCTCGCCCGTGACAGCTGTCTGGCCATTAACCTTGCCGGTGAAATTTCCGTCGAGCCCCCCGGCAGTCTGAAAGGCGCCGTTGAATCCGGTCAGCGCGATCGTGTCGGTAATCTGAAGCCGGTCGAGCGCGATCTGCATCGTTCCAGAGGTCGCCGCCCCGGCGCCGCCACCGCCATCGCCGAAATCCGCACGCCGCATATCCAGCGACCCGCCCAGAATGCGCAGCTCGGGGGGCGCATTCCCCCGCCCGACCATTTCGACCTGTGCGTTCAGCCAGTCGCCCATCCGCACCGAACTGAACAGCGCCCGCTCCAACCCGCCGCTGGGCCGATTCAGCACAGCGCCCGTGGCCGACAGCCCGGCCCCCTGCAAGACAAGATTGTTGATGCGCGCAACCTGGCCCAAGGTGCCCGAGATCTGCAACAACCCTTTGGCGCGGGCGGATTTCGTCCAGCCGATCTGCGGCAGACGCAGGGTCAGGCCACGCAAATCCGACGTGAGGCCCAGAACCGGTGGCGCGCCGGGCGACAGATCAAGCCGGAAACGACCGCTGCCTGATCCCGACACAGTCCCACGCGGCAGACCGATGCCAAAAGTATCGACCAGCTTTTGCGACAGGGTGATCGTGCCCTCGACCCGGCTGTCCTTGGGCACACCTTTTCCGATCGGCTGTCTCCAGACGACATCGGCAGGGATGCCGTCGATTTCACCCTGTCCGGAAACCGCGATGCGGGTTTGATCACCGGTAATGCGCAATGCCTGCGCCGTCAGCACATGGTCGGGAACAAGCGCGACGCTTGAAACATCCCGCGCGGTGCCATCGAAATGGAATTCAAGCTCGTCATAGTCGATCTTGGGTTTCAGCGGCAGGGACAGGGTGCCGGTTATCCGGGCGTTGCCCAAAGCGACGTCCGCCCCGAAAGGCGTGTCCTTGAAAACGGAAAGCGGCGGCCGGTCGAGCAGCGACATGAAAGATGTCACAGATCCCGCCCCGGTCAGCCGAACGACGGCCGGCGCCTCCTGACGGATTCCGATATCTGGGATGATGAAAGACGTTCCCGCGATATCAATTGGCCCGCCGCTGTCGGCAATGACCTGACCCGAGGTGGCGGAGACCACAAAGCGCGATCGCGTAAGTGACGCCTGCCCTGTCGCATTGGTGATTGGTGGTAAGGTCTTGAGATATTTTATTTCAGCATTCTGAAAATCGAAATCGGCAACTATGCCCGGCTTGGCGCCCGGTTTCAGCCGTACGGCCACGTTCAGATCGCGCAGCAATCCGCCCCGGAGATTGGCGGCGACCCATTTTCGCGGATTGGTCGCCGCGCGTTCCGGCCAGAGTTTAAGCAGGCGGTCCGGCGTGAGATGATCCATCTCGCCGTCCATCGCGATAACCCAGCCCTCCGGTCCCGCGTCCAGACCGCCGGACAGGCGCACAAGGCTGCCTTGGGTGGTCAGGTTCATCTGGCCCAACTTCAGGCTGAACGGGTCCAGCCTGAGCCGGAAGTCAGCAGCGGCCTTTTCGATTTTGAGGGGGTCCGTATAGAGATCATCGGGGTTCAGCGTGATGTCGGAAAAGTTGAACTGACCGGTCAGTTCAGTCAGTCGCCCGGTTTCGACACCGCCCAGATAGGCCCGGCCTTCGGCCAATCCCGAACCCCAGGCGCTGGAGACGGACAACTCATCAAAGACCAGCATGCTTTGCGCCGGATCATAGGTGAAATAGCTGCGCGCACCGTCGAACGGGATCGGGCGGGCCTGATCGTTAGGCTGCAACACCCCGGCCCCGATCTGAAGCGTGGCCGACAAGGGCCCAAGCGCGCCGCTGTCATCGACGCTGCCGCGCAACGCGCCTGAAATCGGGGCGCGCAACACTTCAAGCCAGGTCAGCGCAACGCTTTGCGCAGCAATGTCCGGCGCGGCAATGTCCTGTATCGAAATGCCGAATTCGGCCCTGGTTTCACCAATGCGACTGGCATAATTGGCCTCGATCAGGCTGGCATAACTGCCTCCGCTCAGAAGGGAAAAGTTACTCGTCAACTGCAATTGATCGCGGGCGCGCAGCAACTGGATCCGCCCGCCATCCAGGGTCCAGGCGCGGTTCTGGCGCATGTCCTCGAACCGCAGGTTGAGCGAGTCGATATCGATGTCGGTCAGCGCCGAGAACTGTGGCGAGGTCAGAATTTGATCCGAGCGTTCGATCAGTTGCGGAAGGTTGGCTGCGCTGTTGAAGGGCGATGCGTTATCGCCAAACAAAAGCGACAGGTTGCCCTCGGCGTCGCGCCGCAGGGTTGCAAAGGCACCCGACAGCGAAATGCGTTTGGGTTGCACCTGCCCCTTCAGCAGCGGGCGCATGGCCAGGCTGGCCTCGATATTGGACAACTCCACCAGCGGATGACCGTCCAGCTGCAACAATGAGACACCGCGCAGACGCACCCGTGGGCGCCAGCCCTTGCGCAGAACGAATTGCACATCTGCGAAATCGATCCGGAAATCGCCAAGCTCGCGTTCGATCCGCGTTTCGATACGATCACGAAGCCAGTCCGGGGCGCGGATCGTCTGGCCGATCAGGAAATAGATCGTCCCGGCCACACCGCAGATCAACACCGCCAGCGTGAAAACGGTCGCGCGACGCCACCGGCCACGCCGGCGGGGCGGTCGTTCCTGTTCCGGTTCGATTACGGGATCAACACCCATTCGGTTGTGCCTGCGCGCCTTTATTGTTGCCGATGTCGGTCTATTATGAAACTCACTTCCGATGAAAAGCCATGGAGCCGATTAATGCCTGAAGTCAACGATGTCGCCCCCGATTTCACCCTGCCCCGCGACGGTGGCGGGTCTGTCACCCTGTCCGATCTGCGCGGCGGTGCCGTGGTTCTGTTTTTCTATCCTCGGGATGATACGCCGGGTTGCACCAAGGAATCCATCGGCTTTTCCACGGATTTGCAGGCGTTTGCCGATGCCGGGGCGCAGGTGTTCGGCCTGTCCAAAGACAGCGTCGATAGCCATGACAGATTCGTTGCCAAGCATGACCTGACAACGCCGCTTTTGTCGGATGAAAACGGCACCACATGCGAAGACTATGGCGTGTGGAAGGAAAAGAATATGTACGGCAAGAAATTCATGGGGATCGAGCGCAGCACATTCCTGATCGACGCCGAAGGCAAGATCGCAAAGGTGTGGCGCAAGGTCAAAGTCCCCGGCCACGTGGAAGAGGTTCTCGAGGCGGTGCGCGCCCTGTGACCATGACCCTCGCTGAAATGGCGGTTGAGGTTCTGACCACCGCCGACGGACGCGCCAAGACGGCCCTGTCGCACCGACATGCCGCGGCGTGGTTTGCCGCGCGGGCGGGTGACGGGCCGGTGATCGAGGTTGGCACGGCCAGACCGCCGATGCACCCGGCCCGTCCCGACACGCCCGAATTGCTATCGCCTCGCGACGTGCCGCGCCGCCGTCCCGGCTCACCCGCCGGGCGCATCGCGTTGCTGCATGCAGTGGCGCATATCGAACTGAACGCCGTCGATCTGCATTGGGATATCATTGCGCGGTTCTCGCATGTCCCGATGCCGATCGGGTTTTTCGATGACTGGGTAAAAGCCGCCGATGATGAATCGCGCCATTTCAACCTGATGTGCGACTGCCTTGAGGACCTGGGCAGCCACTACGGCGCCCTGCCCGCCCACGCCGGCATGTGGCGCGCTGCCGAAGATACGGCCGAGGATCTGATGGGCCGCCTTGCCGTTGTGCCCATGGTGCTTGAGGCGCGCGGTCTGGACGTCACGCCGGGGATGATCGAGCTGTTTCGCAAGGCTGGCGTCGATCACGCGGTCAGTGCATTGGAAACAATCTATTCCGAAGAAGTGGCGCATGTGGCTTATGGATCGAAATGGTTTCATTTCCTGTGTGGGCGCGAAAATGCCGATCCCAAAGAGGTGTTTCACGACCTTGTCCGGCGCTATTTCCACAGCACACTGAAACCACCTTTCAATGAGGAAAAACGCGCCGAAGCCGGACTCCCCCCTGACTTCTACTGGCCGCTGACAGAAGATGACCCTCGGGAAAGCGCCCAAAACTGACCGTTGATTGCCATGTGCAGTTTATCGCGGCAACGCTTTGAAGATCGGCGGTTTTACGCCAATTTGCGACGTTTCGTCTTCGGGCCCTTCGTGCGGGTTGCCCAAATAATGTGCTGTCGTTATTCAGTGACCCCAAGGCGTCGGAAACTTGGGGACTGAGCGCCGAAATTGGGATGGGACAAGGAACAGCGCGTGCGGACACGTCTGGCAATCAAGACTCATGCAATTCTGGAAAAACTTTTTCCTGAACGCCGGTTATTTCTGAAGTCCGAAACGGACACCCGGTTTATCCGGTTGCGATCGGAAACGCAGTTGCTCGCCTCTTTGGGCATTGCGGCTGTCGTTGCCTGGGCAATCGTGGCCACGGCCGTCATCCTGATGGACAACATCGGTGCCGGTAATTTCCGCGAACAGGCGATCCGGGACCAGCGTAATTATCAGGACCGTCTGAACGCCCTGTCGTCCGAACGGGATGCCCGCGCGCAGGAAGCGTTGGCCGCACAGGAACGATTCAATGCCGCGCTGACGCAGGTGTCGGTCATGCAATCGGAATTGCTGGCCTCGGAAACCCGCCGCAACGAGCTTGAGACCGGAATCGGCGTGATTCAGACAACGCTGCGCAAGACAATGAAAGAGCGCGAGGCAATTCGCGTCGCGCTGGCCGATATGGAAAAGGCGCAGGACGAAAGCGGCGATGCAACCGCACTAGCCGCCGCCAACCCCGCGCCGCTGAGCTTTATGGCCGAGGCGCTGGAACAGACCGCACAGGAACGCGATCAGATCCTGGCCGAGGCACAATATGCGCTGGACCAGCGCGCCGACATGGAACTGGAACTGAAGCTGCTGCAGGAAAAGAACGACCACATTTTCCGCCAGTTGGAAGAGGCAATGACGATTTCGGTAGAACCGCTGGATGCGATGTTCCGCAGTGCGGGCATGCCCACGGACAAATTGCTGGATGAAATCCGTCGCGGATACAGCGGTCAGGGCGGCCCGTTGATGCCGCTGTCGTTCACCACGCGCGGCGAAGAACCGTCGCCTGACGAGTTGCGTGCCAACAAGCTGCTGACGCAGATGGACATGCTGAACATGTACCGCATTGCCGCCGAAAAGGCGCCCTTTGCAAGCCCCGTGCGCGCCGCCGTGCGGTATACAAGCGGGTTTGGATACCGCCGCGACCCCAAGACAGGCGGCCGACGAATGCACAACGGCTCCGACTTTGCGGGCGCGCATGGTACCAACATTCACGCCACCGCGGACGGTGTCGTCATTCATGCGGGATGGCAATCGGGCTTTGGCAAGCTTGTCAAAATCCGTCACGATTTCGGTATCGAAACGCTGTACGCGCATAATTCACGCTTAAACGTGAAGGTCGGTCAAAGGGTCTCGCGTGGGGATCACATTGCTGATATGGGTAGCACCGGACGGTCGACCGGCACCCACCTTCACTACGAAGTACGAGTGAACGGAACACCCGTTAACCCCATGATCTACATCAAGGCTGCGAACAATGTTTTCAAAGAGCAAAATAAACGAGCCCGGCTCCAAGAGCGCTGACGAGGCAAAGCCGGTCGCTTCCCCGACGTCGGCACCGCCGGCGCCGGCACAGGGCGACTTCAAGGCGAGCACGCCCAAGCCGAAACCGCCGGCGTCGACCCTGTCGAACGATCTGCACATCACGGGCAATATCAAGACCAGCGGTGACATTCAGGTCGAAGGCACCGTCGAAGGCGACATTCGCGCGCATCTGCTGACCATCGGCGAAACCGCCACCATCAAAGGCGAAGTGGTTGCCGACGACGTCGTCGTGAATGGCCGCATCGTGGGCCGTGTGCGCGGTTTGAAAGTGCGTCTGACATCGACCGCGCGGGTCGAGGGTGACATCATCCACAAGACCATCGCGATCGAAAGCGGTGCGCATTTCGAAGGATCGGTGCAGCGTCAGGACGACCCGCTGAGCCCCGGAGGCGCCGGAAAGGCGACAGCCAATCCCGCCGCGGCCAAGACACCGGCGTCCTGAACCAGGACCAAAATTTAATTTGAACGGGCGCCCGGGATTTTCTGCGGCGCCCGTTTTCTGTTTCGGGCCTCTTCCCTCGAGAAGGGCCAAGAAAAAAGCCCCGGCGCAGGACCGGGGCTTTGTAATGTCTCAGAGGCTGTTGTCCTCACTCGGTGACAGTGACCTTTTTCATCACATCCGGCTGGCCGATCACGGAACCATTAGCCCCTTTGCCGCGCTTGATCGCATCGACGACATCCATTCCGTCGGTCACACGGCCGATAACCGTGTACTGGCCGTTCAGGAAATGCCCGGCATCGAACATGATAAAGAACTGGCTATTGGCGCTGTTCGGGTTCTGGCTGCGCGCCATGCCGACGACGCCACGATCAAACGGAACGGCCGAAAATTCGGCGTTCACGTTGGGACGTTCGGATTTGCCCATCCCGGCGCGGCGCATGTCATCACCCAACTTCCCGAACTGAACGTCGCCGGTCTGGGCCATGAAGCCATCGATCACACGGTGAAAAACCACGCCGTCATAGGCCCCTTCGGCCGCAAGCGCGGCGATCTGGGCGGCGTGGTTGGGGGCGACATCCTCAAGCAGGTCGATGGTGATGGTGCCGTTGGCACCCTCGCCTTCGACCTCGATCTGAAGACCCGTGGCCAGGGCGGGGCTGGCAACGGCAATCAGCGCAGCCGCGATCAGGTTACGCATCTGCGGCCACCTTGACGCTGACCATCCGGTCGGGGTCCGCGGGTGGCTCGCCCTTGGTGATGGCGTCCACATGCTCCATCCCCGAAATCACCCGGCCATAGACGGTATACTGGCCATTCAGGAAATGGTTGTCCTTGAAGTTGATGAAGAACTGGGAATTCGCGCTGTCGGGATTGGCCGAACGGGCCGCGCCCAGTGTACCGCGATCATGGGGCAGTTTCGAAAACTCGGCCGGAACGTTGGGCAGGTCCGAACCGCCCGTGCCCGCCATGCGGATGTTGAACCCGTCTTCCATATCGCCATGCTGCACATCGCCGGTCTGAGCCATGAACCCATCGATCACGCGGTGAAAGCAGACGTTGTCATAGGCACCCGAGCGGGCCAGTTCCTTCATCCGCTCGACATGCTTTGGGGCCACATCGGGCAGCAGTTCGATCACGACGGTGCCGTCCTTGAGCTCCATCAGGATCGTGTTTTCCGGGTCTTTGATGTCGGCCATGGGGCCCTCCTGTTATATTGGTTTGGCAAATACCTAAGGCCGAAGGGCGTGAATGCCAAGTGAGGCATTGACGCCTTGCGGCCAAATGGGGGAAGAACCGCCCTGAACGCTGAGGAAAGGGATGAGTATGGGCTGGAACACGCTGGACGATATGGAACTGCAGGGAAAACGGGTTCTGGTGCGCGTGGATGTGAACGTGCCGGTCGAGGACGGGCGCGTGACCGATGACACCCGTATCCTGCGCCTTGTGCCGACCATGCGTGATATTCTGGCCGCGGGCGGGCGCCCCATTCTTCTGGCCCACTTCGGACGCCCCAAGGGCAAACACGTGCCCGAAATGTCGCTGCGCCCGCTCGTGCCCGCATTGGAGGCCGCGTTTGACGTGCCGGTCAGTTTCTGCGCCGATTGCCGGGGCGATGCGGCACAGGCTGCTGTCGCGGCACTGGCAGACGGGTCAGTCCTGCTGTTGGAAAACACCCGGTTCCATCCCGGCGAGCAAAAGAACGATCCGGACCTGGCCGCCGAGTTTGCCGAACTTGGGGACATCTATTGCAACGACGCCTTTTCCGCCGCCCATCGCGCGCATGCCTCGACCGAGGGCGTGGCCCGGTTGCTACCATCCTGTGCGGGCCGTCTGATGCAGGCCGAACTGAGCGCGCTGGAAGCGGCCCTGAGCAAGCCGGTGCGCCCGGTTGTCGCCGTCGTTGGGGGGGCGAAAGTATCGACCAAGCTGGAACTGCTGGGCAACCTTGTGGCCAAGGTCGATACATTGGTGATTGGCGGCGGCATGGCCAACACCTTTCTGGCCGCGCAGGGCGTGGATGTGGGCAAATCGCTGTGTGAGCACGACATGACCGACACCGCCCGCGAGATCATGGCCAAGGCGGACGCGGCGGGATGTGCGATCCTGCTGCCCAGCGATGTCGTGGTCGCGCGCGAGTTCAAGGAAGGGGCCGAGAACGAAACCGTTGCCGCCGATGCCTGCCCTGCCGATGCGATGATCCTGGACGCGGGGCCCGACACGGTGGCCCGCATCGCCACCGCCCTTGAAGCCGCGCGCACCCTGATCTGGAACGGGCCGATGGGGGCCTTTGAAATCCCGCCTTTTGATGCCGCCACCAATGCCGCGGCCCGCAAGGCCGCCGAACTGACCCGCGCCGACACCCTGACCAGCGTCGCTGGAGGCGGCGATACGATTGCGGCCCTCAATCAGGCCGGGGCCGCCGAGGATTTCACCTATATTTCAACCGCCGGCGGCGCGTTTCTGGAGTGGATGGAGGGCAAGACATTGCCCGGTGTCGCCGCCCTGGGCGGATAGTCGGGGCTGTTAGCGCCACCAACATTGAAACCCAACCGCGCCTATCCTAAGACCGCGAGGATTGTCCACCACGGCCCTGTTTTCGGCTGAACCGGCCCACGGCCCCGCAACGCGAGTGAAAGAACATGTCCAAATCTATTCAGGCAGAACAAATGACCTCGGGTGACGGGTTTATCGCGGCTCTCGATCAAAGCGGCGGGTCGACGCCCAAGGCGCTCAAACTCTATGGCGTGGACGAAAGCGAATACGGCAACGAGCAGGAAATGTTCGACCTGATCCATGCCATGCGCAGCCGGATCGTCAACGCGCCTGCCTTTTCCGGCGACCGGATTGTCGGCGCAATCCTGTTCGAACAGACCATGGACCGCAAGATCAACGGCAAGCCGTCGGCACAGTTCCTGTGGGAAGACCGCCGGGTCGTGCCCTTCCTGAAGATCGACAAGGGGCTGGCGGACGAGGAAAACGGCGTGCGGATGATGAAACCGATGCCTGATCTCGACGCCCTGCTGGACCGCGCCAATGCCGCAGGGATTTTCGGCACCAAGATGCGGTCCGTCATCGACGCCGCCTCCCCCAGTGGCATCGCGGCCATTGTCGATCAGCAATTCGACGTTGGCGCACAGGTACTGGCGAAAGGCCTCGTGCCGATCATCGAACCCGAGGTTACGATCAGCATCGCCGACAAGGCCGCGGCCGAAGATATCCTTTTGGGTGAACTGACCCGCCGTCTGGACGCCCTGCCCGACGATCAAAAGGTCATGCTGAAACTGACGCTGCCGGAAAAGGCCAACCATTATAAGTCACTGATCGAACACCCCCGCGTCATGCGCGTCGTGGCGCTGTCGGGCGGGTACAGCCGGGACGAGGCGAACAAGCGCCTTGCCCAGAACACCGGCATGATTGCGTCCTTCTCGCGCGCCCTGACCGAAGGCCTGTCGGCAGGTCAAAACGACGGGGAATTCAACACCACGCTGGCGGCAACCATCGACAGCATTTATTCGGCCTCCGTGGCAGGATAAGACCCGAGTCTTTTCCGCCACAGCCTTGAATAGTCATAAGATTTTTAAAAACGGGGATTCACACGGCGAATCCCCTGTGCCATAGTGTGCTAAAGCGCCAACAGAGCGCATATGAGGCAGTTGAGTTTGACACGTTCGTTCCGACCCGGTTTTGGTGGTTTCCTCTTTTTCGCGACGGCCTTTGCGCTGAGCGCCTATTTCACCTTCGCCGCCGTGCAGGGGAATTACGGGCTGTTTCGCCGGGTGGAGATTGCGGCCGAGGCGGATGCGCTTTCAAAAGACCTGACCGCGCTGAATGCCCAGATCGCTTCAATGGAAAACCTGACGCGCCGCCTGTCGGACGACTACCTTGATCTTGATCTGCTGGATCAGCAGTCCCGTTCGATTCTGGGACTGCTGCGCGCCGATGAAATCGTGATCCGCTGACTTCGGTCCGACGCCGCGTCATTTAACCCCTCGCCAGCCGGGTCGAAATCCCTTATTAAATAGTTTAACGCTAAACTATTATTTCCGGAGGGGGAGTTCCGCGTTATGGCGACCCGAAAAAGTACAAAGAAACCAGACGTTTCTACCGAAGAGCTTCTCGAACATTATCGTAGCATGCTGTTGATCCGCCGATTCGAGGAAAAGGCAGGTCAGCTTTATGGCATGGGTCTGATCGGCGGTTTCTGCCATTTGTACATCGGGCAAGAAGCCGTTGTTGTCGGCCTTGAGGCTGCCGCCGAAGAAGGCGACAAACGCATCACCTCGTACCGCGATCACGGTCACATGCTGGCCTGTGGGATGGACCCGAATGGCGTCATGGCGGAACTGACCGGACGCATCGGCGGCTACTCCAAGGGTAAAGGCGGGTCGATGCACATGTTCTCCAAGGACAAGCATTTTTATGGCGGCCACGGGATCGTCGGCGCACAGGTGCCGCTGGGCGCCGGTCTGGCCTTTGCGGACAAGTACAAGGAAAACGGGCGCGTAACCTTCACCTATTTTGGCGATGGCGCGGCCAACCAGGGTCAGGTGTATGAGGCGTTCAACATGGCCGCCCTGTGGGCGTTGCCGGTGATTTTCGTGATCGAGAACAACCAGTATGCCATGGGCACGTCGCAGAAACGTTCGACCTCGACCGAAGATATCTACAAACGCGGCGAACCCTTTGGCATCCCCGGCCAGATCGTTGACGGGATGGATGTCCTGGCCGTTAAGGACGCCGGTGAAAAGGCCGTCGCGCACTGCCGTTCGGGCAAGGGTCCCTTCATCCTGGAAATCAAGACATACCGATATCGCGGGCATTCGATGTCGGACCCGGCAAAATACCGGACCCGCGAAGAGGTGCAGAAGATGCGCGAAGAGCGCGACCCGATCGAACAGGTGCGCAGCGCGCTGCTGAAGGGCAAACAGGCCACCGAAGATCAGCTGAAAGAGATCGACAAGGAGATCAAGGAAATCGTGAACGCCTCGGCCGATTTTGCCAAGGACAGCCCCGAGCCGCCGCTTGAAGAGCTGTGGACCGACATCTACGCCGAACCGGCGACGGCCTGAGGGAGGAAAGACCAATGGCAACCGAAATTCTGATGCCCGCCCTCTCGCCCACAATGGAAGAAGGCACATTGGCCAAATGGCTCGTCAAGGAAGGCGATACCGTATCGTCCGGCGACATCCTGGCCGAGATCGAAACCGACAAGGCCACGATGGAGTTCGAGGCCGTCGATGAAGGCGTGATCGGGAAAATCCTGATTGCCGAAGGCACCGAGAACGTCAAGGTCAACACTGCGATCGCGGTTCTGTTGGAAGAAGGCGAAAGCGCCGATGCGATGCCCGAGGCGGCCTCGGCGTCCGAGCCTGCCGCCAGCGCCGCGCCGGCCCCTGCCCCGGCGGCTGCCGCGGCTCCGGCTGCGCCCGTTGCGGATCTGACCCCGGACTGGCCCGAAGGCACCGCCATGAAGCAGCAAACCGTACGCGAGGCCCTGCGCGATGCCATGGCCGAAGAGATGCGCCGCGGCGACGACGTGTACCTGATGGGCGAAGAAGTCGCTGAATATCAGGGCGCCTACAAGATCAGCCAGGGGCTTCTGGACGAATTCGGTGGCAAGCGGGTGATTGACACACCGATCACCGAACACGGGTTCGCCGGGATCGCCGTGGGTGCTGCCTTTGCCGGATTGCGTCCGATTGTCGAATTCATGACGTTCAACTTCGCCATGCAGGCGATTGACCATATTATCAACTCCGCGGCCAAGACGCTCTATATGTCCGGCGGTCAGATGGGGGCACCGATGGTGTTCCGCGGCCCCAACGGTGCCGCCGCCCGTGTGGGCGCCCAGCACAGCCAGGATTACGCCGCCTGGTACATGCAGATCCCCGGCCTCAAGGTGGCGATGCCCTATTCGGCATCCGACGCCAAGGGGTTGCTGAAATCAGCCATCCGCGATCCGAACCCGGTGATCTTCCTGGAAAATGAAATTCTTTACGGGCGCAGCTTTGACGTGCCCGATGTCGAGGATTTCACCGTTCCCTTTGGCAAGGCCCGCATCTGGCGCGAAGGCAGCGATGTCACCATCGTCAGCTTTGGCATCGGCATGCAATATGCGCTTGAAGCCGCTGACAAGCTGGCCGAGGACGGCATTTCGGCCGAGGTGATCGACCTGCGCACCCTGCGCCCGATGGATACCGGCACGGTTCTGAAATCGGTGATGAAAACCAACCGCTGTGTGACGGTCGAGGAGGGTTGGCCACAGGGATCGGTCGGCAACTACATCAGTTCGGTCATCATGCAGGAGGCATTCGATTATCTCGATGCGCCAGTGATCAACTGCACCGGCAAGGATGTCCCGATGCCCTATGCCGCCAATCTTGAAAAACACGCGCTGGTCACCACCGACGAGGTGATCGCCGCCGTGAAACAAGTCACGTATCGTTAAGGAGCACGTGAGCCA
The DNA here is from genome assembly GCF_054482635.1 of Arenibacterium sp. CAU 1754. Taxonomy (NCBI): domain Bacteria; kingdom Pseudomonadati; phylum Pseudomonadota; class Alphaproteobacteria; order Rhodobacterales; family Paracoccaceae; genus Arenibacterium; species Arenibacterium sp. CAU 1754. Next base: position 639,094 of record NZ_JBTLRG010000001.1, read on the forward strand.
TGCCAACCGAAATCCTGATGCCCGCCCTGTCCCCCACCATGGAAGAGGGCACATTGGCCAAATGGCTGGTGAAAGAAGGCGATACCGTCGCCTCCGGCGATCTGCTGGCCGAAATTGAAACCGATAAGGCGACGATGGAATTCGAAGCCGTGGACGAAGGCGTGATCGGCAAGATCCTGATCGCCGAGGGTTCCGAAAACGTCAAGGTCAACACCACCATCGCCGTGCTGCTTGCCGAAGGGGAAAGCGCGGACGATATAGGTGCGACAGCCGCCGCTCCCGCGCAGGAGGCAGCGCCCGCTGCCGACGCGGGCGCCGAGGCGGCCTCCAAAGGGGCCCCCGAGAAGGCCGCTCCGCCTGCTCCTGCCGCTGCGGATGGCAATCGCATCTTCGCCAGCCCGCTGGCCCGGCGCATTGCGGCAGACAAGAGGCTGGACCTGGCCCAGGTCAAGGGCTCCGGCCCGCGCGGTCGGATCGTGAAGGCGGATGTCGTCAGCGCTTCGCCAACAGCCACCAAAGCAACCGCGCCCGGCGCACATGCGGCAAAGGCTCCAACGGCGGCCCCTCTGGCCAGCGGGCCCTCTGCAGATATGGTGGCCCGAATGTACGAAGGGCGCACCTACGAAGAGGTGCCGCTGGATGGCATGCGCAAGACCATCGCTGCGCGCCTGACCGAGGCCAAACAATCGATCCCCCATTTCTACCTGCGGCGGGACATTAAACTGGACGCCCTGTTGAAATTCCGCGGTCAGTTGAACGCACAGCTCGACGGGCGCGGGGTCAAGCTCAGCGTCAATGACTTCATCATCAAGGCCTGCGCGCTTGCGCTGCAATCGGTTCCGGATGCCAATTCGGTCTGGGCCGGTGACCGGATGCTGAAACTGAAACCTTCGGACGTTGCCGTTGCCGTCGCCATCGATGGCGGGCTGTTCACGCCGGTTCTGAAAGACGCCGAAATGAAATCGCTGTCGGCCCTGTCCGCGGAAATGAAAGATCTGGCGGCGCGTGCGCGGGATCGCAAACTCGCCCCGCACGAGTACCAGGGCGGCAGTTTTGCCATTTCCAACCTTGGCATGTTCGGGATCGACAACTTCGATGCAGTCATCAATCCGCCGCACGGGGCCATTCTGGCCGTTGGTGCCGGGGTCAAGAAACCCGTGGTCGGCAAAGACGGCGAACTCGCGGTGGCCACGGTCATGTCGGTGACCCTGTCCGTCGATCACCGGGTCATCGACGGGGCCCTTGGCGCACAGCTTTTGCAGGCGATTGTCGAGAACCTGGAAAACCCGATGGTCATGCTCGCCTGACGCAAGTGCACACCTCGAAACGCAAAAAAGGGCGCTGATCACAGATCGGCGCCCTTTTCGTTTTCGAATTTCGATTACTTCCCGCTGGCGAACATCTGGTCCATCTTGACCGATGGCTGATCGCATCCGGCCTCGCCCACGATCTTGGCCGGAACACCCGCAACCGTCTTGCAGGGCGGTACATCCGACAAGACCACCGATCCGGCCGCGATACGGCTGCAATGACCAATATTTATATTCCCCAATATCTTGGCCCCTGCCCCGATCAGGACACCGTCACTGATTTTCGGGTGGCGATCTTCTTCTTCCTTGCCGGTCCCGCCCAAAGTCACGGAATGCAACATCGACACGTTGTCGCCCACCACGGCGGTTTCGCCGATCACGATGGAATGGGCATGGTCGATCATGATGCCTTTGCCGATCTTCGCGTTGGGGTGGATATCCACACCGAAAATCTCGGACACACGCATCTGAAAGAAATAGGCCAGATCATGCTGGCCCCGCTTCCAGAGCCAGTGGCCGATACGATAGGACTGCATCGCCTGATAGCCTTTGAAATAAAGTACTGGCTGCAACAATCGGTGGCAGGCCGGATCACGTTCGTAGACAGCAACCAGATCGGCACGCGCCGCATCAACCAGGTCCGGCGCCTCGGCATAGGCCTGATCCGCGATTTCGCGCAGGATCGACATCGACATCTCGTTCGACGACAGCTTCGCCGCAACGCGATAAGACAGCGCCTTGTCCAGCGTGCGATGGTGCAAGATGCACGCATGGATCAGCCCGCCCATCAGCGGTTCCTGCCGCACGGCGTCTTGCGCTTCGGCGGTGATGCGATCCCAAACCGGATCTACCGGAGCGATTTTCTTGCGCGTTTCAATCATGGTCATCCATCCTCTGCTGCGCTTAGAATAGGCACTTAAAGCCTAAATCGCCAAACGCAAAGCTGTGATGAACGGTATCTCGAAAATGAATGAGAGCGAAGTAATACGTTTTCCCCGGTTGATCCGCGCCCGATTGGCCGCACTGGAGGACGAAAACGCATTGGGCGAAGACGGCCAGTCGATCGTTCAGCTTGATCAGCAGGCCGTTGGGCGTCTTAGCCGGATGGATGCCCTTCAGAACCAGGCCATGGCCGTCGCGCAGCAAAACCGACGCGATATCGAAGCCCGCAATCTTAAAAAGGCCCTGGAGCGTATCGAAGAGGGCGAATTCGGATTTTGCGAAGATTGCGGTGACGAAATCGCCGTCAAACGGCTTGAGCTGAACCCCGCCACAACCAAATGTATCAGCTGCGCAAGGGGGTGACCCGCCGCAGTACCAGCGCCTGCAAGACCATCTCGAAACAGCCGCAGTATTCGGCATCGTCAAACGTCGGCTCGTTGGCAAGAACCCGTTTGCGCGCCGCCGACATCAGCGATCCGTTGCCCCAGATCGGATGCAGACGCCCTACCCGGGCGACATATCGATCTGCTTCTTCCGCTTCGCGCAGCAGGCGATGACACAACGCCGCGCGATCCGCGGGCGGGACGTTCAGCAGCGCGCGGGCCGCGCTGCTGACATCTCCATGCAAAACCGGGCGCATCCTTGTTCACCCCGGAATGGTGGTGCGGGCAAAAAGGCCCGGACCGTAACGCGCGGACACCTGCGCCACCTCGACCTCATCGCCCGCGGCACTTGCGTCTTCGGATTGCATCGCCTGCGAATACACCCAGTTCGCCGATCCCGTTGTCACCTCACGGACAAGAGTTGCACCCTTCCTGACGCGCACGAGGTATTGCTCGGTTTCCTCGCCCAGCGGAACCTCACTCAGATCCCAACTATCACCGTCAATTCTGGTGCGGCGGACCCAAGACAGATCAATGTCTCCCGAAGGAGTGCGCAGACTGAGCAGATGGGCGGGCGCATAGGGGCGCAAGCCATTTCCATCAAAGGCTTCGATCAGGTGCCGATAAGACGGATCCCCCAGACCACGACGGGCCGGGCCAATGCGATAGTGTCGAGCAATGCGACGTTGCGCACTGGTCAGCTCGATCTGCTGCGGCGTTCCATCCAGCAACACGACCCATGACCCGGCAGGCCAGACATCCGGCATGAGCCCATCGCTCCCAAGTTGACCGCGCAACCGCGAGGTCAGCCAATAGGTCTCAGGTGCGATCAATTCCGCATGCTGAAATTGAAAAAGTTCCCAATTGCCGCTCGACCCGTCCCCAATCGCGACCAGGTTGGCTCCGTTCAGCACCGCCGCCTCGGACCGCGTTTCCAGTGCCCCGCTTATCAACCTGACCTGCAAGGCGGCACCCGAATCCCAAAGTCCCGCAGGCGCATTTTCCAGCGGCGTCTCGGTTACGCCGATGACAGAGCGCGCAGCAAAAGTGTCGTTCAGCGCATAATTGTCGTCTGTTGCCGATGCGTAGATAGCCACCGATCCCGGCCAGGGCCGGGATGTCGCGGCGATATACGGGGCGTGGGGCACTTCGTCCCCGGTCAGCAGGGGCAAATCCAGGAAAAGCGGCAACACAGGAACCGGTGACACGAAACCGGATTGCGACGGCGTGTCATCCGCCATCTCTGACGGGGAATACACCTCGGGTTCAATCCGGACCGCTTCAATCAATTGCAGGTCGGACTGTTCCACCCGGTCGATCCTATAAAGCGCCCGCCCCTCTCCTGCATCAGCCGAAATTTCGACGACGTCCCCAGCCCCAACAGTCAGCTGCGAGGGTGGCAGGGCAAATCTCACGCTGTCTCGCGAAACGCGCGCCTCGGTCAGCCAGCGTTCGACAACCTGACGGCCCTCGGCGCGTGTCATTGCCAGGGGCAAATCCGTGGTAGCAACGGCATGGGTCGCCTCGTCGGGCAAGACTGCCTCTTCAGCGACAATGTCGTGATCCGCGCCCGCCTGAACAAAGCGAACCCGCACACGGCCTGTGGTTTCGGCGTTGGCATCGCGGATTTGATCAAGTGCCCCGTCAATTTCATCGGTGTCGGCCAGGGTGCCACGGTCAATCGCCACCGTCTGTTTTGCGCCGCGCATTTCGAACTGCAAAATGCCGTCACGTTCTATCGCGTCGAACCCGTACCGTAACATGAGCGGTTGCAGTGCCGCGCGGGCATCGCTCACCTGATCTACCGTGTAGCCATGGACGATCCCGTAAAGGCGCGAAACGTCAATCTGCTGTAAATCCGCCCGAAAACAGATTTCTTCCACGACAGAGGACAGGCTGCGCGCGCCGACACGCCCGTTCAGCCAATGGCCCCGCGCATGGTTTTCGCCATCGCTCCAAAGGTCACAGTTATTGGGAAACGCCGGGTAAGGCCGGGTATCCCAGGCCCAGACATAAGCGTTGCGCAAATCGATCATGTCGCCGCCATAGATCTGCGAAACCGGATTGGCTCCATCCTCGCGCCAATAGCCCAGAACCGCACGCAGATATTGCCTTTGAATGAAATCATCCCGTCGACCGTTCGAGAACTGCGGCAGACTGGATTCCGACGATTTAGGATCCAGAAACTTGTTCGGCTCGTTGGTTGCCTTGTCGACCGCAGCGCAGCCCAGTTCGGTAAACCAGATCGGCTTGGACTCGGGCTGCCAGGCGGTCGCGGCGTCCTGACGAATACCGCCTATGCGCTCATGATGTCGGTTTTGCCACCAGGATTTCACATCCTTGTATCGCCAGACCCAAGGTTCGCCGTGATCTTCATCCGAAATCGGCGTCCTGATCTGTGCGGCCCGGGCCTCGGGCGAATGATAATACCAATCATATCCTTCGCCACCTTCGACATTGGCCTTCAGATAGGACAGATCGTAAATGCTGTTCCAATCGTTGTTGGCATCCAGGTGATTGTGACCCTCTCGCCAGTCGGATACGGGCATGTAGTTGTCGATACCAACAAAATCGATCTCCGGATCGGCCCACAGCGGATCAAGATGGAAATACCGATCGCCGCTGCCGTCCTGGGGCTGATACCCGAAATATTCCGACCAGTCCGCCGCATATCCAATCTTGGTCTCGGGGCCCAGCAACTGACGCACCTCCGCCGCAAGAGCCTTCAATTCCGAAACTGCCACAAACCCGCCGGCGCCCCGAATCTGCGTCAGCCCGCGCAGTTCCGAACCAATGCAAAAGGCCGAAACGCCCCCGGCCGCCGCGCACAGGGCCGCATAATGCAGGATAAAGCGCCTCAGGCCCCATTCGGCAGGTCCAGTATAGGCAACGATCCCATCGCCAATTGTGAAATCAGACGCGCTCGCTGTTCCAAAGAACGCCGAAACCTCGGCATCCGCCGCCGCAGACCCGTCGGGACTTCCATCCCGGCCCGGTGCGATAGACAGCGTGATGCGCCCGCGCCATGGCAGATGTGGCTGGTCCTCCGCGCTGCTCCACGGATCAGGCAGTCCGTTTCCAACTTGCTGCTCCATCAGAATGAACGGATAAAACATCACCCGTTTTCCGGCGGCATTCATATGTCGAATTGCCTCAACGACCGACGCATCCGACGGCGTACCGCCATAGATCGGGCGACCTTCGACCTGAGCCATTTCTCCGGCTGCGGCCCGTGTCTCACCAGCCACAGACCACGGCATATTGCGCCCTTCAATCTCTGCCCGCTCGACCTTTGGGACAAGCCGACATTGACCGCATCGCAGGTCATTGCCAAACCACGACACGACCAGCGACGCCGCATCACAATTTCCCAGCTCTTCGTCCAAAGTCTCGAAGGAGGTTTCAAAATCGCTTTTGCCAGAGGGGGAATTCATGTTGGCCGCCCATTGGCTGCCCGGACCGTCCGAGTGAAACACAGGGGTCGTGGCCAGCACATATTCTCCCGTTCCGGGGATCAGGGTCACGCCCTGTACCAGACGCGCCAGATCGTCCTCTTGGGTGGTTGAATCTGCTTGCTCTTGCCGCACCACCTCAAAGGAAAACTGCGGTATGCGATTGCCAAAGGCGCTCAGTTGCAGGTCTTCCATCACCACGTAGGCCGTTCCGCGATAGGCCGGCACCAGTCCGGGCCCCTCGATGGCTTCCATGACCGGATCGGGCAACTGGTCGCGTGTCCCGGTGTAAACACGCAGGTTCAGATCATCGCCCGCAATTTCTTCGCCGTCGGCCCAAACGCGACCGATGCTGGCGATTTCGCCCTCACAGACGGCAATCGCTAGCGACACGGTGTAACTGTACTGCGTGGTCTTGGGCGCACTTGGCGCTCCTTTGCCACCACCGCTAACCCTTGCACTTTCCTGAAAATCCGAGGCCCAGATCACCTGCCCCCCAACCCGCATTCGCCCATAGACCTGTGCAATCGGCGCACCGTCACTTGCCTGGGTCAGGCGAAACCGTTCGACCTTGCCGGTTTCGACCGGCTCGGACCCCAGCCCCAGCAACCGCCGGTCGATCACGCGGCCCAGTGTTGCACCAACCGCGCGCCCGATTGCCACCGAGGACAACCCGGCCAGCGTCCCCCCAATCGATCCGCCAATGGCCGCACCTGCGGCCGAAAGAAGTATCGTCGCCATCAGCGCACCTCCCTGGGAAATTCAAAGCTCGCCACGATCCGTCTTTTCCATGGGGCACTGAGCGAGCTCTCGATCACGCCGTGGCGCGTATAGGCATGGATGAACGCCCCGACGGAATCCGTTCGGGATACAATACCCAGATGCTTTGCGACCGCTCCGGCACGCATGCGAAACAGGATGACATTGCCCGGCTCGATCGCGCACACAGGTTTTTCAACCAGATGTCGCGCGGCGGCGTCCCACAAGGCTTCTTGTCCCTGTGGTTCGGACCAGTCCATGGAATAGGCCGGCACCGTTTCGGGTTCCCGGCCCAACACCTCACGCCAAACACCGCGCACCAGACCAAGACAATCGGCTCCAGCCCCCCGGCACGCGGCCTGATGCCGGTAGGGCGTCCCGATCCAGCTCCGCGCCACGTCAACAATTTCTTTTCCCCCAACCATCAGCGGCGGCTCCCGCCCGCATTGGCGCCCGTCTGCTTTGGCACCGACATGACCCAGTCTTCGCCCGGAATATCGGGAAAGCCCTGGAAATTGATCAGGTTGTTGAACTTCAGCCGACAGGTTTCCATTCGCTTGTCGCACCCGGCATCCAGCCGCACGACATCGCCTGCTGTAACCGCGCCTCGGATCGGCTCCCACAGCTCGATATGGCGCCCGGCCTCATTCTGCCAATCCCGCTTGATGATCCCCCAAAGCCCCTGCGCGGCACCCGACAGAACCGTCAATCTGCCCCGGGCGAACCAGTCCGGCTCAAACCCGTTCAAGTCGGCCCAACTCAGCACTTGCGCAGACTCGACCCGATCAACGGCCCGCTCTTCGCAGTAGCCCGCGGCGTTCAAATCGAACCCGCAATTTCGGTCTCCCAGAACGGCGGTACACGGTTTCTGATACACCCGTCCCAGCGGACGGTTCAGCGCCTCACTCAAACCGCGCAGTTCGGCCTGAAAGGCCCCACCACTGCGGCGCAGCTCGCCAATTGTTCCGCGAAACTGAAGCCAGCGAACGGACACGTCATCCCAATTGACCAGCCAGGCACGCACCTCGGCCCCGTCAAAACGCCCCGCCTCGATATCCGCCTCGCGTACAGCAACATCGCTCAGCGCGCCGATCGCTTCGGTGTTATCAACCGAAAGACCGGTGCCTTTTTGCAGGGCCATCGCCGACAGGCCGGTGTCAGCTTTGAACGTTATTTCTTCAAAACTGAGCGGGCGATCATGGTCAGTGAACCCGTATTCGACCCCATCCCTGCGCGTGATCGCCCAGCACCGACACAGGGTGGTCAGCCCGCTCTGCACATGCGCCTGAAACGCTGTATCCATACCCGCCATCACACACGCACCTCGACCACGGGCACATTTGGCACGTCACCGGCCTGAAAACTGGCGACACTGGTCTGGATGCGATCGGCATCAAAGCGGACCGGCACGTCAAATTCGAACCCTGCAGTGATCGACATCGTCACTGCCGGCGCTTGTGCAAAGGTTATCAACCCCGTGGTCACATCCACGGAATAGTCCACCTCTTCGCGCATCTCATCCTGTTCGATCCCCACGCGTACACTGCCGGCCACTGGCTTGGTGACCGGACGGGCATAGCTGAACTCGCCCGAGCGATAGGTCTTTACCAGCGGAAATACTGTCGTTTCACCGTCGGCCACAGCAATCACCTGATCCTGGAAATGCGCCTCGCCCGTCGCCTTGCCCGATTTGAAATCCGACCAGTCCTTCCAGCGAAACCCGTACATCTGTCCGCGGCGCGCTTCGAAAAAAGCGATCAGTGTTTCAATGTCATCCAGCGACCGCATTCCCAAACCTGCGTCATAGCGACGACGCGAATGCGCCCAAGGCGTGTTACGCTCTTCAAATCCGTTGGCCAGCGTCACCACATCCGTGCGCCGCTCCGGCCCGCCAACCGAGCCAAAGCTCAGCGATGTCGGAAATCTCACTTCGTGAAAGTTCATCGGTCTCTCCCCTCCAGACGGTTCAGCGGTTGCGATTGCCACGGCCCAGGGCGCGGCTCATCTGCGCCGCGATCTGCCCCTGGCTGCGTTGAAACCCCTGCACATCAGGGGTGGTGATATTCATGACGACCTGAACGCCGCCGCCCCGGGCGCCGCGCACCCCCAGCTTGCCATCGGCCCCGCGGGCCAGCGGCATGATTGCCTCGGGTCCGGCTTCGCCCATCAGGCCCGTCGCACCGCGCATCGGGAAATAGGTGGGCGAACTCACGACACCGCCGGTGGCAAAGGGTACAACCCGCCCCTGCGCAAAACTGGCCCCGTTCGCAAAGGGCAAAAGCCCCTCGACCAGGCTGTTCGCGCCCTGGGACATCAGACCCCCAAGATGGCTCGCAATCGGCTTCATCGCTGCCGAATACGTGGTTTCGATCATCGACTGCGCGACCGTCTTCAACGCATCCGACAGTTTCATGCCGTCAAAGACGACCCCGTCAAACGCGCGCCTAAGCCCCTTGGACAATCCACGCTCCAGCGTGGCAACATCCTTGCCCGTCGCGGCAAGGGATTCACGCATCCGGCGCAATTCACCGTCAAAGCCGGCGGCCATGCCAGCGGCCGCGCTCAGGCTGTCTTCCAGCGCGTCAGCCTGGTCTTCCAGATCGGAAATACCGTCACGTTCACTCATGATCGTCTCCTTGTCGTTTATCCGGATAGGCGGCCATCAGTGCATCAAGCCCCGTTCGCGATAGCGGCGCCTCGCCGCCGCCCTGGCCCAGCATCAGCCTGAGTTCGGCCGGGGTCAGTCGCCAAAACGCTTCTGGCGTAAGGCGCAATCCCTGAACCCCGGCCCGCATCAAGGCTGGCCAGTCAAAGGCACTCAAGTCTCACCCGGAACCATGAAAGCGCGCGCCAGCAATTGCGCCGCCGCGCGCGCCGCAGCCATCGGACCACCCTCGATATCCGCCGACATCAGATCCTCGGCCGCAACATCGGCCCCACCGCCACGCAGTCCGGCAACGATCAGCGCCAGAACATCGCGGCTCGAAAACCCGCCCGCCTCGAACCGTTCGACCAGTTCCAACAACGTTCCGGTTTCAACCGCCTGCTCCAGTTCGGCCAACGCCCCCAGCGTCAGCTTGAGAACCCGCCGCTGCCCATCGATGACCAGGGCCACCTCTCCCGTCCACGGATTGGCCATAGGATCAGATCGCCGTAAAGGTCAGCGCACCGGCACTGGCCAGCGACATTTCATAGGTCGCTTCGCCATCGTGGCTGCCCGCATACTCGATCGACGTCACCTGAAACGCGCCTTCGACGATACCGAAATCCGGAATGATCACTTGAAAATCCGGTGTTTCGCCGTCAAAGAACAACTGGCGCGCCCGCTCGTCCGTTCCAGCATCCCTGAACACGCCCGACCCGGAAATAGCGGCAGATCGCACACCGGCGCCCGACAGCAACTCGCGCCAGCCGCCCTGGCTTTCCAGCGTCGTCACATCGACGGTTTCCGCATTGAAACTCACACGCGTGGCACGCAGCCCCGCAATGGTTTGAAACTGACCGTCCCCGGTCATGTCCACTTTGACCAACAGGTCCTTGCCGTTCTGAGCAGCCATATCTGTATCTCCAAACGTTGCTTGTTAATTATCTTCGACACGGGCACGAAACCGCAGGTCGATCCGACGAATGCGCCCGGCCTTGCCGCCGCGCCGGGCCGTGGCGCGTTCGAACCACAGGCCCACCAGCCGTCCCCTGCTCAACGTCAGGTCCGCGTCGACCATCGCATCGCTGATCGCCGCCGCCACGGCCTTGGCCCCGGTAAACCCGGCGGCGTCTGTCACCACCGACACCAGAAACCTGTGGAGCGCACCCTGCCCGGTCACGTCCGACCGGTCCCGTACATCTTCCGGACCCAGGCTGACGTAGATATCCGGTTTGTCGCCCGCCGGAACCGCGTCATAAACCGCGCCCCCGACCAAAGCCGTGACACCGGCATCGTTTTGCAGATGCTGGTAAACTGCCGCCTGCAAGGCAGAACTCATGGCATAACTCATGCAACGACCTCCTCATCGGCGAAACAGGTCAGATACCTGCCGTCCTGGTCCCGTTCGGCCACCGCCTGGATCACAAAGACCCGGCTTCCGTCGCGAAACCGCTGCTGGGGCATCGGGCGCGATGCGGCACCGACCGGCGCAGACCGCACCACGATGGTGTAGCTGACCGCCGAAACCGGCAGCCCGGCCTCCCCCCGTTCGCGTCCCGTGCGCGCGGAAACCTCGGCCCAAAGATCACCCATCGGCACCCAGATTTCCGTGAACCCGCCGGCGCCATCCGGCAGGCGCTGGGGTGTTTCCAACACCAGCTTACGGTTCAGGCGCGGCCCGCTCATTGGCCGTATCCCGGCGTCAATCGCATCGGGCGATATCGCTGAATCAGGCTGGTAACGCCAAAGGGCATGCAGCCATCGCTCAGCCCGGTTTCGTGGCGGTACTCATAGTAGTGCGCCGCCAGCAGCAGCACGGCCTGCCCCAGATCAGCCGGCACCCCTGCCCAATCCGGTGCGAACCCGGCCAGGAACCCGATCCGGATCGATCCGCCGGTCGGCACCGTGGGCAACAGCGCCCCAACCGGGTGCAGTTTGGGGCGCTGGCTGTCCTGTTCCAACCGGAACAGGCTCAGCGGATGCAGGGTTTCGCCTGCTTGCACGTCCAGTATCGCCACCTCGGTCAGGCTCGAAACCGGTGCAATCGGCAGCACCTGGCCCGTCGGATCGCGCCATTCGGTCAACGACCAGGAAAACGCGCGCTCGATCAGCGCCTTTCCGGTGCGCGCCTCGATTGCTGCAATTGCGGCCCGCAGAAACCCGGTCAGAACCGGCTCCTGAAGATCATCTTCGCCAAACCCAGTTCCCAGTCGCAGATGCGACTTGAACTGTGTCACCGGCAATGCCGTATCCGGCACGGCGGTCTCTTCGATCAACATCATGTATTCACTCCGCAAGCTCGGATCCCTCCGGGATGACCATCTCCCGATGGCGGACGCGCGCCGCTCCACATTGCTCGGACGGAGGGGAGCAGCTAGACAACATGGAGGGGTTCTGGTGACACGCGCCCACCGCAGGGCCAGTAGCCCGGCCCTGCATCCGGCGCCCGGTTAGGACAGGCCGAATTTCAGCAGTTTGATCGCCGCAAAGTCCGACACATCCCCGCCCACACGTTTGGTGGCATAGAACAGGACATGCGGCTTGGCGCTGAACGGATCACGCAGAACACGCAGGTCAGGTCGTTCAGCAACGGTGTACCCGGCGCTGAAGTCACCAAAGGCAACCGGGAACGACCCGCTCGCCGCGTCCGGCATATCTTCGGCCACCACCACTGGATAGCCCATCAGACGCGCGGGCTCACCCGCCGCCAAGCCATCGCTCCACAGAAACCGGCCATCGGCATCCTTCAGCTTGCGCACGATACCGGCGGTTTTCGAATTCATCACGAATGTCGCGTTGGCACGGTATTGCGCGCCCAGTGCATAGACCAGATCGACAATTGCGTCGCCGCCGCCAATATCGCCGTCCACGCCCGTGGGCACGTAGCCGATATTGCTCCAGGTCCAGACATCGTTGTCCACCGCCGGATGGTTCATGATGCCGCGCGGCTTGTCGATGCCATCACCGTTGATGAACGCATCGGCCTCGGCACGCGAGAATTTGTCCGCGATCCGCTCGGCCAGCCAGCCTTCGACGTCAAAGGCGCTGTCATCCAGAAGGCGCTGCGATGCCTTGGGCAAAGCGCTCAGCTCATGCAGCGGGATGGTAATCCGGTCGATCTGCGGCGTGCCGGTTTCAACCGAGGCAGCAGTCTCGGTCGCCCAGCCCGCGCCAAGTTCCGTATGGTCAATCAGCACATCAAAGGTGGTCGCCTCGACATTGACGACCTTTGCGATCGACCGGATCGACGCGGTGGATTTCAGAACCGACTGAATCGTGTCAGCCGTTTGCGGATCCACCAGGTAACCGCCGTCGCTGTTGACCGCCGTGGACAGCGATTTGCTTTCGATTTCCAGACCGCGCAACCCGTCGTCCTCACCGGAGCGCAAATAGGCATTGAACGCCTTCTTGTGCGGGGCGCCGGCCTCATTCTCGGCCGACAGATGCGGACGCGCCGCGATGTTTGATTTACGATCCAGCATGGTCAGTCGCTCTTCTGTTTGTTGAAGTTTGGTTTGAATTTCGTCACGGAAGTCTTTGAAGTTGCTCACGAAGCCGGACACAGCCTGCTTCACCTCATGAACCGGAGACATATCTTCCCCGGTCCGAGCCTTCGTCTCGGTCTTGCTCATCAGAACATCCTGTTTGAGTGTGAGAGAAAGGCGCGTTTACCGGCGCGCCAGCTCCAGCCGCGCCCCGTCAAAGGCCGCCGCCAATTCGCGCAGGGCAGTGTCGGCTGCCGGCTCATCGCCCTTGGCCTCCACCCGCGCACTGGGAAGCATCGGAAAGGTCACCAGCGACACCTCCCAAAGCTCCAGTTCCGTCAAGAGCCGCTGGCCCTTTTCATTCTTTGCCGCCTTGCGGGTACGGTATCCGATCGACAGCCCGTCAATCGCTCCGGCCGCAATCAGGGCGGCGGCTTCGCGCCCCTTCTGGGTGCAGTCCAGCAAGCGGCCCTTCACCCACAGACCACGCGCATCCTCGCGCACCTCGGTCCACAGGCCGATAGGTTGCGCCGGATCATGCTGCCACAGCATCTTGACCCGCTGCCCCACCGTGGTCAGCGCCTGGATCGACGCCGCATAGGCGCCTTTCTGCACGATGTCGCCGCCCTGGTCGGCCTGACCGAACAGACTGGCATAGCCTTCGATCTCGGCCGCGTCGGTGATGCTCAGCCCGTCGCCAAACCGGGCGAACTTGTGTTCCAGTCCGGTGTCCATTTCCATGGCACTCTCCTTTATCTGCATAACTTGCGCGTCAGGGCGCCACGGAGATCAGGGAATCCAGCGCCTGGGCCAGGATCGCCGCGGCCACCCCGTACACCGCCAGCCACATCCGCTTCTCCAGTCGCTCGATCATTTCATCCAGCCGGTCCAGTCGCCGGTTCAGGTTGTCCTGATGTATCTGGCTCACCCGCTCATGTGCCGCCAACCGCAATCCCGGCGCACATTCAAAGGGTTCGTAATTGGGCCATCGTTCACTCATCTGCGCCGCCTTCGGGCAGAACTGGCAAACCCAGCAACGACCGCTTTTCCGCATCGGTCAGAAAGTCGGCTGACGTGACCCGCGACCATTGCGCATCCCGCTCCGCGGCCAGCGCCGGCACCTGATCGAGATCCGGTTTCAACTCAAGCGCCTCGCCGGTGAATTGCGACAGCCAGTCCGACAGGACGGACGCCACCCGCGTTGCCAGCGGCAATACCGTCAGGCGGAAAAACGCCCGGTTCGCCTCCTGGTAATTGGCATAGGTCGCATCCCCTTGAATCCCGAGCAGCATCGGAGGCACCCCGAACGCAAGCGCAATCTCGCGCGCTGCGGCATCCTTGGTCTTCTGAAACTCCATGTCACTTGGGGAAAAGCCCATGGGCTTCCAATCCAACCCGCCTTCCAGAACCATCGGGCGTCCGGCATTGCGGGCCCCCTGATAATTGGCCTCGATTTCGCTCGACAGGCGTTGGAACTGATCTTCGGCCATCGCGCCCTGCCCGTCCGCGCTGCGATAGACCAGCGCCCCGCTGGGCCGCGCCGCGTTGTCCAGCAAGGATTTCGACCAGCGTGACGCGCTGTTATGCACATCCACCGCCATCGCCGCCGCCTGCAATGGGGCAAATCCGTAATGGTCGTCCTGCGGATGAAAGCTTTTGACGTGACAGACCGGCGATACTGCCCCTGTCGCATCAAACCGATGCTTGCGCGCGCCCACCGCGTATTCATAGGCCACCGGCCAGCCGTCATTGCCCGGTACCACACGCATCCGGTCCGAACGCAGCACGTGCAGCTCCAGCGGCAGCGCTCCCTCCCCGGAAACGGCCTCGACATAGGCATTGCCAGTCAATAGCAACTGACCAAACAACGCCTCCATCAACTCGGCCCGCCCCTGTGCCAGGTTGGGCCGGCTGATCAGCCCCAGAACCGGATGCGTTTCATAGCGGCGTGCGCTGTCCTGCAACACCAGCGGAAGGGCCGCTGCCGCCTCGGCGATCAGCTTGACCGAGCGAAACCCGACCGGATTACCCGAAAATCCCGTCTTGGTCAGCGAAACAGTGTCCCGCGGGCTCCAGGCCACGCGGCCGGCGCCGTGATAGGCCACGACCGGCCCGGTGGCGCTTGCCTTTTGCTCCGGGGCCTGCGTCTCTATTTTGCGACGCAAGAATTCCAATACCATGTTTGATGCTCCTCAAAAGTCTTTGCCGCCAACTGGCCTGCGGTTCCCCGCTCTGTTGAAAACGGTTATGCCGCGTCTTTGCTAATTTGATTGAAATGAACCGTTCGGTGCTCCTGGCAGTGCCCGGCCTTACAAGACCCGCATGCGCGGACGGCGATACTGCGCCGCGGGTGCGATCATCAACTCATGCAGCGCCCAGACCAGCGCATCCACCCGGTCGGGCGATCCTTGCCCCTCATATCCGCGCGCAGTCATCTGGCCCATCTGATCCTCCAGCGCCTCCAGCCCGTCCAAATGCCGCACCCGCCCCTGTTCATAGAGCGCGGCCACGGGCTCGGCCCGGGCGACCTTGCCGCGCGCCGCGTGCACGGCCTTGTAGGGCACCAGCGGGTCGACCTGGCGCAGCACTTCCTCCACCAGTTGCCCCCCCTGGTTGACCTCCGCCACCAGCCGTTCGGCCCCATGGGTCTCCATGGCGGCGATGGCCGCACGGGCCCATCCCACCGGCCCGGCGCCCTTGACCGTGCAATCGGCCAGCACATAGGCGCACCAATCCTGCGGCGGCCCCTGCATAACGGCCCCTGCCACCACGATCCCGCAGGCATCGGCGTTTTCGCCAGACGTCACCGACGGATCCAATGCCACAACGATCCGGCCCAACTCCGGCACATCCGCGCAGCGCGCCCGGTCCAGCATGTCCCCCGACCACAGCGCGCCTTCCAAATCGCTCAGCAGCACACCGTCCAGTTCCTGACGCCCCAGGCGCGTGCCCGCATACCGCGCGCGCACCTCCTCAAGGAAGCTCGCCGCCAGATTGGCGCGATTTGCTTCAGTGGGGGCATGGGTGGACACCGTCGACGGCGCGGCCAGCAGTCTCTTGAGCACACCAACATTACGCGGTGTCGTGGTGACACAAACCTGAGGATGCTCGCCCAAACGCAGGGCAAATTGCAGCATGTCCCACGTGTCCTCGGATTTTTTCCATTTGGCCAGTTCATCGACCCAGGCACCGTCAAACTGCGGCCCACGCAAAGCCTCGGGTTCATGGGCCGAAAACACCTGCGCCTCGGCCCCATTGGGCCAGATCAGCTTGCGTTCACTGGCCTTCCATTTGGGGCAACGATCTGGCGGTGAACAGGCCATGATCCCGCTGTCGCCCATGATCATCACGTCGCGCACCTGATCGTAGGTTTCCCCGATCAACGCGATCCGCCTGCACCGCCCCGGATCCAACGGTCGCGACCCTTCGACCTGCGCGCGCACCCATTCGGCCCCGGGGCGAGGGTTTTTCCCGC
>NZ_JBTLRG010000001.1:655553-1362744 GCF_054482635.1 Arenibacterium sp. CAU 1754
TCTCTTCCCCCTTTCCCCCCCCCCCCCCCCGCGCCCGCCCAGAATGGCCCATGTGCGCCAATCGCCTTCTGGCGGCAACTGATGCGGCATGGCCCAGAATTCGAACAAAAAAGGGAGAGCGTAAAGCTCTCCCATCTCCAACTCATTCAAGAATGTCTCGCGGATGTTTGCAGGTGCGCAGGCGAGCCAATCTGCACCCGATGTCAGATCGGGCCTGATCAAGGTCGATGGCGAATCCGCCTTGCGCGATTCCTGCTTGCCTTTCTCGCTGTTCAACAAGGCTGGCCTCTACTTTCTGGCAGGTTCTGACCAGCGTATCCACCGCCGCCACCTGCCTGCTACAGTTTGAAAAGTCTGTTTCCTCCCCGGCTTGCATATTTTGACACAGAATTTCCGCCTGCTGCCGCACCTTGCGGACCGTTGCGTGCAACGACCGAAGCAATTCCGCGGTTTGGGACAGTCTGTCTTCCGGGGTTATTAAAGTCATGTTTGCCTGAAACCTCACGTGCTGGGGTTTCCGTTCGAGAGAAACGAAAAACGGCCGTCAGGACGATGTCCCGCAGCCGTTGCCCATTTCTTCTAGCATGTCACAATTTATACTTTGGACCGTCCCGGAAGTCAAGGATTTTCACCCGGACGCCGCCCGCTAAGCGTACGGTGTAATTAACAAAAACCTAATTCGGCTTAGCGAAAATCCGGGCGAGTACACTCAGTTTTTCGCCCGGTCCGCCTCGATCTCGCGCCACTTGGCCACGTTGCGATTATGTTCGTCCAGCGTCGCCGCAAATGCGTGCCCACCCGACCCATCGGCAACAAAGAACACGTATTCGGTCTCGGCCGGGCTCACCGCTGCCTGCAGGCTTGCCAACCCGGGGTTGGCAATCGGTGTCGGCGGCAGACCTTCGATGACATAGGTATTCCAAGGCGTCGCCTTGCGCAGTTCGCTCTGGCGCAGGCCTCGGCCCAGAATGCCCTGGCCTTTGGTCAGCCCGTAAATCACCGTCGGGTCCGTCTGCAGGCGCATGCCCTGGTTCAAACGGTTGACGAACACGCTTGCCACCTCGCGGCGTTCTTCGGGAATGCCGGTTTCCTTTTCGATGATCGACGCCAGGATAAGCATCTCCTCGGGGCTATTCAGCGGCACATCCCGATCCCGCGATTCCCAGGCTTCCGCAATGCGCTGTTCCTGCACCTCGGCCATCTTGGCCAGCACGTCCTGTCGGGCGGTCCCCACAATCACTTCGTAACTGTCAGGCGCCAGCGTCCCCTCGGCCGGAACCTTCACCTCGCCCTCCAGGAGATCCATGGCATTCAAAGCCTGAACCACCTGCCAGCTGGTCACGCCTTCGGCCAAGGCCACACGATAGCGCGTATCGGGTTCTGCGCGTTTTTCGGCAAAGGCTTCGGGGGTCTCGCCAGTCAGCGGATCAAACTCGGCCCGCACGACGAATTCGTTGGTCGCCGGATCCAGTTCGCGCACCTGGGTCTCGATCCGGGTCACGCCGACGCGATAGACGATCTCGGTGCCACAGGTGCTTGCCCCGCCGCGCGTGATCTGGTCGACGATCTTCTCCATCGACGATCCCGGCTGCACCAAAAAACTTCCGGCCTTCAGCTTGCTGGTCTTGTCCGTGTAATCGGCCCCCATCCGAAAGATGGCGGCACTGCTGACCGCATTCTGATCGGCCAGCTTGCGGCTGACCTTGCTGAAATTCGATCCCCGCTCAACCCTCAGACAGATTGGCTCATCAAGCGGGCCTTCGGCGGTATACTGGGACTGCCCCCACAACACCACGCCGCCGGCCAGAAACAGCCCCACCACCAAAAAAGTAAGCATGTTCGAGGCAAGGCTGCGCCACATCAGCTGATCTTTCCGAAAATGACGCTGGCGTTGGTACCGCCAAAGCCAAAGGAATTGGACAGCGCCACGTTGATCTCACGTTCGCGCTTAATGTTTGGGGCCAGATCGATCGGGGTCTCCACCGCCGGGTTTTCCAGGTTGATGGTGGGCGGAGCCACCTGATCCCGAATCGCCAGAATGCTGAAAATCGCCTCGATCGCACCTGCGGCGCCCAAAAGATGCCCCGTGGCCGACTTGGTCGATGACATTGTCGCCTTGCTGGCAGCATTGCCCAGCATCCGTTCGACGGCACCCAGTTCAATGGTGTCGGCCATGGTGCTGGTGCCATGCGCGTTGATGTAATCGACGTCCTTGGGGTCCAGCTTGGCATTGCGCAATGCCGCCCGCATGGACCGTTCGGCGCCGTCGCCATCCTCGGACGGGGCCGTGATGTGATAGGCATCCCCCGACAGACCGTACCCCAGAACCTCGGCATAGATCTTGGCGCCGCGTGCCTTGGCATGTTCGTATTCTTCCAGAACGACCACACCGGCACCTTCGCCCATCACGAATCCGTCCCGATCCGCATCATAGGGGCGCGAGGCCTTGGTCGGCTCATCCGCCCGCTTGGTGCTCAGCGCCTTGCAGGCGTTGAATCCGGCAATGCCGATCCGGCAGATCGCCGCCTCGGCCCCGCCCGCAATCATCACATCCGCATCGCCATATGCTATCAGACGGCTGGCATCACCGATGGCATGCGCACCGGTCGAACAGGCCGTCACAACCGAATGGTTCGGGCCGCGGAACCCGTATTTGATGCTGACCTGACCCGAAATCAGGTTGATCAGCGCGCCGGGCACAAAGAACGGGCTTACCCGCCGGGGGCCCTTTGCTTCCATCATGACTGCCGTGTTTGCAATAGAATTCAATCCACCAATGCCCGACCCGATCAGAACGCCGGTCCGGTCCAGGGATTCGCGATCTTCGGGCATCCACCCGGCATCTTCCACGGCCTGCTGTGCAGCCGCGATCCCGAACATGATGAACGTATCGACCTTGCGCTGTTCCTTGGGCTCCATATAGGCGTCCGCGTTGAACGAACCGTCCGATCCATCACCGCGTGGCACTTCGCAGGCATAGGTCGTGGCCAGACCCTCCGGATCGAACTGCGTAATCGGGCCCGCGCCCGACTGACCATCCAGCAACCGGCTCCAGGACGCCTCGACGCCATCCGCCAACGGTGTCACCAGCCCCAACCCTGTTACGACTACTCTGCGCATGAACTGCCCTCTTGCCTAGTTTTCAACTGTGTTCCCAATCGCGCAACGCTCATACCCCGCACCGGGGGATGGGGGCAAGAGCACAGCGCATTTCCTGATTTGGATCAGATAGGTGCCCAACCCTGCCGATACGACCCCCGCGCCCTGATTTCCGTATCGCCGGATTGCTCAATTTTACGCGCAATTGGCAATTCAATGAGACGTTCCCGGCCCGTCACGGCGCATCAGGACGGTCGGATCCTCCTGATCCGGCGCGTTGCGCATGACATGATATCCCAACCGCTGGGCCAATTGACAGGACCCGGTGTTATCCTCGGCAATGCGCGCAACCAAGGGCCCCGGAATCACCCGGTCAAACCAATCATGCGCGGCGCGCGTCGCCTCCAACGCCAGACCACTGCCCTGCGCTTGGGGAACCAGCGCCCAGCCCGCTTGTGGAAAACCGTCGAAATCCTCGCCCAGTTGCTCACTGCCGTAGAAAAATCCGACCTGCCCAATCATTTCCCGGCTGCGCTGCTCGATGACGGCCCACTGGCCAAATCCGGTCATCTGCCAATGTCCGGCATTGCGCAGAAACGAATCCCACGATTCCGCCCGGCTGCGCGGGCGTCCTGTGATGTGATGCACCACGTCAGGCATCGCCCAGATTTCGCTGAAGCGGTCGAAATCCTCAAGGCGCATGGCGCGCAGGATCACCCGCGATGTATTTATGGTGGGAATGGAACGGTTCATTGTGCCGCTTGATATAAGACTGCCTCACATCATCTGTGACGCGCGCCTTTCCGCCGTGCAAGCACTCATGCACCAAAACAAGAAAAACGGCGCCTCCCCGCTGGAAGACGCCGTTTTGATAGTCATTCTTAACGTCTGATCAGGACGCTTCGTTGATGAATTTGACTGCGTCACCAAAGGTTTGGATGGTTTCGGCCGCGTCGTCGGGGATCTCGATGCCGAACTCTTCTTCAAAGGCCATAACCAGTTCAACGGTGTCCAGGCTGTCTGCGCCCAGATCGTCGATGAACGAAGCGTTCTCGGTCACTTTGTCCTCTTCCACACCCAAGTGTTCCACAACGATCTTTTTCACGCGGTCTGCGACGTCGCTCATGTCAATTCCTCATTCCTTTGCGGGCATTGTGCCCAAGTCTGCCCTTGCCCGCTTGGGGTGGGTTTGGTTTCGCCCCGCAACGGGGCGGCTCTTTCCCGAAGAACGGGACCGACAGGACAAAGCTTCCACTCGCCTGCCGAAATCTGCGCCGCCTATAGCATAGACGACGCAATTGGCAAACGCTTTCGCGACGGCCACCTCATTGCCTAGAACATGGCCATGCCGCCATTCACGTGCAAGGTACTTCCTGTGACATAAGCAGCTTCGGGGCTGGCAAGATAAAGCACAGCCGCCGCAATTTCGCTTGGCTCGCCCATGCGACCGGCCGGAACCTGTGTCAGAATTCCACTTTTCTGGTCATCGGTCAGCTTTTCGGTCATCGCCGTGGTGATGAACCCCGGTGCGACGGCATTCACCGTGATGCCCCGGCTGGCAACTTCATAGGCCAGCGATTTGGACATCCCGATCACACCCGCTTTGGATGCCGCATAGTTTCCTTGCCCGGGGTTGCCGGTGGCGCCGACGACCGAACTGATATTGATGATCCGACCCCAACGCGCCTTCATCATCCCGCGCAACACGCCTTTGCACAGCTTGAAGGTCGCCGTGAGGTTCACGTCGATCACGCTCTGCCATTCCTCGTCCGACATGCGCATGAACAGGTTATCGCGGGTGATTCCAGCGTTGTTGACCAGAATATCGACCGCCCCCATCGCTGCGGCCGCTTGCTTGGGCAACTCTGCCACGGCCTCCGCATCGCTCAGGTTGCACGGCAGAACATGGGCACGGTCCCCCAGTTCGGCGGCCAGCGCTTCCAGCGGCTCAACCCGCGTGCCGGACAGGCCCACGGTTGCGCCCGCCGCATGCAAAGTACGCGCAATGTCCGCACCAATACCGCCAGATGCGCCGGTCACGAGCGCGCATTTTCCCTTCAAATCAAACATTTGCTATCCCTTCTTCACGTCCAGTCGCAGCATTGCCGCGCCAAACCAATTCGTTGCTTTATCCCAGTTCAGCCTTGGCAGCGGCCACATCGTCCGGCGTGCCGATGGCCCGCGTTGCGATGGACCGCTCGATCCGGCGGATCATCCCCGACAGGGCCTTGCCCGCGCCGATCTCCCAGATCTCGCTCACACCGTCCTGTGCCATGCGCAGAACGCTTTCCCGCCAGCGTACCGCGCCGGTGACCTGCTGAATCAGAAGTTTACGGATCTCGTCCGGATCACTGACCGGCCCGGCCAGAACATTGGCAATCACCGGAACCGCAGGCGCCTTGATCTCCACCTCGGCCAATGCGGCCGCCATGACCTCGGCCGCCGGTTCCATCAATTCGCAGTGAAACGGCGCGCTGACGGGCAGCATCACGGCGCGCTTGGCGCCCTTTTCCTTGGCCAGATCCACGGCACGTTCCACCGCGGCCTTGTGGCCCGACACAACCACCTGGGCAGGATCGTTGTCATTGGCCGCCTGGCACACGTCGCCTTCGGCCGCCTGTTCGGCCAGGGCGCGCACTGTGTCGAGGTCAAGCCCCAACAGGGCCGCCATCGCGCCCACGCCCACCGGCACGGCCTCCTGCATGGCCTTGCCGCGTATCCGCAAAAGGCGTGCGGTATCCGCCACGCTCAGCGCACCCGCCGCCGCCAGCGCCGAATATTCGCCCAACGAGTGGCCCGCGACGCAGGCCGCCTGATCGATCGTGATTCCCTCAGCCTCCAAGGCGCGCATTGCCGCCATGGATGTGGCCATCAGCGCGGGCTGCGCGTTCTGGGTCAGGGTCAGGGTCTCAATGTCCCCGTCCCAGATCAGACTGCTCAGGCTTTCGCCCAATGCCCCGTCGACCTCGTCAAAGACGGCTTTCGCCGCCGGATATGCCTCGGCCAGATCACGCCCCATGCCAATGGCCTGCGCACCCTGTCCCGGGAAAACAAATGCTCTGCTCATTACCGCCCTCCGTCAGTGTTTAAACCGGCATAGCCCGCAGTACGGTCCAAGGCAACGCCCCGCCTGCCCGCCTCAGGCAGAGTTTGTGCAGGGATGCGCGACCGTTGTGCGTTGTTCGCGCCCGACATTGCCTTATCGTTTAAATAGAACATTCGGAGTTTTCGCATGAGCCTGACCAACACCGCCACTCGGTATGGCACCGTCACAAAAACGTTTCACTGGCTGATCGCACTGGGCATTTTTACCGTCATCCCCCTGGGCCTGATTGCCAATGACATGGCCCATACCCTGAACAACCCCGCCGCTGATTTCAGCGAATCCTTCGTGCAACGGACTGTTTTCCTGTTTTCGTTGCACAAGACCATCGGCGTGTTGATCTTCCTGACGGCCCTGGCGCGCATTCTCTGGGCCATCAGCCAACCCCGCCCCGGCCTTTTGAATGCCGACAACCGGGTTGAGGCGACACTGGCCCATGCCGTCCACTGGCTGCTCTACGGCTCGCTCGTTCTCGCCCCGCTGACCGGCTGGGTCCACCACGCCGCCACCAGCGGCTTCGCCCCGATCTGGGGGCCATTCGCACAATCGCTCCCACTTGTGCCAAAGGATCCCGGTGTCGCCGCGCTGTTTTCCGGCCTGCATGAGGTGTTTGTCAAAGTTTTGGCCGTCGCTCTCGCGTTGCACATTGTCGGCGCCCTCAAGCATCACGTCATCGACCGCGACGCCACCTTGCGACGCATGTTGCCCGGATCCTCCAATGCCCCGACACCCCCAGAACAAACCCATTCCCTGATGCCAGCGTTTGTCGCCTTGGGTGTCTGGGGCATCGCGCTTGGTATCGGCGGCGCACTGGGGCTCTACGCCAAGCAGGGTCACACAACCGCCTCCACGGCCCAGTCCGCGCCGCTTGAGCAGGTCCAATCCGATTGGCAGGTGCGTGACGGAACCCTCGCCATCGTCGTGACCCAACTCGGCAACCCGGTTGAGGGCCAATTCAACGACTGGACCGCTGTCATCCAGTTCAACGAACGCGCCACCCCCGGTCCCGCCGGACACGTCAGCGTTACAATCGCCATCGGATCACTCACGCTCGGCTCGGTCACCGATCAGTCCATGGGACCGGATTTCTTCGATACGGAAACCTTCCCCACCGCCACTTTCACCGGTCAAATCGAGCGGACCGAGTCAGGCTATGTCGCAACCGGGCCGCTGGCGATCCGTGATCAGTCCATGACCGTCGCCCTGCCCTTTGACCTCAGCATAGAAAACGATGTGGCCACCATGTCTGGGAAGCTGACCTTGAATCGGCTGGACTACGGCGTCGGCGCGTCGATGCCGGACGAAAGTTCGCTCGGTTTTGATGTCGTTGTGACCGTCAGTCTGACCGCCGAACGCAGCCCGGGAAGTTAAAACCCGAACCCCGGATACGAAAAAAGGCCGCCGGTGCATCGCAACCGGCGGCCTTTCGATTAAAGAGGTTCGGATTATTCGGCTTTGACAGCCTCGATCGAAATCATCACCTGTACTTCGTCGCTCACGAACGGAGCGAACTTGTCCAGACCATAGTCCGAGCGCAGAACCGTTGCCGTCGCATCAAACCCGGCCCAAGGCTTCTTGGCCATCGGATGCTCGCCCATCTTGTTCAGCGTTGCGTCCAGAACGACCGGTTTGGTCACGCCATTCATGGTCAGTTCGCCGCTGATCTTGGCGGTGGTGTCACCCGTCACTTCGATCCCGGTCGACGTGAACGTCACCAGATCACCCTCGGCCGCGCCAAAGAAGTCTTCGGTCATGAAGTGATCGAACCGCGCCTCCCAGCCCGTCAGCATCGACCGCACTGGCATGGATACGGTGACGCTCGATGCGGCCGGGTTTTCATCGTCGAACATGATCTCGCCCTCAAAGCCCGAGAACATGTTGTAAGTCGTGGAAAAACCAAGGTGATTATAGCTGAACAGCACCTGGCTGTGGCTGCTGTCCAGCATGTATTTCTCAGGGGCCGCAAAGGCCGAAGTCGCAGCAGTCGCAAGCACGGCGGCCAACAGGGTCGTTTTCATGGGTCAGTACTCCGTTCACAAATAAGGTATCGGTACGGATGAATGTGATACGGGCGCTCCAACTGGCAACTCGCAAAAACCCAACAGACCCTGTGTGCAAATGAACAACGCGATCCACACAAAAAAACGGCCCCGAATGAAGGGGCCGCTTACTGGCCATTTACATGGCGCGCAATATTGCCGGTTCGGCGTCACCCGGTGACGTTGACCACCCCCTGCAACTGAGACCGCAGCCCCTTGCGGACCTCTTCGTCATCAATCAGCAGGCGCATCAAGAGGCTGCCATCGACATCAAACAATTCAACCGAATTTGTGCCGAAATCCACGCTGCCCAGGCTGTCATAGCCGCGGCGCAGGATGGTCTCGGGGCGGCCGCGGTCGTTTTTCTGCAAGACGCGCACTTCGTTGCGGATCGGGTCGAAAAATGCATCGGGCTGATTGTGTTCGTGGTTGCGCATCAAAAGGGCCAGACCACAGAAGAAGAAAAAGACCGAAACACCAAGTTTGATGAACATCAAGCCGCCATCGGCCTGCACGCTGGGCATCAGCCACATGCCGGACGCACACAGGATCATCGCCGTGCCCGCAATTCGGAACAGAACCGTCCGCAGCGGCCAGTTTGGCGCAAAAGTAAGCATCAGCGGCGGGCTGTCTTCGTATCCTGACACCACCTGCCGTTCCATCGTCAGTTCTTGATCGACCATATTCATGTCTGCTGTCCCATTCCCCGAGATCATGGCCGGGCCTTTCCCGGCGTTTGGGCAGGATTTATGGCAAACAAAGCGACAACAATGCGGCGCGGGCGGGGAAATACACGGGCAAGTAGAATCGCCCCGCACAAGAAAGACTTGCCCTACGCCGTTCAAAGTGTATACGGGCCACTCCTTTTGCATGAGTTATGAACCGCGCAGTCTCTCGTGGTGGGGTCGCAAAAGGAAAAGGACCCCTCCTTTGAAATGCGCCTTGATAGAAACAGGAGTCTACATGCCACTCTATGAGCATGTCATGATTGCGCGTCAGGATCTGTCCAACACGCAAGCCGAAGGCCTTATCGAACATTTTGGCTCAGTGCTGTCCGACAACGGCGGCAAACTCGTCGATCACGAGTACTGGGGCGTCAAGACGATGGCCTACAAGATCAACAAGAACCGCAAGGGCCACTATGCCTTCCTGCGCTCGGATTCCCCTTCGGCGGCCGTGCAGGAAATGGAACGCCTGATGCGCCTGCATGACGATGTGATGCGTGTTCTGACCATCAAGGTCGACGAACACAAAGAAGGTCCGTCGGTTCAGATGCAGAAACGCGACGACCGTGGCGACCGCCGCGAACGCCGTTGATCAACAGCTTGAGAAAAGGACACTAAACCATGGCTGCAAAACCATTTTTCCGCCGTCGCAAGGTCTGCCCCTTCTCGGGCGACAACGCACCGGCAATCGACTACAAGGACACGCGCCTGCTGCAACGCTACATCAGCGAACGCGGCAAGATCGTGCCCAGCCGTATCACCGCCGTTTCGGCCAAGAAGCAACGCGAACTGGCGCGCGCCATCAAACGCGCACGTTTTCTTGCCCTGCTTCCCTACGCCGTGAAGTAAGGAGAATACATCATGCAAGTTATCCTTCTTGAACGCGTTGCCAAGCTGGGCCAGATGGGCGACGTCGTCGACGTCAAACCCGGCTATGCCCGCAACTACCTGCTGCTGCAGGGCAAGGCGCTGACCGCCTCCGAGGCGAACATCGCCCAGTTCGAAGCGCAGAAAGCACAGCTGGAAGCACGCAACCTGGAAACCCGCAAGGAAGCCGAAGATCTGGGCAACCGCCTGGACGGTCAGCAGTTCGTCGTGATTCGCCAGGCGTCTGATGGCGGCTCGCTGTACGGCTCGGTCACCACCCGTGACGCCTCCGATGCCGCAACCGAGGCCGGTTTCAGCCTCGATCGCAAGCAGGTCGTCATCGAACGTCCGATCAAGGAACTGGGTCTGCACGACGTCAACGTGACGCTGCACCCCGAAGTTCAGGTCACGATGGTTCTGAACGTCGCCCGCTCGCCCGAAGAGGCCGAGCTGCAGGCATCCGGCAAATCCATTCAGGAGCTGGCCGCCGAAGAGGAAGCCGCCGCTGAATTCGAGATCGCCGAACTGTTCGACGATATCGGCAGCGCCGCGTCCGAAGACGAAGAGCTGGCCGAATCCGCTGGTGTCGAGCCGGCGACCGAGCAAGAGCCCGCCGAGGACGAAGAAACAAACGCCTGATCCCGCATCAGTCGTCGAAAGCTTAAAGCCGCGCAGCCCCTGCGCGGCTTTTTTCTTTGCAGGGCGTTCGTCCTGGCGGGTCGCGGCAATGGCCCTAACCCGCGAATTCTCCCCCTGCAGGCAGCGGCATCAACCGGATCAAGCGTGAATCCAGCACTGCGGCCTGACGGTGCGGCACGGCTTTGGCGTAATCCGGGTCTTTCTGCATCTCCACAAAGGCCGCCGCGCTGGGGTACTCTGCAATGAAACAAAGGTCCCAGGTTTCCTCCTCCGGCCCGATCAGCACCTGCTCGGGCTCTCCGCGCCAGGCAATTCGCCCGCCCACGCGCGCAAAGACATCGGCACTCAGCCGCCCATATTCACCATACGCCTCGGTCCCCGTCGCGCTGTGCTCATCGTCGTAGACGGCCATGTCGCGCAGTTTCACGAGGTTCAGCATCTGCACCGGTCCGGGCCGGGTGTTGTCGCGATACGCCCTGAACCCGTCACGGGTGAACGTGGTGTGATGCATTGTCTTCCCTCCTGCCCTGGCGTTTACGGCACCCTGCCCGCGCATGGACGCAATTGGCAAGCCGCTTGTCGGCAAACCACCGCGCAGCCGCGGCGGGGCGGCTTGTCCCGGCACTACAGGCGTTTAAGCTCCCTCAAACATGAGCATAAAGGTGCCCCATGCACACACGTCGCAACGTTCTGGCCCTTTTGGGTATCGGTCTGATGACCGCCGCTTGCGGCCGCCGCCGCGCCCGCGCTGATGCGCGGCCCGCCGCCCGCACGGAACCGCCGCTCTATCCAAATGAAACACCCCAGTTGCGCAGGCTGATCAACAAATACGCAGACCTGTACGAAGTACCCCGCCCGCTGGTGCACCGTGTCGTTATCCGCGAAAGCACCCACCGCCCCGAAGCGATCAACCGCCCCTATTACGGACTGATGCAGATTCTCCCCGCCACCGCGCGCTCGATGGGGTTTCGGGGTCAACCGCGCAATCTTCTGGATGCGGAAACCAACCTGAAATACGCTGTGAAATATCTGCGCGGGGCATGGCTCCTTGCGGACGGCAGCCACGATGCGGCCATCAAATGGTATTCCCGCGGCTATTATTACGAGGCCAAACGCCGCGGCATGCTGAAAGAAACCGGGCTGATCAACTGACGATCCCAAACGAAAAGAGCCGCCCCAAAGGGACGGCTCCTTGCCTGCGATCCGGGGGATCGGGGCTTATTCGTCTTCCAGCTTCTCAACTGCTTTCTGCAGATCGTCCTTGCTGATGTCCTTGTCCTTGATCGTGGCCAGTTCGAACACGTAATCAACGACCTTGTCCTCGAACAGCGGCGCGCGCAGCTGCTGCTGCATCTGCTGGTTCTGCTGCACGAATTCAAAGAACTGGCGTTCCTGACCCGGGTACTGACGTGCCTGGTTCATGATTGCCTGGCTCATCTCGGCGTCGGTGACTTCGACCTCGGCCTTCTGGCCCAGCTCGGCCAGAAGCAGGCCCAGACGCACGCGGCGCTCAGCCAGTTTCTTGTGCTCGTCGCTGGGTTCGATTTCCGGGTGATCATGGCCCTGAACGTCCGGGTTTTCCTCGTGCCACAGCTGGTGGGCAATC
Source organism: Arenibacterium sp. CAU 1754 (assembly GCF_054482635.1). Taxonomy (NCBI): domain Bacteria; kingdom Pseudomonadati; phylum Pseudomonadota; class Alphaproteobacteria; order Rhodobacterales; family Paracoccaceae; genus Arenibacterium; species Arenibacterium sp. CAU 1754. Next base: position 667,632 of record NZ_JBTLRG010000001.1, read on the forward strand.
TGGCCTGCCTCTGCATCGACCAAGCTCGGCGGCAGGTCGAATTTGACCAGACCGTCCAGCGCATCCAGCAGGTGACGCTTCATCACGGCGCGCGATGCGCCCGCAAATTCCGCTTCCAGACGCTCACCGATCTGGGTTTTCAGCGCGGCAAGATCCTCGGCGCCGAACTTCTTGGCCAGTTCGTCGTCGATCTTGGCGGCAACCGGTTCCTTCACCTCTTTGACGGTGCAGTCGAACTCGGCTTCTTTGCCGGCCAGATGCTCGGCCTGATAGTCCTCGGGGAAGGACACCTTGACGGTTTTCTCTTCACCGGCTTTCACGCCGACCAGCTGTTCCTCGAAACCGGGGATGAAGCTGTTTGACCCCAGAACCAGCGGATAGTCCTCGGCGCTGCCGCCTTCGAACGCTTCGCCGTCAACCTTGCCGACAAAATCAAACACGACCTGATCGCCGTCCTTGGCCTTGCTGCCCTTCTTGCGCGGATCAAAATCCTGCGCGGTTTCGGCCAGGTTTGCCAGGGCCTCGTCGATGTCGGCATCGCCAGCCTTGACCACCAGTTTTTCAAGCTTGATGGACTTCAGGTCGACTTCGGGGATTTCAGGCAATGCCTCATAGGACATCTCGACATTGACGTCGTCGCCTTCTTTCCAATCTTCGTTGGTCATCTTGACTTCGGGCTGCATCGCCGGACGATCGCCGCTGTCTTCGAAATGCTTGCTCATAGCACCATCGATGGATTCCTGCATCACTTCGCCCATCAGGCGCTGACCAAACTGCTTTTTCAGCAGCGGCATGGGAACCTTGCCCTTGCGAAAGCCCTTCATCTCGATTTCGGGCTGTGCTTCGGCCAGCTTTTCGTTGACCTTTTCTTCCAGCTCGGCGGCGGTGACGGTAATCGCGTATCCGCGTTTCAGACCTTCGTTCAGCGTCTCGGTGACCTGCATCAGTGTTCCCCATGAGGTTTTGCGCGCAGACAGGTGCGCGGCATCCAAATTTGTGGCCTTCTATTGGCCTGCGCCGTGCTGTGCAAGGGGCTTTCCCGCCATCAGCCGCCAGTTGCCCCGATATTTTGGCGCATTTCTGCTTTTGACCGGGAGGCGCCCGGCAACCGCCCAGCCCGCCCTGGTGCTGTCATTGGAAAATAATGGTGCGGGTGAAGGGACTTGAACCCCCACGCCTTGCGGCGCCAGAACCTAAATCTGGTGCGTCTACCAATTCCGCCACACCCGCATACCGGCGCGGGCTGACCCCGCGCACTGGCGCTCAATAACAAAGGTTAAATGCGGATGCGAGAGGAAATAACAACCTCGCGCATTCATCAAATATGAACCCTTGTGCCCAGAAACTTGACCGAAAATGCCGCCGCGCCAGCCCGATTTCGCCACATTCCAAACCCATGCTGGACCCGAGATCAGAATGAGAACCGCTATGAAACCCGACTTTATCGGACGCCCCAAAGACAACAGCGCCGTGCCGCACCCGTTTTCGTCCATCCCGACGGATACCGGTTTTGGCGCGGGGACCGTGGTTTTGGCCCGCAAGGGCGAAATGCTGATCGAAGAGGTGACACCCGGCGATCACCTGATCACCCGTGACGCCGGCATGGCCATGGTCATGCAGATCGCCTCTGTCACCCTGTCCAGCCGCGCAATCTTTTTTGCTGCCGGCTCGCTCGGCGATACCCGCCCGGGACAGGACCTGATCCTGCCAGCGTCGCAACCGGTTCTGATCCGCGACTGGCGCGCTCAGGCCATGTTCGGCGTCGACCACGCAATGGTACGGGCCGATGCACTGATCGACAATGAATTCGTGCGCGACCTCGGTCTGCGCGAGATGATGTTGCACCAGCTCGAATTCGGGGCTCCCCGGGTGGTATATGCCGGCGGTCTGGAACTGGCCAGCACCTGGGTCAACACCCTGGCCCTGCGCAACGCAGCCTAAAGCCCAACGTTCCGAAACACTTTCGGCAATTCTTCCGGCAGGTCCTCGGCAATCAGTCCGGGGCCGAAACTGCGCGCGCATTCCACATGCAGCCAGGCGGCGGTTTCGGCCGCCTGCATCGGATCAAACCCGCGCGCCAGCAACCCGGTAATGAAACCGGCCAGCACATCGCCCGACCCTGCCGTCGCCAGCCACGGTGCGGCCCGGTCATAAAGAGCCGAATTGATACTGCATCGCCCGTCGGGTGCTGCAATGACCGTGTCCGGCCCCTTGAACAGCACCACGCAGCCGGCACGCGCCGCCGCCTCGCGGGTGGCATCGACCTTGGAAAAGGCCGGTCCTTTGATTGGTGTCGCGTTCAGCCGTTCGGCGATGTCGGGAAACAGACGTTTGAATTCGCCCCCATGCGGCGTCAGCACGCAGTTTTCATTCAGCCTAGCGAACAGTGCCTGTGGTTCGTCCGCAAATGCGGTCAGCGCATCCGCATCCAGAACGACAGACCGCACAGGGTATTGGTTCGGATCAATTCCACTTAGGACTGCATCAACCAATCCCAGCGCACGTTTCACCCCCAACCCGGGGCCAAGACACAGCGCATTGATACGTTCGTCCTCAAGTATATTGGCCAACTCCTCGGGCTCCCCTGCCCGGCGCAGCATGATCGACGTGATCTGCCCTGCCACCTCCAACTGCGCCGCGCCCGGCACGCCAAGCGTCACCAGCCCCGCCCCGATCCGCAGCGCCCCCCGCGCAGCAAGGCGCGCCGCGCCGGTTTTGCCGGGACCGCCGGAGAGGATCAGGGCGTGGCCATGAGAATATTTGTGTCCTCCGATCGCCCTGTTTTTTTCCAGATCAAGACCGGGCCAAATCCGCACCGAACGACTCTTGGGAACATCAAAGTCCAATGCAATCACGCGATCCACGGGGCGCGGCATTTTCAGATGGGCCGGGTGCCTGTCTTCGGCCCCCAAACCGATATCCACGACACGCATCTTACCGCAAAGTTCATTCAAGGCATGACCGACCTTGCGACGATGAAATGTAACCGTCAGTTCGGTGTGCAACAGGCGCTTGGAGGCTTCGTCGCTCCACCATTTCCGCCAGGCGTTAAAATTCTCCCCGTCATCAGAAACCTCGCCCGGAGGTTCGGGATAAAGAAACTGCCCACTGTCACAATCAAATCCAGACGGACAATCCACTGCCACCCTATGGTAAGAGACCATCCAAGGATGGGTGTTCCCGACGTCTCGCTTCTGAACCAGAGCATGGGCCAAAGCCAATTCCAGCGGAACCGCCCGCGAAACCCCGGTTCCGAACATGGCATCTATCAGAACGGTCGGCCTCGGCCCCTCTTTGGCCGTCTCAATTGTCAGCGGTTTGATTGCGCCCATCGTCAGCCAGACATCGTGATTTTTTCGCGCATCGGGCCGCAATTTTTCGGGCGTGCCGTAAAACAGCACGTCGACATCCCATCCCTTGTCCCGTAACCGACGCGCCACCACGAACCCGTCGCCGCCGTTGTTGCCCGGCCCGCACAGCACCACCGCCCGGTGGGAAGTCTTGGCCAGCTCCGGCCATTCCTCGAAAACCGCCTCGACGACGCCGCGCCCGGCACGTTCCATCAGTTCAAGGCCGGTCACCTCACCGGAGTCGATCGCAGCCTGTTCAATCGACCGCATCTGCGCGGCCGTCAGCAATTCTGTCACGCTTTGCGCCCTCTCGATTCAAAACTGATTACTTTTTGTGCATGCCGCACAAAAAATCACCTTGGAAACAGGATTCCCCGCCCTGCACGGTTGCGTGTCACCTTAGCCAATTGTAGCTGCGAATGAGAAGTGATCTGACCCGCCAAAACACGCTTGCGAGGAGCCCCCCATGAAAAAGATCGAAGCGATCATCAAACCGTTCAAACTGGACGAAGTGAAAGAGGCGTTGCAAGACGTCGGCGTACAGGGCCTCAGCGTGATCGAGGTCAAGGGGTTTGGTCGCCAGAAAGGTCATACCGAGCTTTATCGCGGGGCGGAATACGTGGTCGATTTCCTGCCCAAGGTGAAAATCGAGGTCGTCCTGGACGACGATCAGGTTGACGGCGCCATCGAGGCGATCATCAGCGCGGCCAAGACAGACAAGATCGGCGATGGCAAAATCTTTGTCAGCACCGTTGAACAGACAATTCGCATCCGGACCGGTGAAACCGGCTCGGACGCACTCTGATTTCCAGCTATTCCAAGGACAGGAAGGACAAGAAAATATGGGAAATAAAGTTCTCGACATGATCAAGGATGAAGACGCCGAATACGTCGACATCCGCTTTACCGACCCGCGCGGTAAACTGCAGCACGTCACCGTGGTGGCCGATCTGGTCGACGAAGACTTCCTCGAGGAAGGCTTCATGTTCGACGGTTCGTCCATCGCAGGCTGGAAATCGATCGAAGCATCGGACATGAAACTGATGCCTGACAGCGACAGCGCCTATGTCGATCCCTTCTATGCCGAAAAAACCGTCTGCATTCATTGCTCGGTTGTCGAGCCCGACACCGGCGAAGCCTACGAGCGTGACCCCCGCGGCACCGCGCAAAAGGCCGAGGCCTACCTGAAGGCGTCCGGCATCGGCGACACGGCCTATATGGGCCCCGAGGCGGAATTCTTCCTGTTTGATGACGTGCGCTTTAGCAACACCATCAACAAGGTTTCTTACGAAGTCGACGCAACCGACGCATCGTGGAACTCCGACACCGAGTACGAAATGGGCAACATGGGCCACCGTCCCGGCGTCAAGGGCGGCTATTTCCCCGTGAACCCGACGGATGAGGCACAGGACCTGCGTTCGGAAATGCTGTCGACGATGAAGCGTCTGGGCATGAAGGTGGACAAGCACCACCACGAGGTGGCGTCCTGTCAGCACGAACTGGGCCTGATCTTCGGGACCCTGACCCACCAGGCCGACGAGCTTCAGAAGTACAAGTACGTCATCCACAACGTTGCCCACGCTTATGGCAAATCGGCGACCTTCATGCCGAAACCCATCGCGGGCGACAACGGCACCGGCATGCACGTGAACATGTCGGTCTGGAAAGACGGCAAGCCCCTGTTCGCCGGCGACAAATACGCCGATCTGAGCCAGGAAGCACTGTATTTCATCGGTGGCATTCTGAAACACGCCAAGGCGCTGAACGCGTTCACCAACCCGTCGACCAACAGCTACAAGCGTCTGATCCCGGGTTTCGAAGCCCCCGTTCTGCGCGCCTACTCGGCCCGCAACCGGTCGGGTTGCGTGCGTATTCCGTGGGCTGAATCGCCCAAGGCCAAGCGCGTCGAAGCCCGCTTCCCGGATCCGTCGGCAAACCCCTACCTGTGCTTTGCCGCACTGCTGATGGCCGGTCTGGACGGCATCAAGAACAAGATCGATCCGGGCGAAGCCATGGACAAGAACCTCTATGATCTGCCCGCCGAAGAACTGGCCGGAATCCCGACCGTTTGCGGCTCGCTGCGCGAAGCGCTCGAAGAGTTGCAGGCCGACATGGACTTCCTGACTGCTGGCGATGTGTTCACCAAGGACCAGATCGACGGCTACATCGAGCTCAAGATGGAAGAGATCGAACTTTACGAACACACTCCGCACCCGGTTGAGTTCGGAATGTACTACAGCTGCTGATCTTTCCCTCGGCAGAGAAAACAAAAGCGCCCGGAAACGGGCGCTTTTTTTGTTGCTTCCAACTTATGCCCGATTTCCTGCATAAAGTTGTCCCCTTCCCAGGCGATAAGACTACAAACCATCACTCGTCACCTAGGGGGGAGACGAAAAAATGTCAGACAAACGTGGATTTGAAGACCGCATCAAGCGTATCGAGGCCAACGCCGGGAAACCGCCCCAATACGCCCCGATTCACGATGAATCGATGCATGGCGTAACCACGCCCACGACCGAAAAACGCAAAGGTGCTTCGGGATTTGTGCGGCTGGTTTTGACGCTCGGCGCGTTTGCGTTCCTGTTTACCGACCTCGGGGACGAATCGATGTCAAATCTTTTGCCTAAACTTGCGGGGCTGGCCGACATCTCGCAGGTGAGCGAAATCGCTGTCCTGACCAAACCTGTTTCGATCCAGACGGCAACCGTACAGGACTTTGCCGCGTCTTCCGAAGCCGCCGTTGCGCAGCAACGCCAGTCCGCGACACAGATCAACGCCGCGTCACAGGCCGCAGAAAAACTGTCTCCGGAACTGCGCAAGATCGCTCTTAAATTCTGATTTCGACCCGACGGTGACCGAAAGGGCGCGCACCTCCCCGCGCCCTTTTTGTTGCGCCAGGTTGAACATTGCACGCTCCCGAAAAGGCCATGCAAAGCGCCCCAAGTTTGCCATTTTCTTGGATTAGATCGCATCAGGAAACAAACAAACGCGATTCAGAATGACCGTTCAAAATTGCATAACACAGGCAGCGCTGCTTTATCACGAAACGCCGTCCCCCGACCTTGCCGCAGTGGCACGGGCGCTGAACGCGCATCTTGAGGGCCGCTCGGATCTGGCGTTGACCGTGGCGCCGAACGGAACCAGTCAATACCTGCTGCTGGTCAACCGCTCCTACCACATCGTTTTTGCAGTACATGCGACGCCGCTGGATGCAAAAGCATTCGAACGCGCGCTCGACGCCCCCTCGACGGGGCCGCGGGACGATGAGTTTGCGACAAAGCTGCGCCAGCACAAGAGCCACATTCTGGTGATGATCGGCGATGGCCCTATGCCCATGCCGTTTGATCAACCCGACGCGTTCGATCCTGCCACCAAGCTTGAGCTGTTGCACCTTGTGGTGCGCCACCTGATTCAGTCGGCCCGCCCTGATGCGGTTCATTTCGCATCCTCGGACATGGTATTTTCGCCCGAACAGGTTGAAAAGGCAGGCGATGCCAGTTTGCCCGTTGCTCTCTGCACGCATCCGGTTCCAACGCCCCTCAAGATCAACGGCGACGGGATCAAGGGAACTGGGCTGCGGTTTGAAAACTCGCAGCTTCTGGTCGGCAAGACAGTCGAAATCGAAGGTCTGCCGCCGCAGGTTCCGCTCGATATCGGGGTGGCGCTTGGCCACACGCTGATCCGTCAGCGCCTCAAGGGAAAGTTACCGCTTGCCGATGGCGATACCGTCAACCCGTCTGGCGGTCTTCCACTGCACGTGCGCCACGAACCGGCGAATGATATCGCCCCTCAGGGCCGCATCATCGCGTCCTTCTGGTCGCCAGACCTCTCGGCCGACTCCACAGCGCAGGCCGATGCCACACCCTTTGTTCCACATCCAGGATATCTTGCCGTGTCACACCCCACAGACACCCCCGAAACGACCGCCTCGGACGACTGGCACCCCGCCGGGACGTCATCCACGCTGTCCGACCCTACACCCCAATCCAGCAACTCGCGCTGGATGGTGTTTGGCGCAATCGCCCTGTTCCTGTGGGTGATCGTGCCCTTCCTCGGTCTGCCCCGCCTGGCGCTTGAGGCAACGTTCAGCGACCAGTTGCTGACAACGGATACTGCCGTTCCCATCGATAACAACTGATCCCCGGGACCTGATCGGGAAAAAACCGGTTCTCACATCGCCTTCCGCGCGCTAGCATTGTGCATGTTTACTTGGTGGGGAGGGTAAAATGACTTTTATGGCAGCTCGGCATCTGGCCGCGGGCGCAGTCTGCGCACTATGCGCGGCAACGCCCGCCCTTACCGCCCCCTGCGGCAATACCAGCCAGGGGTTTGCCCAATGGAAGGCCGATTTCGCCCAAGAGGCCCGCAAGGCTGGCGTCCGCAAACCGGGCCTGCAGGCACTTGCGCAGTCCAAATACGCCAGCCGGACCATTGCCGCTGACCGCAACCAGAAAAGCTTTAAATACTCGCTCGAAAAATTCATGAAACTGCGCGGGGCAGATACGATTGTGGCCCAGGGCCGCAAACGCAAGGCGCGCAACCCCGCCTTTTATGCCGCTCTGGAAAAACAATATGGCGTGCCCGCCGGCATTCTGCTGGCCATCCACGGCATGGAAACCGCCTTTGGCGGGTTCATGGGAGATAGTGAGGTCGTCTCGGCCATCACCACCCTCGCCTATGATTGCCGCCGATCCGATTTTTTCGTGCCCCACGCGATCGCCGCGCTGAAGCTCGTCGATCAGGGCGCCATCACCGCGTCCACGCGCGGGGCCAAGCACGGCGAACTGGGGCACACGCAATTCCTGCCCGGCAATGCCCTGACCTATGGGGTCGATGCCACCGGCGACGGACGTGTGGATTTTTACAATGTGACCGACGCGCTTGCCTCGACCGCGAACTACCTGCGGTTAAAGGGATGGAAAAAAGGCCGCGGATATCAACCGGGTGAACCCAACTTTGCCGTCATCAGGGAATGGAACGCGGCGACCGTCTATCAAAAGGCCATCGCAATTATGGCGGCGCGCATCGACAAGTGACCGCGCGCCACATTTCTGCCGTAAACCAGCCCCCTTTCCGTCAAACTGTCGAATTTTTCCCATAAAACTTTCTGTTTCCACCTAAGCATCAATGCAATGGATTCAGGTCAATTGCCCCTTTGTTTCTCAGATTGAGACACAGTTTTTCCACCCTTCCACCCTAGGCTGACATTCTAGACACAAGAACGGAGGGTTATCGGTTGACCCATCACGGCAGGTATCACGGTGGACTAGTATTTTTTGGGTATGACGACACGTTGCTTGATCAGTTCAGCAGAATTGTTGCCGCAACGCTTGATGACTATGGCCACCTGGTCGAACGCAACAGTATTCAGAACGCGCGCTCGGCCCGCGTCACGGCAAGCCACTATGTGGTGAAATTGACCATGTCGCATGAACTGGAGCATTCCGCACAGCGTCATCGCGCCATCAACATCGATGCCATCGGCGACATCAATCCGCGTCGCGTCCATCTGGCGGAAGACCAGTGGCGCATTCAACTGGATATGTTCCCCGCCGACCCTGATCGCGACGACCAGGACATTTCCGAGCTTTTGCTGGTGGTGATGCTCTATCGCATGTTCGATCAGGTCGATGTGGCGCTGGTCGAATGGCTGGATCCGGCGACCCAATTGGCCGCGCATCAGTTTCTCGAAGCGTTCTCCAACATCGCGCCCAGCCTCGTACGCGGTCAGGCTGACGGATACGGGCTCAACGACCCCCGTTTTGCCCCGATTGACGATACCGAGCAGTTTCTGGCCCGCCAGTATGACGCCCTCGCCACAGAGGAAAACGGGGTCCAACGACGGCACGGATTACCCCCACTGAGCGAGGAACAGGCCCTTGCCATGGCGTTCCGCACCGAAGCCATGCTTGAGGAAGAAAAGCAGGCCCCGGCCATCGCCGCCGATACCGGCCCCAGTGATATCCAGCGCCTGACGGCATGGGGCATGACGGGCATGATGGCCTTTCTGTCCGCCCCGGTCGCGGCCTCGATGGCGGCCGTCAACCTCGCCCGCGGAGAGGATTTTCGCCTCAATACCCACGTCCTGTCGCTGACGGCGTTCCTCGTAACAATGCAAAGTTCCGGCGCATTGGCCAGCGTGGTCACAACTTTCGTACACTGACCCCTCCAGAGTCGTGCACGGGCAAGGCCCCGACAGGTGTGTCGGGGTCTTGCTATTTTGCGGGGATCTGCGTTCTGGTCGCGCAGGCGTCGCTGTGCGACAGGACATAGGTGTGGATCGAAAACACAACTGCCTGTGTTTCCGGAAGGCGCAAGATTACCTGCCGCTCACTGCGCAGAAATGACCCGGTTTCAGACGCCACGTGCTGACGCGGGTCCGTTTCGCGACGCGGATGATATAGGTCCGGCGCGTCATACCAGAACGCGTTGAAACGCCAGATGGGACGTCCGGGCCGAACTCCGTCGAACAACCGTTGCACACGCCGTGCGATGTTAGCGTCATAACTCTCGACCGGTTGATGAATACCCAGCAACGGGCGCATGAATTTTTCGGCCAGCGTCCAGCTGGCCGGAAAGCACAGAACCGCCCCTGTCAGCACATGTTCATCACCGTGTCTTTGCAGAATACACAGATCCTCTTGCACCAACCGGCCAAGCGTTCCCATCGGATCAGTGTGATCGATCGTGACCCTAATCCCATCTGCGCGCTCAACGACCCGCCCGGTCTTCGGTTGGGACAGCGACAACACAAGGTCCAAAAGTTCTTCGGCCGCGGCGCGGGCGCCCTCGTCCAGCGCGAGGACCTCTGGGCGCCGCGTCGATAGCAACTGGTCGCGCAACGCCATTTGTCCGGAAAACGCCTCGTCCCTGACCAGCCAGTCCTCCATGGCAAGGGGCGCCACCCCCGGCAAGGGGCGCGGCGCGAATGGATCATAGGGAAGACTGCGTTGCATCGGGGGTGTCATGGCGGTTCTCTAACATTCCGCCGAACCGCCTGCAGGTAAAAAACGACAGGCGCAACGGTCGCATTCTGGCCAGAAGGACCACCCTGCCCGCTTCAGGATGGGCCCACCCCCTCTGCGAGGTCCGATATGAACAAGCATTTCCGCGATACCCGCAAGATCGATCCGACACGCGGCCCAACCCTGGGCGACGGAACGTCAAACGACGCCAATCGGATCGAGATCGGCCCCACACGGCTGGCGTTCGAGGAATGGGCCGCTGCGGGTCTGGACCTGCCCGATCTGGCCGCCATGCGTGAATATCGCTGGGCCCGCCTGACGCAGCATATCGTCGATCGCGATTACGCCGGCCTGCTGATGTTCGACCCGCTCAATATCCGCTATGCGACCGACAGCACCAACATGCAGCTTTGGAACACCCACAATCCGTTCCGCGCCCTTTTGCTATGCGCGGATGGGTACATGGTGATCTGGGATTATAAGAACGCGCCCTTCCTTTCGAAATTCAACACGCTGGTGCGCGAACAGCGTTCGGGCGCGGACCTGTTCTATTTCGACCGGGGTGACCGGATCGACATCGCCGCCGATGTCTTTGCCAACGAGGTGCGCGCCCTGCTGGCCGAACACGCCCCCGGCCATGCCCGTCTTGCGGTGGACAAGATCATGCTGCACGGGCTGCGCGCGCTTGAGGCGCAAGGTCTGACCATCATGGAAGGGGAAGAAGTCACTGAAAAATCCCGCGCCGTCAAAGGCGTGGATGAGATCAAGGCGATGCGATGTGCGTCCCATGCCTGTGAAACTGCCGTGCGGGCAATGGAGGATTTCGCCCGCATCAACGTCCCCCTCGGACAGACCTCGGAAAACGACATCTGGGCCGTTCTTCATGCGGAAAACATTCGCCGTGGCGGGGAATGGATCGAAACCCGTCTGTTGTCATCCGGCCCCCGCACCAATCCGTGGTTCCAGGAATGCGGGCCGCGCATCGTGCAAAACAATGAAATCGTGAGTTTCGACACCGACCTTGTCGGCGCCTATGGCATCTGTGTCGACATTTCGCGCAGCTGGTGGATTGGCGACGCCAAACCGCCTGCGGACATGGTCTATGCGATGCAGCACGCCCATGACCACATCATGACCAACATGGAAATGTTGCGCCCCGGTGTGACCATTCCTGAACTGAGCGCAAATTGCCATCGGCTGGATGACCAGTTCCAGGCCCAGAAATATGGCTGCATGATGCACGGGGTCGGTTTGTGTGATGAATGGCCGCTGGTGGCCTATCCTGACAAGGCTGTTGCAGGCGCGTTCGACTATGCGCTTGAACCCGGCATGGTTCTTTGTGTCGAGGCCGCAGTCGGCGCAGTGGGCGGTGATTTTACCATCAAGCTGGAAGATCAGGTTCTGATTACCGAGGATGGCCATGAAAACCTGACAACCTATCCGTTCGATCCGGCGTTGATGGGCGGCTAGGCCCTTTTTGCCTGTGATCGGGGCACCGGCAAGGCGCGTTCCACGCAATTGCGCCCGTTGGCCTTTGCCAGGTACAGCGCCGCGTCCGCCTTTTGAATATGCTGGTCGATGGTTTGCCCTCCGGCGGATTCGGCCACGCCAAAACTGGCGGTGACGTCGATCAGGCCCGATTGCGTCTCGACCGGGTCGTGCGCAATCACCTTGCGCAATCGTTCGGCGACGCCCGCGCCATTGTCGAATCTGGTACATGGCAGGTAGACGATGAACTCCTCCCCGCCGAACCGTGCCACCACATCATCGCCCCGGCAGTCGCGCATCAGCCGGCGTGCGAATTCGACCAGAACCTGGTCGCCCACGTTATGCCCGTAGGTGTCATTGATCACCTTGAACCGGTCAATATCCGCCGCGATCACGACGGCCCGGTCAGCCCCCCGCGCCTCGACTGCGCGAAAGAACCCAGAACGCGTGTTCAGCCCGGTCAGTTGATCGTGATTGACCATGTGTTTGAGCTGTTTGGTCAGATTGAACACTTTCAGCATCTGCAATCCCATCAGATAGGTCACCGAACAGGTCACGGCCGAGCCCACGGCGTTATAGACCCAGAACACCTTGGCAAAGGTATCGCTCGCCATCAGAAAGAAGTTTGCGGTGTTACAGATCGTCAGCACCAGAACGGTCGTGACGATGCTGAACCAGAAAACATATTTCCGGTTCTGAAACACCAGGTATCGCTGCAACGACCGCATCAGACTGTTCTCATCCACCACATGAAAGTTCACCTCCAACATCGCATATACCGCACAACCCCCCGTTTTCGCATGAATTACTGCGCACAATTCCGGGCAAGTTTTCGGAAAATCCGGAACACTGGCCGTAACGGCTGCGTTATGCTGTCGGGGTACGGGTTGCGCTTGGGGCCTGCGCTGCCCAAAGTCGGCCCAAATACGTCAGGACGGATTACATGACCACAGAGCGCATCACATTCACCGGCCATGGCGGCCACGACCTGGCCGCCCGGCTGGACATGCCGCCGGGTCCGCATCTGGCCACGGCGCTGTTTGCGCATTGTTTCACCTGTTCCAAGGATATTCCGGCCGCCCGGCGGATCGCAGCGCGGCTTGCGTCGATGGGCATCGCGGTTTTGCGGTTCGATTTCACTGGTCTGGGCCACTCGCAGGGCGAATTTGCCAACACCACCTTTTCCTCGAATGTCGAGGATCTGGTCGCCGCCGCCGACTACCTCAAATCGCGCGACATGGCGCCCTCCCTTCTGATCGGGCATTCGCTGGGTGGGGCGGCGGTGCTGCGCGCCCGCGCCCGGATCGACAGCGCCCGCGCGGTTGTCACTGTGGGCGCGCCCTTCGATCCCGAACATATCACCCGCCATTTCGAGGACGCCCTGCCCGATATCATGTCTCATGGCATTGCCGAGGTGTCACTGGGCGGGCGTCCGTTCCATATTGGCAAGGCATTTCTGGATGACATCGCCGCCGGTCAGTTGACCCCGGCCATTTCCGATCTCAAAGCGGCCCTGCTGGTGCTGCACGCGCCGCGCGACGAAACCGTCAGCATCGACAACGCCAGCGAAATTTTCCTCGCCGCGAAACATCCCAAAAGCTTTGTCACACTGGATGATGCCGATCACCTGATCACCCGGCCCAGCGACGCCGAATACGCCGCCGATGTGATCGCCGCCTGGGTCAAACGCTATATCGACCTCAAGGCCCCCGCGCCGCCCCCCGGTGCGCCCGAAGGCATCGTGCGCGTGTCCGAGGCCGACCCCGACGGGTTCCTGCAGGATGTGCAGTCCGGCCCCGATCATCACATCCGCGCGGACGAACCGGTTGCCTATGGCGGCACCAACAGGGGTCTGACGCCCTATGGCCTGGTTTCCGCGGGGCTTGGCGCCTGTACCTCGATGACCATCCGCATGTATGCGCGGCGCAAAGGCTGGCCGCTGGACCATGTGCGCGTCGATGTCAGCCACGACAAGGTCCACGCGCAGGACGCTGGATCAAACAAGGACGACAAGATAGACGCCTTCCGGCGCGAAATCTTTCTGACCGGAGACCTGAGCAACGATCAACGCACGCGCCTGCTCGAGATCGCCGGCAAATGCCCGGTACATCGAACGTTGGAGCGCAGCTCCAGGATCGAAACCGTTCTAGGGGAGTGAAATCGTAAAACTCGAAAGTCGCAATATGCGCGCGGAAATCGAAAAAACCCCTATTGCAAATGGGCCTTTCCGGCGCCCTGATCAGCCTTACTGTTGTCGGCCAAGCGGAACACTTCCACGGGTTTTCGCATCCCTTTCAGGCTGATCTCACCCCGGGATTCGGTGGCAAAGTCATCTTCCACCGCTATAGACGCCCGCGGACTGAGGAGGATCTCGCCGTCCTCGGCCTCGTCGCACAGGCGCGCAGCCAGGTTGATGGCCGTGCCGGACGCCGTGTAATCGAACCGTCCTTCGAAGCCCACCATGCCAACCGTTGCATACCCCAGGGAAACGCCGACACCAAAGCCAAGACGATGTCCAACACGTTTCCAACCGGCGCAGAGCTCGGCCATGCGCTCGCCCATTGCAATTGCCAGCCTGACGGCACTTCCGGCCGGATCATCACAAGGCAGCGGATCGTTGAACAGAACCATGATGCCATCGCCCATCCGGTGATCGACACCGGCCCCATGTGCATTGATCAGCTTGCCCATTTCCTCATGATAAGTCTGAAGTACTTCGATCGTCTCTTCGGGTTCGGCTGTTTCACAAAACGCCGTGAACCCCCGAATGTCACAGAAAAGTACCCCAAAAGGGCACGATGGCTGGACAACAGTTGTTCAGAGCCGGAAGAAACCACGGCATTCGCAACGGCCGAAGGCAGGAACCGCTTGAGCCGCCCCATGCGCTCGATCTCGCCCACCTGCTCCTCAACGCGATCGCCAAGTTCCGCATTCAGGGCCTCAAGCGCCTTGAACTGGCGCACGTTTTCTATGGCAATGACTGCTTGGGCCGCAAAGGTCTGAACAAGACTGATTTCATCTTCGGAAAATGGCGCGACCTCGTGCTTGTACAAGCAAATAACCCCGATGCTGTCACTTTCGGTTTTCAGGGGCACGAAAAGGGCTGTGCGCATTCCTTCAGCCTTGTCCGCATAGCCTAGTTGGGGCGTGTAGTATTTCGTCCCTTTCAGGCTTTGGATATCTTCGTATTGCATCGGCTCACTGGCTTTCATGCCCTTGACCGAAATCGATCCTTCGTTGTTGTGCAATGGGATCGGGTTGGCTCGCAGAAGATCGAGAAACTTGGATGTCGCAAAATTTTGGGCCGCCACTTCGAGATGGGTGTCGGCCTCGTTGCGTAGCTGCAGGAAAGCATGCGGCGCCTTGCAAAGTTGCGCAGCACTCTCGAGGATCAATTCAAAGACCGGCCCTTCATCATCGCGTGACCGGCTCATGATGTGCAAAACGTTCTGAGTCGCTGCGTTTCGTTCCCGGATGCGGGCGATTTCGATACGCAGTCCGGACAATTCGTCGTTCTTTGCCGGGTTCGTCAAAAACCGGCCCTCCCCATTCCAATAATTACACAGGGATAGTCATTTTTGAGAAGTCTGACCGGTCTCGGTGAACCTCGGTCGTTTTTAAGGAGCCTGCAAAGTCCAGCAACACGGATGAAAACAAGTCATCCCTGACAAAAAATGGCGCAGCCCCGGGGGCCACGCCATCAGCATGTTTAAGTATATCAGGATCAGGTGCGGGCGTTGCCGACCATCTTCCAGATCGCCGGCAGCAGAATCGCCGCCAGACCCAGCTTGATCAAATCGCCCAGAAGGAATGGTGTCAGGCCCCAGTCCAGGATCGGCTTGTCCCAGCCGTATAACTGACCCAGCCAGATCAGGCCCGGCACATAGATCAGCACATTGCCGATCAGCATGGCCAGCGCCATTTTCAGAACGGACCGGTCCCAGCCGCGCGCAGCCAACGCGCCCAGCGTCACGGTCGCCAGAACATAACCAACAAGATAACCGCCGGTGCCGCCCATCATGTAGGTCAGACCGAATTTTTCCGCCGACGATCCGGCAAACACGTCAAAACCCAAGGCGCCAACGATCATGTACCCAAAGATCGTGGCAAGCCCCAGACGCGCGCCATAGGCGGCGCCAATGCTCAGCACGGCAAAGGTGCCCATGGTGATCGGAACGGGCCACATCGGCACCTTGATCTTGGCCGCAACAGCCAGTGCAACGATACCCAGAACAACCAGGGTAACCTGTTTCACACGCAGGGCCAGCCCTTCGCGCGGGCCAAAGGCCTGTGCCAATACGATGTCAGTGGATGCAAGGCTCATAGTCCGAATTCTCCTGTCGGTTTTGGATTTGCGTCCGTGCATGCCCCAATTGCTGCAGTGCCGCAAGCAGGTTTACGCCAATATCAGAGATTGACCCGCGCCGGGCCCGTCCGAGCGTAAGTTGCGGTCATGACATAATCTTTTCGGGGTCCGCGCACCTGCCAGCGGGTGGTAAAGCCGGGCCAGCCGCCAAAGTCATAGGACACGACATAATCGTCCGGGTCGCACCAGTGATGCGCCTCTCCCCCGGCTGCGGGAACCCTGTGAAAGAACCGGCCGTCGTCAAACAGCACGCTCAGATCAGGCAGCCACAGGTATTCGCGTTCGGCCAGAAACGGGGCATGACCCGCGATGATCAATTGCCCGGTTTCGCGATATCGCAACCCTTGCGTGCAGGGCGTCCAATCAGCCTGTCCTGCAAACGTTGCATCGGGGCCTTTTGCGTGGTGGATGACGCGATCCACCCTCCATGCACCCGCAAAATCCGACAAACTGCGCAGGTCAGCAGCCATGCGTCCCTCCGCATGTGGGGGGTAAATGTCGGGCAAACCGTCTCATCCGGTCTCTCCTGCCTTGTCGTATCGCCTTGGCCGGTCTAAGACCCGCCTCGAACGCCTCCCAATCATAAAAAGGTGCTGCTGCCAATGATCCCCCGCTATTCCCGCCCCGAAATGGTCGCCATCTGGAGCCCCGAGACCAAGTTCCGCATCTGGTACGAGATCGAAGCGCACGCCTGCGAAGCCATGGCCGATCTGGGCGTTATCCCGCGCGAAAACGCCGACGCCGTCTGGAAAGCCAAGGATGTCGAATTCGACGTAGCCCGCATTGACGAGATCGAGGCCGTCACCAAACATGACGTTATCGCCTTTCTGACCCATCTCGCCGAACACGTCGGCAGCGACGAGGCCCGGTTTGTGCACCAGGGCATGACCTCTTCGGATGTTCTGGACACCTGTTTCAACGTCCAGCTGGTGCGCGCCGCCGATATCCTGATCGCCGACATGAAGGGCCTGCTCGCCGCGCTCAAGAAACGCGCGTATGAGCACAAGGATACCGTGCGCATCGGGCGCAGCCACGGCATCCACGCAGAACCCACCACCATGGGCCTGACCTTTGCCCGGTTCTATGCGGAAATGGACCGCAACCTGAACCGTCTGGAAAAGGCACGCTATGAAATCGCCACCGGCGCGATTTCGGGTGCGGTCGGCACTTTCGCCAACATCGATCCCCGGGTCGAGGAACATGTCTGCGAGAAACTGGGCCTGGAACCCGAACCGATCAGCACCCAGGTCATCCCGCGCGACCGTCACGCCGCGTTCTTTGCCGCGCTTGGCGTCGTGGCGTCGTCCATTGAAAACGTCGCCATTGAAATTCGCCACATGCAGCGGACCGAGGTTCTGGAGGCGGAAGAGTTCTTTTCCAAGGGCCAGAAGGGCTCCTCGGCGATGCCGCACAAGCGCAACCCGGTGCTGACCGAAAACCTGACCGGTCTGGCCCGCCTCGTGCGCATGGCCGTTGTTCCGGCGATGGAAAACGTGGCCCTCTGGCATGAACGCGACATTTCGCATTCCTCCGTCGAACGCAACATCGGCCCGGACACCACAATCACCCTCGATTTCGCGCTGTCGCGCCTGACCGGTGTGATCGAAAAGCTGGTGATCTATCCGGAAAACATGCTGGCCAACATGAACAAGTTCCGCGGACTGGTCATGTCCCAGCGGGTTCTGCTGGCCCTGACACAGGCCGGTGTCAGCCGCGAAGACAGCTATAAGCTGGTTCAGCGCAACGCGATGAAAGTCTGGGAAGAAGGCAAGGATTTCAAAACAGAACTGCTGGCTGACCCGGATGTTCTGGCCGCGCTGAGCAAGGAAGAAATAGAAGAGAAATTCGACCTCGGCTATCACACCAAACATGTCGACACGATCTTCAAACGGGTGTTCAAGGACTGATCACCGACCAGATTTCGCGCGCGTCGCCACAGGTTTTTGCCTGCAAACCGGTGCCGCGCGCGAAACGCCCCCTTTCCAACCCCTTGATTTTTATGGTCTCGATCTTGGACCAAACCGCCCCGACGCGCCAAATGCCCGCTGTATTGGCGGTTCCCTGCACGTTCCCGTCACCTCGTTCGATTTCATTTTGTCCAGAGCAGATTGAAAGCTATGATCGAAACAGTGATCTATTTTGATTTCAGTAAGCAAAGGATAAACAGGATGACTCTCAAATTCGCCCTGGCCACGCTGGCCCTCTGCATCACGCCCGCCCTTGGATTTGCCGAAGGCTGTTCGGACCACAACGATCAGGTGCAATCCTGTGCCTCGGGGTCGGTCTGGGATGATAATTTAAAGACCTGTGTAAAGCAGATCACAGGCTGATCGCCTGACCTGATCTGTTTTACGTGACGGTGTCTGGTGGGGCCCTCGTCCGGGGGCATTTATTTATGCCAGGGACAACACCATTTTTTTCGGAGTTACCAAATGCGTTTTTTAATGATTCTCGCCCTCCTTTTGCCCGGTTATGCCCTTGCGGCAGGCAGTGGCACGGACAGTTCACCGCCCAAGACGACCAAGACCACGAAGACCTGCAAGGGAATCAAGGTCTGGGACGACAAATCCGGCAAATGCGTCAACCCGCAGGAAACACTGCTGGATGGTGACGTCCTCTATCTTGCGGCGCGCGAACTGGCCTATGCCGGGCGCTATGGCGATGCGCAGGGCGTTCTTCTGGCGATCCCGGATCAGATGGATGACAGGGTGCTGACCTATTGGGGGTTCACCCATCGCAAGATGGGTCATTCCGATCTGGCGCGCGCCTATTACCGTAAGGCCCTGATGCGCAACCCCGACAATATTCTGGCCCGGTCCTACATGGGTCAGGGGTTGATCGAGGATGGAAAGGTCGATGCCGCCATTGTCCAGTGGCGTGAGATCCGCGCGCGCGGTGGTGAAGGCACCTGGCCCGAGGCCTCGCTGCGCGACGCCCTCCGGACCGGTCTCATCTACGACTACTGACCTTCAGGGTTTCTTTACTTCTGCCTGCCTAAGCTGGTGCATCCCTCGGTAGGGGACATACAGGCAAGGGCAGAACTATGCAGGACGACAGGGCAATTGCGCAATTGCCGACCATGGCAACCGCCCCTGGGGGCCCGGCGCCCGGATCGGCGCGGGGCCCCATACCATTGGACAACAGGGCCAAGGCCGCCATCGTGGTGCGCCTGTTGCTGAACGAAGGGGCGGACCTTCCGCTGGAAGAATTGCCCGATGACCTGCAGGCGCGGCTGACACAGCAAATGGGGCAGATGGGTCTTGTGGACCGGGCAACGCTGAATTCGGTGATCGGCGAATTCGCCGGCATTCTTGATGAGGTCGGGTTGTCCTTTCCCAAAGGTATCGCCGGCGCACTGAGCGCCCTGGACGGCAAGATCAGCGTGCAGACGGCCGCACGGCTGAGGAAAGAGGCCGGCGTGCGCGCAGCCGGTGACCCCTGGACACGTCTACGGAGCCTGCCGGTGCAGGATCTCGCCGACATAATCCAGGCCGAAAGCATCGAGGTCGCCGCCGTGCTGTTGTCGAAACTCGACACCGCCAAGGCCGCAGACCTGCTGGGCAAATTGCCCGGTCCACTGGCGCGGCGGATCACATATGCGGTGTCCCAGACCGGTTCCGTCACGCCGCAGGCGGTGGACCGAATCGGCCTGTCGCTGGCCAGCCAGCTGGACGATCGGCCCATTCTTGCCTTTGCCGACGCACCCACCGCACGGGTCGGGGCGATCCTGAACCAGTCTGCAGCGCGCACGCGTGATGACATGCTGTCCGCGCTGGATGAAGCAGACGCCGATTTCGCCGGCGCGGTACGGCGTGAAATCTTTACCTTTGCCCATATCCCCCATCGTCTGAATGCGCGCGATGTACCCGCGATCATTCGCACGGTCCAGGGCGATGTCCTGGTCACAGCAATGGCCGCCGCCACCGATGAGGCGTCAGCCCCGGTGGCCGAATTCATCCTGTCCAACATGTCCACCCGGATGGCGGATAACCTGCGCGAAGAGATTGGCGAAAAAGGCACCGTCAAACCCCGCGATGGCGAGGCGGCAATGAACGCGATCGTGGCAGCGATCCGCCAGTTGGAGCAATCAGGCGAGGTCACTTTGATCACACAAGACGACGAGGATGAAGAAGACGGCTGATTCCACGTTGTGAACAGGTGAACGAACGGCATGGACACGGCCGCCATACGCCCCTATCACCCTGCCAATGATCCGGTTTCCGACCTTATCCGCCACGTCCGTGACCCTGCAACCTCCCTGCGTGCCGCGATGACGGACGCTGCCGCGATATCCGGACGCAACCGGGCGATCCTGCTGATGATCGCGGCGATTTTCTGTTTTTCCCTGATGGACGCCTCGGTCAAATCACTTGCCCCGCGCGTCGGCGTTCTGCCCGCCTTATGGGTGCGCTATGCCGGTCAGATGCTGTTGGTTCTCATACTGGTGATGCCGCGTCTGCGCGCCGTGGCGCGCACGCGCTACCCGGGCCTGCAATTCCTGCGTTCGGTCCTACTGATGAGTGCCACAGGATTTTTCTTTACCGGGATCAGCCTGATACCACTGACCGACGCGGCGGCGTTGATGTCGGTCAATCCGGTTCTCATCACGCTGGGCGCGGCGCTGTTTCTGGGCGAGGCTTTGGGCCCGCGCCGCATTGCCGGAATCGCCGCAGCCCTGATCGGGGCAATGATCATCATCCGACCGGGCAGTGCTGTGTTTTCCCCCAGCGCGCTTCTCCCGCTCGCTGCCGCCGCCTGTTATTCAGGCTACGCGCTTTTGACGCGCAAGGTTGGCCCGGACGAAGACGCCTGGACATCCCTGTTTTACACCGGCCTTGTCGGCACCATCCTGCTGAGTGTGGCAGTGCCGTTCAAATGGCAGACGCCCGACGCCCCGGCCCTTGGGCTGATGACACTGATCGCGGTGTTCGGCACCGTCGGCCAAATGTGCCTGATCCGGGCCTTCAGCCAGGGCGAGGCGGCCATGCTTGCCCCCTATTCCTATGTCGGACTGGTCTTTGCAGCGGTCTGGGGCGCATTGTTTTTCACCGAATTCCCTGACGTCTGGACGGTGGTCGGTGCCCTTGTTATCGCCGGGGCGGGTCTGTATGTCTGGCAGCGTGAAACTTTTCGCCGCTAAAAGCGACGATTTCCCAACCCCGCACTTGCCCGTCCAATCGACAACATGACCGAGACCGCCCTCCACACCATCTATCCGCCAGAAGGGTACCGTTGCCCGATGTCGGGCCGTCCGGCACAAGGGAAAAACCGATGCTGAACGCCGACGATTGGATTGAAGACTCTGCCCTCAAGAACATCTCGTATGGGTTCGATTGGCGGGTGGTCAAATCCATGACCTCTGAAAAAATGTCCTGTCTAGCGCAATCCCTGGCGCCAAAAAAGACGGGTGTCGATCTCATACGGATCGGAGGCCAGGCGGATGGCGGGTACATCATTCCCGACGATCTGGACGGCATCTTGGGGTGCTTTTCCCCCGGCGTGGGATCAACGGCGACTTTCGAAAAGGAAATGCTGGCGCGTGGCATCCCTTGCTATCTGGCGGATGCCTCCGTGGACAAGGCCCCGATCGAGGATGAAAACCTGGTGTTCGACCCGGTGTTCATTGGTCCGAAAACACAAGGCAATTTCATCACTCTGGAAGACTGGGTGCAAAAATACGCCCCCCCTGAAGGCGATCTTGTCCTGCAGATGGACATCGAAGGTGCCGAGTATGACATCCTGACACACGCGCCCCGTGAAACCCTGTCCCGGTTCAGGGTGCTGACGGTCGAATTTCACCGCTTTCACCTTTGTCTGAACGCAAGACATTACAAGCGGATCGCCGACGCGCTGCACCGTTTGTCCGATCTGTTTGTACCGGTCCACGTGCATGCCAATAACGCCCGCCCCTTTGTGCGCTATGGCGATTATGTCGTGCCCCGGACAATCGAAATCAGCTATCTGAGACGCGACCGGATCACCAAGGACCTGTCGCCGGTTTCCAACATGCCGCATCCGCTGGACGAAGCGAATGTGCCGTCCCATCCAAACCCGCCGCTTCCCGAATGGATGTGGCAACAGGGCTAAGATTTCGAAAATGCCAGTTGACCCCAGTACATTGTCACGGTCCCGGCTTGCGGGGTATTTCGTCGGCAACCTGTTTTTGCGCGGCCTGATCGGCTGCGCGAAACTGGCGCCCTATCGCTGGCGCGTACCGGCCATGGGCTGGATCCTATCGCGGGTCATCGCGCCGCTGGTCGGCGCTGACAAACGGGTCCGCGACAACCTGAAACTGACCTGCCCCGACCTGCCCGAGGAGGAGGTAAGCCGCCTTTGCCGGGCCGTCCCCAACAATGCCGGGCGCACCCTGATCGAGCTTTATTCCGGCCGCCCCTTTCTGGAGCGCGCCTGGGCCGCGCCGATATCCGGCCCCGGTCTGAGCGCACTGGAACAGGCCCGCGCCGCCCGGCGACCGGTGATCCTGATGACCGGCCATTTCGGAAATTACGATGCGGCGCGCGCCAACCTGATCCATCGCGGCCACGAAATGGGCGCGCTTTATCGACGGATGGCGAACCCCTACTTCAACGCTCACTACGTGCGCACGATCTCGAACATCGGCGCGCCGATGTTCGAACAGGGGCGGCGCGGGATGATGGAAATGGTGCGCCACCTCAAAGACGGGGGCATCATCGCCATCGTGGGCGATTTGCACGCCCATGGGGGTAAGGTGCTCAACTTTTTCCGCCAGCCTGCGGTGACCTCGATCGTGCCTGCGGAACTGGCTCTGAAATACGATGCGGTGATGATCCCGGTTTATGCCATCCGCCAGCCGAACGGGCTGGATTTCGAGATTGTCATGCATGATCCGATCCCGCACTCGGACGCGGAAACCATGACCCAGGCCATCAATGACGGGCTTGAGGAGCTGGTGCGCGAACACATGGACCAATGGTTCTGGATCCATCGCCGCTGGAAACCTTAGATCGGTCTCGCCCCTCCGGAAACCTAACCTGTTCGCGGGCATGCGTGATGCCGCCTGACCCTAGTCCGCCCGGGCCGCCCCGACAATCTTGCCCGGGCCAGCATGCTGCACAAGAACCACAGCCGGGTGATCGGACTTGAGCGTCGCCTCGACCTCGATCGTGGCCAGACCGTCCCATGTGCCGATCTTTTGCCAGTCATCGACCACGTTTGCGTAATCGATATCGCGACCGGCGTTTTCCCCACGGGTGATATGGGCCATTCGGTTTGGCACATATTGCACCAGGAACAGATTCAGCGGCCCGGCCAGCGGCCCGGATGCGGGGGCCAGACGTATGTGGACCCCCTGCCCCTGACGCTGCGCCAACAGGTTCACCGCCGCCGGGCGCGCCTTGTGCGCATTGATCAGATCGGCCAGTTCCATCGGTTTGGCCCCGACCAGATCCTCCTGCCCGTTGATGACCATCTGGGGGGTATAGATCATGCGCCGTCCGGCCGCGGCGGCATATCCCTTTTGACGCAGGGTATGGTCCGGATTGGCAAATTCGTCTTTCCAGCCGATGTAGTCCCAGTAATCCACATGCAACGCCAGCGGGATCACATCGTCCCGCTGTGCCAGCCGACGCAACAGCGCATCCGCCGGCGGGCATGAGGAGCACCCCTGCGAGGTGAAGAGTTCGACCACGACCGGTTGTGACTGGGCCAGAACCGGGAGCGGGACGCATGTCGACAGAGCGACGGCCAAAGCGGCGATAATCTTCATCGGGGTATCCTCGTGCGGTACGTCCGCTTTTATCGACAGGGTGGGGTCTTGACCAATCAAGGTTTCTTGAGACCGGGTGTTTGGCCGATTGCGGGGGCCTCGGGCCTGTTTTGTGTGCAATGGTATACAAAAATTGACGCACCCCCCCTGATCGCTATTGAATGCGGGGCCGACCTGATGCAGATAGCAGCCAGCTAAATCCCATTTCCACGACTCTTTCGAAGGGAGGCCCCATGCCTATCACCGTTGGACAGGACACCGCCAAGACACGCAAAACCCTGAGCGTGAACGGCAAGACCATCTCGTACTACTCGATCCCCGCCGCTACCGAGGCTGGCCTTGGCGATTTTGCCAAGCTGCCGGCCGCACTCAAGGTGGTGCTGGAAAACATGCTGCGTTTCGAGGACGGCAAGACCGTCAGCGTTGATGACATCAAGGCCTTTGCCGAATGGGGTGCCAAGGGCGGCAAGAACCCCCGCGAAATCGCCTATCGTCCTGCCCGCGTGCTGATGCAGGATTTCACCGGTGTTCCCGCCGTCGTCGACCTGGCCGCGATGCGCGACGGGATCAAGGCGCTTGGCGGCGATCCGGAAAAGATCAACCCGCTGAACCCTGTCGATCTGGTCATCGACCACTCGGTCATGATCGATGAATTCGGCAACCCGCGCGCGTTCCAGATGAACGTTGACCGTGAATACGAACGCAACATCGAACGGTACACCTTTCTCAAATGGGGTCAGAACGCGTTCAACAACTTCCGCGTCGTGCCCCCCGGCACCGGCATCTGCCACCAGGTGAACCTGGAATACCTGGCCCAGACCGTCTGGACCGACACCGATCAGGACGGTCAGGAAGTGGCCTATCCCGATACGCTGGTCGGCACCGACAGCCACACCACCATGGTCAACGGCGCGGCCGTTCTGGGCTGGGGTGTTGGCGGGATCGAGGCCGAGGCCGCCATGCTGGGTCAGCCGATTTCAATGCTAATCCCCGAGGTTGTGGGCTTCAAGCTTACCGGCGCGATGATGGAAGGCACGACCGGCACCGACCTCGTGCTCAAGGTAGTCGAACTGCTGCGCGAAAAGGGCGTGGTCGGCAAGTTCGTGGAATTCTACGGCCCCGGCCTTGACCACCTGCCGCTGGCCGATCGCGCGACCATCGCCAACATGGCGCCTGAATACGGTGCGACCTGTGGTTTCTTCCCGATCGACGACGAAACGCTGCGCTATCTGCGCAACACGGGCCGCGAAGAAGACCGTATTGCCCTGGTCGAGGCCTATGCCAAGGAAAACGGCTTCTGGCGCGGTTCGGACTACAACCCGATCTATACCGATACGCTCGAACTCGACATGGGAACGATCGTTCCGGCGATCTCCGGTCCGAAACGCCCGCAGGATTACACCCCGCTCGATCAGGCGGCGCGCGCCTTCTTTGACGTTGTCGCTGAATATCGGGGCGAAGACGAATCCCAAGACGCGACCGAAATGGCCTCAGAAGGCCCCACGCCAGACGCACTGATCGATCCGCGCAAATCGGTCAAGGTCAAGGGCGAGGATTACGAACTCCGCGATGGGTCGGTCGTGATCGCTTCGATCACCTCCTGCACCAACACGTCGAACCCCTACGTTATGATCGGCGCCGGTCTGGTCGCCCGCAAGGCGCGTGCGCTGGGCCTGACCCGCAAACCCTGGGTCAAGACATCGCTGGCACCGGGGTCGCAGGTCGTTTCGGCCTATCTCGAAGCGGCAAACCTGCAAGAAGACCTCGACGCGCTCGGGTTCAACCTGGTTGGCTATGGCTGCACCACCTGTATCGGCAACTCGGGTCCGATCCAGAAGGAGCTGTCCGACGCCATCGCCGAGGGCGACCTGGTCGCAACCTCGGTCCTGTCCGGCAACCGCAACTTCGAAGGCCGGATCAGCCCCGATGTGCGGGCCAACTACCTTGCCTCCCCGCCGCTTGTCGTGGCCTATGCCATTGCGGGCGACATGAACATCGACCTCACCAACGAGCCGCTGGGCGAGGACAAGGATGGCAATCCGGTCTATCTCAAGGACATCTGGCCGACCACCAAGGAAGTCGCCGATCTGGTTCAGGAAACCGTGACCCGCGAGGCGTTCCAGTCCAAATACGCCGATGTGTTCAAGGGTGACGAGAAATGGCAAAGCGTCGAAACCACGGACAGCCAGACCTATGACTGGCCGTCGGCGTCGACCTATGTCCAGAACCCGCCCTACTTCCAGGGCATGTCATCGGAACCGGGCAAGATCACCAATATCGACGATGCCCGCGTTCTGGCCCTGCTGGGAGACATGATCACGACCGACCACATCTCGCCCGCCGGTTCGTTCAAGAACACCACACCGGCCGGTCAGTATCTGATCGATCGTCAGGTTCCGGTGCGCGAATTCAACTCGTACGGATCGCGGCGCGGTAACCACGAGGTGATGATGCGCGGCACCTTCGCCAACATCCGCATCCGGAACGAGATGCTGGAAGGCGTCGAAGGCGGCTATACCAAAGGCCCCGACGGTCAGCAGACTTCGATCTTCGACGCTGCGATGGACTATCAGGCGTCCGGCACGCCGCTGGTCATCTTCGGCGGTGAACAGTATGGAGCGGGGTCCTCGCGCGACTGGGCGGCCAAGGGCACGGCCCTGCTGGGCGTCAAGGCCGTTATCGCCGAAAGCTTTGAGCGTATCCACCGCTCGAACCTGGTTGGCATGGGCGTGATCCCGTTCGAATTCACCGGCGGCGATACCCGCAAGACGCTGGGTCTGACCGGGGATGAAACCGTGGCGATCCACGGGCTCGATACCATCCAACCCCTGCAAGAGGTGCCCTGCATCATCACCTATGCAGACGGCACCCAGAAAACCATTCAACTCAAGTGCCGGATCGATACCGCCATCGAAATCGAATACATCGAACATGGCGGCGTTCTGCACTACGTGCTGCGCGACCTGGCCAAATCGGCCTGAACTTAGCGCACGAACGAATGCCAAAGGGCGCCCCACGGGGCGCCCTTTTTCGTTTGGCTTCGGATCAGATGCCCGGCCCATTTACGTCGGCCTGACGCTGGCCCCCTATAAAGAATGGCGTGCGCCGAAGGCGCTCAATTGGATTGGGCGGCCTCGATGGCAGGGCGCAGGGTCTCTTCGATCACCCGTTGCGTCACCGGTCCAGCGTGGCGCAACAGGATGGTGCCACTGCCGTCGATCACATAGGTTTCAGGCACACCGTAAACGCCCCAGTCCAGCGCGGTGCGCCCTTGGGCATCTGCCGCCGTGGCGGCATAGGGGTCGCCCAATTCATCCAGAAAAGCCAGCGCCTTGACCGGATCGTCCTTGTAGTTGATCCCGTAGATCGTCACTCCCTCACCCGCCAGTGCCTCGAGGTTGGGATGTTCCACCCGGCAGGGCGCGCACCAGCTGGCCCAGAAGTTGACCAGTTTCACCTGACCATCGCGCAGTGTGGCATCGTCAAACCCCGTCTTGCCCTCCAGCGGCGTCAGCACAAGCGGCGGCGCCGTCTGCCCCTGCCGGGCCGATGGCAGGGACTCAGGATCGTTTCGAAACATGCCGATCGCCGCCAGCAGCACAAAGGCGATGAAGATAATCGGCGGGGCGAGCATCAAGGGCGAAATCTTCTTAGCCATCGCGCTTTTGTCTTTCCTCGATACGGGTCATTTCCGCCCGCGTCTTGCGGCCACGCCACAGCGTGACCCCGACCAGCAGAACCAGCAAAACGATGGAGGCGGCATAAGCCGACAACACCGTATCGGCGTATTTTCCCAGATCCGGCATCATGCTCCTGCCCTGTCCCGTGCCAGCAGCGCCTTGATCCGGCGCGCGCGAATTTCAGTTCCGGTGCGATAAAGCACCAGCGCCAGAAACAGCAGGACAAACCCCCCGATCGAGACCAGCAGCGGATAATAGAAGACGTCGGCCACGTGCTCTTCCTTGTCCAGGCTCAGCGACGCGCCCTGGTGCAGCCCCTGGTTCCAGAAGTTCACCGCATAGCGCGACAGAACCGCAAAGACCGACCCGACAAGGCACAGAACCGAGGTCAGATCTGCAGCGGTGTCAGGATTGTCGATCGCCTCCCACAGGGCGATATATCCAAGATAGAACAGGAACAGGATCAGGAACGAGGTCAGCCGCGGGTCCCAGGCCCACCAGGTTCCCCACATCGGCTGGCCCCAGATTGCGCCGGTCACCAGGGCGATGATGGTCATCACCGCCCCCACAGGCGCCGCGGCGCACGCCGCCAGCGCACTGACATGGTGCCGACGCACCAGCCAGATCAGCGAGGCAATCAGCATCATCATCCAGGCATTGATCGCCATCAGCGCCGAGGGCACGTGCAGATAGATGATCTTGACCGTCGATCCCTGTTTGTAATCGTCCGGTGTAAAGAAGAATCCCCAGATCAGCCCGACTGCAAGACAGCCGAACGCCAACACCCAGATCCCCGGCAGCACCCGTTCCGAGGTGGTCAGGAATTTCTTCGGATTTGCGTATTCCCACAAAGACATATTCAGCTTCTAATCCTTATGTCCGCACACCACAATTCACATCCTCTAGCGCAGATTGACGCGCATGACCGCCGCGCTGGCAAACGGTAACAGGGCGGCCGTTCCCGCGGTGATCCCGGCCAGCATCAACAGCGGGGTGGCCGTGTCCATGCCCACCGCGCCGCGGCGGGCCACTTCGGCCCCAAAGATCAGCGTCGGCACATAGAGCGGCATCACCAGAAGCGACAGCAACAGCCCGCCCCGCTTCAGCCCCACGGTCAGCGCCGCCCCAAAAGTTCCGATCACCGACAGGGCCGGTGTGCCCAGGGCCAGCGACACCACCAGCCAGAAATACCCCGGCCCCGGCAGGTTCAGCAGGACGCCCAGAACCGGCGCCGCCAGAACCAGCGG
Organism: Arenibacterium sp. CAU 1754; assembly: GCF_054482635.1. Lineage (NCBI taxonomy): Bacteria > Pseudomonadati > Pseudomonadota > Alphaproteobacteria > Rhodobacterales > Paracoccaceae > Arenibacterium > Arenibacterium sp. CAU 1754. Next base: position 696,475 of record NZ_JBTLRG010000001.1, read on the forward strand.
CAGGCCCGTCGTGATCCAATGGGCCAATGCCTTGATCGTGACGACAGATTCCAATGGCAGCGGCGCGGTGGCCAAAAGATCAAGCGAACCGTCCTCCCAATCCAGCGCCAGCAGCCGGTCCAGCGACAACAGGCAGGCCAGCAGCGCGCCCAGCCACAGCACCCCCGGCGCAATGGTCGAAAGCAGTTGCGACTGCGGCCCGACGCTGAATGGCACCATGACCGTGACGATCAGAAAGAACGCGAGCCCCAGGCCAAACCCGCCCCCGGCGCGCAGCGCCAGTTTCAGATCGCGGATCAACAGCGCCTTCATGCGAAGGCTCCGTCAAAATCATCCAGTTCCGGCAGCTTGGCGCGATAGGGCGACAGCTCCAGAACGTTACCATCCAGCCCAAGGTCGATATGGGTGGCAATCAGGGCGCTGCCGCCCTGCGCCAAATGGCTGCGCACCACATCGGCAAACATCGCGACCGCGTCGCGGTCCAGCGACACGGTCGGTTCATCCAGGATCCAGATCGCCCGCCCCGTGACCAGCAGCCGGGCCAGACCCAACCGGCGTTTCTGCCCCGCCGACAGGGCCCCTGCAGGCCGGTCCGCCAGTGCGTGCAGGTCAAACGCCGTCAGGGCGTACCCGATCCCGCGGGTGCCAAAAACACTGGCCCAGAATTCGAGGTTCTCGGTGACGGTCAGTGTGGATTTGATCCCATCCGCGTGCCCGGCATAGGCGAGCGTCTCATCGGTCCCGTCGATCCGGCCCGACACGGGCGGTTGCAACCCGGCCAGCGTGCGCAGCAGCGTGGTTTTCCCAATCCCGTTGGGGCCGCGCAGGATCAGCGCCTGCCCAGAGTCGAGCGACAGGCTCAACCCCTGGATCACCGGCAGGCCGCCACGGGCAATGGTCAGATCATGAACACTCAGCGTCATGCGCCGCCCTTAACCGATGACATGACCGGGCAAAAGGCCCCAGATGCGCAGGCGGGGCACTGGGCCGCAGCCTGTTGGGAAACGCGCGGCACGCTCAGACCGGCAGCAGCGCAAGCGCAACCCGACGGCCTTCGGACAGAAGGACGTTGTAGGTGCGACAGGCCGCCGGGGAATTCATCGACTCGACCCCGATGCCAGCGGTATCGAGGAGCTGGCGCAGGTCCGCCGGAATATGGGCAATCTCCGCCCCCGTCCCGATAAACAAAACATCGACTTGATCGCCAAGGGCCAGCAAGGCGGCGCCGTCAGAATACCCGCCCCAGGGGCTTGTGCCGGTCGGGCCGGTCAGAACCGGGCCTTCGAACACCTCACCGCCGATACGGAAAAAGCCGGGACCATACCCTTCGACCGGGCGCGCATCGGAAAAGCTGATTTCGTTCAGGCGCATGACAGCTCCTTCAGCGGTAGATCGGCAGGCCCAGCACGATGGCCCACGCGATGATGGCATAAGCCACGTTTCGATAAAGCGCTTGGCGGTCAGGGTCAAACAGGGCCTGCCCGATGCGCGAGGCCACACCATAAGGGATCAGCAGGAACAGGCCCAGCAGGATCGCCTGCAGGGTCACCATGCCTTGCAGCGCCATCAGCGGCGCGGTCAGCAGGCCCGTGGTTGTCAGAAACACCAGCGAATTGGCCCGGCTGCGCGCGACGCTGTCCTGGCCTCCCAACTGGAACAGCACCATAATCGGCCCCACAAGGCCCGTGGCGCCCCCGACCACCCCGGTAGACAGCGCCACGCCGACCCGCGCCCCGCGTGTGGGCTGAGCCGCGTAGCGCCACCCGGCAACCAGCGCGATCAGGGTCAGCGTCGTGACCGCCAGAACCGCCCATCGCATGGTCGTCACATCATTGGTACGAAGAATATAAAGCCCTACCGGCAGGCTGAACAGCGCGCACAGGATCATCAGGCTGACCCCGGGCCGGTCGGCCTGTTTCCAGGCGCGTGGAACCACAGTCACGAACGAGGCAAGGGCCGATACGGAAAAAGCGGCAATCGCGACTTCGACCGGCATGAACGCTGCGGCCACCGGCATGTAAACCAGCGCCGCGCCAAACCCGGCAAAGCCATAGACAAGACCGGCGACGATGGTGATCAGGACAACCCAGACCAGCCCCGGCTGCGCCAGAAACTGCGCGAGGACCAGTGCCAGATCGTCAGGCATCCACGTTGGCAAACTGGTTGCCCGACGTATTGTCCGGTTTCGACCAGTCGCGTTTCACGCCCAGATAAAGCAGGATCGTCGAGGCCACAAAGACAGAACTGTAGGTCCCGACGATCACGCCCCAGATCATCGCAAAGACAAATCCGCGGATCACGTCCCCGCCCAGAACGAACAGCGAAATCAGTGCCAAAAGGGTTGTGACCGAGGTCATGACCGTCCGGCTGAGGGTTTCGTTGATCGACAGGTTCAGCACATCTGCCAGTGATTTCTGTTTGTACTTGCGCAGGTTTTCGCGGACCCGGTCGAACACGACCACGGTATCGTTCAGCGAATAGCCGACAATGGTCAGCAGCGCGGCAATGATCGCGAGGTCAAACCTGATTTCCAGCACCGCAAAAATGCCGATCGTCAACACCACGTCATGCACAAGTGCAGCCACCGCACCCAATGCAAACTGCCACTCAAACCGCAGCCAGATATAGATCAGAACCGCCCCGATCGCGAGGGCGACGGCAATGATCGCGGTCTGGATCAGCTCACCCGACACCTTGGGGCCGACGGATTCCACGGACACGAACTGAATATCCGGCGCGGCGCCCGTCAGGGCCGCCTCCACCGTTTCGATCATGTCGGCTGTCACCGCCTCCTGATCGTCCTGTGCCTGAATGCGGATCATCGCGACATTCTGGTCCGCTTCGAAGGTGGGATCGAACACCTCGGTGATCGTCACGTCGCCCAGCCCGAGCGGATCAATGGCTCCGCGATAGGCAGACACATCCACCGGCGTCGCGCTTTGCGTCCGGATCGTGGTGCCGCCGCGGAAATCGATGCCGTAGTTGAGCCCGTGCAGCGCAAAGCCAATCACGCCCAGGATCATCAGAAGAAACGAAATCCCGAGCCACATCTTCCATTTACTGAAAAAATCGAAATTCGTTTCTGTGGGAACCAGTTTCAGCCGCATCTTACACCTCGATTGTCTTGGGACGGCGGCGTTCGAACCAAAAAACGATCATCAGCCGCGTGACGAAGATCGCTGTAAAGACCGAGGTCAGAATGCCCAAGCCAAGGGTGATGGCGAACCCGCGCACCGGACCCGATCCCATGGCAAACAGGATCACTGCGGTGATGAAGGTCGTAATATTGGCGTCCAGAATGGCCGACAATGCCTTTTCATAACCCAGCTCGATGGCGCGGGCGGGGCCGCGGGCGGTTTTCAGTTCTTCCCGGATGCGTTCGAACACCAGCACATTGGCATCCACCGCCATCCCCACCGTCAGAACGATCCCGGCAATACCGGGCAATGTCAGCGTCGCGCCCATCAGGGACAACAATCCAAAGATCATGCCGATGTTCACAATCAGAGCGATATTCGCGAAGACACCGAACAAACCGTAACTCAGCGCCATGAACACCAGCACTGCGACAAAGGCGATGATCGTGGCGATCTTGCCCGCGTCGATACTGTCCTGCCCCAGTTCGGGACCGATGGTGCGTTCCTCAAGGAACGTTAGTTCCGCGGGCAAGGCGCCAGCGCGCAGCAGGATGGCCAGATTGGTGCTTTCCTCGACCGTGAAGTTGCCGGTGATGATGCCGGACCCGCCTGGAATATGGCTCTGGATACGGGGGGCGCTGATCACCTCGTCATCCAGAACGATGGCAAAGGGCGCGCCGATATTGTCGCGGGTGTAATCCCCGAATTTGCGGGCCCCGGTCGTGTTGAACCGGAAGGTGACCGCCGGGCGGCCGTTCTGGTCGAAACTGGGCTGTGCATCGGTCAACTGTTCGCCTGTCACGACGGGCGCGGATTCGATGGTGTAATAGACCCCCTCTTCGTCGATCGACGGGACAACTTCGTTGCCCACACCGGCCGTTGCATTGGGGTTGCTGCCGGTGCCGACGACCGGGTTGAACGTCAGCTTGGCGGTGGTGCCGATGATCTTTTTCAACTCGGACGCGCTGCCGATGCCCGGTACCTGGATCAGGATACGGTCGGCGCCCTGGCGCTGGATCGTGGGTTCGCGTGTGCCAACCGCGTCGATACGTCTGCGAATAATTTCAAGGGATTGACGGACAGTCCGGTCATCCGTGGCCAGTTTTTCCTGTTCCGACAGGGTGACGACGATCACCCCGTCTTCGCCCTGCACCTCCAGATCGGTCGCGCCCATTCCGCTGAGCGTCTGGATCGGCCGGGCCAACCCGCGCACAACCTCAAGCGCGCGGGCCATGCCCTCGGGCTGGCTGATGCGCACGCGGATTTCGGTGGGATCAGAGGGCTGCAGGCGGATGGTGCCCACGGTGGCGCGTTCCGGGCGCAGGGCATCGCGCACATCGGGCCAGAGCGCCTGCATCCGGCTTTCGTAGACATCCTCGACCTGAACCTCGGCCAGCAGATGCGCACCGCCGCGCAGATCAAGGCCCAGGTTGACCAGAGAGGACGGCATCCATCCCGGCCACTGCCCGGCCTGTTCAAGAAGTTCGGGCGTCTCGCCCGTCGCCTCGATCGCGGTCAGGGCGTCGTTGTGATTTTCGACGCGGGTGTAAAAGCCGTTGGGCAATGCCAGCACCAGTCCGGCCACACAGGCCAGGATGATCAGCACGCGTTTCCACAGATCAATATGCAGCATTACCCTGCCTTTTCCGAATGTTACAGGGCGATCTTACTTCGCCGGTTCGGTCTTGCTCATCACTGTGGCAATGGTCGCCTTGACCACGCGCACCTTGACGCCATCGGCGATTTCGACCTCGACCTCACCATCATCCTTGACCTTGACGACCTTGCCGATCATGCCGCCCTGGGTGATCACCTGATCGCCGCGGCGCAGGGCATCGACCATGGCCTGATGTTCCTTGACCTTCTTTTGCTGCGGACGGATCAGCAGGAAATACATGATCCCGAAGATCAGGATCAGCGGAACGAATTGGGTGAAAGCACCACCTTCCATGAGGTTTTCCTTTTGTCTGGCGCGGGCCGGAAATGGCCCTCAGGATTTTGGCGGAACCTATGCCGTGACAGGGGGCTTTGCAAGGCAGCGCGGGATTGTTTGTTGGGTATATGTTTCGCGGGGGCCAATCTCGGAGGCGCTCTGATATGATCTCCAACTTTCTTGAGCGGTTCTGTCCTTCAAGGTGCGCTGCTTGAGCCGGTGAATCGAAGACATGTCATCGTCACCTGGGTTCCAATTGATTACATTTTTGGTGACGCCTCGATATCCTTGCCAGACGGGATCACCGCGCCGGAGTTTGTAGCCGAAAAACACGAGCGCCCTCCTGCTCATGCAAAAGTTGGCGCACATGGCAGGTATAGAATGGGTTTGCGCTCGAAAGCCCGGGTTGGCGAAGACGAGTAAGAAAAGCGCAACCTCTCACGTTGGATTTTCCGTACTGAGGGCCGCGCCTGACTGGGCTGGCGCGAACGCGCCTGCCGAGGGGCAGGCAGGCACTGCCCGGCGGTGCCGCCGGGCAGTGGGTTTTCGGCAACCGGGCTTTGCCACCCTACCCTTGCGCAAAATGTTGGGGCATAAGGCTGCAAACGACTCAGAATCCCGAGGACCAGTGCCATGCATGATATCCGTGCCATTCGCGAAAACCCCGATGCCTTTGACGCCGCCCTTGCGCGCCGCGGGGATGCGGCGATGTCGGCGGAATTGCTGGCCGTGGACAGCGAACGCCGGGCCAAGATCCAGGCCGCCGAGGCGGCGCAGGCCGAACAGAACAAGGCCAGCAAACTGGTTGGGGCAGCCAAGGCCAAGGGCGACGAGGCCGAATTTGAACGGCTGCGCGCGCTGGTGGCCAGCAAAAAGGCCGAAGTGGCCGCCATGCAGAATGAGGCAAAAGAGTTGGACGCCAAGCTGACCGACATGCTGGCGTGGATTGCCAACCTTCCGGCGGACGATGTGCCCGATGGCGAAGACGAGAATGACAATGTCGAGGTCGGCCGCTGGGGCGATATCCCCAGCTTTGACTTTACCCCGAAAGAGCATTTCGAAATCGGCGCCGTTGTATCGCGCATGGATTTTGAGCGGGGGGCCAAAATCTCGGGGAGCCGGTTTGTGGTGCTGCTGGGCGCGCTGGCGCGGATTCACCGGGCGCTGTCGCAGTTCATGCTGGACACCCATGTGGACCAAAACGGGCTGATCGAAGTGAACAGCCCCGTTCTGGTGCGCGATGAGGCGATGTATGGGACGGACAAGTTGCCGAAATTCGCCGAGGACAGTTACCAGACCACGGATGGCTGGTGGCTGGTCCCGACCTCTGAGGTGCCGCTGACCTATTCCATGGCCGGAGATGTTCTGGAGGAAAGCGCTCTGCCCGTTCGCATGACGGCGCATACCTTGTGTTTCCGCAGCGAGGCGGGCAGCGCGGGCAAGGATACATCCGGAATGCTGCGCCAGCATCAGTTCGAAAAGGTCGAAATGGTGTCGGTTACCCACCCGGATGAGAGCGACGCCGAGCAAAAGCGCATGCTGCGCTGTGCCGAGGCTCTGCTTGAGGCTTTGGGCATTCCCTATCGCACCGTGATCCTGTGCACGGGCGACATGGGGTTCGGCGCGCGGCGGACCTATGACATCGAGGCCTGGCTGCCGGGGCAGAACACCTATCGCGAAATCAGCTCGGTCTCGACCACGGGGGATTTCCAGGCGCGGCGCATGAATGCGCGGTTCCGACCCGAGGGCGGCGGCAAGCCCGAATTCGTGCATACGCTGAACGGGTCCGGTCTCGCCGTGGGGCGCTGCCTGATTGCGGTGCTGGAAAACGGGCAGCAGGCGGACGGATCGGTGATCCTGCCAGAGGTGCTGAAACCCTATCTGGGTGGCAAGACGACTCTCGGCGCAGATGGCACACTGATCTGAGCGATTTTCCGGCCCGACAATCGGGCCGGATCACCCTGATTGTTGCCGATTGATACACGCCAAAGTGGCGTAGTCGTCAAGATATTCCCCTTTCCCACAGACGCCGCAATGGCGCCATATTTCGACGACAGGAGAGGCGTTCTGTCTGAAGGAGATTCGTGTCTGATGCAAAGCCGGCTTTCGCCCCTGCCCGCTTATCTGGTGCTTGTTACCGCCCTTGGGTTCGCCGCATCACCAATGCTGGTGCCCGGCTTCGGTGGGTTTGAACCCACGCAGTTTCCGGTGCCGCAAGTCGATCCGCCGGTGCAGCCTGCGGGCTATGCCTTTGCGATCTGGGCGCCGATCTATGCCTGGCTGGTTCTGAGCGCGGCCTTTGGTGTCTGGTCCCGCCCCCGCGCCGCCGACTGGCAGGACATGCGCCCGCCACTGGCGCTGGCGCAGGGCCTTGGCATTCTTTGGCTGCCGGTGGCCGAAATCAGCCCGCTTGGGGCCTTTGTCCTGATCTGGGCGATGCTGGCATCGGCTCTGGTGGCGCTGAAGCGGGCGCCGGTGCTGGACCGGTGGCTTGCCCGGGCACCTGTCGGATTATTCGCAGGCTGGCTGATGGCGGCGAGCAGCGTTTCGGTCGGATTGATGCTGGGCGGGTATGCCGGGGTCGACGGGCGCGTTGCGGCTATAATCGGTCTGGCGCTGGCCTTTGGCGGGTCGGCAATCGTTCTGAGCCTGGTGTCCCGCATTCCGGAATTCGCGTTGGCCGTGACATGGGCGCTGGCGGCGGTCGTGGTGGCGAATTGGGGTCAGGCCCCGCTGGTGGCCTATACGGCGGCCACCTGCGGGTTGCTGATGATCATGTTCGCGGTCCGCTCGGCCCTGCGCTAGACGCTTGGTTCAGCTTGCGCCCGGCATTGCGACGGACGCGGCGGAAGACGATTTGGGAAACGGCACCAGCCGGCCCTTGTCCTCATCCCATAGCTTGAGGTTCAGTGCTGCCAGCGCCTCGGGGAACTTGATCCGGCGGGGCGCATATTCGTCCGGCAGGCCATAGTGGCACCGGCGCAGGCGATAGCTGGGGATGCGCGCGTTGAAATGGTGGATGTCATGCAACGTGATATTGGCCACGATAAAATCGAAGAACCAGCCAAAGTCGAGACAGGATGACCCCTGAATCGCCGCCAGTTGCGGGTCGAGATCGGGGCGGCGGTCCCAATAGGTGTCTTCGAAATTGTGCTGAAGATAGACCAGAAACACGCCGATCATGCCGCCCAGGAAACTGGCGCCAAGCCAGACCAGAACACCGGTTGTTCCAGCCAGCGCATAGATCAGCCCGACATAGGCCAGCACCGCCACGTTGTGCAGCAGCACCCCCTTGGCCCCGAACCGGGTGGTGTTCTTGGGCCAGCGGTAGCGGATGAAATAGGTGAACAGCGACCCCAGCGGAACCAGCACGAAGGGGTTGCGATAAAGACGATAGGTCAGGCGTTGCCAGAACCCTGCCTGTTCCCATTCGCGCAGGGTCATCGTGTGGATTTCGCCGGTTTCGCGGTGTTCGAGGTTGCCAATGTTGGAATGATGCAGGTTGTGATTCTGCTTCATCACCTCGAACGGGGCAAAGGTGAACGGCGACAGGCCATGGCCCGCCAGTTCGTTCTGCAACCGGGTTTCAAACAGTGAATGGTGCCCCGTGTCATGTTGCAGGACATAGAGGCGCACGGCCGAGAATGCGTGGATAATGACCGCAGGGACCAGAACATACCACAGGTGCACATAGATGATCGCCAGCCAGAGCGAGGTGAAATAGACGGCGAAGGTGCCAAAATAGCTCAGGCTCGCCAGCCGATTGTCTTTTTCGCAATATTGGCGCGTGTATTCCCGAAGGTTCATAATCAAGCCCCGTACAAATCACCCGGTAAGTCAGCTAAACCTAACCACAAAATAACTACACTGAATGTGACACGATACAACGCGGGGTTTCAATGCGTCACTCAAACGCGCGCGGAAACCCATGTGGATCGTCAAAAAATGGGCGGTTTCTTGCGCAGTGCGGGGGCTGATCAGGACGGCAAGAGAGCGACCTGAAACAAGGATGTCCTGTGGAAGGTCGCGCAATGTTGTCTCAACCAAGCATGTATATCTGAGAAACAGCCAAGACCCTGTTTACAGTTTTGGCGCGAACGACATGCAGTTCGGTCCCAAGCCGGATATCGAGGCCGTCCTTCCCAAACGGAAGCTGTGCGGACATACCTGCCTTAGCGACGGCCCAATCATAAGACAGCTTCAATGGGCCAAGATTGTTTCAAGGCGTCCCAGCCGGAAGTATCTTTGGATCAAGCACAAACTGTTGCCTGTCGGTTCAAGACCGCAGATCGAACTTTCGTCTCTATCGCTCATTCACATCACCTACGGAAAATTTTCAATAAATCTTCTAGTGCCCGGAATACCGCAATAGCTGCGACGGTGATATTTACGTACCAATACTTCTGAAGTGCAGGGTGTTCACCGAAATTCAGCAACACAAAAAAGGCAGACGCAATCAGCATATTTACGAGCAATGATGGCCACGTACCTCGCCTGGGCCACTTGCTGTCTTCCAACTTCTCTTTTTTCAACCGACAGGTTCGCTACTATTGTGGTGCTCACGGGGATATCTAGAGGTCCCTGCTTGCCATTGGCAATTTACTTTGCGTCTAAGGTAAGGCTGGAGGATAAACATGCGATGGTCAATTCTTTATGCAAAAGGTTCCAGGCATCCACGAGAGACGATCGGCCATGCTGAGCACGGCTGAGGTCAAGCATGCGCTGGAAGAGCGGCCCTCCTGAGGACGGAACGACCGGCAAGTAAGGGCTCGTTCCAGACCTTAACCGCGCTATGACCGAAGATCGGCTTCTTTTGCGCAAGTGTGGACTGCGCTTGGCCATTTTGTCGGCTGGACTACTGTTGTGGCCCACCCGACAAATAGTCCTGGCGGATAACATCACCGGTCGCGGCGGCGACCGTCGGTGTGTTTGCGCAGCTTGGAGGGCGCGTTTTTCTTGCGGCCCTTGTACGGGTTCTTGTCGTTCTGCGAGCGGAAATACAGCCGGATCGGCGTGCCCGGCATGTCAAAATCGGCGCGCAACCCATTGACCAGATAGCGTGAATAGCTGTCTGGCATCTTGTCAGGATGTGAGCACATGACCACGAATCCCGGCGGTCGGGTCTTGGCCTGTGTCATATACCGCAGCTTGATCCGCTTGCCCTGCGGTGCGGGGGGCGGGTGCTGTTCCAGCATGCCGGTCAGCCAGCGGTTCAATTGCGCGGTGCTGATACGGCGGTTCCAGACCTCATAGGCGCGCATGATGGCCGCGTGCAGACGATCAAGCCCCCTGCCCGTCTTGGCCGAAACCGTGACCAGCGGTGCGCCGCGCAGCTGGGGCAGAAGCCGTTCAAAGGCTTCCTTGAGGTCGCGCAGTTTTTCCTGCTTGTCCTCTTCCACGTCCCATTTGTTGACGGCGATGACCACGGCCCGGCCTTCGCGTTCGGCCAGATCGGCGATGCGCAGATCCTGTTGTTCGAACGGGATTGCCGCATCAAGCAGAACCACCACAACCTCGGCGAATTTCACCGCGCGCAGGCCATCCCCGACCGAGAGTTTTTCCAGCTTTTCCTGTACCTTGGCCTTGCGACGCATGCCGGCGGTGTCAAAGATCCGCATCGGGACGTCTTCCCAGTCGATGCGCAGGCTGATGGCATCGCGGGTGATCCCGGCCTCGGGGCCGGTCAGCAGGCGTTCCTCGCCCAGGATTCGGTTGATCAGGGTCGACTTGCCCGCATTCGGGCGCCCGACCACGGCCACCTGAAGCGGTTTTGCGTTGGTGGGCTGGGGAATTGCCGCGTCGTCATCGTCATCATCCTCGGACAGAGTGACATCGATTTCGGGCGCGTCCTTTTCGGCCTGGGCCTCGAACTGATCGGCCAGCGGCATCAGTTGCGTATAAAGGTCGTTCAGACCCTCGCCATGTTCAGCGGACATGCGGATCGGCTCACCCAGACCCAGCGAATAGGCCTCGATCACGCCGGCATCGGCGGCGGCCCCTTCGGCCTTGTTGGCGGCAACGATCACATGGGCCGAGCGTTTACGCAGGATTTCGGCGAACATCTGGTCGGACGGCGTGATCCCGACACGGGCATCGATCATGAACAGGCAGATGTCGGCCATGTCCACCGCGCGCTCGGTCAGGCGGCGCATGCGCCCCTGAAGGCTGTCATCGGTGACTTCCTCCAACCCGGCGGTGTCGATCACGGTAAAGCGGAGATCCCCCAGCCGCGCGGCCCCTTCGCGCAGGTCGCGTGTCACGCCGGGCTGGTCATCGACCAGCGCAAGGCGTTTACCAACCAGACGGTTGAAAAGGGTGGATTTGCCCACATTGGGCCGGCCCACGATGGCAAGGGTGAAAGACATGGTTACAGCTTTTATTGAGACTCAAGATGCGCCCTTTAACGCATCTTTGCGTCAACGGAAAGCGTGCAGTTCCCCGGTGGTGCTGACGACGTAGAGCGTATTGCCCGCCACGACAGGTGCGGTCGTCGCCCCGTTCGGCACCGCAACCGAGGCGGTCAGGCTGCCGTCTTCGGGTGAGAAAAAGCGCAACAGGCCATCGTTTGAGGCCACGATGATGCGCCCGCCCGCAAGGATCGGGCCGTAATGGGCAAAGACCTCGGCCCGTTTGCGGGGCTTTTCCTTGACGTATCCGGGCAGGTTCACAACCCAGACCGGGCTGCCCTCGCGCGCATCCAGGCGCACCAGCTGGCTAAGATCGGTAACCGCGAACACGCTGTCACCGGCGGGCCAGACCGGCCCCAGGGCGCCCTGCGCCGTGGTCCACAGGCGTCCGCCGCTGACAGTGGACAGGGCGGCGGTGCGCCCCGAATGGTTGCCCGCGAAAAGGGTGCTGCCCGCGATAACCGGGCTGCCGGTGATGTCGCCGATCCGCGACGCTGCGCGCCCGACGCGCTGGCCGGCCAGAGAAGCGTTCCAGCGGCGCAGACCGCCTTTGCGGAAGGCGGCCATGAGTTCGCCCGAGCCAAAGGCAAAGACCACAAAGTCGCCCGCGATCACGGGCGCCGGGGCGCCCAGCACGTTGGCGACACTGGGCGTGGCCTGAACCCGCCATGCCACGCGGCCCGTGTCGGTATGGATGGCCCAGCCGGTATCGTCCCCGGCTACGAGATAGATCAGCCCGTCATGAATGAGAGGCGTGCCGCTGCCGGTCGCCTCAAGCCGCTGTGTCCAGCGCACGGCACCGTTGGCGGCATCGAGCGCGGTCAGGCGGCCATAGCCGGTCGAGACATAGAGCACGCCCTTGTCATAAGCCATGCCACCGCCGGTGGCCTGTTCCTCGTCATCGGTGACCGGGATCAGGTCGGTGCTCCATGCCACGGCACCGGCCGGCGTCACGCCGGAAACGCGCGCGCCACTGTCGAGCGTGTAGATCAGCCCGCCCGCGACAACCGGATCGGCGGTGATGCGCACACGGCGGCCATCGCCGTTACCGATCTTCGCGGACCAGACATGTTGCGGCGCGACGCGCAGGGCGGCGTGATCCACCCGGTTTGACGGGGTGCCGATGCTTTGCGCCCATTCGGCGTTGCTGCGCTGCGCCGGCAGGCGAATGGCGCGGCTTTGATTGGCCGCGGGATCGGGGATGTAATCGGGCGCGTTTTCATACCCGGTGGGGCGCAGATCCTCACGTTCGCCGGGCAGGATAATTTCCTTTTCGGCACAGGCTGTCAGAACCGCCAGCGCACCGATCAGAAGGACCAGCTGCGCGCGCGAGGGGATAAACGATGCAATCATGTAACTTTGCCTGTCATACCGTGTGTTTTTGGCACGTCCGTCCGTGCCCGCGCCGGTGAGGCCGGTTGCCCGCCCTACCCGTTCGTGTTGCCGGGCTGAGGTTGCGGTTCCCCACCCAAGGCCACAATTGCCTGCGCCGCGCGTTGTTTCAAGTCCATGCTTGCCTCGGCATCCTGAAGAATGGCCTGAAACCGGTCAATCGCGGCCTCGGCCTGGCCTTCGGACACAGCGACCAGCGCCAATTGTTCCTCGGCCAGCAGGCGCAGCGGCGCGCCGGGTTGCGCCAGCGCTTCGAACTGGAGACGCAGATCGGCGGCAGGCAGCGTGTCCGCCTGCAGGGTCAGCGCCTTGAAGGCGGCGATCTGGCGATAGATTTCAGGCAGCTCGCCGTTGCTGGCGATATTGTTCAGCGCGGCCACGGCGGCGTCGATGTCGCCCGCCTCGGCCTGAGCGGCGGCAAGGGTGAATTCGATAACCGCGTTGCCGCCCGGTGTCTCAGCACTGAGTGTCGCCAGTTCGGCGGCGCGATCTGCCGGTTCATTCTTTTCCAGCGCGGCGAGAAGCTGATCGCCCAGGTCCTGGGACGCGGCACGTTCGCGGGATTTGTTGTATTCGTTCCAGGCGGCGCCGCCGACGATAAGAACAATCAAAAGCCCGGCAATCCAGCCATAGCGCTTGAACATCTTGAACAGCTGGTCGCGGCGGACCTCTTCGGTCACCTCTTCGATGAAACTGTCTGTGTCACTCATGTCTGACCTCTGCTCCCGGCGCGATAATTCCCGGCGGCGTGCCGGTTTCCGCCCGATTTTTGGGCGCAATCGCATCCTATTAACGTGCAAGTGAGGCCAAGCCAAGGCCGCGCAGGCGCCCAATGCGTCACCGTCTTGCGCCGCCGGGCGAAAATATTTATTCTGAACTGGTTAGTTTAGCGCGAAAATGCACTATATCGCGGGACATGGCAGGCTCATTCCGGATCCGCCTGCAAAACAACCCGAGTTGAGAAAGGCCGAAAATGCGATTGATCCCTGTCCTCACCGCCATTCTGGTGATGCTTGGTCTCTATGCGATCGTTTTCGAACGCGACGCCCTTTTGGCGTTCGCGCGCGGAGACGAGACGGCCAAAACCACACCGGAAAGCGCTGACACGGACGCCGGTCAGGTGGCTCAGCCAGACAAGGAAGACGTCCCCGGAATCGGTGTTGTCGTCAAACGCAGCCAGGCGCAGACCATCAATAACGCGGTTTTGCTGCGCGGCCAGACCAAGGCGGCGCGCCAGGTCGAGGTGCGCGCCGAGACGACCGCAACCGTGATCTCGGAGCCCCGCCGCAAGGGCGCCAGCGTGCAAGCGGGCGATCTGTTGTGCGAACTGGACCCCGGCACCCGCATGGCGAGCCTGGCCGAGGCGCGCGCGCGCCTGTCCGAAGCGAAAAGCCGCGTGCCCGAAACCGAGGCCAAGCTGGAAGAGGCAAAGGCGCGGCTGGACGAGGCGATGATCAATTTCAACGCCGCCAGCAAGCTGAAACAGGACGGGTATGCCAGCGAAACGCGGCTTGTCTCGGCCCAGGCGGCCGTCCGCTCGGCCGAAGCCGGGATTGCCAGCGCCAAATCCGGCCTTGAAACGACACAATCGGGAATCGAGGGCGCCGCCGCCGCCGTGGCCGCGGCCGAACGCGAGATCGAGCGCCTGCGGATCGTCGCGCCCTTTGCCGGGTTGCTGGAATCAGACACCGCCGAACTGGGCAGCCTGTTGCAGCCCGGCGCCCTGTGCGCCACCGTTATTCAGCTGAACCCCATCAAACTGGTCGGGTTCGTTCCCGAAACCGAAGTCAATCGCGTGTACCCTGATGCCGAGGCCGGTGCGCGGCTGGTCACCGGTGAGACCGTGGCCGGAAAAGTGACCTTTATCAGCCGCTCGTCCGACCCGACGACACGCACCTTTCAGGTCGAAATCGAAGTGCCCAACCCCGATCTGAGCATCCGTGACGGGCAAACCGCCACCATCATGATCTCCTCGAAAGGGGCGAAGGCGCATCGCCTGCCGCAATCGGCGCTGACCCTGAACAACGAGGGCCAGCTGGGTGTACGCGTCGTCGGACCGGGCAACGTGGTGGAGTTTGCCCCCGTTAAACTGCTGCGGGACGAGGTCGGTGGCGTCTGGGTTTCGGGCCTGCCTGAACAGGCGGACGTGATCGTCATGGGGCAGGATTTCGTGACTGCGGGCGTGAAGGTGACGCCAACCTATAGTGAGGCCGAACAATGACCGGTATCGTCGACTGGGCCGCCGAACGGGCCCGAATGGTTCTGGCGTTCATTGCGCTGTCGCTGATCATCGGCGGCTTTGCCTATTGGAGCCTGCCCAAGGAAGGCGAGCCGGACATCGAAATTCCGGCCCTTTTCGTTTCGGTCCAGTTTCCCGGCATTTCCGCCGAGGACAGCGAAAGCCTGCTGATCAAGCCGATGGAAACCGAACTGGCCGATCTCGACGGGTTGAAAAAGATGACGTCCACGGCGGCGGAGAACTATGCCGGGATCGCGCTGGAGTTCGAGTTCGGCTGGGACAAGACGGCGATCATGGCCGATGTGCGCGACGGCATGAACGCCGCACAGGGCAAGTTTCCGGACGGCGCAGAACAGTATTCGATCAAGGAAATCAACTTTTCCGAATTTCCCATCGTCATCGTGAACCTGACCGGCGCCGTGCCCGAACGCACGATGGCGCGCATCGCCAAGGAACTGCAGGACGATCTGGAATCGCTCGATGCGGTTCTGGAGGCCGGGATCGCTGGCAACCGCGACGAGATGCTGGAGGTGGTGATCGACCCCCTGCGTCTGGAAGCCTATAATGTCACCGCGATCGAGTTGATCAACGTGGTCCAGAACAATAACCAGCTGATCGCCGCCGGTGAGGTTGAAACCGATCAGGGGACGTTCTCGGTCAAGATCCCCTCCTCCTTCAAAACGCCGCGCGATGTCTATGCCTTGCCGGTCAAGACCAACGGTGACCGGGTGGTCACCCTGGGAGAGCTGGCCGAGATCAACCTCACGTTCGAGGACCGCAAGGGCACGGCGCGGTTCAACGGTGAAAACACGGTTGCCTTGCAGGTGGTCAAGCGCAAGGGGTTCAACCTGATCGACACCGTCGCGCTGGTCAAAGAGACCATCGCCAAGTCCGAATCCAAGTGGCCGCCCGAATTGCAGGCCGCCGTCGAACTGGGCACGTCCAACGATCAGAGCCGCGTTGTCGGATCCATGGTGAGCCAGCTGGAAGGATCGGTTCTGACCGCCATCGCGCTGGTGATGATCGTGGTGCTGTCGGCCCTGGGCAGCCGGGCGGCGTTGCTGGTCGGGTTCGCGATCCCCACATCGTTCCTGTTGTGCTTTGCGTTCCTGGCGGTGATGGGCGTTTCGATTTCCAACATCGTGATGTTCGGCCTGATCCTTGCCGTGGGCATGCTGGTCGACGGGGCCATCGTTGTCGTTGAGTATGCCGACAAGCGGATCAAGGACGGTATCGGGCCGATGCATGCCTATGTCGAAGCGGCACAGCGGATGTTCTGGCCGGTTGTCTCGTCGACCGCCACAACGCTCTGTGCGTTTCTGCCGATGCTGTTCTGGCCCGGTGTTCCGGGGCAGTTCATGGGCATGCTGCCTGTGACGCTGATCTTTGTCTTGTCGGCCTCGCTGGTGGTGGCGCTGGTGTATCTGCCGGTGATGGGCGGTGTCACGGGCCGGATGAGCCGCGTATTCGGCAATATCTCGGACGCCCTGCGCCGGCGCCTGCCCTGGGTGGCGCGGGCCGCGCTGGTGCCGGTGGCCATGTACACCATGTTCGTGGGCGCGATGCAGGTGTTGAACCCGGCATATATTCTGCCGGCGGGCACCGGGGCGATGCCCGGATCGCTGATCGGAGCGATGATCTTTCTCTTCGGCTCGTTCGCGGCGTCGGTCACGCTGGGCGCCGCCAAGATCGAGCGAAAGCCGCGGGAAATCCGCTCGGGCCATCAACTGACTCCGTTTGGCTGGATCATTCAGACGATTGCGGGCAATCCAATCATGCCTCTGGTCTCGATCGCCACGGTGTTTGCCGGGGTGTTCTATATTGCGTTCATCCTGTTCCCGGCCAATTCCAAGGGGGTTGAATTCTTTGTGGAATCCGAACCGGAACAGGCCACCGTGTTCGTGCGGGCCCGGGGCAATGTCTCGCTTGCTGAATCCGACCGAATGGTGCGCCAGGTCGAAGACGTGATCCGCGCCCACCCTGCCGTGATCAACGTCTTTGCCTTTGCGGGCGATGGCGGTCTGGACACGGCTGGTCCCGGCGGCAGCCAGGCCCCGCCCGACACCGTGGGCCAGGTGCAGTTCGAAATCATCCCGTGGGAGGACCGCCCCAAGGTAGACGAACCGTTCCTGAACGGGCGGTTCAGCCGTGCCGTGACCGCGCCCGATTACGACGGCGATTTCGTGATCGACCAGCTGACCGCCGAACTGGTCAAGCTGCCCGGCTTCGAGGCGGAGATCCTTGCGCTGGAACAGGGGCCCGGGTCGGGCAAGCCGGTGCATCTACGGGTCAAGGCCGATGGCTGGGACGATCTGACGACGGCGGCGGAACTGGCGCGCGCGCAGTTCGAAAAGACACCGGGCCTGATCCTGATCGAAGACAGCCTGCCACTGCCCGGGATCGACTGGCAGATCGACGTCGACGTGGAACAGGCCGGGCGCTATGGCGCGGATGTGGCCACGGTGGGCGCGATGGTGCAACTTGTCACGCGCGGCATGTTGCTGGACACCATGCGCGTGGACACAAGCGACGAAGAGATCGAAATACGCGTGCGCCTGCCCGACCAGGACCGGGTTTTGAGCACGCTGGACACGCTGAAGGTGCGCACGTCGGACGGTCTGGTGCCGCTGAGCAATTTCATCACCCGCCAGCCGGTCAAGAAACTGGAATCGATCAGCCGTGTGGATCAGCAGCGGTATTACGATGTGAAGGCGGATGTCGTTAAAGGCGTGTTGTTGTATTCTGCGGTTCCATTGGATGACAATGAACAGCCTAATGACGACGGCGCCATTTCGCTGGGGTTCGGCTATCAGCTGACCGATGAAGACATTCAGAACGGTGAGCCAAGCAATCTTGTCATCACGCGCAAGCTTCCGTGGTATATGGCCTGGTTCTCCGAACCGCAGAAGACATATCACAATGTTCCCAATGCCGGTGCCGACATTTCGCTGAGCGAGATCGCCAAGACGATTTCCGAAGGCAAGGCACAGCTAAAAATCGTTCCTCTTAACGCAAACGAGCGTATCGCTGCCCTTACCGAATGGCTGGATACCAATCCCCTGCCCGCAAGCGTGACATGGGAATGGACCGGCGATCAGGAGGAACAGGCGGAATCCGGTGCCTTCCTGCAGAACGCGTTTCTGGGTGCGCTGGGTCTGATGTTCATCATCCTGCTGGCGCAGTTCAACAGCTTTTACAACGCAACGCTGGTTCTGCTGGCGGTGGTCCTGTCCACTACCGGTGTTCTGATCGGCATGATGGTGATGAGCCAGCCGTTTTCGATCATCATGACGGGCACCGGCATCGTTGCCTTGGCCGGGATCGTGGTGAACAACAATATCGTTCTGATCGACACCTACCAGGAATACGCCCGCTATATGCCCCGGATCGAGGCCATCGTGCGCACCGCCGAGTCGCGTATTCGTCCGGTGCTGCTGACGACAATCACCACGATGGCGGGTCTGGCCCCGATGATGTTCGGGCTGAGCCTTGATTTCATCGGCGGCGGCTACAGCATCGACAGCCCCACGTCGCTGTGGTGGAAGCAATTGGCGACCGCTGTGGTGTTCGGTCTGGGCATCGCGACGGTTCTGACGCTGGTGGTCACCCCGTCGTTCCTGGCGCTGCGGGTGTGGATCACGACCTACATTGGGTGGTTCGCGCGAATGATCGCCCGCATCACCGGCGGCGCCACGAGCCGCACCGCCCGTGACATGCGTCTGCGCCGGTCGGCCAGCAACCTGCCGGCGACCGAAATTATCTGGGATCTGGATGAGCCGGTCGTGGCTGACGAGGACGCGACACCCGGTCCGGACGATCACAAACCCGAAGCAACGGCCCCGGATACGGCGCAGAACGAAGACACCCCGCCGCCGGGCGCGATCAAAGCCGCCGAGTAAGCGCAACGGCCCAACGCGGGGGCATTGGCCCCCTGCGTTGGGTCGTCAGGCCGCTTCGTCCGCCTGCTGACGGCTCCACAGATGGGCATAGCGGCCATTGCGGGCCAACAGTTCGTCATGGGTGCCCAGTTCGACGATTTCACCCTGATCCAGAACGACGATCTGATCGGCCTCGGCAATGGTGCTGAGCCTGTGGGCGATGGTGATGACCGTGCGCCCTTCGCCCGCGCGTTCGAGGGCTGATTTGATTTCTTGCTCGGTATCGCTGTCGAGCGCGCTTGTCGCCTCGTCCAGCAGCAGGATAGGCGGGTCCTTGAGCAGGGTTCGGGCGATGCCGACACGCTGTTTCTCACCGCCCGAAAGTTTCAGACCGCGTTCGCCAACGGCGGTGTCATACCCCTGGGGCAGCGACTGGATAAAGTCATGGATCTGCGCGGCGCGGGCCGCGTTTTCGATGTCGTCCTGCGTGGCGCCATCGCGGCCATAGGCGATGTTGTAGCGGATCGTGTCGTTGAACAGCACGGTATCCTGAGGCACCACACCGATCGCGGAATGCAGACTGTCCTGTGTCACGTCGCGCACGTCCTGCCCGTCGATCCGCAAGGCGCCGCCGGTCACGTCGTAAAAGCGGAACAGCAGCCGCCCGATGGTGGATTTACCCGATCCGGTCGCCCCGACGATGGCGACGCTTTTGCCGGCGCCAACATCAATCGAGACCCCTTTCAGGATTTCCCGGTCGCTGTCATAGCCAAAGCGCACGTTGTCCAGCGTGATATTGCCGCCATTGACCACGAGGTCCGGCGCGCCGGGTTTGTCCGAGATCTCGGCCGGCTGATCCAGCAGATCGAACATTTCGCCCATGTCGATCAGGGCCTGACGGATTTCGCGGTAGACGGTGCCAAGGAAATTCAGCGGAATCGTGATCTGCATCATGTAGGCGTTGACCATGACAAAGTCGCCCACGGTCAGCGCGCCCTGCTGCACCCCCAGCGCGGCCAGGATCATGACCCCGACCAGACCCGTGGTGATCAAAACAGATTGACCAAAGTTCAGGAACGCCAGCGAAAACGCGGTTTTCAGCGCCGCGCCCTCATAGCCCTTCATCGCGACGTCATAGCGGGCGGCCTCGCGTTCTTCGGCCCCGAAATACTTGACGGTTTCATAGTTCAGAAGGCTGTCGATCGCCTTTTGATTGGCGTCGGTGTCCTGGTCGTTCATCTCGCGGCGCAGTTGCACGCGCCATTCGGTGACCTTGAAGGTGAAGGCCACATAAAGCGTGATGGTGACAAGCACGATGGCCAGATACCAGGCATCGAACAGGACCGTCAGAATGCCCGCGACCAGCGCCAGTTCCAGGAACAGCGGGCCGATGTTGAACAGCAGGAATCGCAGCAGGAATTCAACACCCTTGACCCCGCGTTCGATGATGCGCGACAGGCCCCCGGTCTTGCGCGTGATGTGATAGCGCATCGACAGGCGGTGAATATGGCGAAAGGTTTCCAGGGCCAGCTGGCGCAGCGCGCGTTGTGCGACGGGGGCAAAGACCGCATCGCGCAATTGCTGGAACCCGACCGACATCATGCGTGACACACCATAGGCCACGGTCAGCCCCACCGCCCCCAGCAGCAGCGGGGAAACGCCCTCGCCCGCCAGCGTATCGACCGCGCCCTTATAGAGGATCGGCGTATAGACGGCGATCAGCTTTGACGCCACCAGCAGAACCAGCGACACGACCACGCGAATGCGCAGTCCCCGATTGTCCTTGGGCCAGAGATAAGGGGCAACTTTGCGCAAGGTGCGCCATCCGGACTTGCGGGCGGTCCGGTCAGTTTCTGGGTCGGCTTGGGTCATGCGAAATCCTTGGCGTCCGCCTTTCACATAATTCGCGGGCTCGACGTTGACCAGTGCCGGGCACACAAAGTTTTCACGTCATCGCAACAGGGCGTGAGATCAGTCGGGGATTAAAAAGACCTGACCGGGATAGATCAGATCGGGGTCGCGGATATTGTCGCGGTTGGCCTCGAACACCCGGACATAGAGGACCCCGTCGCCATACCTTTCACGCGAGATCGCCCAAAGCGTATCGCCTGCCTGAACGGTGACGGCGCGCACCGGCGGTGTTTGTGTTGCCCCCGCCTCGACCGAGGGCGGGTTCAGCACCTCGGGCGCTTCGCGTTTGAAAGGGGTTTCAAGCCGGCTGAGCACCGCGCCCGTGGCGTCCAGCTCATCCAGCCGCAGGGTATAGACCCCCGGCGCAATACCAACGAGTTTGCCTTGCCATTTGCCCGCCGCATCGGCATCGACATCGGCAACCGGGTCATTGTCCAGATAGACCCGCACGAGGGCGCGGCCGGTGGCGCGCCCGCTGAGCAAAACCGCCCCGGTCTCCGAATAGCCGATGGTGTCCAGTACGACGCGGTCCATCGCCTCGGGGGGCTGGGGCGTAGCCGGTTGTACCAGTTCCACACCGTCCTTGCCCGCGCGCAACACGGCGACAGGGGCCGGGGTGGGATCGATCGCGCGCGGGGTATCCACCGCCGGAATGGGCTGGGGTTCATCGACCGTGGGGGCCATTGCCGTGACCACGGGCGGTTGGGCACTCTCCGCGGCCGGCTCGGCGGATGTCTCAGCCATGTCGCGCGACACAACCGGTGCACCTTCATCTTCGGTCTGGACCAGCCCGGACACTGCGGCGGCCCCAACCGCCGCGATGGTCGCGGCAACGCCCGACCCTTCCTCAGGTGACGGCGCAGGCTGGGGCGTTTCAGCGGCTGGCGCGACCTCGGCCAGGGTCTGGTCGGGGCCTGCCTCTTGGGTTTCGGGCATGTTGGGCGGTTCAGGGGCGGTTTGGGCGACCGGCTCGGAAACGGGTGCTGCGGTCACGGTGTCTTGTAGCGGGGCGGCAGGTTCAGGAGTCGCCTCGGCCACTGCGGCGATCGGGGCGAGGATGATCTGATCCTCGGACATCGCGGTTTGATCGCCCAAGGCGGACGACAGGGTCAGAACACGCGCGGTTTTGACGGGCGGCAAGGACAGGAAGGCAACGAATTTGCCGGTGCTGTCGGTAGTGGCGGTGCCGATGGCATCGCCGTCCGACAGGATCGTGACACCAGAACCGGGCGCGGCGGTGCCTGCGACCAGCGTTGTGCCATCGGGTTCGACGCGTACCACATCAAACCCCGGGATCGCCAGATCTGGCAGGGCAGCCGGGGCTGGTACCGGATCCACTGTCTCGACCGGGGCTTGCGTCTCGGTGGGCTCCTTGCGGGCCTCCGGTTCGAGCGTGGCTGCGGCGGGTTCGGTGGCTGGCGCAGGTTGCGCAGCATCGGGCGGGACCGGGGCAAGCGCCTGCACGGCGGGGGCCTCGTCGTCGGCCCGGTCACCGGGCAGAAGGCCCGCGTAATAGAGCCCGCCGCCGATCACAGCCACGGTCGCCCCGGCTGTCAGCCACAGCCAGATTGCCTTGCCACCATTGGCACTGAATGCCATGTTTTCCCTCCCCAGGAGCGGTCATTCCAACCGCATAGTTGAGCAAGTCTAGCAACCGCGCTATCAGGGGTCAAAGCACCTTAGCGTGCCCCCCGACACCCCAGCGAAAGGTTCGCCCATGAACGTCAAATCCATCTGTGTGTATTGTGGATCGCGGGTCGGGGCAATGCCGGGCTATGCGCAGGATGCAACCGCGCTTGGCACCGCGCTGGCGCAGGAAGGCTGGCGGCTGGTCTATGGCGCGGGCGACATCGGGCTGATGGGCGAAGTGGCGCGCGCTGCACAGAGTGCGGGCGGCGACACGTTCGGCGTGATCCCGGCGCATCTGGTGGCTTCGGAAGTCGGGAAAACCGACCTGACCCAGTATATCGTTACTGAGACCATGCACGAGCGCAAAAAGGTCATGTTCATGAACGCCAATGCGGTTGTCGTCATGCCCGGCGGCGCCGGATCTCTGGACGAGCTGTTCGAGGTGCTGACATGGGCGCAGCTGGGCCTGCATGCCAAGCCGATCTTGATCCTGAATTCGAACGGGTATTGGGATCCGTTGATCGCGCTGATTAATCATGTGATCGATCAGGGGTTTGCGGATGCCTCGCTGGTGGATTTCCTGACCGTCGTCGACACGCCCGAGGCGGCCATGGCAGCCCTGCGCGCAGCCCTGTCCTGACGCAAAAGCGCCACCGAATAGAGGGCAACCGCGGTCCAGATCATCAGAAACGTGGCGGCGTGCCACGTGGTGAAAGGTTCACCAAACAGCACCACGGCGGTGAGGAACTGAAGCGTGGGGTTGGAATATTGCATGAGACCGATGGTCGACATGCGCACCCGGCGCGCCGCATAGGAAAACAGGATTAGCGGCAGGGCCGTCACCGGACCGGCAATCATGATATAGATGCTATCAAAGGCGTCGTGACCGAAAGTGGCCTTGCCCTGCCCGTAAACATAGGCAAAGATCAACGCCACGACCGGCAGGAACATTACCAGCTCTGCGGTTACCGACACCAGTGCATCCGCGTTCATCCGTTTCTTGATGACCCCGTACCAGGCAAACGACACGGCCAGCACCACCGATATCCACGGCAGCATGCCCATGCCCACCGTCAGCACCAGAACGGCAAGACCGGCCAGCAGCACGGCGATGGTCTGAAGCGTGTCCATCCGCTCTTTGAAGAGAACCCGGCCGAGCAGAACCGCCAGAAGCGGGTAGATGTAGTAGCCAAGGCTGCCTTCGGTATTGCGCCCGACGGCGGTGGCGAAAATGATCAGAAACCAGTTCAGCGATATGGCGCCGGCAGCCAGCGCCACGTTGCCCGCGTTGCGCGCCCCGCGCATGGTGTCGCGGACCCGACCCAGGCGGCCCTGGATCAGCAGAATGCCGGCATAGAACACCAAGGACCACATCACCCGGTGGGCCAGGACCTCTTCTGACGGGATATGGGCCAGAGGTTTGTAGATCAGCGGCATGCAGCCCCAGATCGCGCAGGCACCCGCCATTGCCAGAATGCCCTTTTGCGCCTCGCCCATGCCCTGCCCCTTGCCCAGCGGATGGGCAAGCCTTGGCACCGGGGTGTCACAGGGTCAAGCGGTGAGAGTCACAAGAGTGATTTCTGGCACCACGCGAAAACGGACCGGCAGGACGGAACAGCCGATACCGCCAGAGGTGACCCGGTGTTCGCGCGTCACGAACGGTTCGCCCATATGCCGGGCCGCGACGACGGCAATGCGCATCCGCAGGCCGGGTTCAACGAAGACCCTGCAAAGCGTAGCAAAAAGGCCTGCCAGGATCACTCCCAGCAGGCCCTTGATGAATTTACGTCTACTCAGTACGCGCTTACATGCGCGAGGCAACGTTTTCCCAGTTGACCAGATTGTCGAGGAAGTTGGTCAGATAGGCAGGACGCTTGTTGCGGAAATCGATGTAGTAGGAATGCTCCCATACGTCACAGCCCAGCAGCGCGGTCTGACCAAAGCACAGCGGGTTCACACCGTTTTCGGTCTTGGTCACCTTCAGGCCACCGTCGGTGTCCTTGACCAACCACGCCCAGCCCGACCCGAACTGACCGGCACCAGCGGCCGAAAAGTCTTCCTTGAACTTGTCGACCGAGCCAAAGCTTTCGGTCAGCGCCTTTTCCAACTCGCCCGGCATCGCACTGTTGCCCGGCCCCATCATTTCCCAGAACTGGTTGTGGTTCCAGAGCTGGCTGATGTTGTTGAAGATACCATTCTGGGCGACCGCGCCCTTGTCATAGGTGCCGACGATGATCTCTTCCAGCGACTTGCTGTCCCATTCGGTCCCTGCGATCAGCTTGTTGCCGTTATCGACATAGGCCTTGTGGTGCAGGTCGTGGTGGTATTCCAGCGTCTCTTTGGACATGCCTTTGTCGGCCAGAGCGTCATGGGCGTAAGGAAGATCAGGTAGTTCGAATGCCATTGTTTGGGCCCCCTTGGACTTGCTTGAATTGACTGAGATGTAACTGAGCGCGTTAGCGCCCAGCGTCAAGTCTCTTAGTCAGATGTTCTGCCATGTTGGCAGTTCTGTTATGACACCGTACCCGCGGCAATAGCTTTGTGGGCAGGTGTGGGGCCGTTCATTTGAACAAGCTGTTCTTAATTATCTTGCACTTGCCCTGTGCGCGGGGGCGATTGTCGAAAAAATGCAAAAAAGCCTTTTCAACTACAACCAGAGTTCTTTGATTCATTGTCAAGGTATAGCTGACATGTTCCTTCATGTTCACGTTCCCTACATCAAGGTTTCTAATTTCCCAATCGAGCCGAATTGATTTTTCACTGTGCCTGGAAAATTTTGCGGCGATTGGTCTCTGGAACTGATTATGAATGATGCCGTCGAGAACCAGTGCCTTTCCTGCTTTTTCATCTATGGAAAAAATGACCCTTTTGGGAATCCAGTTCGATCCATCATCTTTCACAGTGCAGTCATAAGTTTGCGCAAGTCCGGCGTTTGCGAATGAAAACAGTGATATAGCGGCTACGGCAGCTAGCAGTTTCAACTTGACATTCTCCTTAAAAATCACAGCCAGATGTTTACGTTTCGACCACGTAAACACTGGTTTCCTTGTCATAGGCTGATGGATGGTTTTCCCTTCAAACTCCTGAAAGGAGCAGGATTTCTGGAGCCATTCATCGCTGACATCATCGCAACGCCCATGAAACAGCGCTAAAAAACTCCACAATACTCGCCTCACTGTATTCCCTTGACGCACAATAGCAACAGTTGAATATGGAGACAACAATTACCCCGAATTAAACTCTACCCTTGATTGAACACCTCAACCTCTGATCCCGGCTGTGCTGCCATTTTCAGAATCCCTATCACATAGGCTGCGACTGAATGGAAACAGACGATGCAAAAGGTATCGGCGCCTCCATCCAGAAGGCGGCAAGCACCTGTGCGATGCGGGTGCTTAGCATCACGCCGGACGGCTCAGGCCGCTCTATTTTTGCCGGATGCATTTGCCTTCGCCCTGCGGGGAAGAATTGCCATTTTCCGCAGGCACGGCCGTATAGATGATCTTGCCGGTCTTGAAATTCAGCAGGGCCCGGTATTGGGCTGCATTGTGAGCGCCTGACTCCGCACCAGTCCTTTTTCTTACTTCCCAGATGAATTGGTAGGTCCGGGCGCTGCTTTGGGAAAAGCCCACCTTGATCGGTTTTCCATAGGACTTGTGAATGTAATCATCATAGGCCTCGGCCGATTTCCGGTCCGGCGCGATTTCCAGGACGATCTCATTCGGGATCCAACCCACGTGGGAATGCGAATCCAGATCGCATCGATAGATTTCCGAAGCGGCCGAAGTCGCCCCAAATGACACTGCGAAAGATGCCAGAATATATAATATTTTCAAACCAGTACCCTCAATCAAAACAACATCACGCCAGCGATAATGGGTTCGCAAACGTCGCATAGGCCCGGGCCTGTTTCGTCCACAGTTAGCAGGACACAACAGACCAGACGGTACCCCGGTCAGGTTTCATGAGAAGATGACGTCTTGGATGCGGCAGGAAGACCGCGAGATCCGGTCACGCGGAAATGGAAATATTATTCCGGTGGATTGGACCCTTCATACTCAACAAAACACTGAACTTAAGGCAATTGTCGCAAGCCTAGGTACAATACTGTGCCAAGACAAGCCTGCTGATGAATTGGTTCACGTGATCCGAAGAAACGCATGCATTTCGGTCACTTTGGGTTTTCGAATGGAACAGGAACCCAATGCGCAATCGAATTGGAAAAATCCGGTTTGATTATCCGGCACTTCGATGGTGTGGATCAGAACGCACCAACCTCGCTCCCCTGCTGTGCGGCGACCTTGAGAATGCCGAAAACATACTCCGCGACCGAGCGGAAACAGACAATGCGGAACGTCTGGTCATCCTCCATCCAGAATGCGGCAGGCACCTGGGCCATGCGCGTGCGGCGCATCATGCCGGGCGTGAAAGCATCCGGCGACAGGTCCACGGGGCAAAGCTTGGCCACCACCTCGCGGGCATGGGGGCCCGACACGCGGAACATGGCGCGCGCGTCCGAGACGTTCACGGCCAGCGCATGGGTCACGGCCAGCGCGGCACTCAGGGTCGCCAACCGGGTTTCGACCTCACCGTATGGGCACAGCACCAGCAACTCGTCAGGCGACATCCAGCACAGGGCGCTGTCGCCCTTGAGCGAGCAGGCGTTCATCTTGGGCAAGGCCGCGCCATCCGCAGCGGCGCTGGCGGCCTTTTTGACGGCGGCAACCGACATATCCCCGCGCAGGGTGATCATGCCCTGAAGGCCAGTTTCCTCGACATGGGCGATCCCGTTAAACCGGGCATGGTTCAGGGCGCTGATGGGTTCAGACATTCTGTTTCTCCCCGTCCTTGTCATAAAACACCGGATCGACGATCCGGGCGGTGTACACGGTGCCGTCGGTGCCGGGGAACTCCAGCACCTCGCCCATGCGGTCGGGTCCGTGCAGGACCAGCCCCATGGCGATGCCCTTGCCCAGCGTCGGGGAGTGGTAGGTCGAAGTCACCCGCCCTTGCATGTTGCGCTGACCGTTGGCATTGCGCCCCTCGGCCACCGCATAGGCGCCGTCCGGCAGGACCGACCCGTCCAGCGTTTCCAGCCCCACCAATTTCCAGCGGTTGGGGTCTGTCATATGGCTGCGCGCCTGGGCGCGTTTGCCGATATAATCCTCTTTCTTCTTCGATATCGCCCAGTTCAGGCCCAGATCCTGCGGGATCACGGTGCCGTCGGTTTCATCCCCGATCATGATGAACCCCTTTTCCGCCCGCATGATATGCAGCGCCTCGGTCCCATAGGGCATAACGCCAAACCCCTGCCCGGCCTCAATCAGCGCCTTCCAGAAGGCGAGGCCCTGCGACGCGGGCACGGCGATTTCGTAAGACAGTTCACCCGAGAAGGAGATGCGATAGACCCGCGCGTCAAAGTCGCCGATCTTGCCGTCTTTCCATTCCATGAAGCCAAGCGCCTCGGCGCTGAGATCCATGCCGCCCAGCTTTTCCAGAACCTTGCGCGCATTGGGTCCGACAACAGCGACCTGCGCCAGTTGTTCGGTCACGTTGGCGACATAAACCTTCCAGTCCCACCATTCGGTCTGCAGCCATTCCTCCATATGGGCATGGATGCGGTCGGCCCCGCCGGTGGTGGTGTGGCACAGGAACGTGTCCTCGTCGATCCGGGCGACAACGCCGTCATCGCTGAGGAATCCGTTTTCGCTGCACATCAGGCCATAGCGGCATTTGCCCGGTTTCAGCGTCGACATCATGTTGGTGTAGAGCATGTCGAGGAACTTGCCCGCGTCGGGCCCCTTGACGATGATCTTGCCCAGGGTCGAGGCATCGAGCAGGCCAACGTTCTCGCGGGTATTGGTCACCTCGCGCATGACCGCGTCATGGGTGGATTCCCCGGACCGGACATAGGCATAGGGACGGCGCCAGTGGCCAACCGGTTCCCAGTCTGCGCCGTTGCTTTCATGCCATTTGTGCATCGGCGTCTGGCGTACGGGCTGGAACACCTGGCCGCGCGCCTCGCCGCCGATCGCGCCCATCGAGATGGGGGTATAAGGCGGGCGAAAGGTGGTCGTTCCAACGGCCGGGATGTCCGCATCCAATGCATTAGCCAAGGTCGCAAGACCATTGATATTGCTGAGCTTCCCCTGATCCGTTGCCATGCCAAGCGTTGTGTACCGCTTGGTATGCTCGACACTTTCATAGCCTTCGCGGGCGGCCAGTTGAACATCCGTGACCTTCACGTCGTTCTGATAGTCCAGCCAGGTTTTCGAGCGCAGATCCTGCTTGGCATGTCTGGGCATCAGCCAGACGGGTTCCATCGCGGTCTCGGGGGCCGGATCGGCGGACACGGCCTTGGCACGGTTCAACTTGTACCCGGCGGATTTGGCCGCGTTGCGCCCTGCGGTGACCGCATCGGGCAGGATCGCGTCCAGCGTCATATGGCCGTTGGACGCGCCTGCGGCGGACACGAACCCCTCGCCCTGCGCGCCAAGCGGCGGGCGGTCGGGATCGGGGCGGAAATGGGCCTGCGCCGCATCCCACAGCAGTTTGCCGCCGCAGTGCGACCACAGGTGAACCACCGGCGACCAGCCGCCGGACATCGCCACGGCGTCGCAGGCCACCTCTTCAAGGGCACCGCCGGCGCCGGTTTGTGCACAGATCTGGATTTTGCGCACCCGTTTGCCGCCCGTGACCTTGCCGACGGCGCGGCCACAGTCGATGCGGATGCCCAGATCGCGCGCCTCGGACATCAGCACGCCGCCACCCGAGTCGCGCGCATCAAGGATGCGCAGCACATCGACCCCGGCACGTTTCAGGCAGATCGCGGTGCGATAGGCATCGTCGTTGTTGGTGGCGACAATCACACGCTGCCCCTGCGAAACACCATAATTTACGGCGTAATCGCGCATGGCCGAGGCCAGCATGACGCCCGGAACATCGTTCCCGGCAAAGGACAGAGGCCGCTCAATTGCACCAGTGGCGGTGATCACCTGCGCCGCGCGGACCCGCCACAGACGGTGGCGCGGACCTTGCATTTTCGGCGCGTGGTCGGTCAGGCGCTCGTAGCCCAGAACATATCCATGGTCATAGACCCCCGCCCCCATGCAGCGCGTGCGCATCGTGACATTGGGCATTGTCGACAGTTCGGAAACAGTTTGTTCCACGAACTTATCCACGGGGCTGCCGTTAACCATTCCGCCGTCAACCGGTGCGCGCCCGCCCCAATGGGCGGTCTGTTCCATCACTGTGACGCGTGCGCCCGTCTCGGCGGCCGCCTTGGCCGCCTGCAGCCCGGCAACACCGCCGCCGATCACCAGAACATCGGTAAAATGATAGAAATGTTCATAGGTGTCGCCATCTCGATCCTTGGGCGCCGCACCCAGTCCGGCCGATTTGCGGATGAAGGGTTCATAGACATGTTTCCACAGCGGGCGCGGATGGATGAACATCTTGTAATAGAAACCCGCAGGCAGGAACCGCGACAAGTGTGTGTTGATCGCGCCCACGTCGAATTCCAGCGATGGCCAGTGGTTCTGGGATTTCGCGGTCAGACCATCAAACAATTCGGTCGTGGTCGCGCGCTGGTTGGGTTCAAAGGAGGCGCCCTCGCCCATGTTCATCAGCGCATTGGGCTCTTCCGCCCCGCTGGCCACCACGCCGCGCGGTCGGTGGTATTTGAACGACCGCCCCATCAGCATCTGGTCATTGGCCAGCAACGCCGAGGCAAGCGTATCACCTGCAAAGCCCTGCAACACCTTGCCGTTGAAGGTGAAAGTCATCGGTGTGGACCGGTCGATCAGACGGCCCATTTCGGGCAAACGGACGCTCATACGCGGCTTCCTTCACATGTCTCGAGGGTCATCCGAACTGTCTCCAGGTCCAGCCGGGAACCTTGGCCGAGATTTTCTTGCAGATGTCCTTGGGCGGTTCGGTGGTCTGGGCGGGATAGGTGCCATAGACCTCAAGCGTCACGGTATTGCGCGCGGCGTGAAACCACTTGCCGCACCCATAGCTGTGCCGCCAGCGTTCGAAATGCACGCCCTTTGGGTTTTCGCGGGCGAACAGGTAATCGTGAAAATCCTCGTCCGAGGATCCGGGGCCGTGGCGCGTCAGATGCGCCTCGCCGCCAGCGCCCAGTTCGGATTCATCGGCCTTTACGCCACAATAGGGGCATTTAAGGATCAGCATGGCAAGGTCCCCTGATCTGCGCGCACACAAAAGGCGGACGCCAGAAAGCGCCCGCCCAAGGTGGTGTTGCAATCGTGAGTGGAGTTATTCGGAAACCGTCCCTGCGGGGACAGCCGGTTCGGCCGCGGGGGCCGTTGTTTCGGCAGATGGCGCGACAGCGTCGGACGCGGTGCCGGAGTCGATCGGTGCAGGCGTATTTCCTGCCGACACAATGAGGAACAAAAGCACCGCGGCAACGGCAATTGCACCGATAATCCAACCGGCGCTGCTGCTTTTCTGGACGTTCGTGTAATCAGCCATATCTGGCCCTCCTTGGTGTGTGAGGTCAGATTGGACGATGACGAATTAAGAACAATATCGGCGGAAAACCCCGCATTGTTTCGGCAATCCATGGCCGGAACAGCGTGCCCGCCCCGGCCATTTCCAGCCGGTTCCGAGTCAAAAGGACGGTCCGAACACATATCGGAGGCCCGCTTCCGTGGAGAAAATTGCGACGGGCACGAAAAAAGATGGGCACGAGGCGAGCCCATCTTGAACCGTTTACCATACGTTTCGAGCGCACCGCTGGGTGCGCCGAAATCTGTGTCAGTTGCCTGAAACTTCGCCTTCGATGGCTTTGCCGCCGGGCAGTTCGATGCGGATGTCAGGCTGGTCGGCCGCAGGAATGCCGCCGCCAAAGATGAACCACGCGAGAACGCCCAACGCGACGACAACACCGCCGAGGATGAACGCGAGCGCGCCGTTACCGGAGTTCGATGTGTTGCTTGTTTGGTCAGACATTGTGATCCCTTTCGATTGTTGATCTTCGACAAGACAACATTCGAAAGGTCAAAATGGTTCCCGTATTTTTCCGGTGCCATCAATGCGCCACCCCTGCCGCGACGCTTTCGTCGATGAAACGGCCCTCGGCAAAACGTTCCAGACCAAAGGCATCGGTCAGCGGCGACTGGCCCTTGGCCATCAATTCGGCCATGCCCCAGCCTGACCCGGGGATGGCCTTGAACCCGCCGGTGCCCCAGCCGCAGTTGATGAACACGCCCTCGACCGGGGTTTTCGACAGGATGGGCGAGCGGTCACCGGTCATGTCCACGATCCCGCCCCACTGACGCAGCATTTTCAGGCGTGAGATCATCGGGAAGGTTTCGATCAGAGCGCGCACGGTTTCCTCGATATGATGAAAGCTGCCCCGCTGGGTATAGTTGTTGAACCCGTCGGTGCCGCCGCCGATGACCATTTCGCCCTTGTCCGACTGGCTCATGTAGCCGTGCACGGTGTTGGCCATGACCACCACATCCATGCAGGGTTTAATCGGTTCGGACACCAGCGCCTGCAGCGCAAGGGATTCGATGGGCAGACGGAACCCGGCCATTTCGGCCAGATGCCCGGAATGGCCCGCCACAACGATGCCCAGCTTGTCACAATCGATCGGGCCCTTGGTCGTTTCGACCCCGCGCACGGTGCCGTTTTCGGTGCGCACGCCCGTCACCTCGCATTTCTGGATGATGTCCATGCCCATGTCGGAACAGGCCCGCGCATAGCCCCAGGCCACCGCATCATGGCGCGCGGTGCCGCCGCGCGGCTGCCAGAGCGCGCCCAGAACCGGATAGCGCGGCCCGTCGATGTTGATGATCGGACACAGCTCCTTGACCCGGTCGGGACCGATGAATTCGGTTGCCACCCCTTGCAGGGCGTTGGCATGGGCGGTGCGCTGATAGCCGCGGATTTCATGCTGGGTCTGGGCCAGCATCATCACGCCACGGGGGCTGAACATCACGTTATAATTCAGGTCCTGGCTCATCGTTTCATACAGGCTGCGCGACTTTTCGTAGATCGCGGCCGACGGATCCTGAAGGTAGTTCGAGCGGATGATCGTTGTGTTGCGCCCGGTGTTGCCGCCGCCCAGCCAACCCTTTTCGATCACCGCCACGTTGGTGATGCCGAAATTCTTACCAAGGTAATAGGCAGTGGCAAGGCCATGCCCCCCGGCCCCCACGATGATCACGTCATAGCGGCGGCGCGGTTCGGGGCTGCGCCACGCGCGTTCCCAGCCCGTGTGATGGCGCAAAGCTTCGCGCGCGATGGCAAAGGCGGAATAGCGTTTCATCTCAGAGGCCCCCGGGGTTGGATTCGCTGCATTATGATCATACCTAGCGTTCTGAGCGACACCGCCAAAAAGAGGATACTCTCGGCGGCGTTTTTTGTCGGGTTTGCGACATGCGGCAATTTTCGCATGCCAAACCGGCAACTGTGGTGCTAGTCGTGATTTTCCGGTGTCACCAAAGGCTGCGACACCGCCAGAGCAGGAGAGATGATGTCATTCTGGATCGTAGCGTCGGGCATGGCGTTGATTGTTGCGGCCCTTTTGGGCCTTGTTTTGTTGCGCGGACGCGGTGCGGCCGCACCGGCGGCGGCCTATGACATTCAGGTTTACAAGGATCAGCTGAGCGAGGTCGACCGCGATCTGGCCAGTGGCGTGATCGGCGAGGCAGATGCCGAACGCGTGCGCACCGAGGTGTCGCGCCGCATTCTGGCCGCCGACGCGCAATTGCGCGCCGCCGAAACCCGCGCGGGCGGAACACCGGGCGGCACCGCAGGGCTGGCGGTCCTCGTGGCCGCCCTGCTGATCGGCGGCAGCCTGTTGATGTATCAGCGCCTTGGGGCGCCGGGCTATGGCGATCTTGCGCTGGCATCGCGTATCGAAATGGCGGAAGAGGCACGGGTGAACCGCCCCGATCAGGCCACCGCCGAAGCCGGCCTTCCGCCCCAACCGATGCCAGAGAACCTGCCCGAGGATTACCTGGCCCTGGTTCAGAAATTGCGCGACACGGTGGCCGAACGGCCCGATGATGTGCGCGGACATGCGTTGCTGGCCCGGCACGAGGCCGCCACCGGCAACCTCAAGTCGGCTTATGAGGCGCAGGGACGCGTTCTGAGCCTCAAGGGCGATGAGGCCACCGCACAGGAATACGCCGATTACGCGGATATGATGATCCTGGCCGCGGGCGGATATGTCTCGCCCGAGGCCGAAAATGCGCTGCGTGCCACCCTGACCCGCGACCCCAAGAACGGGATCGCTCGGTACTACTGGGGTCTGATGATGGGCCAGACGGGCCGCCCGGACATGGCGTTCCGGGTCTGGAACGCCTTGCTGCGCGAGGGTCCGGCGGATGCACCGTGGATCGGCCCGATCCGCGAACAGATCGAAGGAGCAGCACAGCTGGCCGGCGTGGATTTCGAAATGCCCTCCGAAGACGCCCCGTTGCGCGGCCCGTCGGCGGCCGAGATCGCGGCAGCGGGCGACATGTCGGGCGACGAACGCCAGCAGATGATCCGTGGCATGGTGCAGAACCTGTCGGACCGGCTGGCCACCGAGGGTGGACCGCCCAACGAATGGGCGCGGCTGATTTCGGCACTGGGGGTTCTGGGCGAAAAAGACCAGGCGCAGGCCATCTATGACAACGCACGCGAGGTGTTCGCCGGGGATGATTCCGCGCTGAGCACGGTTGCGGATGCGGCCGAACGCGCGGGGCTGGGCCAGTGATCCACGACTCGTTCGAGGATTTCGCCGCCGCCTGCCCGCCCTATGCCGCCCTGATCGGGCTGGATCTGGGCGACAAGACGGTGGGCGTGGCGGTGTCGGACCGGATCGGCGCCGTGGCCACCCCGCTGGAAACAATCAAGCGGCGCAAATTCACGCTGGACGCCGCGCGCCTGCAGGAAATCATTGCCGAGCGCGAGGTCGGCGGCATCCTGTTGGGCTTGCCCCGCAACATGGACGGCTCCGAAGGCCCCCGGTGCCAGTCCACCCGCGCCTTCGCCCGCAATCTGGACCGGCTGGTGGACCTGCCGATCGGGTTCTGGGACGAACGGCTGAGCACGGTGGCCGCCGAACGGGCGCTTCTTGAGGCGGATACGTCACGCAAACGTCGCGCCGAGGTGATCGATCACGTCGCCGCCAGCTATATCCTGCAGGGGGCGCTGGACCGGATGCGCCATCTGAAAACCCAAGGTCACAGCGCATGAGCACACCTGTCTGGAAACGCAACGAGATTGAATCGCCCTGCGTGCAGATCTGTGTCGTGCACCCGACCGAGCGGATTTGCACAGGCTGTTACCGCACCACCGACGAGATCGCCCGCTGGTCACGTATGACACCGCAGGAGCGCGCCGAGATCATGGCCGCCCTGCCCGAACGCGCCCCGCGTCTGGCCAAACGCCGCGGCGGGCGGACAGGACACATCGAACGATCAGGGCGAAATTGATCGAAGCCTCAAATCGTGCTATGATTAAGTTTTAATATCAACCATTTTTGACAAGTTTCCAATGGCTGGAATCCCGGCCTGTTGGTGTATTTAACGTCAGCTTTTCTGACGCAAAACAGCATTGGAGAAATCATGACTTGTGATTGCAGCAACTTTGAACGAGGGCGCTGGAGCAACGGTCAGCAAACGATTTTCTGGGCCGTTAATTCCCGCTGCAAGAAACGCACGATTGAATGGCCAGTCGGATTCAGCAGCAGCGATCTTGAGGCCATTGAATTTGACGAAATCGGCGGCGGCGAAGTTCAGGATATCCCATCGGGAGAATTCGGGCAGGCTTTGCTTTTTGAAAAGCTTGCCAAGGTCCTGGATGAGACACCGATTGACGGCGAGGATCCGGAACTTGTCCGGGCGAGTCTTGCCGAGTTTCTGAAGGCTCCAGGAGGCAATCGCGTTT
Organism: Arenibacterium sp. CAU 1754; assembly: GCF_054482635.1. NCBI lineage: Bacteria > Pseudomonadati > Pseudomonadota > Alphaproteobacteria > Rhodobacterales > Paracoccaceae > Arenibacterium > Arenibacterium sp. CAU 1754. The sequence continues at coordinate 731,910 of NZ_JBTLRG010000001.1, forward strand.
CAATGTGCTGTGTCAAATATTCGCTGCGCTGGTTGCCCATCGGGTTCCGGGCGGGCGAATTGGTGCGGCTTAAAAAATTCACCGTCGGGGGTGACAGTTTTGGTCCCTACCCGGCTTATGGCATCCCGGGCCCGCCCGCCCGACCGGTCGCACAGACCCACGTTGGTGACCTTTGCAAATCGAACGCTGACTGCGACACGATTACAACGCCGGTTCTTGAATTTGACGTGACACGGGGCGGTGCGGGAGCCGCAGGCGCAACGACACCTTTGGGAACTGTCAGCGGCTTTAAGACCTGTCGGCTAAGCGCAACGGAATGAAACCGGGCGACCAGCGAGTTCAGGATTAGTACCCCAGCGCCTTGCGCAGCATGTTGATCGCAACCAGCGTCAGGAATACGGCGAACACGCGCTTTAGTGGTTTGGGGTCCATCGAATGGGCCAGTTTCACACCGATGGGTGCGGTGATCAGTGTCATGCAGATGATCACGAAGAAGGCAATGAAATTCACTGCCCCAACGGTCATAGGTGGCCGGTTGGCCGGATCAATCGGCAGGAACAAAAACCCCAGAACAGACGGCACGGCAATCAGAACGCCAAAGCCTGCCGCCGTGGCCACGGCGCGGTGGATCGGGACGTTGAACAGGCTCATCAGCGGGACGCCGAAACTGCCCCCGCCAATGCCCATGAGGACCGACATGAACCCCATCAGCGGGGACATGAGGATCCGTCGTATCCCGGTTGGCATGGCATTGCCCAACCGCCATTCGGATTTCCCGAACCCCATATAAAGCCCAACGATGATGCCCAGCACGCCAAACACCGCCTGCAAAGTGGTCGAGCGCAGTGACGAGGCCACCAGCACCCCGACCAGCGCACCCAGCGCGATGCCCGGGGCCCAGGTGCGCAGGATGTCCCAGTCGACCGCGCCTTTCTTGTTGTGGCTGTGAACTGATCTGAGCGAGGTGACGATGATCGTGGCCAGCGAGGTGGCCAGGCACATCTGCATCAGTTGATCACCCTCATAGCCGAGCGTCTGAAAGGCATAGAAAAAGGCCGGGACAAGAACGATACCACCGCCCACGCCCAATAAGCCCGCCAATACGCCGGCAACCGCGCCGATGATCAGCAACAACACCAGCATCTGCACCAGCAACATGGTTTCGGGCATAAGGACCTCCTGCAAAGTTTTGGGTATCTACACCGCCTGCGCCTGTCCCGCCAGTGGCGGCACCAGTGCCAGCGCGGCCAGCACCAGATCAGGCCCGGCATCTGGTTTATGGGCGCCCTCGGACAGCATCCGACGCCAGGCCCGCGCGCCGGGGCGTCCGGTGAACAGGCCCAGCATGTGGCGCGTGATCTGATGCAGTTTTCCGCCCTCTGTCAGGTGTGCGTCGATATAGGGGATCATCTGATGCACCACGTCATGGGCATCGCGCACTTCGCCCGTGCCAAAGATCACCGGATCCGCGGCCGCCAGAATCGTCGTCGGATCGTGATAGGCCGCGCGCCCGATCATGACGCCATCCAGACTGGCATCCAGAAACGCCTTGGCCTGATCCAGCGAAGTGATGCCGCCGTTGATCGAAATGTGCATCGCCGGGAACAGCCCTTTCATCTGCATCACGAGGTCATAATCCAGCGGCGGGATATCGCGGTTTTCCTTTGGGCTAAGCCCCTGAAGCCAGGCCTTGCGCGCATGGATCGTGACCCGGTCGCACCCGGCGGCCCCGATACGGGCCAGAAATTCGGGCAGCGCCTCGGCCGGGTTCTGATCGTCCACGCCGATGCGGCATTTGACCGTGACATCCACATCCACCGCCGCGCGCATGGCCGACACGCAATCGGCCACAAGGCCGGGCCGTTCCATCAGCACCGCGCCAAAACTGCCCGATTGCACCCGGTCCGAAGGGCAGCCGCAGTTCAGGTTGATCTCATCATATCCCGCATCCGCCCCGATTTTCGCAGCCTGCGCAAGTTCCTTCGGGTCCGACCCGCCCAGTTGCAGGGCCACGGGATGTTCTTCGGGGCTATGATCCAGCAAATGCAGCGCCCCACCCCGTACCAGAGCGGGCGAGGTTACCATTTCCGTATACAGGAGCACCTCGCTACTCAGCAGCCGATGCAGATAGCGGCAGTGCCGGTCCGTCCAGTCCATCATGGGGGCAACGGACAATCGCGCTGCCACAGTGGCTGCGGTGTTGGGCATTCTTGGGTCTCCTCGGTCCGCGAACAACTCCTTCGCATCCATGTTGTGCATACTATGCACACGAAAAGCCGCAGACCATCCCCCCAAGAGCAAATACAAGCTAACGGCGGCAATCGGGAGGGTTGGCCCTAAATCAATTGTTTTGAACGTCACAAGAAGCCAGATACTAGGATTCTCAGAAGTCTTTGATGGTCGCACACAATTGTTTTGCTCAAGGCATGTGTTCGCGTACCGCTGACCTGTTAATCCAGGGGCAAACTGTTCGTAATCCTCCAGCGACAAAGCTGGAAGTGACAAGGCCAGACGCAAATGCTGACATTCCTGCACAACCCGGCGAATTCTCGGATAGAGAACACTCAATTGGTTTTCGCTGGCGCGACGAAAAATAGAAATGGTCCGTTTTATTGGACGGTCTCGCGGCGTTTCCAGAGTGTATCCGGGATGGGTTTCACGCTGCCTTGAATTGCTCTTGTTCATCAAGCGTTTGGACTATTGCTGAATGAGCCATCTTTAGCACTCTCATTTTCTGATCGTCTTGATGGTAACAATGCAAAGATTTTTGTCAGTATATCACTTCAGCGTACCCGTCGCGGAACCTGTCAACCACCATCCGCAACAAATCCGGCTTTCTCGATCGCTGCGATCGCACAGGCCTCATCATTGTCGGAATTGTCACCCGTAATGCCAACCGCGCCAAGAATGACACCATCTTGCTTTATCAGAACGCCGCCCGCCACAGGCACCAACGACCCTTCCGACAAGGCATTCATTGCTTGGATGAAGAACGGTTCGACCTTTGCTCTTTCATACAAAGCCCGCGACCCAAGCCCCATAGAAACAGCGCCACGCGCCTTGCCCTGTGCGATCTCTGGTCTGAGGTTGCTGGTTTTGTCCTCACGCGCCAGCGCCAAAAGGTAGCCGCCACTGTCCAGCACAGCGATAGTGAGAGGTTTCAGACCGTTGTTTCTGCGCCATTCAAGGCAATCACTGATGATGGTTTGTGCCTGCTGCAAGGTGAGGGTCATCGGAATCGTCCTTTCTCGGGATCGTTTCAAGAGGTGAAATTCACGGTGCCAGGCATCAAGGCCATAGGGCTTTTCGCTTGGTGTGTCGCTTATGAAGCAATAACAGTTCGAGACTGGATGAGCGCCTCAATCTGCGCAGTTTCATAGCCCATCTCGGCCAAAACTTCTCGACTGTGTTGACCCAATAGAGGGGCGGCATGATCTACGCTTGCAGGTGTGCGGCTGAACTTCACCGGATGGCCAATCGTTTCAACCTTACCTACGGTCGCATGATCCACTTCTACAATCATCTCACGGGCGCGGGCCTGTGGATCCGCATGCATTTGCAGGATATCATTGACCGGTCCGGCGGGAAGCTGCGCCTCTTCCATGCGGTCTAGCCAATTCTCGGTTGTATCCTGCATCAGATATCCGTTCAGGATCTCGATCAGTGCAGGCAGGTTGCGGGCGCGGTCTGCATTGGACGAGAACCTCGGATCGTCGTTCAGCTCAGGGGCTGAAATCACATCGAGAAAGCGAAGCCAGTTGCTTTGGTTCGCGGCCCCTACGTTGATCCACCCATTGCTGGTCTGAAACGCTTGATAGGGCGCGTTGAGAGGATGCGCAGACCCAAGGGGTTCAGGTTTTTCACCGGTCGCAAAAGCGATTGCAGACTGCCAATAGGTCTGCACGATGGCCGCTTCGAACAACGACGTGTCGACCTTTTGGCCCAGCCCGGTCTGCAGCATGTTCGCATAGGCTGCAGACACGCCCATCGCCCCCAAAATTCCAGCATTGATGTCAGAAATAGGCGCGGCGACTTTGACTGGGGGACGGCCCGGTCCCTCGCCCGTGATCGACATCAAACCAGACATACCTTGGGCGATCAGGTCAAACCCCCCGCGCTCCGCGTAGGGGCCGGTGCGGCCAAAGCCTGAGATTTCGCAGTAGATCAGTCGCGGATTGACCGCTGCCAAATCCTCGTAGGACAGCCCCAACTTTTCCATCGTCCCTTTGCGGTAATTCTCGATCACAACATCAGCATTAGCCAGAAGCTTGCGCAAGATGTCGACGGCCAGCGGGTCTTTCAGATTGAGCGAGATGCCGCGTTTGTTTCGGTTCATCATCATGTAGGCCGCTGCTTCGCCACCAATCTCGGGCGGCACGAAGCGCCTGCTGTCATCGCCGGTGGGTTTTTCCACCTTTATGACATCCGCGCCCATATCGGCCAGCATCAGCCCGCAGACCGGCCCAGCCATGATATGGGCCAGCTCAATGACACGCATACCTGTGAGCGGCCCCGACTTCGTGCTCACTTGCCCGTCCATACCGGTTTCTTCTTTGCCAGGAACGCTTCCATGCCGATGCGGAAATCATCGCTCATGTAGCAGGACACGATCAGATCGGAATCTTCGACTTTCGACGCGGCCCGATTGCGACGCAGCGCTTCCTTGGTCGCGCGCAGGGTCAAGGGCGCCATCCCGCCGACCCTGTCGGCCAGTTCGGCGGCGCGTTTCATCATGGCGTCTTCATCTTCGAGGACTTCGCTCACCAGCCCCACGCCGAGCGCCTCATCCGCCTCGATCAGCCGCGCGGTAAAGATGATCTCGCGGACCCGTCCGGCGCCGATCAATTCGGACAGGCGCGCAAGGTTTCCGGCCGCCAGGCAATTGCCCAAGGTGCGGGCGATTGGAAACCCGAACTTCAAGCTGGCCGAGGCAATCCGAATATCGCAGGCCGCAGCAATGGAGCCTCCGCCTCCCGTGCAGGCCCCGTTTATCGCGGCGATGGTCGGCACAGGACAGCGCTCAACAGCCTCCAGAACAGCATCGATCTGGTGTTCATAATCCAGCGCGTCCTGCGGTTTATCAAAGGCGCGAAACTGCGTCATGTCGGTCCCTGCCGCAAAGGCCTTGCCCCCTGCGCCAGAGATCACCACTGCGCGGACGGACCCGTCGGTGGGCATCTCACTGCACAGTTGGGCGAGCCGTTCGTACATGCCAAAGGTCAGCGCATTGCGGGCTTGAGGCCGCTGGAAGGTGATCCACAGGATACCATCGCGCAAAGCGTCCGTGATTTCGGCGGGTTGGTCATTCATCTGTAAAAATACTCCACAAGGAACATCGGTACCGACGGCACGTAGGTACACAGCATCAAGACCGCCAGCAGCACGCCGACGAACCAGATATTCACCTTGGACACTTCCCAGATGTTGGCACGTGCCACCGAACAGGCGGTAATCAGGACCGATGCCACAGGCGGCGTTTGCTGCCCGATTGCAAGATTGAGGGTGACCACCAGCCCGAAATGCACCGGATCAATGCCAGCGGCTGTGATCAACGGGATCACGATCGGGATCACCAGAATGATGGCTGCGGCAGAATGCAAAAAGAACCCGATGACCAGGAAAAAGAAATTGAGGATCAGCAGGATCGCCCATTGCTGGGTGGTGATCGACAGGATGCTTTCGGCCAATTGTTGTGGAATTTGCGCCCGGGTCAGGAACCCGCCCATCAGCACCGATGCCGCCACAAGCAGCATGACAACCGCCGTCTGGATCCCGCCATCCAGCATCGCGCGGCGCAGGTGACCGAAGTCGAGGTTCCCGTACCATGCAGAGACAACAAGGGAGGCCAAGACTGCAAGCCCTGCCGCCTCGGTCGCGGTGACATAGCCGCCAAAAATCCCGCCCAGGATGATCACCGGCAGCGTGAAGGCGGGCAGCGCGTCGATGAACGTCTCGCGAAGGCGGGAGAGACGGAAAGCTTCTTCGGTGGGGAAATCGTACCGCTTGGCAAAAAGGTAGGCCACCAGCATCAGGCCCCCTGCCCCCAAAAGGCCCGGCACGACGCCCGCGACGAACAACTGCTCAACCGATGTATTGGCCGAGGCGGCATAGAGGATCATTGGGATCGAAGGGGGAATAATGATGGCAAGTGACGCGGAGGATGACGTGACAGCGGCGGAGAATTCTTTGCTATAACCGCGCTTTTTCATTTGCGGGATGAGGATCGACCCCATTGCCGCCACATCTGCCACGGCAGAGCCCGAGATTTCCGCGAAGAACAGCGAGACCCCGATGTTGACCATGGCGAGTCCGCCACGGATGAACCCGATGATCGCGGTGACGAAATTGATCAGCCGGTCAGTGATCCCGCCCGCGTTCATGATGGCCCCCGCCAGCACGAACATCGGGATCGCAATGAGGGAAAACTTGGTCGAACCGTCGTACATGTCCAACGCGATCGTCACGAGACTGTCCGGCCCTTCGGTGAAGAGCAGACCGAGGACACCGCACATGGCCAAGGCGACAGCAATCGGGATGTTGATGCAGATCATGATCAGCATCGACGCGAATATGGTGGCCATCAACATTAGACGCGATCCTTGTTCTTTTCGAGTTCGGCTTCGACCTCTTCCTCAATCTCGGCATGCTCAAGCGAAATGCCCGCAGCGGTGAGTTTGAGGTATCCGGGAAGGCTCAGGATTTGACAGATCATGAAAAGGATGGCGCCGATCGGAATGACGGATTGAGTAAACTGAATGGGCACCCATGTGAGCGAGATCAGCGTGTCACCAGCGAGAACCTCAAGCACCTGAAGACCGGCGCGCGCCATCAGAAAGAAGAAGATCAGGACAATGACTTCGCCCAGCAACAAAGCCGCAACGCGGAGTTTTGCCGGCAGGGCAAGCAGAACAGTGTCAAAGCCGATGTGACGCCGATGCAGGGCCGCAAGGGCCGAGCCATAATAGGTAATCCACGCCAGCATGATCGCGGCAACCTCGTCATACCAGGAAAAACTTTGCCCCATAAGCCGCGCCAGAACCGCCACCGTGACGACCAGCGTCAGAAGGACCATCAGGCTGATGGTGATCCATTCTAGAACCCTGCTCAGCGCACGGTTGATCCGTGACAGCGTTGGGTAGGCTTCATTTTCCATGCCGACTGACCTGTTGGATAGCGCACATCCCGCCCGTGCACGTTATCGGCCGGAGGGAGCACCTTTTTATTTTTTAAAGAAGAAACGTGCGGCGGGTGATGTCCGCCGCACAGCCGATAATCAGCCGGACTTGCCAAGACCGAGGACGGTGTCGATCATTTCCTGACCGCCTTCGACTTCATCTGCGAACTGCTTGTAGATCGGCGCGGATGCCTCGATGAACGCCGCCTTATCGGCTGTGTTTACTTCCACGCCCGCATCTTCAATGACCTTCAGCAGGCTCGCTTCCAATTCGGCCGCCTTTTCGTAGGTGAAATCCTGCGTCTGGTTGGCGCAATCTGTCAGACCTGCCTGCATCTCGGGGGACAGGCCATCGAATTTCTTCTTCGACATCAGAATGTATGCCGGGGTGTAGACATGGCCTGTGACCGACAGGTACTTTTGAACTTCCTGAAACTTGGCCGAAGCGATCTGTGCATAAGGGTTTTCCTGACCGTCTATCACGCCGGTCTGCAAAGCGGTGAACACGTCGGAAAAGGCCATCGGCGTCGGGTTGGCGCCGTATTCCTGGAACATCTTCAGGCGCCATACACCGTTTGGTGTACGCAACTTGATACCGGCAAGATCGGCCGGCACGTTGATGGGGCGCACGTTGTTGGTGATGTTCCGAAAGCCGTTTTCGGCCAAACCCACGATGTGATAGCCATTTGCGTGTGCCGCGTCCTGAAACACATTCATCATTGCGCCCTGGACCCGGCGCATGTGGTCACGGTCGGAGATGATATAGGGCATCTCGAAAATACCGAAGGCATCGTCGACCGACGACATCACCGAGGAGGGCAGCGAGAAATCGACCTGACCCAGTTTCAGCTTTTGCAGAAGTTCCTTGTCTTTACCCAATTGCGATGAGCCGAAGGTCTGAACTTCGACCTTGTCGCCCATCGCGCCGTTTACGCATGCGGCGAAATTGTCGACCGACGCCTCAAACAGCGAGCCCGGCGCGCCGACGTGTCCGAATTTCATGGTCATATCGGCCGCAAAGGCGCTGGTGGCCATACCAATAGCGGTTGTTGCGGCAAGAAGTTTTGCGATTACTTTCATGAGGTTCTCCTCCCAGAGATCTAGCTGTTGTAACTGTTTCTTCTTATTAATTGCCCAATTTTTAGGGGCTTTGATCCTAGTCCAGTAGGGCCATCGCCGCTTGGACCCCGCCCGTCTCGTGCGGCACATTCGCCTTTTTGAGACCCATTTCGACCCCTCCCAGAGTTGCAATCAGCATCAGATCGTTGAAGTCGCCCAGATGGCCAATACGAAAGACCTTGTCGGCCACTTTGGACAGCCCGTTCCCCAACGATATATCATAATGCTCCAGAGTCGTCGCACGGAAGGCATCCGCGCTGTGCCCTTCTGGCAGCTTGACCGCTGTCAGCACTCCGCTTTCCTCACCTTGAGTGGCGCAAAGCACCTCAAGCCCCCAAGTCCGCACCGCCGCACGGGCCGCAGCACCGTGGCGCGCATGGCGGGCAAAGACATTCTCCAACCCTTCCTCGTGCAGCATATCAACGGCCTCGTTCAGGCCGTAGAGCAGGTTTGTGGCGGGCGTATACGGGAAATAGCCGGTCTTGTTTGGCCCCACCATGTCGGCCCAATCCCAATAGGACTTTTGCAGCTTTGACGTTTTGTTCGCCGCCAACGCCTTGGCACTGGCTGCATTGAACGACAGGCCCGGTGGCAGCATCAGGCCCTTTTGCGAGCCGGACACCGTGACATCCACACCCCATTCATCGTGCCGGTAGTCCAACGAGGCCAGACCGGAGATCGTATCCACCATGAACAGTGCAGGATGACCCGCATTGTCGATGGCCTTGCGTACGGCCGCGATGGGCGACACAGAGCCGGTCGAGGTCTCGTTATGCACGACGCAGACCGCCTTGATCTGGTGTTCTCTGTCTTCGGCCAGATAGGCTTCGATCTTGCCTGGCTCCGCCCCGCCCCGCCAATCGCCTTCAATGAATTCAGCCTGCAGCCCCAACTTTTCGGCCAACTTTTTCCACATGGTCGCAAAGTGACCCGTTTCAAACATCAAGACCCGGTCCCCGGGTGAAAGAGTGTTGACTAGCGCAGCCTCCCAAGCACCTGTGCCAGAGGCTGGGTAGATGAACACGTTCTCCTTCGTCTTGAAAATCGTCTTCAGACCATCCAACGCCCGCAAGCCCACCTTTGCGAAATCAGGACCACGATGATCGATGGTTTGCTGCCCTATCGCGCTCAGAATGCGGTCGGGTACGGCGCTTGGCCCGGGAATTTGCAGAAAATGGCGGCCAGCTTTTCTCATGACACTCCGTCCCTTGTCCTAAGTGCTCAATGTCGACCAGGGCAGCTGCCGTCGCATTGCACTTTTGCTTTTCGGTTGCCCCAGCGTAATTTTGAATTCATAATTAAGTCAATTGAAATAATCGCACTCACACCCAACAAAAACAGTGGATAGGACATGCCTCAGTTCGCCGAAGCCCTGAAGAAACGCGTTCAGGGTGATGTCATGTTCGACAGCTTTTCACGGGGTCGCTATGCGACGGATGCGTCGCTTTACCAGATGATGCCGCTTGCCGTTCTGTCGCCGAAATCAGAAGATGACATCAGCGCGGCCATAGACATCGCGGGCGAACAAGGCGTGCCCCTCCTGGCGCGTGGCGGCGGGACTTCGCAATGCGGCCAGACTGTGAACGAAGCGTTCGTTCTGGATAACACACAGTATTTCAATAATATTCTTGAGCTGGACGTCGAAGGCCAAAGATGCGTCGTGCGGCCTGGCATTGTGCTTGACGACTTGAACCGCGCTCTGAAACCGCATGGCCTGTGGTTTCCGGTCGATGTCTCGACAGCCTCTCGCGCGACCATCGGAGGTATGACGGGGAACAACTCCTGCGGGGGCAAATCCCTGCGTTACGGCATGATGCGCGACAACGTTTTGTCCATTGACGCCTTTCTGGCTGATGGCAGCAAACATCACTTTGGGCCTGTCGATGCGGCCCCCTCCCCTGGCTTGGCAGCGCTGACCGAGGATCTGCTCAAGCTGGGTGCACGCGAAGCCACCGAGATTGACGCGCGATTCCCGAAAGTCATGCGCCGCGTGGGCGGGTACAATATTGACGCTTTGGTGCCCAAGAATACGAACAACAACCTTGCCCATCTTCTTGTAGGCTCAGAAGGGACGCTGGCCTATTCCACAGCGATTGAGCTGAAACTCTGGCCGATCCTCTCCGAGAAAGTTCTGGGTGTCTGTCACTTCCCTACCTTCCATCAAGCGATGGATGCCGCCCAGCATCTGGTTACGCTGAACCCTCAGGGTGTTGAATTGGTCGATGCCACGATGATCGCACTGGCCCGCGACATCCCGATGTTCCGCGAGACCATCGAAGAATTCGTGACAGGCAAGCCCGACGCCCTCCTTCTGGTCGAGTTCGCCGAAGAGGACCAGAGCCTGCATGTTCAGAAGCTCAAGCAGCTTGAAGAAATGATGGGCGATCTTGGGTTTTCATGGTCCGGCAGCGGCAAGGGCTGGGGCGGCGTGACCGCTGTGCCCGACCCCAAGATGCAAGCGCGCATCGCTGATCTGCGCAGTTCCGGCCTGAACATCATGATGTCGATGAAGTCCGAAGGCAAACCCGTGTCCTTTGTAGAAGACTGTGCCGTCGAATTGCCCGACCTCGCCGCATACACCGCCGGCCTTACGGATATTTTCGAGAAACATGGCACGCGCGGCACATGGTATGCGCATGCGTCGGTCGGATGTCTTCACGTGCGTCCTGTTCTGAACCTCAAGCTTGATCAGGACGTCAAGAAGATGCGCGCGATTGCCGAGGAATGCTTTGATCTCGTTGCAAAATATAAGGGTTCGCACTCGGGCGAGCATGGCGATGGACTGGTTCGGTCAGAATTCCACGAAAAGATGTTTGGCGCGCGCATGGTTGCCAGCTTTGGCGAGGTGAAAAAGCGCTTTGACCCCAAAGGACTTTTCAACCCCGGCAAGATCGTCGACGCCCCCAAAATGGACGACCGCAGCCTGTTTCGCTATGGCCCTGCCTATCGCGTGCCGGATTTCCAGACAGGCCTCGACTGGTCTGAATGGCCAGGCAACGGAGGTGGGTTTCAGGGCGCCGTCGAGATGTGCAACAACAACGGCGCATGTCGCAAACTCAAGGGCGGTGTGATGTGTCCGTCGTTCCGGGTGACCCGAAAGGAACAGGATCTGACCCGCGGACGCGCAAATACCTTGCGGTTGGCCATATCGGGACAATTGGGGCCAGATGCGCTGACATCGGATCAGATGGCCGACACGATGAAACTCTGTGTCTCCTGCAAAGGCTGCAAGCGTGAATGCCCCACCGGAGTTGACATGGCCCGGATGAAAATCGAGGTGCAATCCGCACGGGCCAGGAAGAAGGGGATCAGCCTGCACGACCGGCTGGTCGCCTATTTGCCGCGCTATGCCCCCTGGGCTTCGCGACTGTCTTTCGTGGCAAACCTGCGCAACAGCCTGCCGGGTCTTGCCAAACTGACCGAGAAGGTCACCGGATTCACAGCGACACGGGACCTGCCACGATGGAGCGCACGACCCTTCAAGGACGCGGAAGTCGTGCAAGCGGCCTCTCCCAAGGCGGTCCTGTTCGCTGACAGTTTCAATCGGTACTTTGAGCCGGAAAACCTGCGCGCGACCGTCAAGGTTCTTGAGGCGGCAAATGTCCCTATTCACCTGGCTGCAGCGCCCAAAGGCGAGCGGCCATTGTGCTGCGGCCGCACGTTCCTGTCTGCAGGTCTGGTGGATGAGGCAAAGCAAGAGGCGCAGCGGCTGGTCGATGCCCTGCTGCCCTATGCGCAAAAAGGAGTCCCGATTATCGGACTGGAACCCAGCTGCCTGCTGACCCTGCGCGATGAAATCCCCGCGCTGCTGCCCGGCAAGGACACAGAGCTACTCGCCCAGCATGCGCGTATGTTGGAGGAATACATCGCCGATCAGGAGGACAACCCGGATTTCGAGCTTCCACTGACCTCCCCGGCCCCCAAGGTCCTGTTGCATGGCCACTGCCATCAAAAGGCGATGGGTGTGATGTCCAGCATCGAGAAAACACTTTCTCGGCTGCCTGATACTGAGGTCGAAGTGGTCGAGACAAGCTGCTGTGGCATGGCTGGCGCATTTGGATACGGCGTGGAGACCCACGAAGTTTCGCGCAAAATGGCGGAGCTGGATCTGGCACCCGCGGTCAGGAAAGCGGCAGAAGATACATTGATCGTTGCAGATGGAACATCCTGTCGCCACCAAGTGGCCGATACGACCGCGCGCAAACCAATCCACGTTGCGCGCCTTCTTGAACTGGCCCTGCAAAGGTGAGGTAAAGCCCCCAATGATGCGAGCGACACAAGACCAAACAATCACGCGTAAGTCGTTGCATCACGAGTTGGTGGACCGTCTTCAGACACTGATTATCAATGCGGAACTGGAACCGGGCAGCAAAGTACCTGAAAAACTCTTGTGTGATAAGTTTGGCGTCTCCCGGACCCCGCTCAGAGAGGCCCTGAAGGTTCTCGCCTCAGATGGATTGGTCCGGCTTGAACCTAACCGCGGGGCGTGGGTCACTCAGGTCACGAAACAGGAAGTTGAAGAGGTTTTTCCCGTCCTTGGCGCGCTGGAAGCTTTGTCTGGCGAACTGGCCTGCAAGCACATCACCGACACCGAAATCGAAGAGGTGCGTGCCCTGCACGACCAAATGATGCAAAGTTACCGGAACCGGGACCTGAATACCTATTTCAGCATCAATCAGAAGATCCATCGCGCCATTCTGCTTGCTGCCAGAAACAAGACTTTGACCACCTCCTGTCAGGCGCTGTCGTTACGCATGCAACGGGCACGCTATCTGGCGAACATGACGGAAGGGCGATGGTATGATGCGGTGCAAGAGCATGAAAAGATATTGGAGTATCTCGTAGCGAAGGATGGCCCAAAATTGGCATCAACCCTGCTTCATCACATGGATGCCAAGCGTGCTTCCGTTGTGAGATGGCTTCAAACGCGCGAGGCGACAGACAGTCCGTAAGGAACGTGTCTGTGTGCCTGGTTCAGAGTCTATGGTGATAACAAGCCACTTGATGCTTGCCCCTTGCAACGGCGAAACGTTCGCCAAAGCGCGACGCGATGCGATCCCGGGATGCACATATGCTGCACACAGCGGCATTTTAGCTAGTTGAAATAAATATAGCCGCCAAATCCATCATCGAGGCCACGGACAGGCGGAGTAATCCCCCATATTTGCGGGGGCTTGGTCGCAGAATTTGCGCGGCCAATCTCAGTTTCTGGGCGGGGGTTATCCCGCCGTTACCCATGTTGGGGCGCTCGTTGTTGTAAGCCCAGAACCACTGGGTGGCACTCTGCTGCACCTCCTCGATGCTTTCAAATATGTAGAGGTCCAGCCATTCGTGCCGAACAGTCGGTGACATCAAGAAGAACGGGTTCGGTCATAAGCATTCCTCCGCGGCGTCCACCGCCAGTCTGACCAGTTTTGGGAAGTGCTGCACCCGGGCCATCGAATGGGCCGAGGCCGCCTGACCACGGATCACACGGCCCTTGATCCCGTGAAAGATGGCCGCCAGCCGAAAGAAATTGAACGCGACGTAGAAAGGGTAATCCGGAATCGACCTGCGGCCCGTCGCAGCGCAGTACTGCGCAACGTAGTCGACCTCGGTCGGGATGTTCAGGCGGGCAGGATCTACGTTCCCGAGCCCGGCGACGATCTCGGGCGGCATCCGGTACATCATCGCGTGATAGGTGAAATCCGCAAGCGGGCACCCCAGCGTCGAAAGCTCCCAGTCCATAACCGCAATCACGCGCGGCTCGAAGGGATGAAAGATCAGGTTGTCACAGCGATAGTCACCGTGGACGATCCGGGTTTGCGTGGTTTCGGGGATCGCCGAGGGAAGCCAGTCGACCAGCTTGTCCATGCCAGGATCGCGCCCGGCATCGGTATCCGCCAGATAGGAACGGCTCCACCGGCTGATCTGCCGCTCAAAGTAATTGCCCGCACGGCCGTAATCGCCCAGCCCGACAGATTCGGGGTCGATCTGGTGGAGCCGTGCCAGTGTCTGGTTCATCGCCGAGAAATACGCGGGCCGCTCTTCGGCAGGTACCTCCGGAAAGGTCGCGTTCCAGAAAATACGTCCCTCCACCATGTCCATGACGTAGAACCAGCTGCCGATGACGCTTTCGTCGGTACAGAGCCCATGCACCTTGGCGACCGGGAAATCGACGCGGGAAAGAGCGGTTAGTACGCGGGCCTCGCGGTCGACGGCGTGCGCGCCCTTGGCCAACGCGCCTGTCGGCTTGCGGCGCAACACGTAGGTCTTTCCCGGCGTCGCGAGTTGGTAGGTGGGGTTTGACTGCCCACCCTTGAACTGGCGCACGGACAAGGGCCCCTTGAACCCTGCGACATGTGTCTCCATCCACTTTGTCAGAGCCGCCACGTCAAAGCCGAAACCCTCGCGCACGGGCGTGGTTCCGGTATTGGCTGCAGCGCTGACGGCAGAGGATGTCATCCCGCGTGCTCTGATTTCCAGTCCCGCTTGATCTTCTTGGCAAGGCTCCATTTGTGAACCTCGGTCGGGCCGTCGTAGATCCTGAACGCGCGGATTTCGCGGAATACCTGTTCGACGATGGTGTCGGCCGTGACGCCCTGCCCGCCCATGCACTGCACACAGCGGTCCGCCACGCGCATCAGCGCCTCGGACACCGCGACCTTGGCCATCGAGCTTTCCGGCCCGCCCTGCGCGCCGCTGTCAAGAACATCCGCACACCAGTAGATCATCAGTTCGGCCTGTTTGAGGTCCATGAGGTTCTCAGCCAGCATGAAACCCACGCCTTCGTGGTCGATCAGCTGCTTGCCAAAGGCCATGCGCCGGTTGGCGTAATCTGTCGCGATCTCATGGGCGCGGACGCAGGCCCCCAGCCAGCGCATGCAATGGCTCAGCCGCGCCGGCGCAAGGCGGACCTGCGCGTATTTGAACCCCTCGCCGGACTCGCCCAGCATCTGGGTGGCGGGAATGCGCAGGTTGTCGATGGTGATCACGGCATGACCGCCGGGCATGGAGCTGTCGATGGTATCCATCACCCGATCGATCCGGATCGCGGGGTCGGGCAGATCGACAAGGAACATGCAGGCACCATCATCGGATTTGGCCATGATGATCCCCATCCCCGCGCCATCCGCGCCGGTGATATAGGTCTTGCGACCGTTCACCACCCAGTGATTGCCGTCCATTTGGCAAGTGGTCAACATCATTGAAGGATCGGAGCCCGCGCCGCCGTCCTCGGCGGGCTCGGTCATGAAAAAGGCGGTGCGCATGCTCCCATCTACCATTCTGGTCAGAAATCGCTCTTTCAACTCCGGCGAGGCGACCTTGCCCAAAAGGTACATGTTGCCTTCGTCCGGGGCGCAGGTGTGGCAGGCCAAGGGCCCCAGCGGCGAAAGGCCCGAACGCATCAGAACGGCGGCGGTTTCGCGCTGTGTCAGATGCCCGCCATCGTCGAGGATGTGCGGGGTCATGACCCCCGCCTCGCGCGCCAGAGCCTTCATCTCGTCCGCCAAGTCCTCTGACGGGCCATGGCCGCCAAGGCGCGGATCGCGCTCAAAGGGAACGACAGTCTCGCGGACGAAGCGTTCGACCTTGTCGGAAATTTCGAGCGCCCGGGCCGATACCCCCTCTCGTTGCAGCAGTTTACTCATTCGGATCAATCCCGTTCTTTTGCGCCGAGCGATACGTCCGGCCGGTTGGTTTCAGGTTTCTGGCTTCACTGACAAGACGCACGATCACGGGTCCGCAAAGCCCAGGTCTTCCTTGATCTGACGTTTGAGGATCTTGCCGTTGGCGTTGCGGGGCAAAGACGTCTCAAGCAGGGTGTAGCTTTCCGGGCATTGGTAGTCGGCCAGTTGAGCCGCGCATGCCGCGGCCACTGCCGCCTCGTCGGCCTGTCCCGGCTTAACCGACAGAACGGCATGCACACGCTCGCCCAGAATGGGACAGGGCTTGGCGACCACGGCGGCCTCGATCACGCCGGGGCATGCGGTCAGCACGCTTTCCACCTGCGCGGTGAAAATCTTGTGTCCGCCGCGGTTGACCATGTCCTTTTTCCGGTCATGCACATAGACGAAACCTTCCGCGTCCACCGCCCCGATATCCCCGGATTTCCAGAACCCGGATACAAATTCGCGTGCGTCCGCCTCGGGGTTGCGCCAGTACCCCGGCACCACCATTGCGCCCCTGATCCAGAGCTCTCCATCCTCGCCTGCAGGCGCCTCGCGCCCGTCCTCGTCCATGACACAGATCTCGGCCCCGGGCACGGGGCGTCCGACCGAAAGCCGCCGCGCCGCCGTCTGATCCGCAGGCATCACCGTCGCCGGCGAGGTCAGTTCCGTCGCCCCATAGGCGTTCATCAGTCCCAGACCCGGCAATGCACTGGCTAGCCGTTCGATCGTCGCGGCGGGCATGGGCGCACCGCCGTATCCGCCGACCCGCCATGCCGACAGATCATAGTCGCTCAGATCGGCCTGATGCAGGCAAAGGTTGTACATCGCAGGCACCATAAGGGAACAGGTCATCCCCTCTCGTTCCGCACAGTCGAGAAACTTGGCGGCCTTGAACTCGCGCATCACCGTAATGGTGCCCCCGGCACGCACCAGAGTGTGAATTCCCGCGACAAGCCCAGTCACGTGGTTCATCGGCACCACGACAATGGTTTTGTCGCTTGGACCCAACTGCATCGTGGTAACGAAATTCGTCGCAGAGTGAACGATCCCTAGGCCCGTCAGCATCGCGCCCTTGGGTACGCCGGTTGTGCCTGAGGTATAGAGAATGGTCGCGACCTCGTCTTCTGAGACATCGACGGGTTTTGTCAGCGGGTCAGACCGACGCAGGTCTTCGTAATCGGCAAAGCCCTCGGCCTGCCCGACTGAAATACGCCGCTTGAGATTTGGGGTTTCGTCCGGTCGTGGCACCAAATCGGCGAATTCAGCTTCCACCACCAATGCGATGGCGTCCGAGTTCAAAAGCGCGTGCCGAATGCCGGGCATCTGGTCTCGGATGCTCAGCGGGACGGTGACCGCGCCCAAACGGGCGGCGGCAAATGTCAACACAACGAACGGCACGCCGTTCCCAAGCAGCATCGCCACCCTGTCGCCCTGTGCCACGCCCTGCGCGGCCAGACCTGCGGCAACCCGCCCGACCTCCTCGTCAAACTGTGCATAAGTCATCCGAGTGTCGTCGCAGATCAGAGCTTCATTATCTGGATGGTGTGTTACTGCCTCTTGCAGGAGCCCGTGCACATTGCGCGGACGTTCCGCGTAGCAATCGACCACCCGGTCACCATAGTGGAGCTCACGGCGCAATCGCATTTGCGTAGTCATACAGCAGGTCCCCTTCGTTTCGATCCAGCCCGAAATCCTTTACCTTTTGCGCAGGTTTGAACAAATCTCATTGCACCTGGCTTTGTTCGACCAGCCGACCGGCCGCACCCGCGATGGGTTTGTCCAGCGGCAGGCCTGCGAGAATATAACCTCTCTTGAAGTCGTCGATGTGCCGCGTCATCCAATCGCGCGCTGTTTCGGCATCCCTGGCGCGGATCGCCTCGATAACGTGATGATGCGCAACCACCTGACGTGACATCGCCTGCGGAAGTTTGGGGATCAGCGCGTCGATTCCGCTGTAAAGGAGGAAACCGATGGGCTCACGTGCAAGCTGCAGCACCCGGTTCTTGCTGGCCGCAGCGACACGCGAGTGAAAGGCCGTATCGATCTCGACAGAGGCATCCCCCTGCCCCTCAGCGGCCATGAGATCGCGCTGTATCCTGTCCAGTTCGGCGATGTCATCTGCATCCGCATGGCGTGCGGCCAGTTCCGCGGCAAGCGGTTCAGTCGCAATCGCGACACTCCATAATTCGTCGAAGGTGACATCCAGCATGCTGAGCGCCCGGGTCTGCCGGGAGGAAAGCTCTGCCATATGCGGGATGCTGACCACCATTTTGCGCGGCGAAACCCGGCGCACGAAGCCTTCGCTCTCCAGCCGACGTATCCCCTCGCGGACGGTGGAGCGGTTGACGTTGAACATGCTTGCCATCTCGACCTCTCCAGGAAGCCGGTCGCCCGGCTTGATCGAGCCGCTGAGAATCTGCGCTTCGATTTCGCTGGATACCTGTTCGTAGGCATGTTTGACACGCAATGTTTTCGGTTTGAGTGGCATGAGTGACCTATCACTGCGCGCGATGACGCGAATACCGATGACTGATTGGGATAGGTGCGGCTATAGGCATCCTTATGACGTCTCTGCCAGTGTTTGATCGATGACATTCACCTTGATGATCTCACCGCGCTCAATGACGCTCTCCCGTTGAAGAAGCTGGAGCGAATGGCTGAGTTCCGACTGTGCTATGAGGACGGAGAGCCCCTCCCCTTTCAAGGACGTGATGACTTCCGAAATGCGCTTGGCCAAAGCGGGGGCGACACCCTCGAAAGGCTCATCAAGGAGCAGTAGTTTTCGACCGGCGATCAACGCCCGACCGAGCGCCACCATCTTCTGCTGCCCACCGGAAAGAAGCAGCGCCTTGCGCGGCGCCATCTCGGTCAATTCGGGCATCAGATTATAGACAAACGCCAGACCTTTCTGACCGTCGATCTCCTTGTTCACCCACGCGGGCAAAAGCATGTTCTCCTCAACAGTGAGATCAGGCACCAAACGACGGTCTTCCGGCATATAGCCAAACCCCAGTTGCGCACGTTGGCGTGGCGGCATGTTCGAGATGTCCTCACCATTCCACAGCACCCTGCCCGCTGCCAGGTTGGCCAGCCCCGTGATAGTGCGCATGACCGTGGTCTTGCCTGCCCCGTTTCGCCCGACAAGCCCCATGCGTTCGCCGGTACCAACCTCCAGACTGACACCACGCAGGATCGGCGCGGCCTGGATGCTTACTTCTACGTTTTCAAGCTTCAAGGTCATGCGGGCGCCCCCGTCACATAGCGTTGCACTTCAGGATCTGACAAGACTTCGTCCGGTGCATCGTCCGCGATGATCCGTCCGTCATAGAACGCCAGCACGCGTTCGGAGTAACGTGTCACGATGTCCATGTCGTGCTCGACGAAAATGACGGTCACGCCAGCCGATCGGAGCGCCTCCATCACCAGATCCATGATCGGAAATTTCTCGTCCGCCGCGACCCCGGAGGTTGGCTCATCCAGCAGCATGAGCTGCGTGTCCCCCGCCATGGCCATGGCAATATCGAGCAGCTTCTTGACACCGCCCGACAGTTCCGGGATCAACCGGTCACGATGCTCAGCGATATTGAAGCGTTCCAGCGTCGCGATGGCCCGTTCGCGCGCGTCCCGGTCGTGCGCCTGCCGCAGAAACGATGGCCCCTTGGGACCGTGGATGGCGTCGGCCACCAGCATGTTTTCCTCTACGGTCAGTTCGTTGCACAGCTGCGCGATCTGAAAAGAGCGATGGATGCCCATGCGGGTGATCTGCCGCGGGGCCATGCCGATGATATTTCGGCCACCAAAGTTGATGGTGCCTGCGTCGGGCCTGATATAGCCCGTCACCATGTTGACGAAAGTGGTCTTGCCCGCCCCATTGGTCCCGATCAGCGAATAGACCGCGCCTTCGGGCACCGTTACCGAGATATCTTTGGCAGCAGTGACCGCCCCAAAAGACTTCTGGACGTCACGAACCTCGAGAACAACGTTGCTCATGCCTTGTTTCCTTTCGGACGGCTGACAAGGGATCCCAATCCGTTGGGCAGCACGACGATCACCGCAAGCAGGAATATCCCGAGCGCCAGTTGCCATGTGTTGGGAAAGTAGAGGTTGGAGAACGACCGGACGAGTTCAAGAATGATCGCCGCGACAAAGACCGCTGGCACGGAGAGGTATCCCGCGAGAATGGCGACAAAGACGAATTCGCCCGACGTGGTCCAGAAGGCGAGTTCCGGGTCCACATGGCCCAGCGCGAGCGCCGCAATGGTGCCGCCAACGCCGCCAAGGACGGCGCCAAAGACATAGTTGTACGTCATGATGTTTCGCACCGACGCCCCAAGATATTCTACCCTGAGTTCATTGTCCCGGGTCGCAAGCGTGAGCAATCCGCGCTCACTGTCAAAATAAACGCGCATCAACGTACCGGCGATGACCACGATGACCACCACGTAGAGGTAAAGCGCTGTTTGCAACGGGCGGCCTTCCGGGGCCCAGCCCAGGAACGTCGGTGCCGCGATATTCAGCCCGTCGGTCCCCCCGATAAAGCTCATCTTGGAAAGTGAACCGTATAGCACCATCGACAGGGCCAGTGACAGCATCGCGAAAAAAATACCTCGGTAATTGGACAATAACGGCCCGAAAGCGATCCCGACCAGCAGGCAGATCGCGGCGCTGAGCAAGGTCAGCAGGAAGATATCGGACACCCCGAAATTGTTGGCGACAAGGGTCGCCGTGTAGGCACCAAGGCAATAATAAAGCCCCTGTCCGAATGAAACCACGCCGCCCCGCATCATCCCGACGATACCGAGGCAAACCAGCCCTTTGGCCAGGGCCATGGCGCAAAGGAACATTGCCCAGTCGGGCAAGACCACCGAACCTGCGGCCAGAACGGCAAGGGCGACGATGGCGCTGATGATAAGATTGGACTGCATCAGATTTTCCTCGCCTGGGTTTTAGCGAACAGCCCCTCGGGCCGGAACAGCAGGACGATGGCCATCACGAAGTAGATGATGAACAGCTCGGCCTCGGGCAGCAGGTGCACGGATGCCGCCCGGCTGATACCCACCATCAACGCGCCGATGGCGGCGCCAGGCACGGAGCCCAGGCCTCCGATGATGACAACCGCAAAGGCCACGATGATAACGTTGACCCCCAGACCGGGTGTCACCGAAATCATCGGCGCGGTCAGCGCGCCCCCCAGAGCCGCCAGAAACGCGCCTGCCGTGAAGGCCCCAAGATAGATGCGCTGAACGTTCACACCCATGGTCTGGCTCATCTCGGAGTCGTGGATCACTGCGAGGACGACCTTGCCGATCTGCGTGCGATTGAGCGTCAACCACACCGCCAGACCCACGATAATGGCCGCGGCGATCACCGCGAAGTCATAGCCGACGTAGAACAGCGGCCCGATCTCGACATCGCCCAAGAGCGTATAGGGCTCATATACGAAATAGGGGTTCACGCCCCAGATCAGCTTCATCACGTCCTCAAGGATCAGAAAGACCGCATAAGTCACCAGAACGTTCAGCACCTCGTCGCGGCCGTAGAAGAACCGCAGGAGACCCCGCTCCAGCAGGGGGCCGAGGACGAGGGCAACCAGCACAGCGGCAAGGATCAGGGCCGCATAGCTGCCGTAGGGAAACACCTCGCCCCCAGAGGCGAAATAGGCCCCGACGAGTGAGGCGGATGCATAGGCGCCGATCGCATAGAGGCTGCCATGCGCAATGTTGAGAATATTCAGCACGCCGAAGACGAGCGTCAGGCCGACGGAGACGATAAACAGCCAGCCAGCGTAAATCAGTCCATCGACAAGGATGGTTGCCGCAAGATCCATGGGTCGGGTGTCCGTGCGTTTTTCATGAAATGACGGCCCGCCGCGGGGCTGCGGCGGGCGGTTTCAGTTTCAGTGGCTCAGTCGCACTGCGCGCCAGGGAAACCCTGTGCGATCCACTCTTGGGACTTCATGCCATCCGGCGGGTTCACGCAGCGGGCGTCGTAGTATTCCACGTCCACCAGCTCCATCTTGCCCGCGTCGGCGTTCCACTTCGTCGTACCGATGGCGTTGGGCTGGATCGCTTGATGACCGCCGGCAAGCGCCATTTCGATGCGGCCCGACGGGGCATCCCAGGACAGCCCTTTCATGGCGGCGGCCAGCTCTTCGCTGGTCGGCTTGTTGCCGCCATTCTCGGCCATCGCCTTTTCAATGCCGGTTTTCAGACCGAAAAGCGCCTGCCACATCCGGAAGGGCGCCTGAACCGGGAAGGTATCGTATTCGGCCTCATAGGCGTCCCACATCGTGTCGGTCAGTTCCTTCAACTCGCCGCCGCGTGCATGGGCGGCCAGACCGTTCACGCCGCGCGCACCGAGGAAAATGCCATCGGGCATCTTGTTCTGAAGCTGCGGGATCACGTGGTCACCCGCCGCGAGCGCAAGCTGGGCCCGCTTGTGCAGTCCGCGCGCCGTTGCCTGGATGAGGAAGCCTTGCAGGTCTCCGCCCCAGTTCGAGGAATGCACCAATGCAGGCTTTTCACGCAGAAGCGCCGAAATCTCGGTGCCGTACTGACCCGCGCCGAATTTCGGGAATAGCGCCGTTTTCACCTCGGCATCCGGATAGATCTGCTTCATTGCGCCGGTAAAGTCAGCCCAGCTGTCCTGACCCCAGGCGTAGTCCTGGTTCAGGCCGGCAAAGCTTGGCACATCGAAGTTGCGCGATTTCAGGTAACGGGCAAGGCTGACGTTATCCATCGTGGCGTGGGCAGCCGTGCGGAACACATATTCATAGCTGCCATCCTCAAAAACCCGCGGCGTGCCGCAATCATAGAGGATCGTGAAGGCTTTCAGCTCATCCGCGACGGGCGGAATAGCCAGGCAATCGCCCGAGGACACATAGCCCACGACAGCGTCCACTTCTTCACGCTGCACGAGGTTGCGGAACTCCTGAACCTGCTTGGTGGCACCGCCGGCTTCGTCCACGACGACAACCTCGATGTTCATGCCGCCAAAGCCTTTCTGGTCGTAAGGCGCGGGCAGTTTGCCGCCCTCGTTCAGCATATCGACCAACAGCTTGCCGCCGTTCCAGGCGGGCACACCAAAGCTTTCTGCCGCCTGGCCGGACAGGAATGTAATCACGCCGATTTTAAAGGTGTCGTCTTGCGCGGCCGCCGGTCCGGACAATCCGGTCGCCAATGCCATCGCCGCAAGCGAACCACCAATTTTGGATTTAAGTGTCTTCATGGTCTCCTCCCAGAAACATAAACGGACCGGTCAGCTTACAGGGGCGAAGATCGCGACAGCCTGCTCCATACGCGGAAAATGCCGCGCACCGCTGTCACCAATACCCCCAGGTTGACTCAATTAGTGTCCTATTGTTGGACACTGTGTCCAAATTTACCCTGCGTCAAGCCGGAATTGGTTGTTCACCGGCATCAGGCCAGCCGGGGCCGCCCCTAGCGCGCATTGACGGAGGTCAATGAACGCGGAACGCTTTGGTGTAGGCTCCAGACAACGCGGTTTTCGCCGTCGGACACAAGGAACAGGCAGTGCCAGCAGATATGCATTTCAGCCTTCCCAGGGCATTGGGCTACTTCGTCGGCGGGCTCTGGACGGCCTGGGGCGGACGGAAACGCATCGAGGCCAAGCAGCTCCGCAACCTGCGGCGTCTCGTGGAAAAGGCGCGGCGCGAGTCCCCTTTGTTTCATCGGCTCTACGCAGATCTTCCACCCTCGAACGAGGTCGCACTGAGCGATCTGCCGGTGACCCGCAAACCCGATCTCATGGCGGAGTTCGACGACTGGCTGACGATACGTTCCCTTCCCCTCGAAAGGGCCCGCGAACATCTGCGGAATATCGACAAGGTTGGCGTCCCGATCGACGAAGTTGCCGTTTTCCAGACCTCCGGAACATCGGGCGAACCCGCGGTTATCGTCCTGTCCTCATCCTTCGTGGAATATGCCTATGGCATCATGCTGGCGCGCTTTGAGCGGTACCATTGGACGCTCATCCGCGAGGTTCGCAAGCTCGGGCCGAGGGTGACGATCACCGGTGGCAACGGCCACTTCGCCGGAAACGGGTTCAACAAGCTGGTGCAACGGCTGTATCCGGCCCTGGCGCGGGGGTTGGGCCTGACCTTCATCGAGGCCGAACAGCCGATCGATCGGCTCGTTGAAAAACTGAATGCAATCCCGAATGTCGCCTGGATCGTGACCTACCCCAGCATGCTGGCCATCCTCGTGCGCGAAAAGGAGGCCGGGCAGCTGCGGATCGCGCCTGCGCTTTTCACCACGGGTGGCGAGACGCTGACGGACGATCTGCGCGCGCGGGTCGCGCTGGCCTTTCCCTCGCTGAAATACGGCATTTCCGACCCCTATGGCAGCACCGAATGCCTGGCGCTGTCGTTCGAGTGCAGCCATGGGCGCAAGCACGTGAACGAAGATTGGGTCATCCTTGAGGCGGTCGATGCGGCGATGCGGCCCGTTCCCGATGGTACCTTGTCCGAGACCGTGCTGCTGACGGTGCTCGCCAACGAGGTTCAGCCCTTCATCCGATATGATCTGGGCGACTGTGTTCGGTTCCATACGGCCCCCTGCCCCTGTGGGTCGCCGTTTCGCAGTTTCGAGGTGGAGGGACGCCAGGCGACGCTCATCCGCGTGGGCGACGTGACGCTGTCGCCGCTGGTGTTTGACCTTGAGCACGAACGCGCCCGGCGTATCCAGCTGGTTCAGACCGACGAGAAGGATTTCGAAGTGCGCATACAGCTGGCCGACGCGGCGGCGGGGGATGTTTTTCAAGAGGTCATCGGTGCGGTGAAACAGGTGTTTCGCGATAATGGCGTGGAGGACGTTGCAGTACGGGAAAGCAAAGCGCTTCCCGCATTCACCGCCAGCGGCAAATTCCACGAAGTTGTGCCATTGTGCAGCGCCGACGCCTCTGGAGCCTGACGCGCACCACGGGCCCGGACGCCGGCTTGGATCCCGGTCCGGCAAACAGGCTTGCGCGCGGCAAGGGATCGGCCCGCTAATGCGGGCCGACGCCATCGTCAGGACAGGTGATGAACCTCTTGCAGACCATAGACCTGCACCGGCAGCCCTTCCATGCGGGCCTTGATCTGCAGCGAGAGAAACTGCGAATAGTGCCGGGACTGGTGCAGGTTGCCACCATGCATCCAAAGCGCCTCTTGCTGCGTAGGTTTCCACATGTTGCGTTGCTCGCCCTCCCAAGGCCCCGGATCCTTGGTCGTGTCCGAACCAAGGCCCCAGACCTTGCCCACCTTGTCTGCCATCTCGGGGCCCATGAGATCCGCGAGCCATCCGTTCATGGACCCATAGCCCGTCGCATAAACGATCAGGTCCGCATCAAGATGCTTGCCGTTGTCCAGAATGACCCCGGTTTCGTCGACTTCCTCGACTTGCCCGCGCTCAAGCTTGATCTTGCCGTCGATGATCAGCTGGCTGGCACCGATGTCGATGTAATACCCTGACCCGCGCCGCAGGTATTTCATGAACAGGCCCGAGTCGTCATCGCCCCAGTCCAGCCAGAACCCTGCCTTTTCAAGACCTTCATAGAAGCCCTTGTCACGCTCTTTCATCTCGGCATAGGCCGGGATCTGGAATTCGTGCAGGATGCCATAGGGCAGCGAGGCAAAGATCAGGTCCGCCTTTTCCGTAGTCACGCCCGCTGCCACGGCCTCTTCGGAATAAAGCGCGCCAAGGCCCACCTCCATCAGAGTGTCCGACCGCACGATATGCGTGGACGAGCGCTGCACCATGGTCACATCGACATCGTTTTCCCAAAGCGCGGCGCAGATGTCATGGGCAGAGTTGTTTGAGCCGACAACAACCGCTTTCTTGCCCTTGTAGGCATCCGGTCCGGGATGCTGCGAGCTGTGATGCTGATCGCCCTTGAACTTGTCCATGCCCGGAAACTCGGGCATGCGCGGTTTGCCCGACATGCCCGTCGCCATGACAAGCTGCTTGGGCTTCAGGACGACCTCTTCACCGTCGCGGTCCACCACCACGGTCCATTCCCCGGTCGCCTCGTCATACTGAGCGGATTTGGCGGTTGTCCGGCTCCAGTAGTTCAGCTCCATGACCTTTGTGTACATCTCAAGCCAGTCGCCGATCTTGTCCTTGGGGCTGAAGACCGGCCAGTTCTCGGGGAACTTGATGTAGGGCAGATGGTCGTACCAGACCGGGTCATGCAAACAGAGCGACTTGTAGCGGTTGCGCCAACTGTCGCCAGGCCGGTCATTCTTTTCCACGATGATCGTCGGCACGCCCAGTTGCCGCAAACGCGCGCCAAGGCCAATTCCGCCCTGACCGCCCCCGATGATCACGCAGTAGGGCTGGACGGAATAGCCAAGATTGGCTTCCTCTGACTCGCGCTCTTCTTTCCAGGTGGTGCGGTTCTTGCCTGCACCGTGTTTGGCCCCCGACGGACGTGCCGTGCCCTTGGGCTCCTCGTACCCCTTGAGTTCGACCATGGTGGTCAGCAAGGTCCAGATCTTGCCGTCTCTGAGCCGGACCAGACCGTAGCCGCGCGCCAGATCCGCTTCGAAGTTGATCCAGGCGGTGACGACACCGTCCTCCTCGGTCGGGACTTCGGTCTCATCCAGCGCCCACCCCGTGGGTTTGATCAGGGGCAACTGGTGCCGCAGCATGTCGGCAACTTGGTCCCTGCCCTCCATCGTCTTGAGATTCCATGTGAAACTCACAAGATCCCGCCAGTAACAATCCGCCTCAAACATGTCGGCGACCTTTTCGATGTCACCGGATTCAAGGGCCTTTCCAAAATCATTCAGAAACGCCTGAGTTTCGCTTTGCAGTGTCGAGTCCAGCATATCTTCCTCCTTGAAAGGTGCTTACGCGTTGGGAGGGTCATACGAGTTTCAAAAAAGCCCCGGTCCACCTCCCTCGGGCCGGGGTCTGCAAGCTATCCGTCCTCCACCCATCCCGCTTGCTTCAGCATCCGCAAAAGGTCTTCCGCCGAAAAGGCGATCGAACTCGGCTTCATAGAAGACGAGCCCTGGGATTTCCGGGCGATGTCCAGCGCCCGTTCCCGAGAAAGTTGCAGGGGCGCAGATGGCAGACCACTGCGTCGCGCCCAGTCGGCCAGCCCGTCGATGCCTGTGCCCAGCGCAGCGCTACACCAGCTGTCGATCTCTGACAGACGCACGTCCAACTGCGACCCGGCGGGTGCGGCATCGCGGCTTGCACGCAAGACAGGGGGCAAGAGCAGACCGCAGATCAGCCCATGGGCCGCTCCGGTTTCTCCGCCAAGGACCCCGGCGATGCCATGCACCGCGCCCAACCCGGCATTTGCCAAGGCCAATCCGCTGTTGAAGGCCACAAGCGCAAGATCGTCCCGCGCGTCCGCATCCTCGGCCCGCACCAGCCGCGCAAGCGCCGCGAACCCACGCGGAATGGCATCGCGGCACAACGCATCCGTGACCGGATTGGCGCGGTTCGACAGGTAGGGTTCGATCACCTGCGTAACAGCATCAAGGCCAGAGGCCAGCGTGACATCCCGCGGCGTCCCGTCGGTCAGAGACGGGTCGATGATCGCCAGTCGGGCCAGCATGCGCGGATCCCGCAGCGAAACCTTTCGGCGATGCTCCGGCACGGCGATGACCGCATTGCGCGTCGCCTCGGACCCTGCCCCGGCGGTCGTCGGCACCGCGACGAACGGCAACGGCATGGCCACCAGGGGCTTGCCCCGGCCCACGACCTCAAGGTGTTCCAGCGGATCAGGATCGGGCGCGGGCAACAGCGCGGCCAGCGCCTTGCCAAAGTCAAGCGGGGCGCCGCCGCCAATGGCGAGCACCGCATCCGGGGCAAAGGCACGCGCTCGTTCCAGGCCCGCAATCAGCCCTTCAAGATCAGGCTCGCTTGCGCAACTTTCCTCAAGGCACTCTGCCCCGGCGTTGGTCAACGCATCAAGCAGCGGCTCGGCGCGGGTGCGAGACCTCCCGCGCACGATGACCAACCTACGGCCCAATCCCAGGATTTCAGGAACCGCGACCAAAGCCTCGCCGCGACCAAAGCGGATGCGCGTGGGCAGGAAGAGGTCAAACGAAGCGGTCACAGGTCAGGCGAGACCTTCCACTCCCGCAGCTTGTAGACCTTGCCCGGGCGCACCCGTTCCTTGTTGTCGGGCTCGGCCAAACGACGTTTGAAGGAATGGATGGGTGTAGCCATCTCGTCGATACGCACCTCGACGACTGAGGGACCATCATGGGCAAAGGCCTCGTCCAGCGCCGCGCCAATCTGGTCGGGTTTGTCCACGTAAATGCCCTTGAGCCCCATGGCCGAAGCCGCTTTGGCATAGCCGGGCACAGCGCCCTGCGTTTCCAGATCGACCGAGATCGTCTCACCGAAATAGAACTTCTGCCAGAAGTTGATCCAGCCAAGCTTGCCGTTATTGATCACCACGTTCACGACGCGCTGATTGTAGACCGCCATGGTCGCCAGCTCGCCCACGGTATAGGAAAACCCGCCGTCGCCCGCGACGGTCACCACGCGCGCACCCTTGGGTATCACGGTGGCCGCCCCAATGGCACCGGGCACCGAATACCCCAGTCCCCCCTGACCGCGGGCGTACAGAAACTGCCGTCCGGGTTTCTTTGCCGGGATATAGCCCGCGATCCAGCCTGCCGAGAAGGACGCATCGGAAACCACCACGTCATCCTCACCAAGGCGCGCGGCGATTTCCTTCATCACGACAGGGGGCTGTACGGGAATTTTGTCCGAGGCCATTTCGGACGCTTTGATCGCGTCGTTCTCGGCCTTGACCTCGGCGATGCGCGCCGCCCAGTCGGGATTGGCACCCGAGCGGTCGCCGATGACGGCGCCCAGCGCGCGGATCGTCTCGCGCACATCGCCCAGCAAGGGAACGGTCGGGCGGAAGGTACGGCCATGCTCCAGCGGGTCGATGTCGATGGTGATCGATGCCTGTTCAGACGTCGGCAAGGTCCAGTTCATGCCGGTGTTCTGGCTGACTTTTGAGCCGCACCAGATTGTCAGATCGGCTTCGGTGATCAGGTCGATGGCGGCCTTCGAGCCAAGCGGGTTCAGAACCCCCGCCGCGTAGTCGCGGGTTTCCGGCACCGACCCCTTGCCGGTCAGCGACGTGACGACCAGGCCGCCCAGCTTGTCGGCAAAGGCAGTTACGTCCTCGGCAGCGACCGAGCCGTGCACCCCGCCGCCGCAGACCAGCGCCGGTCGCTTGGCCTTCTTTATCAGCGCAGCGGCCTTTTCGATTTCCGAAGGCGGCGCGACCGAGCGCAGATAAGGAATATGCACGGTACGGTCATCGGTAATGGCCTTCAGTTCGTCCGGATCCCAATCGGCATCGAAAATGTCATGCGGAATGACCAGCGCCACAGGTCCGGGGCGTGGCGCCGTGGCGATACGGAAGGCGGTGCGCACCATCTCGGGCAGGCTGGCCAGCGTCGGCACCTGAAAGGCGTCTTTGCAGCATGTCTTGAAAAATGCCACCTGGTCAAAGCCCTGTGACGCGATCCCCTTTGTCTTGAGCGACAACCAGTCCAACGGCACGTCGCCGATAATGCCGACCATGGGCACCGAGGCGTTCAACGCTTCGAGGAACCCGGCAGGCAACAGGTTGGCTCCGGGGCCAACAGTGACGTCACAAACGCCGACCTTGCCGGTTACACGGGCATAGCCGTCGGCGGCATAGGCAGCGTTGCGCTCGTCGCGCATCAGGACGTGTTTGATTTGGTCGGGACGACGCAGAATTGCGTCATGCAACGCGGTGGTCTGGCCACCGGGCATGCCGAACACCTGCTCTACCCCGTAGTCGATCATCATCTCAACGATGAGATCGCCTGCGTGTTTCAGAGGGATTGTCATGGCTGTCTCCTTCCGGCCCTTTGTGACCGGGTCATGCTGCTGGCAAAGGTGGTGAGTTGAGAACCCACCCCACATTTTCGTTTCGTGTGGGTTGTCGACGCACCGCCTGCCCGTTGCGGGAAAGGTTGGTCCGGCGACACAAGGCCGCCGGACCGGTTGGTACTATTCGTTCCAGGACTTGATCAGCTCGTCATAGGCGACGGTGACCGGCTCTTCGTCCTCGTTGTCGAGCTTGGCCTTGGGCGAGCCCGGCTGGCTGAGCCAGTATTCCGGATCCTGCTCGTCGTTCAGCTTGGGTCCGATGTCGCCCATGATGCCTGCACGTTCGAGACGGCTCAGCACCTTTTCCTGCTCTTCACAGAGGCTGTCGAGCGCTTCCTGCGCGGTCTTGTCCCCGCTCAGAGCATCCCCGATGTTCTGCCACCACAGCTGTGCCAGCTTGGGATAGTCCGGCACGTTGGTGCCCGTGGGCGACCATGCCAGACGGGCCGGAGAGCGATAGAATTCGATCAGGCCACCCAGCTTGGGCGCACGATCGGTGAAGTGCTGGCTGTCGATGGTCGACTCGCGGATGAAGGTCAGGCCAACGTCAGCCTTCTTCAGATCCACGGTCTTGGAGACAACGAACTGCGCATAGAGCCATGCGGCCTTGGCGCGGTCGACCGGAGTCGATTTCATCAGCGTCCAGGAACCGGCATCCTGATAGCCGATCTTGGTGCCTTCTTCCCAGTAAACGCCATGTGGTGAGGGGGCCATGCGCCACTTGGGCGTGCCATCCTCGTTCATGACCGGCAGCCCCGGCTCTACCATCGAGGCGGTAAAGGCGGTGTACCAGAACATTTGTTGCGCCACAGTGCCCTGGCTTGGCAGTGCGCCGGCCTCGGCAAAGTTCATGCCAGCGGCGGCGGGCGGTGAATACTTCTCCAGCCATTCCGCGGCCTTGGTGATAGCATAGACCGCCGCGGGCGAATTGGTCGCGCCGCCACGTGCCACGCAGGACCCCACGGGCTGCGAGTTCTCGTTCACCCGGATGCCCCATTCATCGACCGGCAGGCCGTTGGGTTCACCCTTGTCGCCCATACCAGCCATGGACATCCACGCGTCAGTATAGCGCCAGCCAAGCGAGGGGTCTTTCTTGCCATAGTCCATGTTGCCAAAGACATCGCCGTCATGGCCGAGATGGCTTAGATCGCGACCGTTGAAGAACTCGGCGATGTCCTCATAGGCCGACCAGTTGACCGGGACGCCAAGGTCATAGCCGAACTGCGCCTTGAAGTCGGCCTTGTTCTTTTCGTCGTTGAACCAGTCATAGCGGAACCAATAAAGGTTCGCGAACTGCTGGTCGGGCAGCTGATACAATTTACCGTCAGGACCGGTGGTAAAGCTGGTTCCGATGAAATCGTCCAGGTCCAGTGTCGGCAGCGTCACGTCCGCGCCTTCGCCCGCCATCCAGTCGGTCAGGTTGCGCGCCTGCTGATAGCGCCAGTGGGTGCCGATCAGGTCGCTGTCGTTGATATAGGCATCATAGATGTTTTCGCCCGACTGCATCTGGGTTTGCAGACGTTCCACCACGTCGCCTTCGCCGATCAGGTCGTGGGTGACCTTGATCCCGGTGATGGCGGTAAACGCAGGTGCCAGCACCTGGCTTTCGTATTCGTGCGTGGTGATGGTTTCCGAAACGACCTTGATCTCCATGCCTTCAAAGGGCTTGGCCGCATCGACGAAGAACTGCATCTCGGCTTCCTGCGCCGCGCGGTCGAGAACGGAAAGGCCCCCGATTTCGTTGTCGAGGAAGTCCTTCGCCTCGTCCATCCCGGCAAATGCCGGTACGGACAGCACCATCGTCAACGCTGTTGTTGTCATGAATATTCGGTTCATAGTGTCCTCCCTTGGATTCGAACCTTCGTAAAATGCTCGTTCCCCGCGTCTCGTTGGATGGAGCGGGTTAAAACTCAGACTTTCCAAAAAACGATCGCCGCGTAGACGGCGCAGACAGCCATAGCCCACGGCTGATCGCCCAACTCCAGGCCCAACCAGGCAATGTTGATGAAGGCAGAGCCCAGCAACGTGATGAACAACCGGTCTCCGCGCGTGGTCTCAATCCCGAGGATGCCCACACGGGGAGTTTCGGGAAAGCGGATCGCGAGCAGGGTAAAGACCACGAGGATTGAGCCGATGACCCAGAAGAACAATGCTATCGGGAAAGACCACGCCATCCAGCCACCTTTGACCATCTGTTCGGTCCAAAGCCATTCGCCAGCATCGCGCGGCACAAAATTCATCAACAATCCAAGGATAACCAACAGCACCGCTGCGGTAACGAGGTAGGTCGTTGTCCAGCGGTTCCTGGTCATCACACCCTCCCCAGGGCAAAGCCCTTGGCGATGTAGTTGCGCACGAACCAGATCACGAGCGCACCTGGGATGATCGTCAGCACACCCGCCGCGGCCAGTGTGCCATAGTCGAGCCCTGTCGCAGATGAGGTCCGCGTCATTGCAACGCCGATGGTTTTCACATTGGTCGAGGTCAGCGTGCGGCTCAGCAGCAGATCGACCCATGAGAACATGAAGCAGAAGAAGGCTGCCACGCCGATGCCGGACGAAATCAGCGGCATGAAGATACGTGTAAAGAACCGCCCCCAGCTGTAGCCATCGATATAGGCAGTCTCGTCGATCTCCTTGGGCACGCCCCGCATGAAGCCTTCGAGGATCCAGACCGCCAGCGGTACGTTGAACAGGCAATGCGCCAGCGCCACGGCAATGTGGGTGTCAAAAAGACCAATCGAAGAATAAAGCTGAAAGAATGGCAGCGCGAAAACGGCAGGCGGCGCCATGCGGTTGGTCAGCAGCCAGAAGAACAGGTGTTTGTCGCCTATGAAGTTGTACCGTGAAAACGCATAGGCAGCCGGAAGCGCAACTGTCACGCTGATGATCGTGTTGAGGATCACATATGTCAGGGAGTGGACATAGCCCATGTACCACGTCGGGTCTGTCAGGATCTCGGTGTAATTTCCGGTTGTCGGGTTCTCGGGCAGCAGTGTCATCTTGTTGAGAATTTCGACATTCGGCTTGAAACTCATGTTCATCAGCCAATAGATCGGCACCAGCAGGAACAGAAGGTAACCTACCAGCACGGCATAAGACACAACGCGGCGCAGGCGCGGGTTGTCCGTTCCTATTGTGGGCTTGGTTGCGGGTACGGACGTCATTCGCTGCGCTCCTCTTCCCGGTCGAGGTTCACCATGATCGTGTAGAACGCCCAGCTGACCAGCAGGATCACAAGGAAGTACATGATCGAGAAGGCGGCAGCGGGGCCAAGGTCGAACTGCCCAAGCGCCATCTTGACCAGATCAATGGACAGGAAAGTGGTGGTAGAGCCCGGGCCACCGCCGGTGACGACGAACGGCTCGGTATAAATCATGAAACTGTCCATGAAGCGCAGCAGAACGGCAATCAGCAACACCCCTTTCAGTTTCGGCAATTCCACATAGCGAAACACGGCCCAGCGGCTGGCCTGATCGATCTTGGCAGCCTGGTAATAGGCATCCGGAATGGATTGAAGGCCGGCATAGGCAAGCAGCACCACAAGCGAGGTCCAGTGCCAGACATCCATGACGATGACGGTGGTCCAGGCGGCGCTCGCATTCTGACCGAGGTTGAAGTCGATCCCAATCTGGCCAAGCGTATAACCCAGCAACCCGATATCGACGCGGGCAAAGACCTGCCAAATCGTCCCCACCACGTTCCACGGGATCAACAAGGGGAGCGCCATCAAAACCAGGCAGACAGAGGCCCAGACGCCTTTTTTTGGCATCGAAACCGCCACCATGATGCCAAGCGGCACCTCAATGGCAAGGATCGCGCCGGAAAAGATCAACTGTCGCTGGAGCGCTCCCCACATGCGATCGCTGTCGAGCACTTCTTCGAACCACTCGAAGCCGACCCAGAAGAAGATGTTGTTACCGAAGGTGTCGTTGAACGCGTAGTTCACCACCGTCATCAGCGGCAGGATGGCCGAAAAGGCCACAAGGATCAGCACCGGAAGCACCATGAACCACGCGCGGTTGTTCTGCGTTTTGTCCATCACGCGGCTCCTGTGTTGTTGGACTCAATGCGCCAGTCGTCGACAAAGACGCCGATCTGCGCGGGGGCAAAGATCACATGGCTGGCGTCCGCCGGAACCGGGTGGCCTTCGGGCAGCACGACGTTGATACCGGTGCCCGCAAGGTCTGCGCGCACGATACGGTGGCGGCCGACGTCCTCGACCCGTTTGACGCTGACGGGCACGCCGCCCTGGTCCGTAAAGCTGACAAACTCCGGGCGAATGCCGATTTGGGTGCGGCCATTTGCTTTGGCGTATCCGCCCGCCAGGGGCACGGCATGGCCTGCCACCCGCGCTTGGTTTC
Organism: Arenibacterium sp. CAU 1754; assembly: GCF_054482635.1. NCBI lineage: Bacteria > Pseudomonadati > Pseudomonadota > Alphaproteobacteria > Rhodobacterales > Paracoccaceae > Arenibacterium > Arenibacterium sp. CAU 1754. Next base: position 766,119 of record NZ_JBTLRG010000001.1, read on the forward strand.
CGTCAACTTCGGCTTCAAGCAAGTTCATCCCGGGCGAGCCGATGAAATAGCCCACAAAGGTATGACCCGGCTTTTCAAACAACTCATCCGGGGTGCCAAGCTGCACCACCCTCCCGTCGTGCATGACCACCACCTTGTCGGCAAAGGTCAGCGCCTCGGTCTGGTCATGGGTCACATAGATCATCGTGTGACCGAACTGGCGGTGCAACTGCTTGAGCTGGGTGCGCAGCTCCCACTTCATATGCGGGTCGATCACGGTCAGCGGCTCGTCGAACAGGATCGCGTTCACATCCTCACGGACCATGCCGCGCCCAAGCGAGATTTTTTGCTTTTCATCCGCCGTCAGCCCCCGCGCCTTGCGCTTGAGCTGATCCTGCATGCCAATCATCTGCGCGATGTGTGCGACGCGTTTGGCGATATAGCCCTTGTCCATTCCGCGATTGCGAAGCGGAAAGGCAAGATTGTCGCGCACGCTCATGGTGTCGTAGACGACCGGAAACTGGAACACCTGAGCGATGTTGCGCTCGGTCGTCGGTGCTGCGGTGACGTCCTGCCCGTTGAACAGGATTTGCCCCCGCGTCGGCACCAAAAGGCCCGAGATGATGTTGAGAAGCGTGGATTTGCCGCAACCAGAGGCACCCAGCAGCGCATAGGCTCCGCCGTCCTCCCAATCAAGGTCGATGGTTTTCAGCGCAAAGTCGTCCTCGCCGCCGGGTCGGGGCAGATAGCTGTGCGCCAGATCTTTCAGTTCGATACGCGCCATGTGCCCCTCACGCAGCCTGCGCATAGGCGGCTGGCAAGGCCAGCATCCCATCCGCGTCGAAAAGATAAACATGCTCCGGCTCGAGCCAGAGATCGATCTCGGTTCCCGAGTCGAAGTGGTGGACGCCATGGATCAGCGCCACCCAGCTGTCCTCGCCATGTGTCAGGTGCAGGAAGGTTTCCGATCCGGTGATCTCGGCAATACCCAGCGTGCATTTGAACGCGATGGCATCGCCGCTGTGCGCCGTCAGCCGAAGATGGTTAGGGCGGAAACCGGCGCGGTAGGACCCGTCACTGAGTTGTGAAAATCCGCCGTCCGCCGGGGCGTTGATGCCCTCGCCAAAGCTGAGCACGTGCCCCTGTTTATGACAGGGGCAGAAATTCATCGGCGGGTCGGAGTAAACCCGTGCCGTTATAGCATCCCTCGGGTTGCGATAAACGTCCGGCGCAGGCCCGAATTGGGTAATCGCGCCTTCCCACATCGTCGCGGTGTTGCCGCCCAAAAGAAGCGCCTCTTCCGGTTCGGTCGTGGCATAGACAAAGATTGCGCCGCTTTCCTCGAAGATGCGGGGAATTTCCGCCCGCAATTCTTCGCGCAGCTTGTAGTCAAGGTTGGCCAACGGCTCGTCCAGCAGCACAAGATCGCTGTCCTTGACCAGTGCACGCGCCAGCGCGCAGCGTTGTTGCTGGCCGCCTGAAAGCTCAAGGGGCTTGCGGTTCAACATCTCGGTCAGATGCAGCATTTCGGCAGTTGAGCGAACCGCCTTGTCGATCTCGGCGCGGCTCTTGCCCATCAGCTTCATCGGTGAGGCGATGTTGTCGTAGACGGTCATGGACGGATAGTTGATGAACTGCTGGTAGACCATCGCAACCTTGCGGTCCTGAACACGCATGCCGGTGACGTCCTTGCCATGGGCATGAACCGAACCGGTGGTTGGCGTATCCAGCCCCGCCATCAGACGCATCAGCGATGTCTTGCCCGACAGGGTTGGGCCAAGCAGAACATTCATTGTGCCGGGATGCAGGGTCAAATCCGTGGGGCGGATATGTTGCTTGCCCCGTACGGATTTGGAGACGCCTCTGAGTTCAAGCATGTGCTGCCTCCGCTGCCATCATCGCCCCGGCCATTGCGTCACGGAGCGCGCAATATTTGGAATATTTCGCCAAATGCCCTGCACCGCGTTCGCCATTGACCTCATGGCGACGGTCGATCGCCGTCATGCCGTCGATTGCCGCAGCAAGCGACGGATAGGCCCCTGCTCCGGTCGCCGCACAGATCGCCGTGCCAAGCGCGCCGAATTCCGAACCGCGAGGCACCTCGACCGGCAGCCCCAGAATATCCGCGAACATCTCGGACCAGTAGCGGCTGTTGGTCGCTCCGCCTGTCATGCGAATAACCTCGGGCCGCGCCGCATCGGGACCGGTCAGGGCGCGGTCGATATCGGCCTTGTGGGCAAAGACGATCCCTTCGAACACCGCCAGCATCATCTTTTCGAAGGTGGTGCGCGCGGTCATGCCCACCAATCCGGCAGGGGCCCCTTCCGGTCCGCCGAAGAGATAGGGAAAATACATCGCCGTTGTGCTTTGTCCCATGACACTGCGCACCGCCTCGTTCACCGTGTTGTAGATGTCGCCACCGGTCAATCGGCCGCCGTGCTGCAGCATCGTCTTGACCACCCATTCGAGGTTCGAAGCCGAGGTCGCGGAGGCATCCACCGACAGCCAGCCGCCCACCGGATAAGCAAATTGCAGCATCGGCATGGCGTCTGTCTTGGGCTTGTCGGGATGCAGCGTCGCAGCGATTGAGAACGTGCCAGCGACCACGCTCATCTGCTCCGGTCGCGTGACCCGCGACGCCATGGCAGACGCAGACATATCCACTGTGCCGCGCACGACCGGCGTGCCTTGTCTCAGACCGGTCAGGGCGGCGGCCTCGGCACTGACATGGCCCGCGATCTCCTCGGATCGCCCGACCTCAGGAAGTTTCGACCGCCAATCCTCCATCCCGAGAATGCGCAGCGTGTCGTCCGAATAAGTGCCGGTGGAGACATCGAGAATGCCCGAACTGCCTGCGTCGGTGAAATCGGTGGACAGGTCGCCGCACAGACGCCCGCGCAGAAAGTCTTTGCAGAAGGACACCTTGTAGGTTTTCCCAAGCACCTCAGGCTCGTGGCGTTGCAACCACCCCAGGAGCGCAAGGCTCATGCCCGGCCAAACCGACTGTTGCGTCAGGGGTGCAATCTGTGCCGCGCGCCCATCCTCGGCCCATTCGGCCAGCAACTCTGCCGTACGACCGTCGGTTGAAACGATGCCCGGCCGCACCGGATTTCCTTGGCGATCAAGCAGATACAGTCCGCTCCCGTATCCCGACACACTGATCGCCAGAACGTCGCCGGGATCGGTACCGCTTTGCTCAAGGACAGCGCCGATCGCATCCGCCGCGGCGCGCCACATCGCATCCGGATCCCGCTCTGTCCAGCCCAGGTTCGGAAACACCGTCACGTTATGACTGCGGGCGCAGGCCAGCTCGTGACCGGACAGGTCGAACAGCGCAGCCTTCGTCATCGTGCCACCGGCATCAACGCCGATCACGCATTCCCCCATTGTCTCCTCCCTGTTGACGAACTATGGACCCGAGTCGCCAACTTGTAATTATGAGTTGAGCGTAGCTGCGGCTCGGCACATGTCAAGAACTCTGAAATACATTCCAAATACCGTATATTTGACCAAAATTGCGCCGCATTGCAGCAAATCGCTAACTTCTGCGGCACTGCTTGTAATTACAACTTTGCACGGGCACTCTAAAGGCCACGTATCGAGAATCGGCCGAGATGGAGGGGCCCGCGATGCGAAGCAGGGCGGATTTACTGGACCGGCTCAGGACCGGCTCGCCCCCCGAGGTGCTGATAATCGGTGGGGGCATAAATGGCGTGGGCGTGTTTCGCGACCTCGCAGCGCAGGGCGTGCCCGCGCTTCTGGTCGATGCCGGCGATTTCTCCTCCGGGACCAGCGCCGCGCCGTCACGGCTGATCCATGGCGGGTTGCGATACCTTGAAACCGGAGAGACCGGTCTGGTGCGCGAGGCCCTTCTGGAGCGCAACCTATTGTTGAAGAACGCCTGTCACATCGTGCACCCGCAACCTGTGTGGATCCCGTTGCGAAGCTGGTTCGGCGGGGCACTGTCGTCTGTTCTGCGGTTCCTGAAGCTGAAGAAGACTCCAGGGCGCAAGGGCGCCGTTCCGGTGGCGATGGGGCTGAGCGTTTACGACCTGTTCAGCCGGGCCCATCGCACGATGCCAACGCACAGGGTACTAAGCGCGGCCCGTGCCAAGCAGGAGATGCCGGCGCTTGCCGGAGACATCAAAGCGGTGGCGGAGTTCTACGACGCCCGCATCAGCCACCCCGAACGGCTTGTGCTGGAACTGGTTGCCGATGCCGAAACTGATTGCGAAGCGGCGATGGCGATCCCCTATCTCGCCGCAGGGGCGAACAATGCCGGGTGCATCACCTTGCATGATAAACTGTCGAACGAGACCTTCTCGGTCACGCCCCGCATTGTGATCAACGCGGCCGGGGCATGGGTGGATCGGGTACAGGGCGATCTGGGGATTCCGGGCCGGCTCATGGGCGGCACGCGCGGGACGCATCTCGTGATGCGAAACAGCGACCTCGCAAAGGATCTGGGCGGGCGCATGCTGTATTTTGAAACGCATGATTTTAGGGCCTGCCTTACCCTGCCGCTGGATGCGGACCATGTTTATGTCGGCACCACGGATATCCGCGTCGACGACCCCGACGACCGGCATTTTTCCGAAGAAGAAATCGACTATATCTTTGACGTGCTGCGCCCGGTCCTGCCCGGCGTGGACTGGCGGCGCGAAGACAGCGTTTTCACCATGGCAGGTATCCGGCCCCTGCCGTTTCAGGACGGGTCGGTGAAAGCAACCGGCGCAATCAGCCGCGACCACCGGATCGAGCGGTTTGCACCCGCGGAAGATCGCCCCTTTGAAACCCTCACCCTTGTCGGTGGCAAATGGACAACCTATCGCGCCTTTGCGGAGCAGGTCACGGATTTGGCGATTGGCCTGCTGGACCATGCAAGGCGAACCGATACCCGAACCCTGGCCATTGGCGGCGCGCGGGGGTTTCCCTGCGACGAAACGGAGCGCGCCAGATGGCTTCGGGAACTGGCTGCGCGTACCGGGCTGGACATGGAACGTTGCGCAGTTCTGGCGGGGCGCTACGGTGTGGCGGCCGAGGCGTTTGTATTTGAAGAAAGACGGGAAAACAGAGCCTTGAGTGTGGTTCAAGGCTACTCGCTTGCAGAAATCGAACGGATCTGCCAGCACGAGCGCGTAAACCGACTGGACGATATCGTCATGCGCCGAACCCTGATGGCTTTCGAGGGCCAGACATCCCTACCCGCCCTCGAAGAAGTGGCAGACATCGCTGCCCAAGCACTTGGATGGGACGCCGCCGAACGCAGCATGCAACTCGAGGCCACCATAAAGGCCTTGCGCGCCAATCACCGAGTAGACATCGCATGAGCAAGCACGCCCGAACGACCGCCAGAAACAGCGCATTGGACAGGCTGGCACAGATTGACCCTGCCGCTGACCGGTCTGCGGCTGTGCCGCTCTGGCTTCAAGTCAAGCAGGCGATGTCCAGACATATCATTGATCAACAACTCAGCGAACACGCGCGATTGCCCTCGGAATCCGAACTGTGCAAGCATTTCGAGGTGTCCCGAACCGTGGTGCGCGAGGCCCTGGCCCAGATGGTTTCCGAGGGCCTGATTTACCGGTTGCAGGGCAAGGGTGCCTTTGTCCGCGGCCCGCGGCAGGATCAGAGTTTCGTCAGTTCTACCGTCGGGTTCAGTGGCGAGCTGGAAGAAAAAAGCCTGTCGGTCACGCGCCGGGTGCTACGCCAGGAGGTGACCATGCCCTCCGAGCGCATGCAGCGTTTCCTCAAGATTGGCGCCGATGAGCCGGTGGTTGTCATCGACCGGGTCCTGAGTGTCGAGGGCGTTCCGCGTGCCATCGTGCGATGGGCAATGCTGGCGCATGTGGTGCCAGGCCTGGAAACACGTCCGCTGCAGAACGTGTCACTTTACGATACGATTTCGCGCCAATACGGGGTCAAGCTTGTGCGGGCAGAACGCTGGATCGAAGCGGTATCGCTGACCCGAACCGATGCCGACCTCCTGCGGGTGCCAAAGGACAAGGCTGCCTTGTGCGTTGAATCCGTGGGGTCAAGCAACACCCAGCAAGCCATCGAATATTACACCGCTCTGTACCTCACGGACCATTCGCGCCTGCGTCTGGTCGTCAACGGACCATCATAGGAGACAGCGTGGCATGGGCAGTCGAGAGCTTTTGATCGGGATCGACGCCGGGACGTCTCTCATCAAGGCTGTCGCCTTCGACCTCACCGGCCGTCAAGTCGCCACGGCCAGCTGCAAAAACACCTCTATACCCTTGCCAGACGGCGGCGTGGAACAGGACATGGGGTGGACCTGGCGCGACACCGCCGCAGTCATCGCGGACCTGGGCACCCGGATCGACCGGCTGTCCGACCGGGTGATCGGCCTGGGCGTCACCGGGCAAGGTGACGGCACCTGGCTGATAGACGGTGCCGGACGTCCGGTGCATGACGGGTGGCTCTGGCTCGATTCACGCGCAGCAAGGGATGCAGAACGGCTGCAAAAGAGCGACGTGATTTATCAACGGACCGGCACCGGGGTGAACACATGCCAGATGCGCAGCCAGTTGGCCTGGATGATGCGCGAAGCGCCTTACTTGCTGGAGTGTGCCGAAACCGCTTTTCACTGCAAGGACTGGCTGTATTTCAAACTCACCGGCGTCCGCGCCACCGACCCGACCGAGGGCGTCTTTACCTTCGGCGATTACCGCACGCGGGATTACTCCGATGCCGTTCTGGACGCGCTCGGGCAGACTGGTTTGCGCCGACTGCTCCCGCCGATCCTCGACGGATCCCGCGATACGCACCCCCTGACATCCGAGGCGGCCAAGTTGACCGGTCTGCCGGCCGGTCTGCCTGTATCATTGGGCTATCTCGATATCGCATGCACGGCCCTTGGGGGTGGGCTGGTGGACCCTCGGGCAGAGGCCGGGGTTTCAATACTCGGCTCGACCGGTGCGCATATGCGCTATGTGCCCGATGCACACAGAGTCACGCTGAACAAGGACCGTTCAGGCTACACGCTGGCATTGCCCGGGCAGGCCTATGCGCAGTTGCAGACCAACATGGCGGCAACGCTGAACCTCGACTGGATTCTCGGGCTGGCGGCTCAGATTCTGACACGGGCCGGCGTGGATCGCTCCCCCGACGATCTGCTGCAAGACCTCGACGCACAGGTGATGGGCGCGCGACCGGGTGCCGCGCTCTTTCATCCCTATATCTCTGCCGCCGGCGAGCGCGGCCCCTTCACCAATGCCAGTGCCCGCGCGAGCCTGACCGGGCTGGACCTGCGCACAGGCTGGGATGACATTCTGCGTAGCGTGTGTGACGGTCTCGTCTTGGCCGCGCGGGATTGTTACAGCGCCATGGGGCCGATGCCGCGCGAAATCCGTCTGAGCGGAGGCGCGGCGCGCTCCGCTGCCCTGCGGCGCTTGTTGGCGTCGGCGCTGGGTGTCCCTGTTCGCACCGTGGCCCAGCCCGAGGCAGGCGCCGCAGGTGCCGTCATGATCGCCGGGCTGGCACTTGGCATCTTCCCCGACGCCGAAAGCGCGACGCGCGAATGGGTCCATCCGCTGCTTGAGCTGCCGGCAGAACCAGAACCCGACCTCACCGCCACCTTCGATGCGCTGTATGACGCCTATCTTTCCACAAGGTCCGCCCTGCCCCCGGTCTGGGCCGCGCAGGCCAGGATGCAGGAGCGGCTCAAATGACGACCGAGGTGGCGATTATCGGCGACCGCTTCATGCGCTCCGAGGTCTTTGCAGAGGCGCTGATCGCTGCCTGTGGCACGTCAGTCATGTGCCAGGGGCTCGATTTGCCGTGGCCGGATGAACCGATGGAGCACGGCTATGCCATCCCCGGGATGGAGGGACTCAAGGAATATATGGGGGACCCTGATACGGTGCTGACTCACATCGGCGCCGCCCCGGTGCTGGTCACGCACCTGGCACCGATGTCGCGGGCGATGTTTGCCGCCCTGCCCGGTCTTCGGCTGGTGGCCGTGGCGCGCGGTGGGCCGGTCAATATCGACATGGCGGCGGCGGCAGATCACGGCGTGCGGGTGGTCAACGCACCCGGGCGCAATGCCTCGGCCGTGGCCGAGTTCACCATTGGCGCGATCATCGACCAGACGCGCAACATCACCACGGGCCATGACGCCCTCAGGCAGGGCATCTGGCGTGACGATCTCTACCGCTCCGATATGGCGGGCAATGAGCTTTCCGACATGACCGTGGGTGTGATCGGATATGGCCATGTCGGCCGTCGGGTGGTGCGCCTGCTTCGCGCTTTCGGCACGCGGGTGCTCGTAACTGACCCTTATGTGCGGCTTGACCCCGTGGATGCAGCTGATGGCGTGATCCATTGCGCCCTGCCCCAACTCTTGGCGGAGGCTGATGTGGTCACCCTGCATCCGCGCGTCACCGACGAGACCCGCAACATGATCAACACAGAAGTGCTCGCCGCGATGAAACCCGACGCGGTGCTCATCAACACGGCCCGCGGGCCTCTCATGGACTATGACGCGCTGCTGGATGCCCTGAACACCGGCCATCTGCGCGGCGCCATGCTGGACACGTTCCCGATCGAGCCGCTGCCGCAGGATGCACCGCTGTGCCTCCACCCCAAGATCACGCTGACGCCGCATATCGCCGGGGCGTCCCTCAAGACAGTCAAGATCGCCGCGGCTCAGGCCGCCGAAGAAACCCGACGGTGGCTGGCAAATGAGCCTCCGCTGAACCCATGCTGACAGGAGACCACAATGGACCAAGCCGAAAAAGACCTGCGTCAGGCCCTCATCGACCAATGCCTTTTCATGAATTCCAGCGGCCTAAATCAGGGCACGTCCGGCAATATCTCGGCCAGATACGGTGACCGGATGCTGATCACCCCCTCTGCCACGCCCTATGACAAGCTGACGCCAGATATGATCGCCTCGATGCCCTTTGGCGCGGAATACGGCACCTGGGACGGGCCGCTGAAACCCTCGACCGAATGGCGGTTTCACTTCGACATCCTGAAAAATCGCACGGATATGGGGGCGGTGGTACACGCGCATCCAACCTACTGCACGGCACTGGCCATCGCCCACAAGGAGATTCCGGCGGCGCATTACATGATCGCGGCCTTTGGCGGCACCAATGTGCGTTGCGCGCCCTTTGCCCGGTATGGCACGCCGGAACTCTCTGTGCTGGCCATCGAAGCGCTTGAGGATCGCACCGCCTGCCTGCTGGCCAATCATGGTTCCATCGCGATGGGCGAGGATCTGGACAAGGCGATGTGGCGTGCGATCGAACTGGAGACGATCGCGCGGCAATACTACCTGTCACTGGCCATCGGCCCCGTGATCCTGACCGACGCCCAGATCGAGGAGACGATGAAAGGCTTCAGCAGTTACGGCGTGCAGGACGACTACAAGGATATCGCCGCAGGCACCCCGCTGGAAGGAAAGGCCTGATCCATGGACACGGTCGATCTGCTGGTGATCGGGGGCGGCATCAACGGCGCAGGACTGGCCCGCGACGCCGCCGGCCGGGGCCTGTCTGTGATGCTGGCCGAAAAGGACGATCTGGGGCAAGGCACCTCTTCACGTTCGGGCAAGTATATCCATGGCGGGCTGCGGTATCTTGAGTATTACGAATTCCGGCTGGTGCGCGAGGCGCTGATCGAACGCGAGGTGGTGTTGAAGGCAGCACCACAATTCACCTGGCCCCTGCGTCTGGTGCTGGTGCATAGTCCCGCACAGCGCCCGCGCTGGCTGATCCGGCTGGGACTGTTCCTTTACGATAATCTCGGCGGGCGCAAACGTGTGCCGGGAACAAAGGCGGTGCGGCTTGATCAGGCACCCGAGGGCGACGTGGTGCGCGACGCTTATACCCACGCCTTTGCTTATCACGACGTTTGGGTCGATGACGCGCGGCTGGTGGTTCTGAACGCTCTCGACGCGGCACGGCACGGCGCGCGGGTTTTTCCGCGCACCCGTGTGGCCTCGGCCCGGCGCGATGGCGCGGAGTGGCTCGCGACGCTCGAGGGGCCGGACGGGCCGCAGGACATTCGCGCCCGCGCCATCATCAACACCGCCGGCCCCTGGGTCGAGCAGGTGCTGGGGAATGTCGCCGGGGTGAACTCCTCCAAACACATCCGACTGGTCAAGGGGAGCCATATCGTCACCAAACGCTGGTGGAAGGGTAACCACGGTTATGTCCTGCAAGCCCCTGACAAGCGGTTGATCTTCGTGAACCCCTTCCAGGACGATCTCGCGCTGTTCGGCACCACCGACATCCCCTTTGACGGCGCGCCCGAGACTGCCGAGATCGGTCAGGACGAGGTTAACTACCTGCTGGACATCCTTGAAACCTATTTCAAAAACGCGCCAAAGGCCGATGATATCCTTTGGACGTATTCCGGCGTGCGCCCGCTCTTTGACGATGACGAGGCCAAGGGGGCCTCGGCGGTCACGCGCGACTATACGTTCGAACTGGACGGTGGAGGCGACCGCGCGCCGATCCTCACGGCCTTTGGCGGAAAGCTGACCACCTATCGCAAACTGTCCGAGGCGGCGCTGGCACAACTTGCCCCGCATTTCCCGAAGATGGGCAAGCCGTGGACCGAAAACGCGCCTTTGCCCGGCGGCGACATGCCCGGTGCGGATTTCAACGCATGGTTCAGCGGCTTCCGCGACCGCTGGCCCTGGTTGCCGGAACCGCTGGCACTCCACCTTGCCCGCGCCTATGGGACCGAGGCCGACCAATTGCTGCAAGGGGCTGGCAAACTGAGCGATATGGGCCAGCATTTAGGCTGCAATTTCTATGCCCGCGAGGCGGAATGGCTCTGCACGCAGGAATGGGCCGTCAACGCTGAAGACCTGCTTTTCCGCCGCACGAAGCACGGGGTCTTCTTGAGTGACGACGAAAGGGCCAAGGTGGCGACCTGGCTGGAAAGCCGGTCCACTTGACTGTTCGGCAAGAGCGCATTTTCTGTCACAGGCCGAGATCGTGACAGACGGGACCCGTGCATGGCTGTTTCTTTTGCCGGCCTTCGCGGTGCTGGCCCTGGTCGGCGCAATCCCGGTTGCGATCAACGCCTGGCATTCCTTGTTCGATATCTTCACGCTGGACGACAAATATTGGGTCGGCCTTGAATGGTATAAAGAGCTCCTCGGCTCGAAGCGGTTTTACGAAAGCTTTGGACGCAGCCTCGCGTTTTCGGCCGTGATCCTCGCGGTACAATTCCCCCTCGGCGTGTTCATCGCGTTGAACCTGCCCAGATCAGGTTGGATGCGGTCCCTGGGCCTGGTCTTGCTGGCGGTGCCATTGGTGGTGCCGTGGAATATGATCCCGTCGATCTGGCTCAGCCTGATCAACACCGAAACGGGCTATGTGGGGCGCGTGATGGCCTGGGCCGGAATCGCCTTCGACTACAAGTTCAACGCGCTGCACACATGGATCTTGATGGTTGTCATGGACACATGGCACTGGGTCGGGCTGGTCGCAATCCTTGCCTGTTCCGGGCTTGCCGGCATACCGCAAGCCTACTATCGGGCCGCGGCCATTGATCAGGCCACACGTCTGCAGGTATTCCGCCACATCGAAATGCCGAAACTCAAGGGCGTGCTTCTCATGGCCTTGATGTTACGCTTCATGGACAGTTTCATGATCTACACTGAGGCCTTTGGCATCAACGCGGGCGGCCCCGGCACAGCGACCGCGTTTCTTTCGCTGGATCTTGGCGAAGAGATAAAGGCCTTCAACTATGGCCCGGCGGCAGCGCGCTCGGTGATGTACTTCGCGGTCACACTCATGATCGCATTCGCCTTCTGGCGCGTGATGGCCGCGGAACGCGCCATCGTGGAGGAGGCGCCCTGATCCGTGTCCTGCAAACCTTGGGTTTTCTGGCGCTGGCCGGGTTCATCCTCCTGCCCCTGGCACAGGTGGTCCTGCTCAGCTTTGTCTCGACCCTGCCGCGCGACGACATTACCAAGGGCAGCCTGACCCTGCTGAACTATTTAAATGTTTTCAGAACAGAAAGGCTGGCTGCCTCGCTGGTCAATTCCACAGTCTATGTCACGCTAAACGTGGCATTGTGCATCACGGTCGCCCTGCCCGCCGCCTATGCGTTCTCGCGGTTTCGTTTTACTGGCGCAAGAGCTGCTTTCTTTGCCCTGCTCGCGTTCCGGGTCACGCCGCCTGTCGTGCTCTCGCTGCCGGTCTTTCTGGTCTTTTCCAAGGTGAACCTCCTGAACACCCCGATCGGCGTGGCGCTGGCCCATTGCGTCTTCAACATACCCATCGCGATCTGGATCCTCGAAAGCTTCATATCCGCCGTGCCGCGCGAATTCGACGAGGCCGCCTTTCTGGACGGCCACTCGACCGGTGGCTTCATCCTGCGCCGCCTGGTTCCGGTGATCGCCCCCGGGATCGGAGCAGCGGCGTTCTTTTGCTTCACTTTTTCATGGGTCGAAGTGGTTTTTGCCCGCACGCTGACCATCACCGATGGCAAACCGATCACCACGGCGATCACCAGCCTGTTCGGCTTCCGCACGGATATCGGGCTGGTCATGGCGATGACGATGCTGTCCCTTGTCCCGGGGCTGGCCATGATCTGGTTTGTGCGCAATCACATCTCGCGGGGGTTCACCATCCGCGTTTGACGTTTGACCGGCTGGACCGTGCCCGCACCTGACATCATGTGCTTGCACCTGTTCAAATGCCGCCAACACCCGGCCATCCGGCCCGGTTCAGCCCAGAGCACCGTCCGAGAAATAATCCGGATACTCGGCACGGATGGATTCCACGCGGCTGATCGTGCCCGACAAATGCGCGCGCACGGCGCTTGCGGCCTTTTCTGGATCGCCGGATTCGATGCCGTTCAGAATGGCCTCGTGGGCCTCGACGATGTCCCGGGCCTTGCCCTCTCGCGGCAGTTCGAGCCTTTGGCAACGATACAGATGCCCCAGCCGGTCAGTCAGCATTTCGTGCAGCGACACCATGCCGACAGCCTCGAACAGGCTGCGGTGAAAATCGCGGTCGAGATCCGCGAAAAGGTCCATCTGATCGCCCGCTTCCATCAGGGCGCGTTGCATTTTGAGAATACCCCTGGATCGTTTCAGCGCCGTGTGATCGGTGTCGGCGGCAAGCCTGCGGACCACTTCGGTTTCGACGGCGACGCGCAAGAAATGCGTTTCGGACAATTGCCGCGAGTCAATCGGTGCGACGATGGTCTTGGATTGCGGGTAGATGCGCACCAGACCGTCCTGCCCCAGCCGCTGCAAGGCATCGCGAACCGGCGTCTGGCTTACGCCGTATTCGCGGGCAATGTCGTTGCGGCTCAGCACGGCACCGGGCGGCAGGTCAAAACTCAGGATGCGTTCGCGCAATGCGGTATAGACGCGATCTGGCGCGCCTGTCGCGGGACCGCCCTGCACCGGTCTGGCGGACTCTTTTTTCAGCGAAGCTGCGATCATGCGCTCTTCTTTTCCTTTGGCAATTTTCCGGCTCTGCACCGATGCCATAAAATTTAAGAAATTGCGACAATTAGTCAACTAATATATTAGTGTTTTAGCCTTGCGGTCGGGAGGACACAGGCAAAGCTGAACCTACGGGAGGAAATCTTATGAAAATCAAGACACTGGGCGTGGCTCTTGCTGTTGCCACACTGGGAATCGGTGCGACTGCAGCTTTTGCGGCGGATCGCGTTCTGAAAATCCAGACCTCGTCGAATGCCAGCCACGCGTCGCTGGCTTATCTGAACAAAGAGTGGGTTCCCAAGCTCGAAGCCATGACCGGCGGCGCGTTGACTGTGGAACTGCTGCCCGTCGATGCAGTGGTGCCGCGCCGCGAAACCGCCGAGGCGATTGCGGTGGGCATCCTGGATGGTGACCTGACATCGATCAACTATTTCGCAGGCATCGATCCTGCGTTTGCCCTGATGGGCGACCTCATCGCCGGTTATGACAGCGCCGACCAAATTCAGGCCTTCTGCGCGCAGGGCGGCGGCAAGGAAATGCTGCAAAAACTGTATGACACCCATTTCCCGGGCGTCCATGTGATTGGGTGTGGCGCATATGCGCGCGAGGCGTTTGTGTCCAAGGTGCCGATCCGTGGCGTCGCGGATTTCAAGGGCGTCAAGGTTCGATCGCCCGAAGGGCTGGCCGCCGATGTGTTCAAGCGCGCCGGAGCGGCACCTGTGTCGATGTCCGGGTCTGAAACCTATGGCGCACTGGAAAAGGGCGTGATCGACGCGGCCGACAATTCAGCCTATGCCAACAATGATGCGAACGGCATGCACAAGATCGCCAAGTATCCGATCTTTCCCGGCATCCATTCCACCCCAATCCTGCAATTCACCGTCTCCGAGGCCGTTGCCGATGAGCTGACCGAAGCGCAGATGGTGGCGTTGGAAACCTGGTACCTTGCTGCTTACAACGGCCTGCGCCAGCACTTTGAACGCCTCGACCGGCAATTGGTGGCACGTGACAAGGCCGCCGGTGAAATCGAGGTCATCGACTGGCCGCAGGAAGAGCGTGATAAAATGCGTGTGATTGCTCAGGAAGCCTGGGCCGATTTCGCGGCTGGCTCTGACCTCGCGAAAGAAGTGTTCGACGCGCATGTCGCCTTCATGAAGGAAGCAGGTCTGCTGTAACGCTTGGCCGCTTTCATCGACAGGGGCGTGTCCGGATCAATCGCGGACACGCCCACCCAGACCGCCAAACACCATAATCTAGACCGCCCCGAACAGGGCCGCGGCCGGGAGAGGAACACCTGAGATGACGCGCAATCTGGATGACGCGCTGGAGCACACCGAGATCGAGATCGGCGCGCAGGACCCCCTTCAGGAAGAAAGCGACCTGCCCTGGGACCAGTATACTCCGGTCGAACATGTCAGCCACATCACCGGTATCGCCATATCGACCTTTTATCTGGTCGCGGCCCTTGCCACCCTCTGGGAGGTCTTTTCCCGCTATGTCCTGAACCAGCCCACCTATTGGGCGTTCGAGACTGTCATGGTCACGGTTGCCGCCGCCTGGATGCTGTCGGCGGGCTATGTGACGATGAAAAAGCGCCATATCGCCATTACCGTGATCCACAACCTTGCCAGCCCGACACAACGTTGGTGGCTTGAACTGTTCGCGATGTGTGTCGGGGTCGTGGCGCTCTACATGCTTTTGACAGACGCCTCGATCCGCGCCTATGACAGCGTCCTGAGGGTTGAAAAATCCGGTTCGGCCTTCAACTCACCGCTGCCGATGATGATGAAGGGGCTGATGGTCACCGGCGCCTTCATGTACCTGGCGCAGTTGATGATGAACCTGCATCGGCATTTGACAAGCCGCGCGGCCCGTCTGGCGGTCAAGATCGTCGGCGCCTATTTCGTCATCTATTTCATCGCGGCGTTCCTCTCCCATGTGATGGATGTGCAGGTAGCCTCGGTTTTTTCGGATTTCGTTTCCGGGATCGGCAAATCGATGGATCCGTCCAAGGCGCTGAACCTGCGCGGCATGGATCTGGGTACGATCTCGCTCATCATGGTGCTTCTGCTTGTCGCCCTTATGATGACGGGCATGCCGCTGGGGATTGTGACGCTGTTTGTCTCGGTCATCATGGCGGTTGGCTTCTTCGGACCGCGCGGGCTGTTTCTGGTGTCGTCCAACGCGGTCGGCCTGCTGGAGCATTACAGCCTTGTCGCGGTGCCGTTCTTTGTCCTGATGGCCTCGATCCTGGAACGCGCCGGAATCGCCGAAGACCTGTTTGACGCGATGAGCATCTTTGCCGGCAACCTGCGGGGCGGCGTTGCGGTGCAGACCACCGTGGTTGCGGTGATCCTTGCGGCCATGTCCGGCGTGATGGGCGGCGAGATTGTCATGCTGGGCCTGGTGGCGCTGCCTCAAATGTTCCGGCTGGGCTATGATCGCAAACTGTCCATCGGGCTGATCTGTGCCTCCGGCGCGCTGGCGACGCTGATCCCCCCGTCCATCATCATGATCGTTTACGGCCTCGCGGCCGAAGTCGGCATTGGCGATCTGTTCATGGCTGGGGCCATTCCGGGCATCATGCTGGCGGTTTTTTACGCGGGTTATGTGCTGATCCGGGTGAACCTGAACCATTCGCTGGCCCCCACGGCTACCGAAGTGGCCGCGTTGACCGGCGAAAACCGCAAGCTGTCGCGTGAACGGATGACAGCCGTGCTGCTTTGCATCCTTCTCATTGGCGCCGTCATGGGCTCGATCTACGGCGGGGTCGCCTCGGTCACCGAAGCAGCGGCCGTGGGATGTGTCGGGGCGCTTTTCATTGCCGCCGTGCGCAACAAGTTCAAATGGGAGGTTTTGTCCGCCGCCATGCTGGGCACCATGACCACAGTTGGCACGATCATCTGGCTGGTTCTGGGCGCGGTGAGCTTCGTGGGCATCTTCAACCTCGTTGGCGGTGGCGACTTCATGCGGTCCCTGTTCCTGGATCTCGGGTTGAGCGCGATGGGAACCGTTCTTGTCATGATGCTGATCCTGATGGTGCTGGGCACGTTCATGGAATGGATCGCCATCGTTCTGATCACCGTGCCGGTCTTTGCGCCGGTAATCATGACCCTTGCCCCCGAACTGGGCCTGACCGAAGACCAGGCCAAGATCTGGTTCGGCATCCTGTTCGTGATGAACATCCAGATCTACTTTCTGTCGCCGCCCTTTGGCCCGGCCTGTTTCTGGTTGAAATCCGTGGCGCCGAAGGATGTGACCCTGCAGGAAATCTTCATCGCTGTTCTGCCTTTCATCGGGTTGCAAATCGTCGGGCTAATGCTGGTGATGTACTTCCCGCAGATCGCCCTTTTCCTGCCTGAACTTCTGAACTGAGGAGACTGACACAATGATCGGACGCGACAGTCACGACGACATCAATGGTTACGGAATTTGGCCTTGGGTATTGGGCCTCGTCCTGGCGGGGGTGATCATTTATCTGATGTTTGCCTACGCCCAACCGATTTCCTGAGGAGCAAACCATGCCGAAGAAACCCGAAGACCTGCGCTCTGCCCGCTGGTTCGCACCTGATGACCTGCGCTCGATGGGCCATCGGTCCCGCGCGATGCAAATGGGGTTGGATGGCGCGGACTGGGAAGGCAAACCGGTTATCGCGATCATCAACACCTGGTCGGATCTGTCGCCCTGCCATCATCACCTGCGCGACCGCGCGGAATTTGTGAAGAAAGGCGTCTATCAGGCCGGAGGCATGCCGGTCGAGATGCCGGTGCATTCCTTTTCCGAGCAGTTCCTCAAACCTACCTCGATGCTCTACCGCAACATGGGCGCGCTGGAGGTGGAAGAGACGCTGCGGTCTCATCCGATCGACGGGGCCGTGCTGATGGGCGGCTGCGACAAGTCCACGCCGGCGCTGGTCATGGGCGCGGTCTCCATGGACCTGCCGTTCATCTTCATGCCGGCGGGCGCGATGCTGCGGGGCAATTACGCAGGACAAAAACTGGGCTCGGGCACGGACGTCTGGAAGTATTGGGACGAACGCCGCGCCGGCACCATCACCAAGGAACAATGGGACGGCGTTCAGGGTGGCATCGCGCGCAGTTATGGCACCTGCATGACAATGGGTACGGCCAGCACCATGATGAGCATTGCCGATGGCTGGGGCCTCACCCTGCCCGGTGCCTCGTCGATCCCTGCCCCGGATGCGGGGCACAAGCGCATGGCCGCCGCCTGTGGCCGCCGCGCGGTTGAAATGGTCTGGGACGACCTCACGCCTGACAAGATCATGACCTGGGAAAGCACACGCAACGCGGTCACGGTCGCCATGGCCACCGGCTGTTCGACCAATGCGATCATACACCTGATCGCGATGGCGCGCCGGGCCGGGATTGACCTGACGCTCGACCATCTTGACGAGATCGGCCATACCACGCCGGTGCTCGCCAACATCCGACCGTCCGGGCAAGAGTACCTGATGGAAGATTTCTTCTATGCCGGCGGCCTGCCCGCCCTGATGAAGGAACTGGGCGACAAGCTGGACCTGTCGGTAATGACAGTGAACGGGCAGACGATGGGTGACAACATCGCCGACGCGGTCAACTATAATGACGACGTGATCCGCCCGCTGTCCAATCCGGTCTATCACGAAGGGTCATTGGCAGTGCTGCGCGGAAACCTCGCGCCGGACGGCGCGGTGATCAAACCCGCCGCAATGGATCCGAAATTCCAGAAACACCGTGGCCCCGCCATTGTCGCCGACAGCTATGCCGAGCTGAAAGAGATCATCAACGACGAAGATTACCCGATGACGCCCGACCACGTGCTGGTGCTGCGGAATGCGGGCCCGCAGGGCGGCCCGGGCATGCCCGAATGGGGCATGATCCCAATGCCCAAGGCGCTTTTGAAACAGGGCCACCGCGACATGGTTCGGCTGTCGGATGCCCGCATGTCCGGCACCTCTTACGGGGCTTGCATCCTGCATGTGGCGCCCGAGGCATTCATCGGCGGTCCGCTCGCCCTGATCAAGACCGGCGACATCATCGATGTCGATATCCCTGCCCGCACGTTGAACGTGGCAGTCCCGGACGAAGAACTTGCCACCCGCCGCGCCGCCTGGACGCCCCCCGCTCCTCGGTTTGAGCGTGGATATGGCAAGATGTTCAGCCAACATGTCGAGCAAGCCGACAAGGGATGTGATTTCGATTTCCTGCGTACCGATTATGGGGCACCGGTTCCGGAGCCCGAGATCAACTGATGCAGGACATTCGCAACGCACTGACAGGGATCTCGGGCATCCTCGTGGCGCCATACGACAAGAACGGCGCGCTCTCCCCTTCCCGCCTGTCGCCAATCATTGACCGCGCCATCGCTGCGGGTGTCGATATCCTTGTTGCCAATGGAAATACCGGAGAGTTTTACGCGCTGGACGAAACAGAGGCGCAGCGGTTCTGCACCAGCGCGGTCGAACAGGTTGCGGGGCGCGTGCCGCTTTTTGCCGGGATTGGAAGGGGTATCGTGGAGGCGACGCGCGCTGCAAAGCAGGCGCGCAATGCCGGGGCTGATGCGTTGATGATCCACCAGACGCCTGATCCTTTCGTCAGCCCCCGAGGCTATGAGGAGTACGTCAAGCGCGTGGTCGAGGCCGGTGACGGCCTGCCTGCCATGCTGTACCTGCGCAACGACGCCATCGGGACCGACGCCATCGCGCGCCTGACCGCGATCGACGGAGTGGCCGGTGTCAAGTGGGCCACGCCCAACCCGATGAACCTGGCGCGCGCGATCGCTGCAACTGATCCCGCAGTCATCTGGGTCGGCGGTCTGGCCGAAGTCTGGGCCCCTTCCTTTTGCGCCGTGGGCGCACGTGGGTTCACCAGCGGGCTGATCAATGTCTGGCCGGAACGCGCGGTTGCGATCCGCGATGCATTGGTAGCCGGAGACTATCCCCGGGCCAATGCGCTCATATCGGACATGCGCGTTTTCGAGGATATCCGCGCCGAAGAAATGGGTGGGACCAATGTGACAGGTGTCAAAGCCGCGCTGGCTCTTCAGGGTATTGATTGCGGGGCCGTGCGTCCGCCGGGGGCCTGGCCGCTGACCGATGCGCAGACCCGGCGCCTGTCAGACTTCATGCGTAACAACGACCTCATCCCGTAGAGTGAGCGTCGCAGCCTCAACACTTCAAGGACAACTTCGCCATGACAAACTATCCATTGAAACCCGCAACCAAGGAAAAACTTGAACAGGTCTCGGTCGCCACGCTGGCCACGGCCCTGTTCAAGCGCGGGTTGCGGCACCAGGTGATCCAGGACGTACGTCCGGTCAAACCCAAGGGGCGCAACATGGTCGGCCCGGCCTTTACCCTGCGCTATATGCCCGCGCGGGAGGACCGCAACCAGCTGGTCGAGTTCCGCAACCCCAAACACCCGCAGCGCCACGCGATTGAAACCTGCCCGCCGGGTCACGTCATGGTCATGGACAGCCGCAAATCAGCCACTGCGGCCAGCGCGGGCGATATCCTGATCACGCGCCTCATGATGCGCGGCGGCGCGGGTGTGGTGACGGATGGGGGGTTCAGGGATGCGATGAACATTGGCGATCTGGACATGCCTGCCTATCACAACCGCCCGTCCAGCCCGACGAACCTGACGACGAACGAGGCGATTGCCATCAACGAGCCCATCGGATGCGGCGACGCGCCTGTTTTCCCCGGCGATATCGTGGTGGGCGACGACGACAGCGTCATCATCATCCCCGCCCATCTGGCTGACGAAGTCGCCGATGAAGCCATCGAGATGACAGCCTACGAGGATTTCGCGCTCGAACAGGTGAAAAACGGCGAGACCATCATCGGCCTCTACCCCGCGACCAAGGAAGAGAACCTTGAACGCTTCGCCAAATGGCGCAAGGCAAACAACCGCTGATCGCTTGCGCACGGGCCGCCACAGATACGACGTTTCTGAACGAACCGGTCAGTGGCCCGGCCCACCCGCTTTCCGTCCGTATGCCTGATCCGCGAAGGCCGCGTTCAGGTCACTGGGGGCTCTGTCAGAGAAATCCGCTAACGCCCGTGCCTTCCCTTTCACCGGACGGGCGCCGCGGCGCTGACGTTGAAACGCCCCGGCACGGCCCATTGACCTGATCCACCCTCTCAATCGGCGGATAATTGCCAGCCAGCGCGCCAGGAAACCGCCGTCTGCCACCCCTCCGGCCCTTATTTGCTTATCTCGCAATGGTTGTGCCGGACGCGACTTGTGGCCCCCTTGACTCGAATCCGGGTTTGGCGGAACGTCTTGGTATTAGATATAAATCGAGACGTGTTTAGAAATTGTGCTGGCGATGCCACTGGCACACGCGGGAATACTTTTGCGTGTGTTTCGGCCCTGCCCCGATGTCTTTGGTAAAGACGGGTCAACGTTGTTGTAGCAAGTTTTGTTTTGCGATGGACCCGTGCGGGCGCCTTTGCCGTTCGCGACCAGAATTCAGGATTTCGGACTTTCTGCGCGTCCTTGATGCAAGGAGCATCCAATGGCTGTCGCAGTGTCCTATCCCGGCGTCTATATTCAGGAAGTCCCCTCCGGCTCGCGCGCGATCGCGGGCGTTCCCACATCCATCGCGGCCTTCGTGGGCTATACCGCCCGCGGACCGGTCAACGATCCGGTACAGCTGTTCAGTTACGCCGATTTCGAGCGCAAGTTCGGCGGTCTTCATCTGGACAGCCCGCTCAGCTATGCGGTCAACCATTTCTTTCTGAATGGCGGCGCAACGACCTGGGTCGTGCGGGTCGCATCAGGGGCGGTGCCCACCGAAATCGCAATGCAGACGGCAGGTGGCACACTGACCCTGACGGCCATCGCCGCGAGCGAGGGGACCTGGGCCAACGCGCTGGTCCTGACCGTGGATTACGACACCGCAAACCCCAACGAAAGTTTCAACCTCACCGTGACCGAATTTGTCGAGCGTGGCGGCCGGATGGTCCCCGCCCGGACCGAAGCGCACCGGAACCTGTCGATGTCCACCACTGCTGCCACCTATGCCCCCACGGTCATTGAGGCGGATTCAAATCTGATCACGGTGCGCGATGAAAACGCCGGAGGCGCGATCCAGGGTGAATCCCGATCCGGTCCACTGACCGACGCGGTTGCGAGTGATCTCGACGACGATGCGCGCCGCCTTGCGATATCAATTGACGGCGGGCCGTTTTATGAATTCGACCTTTTCGCCGCTGGCGGCAGCCTTGCCGATCTGGACGCGATCAGGAACGCGATCGACACGATCGTGCCGACGCTGGAGCCTGCGAACATTGGGTTTTCGGGCTTTGCCTGTACCATCGACAGCGGGTCACTGGTGGCGACGTCGGGGTCGACCTCACGCGACAGTTCGGTCCGCTTCCGCCGGGCATCGATGCGCAGCGCCACCGCCCTGCTCAAATTGGGCCTGGCCTTTGGCGGGCGCGAGATTCACGGCTCGTCCCCGACCCGGCCCGCCGCAAGCGGAACACTGGGTGAGCGGATCGACGATTTTTCGGCGGTGACCTTCGCGGACCCCGAACAGATGACCGTCACGCTGTTGGATTCGGCAGGAACCACGGTGGATACCGAAACCGTCACCCTCAACCGCACGGCCGCGCCCGTGGTCGACGCCCCCACCAGCCTTGCCGAGGCGCGCAGCCTGATTGAAACGGCATTGCGCGGGGCCAGCCACGAGGCGATTTCATCCGCCTCGGTCGGCACGGTGGACGGCGCGCTGGTGGTGCGGGCGGGCGGGCCTGACGCGTCGCTGCGGCTGCAACTGTCGGGCGCCGGGGCCACAAGCCTTTTGCTGGATGCGGGATCGGGCGCGGCCGAGAACGTCGCGGGGTATCAAATGGGCATCGGCCCGACCGTGGCATTCCAGCAAGGCGCGGTCGGCGGCGACGATGGCAGCGTGCCCTCGGACACCGAGATCCAGGGATCGCTCGCGCAAAAGAGCGGGCTTTATGCGCTTGAGGATGTGCGCGACCTCAACATCATTAACCTGCCCGAGGTTAATGACGCGGGGGTTCTCGCCAATGCGATCACCTATGCCGAAGACCGCCGCGCGATGATCCTGATCGACATCGACGACTCGGACAATAATTTCGAAAAGGCCCGGGCGTGGATAAACGATCCGGCCAATGCGGGTCTGCGCCACAAGAACGCCGTGGTCTATTTCCCGCGCGTTTCGATGCCCGATCCGCTGCAGGGAAACCGCCCGCGGTCCTTTGCCAATTCCGGGCTGATGGCCGGGCTTTACGCGCGCACCGATGCCTCGCGCGGGGTCTGGAAGGCCCCCGCCGGGATCGAAGCACGGCTGCGCGGGGTCACCTCGCTCGATTATGTGCTGTCGGATCAGGAGAATGGCGTGCTGAACCCGCTCGGGCTCAACTGTCTGCGCACCTTCCCGGTCTTTGGATCGGTCAGCTGGGGGGCACGCACGATGGTGGGCGCCGATGCGCTGGCCAGCGAATGGAAATATGTTCCCGTGCGACGGCTGGCGCTGTTCATCGAGGAAAGCCTTTATCGCGGCACCCAGTTCGTCGTGTTCGAACCCAATGACGAGCCGCTCTGGGCTCAGATCAGGCTGTCGGTCGGAACCTTCATGAACAACCTGTTCCGGCAGGGCGCCTTTCAGGGGGCAACCCCGCAGGAGGCGTATTTGGTCCGCTGCGACAGCTCGACCACGACCCAGGCCGATATCGACCTCGGGATCGTCAATATCGTCGTGGGCTTCGCGCCGCTGAAACCGGCCGAATTCGTCGTCATTCAGATCCAGCAGCTCGCCGGGCAGAGCCAGAGCTGAGCCAAGGGAGGCCGATAAATGGTAGAATTCAGTGTCAATCCGCAGCGCTTTGACCCGTACAAGAACTTCAAGTTCCGGGTGAAATGGGACGGTCGCTATGTCGCGGGGGTCAGCAAGGTCGGCGCGTTGAAACGTTCCACCGAAGTGGTCGAACACAGGGTCGGTGGCGATAGCTCCACCAGCCGAAAATCGCCCGGACGCTCCAAGTTCGAGGCGATCACGCTGGAGCGCGGGGTCACGCATGACACCGATTTCGAGGCCTGGGCCAACCTGGTCTGGAACGTCGAGGCGGGTCTTGGCGCCGAGGTATCGCTCAAGGATTTCCGCAAGGACATCATCATCGAGATGTACAACGAGGCTGGCCAACTGGCGATCGCCTACAAGGTGTTCCGGTGCTGGGTTTCGGAATTTCAGGCCATGCCCGAGCTGGACGCCAACGCCAACGCGGTGGCGATCCAGACGATCAAGCTGGAAAACGAGGGCTGGATCCGCGACCTCGAGGTGGTGGAACCGACCGAGCCCTCCTTCGCGGGCGGGTGAACGCGGCCTAAAGGATCAAATGGATGGGACGTGGACTAAGCGCAGAGGCAGTGCTCGCCGCCTGGGAAGCGGGCGTGCGCCGCGGGCCGCTCGACCGGGCGCTGACCCTTTTGTGGGCCGGTGGCCAGGGCGAGGTCGCGGCCGACCTGCCCCTGTCCGAGCGCGACCGGCGATTGCTGGACCTGCGCGCGGCGACTTTCGGACCGGGGCTGGACTGCATGGCCACCTGCCCGGAGTGCGGCGCCGAGGTCGAGTTGTCGCTGGACGCCGGAATGCTGGCCGGGGCGCTGGCCGCCCCCAACGGATCCGCGGTCAGGGTCGGCGGGCGTGACATCGCTCTGCGCCCGTTGACCAGCCGGGACCTCGCCGCCGCGCAGGGCGTCGAGGCCGAGGCGCTGCCGGGGTTTCTCCGCGCACGGCTGGCCCCCGATAGTGGCACGCTGGCCGAAACGGACACCAAAGCGCTGGATGCCGAAATCGAAGCTCAGGCGGCGGCGGCCGAGGCGCTGTGCCGATTGTTCTGTCCGGACTGCGGCGCCGACTGGCGCGAGGCGTTCGATATCGCCGCGCATTTCTGGTCCGAGGTCGAGGCCGCAGCATACCGGACGCTTGGCGAAGTCGCCGAACTTGCCCGCACCTATGGCTGGAGCGAGCCCGAGATCCTGGCCCTCTCGCCTGTGCGGCGATCGGTCTATCTGCGCCTTGCGCGTGACGGGACATGACCGCGCTCGCCCGCCTCCTGGCCCGGGCGACCGGTCAGGCCGACGCCGGACTACGCCCGCGCCTGCCCGCACGGTTCGAGGCGGGCGGAGGTGGTGACACGGTCGGTTTCGAGACGATTACCGAAGAAACCATGGCCACCCCCACGGATGCGCCCGCGCCTTCGGCGCGCGCCGACACATCTGTCCGGCAAGGCGAAACGCCATCGCCGCAGGCGTCACCGCGCGCCGACGCGGCGCCATCCCTCCGCCGTTCGGCCCAAGTGCACGACACATCGCCCCGGTCGGCATCTGTCCCTGGCCCCGCGCCGCACCCGGAACCGCCATCGCCGCTTTTGCCGGAAACCGCGACCCGCCGCGAGGCGCAACCGCCAATGGCGCCGCCACCGCCGGACGCTACTCCCGCCGGTGAGACCACAGGCCCGTCCACCCACGCCGAGCACCCTGACCCGACGCCACAGCCCCGCCAGCCCATCGACCCGGCCCTTGGGCCCCTGCCCGAACGGCTGCAACCCCTGGCCCCGGCAGAGCCGCAGCCTGCCCCGCACGAAATGCATCTTGATCAGGCGATGCCCGGACCCACGCCGCGCCGCGCGGGCGCCGACACCGCCGCCCCTGCGCCGCCCGACATCACCGTCCATATCGGGCGCCTTCACGTGGTCGCCCAACCGTCGAAACCCCGCTCTGCGCCAGAGCGCCCGCAGCCGCGCCGCGCCACTGCGACGCTTGGGGATTACCTGCGCGGCAAAGAGGATGCGCCATGAGCAACGTGCTCGCCATCTCGGCCGTGACCCAGCTTCTCAAGAGCCTGATCCACGACGCGCTGATCGAGGGCGACGCGAGCCAGATGCTTGGGGCCGATTTCTCGGTCACCGCCCTGCCCCCGGACCGCGTGGTGGTCGAAGCCGGCGAAGCGCAGGGCAACCAGCTGAACCTTTTTCTGCACCGGGTCACGCCGAACGCGGCGCTGCGAAACACCGATCTGCCCACGCGCGATTCCAGCGGCCGCTTGTCCCGGCGCCCGCGGCTGGCGCTTGACCTGCATTACCTGCTGACCTCGGTTTCGGGCGATCAGCTGAATGCCGAGACGCTTCTTGGATATGCAATGCAGCTGTTCCACGAAACCGCGATTATCCCCCGCACCGTGGTGCGTGATGCGCTGTCGGCAGCGATTGCCGGCGACACCAGCCCGCCAGCCGCATGGTTCGAAGATGCCGTGCGCCTTGCCGATCAGCTTGAGCTGGTCAAGATCACGCCGCGCACCCTGTCGATGGATGACATGTCGCGTATCTGGACCGCGCTTCAGACCAGTTATCGCACCACGGTCGCCTATGACGTGTCGCTGGTGCTGATCGAGCGTGAAATCCCCACCCGGCCCGCCTTGCCGGTGCTCAGCCGCGGCGGCCTGCGTGACCCTGACACCCTGCGCGATCCCGGCGTGACAGTGTTGCCCGACCTGTTTTCGGGCGTTCCCACGTTGATGGAGATCGAGCCGTTGGACGGCCAGCAGGTGATGCGGCTGGGCGGGCGGGTCGCGCTGAATGGAACCGCGCTCGACCGGGGCACGGCCACGGTGCATTTCACCGAGACCGAGACCGGCCGTGTCCTGCAACTCGCCCCGCTTGCCCCGTCGCAGCCCAACAAGGTTGTGTTTGAACTGCCCTCGGGGCCGCCGCGGGCGCCGGGCGATCCGCTCGAGGATACCGGGAATGATCCGGGCGCCTGGCGGATCGGTGCCTATTCCGTGGCGCTGCATGTGCTGGGCGCGGATGGGCGCGACCTGGCAACAAACGCGCTGCCGATCGCGCTGGCGCCCGCCGCGACCGCCGCCGCCGCGCCAAGCGCGGGGGGCACGACGATCACGATGACCTGCGCCCCCCGGATCCAGCCGGACCAAAGCGTTGCGATCCTGCTTGGCCAGGACATGATACTGGTCCCGTCCCCGGCCACCCCGGCCAGTTCGGCCGAGGCCGAGTTCGCCGGGTTCACCTCGGGCGCTGCGGTGCCTGTCCGGCTGCGCGTCGATGGCATCGACAGCCCGGTGATCGACCGGATGGCGGAACCGCCGGTTCTTGAAACGGTGACGATCCCATGACCGTTGAAACCCCCATTCCCGACACGGCCGAGGCCGCAACCGAAGCAATGCGCGCCGCGCTGGCCCGCCATTGCGCAGCACTTGCCGACCGCGTGGCCGACCCATCGGCGCCCCCCGGCGCCCTACCGCGCGACACGGCAACGGGGTCGGCGCTTGAGGCCGCCGCCGGGCTGTTCCGGCTGACCCCGGTCGAGCGTGATCTTCTGTGCCTTGCCGCCGGTCCCGACCTGCATGCCGGGCTGGCAGACGCCGTCGCCAATGTGACCGGCGGGGTGCGGGCCGATGTCTCGCTGGCGCTGGCGCTGTTTGGTGCGACGGCCTGGACCGCGCTCTGCCCCGCAGCGCCCCTGCGCAGCCACCGCTTGCTGACGGTCGAGGGCACGGGGCCGATGTTGCGCTCGGGGCTGGGCGTGGACGAGCGGGTCCTGCATTTCCTGATGGGGCTGACCTATCTCGATTCACGGCTCGAAGGGCTGGTTCATCCCGTGCCGCTGCCCTCTGCCGCGCCGGTCGGCGCCGCCGGAGAGGCCGCGCGCGACATTGCCCGCGCCTGGGACAGCGCCGCCAGAATGCCGGTGCTTTTGCTGGCCGGGTCCGATGCCGCGACCATCCGGACGGCGCTGGCCGCTGCGGCGGCGAACCTGGGCCTTTCCCTTTACCGTATCGCGGCGTCCGACATCCCGAGCGACTGGGCCGAGCGCCACGCCCTGGCCCTTTATCTTGACCGCGAGCTTGTGTTCTCGGACGGAGCCATTCTGATCGAAACGGGCGAGACAGGCGCCGAGGCGGCACAGGCGCTGGCGGATCTGCTGCGCGGCCCCACCGCAATCGCGGGCGAGGACCCCGAACCACCCGAACGGGCACCGCGCCTGCGGATCGAAACTCCGGTCCCCGATGTCGCCGAGCGGCTTGCGATCTGGCACGAGGTGCTTGGCCCCCCGAGGGCCGCGGCGCTTGGCCCGACGCTGGAGCGGCTGGCGGGCCAGTTCGGACTGGACCGCTCGGGCGTGCTGGCGGCGGCTGACATGGTGCCACCGGACCCGGCGCCGGAAACGCTGACGCCCGCGCTCTGGCAGGCCGCGCGCGTTCAGGGGCGGCGGCGGCTCGACGGGCTTGCCCAGCGGATCGATTCACGCGCCGGTTGGAATGACCTTGTGCTGCCCGCGACGCTTCTGGCGCAGCTCCATGCTCTGGCCGTCCATGTCCGTCACTCCTGGCAGGTGGGCGAGGTTTGGGGCTGGCGCGACAAGAGCCCCCGTGGCCTGGGGGCGGCGGCGCTTTTTGCCGGGGCGTCGGGCACCGGCAAGACGCTGGCCGCCGAGGTGATCGCGGGCGAACTGGCGCTGGATCTCTACCGCATCGACCTCAGCCAGGTGGTCAGCAAGTATATCGGCGAGACCGAAAAGAACCTTGCCCGTGTCTTCAGCGCCGCCGAGGAAAGCGGCGCGATCCTGCTGTTTGACGAGGCTGACGCCCTGTTCGGAAAACGTTCCGAGGTCAAGGACAGCCACGACCGCTATGCCAATATCGAGGTGAGCTATCTGCTTCAGCAGATGGAGGCCTATCGCGGGCTTGCGATCCTCACGACGAACCAGAAAAGCGCGCTGGACCAGGCGTTCCTGCGCCGGTTGCGCTTTGTCGTCACCTTCCCCTTCCCCGATGCGCAGGCCCGGGCCGAAATCTGGGCGCGCATTTTTCCTGCCGCCACGCCCACCTCGGGCCTTGATCCGCAGCGGCTGGCGCGGCTGAACCTGTCGGGCGGCGCGATCCGATCGGTCGCGCTGAACGCAAGCTACCTTGCGGCCGAGACCAACGGGCCGGTCACGATGGACCATCTGCTGGCCGCCGTGGAGCGGGAATACGCCAAGCTTGAGAAACCCTTTACCGCAGCGGAACGGAGGGCGATCGCATGACCCGCCAGCGTCTCCGCCTGACAATCGATGCGCTGACCGTCGAAGGGGGGCGGCTGTCTGAACGCGCGCTTGCCCGCGCCATCGAAACGGCGCTGGCCGAGCGGCTGGCCGATGCCACGGGGCCGCTGCGGCCCGAGGGCGGGGCGCTGGAACGTGTCGATGCCAGCGCGACCCCTGCCCCGCGTGAGCGCCATCCCGAACCGGCCATCGGCCGCGCGGTGGCGGCCGCCGCGCATGGAGTGCTGAAACGATGAGGGCGCGCATCCCCGATATGGCCGACCCGGTCGGCACCGCAGTGCGCGCGGCCCTGGCCACGCCGGGGCGCAGCCTGGCACAGGACACGCGCGGGTCGCTGGAAACGCGGCTGGGGGGCGATCTGGGGCGGTTGTCGGTCCATCGCGGACCCGAGGCCGACCACGCCGCCGACCGGCTGGGCGCACGCGGCTTTGCCGTGGGACGTCATGCGGTTCTTGCCTCTCGTGCCGCGCCCGACACACTGGCGCACGAGGCCGCCCACGCCCTGCAACAGGATATGGCAGAACCGCGTGGAACGGTGCCGATCCTTCCGCACGCGGCCCCTGCCGAAACAGAGGCCCGGTCTGCCGCCGCCGGCCGCGGACCCGTCCGTGGCGGGCATTCCGCCTTTCTGGGACGCGACCGGGTCAGCCCCGGGCGGCTGGAAGAGGTCCATCGCGGCGTCCGCGTCGAAGGGCCGCCGCGCACGACGTCGACCGGCGCAACAGCGCCCCGGCTTGCCTGGGTGGCCGGAGATTTCAACACCGCCGGCAGCACCGCGCACCTGATCCATGGCGAAGCCCGCCAATATCTGATGTCGCGCTCAGTCCCCACCTCCAGCGGCGGGCCGACCAACGATGCGAACCTGGATGCGGACGCCTTGGTCATGCATCGCCAGGTGCTGGATTATTATCCCCAGATCCCCTCGCGAATGTCCGACACGGAATTGCAGAGCCGTGTGCACCTGACCACATCGACCGCCGCCACCGGCAGCAACGCAGGCCTGCGGGACTGGACCGACAATTTCATCGGCGTGCTGTCGCCATCGGCCAACCAGTATCAGATCAACTTTTCCGACAGCGATTATCGCGCCATGGTGACCGACCTGATCACCAATGCCGACACCCGCCCCCGGATTGCGGCGCGTCTGGCGCATCATTCGGGGTTTGCCATGGGCACCGGGCGGGGCCGCTCGGTCTTTGTGCATCCACGAGTCAGCGCAACGCGCCGGCAGCTCACCCTGATCCACGAAATCATCCATGTGTACCGGCACGATGCCTATCAGACCTGGGTGGACGCCTCTCTGGACGAGCTTCACTATAACGAAGGTCTCACCGAATGGCTGACACGCCAGGCGATGACACCGGCTCAACTGGCGCAGCGCGGATCCAGCAGCTATGACCAGCGCGTCAACACCGTGCAGTCGCAGATCGCGCAGCATGTGTCCGAGGACGGGATCGCACGTGCCTTTTTCCGGGGCGAGGTCTGGCGTCTGGAAACGCGCAGCGACGAGGCGCGGGCGGCATTTGGGACACAGACCGGAATTGCCGCAAGCGGGACGCGCGCGCAGGAAATCTCGGCTTCGCGCAGTTCTGGTGGCTATTTTCAGACTGTAAGGCCCGAGAACCATTATCGCTTTATCAACCTGGGCGTGGATGAATCCCGGCCCAAGACACGCCATGTCGAGGCGTTCCGCGAGGTAAAGCGCGATCATCTCGACCCCGAACCTGCGCGCAGGGTCCGGTTTGTGGGCCATGCGTCCGGACCCGGCAGCGAGGCGCATAACGATACCCTGTCCGAACGACGCTCGGTCGCGTTCTACCGCATGGCGCAGCGCGAGGGCCTGCCCTGGGCGCGGCTGGCCGATGCGGACAGCCCGCCCCATTTCGGCGAAGCCCGCCCAAGCGTCACCGAAGCCGATGCCGACCCGATCGCACGCGCGATGAACCGACGGGTGGACATGTTCCTTGTCGATGGAGGGGGCCCATGATCCGTTCCCCGCTCCAATCAGTTTTCGACGTCACACCGGCCCCGCCTGCCACGATCCAACGTGCCGCCTGCTCGGACTGTGCCGCCGAGGACCGCATGGCCATCCAGCCCAAACTGACGCTGTCCCGCCCCGGCGACCGCTATGAACAGGAGGCCGATCACATCGCCGACAGGGTTGTTTCAACGCGGCCGATGCCACTGACCGGGCCTTTGCCGGTCACCTCTCTGGTACAACGTCAAACCGAGGGCGAGGAAGACCAAGAGGAAATGGTGCAGACCAAGACCTCGCAAGCCGGCGGTTCCCTGGTACAGCGGCAACCTGAAGAACAAGAAGAAGAGGAAGAACTGGTTCAGGCCAAAGAGACCGGAACCGGCGGTTCCCTGGTACAGCGCCAGCCGGAAGAGGAGGAAGAAGAGGAAACGCTGCAGGCAAAACCGGCGGGCGGGGCGCGCAACTTTGGCGCGCTGGGGCATGCCGCAGCGGCGGTGGCCACCGGCGGGCGGTCGATGACGCCAGCCGAGCGCGCGTATTTCGAACCGAGGTTCGGCCGGGATTTTTCAGGTGTTCGCCTGCATGACGGCCCGCGCGCGGCCGAGGCGGCGCGGACCATCGGCGCGCGGGCATACACGCTCGGCTCTGACATCGCCTTTGCCGCCGGGCAATACGCGCCTGACACGCAAACCGGCCGCCGCCTGCTTGCACATGAGTTGACCCATACCGTTCAGCAGGCCGGCACCGCCGGAGCCGTGCATCGCGTCGTTCAGCGCGATCTGCCCATCGAACCGACGCATCGGGCCGACCCGCTGAGGCGGCTGTCGGCAGTTCAGGTGCGCCGCGCGATCCGGTTCAACACCAACCGGTACGATCCCGACAGTATCAGGCTGATCCAGCAGGTGGTGGGCGGCAATGCCACACCGCAGGGCGTGATGACCGAAAGCATCGTTCGTGCCATCACGATCCTGCAGCGGGATTTCGGTCTGCCGCAGACCGGCCGGGTCGGCTCGCAAACCTTTGCGCTGATCAGCCGTCTCAACCGGGCCAGCCGCGCACCGACCGGGCCGGGCGATTGCCTCACCCGGTTCAGCGTGGCGACGGTGAACAATTTCCAGGAGGAGTACACCTCCAACCCGGTCGTCAGGGACATCCTTGCCCGGTTCATCGTGCAGGCGCGGTTTGAACCGCGTTGCCGGTGCCAGGATTTCGAGTACCGCCAATATATCTGCGGCACCGTTTTCCGCCGGCCACCGCCGGTGGCGATGGGGGGCCCGGCGGTGCAGACGCCCACCCGCATGAACGGGGCATTCCGACGGATTCCCGGAGGCCGTCTGCCGCGCTGTGGCGGTGCCATCACTCACGAAGACGGGGACACACGAGCAGGGGCTGGCGTCGGGCCGAATTACGGCCACCGCAATCAGGGCGAAGGACCCAACGACCGTTATCTGCCGAACCGCGCCAACGGGTGCGAGTATCGAGGCTATGATGTGGTGGGCCTGCGCAACATCAGTCTCGCCGCATTTATCGGCCATACCTATCACTTCGACCTGCAGTTTCGCGGCGAGATCATCCAGCAACATCAAGGCGCTTCGCGGCAAGTGGCCGAACGGCAATGGAGGCTCAGACGCAATGTTACCCTGTAAGCGCTTCATTGGAACGGCCGGGTCACCGGCCGCACAAAATCCCCCCCATTTCGCCAATTTGACCGGGGGGAAACCGGCATGACCCGCGCAGCACCCATCCCCGCCCCCGAGTCCCTGCCCGCCGCGGCGACGATCCAGCGGGCCTGCGCCTGCGCCGGCAAGGATACCCCCTGCCCCAGTTGCGCCGGAGAGGACCGGCTGCCGATCCAGCCCAAACTGGCGCTTGGGCGTCCAGGCGACCGGTATGAGCAGGAGGCCGACCAGATCGCCGAGACCGTGACCGCCGCGCGCCCGACACCGCTGACCGGGCCCTTGCCGGTGACGCCGCTGATTCAGCGTCAGCCCGTGGAGGAGGAAGAAGAAGAGGAAACACTTCAAACCAAATCAACCGACTCGGGCGCGCCCACACGCGAGGCGATCACATCAGCCGCCGCCGCGGTCGCCGGTGGCGGGCGGCCCCTGTCGCAGGATGAACGCGGCTATTTCGAACCACGTTTTGGACGGGACCTGTCCGCCGTCCGCCTGCACGAAGGTGCCCGGGCCAGGGCGGCGGCGCGCGGGATCGGCGCACGTGCCTATACGCTGGGCCGCAACATCGCGTTCGCCCAGGGCCAGTATCAGCCCGAAAGCCGCGCGGGCCGCCAGTTGATCGCGCATGAGATCACCCACACCATCCAGCAGGCGGGCGCCCCCGCCCTCTCTCTCCAGCGGACCGAGTCGGGTGGCACCTGGGGCGGGTTCTGGCGCAATATCGGGGCGGCCTTTTCGATCGGCGCGTATTTCTCGGACGAAGACCTCGAAGCCTATCTCGATCAAATCACCGAACTGGGCGGGCCCGCGCTCGATTACGACAGTGACAACAAGGCGCTGGAGATCGCCAAGCGCATCAACCAGGACTTCCCGCTTTATGGGCACGAGGACACGGTCGATCTGCGCAAGATACTGATCCTCGACATGCAGGACGGCGCAACGCTGGGCGATGAGGAAAGGGCGATCCTTGGCCTGCTGACCTCGCTCGATGCGCTTGAGGTGATGGAGCTTTTCCGCGGCCAGAACGCGCTGAGTGTCGAGGCCCTGCGCTCGGACATCGACGGCGACAACCTGGACGAGCTGGACATTTTCCTGAACGCGATGGGCCTTTCTGCCGAAGGGCTGGAAGAACGTGCCGCCGACGAAAACTGCACCCCGGACGAGCGCACGGCAGTCCGCCAATCTGTCAGGCTGAGCCAGACCGATATCGACGCGGCCATCGGGCATCTGCAGACCTCGCCGCAGGCCGCGCAGGTCCGGCACAGTTTTTTCCTGGCTTTCCGCGTCGACACGCCATCGG
Source organism: Arenibacterium sp. CAU 1754 (assembly GCF_054482635.1). Lineage (NCBI taxonomy): Bacteria > Pseudomonadati > Pseudomonadota > Alphaproteobacteria > Rhodobacterales > Paracoccaceae > Arenibacterium > Arenibacterium sp. CAU 1754. Next base: position 799,598 of record NZ_JBTLRG010000001.1, read on the forward strand.
GCGCACAGATTTCGGAGATGACCGCAAAGTTGCGGGCGGTCCGCCAGGGGACCGAAAACGCGCATTACATTTGCGATCATGGCGAAGAAACTTCGAGCCTGTGTAACCGCAATGCCCGGGGCTATTCCTCGCTCGGGCCCGGCGGGCGCGGGATCGGCCTCTGCTTCATGGCGCGGACGACCCCCACCGGCGAAGCCGCGCAAGCGGGCGCCGAGGAGACCGAAGAGCGTAGCCGTGAAGAAGACCGGTTCAACCTTGCCGCCGAACAGAACGACGCCGTGCGCAGCATGCTGATCACCCACGAGGCGGCGCATTTCTATCTGAACGTCGATGACAACGGCTATTTCACCGATACCTGTCACGAGACGGATTTCGCGATGACCTGCCTCAATGGCACGCAGGAAAACTGCGGCACCTCCGGGCGCGGGCCGGACGACCGGTTCGACAACGCCGATTCCTATGCCTGTTTCGTGCATTACCTCGCCCGTCTGGCCGATTTCGGCCAGCCCGGAGCGGAACGCGAGGAAGAGGAAGAAGCCGCCGAAGAGGAGGAAACGCTGGAAGAGCGGGCCGAGGCGCTTCGGGGCGGGAACCTTTCCCTTCGGGTTCATTATCCCGGCGCCCTCATCGACGTCGGGCAAACCATCTATCTTGCGAATGAAGAAGCGTCCGAAACGATCGTTTTGATGGGCGAGCCCGAGAACAGCGGCTTTTCGCATGAATGGTCGCTTCAGGCGGGTGGTGAGACCCTTCCACTCACGGAAACCACCACCAACCTGGGCCGCCCCGGCACCTTTGAGGTCAATTACAGCGCCGCCACGGTGCCGGAAGCCACCAAGGAACGGCTGCGGGAGATGGCCGAAGGCGGCACCGAGCGTGGCGAAATCGTGGTCCGCAGCACGATCTATCGCGGCGCCCCCGAAACGTCGCAAGTGGAGACAAGGCTCAGGGTCAATTTCCAGACCGAGTTCGAGGAGTTCTGGTTTTGATGAGGATGAACGAGGAGCATAGAAAGACATGACCGGCTTTCCCCGATCTCCGAAACTGACCCGGGCGGGACTCGTCCTGATCGAGCCTGAAAGCGGGGCGATGACCCGCACCATCGCCCTGCAATACGCCGCCGAAACGCTGACCCGGTCGGTCAAGGCGCAGGCGGTCGAGGCCGAGGGCGACCGCTCGCATCCGTTGCGGCTGACCGGACCTGCGGTTGAAACGATCAGCTTTGACGCCGAAATGGATGCCACCGATCAGCTGGAATTCCCCGATCAGCACCAGGCGGCGGTCGAAACCGGGCTGCTGCCGGCGCTTTCTGCGCTTGAAAGTCTGGTGCAGCCCACTGTCGCCCAGTTGGAACGCCAGAACACGCAGCGCAAAAGCGGCAGCTTCAGCATCACGCCCGCTGAAACCGCGCTGGCGCTGTTTGTCTGGAGCCGCAGCCGGGTTGTGCCTGTCCGGCTCACCGAGATCTCGATCACCGAGGAGTTCTTTGACCCCGCGCTGAACCCGATCCGCGCCAAGGTGAGCCTGTCGCTGAGGGTGCTGAGCATTGATGACCTGGGCTTTGATCACCGGGGCGGCGGGCTGTTCATGGCCTATCTGCAGGGCAAGGAGGCATTGGCCGCCCGCGCCACCGCCGGGCAGCTGGGTGAACTGGGACTGGAAGGAGTGCCATCATGAAGAATCCGATTCAGGCCATGTTCGAGGCGGGAGTGGTCGAGCAGACCGATTTCCCGCCCGAAAGCCGCTATCACGGGGTGAAACGCACGCAGTTTACCGGGGCGGATGGCGTGCCGATCCCCTATCTGAAGCGCCGTTTCTCGCCGCCGCCCGAAGACTTTGCCCTGCGCCATGTGCGGCGCACCAAACAGGGCGAACGGCTGGATCAGATCGCGGCCGCCGAAATCGGCAGCCCCGACATGTTCTGGATGCTTCTGGACGCAAATGGCGCGCTCTGGGCCGAAGAGCTGGAGGCCCCCGACGCCGAAGTCCGGATCACGCTGCCCCGCGGCGTACCGGCCCCCCAAGAGGAGTGACGCAGACATGATCAAGGGCATCGACCTCACTGTGCTGTTCGGTCCGGGCATTCCTGTCCCGGCCCCGGCTTCTGTGGTCGAGGCCCTGCAATCGGTTTCCATCGAGGAAAACGCGGGCGAAACCCAAAGCGGCTTTGATCTGACTTTTTCGGTCGAAAAGGATTCACCGCTCAATACCATCTTTTTGCTTTCGGGCGGTGCGGCATTGCCGATCCTGCGGGTGGCGCTGATCGCGACGATCAACGGACGCGCGACACCGCTGATCAACGGGGTGATCACGCGCACACAGATTTCGCCCGGTTCGGGCGGATCGCCCGCGCAGCTGCGCGTTCAGGGCAAGGATTTGACCGCGGCGCTGACCATCGCGGATTTCTCGGGCCTGCCTTATGCGGCCATGCCGCCCTTTGCACGCGTCGGTCTGATCCTGGCGAAATACGCCTGGCTCGGGATCATTCCGCAGGTCATCCCCTCGCTGGAGGGTCCGCCCCTGCCCACCGACCGGATGCCGCGCCATCAGGATACCGACCTCGCCTATATCCGGATGCTGGCGCGCGAGGCGGGGTATACCTTTTTCATGAAACCGGGGCCCGCGCCCGCGACCAGCTTTGCCTATTGGGGGCCCGATATCCGGGTCGGCGAGGTGCAGCCCGCGCTGACCGTGGATTCGGGCAGCCCGACCAATGCCGAGGAACTCAGTTTCACCTTCAACAAGGACGGCACCGAAATTCCCGTCGTATTCATCCAGAACCCGCAGACCCGGGCGCCGATCCCGATCCCTATTCCCGGCACGATCCCCTTCATGCCGCCCCTGGGCCTTGTGCCGCCCCTGCCCCCCAACATCGCGCGGCTGCGCGACACGGCGCGGCTTGATCCGCTGCAAGCGCTGGTCCGTGGCTTTGCGCACGCGGCACAGCACTCCGATGCGGTGTCCGGCAGCGGACGGATCGACGTTTTGCGCTATGGCCGCATCCTGCGGGCGCGGGCGCTGGTCGGGGTGCGCGGCGCGGGCGCGGCCTTCGACGGGACGCATTACGTGGACAGCGTCACGCACGAGATACGGCGCGGCAGCTATACCCAGAGCTTCACCCTGAAACGCAACGGGCTTTTGCCCACACAGGCATCGGTGTCAGCATGACGGAACGCTACTACGGAAAATACCGCGGAGTGGTGGTGAACAACGTGGACCCGATGGTGACGGGCCGCATCCAGGCGATCGTGCCGGATGTATCGTCGGTGGCGCTGACCAGTTGGGCCATGCCCTGCCTGCCGATGGCCGGCATCCAGACCGGCAGTGTCGCGATCCCGCCCATCGGCGCCGGTGTGTGGATGGAATTCGAACGGGGTGATCCCGATTATCCGATCTGGACCGGCGGCTTTTTCGGCTCGGCCGCCGAAATGCCGGCCCTGCACCAGCTGACCCCACCCGGCGTTTCGGCGGTCACGCTGCAGACGATGCTTCAGAACGGGGTCACGGTGACGGACCTGCCCGGCCCGACGGGGGGCATCGTGATCAAGACCCCCGGCGGCGCGTCGCTGATCGTCAACGACACCGGCATCTACATCCAGAACGGCCGCGGGGCATCGATCACGCTGGTCGGCCCCACCGTCACCGTCAACAACGGCGCGCTGACCGTGATCTGAGGAAAGGAGACCACACATGCCCGGACCCATTCTGCATCTCGGCGCCACCGTCACCTGTTCTCATGGTGGCCAGGCAATGCCGACGGCCCCCTTTGCCCGCGTTCTGGTGTCGGGCCAGCCGGTTGCGACGCAGGCCGCACCCTGGGTCGTGGCGGGCTGTGCGTTTGTGCCGCCCGGCGGCAACGGGCCTTGCGTGACCGGCACCTATGTCACGGCCGCCACCCGGGTCCTTGCTGGCGGTCAACCGGTGCTTTTGATGGACAGCATGGCGACCTGTTCCCCGACCGGCACGCCGCTGATCCCGGTGCAGGCCCAAACACGTGTGGTGGGGAGCTGAGCGAAATGCAGATCGATTTCCCATATCATTTCGACGGCTCCGAGCGCACGGCGCGGGCGCGCGAGGCCAAGCATATCCGCGACATGATCGAACAGATCCTGTTCACCAATCCCGGCGAGCGGGTGAACCGGCCCGAATTCGGGGCCGGGATTCTGCAACTTGTCTTTGCCGCCGCCAGTCCCGAGGTCGCAGCGACCGCCGAATTCATGATCCGTGGCGCGTTGCAGCAGCACCTGGGCCAGCGGATCGAGATTCACGCCGTTGAAACCGAGGCCGAGGACGCCCTGCTGAGGATCCGCATCTCATACCGGTTGCTTGGTCACGAGGGGACCGAACTGGCCGAATTCGAGCTGGAGACGGGAACATGATCTATCACTGCTGCGATCCCCGCCGACGCGAACTGGTTCTGGCGAACCCGCCGCACAACGGAATCGACTTTCTCGAGGTGCTGGATGGCGAAGTGCCCGACACCACGCTGCGCCAGCGCACGCTGCTGTTGCGCTTTCTGCGCCCGCCCCCTGCGCTCAGCGTCGAAAACCTTGAACTGACGGGCGGCGAACGGATCACCGATGTCGACATCGCCTGGGTCACCCCGGCGGACGCCCCCGACACCACCCTGACCGAGGACTGGCTCGAAGACCTGCTGAACGAGATGAGCGCCGAAGCTCAGGCAAACACGCTGGTGATCCGCACAAATTCTCACGGCGATCACGCGACCTATACGCTGAGGCTGGTGAAACCGTCCGATACGCTGTCGCCCCCCGACGGGATCGACCGATTGCTGTCGCAGATCGACTTTTCCTTCAAGGTCGAATGCGAGACCGAGTTCGATTGCGCCCCCCGGATCGACTGCCCCGAAGAGCCGGGCGAGCGCCCGGTCATCAGTTACCTGGCCAAGGATTACCACAGTTTCCGCCGGTTGATGCTGGGACGGATGGCGCAGATCATGCCCGACTGGAAGGAACGCAGCCCCGCCGATCTGGGCATCGCGATGGTCGAACTGCTGTCTTATACCGGCGACCGGCTGAGCTATGCCCAGGATGCGGTGGCGACGGAAAGCTATCTGGCCACCGCGCGGCGGCGGTCCTCGATCCGGCGGCACGCGCGCCTTGTGGATTACAGGATGCATGACGGCGGCAATGCGCGGGTCTGGGTCCAGTTGCAGGTCTCCGCCGAGGTCACCGCCACGGCAAGCGAGTTGCAGTTTCTGACCCGCATCCCGGGCTTTGATCCGGTGCTGGCCCCCGGCCTGCGCGAACGGGCCTTTGACCGCGCCCCCGAAGTGTTTGAGCCGCTGCATGGGGGCACGTTCTATCCCGCGCACAACACGCTCGATTTCTATACGTGGGGTAGCGGCGAATGTTGCCTTGCGACCGGGGCCACGCGCGCCACGCTTGCCGGGGATTACCCAGACCTTGCGCCGGGCGACATCCTTGTCTTTGCCGAGCGTGTCGGCCCAAGGACCGGTCGGGCAGCGGATGCCGACCCGACGCGGCGCCACGCGGTCAGGCTGACCGCCGTGCAGGCCGGCCTTACCGATGACCTGCCGCTGGAACCGGGCGCCCTGCCCGCACCAATCACCGAAATCCGCTGGGCCGAGGAAGATGAACTACCCTTCCCGTTTTGCCTGTCGGCCACGCTCGACGACGCGGCGGGCGGCGGGACGGTGACCGAAGTCTCGCATGCGCTTGGCAACATCCTGCTTGCCGATCACGGGCGCAGCGTGACGGGCGAGGTGCTTGCCCCCGTGCCCCAGCCGCATCTAAGCGTCGTGCCCGATGCCACCGGGGACCCCTGCGACCGGCCCGACCCAGTACCGGTGCCGCCCCGCTATGCCCCGCTTCTGAACCTTGGTCCGGTCACACGGGCCACAGTCACCCGCGACAGCGAAACCGGCGACACGGTGCCCTATGATCCACTGACCACCCGATCAGCCTATGCCGCGCTCGCCCAACCGCTTGAGGCGCGCGCAACAACGGTATCGCTGACCGACGACAGTGCGGCCAGCGACGATTGGCAGGCCCGGGCGGATTTGCTGAATTCCTACCCCGAAAGCCGCCATTTCGTCGTCGAGACCGAGCGCGACGGGCAGGCAAGGCTGCGCTTTGGCGATGACGTGAACGGGCGGCGACCGAACGCGGGCACCGGGTTCTCCGTTGCCTACCGGGTCGGCAACGGGACGACCGGCAATATCGGCGCGGGCGCCATCACCCATGTCATCACCGACAAGGGCGGGATCGACAAGATCACCAACCCGATGCCCGCGACCGGCGGGATCGCCCCCGAGAGCATGGAAGAGGTGCGCGCGGCGGCACCCTTTGCCTATCGCCGTCAGGAACGCGCCGTGACCGAGGCCGATTACGGCGAGATGGCCCGCCGCCACCCCGACGTTCAGCGCGCGGTCGCCACCTTTCGCTGGAACGGGCATGGGCACACGGTCTTTGTCACCGTGGACCGTTTCGGCAACCGCCCGGTCACGCCGGAATTCCGCGCGGAACTGGCCGAATTCCTCGATCGGTTCCGCATGGCCGGGTATGACCTGCGGATCGACGCGCCCCGGTTCGTCGCGCTCGAACTTGCGCTGTTCGTCTGCGCCGGCCCGGATCATTTCCGCAGTCAGATCAAGCGCGAGGTGCTCGAGGTGCTGGGCACCGCACGTCTGCGAGACGGTCGTGCCGGGTTGTTCCATCCCGACAATTTCAGCTTTGGCGATTCCGTCTGGCTGAGCCGGATTTACGCCACGGTGATGGGCGTCGAGGGGGTCACCTCGGTCAAGGCCACTACCTTCCGCCGCCGCGGCACCACCGCGACGACCCCCCTTGCAGACGGGGTCATCGAAATGGGCCGGCTTGAGATCGCACAGTGCGAGAACGACCGGAATTATCCCGAACGCGGCTCTGTCGCAATCACCATGGGAGGAGGCAAATGAGCGAGCCACCGATCCGCATAGGCCACCCGGACCACACCGCCGAAAAGCAGGACAGCTGCGGCTGCTGCGAGGGCGTGACGCTGTCCACGGCCCGGCCCGTCACCAACCGCCCCAACCTGAGCGCGATTTCCTACCGCTCCGGGGACCATGCAAGTTTCAAGGCGTCGATGAAGGCCCGCCTGGCCTCGTCCACGCTGCCTGCGCTGGCCCGGCTGGGCACCCGCGACGACGATGATTTCTCGATCGCGCTGATCGACGGCTGGGCGACGGTGCTTGACGTGCTGACCTTTTACCAGGAACGGCATGCGACCGAGGCCTATATCGGCACCGCGACAGAACGCTTTTCGATCAACGAAATCGCCCGGCTGATCGGGTACCGCCTGCATCCGGGATCGGCAGCCGAAACCGATGTCGTGTTCCAGATGGAGGACCCGCCCGGTGCCGAGCCGGATGTCGAAGAACTGATCATTCCCGAAAGCACCCGGGTCCAGAGTCTGCCCGGCCCCGACGAAGACGCGCAGGTGTTCGAGACGCTGGCCGATCTGGACGCCCGCGTCGCCTGGAACAGAATGCAGCCACGTCAGAACAGGCGTGTCGCGGTGGATGCGGGCAACGCAAACGGAACATGGCTTGCCGGTCAGGCCACCGGGCTGGCGCCCGGTGACGCGGTCCTGATTGTCCACCCTGACCGGTTGGTGGGCGCCTCGGACCTCTGGGCTTTCCGGCGTCTGACCAGGGTCGAACCCGATGCCGATCTCGACCGCACCCGGATCGAGTGGGAGGATGCGGTAAGCGGGATAAGCCCCGCAGGCGAAACCGCGCCCGTCCACAAGGTCTTTGCGCTCAGACGGCAGGCCTCGCTCTTTGGGTATAATGCGCCCCTGCCCGCGATGCTGCACGAGGACACCCGCGAAGCCTTTGGCTATACGGAAGCGACCGGCGGCGTTCCAGACAATTCGCCCTCTCCGATCATCGGCGACTTAGGTGATTTCGGCGACTGGGATTTCACCTATGAGCAATCCGATACCCGGATTGTCCTCGACACGGTCCATAAGGAATTCGTCAAGGACGGCTGGGCGGTGATGACCGCGCCCGGTATCTCGCCCCGGCTCTATCAGATCGACAGCGCAGAGGCCGATGCCGAGGCACGCTACGGGATCAGCGGACGCGCCACCGCGTTCGATCCCGATCTGTCCGGCTGGGTCGCGGACTTTGCCGGAAAATATCGCCGCGTTGCGGTCTATGGCGGCAGCGAAGAGCTGGATCTGGCCGAAACGCCCGAGCGCACATTCCTCGTCGGCACGAAAGTCGACCTCGACACAAAGATCCCCGATCTGCCCGAGGACCGGGTGGTGTACCTCAAGGGGCGCCGCGCCCAGGTCGAGATCACAGCCTCCGAGTTGACGGTCCTGCGCCTTGACGGCAGCACCGACGACCTGCCCCGCGACACCCGGATGACCGTCCTGCTGGTTCTGTTCTTTCCGCTGTTTCCGTTCTTCGGCGGCTGGCTGATGACCGACCCGGACGGCAAACTTGCCTTTGTCTGGTCTTGGGTCTGGAATTTCCGCATCGTGCCGGCGGACGAGGACGCGCCGATGATCACCCTGCGCAACGAGGTGACGGAAATCGATCAGTCCGATCCCCTGCGCACGGTTCTGACGCTCAAATCCACCATCTTCGAACCCCTGGACCGGGTCAGCACGGTGATCCACGGCAATGTCGCCCGAGCCTCGCACGGCGAAGGCGCATCCGAAATCCTGGGCGCGGGCACCCCGGCGCAGCCGTTCCAGCGGTTCGCCCTCAAACAGGCGCCGGTCACGCATCTGGTGGCCTCGACCGAAAACGGTGTGGCCTCGACGCTAAAGCTCCGGATCGACGGGGTGGAATGGCAGGAGGTGCCCGACCTCTATCAGCGCGGCGCCACCGCGCGGGTGTTTGCAACGACCCTGTCGGATACCGGCGAAACGACGGTGCGCTTTGGCGACGGGGTGTCGGGCGCGCGCCCGCCTGCGGGCCGCGACAACATCGAGGCCGAGTACCGCAGGGGGCTGGGCAAGGCGGGCAATCTGCGCGCCGGTCAGCTGTCACTTGCCATCGACAAGCCGCTGGGGCTGAAGGAGGTCGTCAATCCCTTCGCAGCGACCGGCGGATCGGACGCCGAAACCGAGGACGCAGCCCGGCGCAACGCGCCGATCTATACCCTGACGCTGGGGCGCGTGGTGTCGATCACCGACTACCGGGATTTCGCGCTTGGCTATCCGGGGATCGCGCGGGCCGACGCGCGCTGGATCTGGCAGGGAGAGACCCGGCGCATCGTGGTGACGGTCGCGGGGGATGACGGTGCAGCGGTGCGCCAATCCGGCCCCCTGTTCAAGGCGCTCCGCGATGCCTATCGCGAATATGGCGATCCACTGGTCGGGTTTGACCTGCTGTCTTATCAATCTGCAAAGTTCCGCCTCGGACTCAAGGTTGCGGTGGACCCCGCGCATGACACTGACACGGTGCTTGAAGCGGTCGAAACAGCCCTGCGCGCGGCCTATGCGTTCGACAACCGGGATTTCGCCCAGCCCGTCGCGCTGGCAGACGTGGCGGCCAAGGCCCATGGCGTCGCTGGCGTCGTTGCGGTGGATATCGACCGGCTCTACAGCGAGACGGGTCCGCAATCCGAGGTCACGGATCACATGTTGCTTGAATCCCGCACCGGCCGCTCGAACAACGAGGGCACGCTGTTCGCGGCCGAAATCCTGACCCTTTCGGATGCGCCCTTCGACCTGCTGGAGGTGATGTCATGACCCGGATCACGCCCGAGGCCCTTTATGGGCTCATGCCTGCGATCTACCGGATCAAGGACGCCAAGGAGGGCGAACCCCTGCGCGCGTTGGTTTCGGTTCTGGCCCGCGAAGGCGCCGTGGTCGAAGAGGATATCGAACAGCTTCTCGATGACCTTTTCATCGAGACCTGTGCGCCATGGGCGGTGCCCTATATCGGCGGGATCGTCGGATACCAGGCGCTTCATTCCGTCGAAGGGCTGACCGCAGGCAGCCGGGCCGAAGTCGCCAATACCATCGCCTATCGCCGTCGCAAGGGCACCGCCGCGGTGCTGGAACAGCTGGCCCGCGATGTGACCGGCTGGCCCGCAAGCGCGGTGGAATATATCCAGCGCGTCGCCTGCTGCCAGCACATGAATGTCACACGGCCCGAGGCCCAGACCACCGCAGATCTGCACAACCCGCTAGACTTGGAAAAGCTGGGCACCGCGTTCGACATGGTCGCCCGATCTGCAGATGTGCGTTCGATCACGCAAAGCCCCGGGCGCCAGAGCATCGGCGGGCGGCACAACCTGCCCAATATCGGGATCCATCTGTGGCGCCTGCAGGCGATGCGGCAGACGGATGTGCCGACGACGCCGGTGGGCGCGGACGGGCGGCGGTATCTCTTTGATCCACTTGGGGCACCCCGGCACCTGACAAACCGGCAAGAGGCCGAACGCGAGATCACCGCGCTTGCCGGACCTGTGAACGTGCCCGGCGCGGTGACGCGGCGGATGCTGGACGCGCGCCCGTCTGCCTGGGTTCGGGGCGTGGATCCGGGCGGGCTCAAGGCGTTTGACATCTTCGTCGACGGGGCAGCGCTGGCGGTTGAGGACATCGTTGCCTGTGATCTGTCCGATGACGGAGCGGGCTGGAACCATTCGCCCCATGACGCCGATCCTGTCGGGAGTAACCGACCGGTCCGCGTCGACCCGGAACTGGGGCGCATCGCCTTTCCGGACGCGCCATCAGGCGAGGTCCGGGTCAGTTTCCACACCGCCTTTCCTGCCCCCATCGGCGGCGGCGAATACAACCGCGCCGACAGCCTGCCACCGCCCGACGGCGCGGGTACTCTGATCTCCTATCCCAATGGCACGCACGCGGATTTGCAGGCCGCGCTGGACGCCATCGGCCCCGAAGGCGGCATCGTCGAGATCACCGAGAACAACATCTACACGGCACCCGCCACGATCACCGCGCCGGAAGGCGCCGAGATCGGGTTGCGCGCCGCCGATGGGGTGCGCGCAATCCTGCGCGGGTCCGATCCCATCGAAATCAGCGGGGCCGAGGACTCCCGTGTCACGCTGAACGGTCTGGTCCTGGATGGCTGCCCGCTGCATGTGCTGCCCGATGGCGACGACATTTCGCTCGCCTCGGTCGATCTTGCCCATGTCACGCTGATCCCGGGACTGTCCTTTACCAGCGACGGACGGCCCGCCAGCCCCGGCGCCGAGAGTTTGCGCCTGGAAACGACCGGCGTGGAACTGGGCATTTACCGGTCGATCCTGGGCCCGATCCGGATGACGGACACGACAAACCTTGAGATGGAAGACAGCATCGTGGACGCCGCCGCGGATGATCCCGCCGACAGCGCCGAAGGGCTGGCCATCGCAGGGCTGGACGGAGAGGACAGCGCCGCCGGCGCGCTGACCATCCTGACCTCGACGGTGATCGGGCGTGTCTTTGCCCGTGCGCTGCCGCTGGTTTCGGATGCGATCCTGTTTGCCAGATCGGCAAGCCCCGGTGCGGCGCCGATCCGCGCGCAGCGGCGTCAGGACGGATGCCTGCGGTTTACTTATGTCCCCCATGGCTCGATCACGCCGCGGCGGTTCCGGTGCCAGCCACAGCTGGCCATCGACGAAGCCATCGCCGCCCGCGAGGCCGAACTTGGCGGCCCGGTGCCACAGGCCGAGCGCGACCTGATCCGCGCCCGCATTCTGCCTTGGCTGGTGCCGTCCTTTACCGCGCTTTCGGCGAGCGCACCCGCCTATGGCCAGCTTCGGCGCAGCGCACCGGCGCAGATCCGCAAGGGCGCCTCGGACGAGGGCGAGATGGGCGTTTATCACATGTTGTACGAGCCGCAGCGCGAAACGAACTTGCGCATCCGGCTCGACGAATATCTCAGATTCGGCCTTGAGGCCGGGCTGATCTTCGAAACCTGAACCAGGAGGGAACCAAAGATGAGCGGCGACTACAGCAAGGACAGTTTTGACGCGCTGCGCGACTTTGCCGGGGTATTCCTGCAACAGGGGCGCCCGGTGCTGGACTCGGACTGGAACGAGATGGTGAAGCTGCTTGACCGGCGCATCCGTGCGGGCACCGTCGACACCATCGGCCGGGCGGTGGTGCCGCTGGAAACGGAAAACGGATTTCACATCCGCCATGGCACCGACGGGCTCGAAATCGGGCCCGGGCGGCTCTACCTCCACGGGATGCTGGTTGAGAACCACGGACCAGCCGATTTCGCCGCCAGCGGCGAGGCCGGGCTTGACGCGCCGGTCTTTGATCGCGGCACGGGGGACGAGATCACCGACCCGCTGGGCGTGCTGGACGAAATGGTCTCGCCGCTTGAGGGGTATCTTGCCTATGACGCCCAGCCCTATTGGCCAACGCCCGAAACCCTCCCCGAAGAGGGCGGGCCGTTCCTTGCCTATCTTGTAGGCTGGCAGCGCGAGGTGACGCCGGTCAAGGACCCCTCGCTGCTAGACCCCGCGCTTGGCGGCGTCGACAGCGCGACACGCTGGCAGACGGTCTGGCAGGTGCGTTTGCTGGGGGGCATCGGCGACGGCGCGACCTGCGCAACACCCGAGGAAGACCTGATCGGCTGGGACGCGGTCATGGCCCCCTCGACCGCGCGCCTGACCACGGACACGGCTGATGTGGACACGCCAGAGGACCCCTGCCTAGTGCCGCCGACCGACGGGTATACCGGGCTTGAGAACCAGTTTTACCGGGTCGAAATCCACAGCGTCGGCCAGACCGGCGCGCAAGAGGACGCCTGGTTCAAATACTCGCGTGAAAATGCCTCAGTCGCGGCATCCATCGAAAGCTTTGGAAGCCCGGCCAACACGATCATCGTGCGCACGCTTGGCCGGGACGATCTGTTGCGGTTCCATGAAGGAAACTGGGTCGAAATCACCGACGATCACCGCGAGTTCAATCATCAGTCGGGTCAGATCCTGAAAGTGACCAAGGTCAACGAGGACACCCGCGAGATCGAGCTTTCGGGCACGATCGATGCCGATCTGATCCCCACCGATGCCGGTGACGATACCGCCAAGGCGCGTCATTCGCGGCTGATCCGGTGGGACCAGCACGGCACGATCCGGCAACAGGATGCCGCCGGGAACTGGGTCCTCTGGTGGGATCTCGACGCTGATAACGGCGGCGCGCCCGACGGGGTGATCCCGGTCCCGCCCGCCGGCACGGTCCTGATGCTGGAATCGGGGATCACCGTTGAATTTTCGACCGCCGCGGGCCCCGGCCGATACCGTGAGATGGACGCCTGGAGTTTCTGGGCCCGGACCGCGGGCACCCAGATCGAACCGCTGACAAACGCGCCTCCCGACGCCGCTCAGCGCCATTACACCCCGCTGGGGATTGTCACCTTCCCGGATGTGCCGGTGGATGATTGCCGTACCTTCTGGCCCCCCGAAATCGTGGCGGGCGACGGATGTGCCTGTTCGGTCTGTATCACGGCGGACTCGCACAACTCCGGCAGTTTCACCATTCAGGACGGGATCGATCAGGTGGCCGAGGCAGGCGGCGGGACCGTCTGCCTGGACCCCGGCCGTTATATGCTGAGCCAGACGATCACGATGGAAAACCTTTATGGCGTAACGCTCAAAGGTCACGGCATCACCACCGTGCTCGACTATCGCGGGGCGACGGACAGCGCGATCCAGGTCTCGACCAGCATCGACGTTCGCGTCGAGGATCTGGCCATCCTTGTCGAACCGGAAAGCGCCGGATCGACCGCTGCCGGCCCGACGCCCGGCCATGGTCTGACGGCGCGCCACACGGCCACGCTGGCCCTGCGGCGCCTCGCCATCGTTGTCGGTGCAACCGGGGACGAACGGCAGGATCACGGGATCGAACTCGAAGGTTTGGTGCTTGCCGCCAAGATCGAGGAATGCCTCGTCGCCGCGCCCTTTGCACTGGGCTCACTTGCCGCCATCCAGGGGCTGACCAAAAGCGTTGGCGCCGCAGAGGCGGATGACGCGCCAAGCTGGCTGGCCCTGGGCGAGGTGCGCCTGCTGGACAACGTGTTCTTTTCCGGGCGCAGCGCCATCCGTCTGGGCGGGCTTGCCTTTGGGATGTCACCGACGATCATGGCGCGCAACCTGCTGACGGGGATTGAATCCGGTGTCGCGCTGGACTGGGCCGAAATGCCCACCGGCGGCACATCAGTGGAAAGCAACAGCATCCTGTCGAGCGGCCATGCCGCGATCGTCGGCGTGAACGAATTACGGTTCGAGAACAACACGCTCAGCGGCGGCCCGATCGGCGGCGACGGGCTTGTGCTGATCCCGAATGTCGTACCCGAAGCGCCGCTTTCTGCGCAGGTGATCGGCAACCGCATTTCGGATCTGGGGGGTGTGGGCCTGCGGATCGCTGCCAACTACGACCGCTTGCTGATCAAGCGGAACATGATCCGTAATTGCGCCTTTGCGGGCATCAAATCCGAAGAAGGATATCTGGGGCGTCACCTTTCCCTTGAGGATAATGTGATCAACAACATTCCGGGCGCGCCAAACGGTGCGGGGGCTGCGGGCATCGCCATCCTCGGCGTTCTCGAAGGTCAGGCGCGCGGCAACTCGATCAGCGTGATCGGCGCGGAAATGCCCGACGGGTCACTGACTGCCGGAATTGCGATGCAGGGAATCGTCGCCATGGCGATCGAGGGCAATTCGATCTACGAGATCGGCCCCGACAGCCCCGAAGCGCAATCCTGGGGTGTCGTTGTGCGCCCGCCCCTGTTCCAACTGGGCGTCACCGGCAACCGGATCGACGGCACCGCGACGCGGATCGACGAAGCCAACGCGTGGAAGGCGATCGAGATCGGCCTGGCCGAGGATATCGACGCGCTTGGCGAGGGCGCGGACCTGCCCAATTCCTTCACAGGGGTTGAAAGCTCGATTCCCGGTGGCAGTGCCGAAGCGATGGCCTTTGCCGAGGTCGGCGGCATGCTCTATGCCATCTCGCGGGTGGATGCCCGTGCGGTCGTGCCGCTGCGCCCGGTCCAGGTGTCGGTCACCGGCAATCAGGTGATGCACTTTGCCCCGTCGCTGGCCGCATCCGTGGCCATCGCGGTGCGTGGCACCGCCGCCGTCGATCTCAGCCATAACCAGCTTGATCTGATGGGCGGCTCGAACCTGGCCGCGCAAGTCGCGGTGTCCGGCAACCGGATCACCGCCAGTTCCAACTCGATCCGCCACCGGCGCGACGAGGGGCTGTCGCTGCTGCTGTTCGCAGGGGCCGCCACGCCCATCGGCAACATCACATCCGGCAATATCCACATCGCGCCGGGCGGGCTTCAGCCGCCCTTCGATGCGCTCAACATCATGAATGCCTGACCCGCAACAGGAGGGAAAAAGACATGGCAAACAAACTTGCGAAACTTGGACGCGAACGCAGCCTGCGGACGCTGGCCCAGCGGCTCTTTGTGATCGACGGGCCGGACGCGACTGAAAAACTCCGTCACGCCGAGGCGGCGCTTTTGCGCGCCAATCCGGATCTTGCCAAACCCGAGGGTTTTTCCTCGGGCAAGCGGGTGATCGTGCCGGGCGACATCGGACTGGCGGCAACCGATCGGGTCGAAAAAACCGGGGAAAGCGCGTCGGGGCTTTTGGACGAAACCGGTGTGCGGCTTGATCTGGCGGGCAAGGCGTTTGCCCAGCGCTTTGACGCCGCAGGGCGCGCGGACGCGGCCAAGCTGGAAAAGATCGCCGATCGCACCTTTGTCCGGAATCTGCGAAAGGCCCTGCCCGAGACGGCCGCGATCCTGCCCAAGACGCGCGAAACACTGGGCAAACGCGCCGAGGAGGATAAGGACCGCGCCGAGCGGTTCAGCAAATCCATCGCCGAAGCACAGGAAATGCTGGCCGCCCTGCGCGCCCTTGCCGAGCGCCAACGCTGACCCGTCACGCCCCCTCTTCGGGCACGGTACAAATCGTGGCCAGCGCTTGCAGGTTCCGGTCGATCGGGGCCGCGCCGATATCTGAGGACAAACGGGCAAAAAACGGGCCGTAAACAACCCCGTACCGTGTCACGTAGCTGCAAAAGAACGCGTCCAGAATGAGCGCGTCGCACACCCCGGAGGACCGGCAATAGGCAACTTCGTCAAAGAACACCTGCACCCGGAACAGCGCCTGATCCACGTCGGTCCGATCCGGACGGTTCGGATAGGTGGCGTTGATGAAATTTGCATAGGCGCGCGGCGACATCGCATTGTCTGCGACAAAAGCCGCAAAATCCGGATAGTCCTTCCAGTATTGCAGCAGGCGGGTTCGCGCCGCGAGAAGATCATCCGCGCCGAACCGTTCGATATACCCAAGCGATTGCGCCTGGCGTGCGGCCTGCGCGCTGCTGGCGCGGTCGTCAAAGTATTTCCAGACCCCGAAAACCGCGATGGCCGTTGCTATGATCTTGAGGGCGAATTCGACCTGGGCCTTCATTGTTCGGCCTCGATCCGGCAGGCGTCGGGATAATAGCGAACAACCGTGGCCCCCTCGGGCAGGGTCAGTCCCGACAGGCACTCCATCTGCCCGCTTGTCAGCGCCACAAACCCGTCCAGCGCGTCGCCCTCTTGCAAGGTTACGGTCGGCACCTCGTTCGTCAGCGTGCTCAACAGGCTGTCACCGCTCTGGGGCGGACAATTTCCGGTGACGACAAAGGCCGGATCGCCCATTGCGCGATAGGTCTCAAGATGTGCCAGAATACAGGCCAAATCCTCAGCCGATACACGATAATAGGGCGCCTCATCCGCAGTGGCCCATCCCGCAGCCAACGCAAACGCCAGGCTAAGTCGCACCATGTCTCTCTCCCCTCATATGCAGAATCGGAACGCTGCCGCCAGCTTGTCACGGGCGATGGCGGACAACACCATTTTCGCCCGATAATACCCACCCTCGGCCCGGCTTACGAGGTATCCAACCTCAAGTGATCCGGCTGTCTCCAGTCCAGATACGGACACCCTGTCCAACGCCACCTCGATATAGCTGAACGAAGCGTCCGCGTGGATCTTCACCGATTGCGCCTTGAGCGTGCGGGTGCCGAGAATTACGGTAATCTCCCCGGTGGGCGAACTTGTCGC
Organism: Arenibacterium sp. CAU 1754; assembly: GCF_054482635.1. Lineage (NCBI taxonomy): Bacteria > Pseudomonadati > Pseudomonadota > Alphaproteobacteria > Rhodobacterales > Paracoccaceae > Arenibacterium > Arenibacterium sp. CAU 1754. The sequence goes on from NZ_JBTLRG010000001.1 coordinate 816,663, forward strand.
CTGCAACCAGTTCTGATCCGCAGTCAGCCAGAAGTGCGGCTGCCCGTTGCGGCAGTAGGCGTTGAGCCTGTTGATATGGTCATAGGCCCGCGTTGCATCCAGCCGATGGCTGACGGCCATGATCCCGTTGCCATGGGGTATCAGGTCGAACGGTCCAAACCCCTGCGGGGTGACCAGATCGAATTGGGCAAGGTCGTCGACACTCGGGAAATGCATGGCGTCGCTGGGCGTGTTGCTGGCGGCGACGAAAATGCGCGGATCAATCCCCATCTCGACCAGGTATTCGATCAGCAGTGCCGAAATCATCTGTCCACTGGCCAGACCGCCCTGCCCCGGCAGATCGCGCCCGCCCGGCAGGGCCACCCGGTGAAACCCCAGACGTGCGGTGCGTGGCACATGCCGCACCACGCCGCCGACAAAGGCATAGGCACAGGCACTCAGACAGTGTCCGTCCTCCAGCACGTTGTCGAACCGGAGATACCCGTCATAGACCTTGAATTGCGCGCGCCCGACGACCGTATGCAACTGCTTGTTGCGGATCATGCGGCCCAGTTTCAGCCCGGCCTCAAGATTGCCGCCGGTGCTGTTCAGCAGAACCTGATATCCGAACAGACCTTCGCTGTCCCAAAACGCCTGCACCCGCTCGGGCGCGGCCGCGTCGATCGGACCATCCAGGATCAGATAACAGGACTCCTCGGCATTCGCGTAACATTCGTTCTGGATGCTCAGCGTCTGTGCCCGCGCCGCGCCACCTGCCAGCAGCAGGATCAGAAGGATGACAGGAACGCGGAAAAGCATCTGGCCCTCCTCAAATACACAGCCGGAACGCAGCGTCCAGCATCTTGCGGTCGGTGGCGTCCAGCCTGATCAGTGCGTTAACCTGGAACACTCCCCAGTCGAATGAACTCTCGCCATAGCTGGCCCCCAATGTCACGGCGTCCCGAAGCAGGGACAGATGATCCGGCCTCAGGACGAATTCGATGTAATTATGCGCCGCGTCGGCGCGCAGGGTCACCTTTTCGGGAGGGGCGCGGCTGGTCCCCAGGCTCACGCTTCTCGTGCCCTTGGCAATTTCGCTTTGCGGCAAAAGGCTCTCGTGCGTGGTCAGTATGATTCTGGGGCGGCCCGCCTGGCAATATGCGGTCACCTTGATGACGTCGTCGCGACGGCGCGGCGCCTCTTTCCGGTCGCTGATCGCGATGACACCGGCGCCATAGGGTTCCAGCCTGAAAGGCCCAAAGCCCTCCGGCGTGACAAGGTTAAAGCGTTCCAATTCCAGCCGGGTCGGATAATACATCTGCGCAACGGGCGTATTGCCCGCAGCGACGAAGATACCGGGGTTTATCCCCATCTCGGCAAGATATTCGATCAGGAGCGCCGAAATCTGTTGCCCGCTTGCCAGCCCGCCCTGCCCCGGCAGATCGCGCCCGCCCGGCAAGGCAACCCGGTGAAACCCCAGCCGCGCAGCCTGTGGCACATGACGCCCCACGCCACCGACAAAGGCATAGGCACAGGCGCTGGCACAGGCCGCGTCGTCCAGAACCTCGACCCACGGGCTGAATTCAGTGACGCGGGAAAAATCGGCGCGACCGACCCGCGTGCTAAACCCCTCGGCGCGGATCATCCGCCCCAGTTCCAGCCCGGCCGCAAGGTCACCGCCGGTGCTGTTGAGCAGAACGCTATGCCCTTTGGCTTCAGCCAGAAGTGCTTGGAACCGTGCGGGCACGTCCTTGTCCAGCCGCCCATCGACGATCAGGTAGCATTCCTCTCGTACGAGGCCCAATTCGCAGGCGGCGCTAATCCGCGTTTCATCTGTACGCGCGGCGCTGGCCGCAAAAAGCAGGATCAGGGTTAACTGCAGTATCATCGCGCCCTCTTTCAACGTCCCCCTCCTACGCTCCATCATCCTGCATCTCATGCAACAGGACCCAAAGCCCCCAGGCCCCCCAAAGGGTGATCAGAGGCAGCACGACCCAAAACGCCGTCGTATCGAGCGCCCACCCCTCGGCGCCCTCGGCGGCCGTGGCCGCGGCCAGCGAGACGACGGGCCAGTAGACCGTAATCCCCAACGCGGCGGCAAGAAGAACCCGGCCCCAATTGCGTCGCAGAAAATGGCCGACAAGTCCGGCCAGCAACAAGGGCGCATAGGTGACAAGATCACCAAACGCAAAGGCCCACCAATAGGCGACCCCGATTTTCGTCACCTGTTCGACAGATTCCTGCGTGCCCATGTCGACACCCAGTTGATAGTCAAAGGCCGGGATCAGCTGCGCATAAGCCAGATAGACAAGGAATGCCCAGCCGGTGATCTGCAACAGCCCCCAGGTTCTGCGCTTTGGCGGATTTGCCGGGGCGGCCATGTCAGATCGTCATCAGGTCGCAATGACCAAAGCCCTTCCTGTAATCGAGCAGCGAGATCACGATCGGATCGATCCGGAAAATGGCAAGCTCCACACTGCCGTCGGTGAGGGCATAGTCCGGTATTTGCGGAAATTTCCGGAACATCAGTGCACCGACTGCGTCGATTTCCTTTGGGTCCTTCACCTTGGTCGCGCGCCCGCCAAGCGACAGCCCGACGATGTCGTCCCAGGTTTCGTAGGGACGGTTGATCGTCAGGGACACCTTGTCGTTCAACGCAATGTTGCGGGCCTTCTGGCTGTCGGTCGAGGTTCCGAAATAGATCGTCAAACCGTCGTTCATGTAGCTGACCGTGGTCGCTTGCGGAAATCCGTCTTCGCGCACGGTGGCGATTGTCATGTCATCCGTGCCGTCGATGATGGCTATGATCTGGTCTTTCATGGCCTGGTCCATCGTGGTGCCTCCCATTTCGTGATCAAATCAAAATCATTAGATCACATTGGTGCGAATTTGGGTTTGACGCAGATCAGTCCGCCGGCCCCCGGGCTTTGGTAGGGTCAAGATAACGCAGTTCACCCGGACGGCATTTGGCACGGGCTTGCGGATCCTGACGGCCGGGCACGGCCGCAAACGAAAGAGGGCCCGACATGAACGGTGCGATCTTTTACCAAAGCAAATACAGCAGCACGGCGAATTATGCGCAGTGGATTGGCGAGGCAACAGGTTTGCCGGTGTTCGACGTGACGAACCCCGGCGCCGATCCGTCGGACTATGACTTTCTCGTGCTGGGCAGCCCCATTCTTTATTTCAAACTGCTGTTCCGTAAATGGGTGCACCGGAATGCGGCCGCCATCACAAGCCGGCCCACGATCCTGTTCAGTGTATCGGGCGCCGGACCCGGACCAAAGCTGGACAGCTGGCTGGCGAAATGCCTGCCAGAGGATGTTGTCGCCCATGTGCATCATGTCGGCTTGCGTGGCAGGTCGAACCACGATGACCTCGGCTGGTTCGACTGGCTGATGCTTTTGGTCTGGGGGATGATGAACCCGGATCGCAAATCGGCCAGGGATGAGCAGCACGGCTTTGACTATATGGACAAGTCCAGCATTCAGCCGATTGTCGAGATGATCGCGAAACTGCAGAAAGGGGAAACGATCCCATAGGCTTGGACCGCATGATTCAACGATGGAATGCCACGCCCCCCGACCGATTGATCGAAGTCAAAGCATCTTGCCGCCCGAGAGACCACACTTGCACCAGCGCGGCATCGGCCGGGCGACACGGGCACATGCAACAAACGGTCGTGGAACATGTCGGGAAACCCCCTTGGAACACAGGTTGTATCGGTCGGCGCACAGGGGCTTGAAGGGGTTCTGCGGGTGCCTGCCGGGGCGTGTGCGCTCGTCATATTCGCCCATGGCGCCGGCAGCAGCCACCTGAGCACGCGTAACAACCACGTGGCCGACGTTCTGGGCCGGCGCGGCATTGCCACGCTTCTCTTTGATCTTCTGAGCGAGGCCGAGGCGGCGGACCGCGCCAATGTCTTTGACGTTGCCCTGCTCAGCCACCGGATGATCGATGCGATGGATTGGGCGCGTTCGAATCCGGATATTCCCGATCTGCCGCTTGGCCTGTTCGGATCCAGCACCGGCGCGGCGGCCGCGCTGGTTGCCGCCGCCCACGCGCCTTTCGACGTTGGCGCCGTTGTGTCGCGCGGCGGACGGCCCGACATGGCCGCCGGAGCCCTGCCCAAGGTCCGCGCCCCGGTCCTGTTGATCGTCGGGGGGGCCGATACGCAGGTGATTGACCTCAACCGGGCCGCCGCACAGCATCTGACCTGTGAACACCGGATCGAAATCGTTCCCGGTGCCACGCACCTGTTCGAAGAGCCCGGTGCGCTTGATCAGGTCATTGAGCTTGCCGGGGACTGGTACCTGACCCATCTGAGCGCCCCCGGACAATCGCCACAACAGCCGGAGAGTTCGACCTGACGCAATGACGCCGCGCCCCGGCGGTGGCCGGGACCATATGCAAGGAGACACCCGTTGACCTGGGACACGATCAGAAAATCGCCCGAGGACAAGGCGCGGGCCACCCTGCCCGATCCTGATCTGGCGCGGGCGAGCTTCAGCTGGGAGACGGCGCAGACCTTTGTCGACGGCCTGCCCGGTGGCGGTCTCAACATCTGTTACGAGGCGCTGGACCGGCATGTCGAAGGTGGACGCGCCGATCAGCGTGCCATGCGCTGGCTTGGACAGGATGGCGAGACGCGCGATTTCACCTATGCCCAACTGCTTGAGGGGGCATCGCGGTTTGCCGGCGTTCTTGCGCAGCACGGGATCGGCAAGGGTGACCGAGTCTTTTCGATGATGGGGCGCACGCCGGATGTATATTTCGCCGCCCTCGGCACATTGCGCGCGGGCGCGGTATTCACCCCGCTGTTTTCGGCCTTCGGGCCCGAACCCGTCCGCATGCGGATGGAGATCGGCGCTGCAAGCGCGCTGATCACCACCGAAACGATTTACCGTCGCAAGATCGCCAGTTGGCGCAGTGAAATTCCATCGCTCAAACTGATCCTGATTGTCGGGGATGATGCGCCCGAGGAGTGCGTGGCGCTTGGCCCCGCGATGGCCGCCGCGCCGGACCGGTTCGACATCATCCCGACCCGGCCCGAGGATATGGCGCTGATCCATTTCACATCGGGGACGACGGGCCGGCCCAAGGGCGTCGTGCATGTACACCAGGCCGTGGTCGCCCATGCGGCCAGCGGGCGCTATGCGCTCGAGATGCGGCCCGAAACCGTTTACTGGTGCACCGCCGATCCTGGCTGGGTCACCGGCACGTCCTATGGCATCATCGCGCCACTGGTGAACGCCACCTCGATCATCGTGGACGAGGCGGAATACGATCTGGAACGCTGGTACGCGACACTGGAACGCGAAAAGGTAGAGGTCTGGTACACCGCCCCCACCGCGATCCGCATGATGATGCGGGCGGGGAAAGACGCGGCCGCAGGATATGATTTTCAGAACCTGAAGTTCCTTGCCAGCGTGGGCGAACCGCTGAACCCCGAGGCCGTTGTCTGGGGTCAGACCGTGTTTGGCCGGCCCTTTCATGACAATTGGTGGCAGTCCGAAACCGGCAGCATCATGATCGCCAATACCGCTGCTATGGACGTCAAACCCGGATCAATGGGCAAGCCGCTGCCGGGGATCGAGGCGGGCATCGTGGATACCGGCGGCGCCACCCTGCGGCTGTGCAAGACCGGAGAGATTGGCGAACTGGCCCTGCGCCCGGGCTGGCCCTCGATGATGCGCGCCTATCTGAACGAAGAGGCGCGATACGCCAAGGTGTTCCGCGACGGATGGTATCTGTCCGGTGATCTGGCGATGCGCGATGAGGATGGATATTTCTGGTTCGTGGGCCGGGCCGATGACCTGATCAAATCCTCCGGGCATCTCATCGGCCCATTCGAGGTGGAAAGTGCGCTGATCGAGCATGAGGCCGTGGCCGAGGTCGGGGTCATCGGCATTCCCGATGAAACGGCGGGCGAAGTGGTCAAGGCCTATGTGGTTCTCAACCCTGGTCAGACCGCGTCACCCGAGCTTGAACGCACGTTGCGCGGATTTGCCCGCAAACGTCTGGGACCCGCCGTTGCACCCCGGGAAATCGTGTTCCGTGAAACCCTGCCAAAGACGCGGTCGGGCAAGATCATGCGCCGCCTGCTCAAGGCGCGTGAACTGGGCCTGCCCGAAGGGGATATCTCGACATTGGAGAGTGATGAATCATGACCGGACCCGACAAAGTTCATCTTTCGCGCGCGCATGTGCGGGACCTGCTGACGCATATGATCCGCATTCGCAAATTCGAAGACAAATGCGCCGAGCTCTACACGCAGGAAAAAATTCGCGGGTTTTTGCACCTCTATGACGGGGAAGAGGCGATCGCCACGGGAGTGATCCCGCTTTTGACGGAAGAAGACCGGATCGTCGCCACCTATCGCGAACATGGCCATGCGCTGGTGCGCGGGGTGTCGATGACATCGGTCATGGCTGAAATGCTGGGCAAGGCAGCCGGGTGTTCCGGCGGGCGCGGCGGGTCGATGCACCTGTTTGATGCGGCGACGAACTTTCACGGCGGCAATGCGATTGTCGGGGGCGGATTGCCCATGGCCGGGGGGCTGGCCCTGGGCGACAAGATGCTTGCGAAGAACGCGGTGACCGTCTGTTTCTTTGGCGAAGGCGCCGTGGCCGAGGGCGAGTTTCATGAAACCATGAACCTTGCCGCACTCTGGCAGGTGCCGGTGCTGTTCGTCTGCGAAAACAACGGCTATGCGATGGGAACGGCGCTGGCCCGCTCGGAAGCGGAAACCGACGTGCATGCCAAGGCAGCATGCTATGGCGTTGCGTCCGAGGTCGTGGACGGGATGGACGTGGTGGCCGTGGAAGCGGCGGCACGACGCGCCCTGACGCAGGTCCGCGAAACCTCCACCCCTTATTTCCTGGAATGCCGGACCTATCGGTTCCGCGCGCATTCGATGTTCGACGCACAGCTTTACCGCGACAAGGCCGAGGTCGAGGAGTGGCGCAGGCGCGGTCCGATCGTCAAATTTCAGGGCTGGGTCCTTGAAAACGGGCTTTTGCATGAGAGCGACATTTCCGAACTTGAGGCCGGGATCGACGCCGAGATCGCCGACGCGGTCGCCTTTGCCGAGGCCGCGCCGGTGGAGCCGATTGAGGACTTGACCCGTCACGTGATGGCCGAAGACCGCCCGGCGCCGCCCCCCCCGATCGCCCCATCGGGCGAAACCTATGAAACCACCTATCGCGACGCGGTGCGCGAGGCCCTGCGCGAGTCGCTGATCGGCGATGAGCGTGTTTTTCTGACCGGCGAGGATGTGGGCGCCTATGGCGGCTGCTATGCGGTGTCCAAAGGGTTGCTGGACGAATTCGGCCCCGACCGCATCCGCGATACGCCGCTGTCGGAGTCCGGATTTACCGGGTTCGGTATCGGGGCGGCCATGGCCGGGATGCGCCCCATTGTCGAGTTGATGACCGTCAATTTCAGCCTGCTTGCGCTGGATCAGATCATGAATACCGCCGCCACGCTGCGGCACATGTCCGGCGGGCAGTTCGGCGTGCCACTGGTCATCCGCATGGCAACCGGCGCGGGCAAACAGCTGGCCGCGCAGCATTCGCATTCCCTTGAGGGATGGTACGCGCATATCCCCGGTTTGCGGGTTGTTGCCCCCGCCACGCTTGAGGACGCGCGCGGCATGCTGGCCACGGCGCTTGCCGACCCCGATCCGGTTCTGATCTTTGAAAACGCTCTGCTCTATAACCAGACTGGCGTGCTCGACAAAAACACCGGAGCCGTGGACATCGACCGCGCCGTGATCCGGCGGGCCGGGCGCGACGTGACGCTGATCACCTATGGCGGATCGCTGAACAAGACGCTGCAAGCCGCCGACATGCTGGCGAAGGACGGGATCGAGGCCGAGGTCATCGACCTGCGCAGCCTGCGGCCACTGGATACCGAAACCCTGACCGCATCAGTCGCCCGCACCCACCGCGCGGTCGTGATTGACGAAGGCTGGTGCACAGGATCTCTGGCCGCCGAGGTGGCCGCCCGGATCGGCGAGGCCGTGTTCTGGACTCTTGACGCGCCGGTTGGCCGGGTCTGTTCCGCCGAGGTGCCGATCCCCTACCCCAAACATCTGGAAGACGCCGCAATTCCGCAGCCGCCCGCCATCGTGGCCGCAGCGCGGGCGACGCTGGGCAAGGGGTAGACGGATGGGAACCTTCACCATGCCCTCGCTCGGCTCAGACATGGAAGCGGGGCAGTTGACCGAATGGCTGGTTGCGCCGGGCGACCGGGTGTCACGCGGCGACGTGGTTGCGGTCGTAGAAACCCAGAAAGGCGCCATCGAGGTTGAGATTTTCGAAGATGGCACTGTCGAAACCCTGATCGCCCGGCCCGGAGAAACGCTCGCCGTAGGCGCCCCGATGGCCGAAATCAGCGTCGAGGGGGCGGCAAAGACGGCCCAGCCCCCCGAACCCGTCGCGCCAGCGCCAGCGCCCGCAACGGCACCACGGGCGCCGGAACCCGCCCCCGCGCCGCCAAGGGCCGAAGGGGCACCGCCCCCCTCTTCACCCGCTGCGCGCCATCTTGCGCAAGAAACAGGGATTGATCTGGAAACCCTCAGCGGCAGCGGCCCCGGCGGGGCGATCCTGCGGGCCGATGTTGAAAAGGCCACCGCTGGCGAGGCACCGCGCGCGGCGACGCGTGGGTTTGACCTCACCGCGATGCGCGCTGCTGTCGGCGCCGCGATGAGCCGGTCGAAACGGGAAATCCCGCATTACTATCTGGCGCATGACATCGATTTGCAGCGGGCGGCGGATTGGCTGAGCGACACAAACGCCGAGCGCGAACCGGCCAGGCGCATTCTGATGCCTGCGCTGTTCCTCAAGGCCACGGCGCTGGCCGCCGGGCGGGTTTCGGGGTTCAGCGGGCATTTCACGGATGACGAATTTCACCCTGCCCCCGAGGTGCACGCGGGTCTCGCCGTGGCACTGCGCGGGGGTGGCCTGGTTGCGCCCGCCCTGCGGGACACGGCGCAGTTGTCGCTTGATGATCTGATGGACAGGATGCGCGATCTGGTGGCGCGGGCGCGGGCCGGCCGGTTGCGCAGTTCCGAGGTGACGCAGGCCACCCTGACGGTGTCGAGCCTGGGCGATGGCGGTGTGGATGCCATGACCGGGGTGATCTTTCCACCCCAGGTCGCGCTGATCGCCTTTGGCGCGCCGCGCCCCTGTGCGCGCCCGACCGCGGACCGGATCGAAATTCGCGAAACGGTGACGGTGACGCTGGCCGCCGATCACCGCGTGAGTGATGGCCGGCGCGGCGCGCGATACCTCAAGGACATCGAGACCCTGCTGCAAAGCCCGGAGGAATTATGAAACCCGACGAGATCCGAAAAATCTTTCTTCAGGAACTGACGTTCATTGCGCCGGATATCGACCCGGAGACCGTCAGAGGCTCAGATCATCTTCAGGATGATCTTGAGCTTGATTCCATGGACATTCTCAACCTCGTGGCGGCCATCGACAAGCGGCTTGGCGTGTCGGTGCCCGAAATCGATTACCCGCAGATCGAAACCCCCGACAAGGCGGTGGAGTATCTTGCAGGCAAGCTTGGATAGATCGGGGCCGGACGACTGAATGTCACCGGCCCCTGACCGGGTTTCGCTGCGTTAAACGGGAACAGCGCCCTTGCTTTTGGTCATGCTCTTGGCGCGTTTGGTGGCCTTTTCGATCCCTTCTTCGCTGGCCTGCATCTCTGCCCGGGTCAGGTGCCCCGCACAACGCGACCACATATCGAACCATTCACGGAAATCCTCCGCGACCCGCTCCATCGAATGGGTCTGCCATTCTGCCAGGGCTTTCGTGGTCTTTGCCGGGTCTGCCACGCCGGACATGGCAATGCCCTTGGCGATATCCATTGCCGTACGGGTCGCGTCATGGCGTCTTTCAAACCAGTGCTGGGCAAAGGCTTCGGTCTCTTTCAGGATATCATCCTGCGCTTCCCAGAAATGCTCAACCTGGGGGCCAACCATCGGATTGAACCCAATAATTTCCTGCGTCTGTTTGAACATTTCTGTCATTGCGGACTGTGCGGACTGCGATCTTGTCATCTGATTGCTCCTATTGTGGGGGAGGTTGGACTCACAACTCATGTCACCAGCTTTTATTCTCACAGCATTCCACTTAATGCTCATTAACTTTCGTAAAAGCGCGAGGGAAATATGTGGCGGCAATCCGCCTAACCGTTCCACGCAAATTGTTAGGAACAACGACCTGAAGTGCCCGCAATCCTTTGATGGGAAACAATTCTATTGTTAATCAAACAGGGGTGCGGCGAGATGGAATTTTTCTTATCTTGGATTTGATGTTAATCAATACGTTGACACCCGGCGCGTCGCACAATTTCTTTGGAAGCGTACCATTCGCACCGGCCCTTTTTGCTGACCTGTTATATTTACCTGTTTTCAGACAAATCGACGCCCCGTCAAATTCAAGGATACTGCAGCCATGAACACGCTCTCCTGGAAAGGCAATTCGGTCCATGGTGGTATCCGTTCGGTTCCTCCAGCCGTTGGCGCGCGCTTAAAACAGGATCTGCGCAGTGCGTTTGGTGACCGCCTACAGCATTTCGAATCCGGCCGGCAAATCCTGCTGGAGGGCGAAAAGAGCGGTCTCGTATTCTATGTGACAGAAGGCTGGCTGGCCCTGTCCAAATCGCTTCAAAACGGACAGACGCAGATCATCGATTTCGCGATCCCCGGCGATATCGTCGATCCGGCTTCGGCCGATGGGACAACATCGGCCATCACGGTCGAGGCACTGACCGCAGGGGCAGCCCTTGTGATGCCATCAGAAAAATGGGAGCGCTCGGTTCAGGGAAATTCGGACCTGCACAAGACCCTGCACAAGTCTGACGCCGCAAGAGAGGCGCGCCGGGCCGAACGCATGTTGCGGCTGGGCAAGGGCACGGCCGAGATGCGCGTGGCCTATGCGCTCATTGAATTTTGCATTCGTCTGGGTAGCGGGCGTGACACGGACCAACCGACATTTCACATCCCGATCGTGCAGCAGCAACTGGGCGATTTTGTCGGGTTGTCATCGGTTCATGTGTGCCGGACCATGCGGCGCATGACGCGCAATAACATTCTGGAAATCACCGACCACATGGATATCAAGATTCTCGATCCCCAAGGTCTGGCGGAAATCGCAGGTGTCGATCTGGAGAGTCTGCGGGCAGAAATCCTGCCGAAGGTGGTCTAGGTCCCCAGCGCGGGACCTTTGCCCGATCCATCACCGCCTTTCGACGATTTCACCCAGCGTTTCGCCTGCAAGGTGTTCCGAGTAGTTTTCGGCGATGTGATCCAGGCACAGCGTGCCCACCAGTGCGCCCTCGGTATTGCAGACAGGCAGATTTCGGATCTGGTGATCGCTCATGATCACGGCCGCGTCTTCGACAGGTTGCATATCCAGGCATTTGATGATGCCGCGGCTCATGAAATCGCCAACCGGATAATCTTTTGACAGGGTTCCGGCGGCGACAAAACGGGTCACGATGTCATGGACGGTCAGCACACCAACCATGCCCTCTGTATCCATCACGGTCAAAAACCCTGTATTCCGGTCACGCATCCGCACCGCAGCACTTACAATGCTCTCGCGAACCGAGACCGTCACCGCAGGTTTTCTCATTATGTCACGTATCATTATTTCGCGTCCTCTCTTCGTGACCGCCGCAATCGGGCGCAGCGTCAGCGCGTCCACCCAAGGCAGGCCGGTCAGGACCGGGGGCACTTTCCGTTTGCGGTGTGAAAGACGTCTGTAGATCATCTGAGCCCTGCAACAGCGGTCACGAGGAGTTTTCGTATCGTCTTGCAAGTGTAATCCTCATCCCGATGGTGCCGGACCGCTTTAACCCGCAGCAATCCCCGTGCAGTTTTCACGCGCAAATTTCGGTATGAATGCGTGGAAAGAGCATACTGTCGCGCGTTGCAGGGCGGCAGAAAACGGGTTTGATCCTGATCATTGAGACATCGCCATCGCAAATATAGCGTTACACTAAGGGTGTGAACCACACTGGGCACCACATGGACAGATCGAGAGGCCATCGTTGACGGAGTATCCGAACATCGGTCACATTTCCGCGCTGACGGGCGGTATCGCCGATATTCGGTTCACGACGGATTTGCCGGCAATCGGGACGCGGCTGGTGACCCTGACCGATCCGGAAATGACGATCGAGGTGGTCAGCCTGACAGGAGAGCACATTGCTCGGGGCCTTGTGCTGAACCCGGGAGCGGGGCTGTGTTGCGGCGCTGCTGTGCGTGATACGGGCAAGCCGCTGACAATGCCCGTCGGGGACGCGTTGCTGGGCCGGATGCTGAACGTGTTTGGCGAGACGATAGATGGCAAGCCCCCGCTTCCTGACATGAAACGCCGTTCGATCCACGGTACCCCGGTTCCCCTATCCGACCGGCGCGTCGAGGGCGAAATGTTCGAAACCGGGATCAAGGCCATCGATCTTCTCTGCCCGCTGGAACGGGGCGGTAAGGCGGGCCTGTTTGGCGGTGCCGGCGTCGGCAAGACCGTTTTGATCACCGAGATGATTCACAACATGGTGGCGGAATACGACGGTGTCAGCCTGTTCTGCGGGATTGGGGAACGCTGCCGCGAGGCCGAGGAAATCTATCGCGAGATGGAAGCGGCGAATGTTCTGGACCGCACGATCATGGTGTTCGGCCAGATGAACGAAAGCCCCGGTGTGCGGTTCCGTGTCGGTCACGCCGCCCTAACCGTCGCCGAATATTTCCGCGACGACAAACGCCAGAACGTCTTGCTTTTGATCGACAATATCTTTCGCTTTGTTCAGGCCGGGTCCGAGGTCTCGGGCCTCTTGGGACGTATCCCCAGCCGCGTCGGGTATCAGCCCACCCTGGGCACCGAACTGGCCGAACTTGAGGAGCGCATCTGTTCGACCAGCCGTGGCACCATGACCTCGATCCAGGCCGTTTACGTGCCCGCCGATGATTTCACGGACCCGGCAGCAACTCACACGTTTAAGCATCTATCCGCGTCCATCGTCCTGTCGCGCAAGAAAGCGTCCGAAGGGATTTATCCGGCCATTGACCCGCTGAAATCCTTTTCCAAGATACTGACCCCGGGATCGGTAAAAGATGACCACTATCGCATCGCCTGGCAGGTCCGACACACGCTGGCCGAGTATGATGAACTCAAGGACATCATTTCCATGCTCGGGCTCGAAGAACTGTCGGTTGCGGATCGCGCAACCGTCCGCCGGGCGCGGCAGTTGGAGCGGTTCCTGACTCAACCTTTCTTTTCGACCGCCCCCATGACGGGCAAGGAAGGACGGTTCGTTCCCCTGAAGGAAACTCTGGACGGGTGCGAAAAAATCCTCTCGGATGTCTATGCGGATCACGAGGAAAGCGACTTTTACATGATTGGATCCATCGCCGACCTGTCACGGCAGGCGCAACCGGAGGCAACGGGCGATGCGGCTTAGGATCGTGACTCCACGGGATATCCTTCTGGACACGCAGGTGAACTGGATCAGGGCCGAGGCCCCCAACGGGGCGTTCGGGATGTATCCGCATCACATCGATTTCGTGTCCCAGCTTGTTCCCGGCCTTATCGTCTATGGGGTGAACGAGGGCCTGACCAGATATGCCGGCACCGGCTCCGCGACACTGGTCAAACACGATCAGGATGTGCTGGTCTCAACGCATAACGCGGTGCTGGGCGACGATCCGGGCACGGTTCAGGAACTGGCCACCGAAACATTCCACCAGATCGCAAACGTGGAGCGTCAGGAACGCTCGGCACTGGCCCGTCTTGAAGCCGAGATGATCAGACGGTTTCACGAACTGGAAGAGCACATGTTATGACCCGGGATGAGGAAACGCCCCTTGCCGAAGACGAAGCCGCACAAATCGTGCGCAAGGCGGAACGGATGAAGGAATTGAAGAAAAAACCCCAGAGAAACGCCCTCTACGGGCTGGGCATGTTCGGACTGGTGGGGTGGGCCGTTGCAGTGCCAACCGTCCTGGGGGCGGTGATCGGTCTCTATATCGATGCGCGCAGCACGTCCGGGATTTCGTGGACCTTGTCTTTGCTGCTGGCCGGAGCCGCCCTTGGGTGTCTGAACGCCTGGTACTGGGTTCAGCGGGAAGGGCATGATGACTGAGGAACAAACCCGACAGGAGACAGCGACATGACGATGACTGAGGCACTCGCCCTGGCTGCCGCTTTTGCCGGGGGTGTCGGCCTGGGCGCGCTCTACTGGGTCTTGCTCTGGGCCGGTGTGCGGGGGTTCATCACCGGGCAAAGCTGGCGGACCTTCGCCGCGATGACCCTGTTGCGTTTGGCGCTGCTGGGCGCGGTAGCGGCCCTCGTTCTGATGTCGGGTATGGGCGCCCCCCGGTTTGCAGCCATGGCTGTTGGCTTTCTCGTCGCGCGGATGACCGCGACGCGCGTGGCCCGGCCGGACCAGCGGAGCGGCTGAGCGATGGATATCAACCCGGACAACTGGATCGTACTGACATGGCAGGGCTGGCAGCTCAACGCGACAATCGCCTTTACCTGGGTCGTGATGGCCGTACTGGTGATCGTGTCCTGGGCCATCACATCCCGCCTGTCGGACAACGAAACCGTATCGCGCTGGCAGGTGATGCTTGAAGTTATCGTCACCGGCATCCGCGATCAGATCTCGGAGGTGGGAACCGAAGAACCGGATCGCTACCTGCCCTTCATCGGCACGCTGTTCCTGTTCATCGCCACCGCCAATATCATGGGGCTGATCCCCGGTTTCCGGCCGCCAACCGGGTCGCTGTCGACCACCGCCGCGCTGGCCATTTGCGTGCTGATCGCTGTGCCGCTGTTTTCCATCGCTCGCCAAGGCGTGCGCCGCTATCTGGGCACCTATCTGCGGCCCAGCCCGCTCATGCTGCCGTTCAATATCATCGCCGAGATTTCCCGCACCATCGCCCTGGCCGTGCGCCTTTATGGCAATGTCATGAGCGGGACGGTCATCGCCGGGATCCTGCTGAGTGTCGCGCCGTTCTTCTTTCCGATCATGTTGCAGCTTCTGGGCCTGCTGACCGGACTTATTCAGGCCTATATCTTTGCCGTTCTCGCGATGGTCTACATCGCCTCGGCGTCGCGTGCACAGGTGCGCGACACCGCCCCCCCGCCCCCCGAAAACCCCAACCAGAAAGGAGATTGAACATGGATGCGCAAACATGGATTGCCGTTGTGTCGATCGTGACCGCCGGGCTGACCATCTCGATCGGATCGATCGGACCGGCCTTTGCCGAAGGGCGCGCTGCCTCGCAGGCGCTTTTGGCGCTGGCACAACAACCGGATGCCGCCAATACGATCACCCGCACGCTGTTTGTGAGCCTCGCCATGATCGAATCGACCGCCATCTACTGTTTCGTGGTGGCGATGATCCTGATTTTCGCAAATCCCTTTGCCGGGCTTGCGGCGGACGTCGCAGGAGGCTGACGCGGTGCAACTGGATTGGCTTACAATCGCGGCGCAGATCGTCAATTTCCTGATCTTGATCTGGCTGTTACAGCGTTTTCTTTATGCGCCTATCACCGATGCGATGGCGCGCCGCGAAGAGCGAATCCAAAACCGGATGGCCGCGGCCCTGAAAGGGCGCGAAGAGGCCGAGCAGGAAGCCGAAACGCTCCGCCAGGCCCGGCAGGCACTGGCCGAATCCCAAGACGCCGAAATCCGTCTGGCGCGCAAGGAGGCCGATGCGCTGCGCGCCAAACTCCAGGCCGAAATCCGGGAAGAGATCGGCCAGCGACGGCTGACCTGGCTGGCCCAGCTGAAGGAGGACCGCGCGGATGTCATGCACGACATCAGGGACCGGCTCTATCAGCAGGTGTTCGATGTGGTGCGCCGCGTTCTTGCGGATTTCGCCGATACCAGCATCACCCATCAGCTCGCGAACGTGTTTATCGACCGGTTGGCCGCTCTGGACAAAGACGAACGCGACCGCCTGTCCGGCGAGGCGGCCGACCTCAAGGACCATGCCGTGGTCGAAAGCGGTCTGGACCTGCCGCCCGAAAGCCGGTCCCGGGTGACCCGCGCCATCCACAAACATGTGGCCGATGGGCTTGATGTCGATTATGGCATCGATACCTCCCTTCTTTTGGGTATCCGGCTGACGCTTGGGGATCTGACCATCGAATGGTCCGCCGCGCGCCATCTGAAACACCTTGAAACCGCAGTGAGCGAAGCAATCGAAGCCGAACTGGCCGAGGCCCGGCGGTGACGGCCTTTGACGACATATCGCGCAGCGTTCTGTTTGATCGTTTCGACCGGATCCTCGATGACGCGCAACCGGCGCTGGAGATCGAAGAGATTGCGCAAGTGGTCGACGTGACCAATGGGGTTGCCCGCATTCGCGGGTTTGGCAGGCTCTGCGCCGACGAACTGGTCGTCTTTGCCAATGGCGGGCTCGGTCTTGCCTCCAGCATCGGCGAGAAACAGACCGGCGTCATCGTTCTGGGCAGCACCGACGGGATATTCCCGGGCGACCGCGTCCGGCGCACCGGGCGCGTTGCCGAGGTTCCCGTCGGCGACGGGTTGCTGGGGCGGGTTGTCGATGCCTTGGGGAGACCGCAGGACCGCCAGGGCGCGCTCTACCCCGAGGACCATCTTCCGGTGGAACGTCCTGCCCCGCCGATCATGCACCGTGCCCCCGTCGAGATACCTTTGCAGACCGGGATCAAGGCGATCGATGCCGCCATCCCGGTCGGGCGCGGTCAGCGGGAACTGATCCTGGGGGACCGGCAGACCGGCAAGACCGCCATCGCGCTGAACGCCATCCTCAATCAGCGCGACACCGGGGTCGTTTCCATCTATTGCGCCATCGGTCAACGCGCCTCGGCTGTTGCCCGTGTGATCAAGACGCTGCGCGAGCATGGAGCGCTTGAGCGTACGATTGTCGTTGTCGCCAGTGGTCAGGAGGCGCCGGGCCTGCAATTCATCGCCCCCTATGCGGCGACGACCATGGCCGAACACTTCATGCACCAGGGGCGCGACGCGTTGATCGTCTATGACGATCTGACCAGCCATGCGCGCGCCTATCGGGAACTGTCGCTTTTGCTGCGCCGCCCCCCGGGGCGCGAAGCCTATCCCGGCGATATCTTTCATATCCATGCCCGCCTTCTGGAACGCGCGACCCGGCTTCGGGGCGAACAAGGCGGCGGATCCCTTACGGCCTTTCCCATTATCGAAACGCAGGCCCAGAACATCTCGGACTATATCCCGACCAACCTCATTTCGATCACCGACGGGCAGATTTATGTTTCGCCGAAACTGTTCGACAACGGGCAGTTGCCGGCCATCGATATCGGTCAGTCGGTGTCGCGCGTGGGCGGCAAGACGCAATTGCCAGCCTATCGCGCCGTGGCGGGCGATCTGCGGCTTTTCTATGCGCAGTTCGAAGAGCTTGAGACCTTTGCCCGGTTCGGCGCCCAGATCGACAGCGCAACGCGCAGCAAACTGGTCCGCGGCCGCCGTGTCCGCGAGGCGCTGAAACAGAAGGAATTCGATCATCTGGATGCGCCCGACCAGATCGCATTCCTACTGGCGGCCACGACCGGTGTGCTGGACGATGTGCCGGTGAATCAGATGGCCGAGGCCGAAATAACCGCCCTCAAAGCGGTGCGCGCTGCCTGTGGGGCGATCCGGCAAAGCCTTGCCAACGGCAATCCGCTGCTTGAAACGGACCGGGCTGACCTGATCGCCACGATGACCGCCGCGCTTGAGGATCTGCGAACGGAAAACGGGGTGCGTTAGCGGATGGAAAGCCTGGAATCCATTTCCGCCAAACGCGCAACAACAGACGAGGTCCGCGCCATCGTCCGCACGATGAAGGCGCTTTCGGCGGCCAGCATTCACAGCTACGAACGCGCCCGCGAGGCGGTGAGCGAATACGAAAACACCATCGCGCTGGGCTTGCAGATCCTGTTGCGGGGCAGCACCCGGCCCCAGTTTCCACGCCCGGCCGCCAAGGGGCGGCCAGCGCTGATCGTGATCGGCTCGGACCGGGGTCTGTGCGGGCGGTTCAACGACAGGATCACCGGACAGGCCATAGAAACGCTTGCGCAGATGGCCGCCAATGGGGACAACCCTTTTCTGGCCGTCTCCGGCCTTCGCGCCGCCACCCGGCTTGAGGCCGCCGGGCATGTGATCGACCACTTCTTCGACCTTCCCGGATCGGTGACGGGCCTGTCGGAAACGGTCAGGACGATGACGCAGGCCAGCGAAGCGTGGTTTACCCAAGGCACGGTCAGCTCGGTTTCTATTGCATTCAACCGCCGGGGCCCCGAGGGGATGGCCCTTCCAAGGGTGCGCACGCTGTTTCCGGTGTCTGACGCCTATCTTGACGATCTCGCCCGCAGGCCATGGATATCGCGCAGCCTGCCGATGTATCGCATGGACCGGGACGCGCTGTTTTCCTGGCTGATCGAACAGCATCTGTTCGTGGTTCTCTACCGCGCGCTTGCGGATTCTCTGGCCAGCGAACATGCCTCCCGGCTGGCCGCCATGAAAAGCGCCGAAAAGAATATTGAAGAGCGCCGCGATGCGCTGACCTCGCAATATCGCCATACCCGGCAGGAAACGATCACCCGCGAACTGCTTGACGTGATCGCGGGGTACGAAACGACCCATGGTGAGGGATGACTGACCTGATCCGCCGGGCGATCAGCCCAAAAGACGCGTCATGATCGCGCGGGATCGGTCCATCGCGTCCTCTCGCGACGCTCCGAATGTGAGGTGATGACAACCCGTTCCCGTCGACAGACTGTAGGGGGTCAGAAACACGGTCCCCGTGCTCAGATCCGATGACGGACGGACATCGGCGAACTCTCCCAATACCTCGTCGAACCTGCGGGGTGCGAAAGCCAGATCGTTGCGCTGCACGATGACATGCGGCGGTCGGGTGCGCCCACCGGACAAAAGGTTGATCAGGGTCATCGGAACCGACACCCCGCCCCAGCGCCCGTTGCATTCGATCCAGTGCAGCCGCGCCCGATCCAGGCTTTCGCCATAGGCGATGGCATCAAAACTGCACCGTCCGTAATACCCAAGCGCCTGAAACAGCAGGGCCAACCGCACCCCGTCCAAGATCAACTCGGCGCGCAAATGGTCTGGCAAATCGGCCTCGACCGCGCCGGCAAAGGCATGCTGGTCGCCTTCCAGAACCTGTTCGTATACCCCCTCGATTACCGGTGTTTGGCCTGCCGGCGGAATCCACGTCTGAACCGAAGGGCTTGTCAGGGCATTGAAATCCCAGACCTCGATCGCGACTGGGAACGGGGGTGGCCATCCCAGAACGGAAAGTTCCTGACGCAGAAACGCGTGGATGTCGCGCGCCGTCATGGACCGTAAGTCGGCACTTTCCAGAACCACGTTGCCCGCCGATCCCGCGCTGTCGGGGACCTTCACGACGATACGGTCCCATTTGCGCGACATGTCCCTGACATGCCCGGTCAGGGCCGAGGTCGACTGTGCCGTGCGTTTGGGCGGCACGGCCTCTTTGCCCAGCAGACGGGCGGCAACCGCGCCAAACCACAGCTTGTTGTTCACCCTGCGGGACAGAACCGGCGGCGGGCCCGCCACATGGACAGAATGACCGCTTTCGGCGCTCAGACGTGCGGCAAGCGCCCAGATGGTCCCGGTCGTGTAATGCGCAGCCAGCGTGGCACCGTTAGTGGCGCGCACAAAGGCCAGCAGTTCTGCGTAAACATCGCTGTCCCGCAGGCACAGCTGTGCCACCGGATTGCGCTGCCCATCCCGCTCGGTTCGGACTTGGTGATAGCGGATGTGCGGCGCGCCCAGTGTCAGTTTCTGATAGGCCTCGAATTCGGGAACCTGGGACCCGCCAACCAGCACCAGATCACCATCGCGGGCCAGCCACCCCAGGCGATAATCCAGTTGGCCTCGACCGACAGTCATCAAAAGGGGGATTTCGGCGGTATCCCCGATCAGGATCGATGCGGCATTGCCATGCCCGATGTGGACCCGATCGCCAAAACCGGAAACGTCCCCGATGCGCGGATCGGACCGGGCAATTTCATCCGCCAGTCGGAGGATCCGGCTGTGCATTTCAGGCGCAACCGCGACCGGGCCGATGGCCGGTCCGGCCCAACAGGCCGGCATCCCCTGCGCTAGTGGTGGGGAACGGTTGTCCGTGGCACACATGAATTACGCCCCTTTCGATCCGGCGTCAGCCATAGCACGCCAGGCGGCACACAGGATTGACGGAAGTCAAAGAACTCCGCGTTGGGGGCCGATATGTACGGGACACCCGGAATAAAGGAGCTGACCCGTGTGCCGCCTTTACGCCATGCGCGCCAACGAGCCCACCCGCGTTGAGTGCAGCCTTGTCAAATCGCAAAACGCCCTGATGCAACAAAGTCAGGGTGACGCCGAAAACCTTGTTCACGGTCATGGATGGGGCGTTGCCGATTACAAGAACGGCGCACCGATGGTCGAGAAACAGACCTGGGCCGCGTTTCACGGCGAACATTTCGCCAAGGCGGCGGCGCGGGTCTATGCCCATACGGTGGTTGCCCATGTGCGCCGCGCAACCGTCGGGGGCACATCACCGGAAAACACCCACCCCTTTCACCACGGACGCTGGATATTCGCCCATAACGGCACAGTGCCAAATTTTGCCGAGGTGCGGGACAGGATGATGCCGCATATCGACCCGCTTTTGCAAAATGACATCAAGGGGACGACCGACAGCGAGCATATTTTCTATTTCCTGCTGACGATACATATGGCCAATCCGACAATGCCCATGCGCGAGGTGGCGGGCATCGGGTTGGACCATATCGTCAACTGGTCGAACGAGGTCGACCCGTCGGCAAAGATCGGTCTGAACATCATCATGACCGACGGCAAGGACCTTGTCGGATCACGGATGGGTCGGACGCTGTGGCAACTGGTGCGCGAAACCGTGGATGTGTGTCCGATCTGCGGCAAGAAGCATGTACACCATGAACACGATCAGGAGTATCGCGCGGTCGAGATCGCGTCGGAACCGATCACGGACGAGAACTGGCAGGAGTTGCCGGATGGTGTCGTGTTTTCAGTAGACGAGGATTATTACCTGCTGACCGAACCGCTTGCGAAATATCAGTCGCGCACTCAGCTGTGACAATCGGATCGCCGCTCAGGTCTGGGGCATGCCCTTAACCCGCATATGATTTTTTTTGCGCGGCAATGCGGAAGTGCGCGTTGGCCCCGCCATAGCCCTGATACCCGTCACGGCGGTGCAGGATTTCGAAAAAGAACCCGTCGGGTGCTGGTTTCGAATAGATCTGACAAAACGCACCGTTTTCATCTTCGTCATACAATATGTTGCTGGCCTGCATCCGCGCCAGAAGGTCACCCCCCAGCGTGAACCGCGCGGCCAGATCCGCGCAATAGTTTCTGGGCGTGCCGAGCGGTTCAAACCCGCGTTCTGACAGGTTGTCTGCCGTGGCAAAGATGTCATCACAGGCCAGCGCGATATGCTGCACCGCCGCCCCAAACGTATCGGCTAAAAAACCGCCCGCCAGTGTGCGGTGCGTTTCGGCCCCGTTCAGCGTGATGCGCAATGCCCCGTCACGCGATGACAGCGCCTGTGAGCGCACCAGCCCATCGGGGTCGATCACATCGACCATGGGTGATTTTTTCATGTCGAAGATCGATGTGTAGAACAGCGACCAGCTGAGCATTTCGTCAAATGTGGTCGTCTGGGCGATGTGATCCACATGGCTCGCCCCTGCCCCTGTGGCCTGTTCGCCGGTCGGGCGGAATTCAGTGGTCCAGACCTCCGACAGGGTGTCGTCGAGAAAATACATCAGGCTGCCGCCCAGCCCGCGTATGGCCGGAATGTCCAGTTCGCCCGGCCCGATGGGCTGATGAAAGGGTTCAGCCCCCAGTGCGACTGCGCGCTCTACCGTATCAGACACCGAAGCCACCTGAAGCCCGATGTCGCAACTGCAGGTCGCGTTCGGCGGCACGCTCGCGCAGTTCATGAAAATCCGCCGCCGCGCGGTCGATCCCGCCGAGGGCTTTGGGGTGCGCGCTGGAACTGAACAGGACCAGCTCCGCGCCCAGTTCCTGCATCAGGTCGAACTTGCGTTCGGCCCGGTCGAACGGCTTGGCGCGCAGCGGTTCGGGCAGACCTTCAAAATCGCGAAACGGCTGGAACAGGGTAATTTCCAACCCGTGATCGCGGATCAGGTTGCCCGCATCTCGGGGGCTGCCGTCATCGGCGATGAAATCTGTTCGAAAATCTCGATCCCATCGAAACCGGCGGCGGCGATCGCCTCAAGTTTTTCCCGCAGGTTGCCCGAGATCGCGACTGTGGCGATCGAGGTTTTCATACCTATTCTCCGTCATGACTGCAGGTCGCGGCGCAGGCGTGTTTCTTCCAGCGGCAGATCGGCAAACAGTTTCTAGGCGTGGACACCCTGATAAAAGAACAGCTCCCACCCGGAGACGATGGTCAGCGCTTCGGCTTTGGCGCAGTCCCGGTCCACAAGACGCAGATCACTGACGCCCAGTGCGACCAGTCCAAAGGCCACAGCACGCCCGACCCCGCAGGTGCCGATCATCAGAACCGCACCGGGCGGCGACTGCCCGCGAACACGGCGATAGGCGGCGATGAACCCGCTGTAATCGGTGTTTTAACCGCGCGGGCCGTCCGGCTGGAACACAACCGTATTTACCGCCCCGATCGCACGTACCAGCGGATCGTCGATCCGAACCTTTTGGGCGGCGACCTCCTTATAGGGAAAAGTGAAATTCGTCCCGCGATACCCCTTTGCGGCGAGCGAGGCAAAGAGCGCATCAAAGGCCTGCCCCTGTTCTTTCGGGATCAGCCGGTCATATTGCACGACGCGGCCGTTCTGCGCCCCGGCCAGAACATGCAGGCGGGGCGCTTGCGACACGGCGATATTATCACCAATCAGGCCTGCAAGGATGTCCGGGGCTTGTGTCATTTCGCGGGAAGGCCCCCGGCCCGCTCTGCAGCGGGCACCGATATTTCGCCGAAAACCCAACGCTGCATTGGGGACCTTCCGGAATGTCTGAATGGACGCCCTGGCCCCAAAACCGTGTCAGATCAACGTTGCCTGACACCGAAAGTGAGGTCGAATGGCGAAAGGCCTAACGACCTGACTTCATCGCGGCGCCAATCGAAAGGTGTACCTCCCGGCGCATGTCCAATGCCGGTAAAAACAATCACATTGACCAGTTGACGGACACGGACCTGAACCTTGCGGCTATCGGGCTGAAACACAACAACCTTTACGAATCATCATGGTCCGGTGCACCCTTCAAGGCATTAATTGTGTATTATGTCCTATTGATGCGGTTATACCGCGTGCAACTTTTTAATGTTCCTTTTCAGAATTCGAGCCCGTCATGCAATTCATTGACCAGTCGTCAGCATACAACCGAAAATCCATTTCGCTTCAGCAGGCCATTGCCACCGAACGCGCGACGCTGAATGCGGATCCGGATGCCGATAAGTTGGTCATCTGCTTTCGCCCCGAACTGAAAATCGCCATCGCCTTTGATCACGACATCGATGAGCGGGTCAATTTCAACGACCTGCCAACGCCGGACAAGCTGGACCTGCTGATCGACGATCTGCTTCCAAAATTCTTTCATCCCGATCTATTGCGCCTGTCCGGGCGTGAGGAATGGTATGTGCGTTTCCTGGTCGATGGATCGGTCGAACGGACGCTGCATCTGGATGATCGAGGCCTACACGATGTGTCCGGTACCGATGTCACCCCTGCGATCGAACTGGAAACCGACGTGGTAACCCTCCTGGCGATCCTGCGGGCCGTGATCGCTGATTTCCACCTGCGCAGACCGCCGTATCCCAGCCTGCCCGGCAGCGACGATGACGAAGAGGTCAGCGGGAGCTGACCGCCCCACGGGATTCACCGGAAAGAAAACACCTATTTGTCCTTCAGCCAGTTAGCGAAGAAACGATTTTCTGCTCCCCGTTGACAAACCCGACTAAAATAATCAACATTAAGCCAGTCCAGCCACCCCGGTCTGCATCCGGGCAAGCCCGATCCCATTATCAGGAGCACCCCCATGCAGACGTCCCACGTCTCCCCGCCTGCCGTTTCCGCGCGTGATCTGTCACGGGTTTCGGCACCGCCTGTGCACCAGGCCGATCAGCTGACCAACGGCGGCACCTTGGCTCATATTCAGCTGGCCGATCAACTTTATACCCTGCGCATCACCCGCGCGGGCAAGCTGATTCTGACCAAATGACCGCGCCGCAGACACACCGGGGCGGCGCGCCGGTCGGGTATATTTCCGATCTTGACGCGGTCGAGGCCAGCGTCGTTCTTTACCTGCGCCTCTGGCACGATGGCGCCGCCGGGCAATCCCGGATGTGGAACGATTTCGCCCGTCTGCTTGGACCGAAGACCGGACGCCGCGCGCTCAGATCTTTTGAACAATTATGCGGCCTGTGCGCACGGCACGGGCGGCGTCCGTTCCTGCGTCACGATGTGGTGTGTAAATGTCTGGGTGCGGATGAGGCCTGTCTGGCGCAATTCATCTCGGCTGCGGCTCAGGGCGATCGAAAGGACGCGATGTTGATTGCGACCTTGCTGGTTCGGGCCGATGTGGCGTCAAGCCTTGTCGCCCTGGCCGAGGCAGTCGGGCTGGCCTTGCAGAGAATGACGCTCGAGGCCCTGCCCCATGAGCACACTGTCGGCCCCCGGTTTTCGCCAGTCGGTCCGACGCTGCACTAAGGTGCAGCGTCGCGTTTCTTGATCAGCGGCCGTAGTTGCGGAAAGTTCCGCGAATGTCCGGACCGATGCCCAGCCAACCTTTGAGCACCGCTTCGAGATGCTGGGTCACGCGGGATTTCTGCGTAATCCCCTGTTCCGCCGCAGCAATCGCCGAACTCCCGACCAAAGCGGACAGATCGGCGCGCATGGGCGTGGCCGGCGTCAGTTCGGTGCCGGTGCGTGCATCAACCAGTTGCGCGATGAAACTGATGTTGTGCACCGCACCGGGTGCGCGCGCGCGCGTCTTTGGGGTGACCCCGTGAAATTCAGTCACGACGATATTGAGCACCGCGTTCCGCCCACCCCGCAAGGGGGCCACCGCACGTTTGGCGGCGGTATCGACAATGGCCCGGACCTGCGCACGTCGGTCGCCCGGCGGATCACCGTGCCAGACAATGTCGGCGTCAGGCGTAAACGAGTTCTGGTTGGATACCGTAAGGGTGTCCGGCACCGAAACGCGAACCGACGAAACCCGTAACGTGCGTGTCACTGCCGGGTCCAGAGGCGCCCCGTAATCCACTGCCCATGTCACCGCACAGGCCGCCAGAAAGAAAACCGCAGCAAAGGCCGCAAGCGCGGCTTTCAAAATCCGGACCCCTGCGGAGGGTGCGAATTGAAGCGAGGTCGTTACCATACGAGTCTCCAGACTTTCACAGTTCACCGATTGCCTGCCTAGATACACAAACACGGAGCACCGCACCATAAGAAGGCGCGGCTTAATATTTCATTGTGCCATTCGACGCACAAAATGTGGCTATCCGGCCAGTTGCGGCAGGTAAAGGACAATTCCCGGGAAGGCGACAAGCAAGGCAATCGTGACCCCATCGGCCACGAAGAACGGCGTCACTCCTCGGAACACGTCCTGAACGGTCAGGTCATCGCGGACCCCGGCCACCACAAAACAATTCAGCCCGATGGGCGGCGTGATCAGGCAGAACTCGGCCATTTTCACCACCAGAATACCGAACCAGATCGCACACATTGGACCGCTCATGCCGAACGTGCTGTCCGCGGCGGACACGAATTCGCCGCCATTGAGCGCCATGACAGCCGGGTAGACCACCGGCAAGGTCAACAGAAGCATGCCGATGGCATCCATGAACATGCCCAGCACCGCATAGGCCAGCAGGATACAGATCAGGATCATCATTGGCGACATATCCAACCCGGTGATCCAGTCGGAAAACGCGGCCGGAAGTTCGGCAAAACCGAGAAACCGCACATAGATCAGAACACCCCAGATGATGGTAAAAATCATCACCGACAGTTTGGCGGTTTCCATAAGCGCCGCCTTCAGCTCGGGCCAGCGCATGCCGCGGAAAATGGCCATGCAAAACACGATGAATGCCCCGATGGCGCCGCCTTCGGTGGGCGTGCCCAGTGCTTCGCCAAAGGGGTTGTAGACAAAGAAGATGATGATCACGACAACCAGAACGATGGGCAGCGCCGCAGGCAGGGACGCGAACCGCTGGCCCCAGGTAAAGCCACGCACAGGCGGGCCCACATTCTTGAAGACCATGGCAATGCCGACGATCAGCGCACCATAGACCACCGCGGAAAACACACCGGGCAAGAACCCGGCCAGCAACAGCATGCCGACATTCTGTTCGACGATGATCGCGTAGATGACCAGGATGGCCGATGGCGGGATCAGCGAGGCCAGTGTGCCACCTGCGGCCACCACCCCTGCGGCGAATTGTTTGTTATAACCGATCTTCAACATCTCGGGGATGGCGATACGGGCAAAAACCGCCGAAGTCGCGACCGAGGCGCCAGACACGGCAGCAAACCCCGCCGTTGCAAAAACGGTCGAGACAGCCAGCCCCCCGGGTACCCAGGCGATCCAGCGCTTGGCGGCCTCGAACAGGGCCCGTGTCAGGCCGGCGTAATAGGCGAGGTAGCCGATCAGGATAAAGATCGGGATCAGCGAAAGAACGTCGCTTTGCACCTTGGAATGCGGGATTTGTCCGGCCTGTTTGATGCCGACGGTCATGGCCCATCCCAGATGGTCCCATCCGAAATCGCGCTTGGACCAGAAAATCAGGATCAGCCCGATCAGTCCCGCCAACCCCGCGGCAAACCCCACGCGCATCCCCAGCACGACCATCGCCAGCATGCCAGCCGAGACCCAGATACCCAGTTCTATCGGTTCCATGGTTTATCCCCGCTCGCTCAGCTGTTCGGCTTCGGCTGCGGCCTGACTGGCGACATCCTGAATCATCGGCACCGCGGCGGGGGCCTCAAGCCCAAAGACGAAGGCCCGCCCGAACCCCCAAAGCTGCAACACCAACCGCAGGCTGAGAATGCTGAAGGCCAGTGGCGCAAGCATCTTGGCCGGCCAAAGCGGCAGGTTGATATCGATCGAGCTGTCGCCGCTCCAGTATGGCGCGTTCCAGTTGATCGCACGCACAGCGTGTTCCCATGTGCCCCAGACCAGGGCCAGCATCAGGATCAGGATCAGAAGCACCGACAGGAACTCAGCCGCCCAGAGCAGACGCCCCCGCAGACGACCGATCAGGATGTCCATGCGGATGTGTCCGCCGTCGCGCTGAGTAAAGGAAATGCCCATAAAGGCAATCAGGGGCATCGCCTGTTCGATCAGGTCGATATATCCTGCAAGCGGCGCGTTAAAGAAATAGCGCCCCCCCACGTGAACAACGGCCAGAACCATCAGGCCAAAAACGGCAAGTCCACTGGCCAGCGCCAATAACCGCTCGACGCGCAGCAGCGCCCGATCCAGACGACTGACGAGACTGCCGTCTTCCAACACGGCGGAGGATCCGGCCATGGGGCTACTCCCTGAAATCTATTGAAACGGGCCGCACCTGACGGTCAGGTACGGCCCATGACTGCGGCCTTAGTTGATGCCGCGGGTCTCGTTCAGTGTCTTGATCACCAGATCATAGAGCTCCTGACCGGGCAGGCCCTGCGCTTCCATGTCCGCAACCCACTTTTCCCGGATCGGGTCAGCCGCAACACTGCGGAATTGCGCCAGGGTCTCATCCGAGAATTCGACCTTTTGCACGCCTTTTTCTTCCAGGATCGCATCCCAGCGCTTCAGCAATTCGGCATAGTTGGCCAGGTAGTGGTCGATTGATTCACTCACCGAGCTGTCCAGCGCTTCGCGGTGTGCGTCGCTGAGAGCGTTATAGGCATCGATGTTGACAACAACCGGGCAGTTCACGGTGCCGGGGTTCAGGTTAGCGGTCCACCAGTCGGCCTCGTTGATCGTACCATAGGACAGGTGCGCATGCTGCGCGAAGGCGACCGTGTCAACAACGCCGGAATCCATCGCCTGGAACGCTTCGGTGGCTGTCACGGATGTGGGAACGGCGCCAACCGCCTCGAAGGCATTACCGATGCCACCGGTGGCGCGCACGCGCATTCCTTTGAATTCGCTCAGCTCATCGCGGGGTTCGCCCTTGCCGACGATATTGTACTGCGGCATCGGCGAGGTCATCAGCAGCTTGGCATTCCAGCGCGCCAGATCCTTTTGAACCGCCGGATGCGCATAGACCGCGTGGCTGACCGCCACTTCCTCGGCCAGGGTGTTCACACCGATGAACGGCAGTTCCAGCACGGTGATCGTCGGGTTCTTGTCGCGGTGATAGCCGGCGCAGAACTGGGCCATTTCAAAGGCGCCGATCGAGATGCCATCAAGGTTCTCGCGGTTCTTGGACAGGCCGCCATAGCTGACGTTCATCGTGAATTCGCCGCCGGTTTTCTCGCTGACCAGTTCGGCCAGTTTCTCGACATGTTCGGTAAAGGCACGGCGCTTGCCCCATACTGATACGTTCCACTCAACGGCCATGGCTTCGGCAGTAAAGCTCATACCAATGGCGGCGGCGACAGCGCCGGTCAGCAACTTGTTCATTGAAAATCTCTCCCTTTATGCGCCCCATTCTCCGGGCGCTTGCGGCGAAAGCTAACCTGCAAGTGAAGCGGTGCCAAGCCCCCCAAACCGATCCCCCGGTACAGGGACCGGCGTGAACTGCGGTATTCCGGCGGCGCTGCCCCCGACACCCTCCAAAGGTCGCGAAACAAAATGTCACACCGCCGTTTTGGCCCCGGTTGACGCTGCGACAGGGTGATCAGGGAGAAATTGACCAATCCCGGCGGCCGAACCTTTGACAGTCAAGACGTTATTCCAAAACGACAATTGCGAATGTACTGCTGTCAGATTGACTGCTTTCTACAATCTTGCGAAAAAAATTTACAAGCAAATCGTTTTATTTCGGCGCCTTATTCCTTTATTTTCAGACCCGGCTATTATCTCGCCTCAGGGGGATATGTCCGGCCATGCTGGGCCGAGGACATATCGCTGGCCATTCAGTTACCAGGCAGAGGGAGGAGCCTCTTATGACCAACACTGCGCAATCCGACAAGACACAGTCCACGGTTTACCCGCCGTCTGCCGAGACAGTCGCACGGGCCCACGTGAACGAGGCCAAGTACAACGAGATGTACGCCGCGTCGGTGAACGACTCGGAAGGCTTCTGGACCGAGCAGGCCCAGCGGGTCGACTGGATCAAACCCTTCACCCAGGTCAAAGACGTCGATTTCACCTTGGGCCAGGTCAAGATCAACTGGTTCGCGGACGGTACGCTGAACGTATCGGCCAACTGCATCGACCGTCACCTGGAAACCCGTGGCGACCAGACCGCGATCATCTTTGAACCCGATGATCCGAACGAGGCCGCCCAGCACATTACCTATAAGGAACTGCATCGCCGCACCTGCCGGATGGCCAACATCCTGGAATCGATGGGCGTGCGCAAAGGCGACCGGGTCGTGATCTATCTGCCGATGATCCCCGAAGCCGCTTATGCCATGCTGGCCTGTGCCCGCATCGGTGCGATTCACTCGATCGTTTTTGCCGGCTTCTCGCCCGACGCGCTGGCGGCCCGGATCAACGGGTCCGAGGCCAAGGTCGTCATCACCGCCGACCATGCCCCGCGCGGCGGTCGTCAGACACCGCTCAAGTCCAATGCCGATGCGGCACTGCTGCATTGTTCGGACAAGGTGAAATGCCTTGTCGTCAAGCGCACCGGCGGCCAGACAACATGGGTCGATGGGCGCGACTACGATTACAATGAAATGGCGCTTGAAGCCGATGATTACTGCAAGCCCGCCGAGATGAACGCCGAAGACCCGCTTTTCGTCCTCTACACCTCGGGATCGACGGGTCAGCCCAAGGGCGTCGTGCACTGCACCGGCGGCTATCTGGTTTATGCCGCGCTGACCCATGAGGTGACGTTCGATTACCATGATGGCGATGTCTACTGGTGTACCGCGGACGTCGGCTGGGTCACCGGGCACAGCTATATCGTCTATGGCCCGCTGGCCAACGGCGCGACCACTCTGATGTTCGAAGGGGTGCCGACATACCCCGATGCCAGCCGGTTCTGGCAGGTCTGCGAAAAGCACAAGGTGAACCAATTCTACACCGCCCCCACCGCCATTCGCGCGCTGATGGGTCAGGGAACCGAGTTCGTCGAGAAATGCGATCTGTCCTCGCTGCGCCTGCTGGGCACCGTGGGCGAACCGATCAACCCCGAGGCCTGGAACTGGTACAACGACGTCGTCGGCAAGGGCAAATGCCCCATCGTCGACACCTGGTGGCAGACCGAAACCGGCGGCCACATGATGACCCCCCTGCCCGGGGCCCATGCAACCAAACCCGGCGCGGCACAGAAACCGTTCTTCGGCGTTCAGCCCGTCGTTCTTGACCCGCAGTCGGGTGAGATCATCGAAGGCAACGGCGTCGAGGGCGTTCTGGCCATCAAGGACAGCTGGCCCGGCCAGATGCGCACCGTCTGGGGCGATCACGAGCGGTTCGAGAAAACCTATTTCTCGGATTACAAAGGCTACTACTTCTCGGGCGACGGCTGCCGCCGCGACGCGGACGGCGATTACTGGATCACCGGGCGCGTCGATGATGTGATCAACGTCTCGGGTCACCGGATGGGCACGGCCGAGGTCGAAAGCGCGCTGGTCGCCCACGCCAAGGTGGCCGAAGCCGCCGTGGTCGGGTACCCGCACGAGATCAAGGGCCAGGGCATCTATTGCTATGTAACCCTGATGAACGGCGAGGAACCCTCGGACGATCTGGTCAAGGAACTGCGCACCTGGGTGCGCACGGAAATCGGCCCGATCGCGTCACCGGATGTCATTCAGTGGGCACCGGGTCTGCCGAAAACACGTTCGGGCAAGATCATGCGCCGTATCCTGCGCAAGATCGCCGAGAACGATTTCGGTAGCCTTGGGGATACGTCGACCCTGGCGGATCCGTCGGTTGTCGATGACCTGATCGCAAACCGCGCGACCAAGGGGTAACCGACATGGATGCTGCCGTAACAACCACGCCCGCCGTTCTGATCCTGCTGGGGCCTCCGGGCGCGGGCAAGGGCACGCAGGCCCGGATGCTGGAACAGAAATTCGGTCTGATCCAGCTGTCGACCGGTGACCTTCTGCGCGCCGCTGTTGCGGCAGGCACCGAGGCAGGCAAGGCCGCCAAGGCCGTAATGGAAGCGGGCGAGCTGGTCAGCGACGACATTGTCATCGCCATCCTGCGCGACCGTCTGGCCGAACCCGATTGCGCCAAGGGGGTCATCCTCGATGGCTTCCCGCGCACGACGGTTCAGGCACAGGCGCTGGACAAGTTGCTGGCCGAAAGCGGCCAGCGCATCAACGCCGCCATCAGCCTTGAGGTGGATGACGCCGCCATGGTGACCCGCATCTCCGGGCGCTTTACCTGCGGCGATTGCGGCGAAGGCTACCATGACACGTTCAAGGCACCCAAAGTGGCCGGAACCTGTGACAAGTGCGGCAGCACCAACATGAAACGCCGCGCCGATGACAATGCCGAAACGGTCGCCAGCCGGCTTGAGGCCTATCACGCTCAGACCGCGCCGCTGATCGCCTATTACCGCGACAAGGGTGTGCTGGAGTCGATCGACGCCATGGGCGATATCGATGCCATCGCACGCGATATGTCCGCGCTGGTCGAAAAAGCCACCGCCTGATGAAACGGAAATGACCCGCCCCCACGGGCGGGTCATGGACAATCCTGCCCGCGCATGGCACCTGAGCGTTCAGGAACCCTAACGCGCGAAACAATGTCCGACACTGTCTTTTCCCCCGGCCCCGGCAACGAACGGCCCTATCGCGATGCGTTGGGGTGTTTCGGCACGGGTGTCACCGTGGTGACGACGCTGGGGCCGCGCGGACCCGTCGCAATGACGGCCAATTCCTTTTCCTCCGTCTCGCTCGACCCGGCGCTTGTCCTGTGGTGCCCCGGGAAAAAGTCACAGCGCCACGACGTGTTTGTCGGGGCCGAGCGTTACATCATCCACATCATGGCCGAAGATCAGCAGGATCTCGCCCTGCATTTTGCCCGCACGGGCGAAGCGTTCGAAACTGTGGACTGGGCCCCCACGCCCGACGGGCTGCCAGTACTGGCCGGATGTCTGGCCCGGTTCGAATGCCGCCGCGTTGCCGTGCATGACGCGGGCGATCATTCTATCGTCGTGGGCCAGGTCGAACAGGCCGCCTATCGTCCGGGACAGGGGCTGATGTTCAAACGCGGGCAATACGGCGGGTTTCTGGGGTTGGAATGAACAGCGCCCCAGCCCTGGACCGAAAATCCGTTCTTGCCGGATTTCCTGACCGGCAGAATAGTTACCGGCTCGCTTTTACATCGTTACTGAGTTTGAAACATCAAATGACTTTGATCATCACGTCACATATCCGACCCAAAACTTAGAAATGGAAAAAAGGACCTTGGCACAGCGTGAAGCCAGGGTCTCGATTAAGCCCGATGTGACGGATACTGCGCTGGCTTTTAACGGCAGCGCTGCGCAGGGAGCGGACATTACATCGTCCAGCCTGTCTCCAAAGTTCAATATTGAGGGCGGCGTCGATGTAGCTCTGCGTCCGCCACGCCTGCCTGTCGCCACAGCGGCCCAGCTTATCGCGGGGTCGAACCTGATCGTCAGGGAGCCCTGATGGTTGAGCGCTTCGTTACAGGTTGGTTAGTTCCCAGTCTTGCAGGTCGGAGGTGTCGGTCTGTTCATGCATTCCGGTTATCACGCTGGATGCACGAGATGAGTCTGTCATGGGAATTGTGCAAGAGAGCCCTCTACCGGTATGTTGATCCCAACGGGAAACAGCGTGATTATGGAAAACCAGTTTTGAAGATGGAGGGGGCTCAATGCCTTGGCCTGTAGACGAACAATATGTCGTGGAATGCGAACGCAATTTAGGTATCAGTCTGCCAAAGTCATACCGAGCCTCGATGATTGCCGAAAACGGTGGCGAAGTAATCTGCGACAACGATACGTGGAAATTGCATCCGATCTGGGACAAGTCCGACAAGAAGCGTCTCAAGAGGACAGCAAATGATGTGCTCCGTGAAACAAAAGCCATGCGGGCTTGGTCAGGGTGGCCAGACTCGGCTGTTTGCATTGCCGGGAATGGAACAGGTGATGCATTGTTATTTTTGGCCAATGGCAGCGATTGCGAAACGGCAATACACCGTTGGAACCATGAAACAGGGCAAACAAAAAAAATCCAAGACGACTTCTCAAAGCTGAAAAGAGCTTAGGGTGTCATTCTACATTCGGCCGGAGCAGACCCCAATGACCCCGCGTCCGGGTTCAGACAGTCGCCTCGCCTGACCCGAGAGTCCGGTCATCGCTTCAAATAGAACGAGGGTCCGCTCCCTCCGCATCGCTGCCGGTCAGTGGCGCGGGATCGACTGTACGGTCCGGGTCAGAATTGCCAGACGTTTGGACCAGAACGGCACGTCAGACTGGCAGGGTATGATTCAGAAAGGCCGTTCATCACGTGAAAGATGAGGGACGCTCACACTCGGCACGGGCTGAACGCCGGCCTCACTCGTCCAGCGATCCGTGCACCGCGAACTGGTCGATCCCCGCCTCTTGCGCGGCGATGGTGCGATAGGTTTCCTTGACCCCTGCCTCGGTCAGGTCGCGCGCGACGGTGATCAGGGTGTTGGGATCGTGGTCTTCGCACAGGTCGGCCATATGCGCGATCTCGTCCTGGGCCACGGGCAGCGCCGCCTCAAGCGACGGCGCGCCATAGACATCGACGAAATGCTGCGCCAGCGCCTGTGTCAGTGCGTCGACCTCGGCCTGTTCCACCTGTGTCACGGCAACAAATGTCACCCGGCCAAAGGTTTCGATGCCCAGCCAGCCATTGGCAAAGGCCTGTCGCGCCTTGCCTTCCAGATCGCCCTGCCCCCAGTTCGAAAACTCGAACCCGCCGGAAATGCACCATTCTCCGGTGCGGGCCGGAGAGTGAAAGACATTCATGTCGCTTTCGTCGAAATGGATTGCGCGGGCCAGTTTCATGACGGCTCTCCCAACAGGTGGCTCATCGGTATCAGATGGGTTGTCTTGTCGTCGCGGATCAGCATGCCGAACCGGTCATCAACGCCCAGAAAGGTACCTTTGTGGCCCTCACGTTCCACGGGTTCGCCCACGCCCAGCAACAGCCCCATCCATTCGCTGTGCAGCGGCGCGTTGCCCTCGTCATCCCAGCGGTTGATCCAGACCAGCGTGTGGCGCGCCCAGCTTTCGAGCAGGTGAACAGGGTCCACCTCGGCACAGCCTTCGTCATAAAGCGCCGTGACATCCGGATTTTCCCCCGGATCAGACGCGGTTTGAAGGATCGGCACATCCAGCGCCACGACCAGCCAGTCGGGCACCGCCACCGGATCATCGGTTGACGCCGCGACCCGCAGCGCACCACAGCCCGCGCCGTTGACCTTGATCGCGCCGTCCCATGTCAGATGCACCGCCACCTCGGGCGGGGCCAGTGCGCCCAAGGCGTTCTGAAATCCGACGGCACAGACCGGCAGCATGGCCATGGCCTCCTCAAGCGGAACCTCGGGCGCGAACACGATGGCCGCGCGCAGGCGGTCGGCCTGAACGTTGTGCACGACCGTGCCCCCGTCACACCCCAGCGCCGCCATGGCACAGGCCTTGGCCATCGGATCGGCCGCGCCGGTCACGGCAACGCCGCGCATCAGCGGCGGAAATGTCGGCTCGCCGCTCATGCGTAGCCCTTGGCCACCAGATCCCGCGCCACGGCGCGGAACGCTACCGCCTGCGGGCTGTCGGGTTTGCTGACCACAATCGGCGCGCCGCCATCCGCCGCAAGACGGATATCCAGATGCAGCGGGATTTCGGCCAGGAGCGGAACGCCCAGCTTTGCCGCCTCGGCGGCGACACCGCCGTGGCC
Source organism: Arenibacterium sp. CAU 1754 (assembly GCF_054482635.1). NCBI lineage: Bacteria > Pseudomonadati > Pseudomonadota > Alphaproteobacteria > Rhodobacterales > Paracoccaceae > Arenibacterium > Arenibacterium sp. CAU 1754. Next base: position 851,728 of record NZ_JBTLRG010000001.1, read on the forward strand.
GAACACGTGCTCCTCGTGCCCGCAGTTCGAACAGATATGCGTCGACATGTTTTCGATCATGCCCAGAATCGGTGTCTTCATCTGGTTGAACATATCAATGCCCTTGCGCGCATCCAGAAGCGCTACATCCTGTGGCGTGCTGACGATGATCGCGCCATCGACGGCGAATTTCTGGGTCAGGGTCAGTTGCACGTCGCCGGTGCCCGGGGGCAGGTCAATCAGCAGCACATCCAGCGCGCCCCATTGCACCTGAAGCATCATCTGCTGCAACGCGCCCATCAGCATCGGGCCGCGCCAGACAACCGCCTGATCCTCGTTCGTCATCAGGCCCAGCGACATCATGGTGACACCATGGTTGCGCATCGGCAGGATCGTCTTGCCATCGGGCGAGGCCGGCCTCCCGCTGACGCCCAGCATGCGCGGCTGCGACGGGCCGTAAACGTCCGCATCCAGCAGGCCCACACGCCGCCCTTCGGCGGCCAGGGCCACGGCCAGGTTGGCGGCGACGGTGGATTTGCCCACCCCGCCCTTGCCCGAGGCGATTGCCACGATCCGGTCCACACCCGGCACCTTTTGCGGGCCTTCCGGTTCGGCCTTGCGCCCGGCTTTCAGATCGGGCGGCGGCGCCTTCTGGCTGTGGGCGGTCATCATCGCCGATACGCTTTTGACCCCCTCCATCGCCTTGATCCGCGCCTCGGCCTCGGCGCGGGCGGGTTCCATCACCTGCGCCTGTGCCGGGTCGATCTCAAGAACGAAGCGAACGGCGCCGTCTTCGACCGTCAGCGCGCGCACCAGGCCCGCCGCGACAATATCGCTGCCTGAAACCGGGTCGGTGATCTGTTTCAGCTCTGCCAGAACCGCGTCACGTGTGGTCATGGATCAGTCATTCCCCTGAATTGTGCCGGTCACCACATGGTGCACGTCCAGACCGTCGATGGTCAGAACAACCCTGGCCTCGTAACGCTTGCCTGCGGTGTCGCCCGCCTTGCGCAACCCGTCCTCGATGGCCTGCTGGCTGGTCACGCCGACCTGCTTGAGGAACTTGCGCATCGACATGTTGAAATCGTCGCTCATGGCGTTTCTCCTTTGGATGACTTCAGAACAATTGACGCAAACCGCCTTGCCCCCATAGGCTTGGCCTCATGCGTATGTTGCTGTTGTGCCTGACACTGGCGCTGTCCGCCAGCCCCCTCTCGGCCCAGGATACCCTGGGCCTGAGCGCGCCGGATGCGGTGCGCGACAGCGGGTTGCTGAAACACCTGTTGCCACGCTTTTCGCTGAAAACCGGCGTTCGGGTGATCGACGATGCGAGCGGCGCGATGATACTGGCCCCCGATCCGCCCGGTGTGCCGGTGTTTCTGGGCAACGGAATCATCTATCACCTGCGGATTGGCGATGACCCGCGCGCGGCGCAGTTTCGCGACTGGCTGACATCGGACATCGGCAAACGCACGGTAGAAAGTTTTCAACCGGACGGTACGGCGCTCTACTCGGCCAGCATTGACGTGGCAAAGGTCGTCACCGCCCCCGAGATCAGCGGCGACGCCGCTCTGGGGGCCGTGTTGTCGCTGAAACACTGTGGCCGCTGCCACGTTGTCGGCACCGTCAACCAGATGAACGGGATCGGATCGACCCCGTCCTTTGCCGTGCTGCGCAGCCTGCCCGACTGGAACAACCGGTTTGAACAGTTCTTTGTCCTGCGCCCGCATGGCGCCTTTACCCAAATCGCCGACGTGACTGAGCCGTTCGACCCGGAACGCCCGTCGCCGATCGTGCCCCTGCACATGACGCTGGACGATCTGGATGCCATTCTCGCCTATGTGGCGGCTATCGCGGCGGCTGATCTTGGGGCACCGTTGCAAACTCAGTGATCCCGCCGCTTTGAAAGATAATCATCCGTGGTCCGCACCCGCGGACGCTCTCCGCCCTCAAATGGGTTGTTTTCACTGTGAAACTGGGCATTTACGCGGCAATTATCACACATCTGGATCATCCGTGCCTGATCCGAGGTGGCAAACATCGGATGGTTTCCGGCCAGCTTGTCCATGATCCTGTCAATGGTCGATTTCACCCCGAACAACGCGCCGCATTCGATGCAGGCAAACGGTTCTTCCTCGTTCAGCACCTGTTGCGACAGCGCTTTGTCACTCAAATCCAGTTGCGGCTTCAACGCGATGGCGTTCTCGGGGCAGATGGTGGCACACAGCCCGCATTGCAGGCAGGCATCCTCCTGAAACCGCAGTTGCGGCATGTCCGGGTTGTCCATCAGCGCCCCCGACGGACACAGCGATACACAGCTCAGACACAGGGTGCAGGCGTCCGTATCGACCAGAACGGCCCCATAGGGCGCGTTCTCGGGCAGCGGCAGAGGGGCGTCGGCGTCGGGGTTCAGGGCTTGAGCGGACAGGCGGGCGATCTGGCGACGATTGCCCATCGGCATGACCGGCTGAACCGAAACAGGTTTCTTTTCATAAGCATAGAGCGCGTCGCTCATCCGGTCCGTGTCTTGTTCATCCAGCAGGTTCAACCGTCCATCGCCTGCTATGGCCGAGGCCAGCGCCTGTTCCCGCTCCAGCGCGTCGCGCTCGGTCGTCGGGGCCAGCAGGATATCGACCGATGCAAAGCCATGGGCAAGTGCGGCCAGCATTTCGGCATGTCCAAACCCGGAAATGACCGGTAGTTCCAGCGGGATCACATCTGCGGGCAGACCGCGGCCAAACCGGGCCGCAAGGCGGATCATCTCGGCCCCATGGGCATCATGCACCAGCAGCCGCGGCGCGGTGCCGCCAGAGGATGAGAAAGTTCGCGCAAGTGTCTCCAAACGCATTAAAAGATTGGAAACGGGAGGATCCTGATAGGTGATCGCCGTTGACGGGCAAAGCGCCGCGCAGGCCCCGCACCCGGCGCAGATCATTGGGTCGATTGCCACATGATCCCCGTTCGGTGTGATGGCCCCGGTGGGGCAGATGTCCAGACAGTTCGAACACCCGATCTGTTCGGCACGGGAATGGGCGCAAAGCGACTCCTCAAGATTCACGTAAAGCGGTTTTTCGAAAGTACCGGTCAGTTGCGCCGCCTCGAACGCGATGCGCGCGACGGCCAGCGGATCACGCGGATCGGCCCGCAGGTATCCTTCGCGCTTGTGCGGGGCGGGCACCATGGCGGCGTTGCCCGTCAGATCGATCACAACATCGCAGTCGGATGTGCCGCCATCCCGCGGGCTTTCCATGGAAAACCCGCCGCGTCCGGTCGGATCCAACTGCTCAAGCGCGTCGATCTTAACCTGAAAACCACCCAAGGCACCGATCACCCGTTTCAGGCGTCCGCGCACGGTATCAAAGGCCCGGCTAACCGGCGGCTCCTCTGCGTCGGTGATCAGGGCGGTGACGGCCAACAGGCCCGAAAGCTGTTCGGCAAGCGGCAGGATCACGTCCCCCGGCCCTGCGATCAGGCATGTGCCTTCGGAGATCACGTCGAGCGAACGGACCGGCGCCGCCGGCAGCAGCGACTCGGCCACCAGCGCGGCCATCTTGGGCCCGGCATCGTCCGCCTGATCGGACCACCCGGCCCTGTCACGCAGATCGACGAAGGCCGGCGGCTCGGCCCCGAGTTCATCGGCGAGCGCCAGGAACACCTCCTGCTCCTGGGTGCAGGCGATCAGCACATCGCGCCCCGCCACCATTTGTGCGGCCGCGTCGATCTGTGTGGTGCAAAGCGCGCTATGTATGCGCGAACACTTGACATCACAGGCGGCGCCAATGCGTTCGCCGTCAGGCGCCTGCGTGCCCGCACAGTCGCATAAAATCAACGACTTGGTCATTCAATCCTCCCCAACGGCGCCTGACGTCGCAGCCCGCCGAACCGTCGCACCCTAGACACAAGCCCCCGTCGCGGTAAAGCCTGTGATCTTTCGGCCCGATGGCCTGTTTCCCCATCTTTACGAGCGCCCCACGCAGAAGTGAGCCATGCGCCCACCCCGACGATTCAATCCGCCTTTTTCAAAGGTTAGCCCTGTTTCGCATCCGGCTTCCAGCGGAATTGGTCTGAAAACCTGAGCAATTTCGGCTAAAAGGGTTGGCGGTTGCTGATTTCTGTCACATAGTTCCCCCAAGGGCGCCGACAACGAGCGCCCGTTGGGGAGACTGAAACTTGACCAAGACCGGCGCTGTGCAGATCGAGATGCCACTGGGCGTGGTGATCCGCCGCATGCCCGGCGTGACCCGCTGGGCCAAGTGGCATTGGCGCGCGGTTGCGGTGCTGCCCGGGGCCGCACCGGGCGACTGGTTGGAATTGCGCCGCGAAGGCGATGCAATCGAATACCACGCGGCCACCCTGCCCCTGACTCTCCATTCAAGCGATACCGAGGCCTACCTGGCCAACCTGTCGGATCATATTCCGTCGATCTACGTGGTGTTGCGGGACGAAGCCGAGGACGAGGCGCCCTTGCAGGCCGTTCTGGTGACGGCCTCGCCCTATGAGGGTCAGGATTACGCCGACAGCGGCGAAGAGATCGTTGAAAAGGTCCCGATGAGCGAGGGGCTGATCGCCTGGGTGCGCGATTTTGTTCTTGAGCATCACGAGGACGAGGAATTCATCAAACGCCGGCGCGACAGGAAACGCGTGGACCTGCGCGAGGATGGCATCGGGGATGCGCGGATCCGGCAGGCTGCCGACGTCTATCGCGCGCCCGGAAAGCGGGTTGTGCAATGAGCCGGGGCGGAGATTTCTGGTCGCGCCGTCAGGCCGCCGTTCAGGCCGAGGAGGAGGCCGCCGTCGCGGCCGAGGCCGACCGCGAGGTCGAATCCCAGCGCGCCGAGATGGAAGCGCGCGAAGATGCGGAAATCCTGGCCGAGCTGAACCTGCCCGACCCCGACGATCTGAAACCCGGCGACGATGTCAGCGCCTTCATGGCCAAGGTGGTGCCCGACCGGCTGCGCCGCCGCGCGCTGCGTCAGCTTTGGAGGCTGAACCCGGTGCTGGCCAATATCGACGGTCTGGTCGACTACGGCGAGGATTTCACCGACAGCGCCACGGTGGTCGAAAACCTTCAGACCACCTATCAGGTTGGCAAGGGCATGCTGGCCCATATTCAGGAAATGGCCCGCCAGGCCGAGGCAGAGACCGAAGACGACGCATTGCCCGAGGCCGAGCCCGAGATCGAAACCCCTCACGATATGGCGCTGGCGGAGGAGGAAACACCGCCCCCCGCCGCCGAAGCTGAAACGCCGAATCCCGAGAGGGCAGACGAAAACCCCGACGAAAGTCTATACCCGGCGACAGGCGCTACGCGTCGAATGCGTTTTGCGTTCGACGATACTGCGGATAAGCTGACACCAACAACAGGGACGACATGAGCGAAACCGCCGAAAAGACACCACAGACGCCCGTGGCCGAGGAAGACCGGCTGCGCGCGGATTTGTATAATTTTCTGGGGCTGTTGCTGGCGGGCCCGCCCGATCAGCTTTTGCTGGATCAAGCCGCTGGCCTGAGCGGCGACGACAGCGATCTTGGTCAGGCGATCCAGGGTATTGCGAGGGTCGCCAAGGTCACCAAGCTCGCTGCCGCCGAACGCGAATTCAACGCGCTGTTCATCGGGCTGGGCCGGGGTGAACTGCTCCCCTATGCCAGTTATTACCTGACCGGGTTTCTGAACGAAAAACCGCTGGCGCAGCTGCGCGGCGACATGGCGGCACGCGGCATCACCCGCGCGCCCAATGTGTACGAGCCCGAGGATAACATCGCCTCGCTCATGGAGATGATGGCCGGAATGATCGTGGGCCGCTTTGGCACGCCTGCGACCCTTGAGGATCAACGCACATTCTGGAACCGCCATATCGGCCCCTGGGCCGGACATTTTTTCACGGATTTGGAAGGCGCGAACAATTCGGTGTTCTATGCCTCGGTCGGCGCTGCCGGGCGGGTGTTCATGGACATTGAAAAAGACGGCTTTCGAATGACGGCGGGGTGACCTGCCTTTCACCGGCACGAATTCGTGCCACAGCGCGAAACGGAGAAGGAGACGATCCGATGAGCAAACCCAAGGATGACGGCACAAGTCGCCGTGATTTCCTGAAACTGGCCGGAACCGCAGCCCCCGCTGCCGTTGCTGCCGCCGCCCTGAGCGGGACCGAGGCCGAAGCAGCCGAGCTGCCGGTCAACGAAACCCGCATGCAGGACACCGCGCATACCCGCGCCTATCTGGACAGCGCCCGGTTCTGAACCATCGGACGATGTCACCCCCGGCAAAAGGTTGCGTGACGCCCATGCGCCGGTTTTTTGAGAAGTACCAAGCCAGCCGGATGAACCGGTCAGCACGGGAGGAAACGAAACATGCTTAGGAAAAAGACCAACGGGGTTGCGCGACGCCCCCAGCGGACAAGTATCCTGTCCCAGGTCGGCGAGAAAACCGTCGATCGCCGCGCATTCCTGCGCGGATCGGGTCTGGCCATTGGTGGTCTGGCCGCGATCAGTGCCACGGGTGGCACGGTTACAAAGGCTTCGGCACAAACCGCCGCCGACAACGCCGTTCAGACGGTGAAATCGGTCTGCACCCACTGTTCGGTGGGCTGTACGGTTGTGGCCGAGGTTCAGAACGGCGTCTGGACGGGTCAGGAACCCGGCTGGGACAGCCCGTTCAACCTGGGCGCCCATTGCGCCAAGGGCGCATCGGTGCGCGAACATGCCCACGGCGAGCGCCGCCTCAAGTACCCGATGAAGAAAGAGGGTGGAGAGTGGAAGCGCATCAGCTGGGAACAGGCGATCAACGAGATCGGCGACGGCATGATGAATATCCGCGAAGAAAGCGGACCGGATTCCGTGTATTGGCTGGGATCGGCCAAGCATAACAACGAACAGGCCTATCTGTTCCGCAAGTTCGCCGCCTATTGGGGCACGAACAACGTGGACCATCAGGCCCGGATTTGCCATTCGACCACCGTTGCGGGTGTTGCGAACACATGGGGCTACGGCGCCATGACCAACAGCTATAACGACATCCATAATTCCAAGGCCATCTTCATCATCGGCGGCAACCCGGCCGAGGCGCACCCCGTCTCGCTGTTGCATGTTCTGAAAGCCAAGGAACAGAACAACGCGCCGCTGATCGTGTGCGACCCGCGGTTTACCCGCACGGCCGCCCATGCGGATGAATATGTGCGCTTCCGTCCGGGCACGGACGTCGCCCTGGTCTGGGGCATCCTGTACCACATCTTTGAAAACGGGTGGGAGGACAAGGAATTCATCCGCACCCGTGTCTGGGGCATGGACCAAATCCGCGAGGAAGTGGCCAAATGGACCCCCGAAGAGGTGGAACGCGTCACCGGAACACCGGGCAGCCAGCTGCGCCGCGTGGCCCGGACCATGGCGAACAACCGCCCCGGCACCGTGATCTGGTGCATGGGTGGCACCCAGCACACCAATGGTAACAACAACACGCGGGCCTACTGCATCCTGCAGCTGGCCCTCGGCAACATGGGCACCAGCGGGGGTGGTACAAACATCTTCCGCGGCCATGACAACGTGCAGGGCGCGACCGACCTTGGCGTTCTGTCCCACACCCTGCCCGGCTATTACGGCCTTTCGGGCGGCGCATGGGCTCACTGGGCCCGTGTCTGGGAAGAAGACGCAGATTGGCTGAAAGGTCAGTTCGCGACCGTCAAGGACAAGGACGGCAAGGACAAATCGCTGCAGAACCTCACCGGTATCCCGGTGTCGCGCTGGATCGATGGCGTTCTCGAAGACCCGGACAACATGGACAACCCCAACAAGGTGCGCGCCATGGTCCTGTGGGGACATGCGCCCAACTCGCAGACCCGGATGAAGGAAATGAAGACGGCGATGGAGATGCTGGACATGCTGGTCGTTGTCGACCCGTATCCCACCGTTTCGGCCGTTCTGCATGACCGCACCGATGGTGTCTATCTGCTGCCGGCAGCGACGCAGTTCGAAACCCGTGGCTCGGTCACAGCCTCGAACCGAAGCTTCCAGTGGCGCGACCAAGTGGTGCAGCCGCTGTTTGAATCCAAGCCAGATCACGAGATCATCGGCATGTTTGCGAACAAGTTCGGCTTTGCCGACCGGCTCTTCCGCAATATCGAGATGGAAGACGAAAACACGCCCAACGTTGAAAGCGTTCTGCGCGAAATCAACAAGGGCATGTGGACCATCGGCTATACCGGTCAGTCGCCTGAGCGCCTGAAACTGCACATGGCCAACCAGCACACGTTCGACAGAACGACACTGCAGGCCGTGGGCGGACCGGCGGATGGCGATTACTATGGCCTGCCGTGGCCCAGCTGGGGCACCGCGGACATGAAGCACCCGGGCACGCCGAACCTCTATGACATGTCCAAACCCGTGGCCGAGGGTGGTTTGACCTTCCGGGCGCGCTTTGGCGTGGAACGGGACGGTGACAACCTGCTGGCCGAAGGCGTCTATAGCGTGGGCTCGGAAATCCAGGACGGATATCCGGAATTCACCATGGCGATGCTGCGCGATCTTGGTTGGGACAAGGACCTGACCAAGGCGGAGTGGGCTATAATCGAAGCCATCGCGACTGGCAATTTCGAGGGCGAAGCCGCTCTCAATCTGGCCGATGCCGATTACGAGGACGGTGAAACCCCTGACGCCATCGAAGCCAGGTGGTCGACTTCGGGCGAAGCGATCGGCAAGATCAACTGGAAAACCGACCTTTCGGGCGGCATCCAGCGGGTTGCAATCGCACATGGCTGCGCGCCTTTCGGGAACGCCAAGGCCCGCGCGGTTGTCTGGACCTTCCCCGATCCGGTGCCTGTCCACCGCGAGCCGCTTTATACCCCGCGTCGCGATCTGGTCGCCGACTATCCAACATACGAGGACCGCAAGTTCTATCGCTTGCCGACCATGTATGCGTCGATCCAGAAGAACGACTTTTCCAAGGACTATCCGATCATTCTGACATCGGGGCGTCTGGTGGAATACGAGGGCGGCGGCGACGAAACCCGGTCCAACCCGTGGTTGGCCGAGCTTCAGCAAGACATGTTTGTCGAAATCAATCCACGCGATGCCAATAACCTTGGCGTTCGGGACGGCACACAGGTCTGGGTTGAAGGCCCCGAAGGCGCCAAGGTCAAGGTCATGGCCATGGTCACCAACCGGGTCGGCAGCGGCGTGGCCTTCATGCCGTTCCACTTTGGCGGCCATTTCGAGGGCAAGGACCTGAGGGACAAATACCCCGACGGCGCCGACCCCTATGTGCTGGGTGAAAGTACCAACACCGCCCAGACATATGGCTATGACTCAGTCACCCAGATGCAAGAGACCAAAGCGACTCTCTGCAAAATCTGGTCAGCGTAAGGAGGAGACGATCAATGGCGAGAGCAAAGTTTCTATGCGACTCTGAGCGCTGCATCGAGTGCAATGCCTGCGTAACGGCCTGCAAGAACGAGCATGAAGTGCCCTGGGGCATCAACCGCCGCCGCGTGGTGACCATCAACGATGGCGACCCCGGCGAGAGGTCGATTTCCGTGGCCTGCATGCACTGTTCGGACGCGCCCTGCATGGCGGTGTGCCCGGTGGATTGCTTCTACCAGAACGAGGAAGGCGTGGTCCTGCACTCCAAGGACCTGTGCATTGGCTGCGGCTACTGCTTTTACGCCTGCCCGTTCGGCGCACCGCAATACCCACAGGCCGGCAACTTCGGCTCGCGCGGGAAAATGGACAAATGTACCTTCTGTGCCGGTGGCCCGGAAGAGACCCATTCGACCGCCGAGTTTGCCAAATACGGACGCAACAGAATCGCCGAGGGCAAACTGCCCATCTGCGCCGAGATGTGTTCGACCAAGGCCCTGTTGGCGGGGGATGGCGACGTCGTGTCGGCCATCTACCGCGAACGTGTCGTTGCCCGTGGTTTCGGGTCCGGCGCCTGGGGCTGGGGCACGGCCTATGACCAGAAGGGTGGCTGACCTAAAGCAACGCCCGATAAGGCAATAGCAAACAGGAACGCCCCGGCCCAAAGCCGGGGCGTTTCGTTTTGCGATGGGCAAAAGGGCCCCGAATACCCTGAGTGCGCATAAAAAAAACGCCCCGCCGTTAGGCGGGGCGTCTGTTACGCGGCTTCGGCGCACGAGGTAGGACCGCCAAAGCCTGCGGGTCTTAGAAACCGAGAACCAGTGACACACCAAAGCGATTGTCGGTCGACTCGCGACCCGGTGCCGGATCGGTGTTATACTCAGTCCGATAGCTGACACGGGTGGACAGGCTGTCGGTCATCTTGAAGTTCACACCCAGATCGTTCGTCAGCAGTGTGTTGACGTCAGATGTCAGAACTTCGGTGTCATTGGTCAGCGACATGGTACCGGTGAGTTTGTAGTAGAACCGCGAAGTACCAAGGAAGGCGGCTTCGGTGGTATCAAAGCCGGTGATGTCTTCATAATACCGCGCACCTACGCCACCCTGAACACGCCATGCGACGTTTTCGTCATTCAGGATCCGGTAGCCTGGGCCGAAACCAACAAAGGCGTCGCGGGTTTCACCGGGCACCGGTGCGCCACCAGGCACTGCAGGGGCCGTGAAGCCGTCGAACTCATAGCGGCCTACTCCGAACAGGTAGAAACGATCGGTAAAGTAGTAGCTGCCTTCGTAGATCGCAAAGAAGTTCTCTTCGTTCTTAACGTCGTTGGCTTCACCGTATTCGGCCGCAAAGCCAAATGTGTGGCTCCAGTCGTTGATGCCATAAGTCAGGCGGCCCGCACCCGAAAGTTCTGCGGTATCGGTGTTGCCGCTGGCGGACGAACCGGTCAACGCGAGCGATCCGCGCCAGCCTTGCGCCACACGGTTCGCGCTGTAACGTTCGTCGTCGTCGCCACGCTCCAGGTCGTCTTTCGCTTCGTCTTCGATGTCCTCGATACGGTCTTCCAGGCTGTCAATTCCGGTCAGGCCGGTCTGGGCGACTGCGGGCGCGGCCATCATCGCAACCAGTGCGGAAGCAGCGGTGAATTTCAACAGGTCATTCATCTTTTTGATCCTTTCTCTAGATCGATGAACCCGCCAAAGCGGGAGTTGCAGCATCTCTGCTGGAACCGATCTAAAGGCTGACAAAGGATAACGAAAATTTATTATAATTATCGTTAAAGACAGTGATGCTCATGTTAAGTGAGGAATTTTGGAAAGTTTCGGCAAAATCAATCCGTTGTAGTGTTGTGGCCGGACCTTCCATTTGCCGTCCCGAGGATCAGAGAGGCCCCTTCCTCGTCACTAATGTCGCTCAGTTGTTGCAGAACCGTCACTTGATCTTGCACAAGTTCGGAAGCCACCCGGTCCAGCAGGGCAAACGCGGCATCCTGCAGCGTCGGTTCTATGTCCAACCGCCAGACCAGCCAGACCGGATAGGGGAAACGATGGGCGTCCGGAACGAGGTAAAGCCGCCGCTGGTCCAGAAACCGCTTGGCAAATCGCGCTGGCAGATATCCGGCCTTTCCGCGGGTCATCATGTATTCGGCCACCATGGCGCCAAGACTCATGGTCAACCCGCCCTCCATGAGTTGCGGAAGTTCGAGCGCATGGGCCTGGATGAACTCCGGCCCCCAATCGACCAGCACATAGTTATCCGCTCCGGGCATCGCACCATCGCTCCACGGGGCAACCATGACCAGTTCATCGTCAAGAACCTGCCGCGCCATCAGGCCGGGGCGCATTTGCGGGCTATAAAGCAGCGCGGCGTGCATGATGCCGTCCGTCAAGAAACGGGTAAGCCGCTCGGGCATGCCAAGCTCAGCCCGGACATGCAGATCAGGCATCTGTGCGCGCAACAGGTCGATCCAGCGGAACCCAAGCCGGGGCCAGAGAGAATATTGCGCGCCAAGTGTCAGCGAACGGGTAAACCCTGGCGGCAAGGCGATCTGGGTGCGCGCCTCTTCCCAAATTTTCAGAATCGAGAGTGCATATCTTTCAAAGGCGGCACCCTCGCGCGTCAAAACGGCACCTGCCTTCGACCGGGAAAAAAGGGGTTTCCCCAGAGTATCCTCAAGCCGCGCGATACGCAGCGACACGGCTGACTGGGTAACGAACAACCTTTCGGACGCGGCCACGAATGAACCGGTGCGGGCCACTTCAAGAAAAGAACGGATCAGCGTTATATCCATACCTCTAAATGCCAGCGTCTCGATATTCGCACAATGGTCTAAGCGTCTTCGACGAAACAATGGACTGCAGGCTGATACAACAGACAATTCACTGGAACTCTTCCCATGACACCTCGGCGCCGCTACTCTAAAAGATGTCTGAAACAGGGAGCTTTAGCATGCCGAGACTACAAACGTTGCTCATGGTGCTTGTGTTTGTTTTCACCGCCAGCGCCGTTGCTGCACAATCCGGCCCGGAAGACCCCGCCAATACGCCGACCGCGACAGAACGCGCAGCCACCGGCGGTGCGCAAACACTGGAAGATATCCTTGCCCGTCAACGCGGTGAAAAGGTCGATGACACCTTCCGGCGTGACGCGACCGGAGATCCCGACAGCGCTGCGGGCATCGCCGCGCAACTGGGGACGCTGGGCGGCGCCTCGGATGCTGAAGTGTTCCGCGCGCTGCGCTATGGCACTGCGGATGTCACTGTGTCTTCGCATGGTCCGGCGGCAAATGTGCTGATCCAGGATGGCGGCATGTGGTGGCTGCAGTTCCGGCAGGGGCCGCTGGCCACCTATGGCACCTACCTTCTCGGCGGTATGATCGTGTTGCTGGCGGTGTTCTACCTGATCCGCGGCCGCATCCGCATCGACGGTGAGAAAACCGGCCAGAAAATCCTGCGATTCACCTCGTTCGAACGCTTTGGTCACTGGCTGTTCGCGGGCAGTTTCCTTGTTCTGGCCCTGACCGGCATGATCACCCTCTTTGGCCGAAAGGTGCTGATCCCAGTCTTCGGGCACGAAATGTTCTCCACCCTCGCCATTGCCTCGAAATGGGTGCACAACAATATCGCCTGGGCCTTCATGCTAGGGCTGGTCATCGTCATCGTGAACTGGACGCTGCACAACATCCCCAACAAGCATGACCTGAAATGGCTGGCCGTCGGTGGCGGGCTGTTCTCCAAGAACAGCCATCCGCCCGCGCGCAAATTCAACGCCGGTCAAAAGCTGATTTTCTGGGGCTGCGTGGTGCTGGGCCTGTCGATCAGCGCCTCGGGTCTGTCGCTCTTGTTCCCGTTCGAACTGCCCATGTTCGCCAAGACCTTTGCGCTGCTCAACTCATGGGGCATTTCCGACCTGCTGGGTCTGGGCGCCCTGCCCGAGCAATTGGCCCCGCATGAGGAAATGCAATTTGCCCAGCTATGGCATTCCATTGTCGCCTTTGTCTTCATGGCCATGATCATCGCCCATATCTATCTGGGCAGTATCGGCATGGAGGGCGCGTTTGATGCCATGGGGACCGGAGAGGTCGAATTGCAGTGGGCCCGCGAACACCACGGATTATGGGTGGACGAGGTCGAGGCGAAAGAGGCCGCAAGCGGCGCGGCCACGCCCGCCGAATAGGCCATGCGCAGCTTCGCGGCGCTGCTGATCGGGATTCTGCCGTCGCTTGCGGCGGCGGATTTCTTCACGCTCAAGGGCCACGGCGGCCCGATCATGGATATCGCGGTGTCGCCCACGGGCCAGATCGCCACCGCCAGTTTCGACAATGCCATTGGTGTCTGGACCGGCACCACGCCGCAGTGGCTGGATGGGCACGAGGCTGCGGTGAACGCCGTCGCGTTCTGGGGCGACCGGTTTCTGCTTTCGGCAAGCGATGATTTCACCGTGCGCTTCTGGCCCAGAGCCGGCAGTGCAAATCGCGAACTGGGCACCCATGCCGGCAAGGTGACGGCCCTTGCAACCTCCCGCGCCGCCGGGCTGGTCGCGTCGGCCAGTTGGGACGGAACCATCGGCCTGTGGCCCTTGTCCGCGGACTGGGCCCGCGCGCTCTATCCGCCGTTGCAAGCTCCGGAACCCAAGGTTCTGCGCGGCCATGCGCAGGGAGTGAACGACGTGGCCTTTTCGGCGGATGGCAAGCGGCTCTATTCCGCGTCGGTCGATGGCACGATCCGGCTCTGGGATGTCGCATCGGGGACGGAACTGCACCAGGTCCTCAGCCACGGGTTTGGCGTCAACAAACTGGTCCTCAACCCCGACGCGGGCTGGCTGGCCTATGGCGCGGTGGACGGGGTAACCCGGCTGATCGACATCGAAACCGGCGCGCAGATCGCCGATTTCACGCTCGACCGCCGCCCGATCCTGGCGCTGGCCCTGTCGCCGGATGGCGCGCGCCTCGCCGTGGGCGATGGCGAAGGCTATATCATGGTGATCGACACCGACCAGATGCGCATCGCGCGCGATTTCCGCGCCACCCTGCGCGGCCCGGTCTGGGCGCTGGCCTTTTCGCCGGACGGAACGAATATCCATGCCGGCGGGCTGGACGACGCGATGTACAGTTGGCCTGTCGCCTCTCTGGATGAGCACGAACAGATGGCCACGGACGAGCGGACGTTCCTCAAGGACCCGGATAAAATGGACAATGGTGAGCGACAGTTCGCGCGCAAATGCTCGATCTGCCACAGCCTGACACCCGGCAGCGCACGGCGCGCCGGCCCCACATTGCATGGTGTTTTCGGACGGCCCGCCGGCAGCGTGCCTGACTATCATTATTCCGACATCCTTGACGGGTCTGATATCGTCTGGGATGAAACCTCCATCAACGCGCTGTTCGATCTGGGACCGGACCACTACATTCCCGGCTCCAAGATGCCGATGCAGCGTATCACCGACCCGGACGATCGCGCCGATCTGATCGCCTATCTGCGCCGGGCCACAGCAACAGAGACCAAGCCATGAAAGCGATGTTTGCCGCCTTTGCCACGATGATCGTCATTGCCATCGCAGCCCCGTTCATATTGGAGCAGATCGGATTTTCCGCCGCTGACCGCACGACCAGCACCGCCGTGCGGATCGACTGATCCGTGCCCGAATACCTGACGACACGCGAACTGGCCGATCTTCTGCGCATCGGTGAACGCAAGGTCTATGACCTTGCCGCCAACGGCGAGGTGCCCTGCGTGCGCGCCGTGGGCAAGCTGCTGTTTCCGCGCGGCGAAATCACCGCATGGCTGGCCGCATCCCGCAGCGGCCCCGAGGTGGCCGACCCGCCCCTGCCCCCCATCATCGCCGGAAGCCACGACCCCCTGCTCGACTGGTCCCTGCGCGAAAGCCGCTCGGGACTGGCCAGTTTTTACGACGGTTCCTATGACGGGCTGACCCGGCTCAGCGCCCGCACCGCGCAGGCCGCCGGCCTGCATATCCGCGAAGAGGACGGCTTCAACCGTACCGCCCTTCGCGCGGCCCTGGGCGAAGCTCCGGTCGTTCTGATCGAAATCGCCCGCCGCCAGAGGGGGTTGCTCCTCACGCCCGGCCTCACCGACATTCAGGACTTTGCCGACCTGAAAGGCCGGCGCGTGGTCTTGCGACAGGACAGCGCCGCTTCGTTGCGCGAATTCGACGCCAGGCTCGAAGCGGCGGGCCTGACCCGCGCCGACATCGACGCCCTGCCCGCGCGCGCGCGTACCGAAGAAGAACTGGCCATCACCCTGCATGACCAAAAGGCCGAGGCCGGGTTCGGCCTTGGCGCGCTCAGCGGTCTCTATGGCCTGGGCTTTGTGCCCCTGTGCCAGGAACGGTTCGATCTGGCCATCTGGCGGCGCGCCTGGTTCGATGACCCGTTGCAGAACCTGTTCGCCTTTCTGCATTCCAAGGCCTGTGCCGCCCGTGCCGCCGAAATGGGCGGTTACGACCTCAGCGGTCTGGGCCGCGTGCATCACAACGGCGCCAGTGGATAACCCGCCGCTTCATCTTGCTAGAAAACTCCCGCCGGAGGCTTGCCCGAAGGGCAATCACCGCGCCGCGTTGGGAAAGAACAACTGCTGCCCGTCGCGCCTGTACCCCGCAATCGCCGCCTGCCCCGCATCCCCGGTCAGCCAGTCGATGAACGCCTGACCTTCGCGGGCCTTGACGCCGGGGTGTTTGTCGGGATCCACAAGGATCACGCCATACTGGTTGAACAGGCGCGCATCCCCCTCGACCAATATCTCCAGCCCCTCCTTGTTGCCAAAGGCAATCCAGGTGGCGCGATCGGTCAACACATAGGCCCCCATCCCTGCGGCGATGTTCAGCGTTGCCCCCATGCCGCTGCCGGTTTCGCGATACCACCCGCCCGACGCCTCCGCCACATCCAGCCCCGCGGCCTTCCAATGGCGCATTTCCGCCTTATGCGTTCCGCTGTCATCCCCGCGCGAGGCGAAGGGTGCCTGCGCCGCGGCAACGGCCTGCAATGCGGCCACGATGTCAGACCCGCCCCTGATGCCAGCCGGATCGGCGACCGGGCCGACAAGGACAAAATCGTTATACATCACGTCAAACCGCTCAACGCCGCCCCCTTGGGCCACGAATTTCTCCTCGGCGGCTTTGGCATGCACCAACAGCACGTCGCCATCTCCGTTCTGTGCATTGCGAATGGCCTGACCTGTGCCGACCGCCACCACACGTACCTCGATCCCCGAAGATTCGGTGAACCCCGGCAAAATCGCCTCCAGAAGCCCCGAATTCTGCGTCGAGGTGGTGGATTGCACCACGATGAACGGGGTCTCGGCACTGGCCAGACCGACACTCAGAACCAAAGGAAGAACGCGCAGAATCAACGCGCGTGTCAGCAAACGGAACATTCCAAAGTCTCCATATTGATCGGATATTTACAGAACCAAGGCCCCTGACAGAAACCGTCGCGCGGCCAGCGTGGCCGGGGCGTCGAAAAAGGCGTCGGCGGACCCATGTTCGGCCACCTGTCCGCCTTGCATCAGGACGATGTCGTGGCCAAGGCGCCGCGCCTGTCCAATGTCATGTGTGACCATCACGATCCGCGTGCCACGCCGCGATGCGGCCATTATCAGGGTTTCAATGGCTTGGGTCGCGGCCGGATCCAGTGCGCTGGTGGGTTCATCCAGAAACAGAACCGTCGGATCGGTGGCCAGCGCCCGCAGAATGGCGAGGCGCTGTGCCTCGCCCCCCGAAAGGCTGCGCGCGGGTTGCCGCGCTTTGGCGGCCAACCCGCCCTCGGCCAGAAAGGCATTGACCCGGTCGCGCCGCAATCCGCGGGGCACACCCCGTCGCCGCAGCACGTAATCGAGATTGGCCGCAACCGAGCGGCGCAACAGAACCGGGGTCTGAAACACCATCGCCTGATCCGCGCGGTGGCTGGCGTTCAACGGGGCGCCGTCCTGCCAGACGCGTCCCTGATCGGGGCTGATCAGACCGTGCAGACACCGCAGCAACAGGCTTTTGCCGGCGCCGTTGGGACCAAGGATTAGGGTCGGCCCCGGCCCTTCAAGACAGAGCGCATTAACATCCAGCAGGGATTTCCCCTTGCGCCTGATGCGCAGGTCCCGCGCTTCGATCCGCAGGGAATGTCCGGACTGAAAATCACGCATGAAGCAGCTCTTCGGTTTGGCTGTGCTGGGCCAGCAGGCTGACGGTGGCGGTCACGGTCACCGCGATGCCAATCAGGATCGCCCCCAGCGCAAGGGCAAGGGCCAGATTGCCTTTTGAGGTTTCCAGCGCGATGGTCGTGGTCATGACGCGGGTGACGTGGTTGATGTTGCCACCGACAATGATAACGGCACCCACCTCGGCGATGGCCCGTCCGAACCCGGCAAGAAGCGCGGTCAACAAGGCCAGCCGACCGTCCCACAGCAGCGTCGGGACCGAGGCCAGCCGGGAAATACCAAGGCTGCGCAACTGTTCGGCGTATTCATGATCCAGAGTTTCCACCGTTTGCCGGGTCAGCGCCGCAATGATCGGGGTCACCAGAAGCACTTGGGCGATGATCATGGCCGCAGGCGTATAGAGCAACTGCAGCACCCCAAGCGGTCCTGAACTGGACAGGGACAGATAGACCAGCAACCCGACAACCACGGGCGGCAGGCCCATCAGGGCATTCATCAGGATGATCGCGGCCCGGCGGCCCGGAAACCGCCCAACGGCCAGCGCAGCCCCCAGCGGCATGCCGATCACCGCGGCGATCAGCACCGCCAGCAGCGACACCTGCAACGACAAGAGCACGATGCTCCATAGTTCGGAATCGCCCGTCAGGATCAACGCCATCGCCGACTTGAATTCTTGCGAAAAATTCTGCATTATTTACAGAAACCCCCCAAATTCCGCATATGAATCAAATTATTGCACGGTTTGCACAGGAAAACACCCATACATTCGTGTGGGTCCAAATTTTTCTGTGATGCAGCCCCGCGCTGGCGGCACTGACCCGCTCACAACCCACGTCTGGGCCGTAACGTCAAAATGCCCAACCTGCGTGAGCGCAAACATCCACAAGAGCAACTGACAAATCGCTGGAAATATGGTAAATGAGGCGCACAAGCACATTTCGCTTGTTCTGCCAAAATTGGAGAAAGTTCTTATGAAAAAACTTCTGCTCAGCACAGCTTTTGCGCTTGGGGCAAGTATGGCGTCGGCGGCAACGCTTGATTTTACCGTACTTGGGTCAGGTGACATCGGCTCTTCCACGGCAAGTATTGCCGGGGCCAATATAACCAGTTCCGCATCATCGCTGTTTGTCGGTGCTGGACCTGCGGCCCCCAACAGTATCTGCGCTTTCAACCCCGCTTCGTTCAGCTGTGACAATGACCTGGAAATCGACTTTACCGACGCTGTCCAGAACGTCACGTTCGAACAAGGGTTCTGGTCCGCTGGCGATCTGATTGACATTTATGTCTATGACGCATTTGACGCACTGGCCGGTGTTTACACCATCAACAGTGCAGCGGATGTCGATCTGTCGGGCTTTGGTGTGATTGGAAGCCTGTTCTTTGATGATCAGTCGACAGCTCAGGGCGTGGCCTATGGCAACATCACCTATGAGGTGGCCAATGTTCCGCTGCCCGCCAGTGCGGCGCTTCTGGTTGGTGCACTTGGGGTGTTTGGCGCGATGCGCCGTCGTCGCAAGGCCTGATTTCAGACCAAGGCACATGAAAAGGGCCGCCCGACCGGGCGGCCCTTCTTTGCTCGCCCAATACGCTGATCAGTTCAGCGCCGCATCGGTGATGGCGTGCGTCCAAGCGCCATCGGGCCGCGCGGTGATCACCGGATCAGACCCGCCCGAAAGCAGCGATTCAACCGTCCGCTCGTAATCGGCCATGTCCAGCGCGCCGTTCGACCCCGCGGTCAGTTTGGCGATTTCGCCCATCATGCGTTTCTGATGCTTTTCTGTCTGGGCGCCGGTTTCATCATATTCCAGAACGATCTCGGCGGCTTCGTCCGGGTTTTCTTCGGCGTATTTCCAGCCCTTCATTGCCGCGCGCACAAAGCGCACCAGCTTGTCCACCTCGGCCGCATCGTTCAGCTTGTCCTCAAGCACGTAAAGCCCGTCTTCCAGAGTGGCGACGCCCTGGTCTTCGTATTTGAAGGTCACCAGGTCGTCGGGCGCCAGACCGGCGTCGATCACCTGCCAATATTCGTTATAGGTCATGGTCGACACGCAATCGGCCTGTTTCTGCAACAGCGGATCGACGTTGAACCCCTGTTTCAGAACCGTCACGCCACCGTCGCCCCCATCGGTGGAGATGCCCAGCTGGCTCATCCAGCTGAGAAACGGGAATTCGTTGCCGTAAAACCAGACGCCCAGCGTCTTGCCGGGGAAATCGGCGGGCGTCTTGATGCCCGTTTCGGCCCGGCAGGTCAGCATCATGCCCGAGGATTTGAACGGCTGCGCGATATTGACCAGCGGCAGGCCCTTGTCACGCGCGGCCAGCGCGGCAGGCATCCATTCGACTGTCACGTCGGCCCCGCCCCCGGCGATGACCTGTGTCGGGGCGATGTCGGGACCACCCGGTTTGATCGTGACATTCAGGTCCTCCTCGTCGAAGAACCCTTTTTCCTTGGCCACGTAATAGCCTGCGAACTGGGCCTGCGTGACCCATTTCAACTGCAGCGTCAGATCATCTGCCGCCTGCGCGCCGCCGGCCAGCATCGCCAGCCCAAGCACCGCGCCAAGTGTGTGTTTCACCTTCATTTGAACAACCTCCATGTTGTCGTTGTTGTCATTGTCGTTACCCCCTGCGCTGGGACGGGTGCCAGAATGTGACCCACCGTTCCACCAGCGCGACGAGACCGTATAGAACCGTGCCGGTCAGCGCCGACACCACGATTTCCGCCCAGACCATATCGATGCCCAGACGCCCCACCTCGGTCGAGATGCGAAAGCCCATGCCACGGGTCGGCGATCCGAAATATTCCGCGACAATCGCCCCGATCAGCGCCAAAGTGGCCGAAATCTTGAGCCCGTTGAATATGAACGGCATGGCCGCCGGCAGACGCAGCTTGGTCAGCGTCTGCCAGTAGCTGGCGGAATAGGTGCGCATCAGATCCTGCTGCATCCGGTCGGTGGCGGCCAGCCCCGCCAGCGTGTTCACCAGCAGCGGAAAGAACACCATCACCACCACGACCGCCGCCTTGGAGTGCCAGTCGAACCCGAACCACATCACCATGATCGGCGCGATCCCGACAATCGGCAGGGCCGCGACGAAATTGGCCACCGGCAGCAATCCGCGCCGCAAAAACGTGCTGCGATCAATGGCGATGGCCGCGACCAACCCAGCAGCGGCCCCCATGACCAGCCCCGTCAGCGCGCCCTTCAGAACCGTCTGGACAAAGTCGATCCACAGGATGTCGGTCGAGGTTATGAACCGCGCATAGATGGCCGAGGGCGCTGGCAGGATTGCAGGTGGGATATTGAACAGCCGCACGGCCAGTTCCCACAGCAGCAGGATCACCAGACCAAACCCCACTGGCCAGGCGATCTTCTGAATGCGTGACGGTTCGTTTCTCATGCCTCGCGGACCCCCATCATGCGCCCGGCGATTTTTTCAACGCCGGTCACGATCCAGATCAGCATCGCCGCCAGAATGGCCGCCGCGAAGAGGGCGGCCCACATGATCATCGGTTCCCCGAACTGCGATCCGATCAGCATGCGGGCGCCCAGCCCGGCAATGGCACCGGTCGGCAACTCCCCGACGATGGCCCCCACCAGCGCCGCCGCAACGGCGATTTTCAGCGAGGCAAAGAAATACGGCATCGAGGACGGCAGGCGCAGTTTCCAGAACACCTGCGCCGGGCTGGCCCCATAGGTGCGTAGCAGGTCCAGTTGCATGGCCGTCGGGCTGCGCAGCCCTTTGACCATGCTGACCAGAACTGGGAAAAAGCTCAGATAGGCGGCAATGATCGCCTTGGGCACCATCAGACTGTTTGCGCCCATGGCATTGGTCAGCACTACGATCATCGGCGCCAGCGCCACGACCGGAATCGTCTGGCTGATGATGGCCCAGGGCATCAGCATCAAATCCATCACCCGGCTCAGCACGATCACAACCGCCAGAGCAATCCCCAGAACGATGCCCAGGGCAAATCCGGCCATCGTCGCCTGCAAGGTGATGAACCCGTGATACACAAAGCTGCGTTTCGAGGTGATCTTCTTCTGGAAGGTGCCCTTATAGAGTTCAGACGCGACCTGGTGCGGCGCAGGAAGACGAGCGCGGTCCTGGCTCATCGTGTCCCTGAACACCTCGCTCAGGGTTGGCGTGGTCCCCGCCCGCTCGGCCTGATCCATGGTCCAGGCGCGATTCATCAGGAACGATCCGGCGTACCAGATCACCAGAAGGGCAACGACCACCACCGCAATGGGGCCCAGGTTGCGCAAGACCCTAGTCATCACCATGCCCCGCACGCAGCCCCTCGCGGACGCGATGGGCGATTTCGATGAACTCGGGCGTGTCGCGAATTTCCAGTGGCCGTTCCCTGGGCAGCGGGCTTTCGATCACGTCCGTGATCCGCCCGGGCCGCGGGCTCATCACCACGATCCTGGTGCTCAGATAAACCGCCTCGGGGATCGAATGGGTGACAAAGCCGATCGTCTTGCCCGTACGCCCCCACAGCGCCAAAAGCTGCTCGTTCAGATGGTCGCGCACGATCTCGTCCAACGCGCCAAAGGGTTCGTCCATCAACAGGATGTCGGCATCAAAGGCCAGCGCCCGCGCGATGCTGGCCCGCTGTTGCATCCCGCCTGACAACTGCCAGGGATATTTCCCACCAAACCCTTCTAGATCAACCAGTTGCAGGACCTTTTGCACACGGTCATCCTGCTCGGCACGGGAAAACCCCATGATCTCGAGCGGCAGTTTTATGTTGCCCGAAATCGTGCGCCACGGATACAAACCCGCCGCCTGAAACACATATCCATAGGCCCGGGCCATCCGCGCTTCTTCGGGGCTGACCCCGTTCACAGTAATGGTGCCACCCGTGGGCTGTTCCAGCGCCGCCATGACGCGCAGAAAAGTGGTTTTCCCACAGCCCGACGGGCCGATAAAACTGACAAAATCCCCCTTGTCGATGCTCAGGTTCACATCCTTCAGGGCATGAACCGGGCCATCGTTGGTCTGAAAGGTCAGGTCAAGGTTCTTGGCTTCTATTACCGGCATTCTTCGCCTTTAATTTTTTGCTTTCTTTTCAAACGGCTGCCAGTCACTTCTCAGACCCCCGTCGCCGGGATTCCCGTCCGCTCAACCGGACGCGGCGCGGTCAGCTCTTTCCAACTGCTCAGCGCTTTGTTCACCGCCGTATTCGGTTCGCGTTTCACAAATTTCCCATGCCCTTCCTCGGTGCGGATCTCTCCGTCCATCACCGCCACTTTGCCGCGCGTCAGGGTGTATCGCGGCAGGCCTTTTACCTTTTGCCCCTCAAACACATTGTAATCGATCGCCGATTGCTGGGTGGCTGCCGAGATCGTTTTTTCCTTTTCCGGATCGAGAACAACAAGGTCCGCATCCGCCCCCACGAGAACCGCGCCCTTTTTCGGATAGCAATTCAAAATTTTCGCGATATTGGTTGAGGTTACGGCAACAAATTCATTCGGCGTCAGACGCCCGGTGCCAACCCCATGTGTCCACAACATCGGCAACCGATCCTCAAGGCCCCCGGTGCCGTTCGGGATCTTGGTGAAATCCCCCACACCATAGCGTTTCTGGTCCGTTGTGAATGCACAATGATCCGTCGCCACCACGCTGAGCGAGCCCGACTGCAACCCCGCCCACAGGCTGTCCTGATGCTGCTTGTTGCGGAACGGCGGGCTCATCACACGCCGCGCTGCATGGTCCCAGTCTTTGTTAAAATACTCACTTTCATCCAGTGTCAGATGCTGGATCAGCGGCTCGCCCCAGACACGCTTGCCCTGCATGCGCGCACGCCGGATCGCCTCGTGACTGTCCTCGCAGGACGTGTGCACGACGTACAGCGGCACACCCGCCATATCCGCGATCATGATGGCGCGGTTGGTGGCCTCGCCCTCCACCTGCGGCGGACGGGAATAGGCATGCGCCTCGGGGCCTGTGTTGCCCTCGGCCAACAGCTTGGCCGACAGCTCCGCCACCACGTCGCCGTTTTCCGCATGCACCATGGCAATGCCGCCCAGTTCGGACAGACGCTGGAACGAGGCGTAAAGCTCGTCATCGTTCACCATCAGCGCGCCTTTATAGGCCATGAAGTGTTTGAACGTGTTGATCCCGCGTTCCTTGACCACGGTTTCCATCTCGTTGAACACCTGCTCACCCCACCAGGTCACCGCCATGTGGAAGGAGTAATCGCAATTGGCGCGGGTGGATTTGTTGTCCCACATCTGCAAGGCGTCCAGCAGCCCCTGGTCCGGGCTGGGCAGGGCAAAATCCACCACCATCGTTGTGCCGCCCGCCAGCGCTGCGCGGGTGCCGCTCTCGAAATCATCGGCGCTATAGGTGCCCATGAACGGCATCTCGAGATGCGTATGCGGGTCGATCCCGCCGGGCATCACGTAACACCCCGTCGCGTCCAGCTGCTCGTCGCCCTTCAGATCGGGGCCGATTTCCGTAATCACCCCGTTTTCAATCCGCACATCTGCCTTGTACGTCAGGTCGGCGGTGACAATGGTGCCGTTCTTGATGACTGTGGACATGTCCGTTCTCCTATTCCTTCAGACCGAAGCGTAACACCCGATCGCATCCCCGTGCACGCCGATGTCGAGCGGTCCGAAATCGCTCTCGACGCATAATGAAAAATATCCCGCCGTCGGCAGATAGATCACCCGATAAGACCCGTCAGACCGCGTCACGGACCAGCATTTCTGCGTGATCCCTCCCGCGAAATTCACCGTCACCTGACGCGGCTCACGCAGTTGGGCGCGAAAGGCCGCAAGCGTATTGCGCGCCATCAGATCCGCCGCGTCAAAGGCCGCGATTTCGCGGGCGATCAGCGCCTTTATGTTTTCGGCTGTGGACGCATCAGACATGACTGCCCTTCATCTTGCCAAATAAACTCCGGGGGCATGGGGGCTGGCCCCCATTACTCCACGATCTCCGCCGTCTCGACAACCGCATGGAACAGAACATTGGCCCCCGCCGCCGCCCATTCCGGGCTGATCTCTTCGGCCTCGTTGTGGCTGAGCCCGTCCACGCAGGGGCACATGACCATCGCCGTCGGCGCCATCCGGTTGATCCAGCAGGCATCATGTCCTGCCCCCGAAATCAGATCGCGGTGGGAATACCCCAGACGTTCAGCCGCCTTGCGCACGGCTTCGACACATCCCGCGTCGAATTCAACCGGATCGAACCCGCCGACCTTTTCGAATTCGACGCTCAATCCCATGTCGTCACAGATTTTCTGCGCCTCATCGCGCAGGCGGGTCTCCATGTCGTCGATCACGCTCAGAATTGGTGACCGGAAATCGATGGTAAAGACAGCTTTGCCCGGAATCACGTTGCGCGAATTGGGATAGACATCGATATGCCCGGCGGCGCCCACCGCATGGGGGGCGTGCGACCAGGCAATTTCATCGACCTTTTCAAGGATACGCGCCATGCCCAGTCCGGCGTTCTTGCGCATCGGCATGGGGGTCGACCCTGTGTGACTGTCCTTACCCGTCACGGTGACCTGCATCCAGCTCAGGCCCTGACCATGGGTGACGACACCGATATCCTTGCCCTCGGCTTCCAGAATGGGCCCCTGTTCGATGTGCAGTTCGAAAAAGGCATGCATCTTGCGCGCGCCGACCTCTTCCTCGCCGCGCCACCCGATCCGTCTCAGTTCATCCCCAAAGGCCTTGCCTTCCGCATCCTTGCGGTCATAGGCCCAGTCCTGCGTGTGTATGCCCGCAAACACGCCCGATGCCAGCATCGCCGGGGCAAATCGCGTGCCCTCTTCGTTGGTCCAGTTGGTGACCACGATGGGATGTTTGGTCTTGATGTTCATGTCGTTGAGGGTGCGGATAATCTCGAGCCCGCCGAGCACACCCAGGACCCCGTCGTATTTTCCGCCCGTCGGCTGAGTGTCCAGGTGACTGCCCACATAAACCGGAAGCACGTTCGGATCGGTCCCTTCGCGCATCGCGAACATATTGCCCATCTGGTCCAGCCCCATGGTGCAGCCTGCCGCCTCGCACCATTTCTGAAACAGCGCCCGCCCCTCGCCATCTTCGTCAGTGAGGGTCTGGCGGTTGTTGCCGCCCGCGACGCCGGGGCCGATCTTGGCCATTTCCATCAGGCTGTCCCACAGGCGCGCGCCGTCGATTGTCAGGTTCTGGCCCGGTGCTGTCATGATGCTGTCCCCCTGCGGATTTTCCGGATCGTTCGGTCTGATTTGACCAACTGGTCAAAGCAACGCTATCACGGCTTAGAGAGCAGTCAAGAAAATGCCACACCACCCGGCATTAATCGCACCGCAAAACGCCGCCAAATTAGGCAGTCCAGGGAACCGGATCGGCCAATGACCCAGACACGCATTCAGCAAAAGAACAGAACCGCCATTCTCGAGGCGGCGCTGGACGTCTTTTCCCAAAACGGATTTCGCGGATCGACCGTCGATCAGATCGCCGCCGCCGCCGGGCTGAGCAAGCCGAATCTGCTCTATTACTTCCCCTCGAAAGAGGCGATTCACGTCGCCCTTCTGGATGGGTTGCTGGGCACCTGGCTCGACCCGCTGCGCGCGCTCGATCCGGCGGGCGACCCGCTGGGCGAAATCCTGGCCTATGTGAACCGCAAACTTGAGATGAGCCGCGATTATCCCCGAGAAAGCCGCCTGTTTGCCAATGAAATCATCCAGGGCGCCCCGCGGATCGGTGCCGAACTGAGCGGCGCGTTGAAACAGCTGGTCGATGAAAAGGTCGCGGTGATCGAAGGGTGGATCGCCCAGGGGCAGATCGCACCGGTCAACCCCTATCACCTGATCTTTTCGATCTGGTCACTGACCCAGCATTACGCCGATTTCGACGTCCAGGTGCGCGCGGTTCTGGGCGATGCGGATTCCGATCCCTTCCCCGAGGCGCAACACTATCTGGAACAGCTTTTCGGCAAGATGCTGCGCCCTGACGCATAACCGGCAAACACCTGCCGAATTAATTGCGCAATCTTTGCATGTTGCGGTCACAGCGCCCTACCAAGGTACAGCCAGACCTTTTAAAAAAACGGGCGGGATTTGCATAGTGACCTTCGACAACACACAACCAACGGCCTCGGACGCGCTCAGCCTGACCGAGCTGGATCTCTATCACCTGATCATGGACTATCGCGCCGCCAACGGCCTGGATGCGATCCCTTTGTCGCTGAACCTCACCACGACCGGAGGGCGTCACGCGGCCGACACGCTCTATAATATCTGGCAGGCCGGTCTGTCCCTGCCCCAGGGCGCGAACCTGCACAGCTGGAGCGACGCGCCGTATTATTCGGATCACAGCGACCCTGATGTCATGTGGTCCGCTCCCACCCGGATCGGCACCAATTACACCGATTACGGGTTCGAAATTTCAGCCGCCGGATACTCGGGGATCGAGGCGGCGCTCAACGGCTGGAAAGGATCCTCCGGGCACAACGACGTGATCCTGAACAATGGCATCTGGGCCAATTCCAACTGGAACGCCATTGGCATCGGGGTGGAAATCGATACCTCGGTTTCGAATTACGGCGGCAAGATTTACCACGTCTGGTTTGGACGCAGTGCCGATCCCGACGGATCGAGCCCGATCACCGGAACCACCGGCACCGACACTGTCATCGGGACCCAGTTCGCCGATACCATTCTGGGCCGGGGCGGCCGTGATGATCTGGTCGGGGACGCCGGTCATGATGTGATCAAAGGCGCGGGCGGCAAAGACACGATCAAGGGCGGCGCAGGCAAGGACAAGCTGATTGGTGGCGCGGGCAATGACGTGATTTTCGGCCACAACGGGCGCGATGTCCTTGACGGCGGCACCGGCAACGACGTGCTCAAGGGCGGCGCCCATAAGGATGTTTTCATCTTTCGCGCCAATTTCGGCGAGGACCGGATCAAGGACTATGACGGCGACAAAATCCGCATCAAGGCCCCGGGCGAGGCCGCGAGCGAGGCCGAACTCAGCGCCGCGCTCAGCGACCAGAACGGCAATGCGGTCTATGACCACCTGAACGATGGTGAGAACGTCATCATCTTTGAAGGCGTTAGTGTCGCCTCACTGGATCTGAGCCTGTTCGACCTGGGCTGACCCCGCCCCCTATTCGGCCGCCTGGGCCGAGGGGTTGTTGGGATGCGTCGTCCAGTTGGCGTATTCCTCCTGCACGACCTTTCCGGTGCGCGGATCAACCTCGCCCGGTTTCATCGGCACCATGGAAATGCAGTTTTCGACCGGGCAGACATCGACGCACAGGTTGCAGGCAACGCATTCCTCGTCCTTGACGGTAAAAGTGCGCCCTTCGTCCATTGCGATGGCCTGGTGCGAGGTGTCCTCGCACGCCGCGTAACAGCGCCCGCATTTGATGCAGGCATCCTGATCGATCTTGGCCTTGGCGATGTAGTTCAGGTTCAGATACTGCCAGTCGGTCACATTGGGCACCGCGCGGCCCACGAAATCGGCGGTTGAGACGTATCCCTTTTCGTCCATCCACTGGCTGAGACCGGCAATCATCTCTTGCACGATCTTGAAACCATAGGTCATCGCGGCGGTACAAACCTGCACATTCCCACATCCCAGCGACATGAATTCGGCCGCGTCCCGCCAGGTGGTCACCCCGCCAATTCCGCTGATCGGCAGGCCCCGGGTTTCCGCGTCGCGGGCAATTTCGGCAACCATGTTCATCGCAATCGGTTTCACTGCCGGGCCGCAATATCCCCCATGGCTGCCCTTGCCGTCGATCGACGGTTCGGGACTGAACGTATCCAGGTTGACCGAGGTGATCGAACTGATCGTGTTGATCAGCGACACCGCATCGGCCCCACCCGCCTTGGCCGCGCGCGCCGGATAGCGCACGTCGGTGATGTTCGGTGTCAGTTTCACGATCACCGGCTTGGAATAATACTGTTTGCACCAGCGCGTGACCATTTCGATATATTCGGGCACCTGCCCGACGGCGGCGCCCATGCCCCGTTCCGACATGCCGTGCGGGCAGCCAAAGTTGAGTTCGATCCCGTCCGCCCCGGTGGCCTCGACCTTGGGAAGGATATCGCGCCATGCGCCTTCTTCGCAGGGCACCATGATCGAAACGATGATCGCCCGGTCCGGGTAATCCTTTTTCACCCGCGTGATTTCTTCCAGGTTGGTTTCCAGCGGCCGGTCAGTGATCAACTCGATATTGTTGAGCCCCAGCAACCGCCGGTCGGCCCCATAGATCGCCCCGTATCGCGGCCCGTTCACGTTCACCACCGGCGGCCCTTCCGAGCCAAGTGTCTTCCACACGACACCGCCCCACCCGGCCTCGAATGCGCGGCGCACGTTGTATTCCTTGTCGGTCGGCGGGGCCGAGGCCAGCCAGAAGGGATTGGGGGATTTGATGCCCAGGAAGTCCGTTGTCAGATCAGCCATGTCAGCCTCCGTTTCACAGGGTGTCCTGTGGTTAACCCATCAATGTCGCGTGAATATCCATCGCCGCATCGCGCCCTTCGGCGACGGCCGTCACGGTCAGGTCATCACCGCCGCTGGCGCAATCGCCCCCGGCCCAGACGCCCGCGACGGAGGTGCGGCCTGTCTCGCTCACCGCGATCTTGTTGCCATTCAGGTTCAGCCCATCCGGTGCATCCAACAAGGTCTGACCGATGGCCTTGAACACCTGATCGGCGGTGATGCGCACGGTTTCGCCCGTGCCCACCAGTTTGCCGTTTGCAGTGGTGGTATATTCCAGCTCGATCTCGGCCGCCGCGCCATTGCCATGCACCGCGACGGGCTGCACGTTGTACATCAGCCGCACGCCTTTTTGCGCGGCCAGATCTTGTTCGAACCGGCTCGCGCCCATGGCGTCGCGCCCCCGGCGATAGGCAATGGTGACGGTGTCGGCCCCCAGCAGTTTGGATTGCACCGCCGCATCCACCGCTGTCATGCCGCCACCGATCACCACCACGTTGCGCCCGACCGGGAGGGTGGTCAGATCGCTTGCCTGCCGCAGTTCCGCAATGAAATCGACCGCGTCGCGCACACCGGTCTTGTCCGCCCCGTCGGCGCGCAGGGCGTTGACCCCACCCAGACCGATGGACAGGAACACCGCATCGTGGGCATCTCGCAAACCGGCCAGCGTCAGGTCGCCGCCCAGCGCCTTGCCGGTCTGAATGGTGATGCCACCGATTTTCAAAAGCCAGTCCACCTCGGCCCCGGCAAAGCCGTCGGTGGTTTTATAGGCGGCAATGCCGAATTCGTTCAGACCGCCGGATTTGGCGCGCGTCTCGTACACTTTTGCCTCATGCCCCAGCATGGCCAGGCGATGCGCACAGGCCAGACCCGCCGGCCCCGCGCCGACCACGGCCACACTCTTGCCCGTCGAAGCGGCGCGCTGATAGGGATGGCCCCCCTTGGACATCAGCGTGTCCGTCGCAAAGCGCTGAAGCCGGCCGATTTCAACCGGCTTGCCCTCGGCCGTTTCGCGCACACAGGCCTCTTCGCACAGGGTTTCGGTCGGGCAGACGCGGGCGCACATGCCGCCCAGGATATTCTGGTCAAAGATCGTTTTTGCCGCGCCCTCGGGGTGGCCCGTCTGGATCTGGCGGATGAATAGCGGGATGTCGATGCTCGTGGGACAGGCCGTCACGCAAGGCGCATCATAGCAGAAATAGCAGCGGTCGGCGGCGACCGCGGCTTCGTGCGGGGCATAGGGGGGATGCAGGTCGCTGAAATTGTCTGCAATCTGATCGGCGGGCAACCGACCTGCCACGACCCCTGACGCCATCTGACCTTTTGCCATCGTCATCTCCCTGACTGCCGTTTTTTGTTGCCACCAGACTGCCACAGAAAAATTTTTTATCAATTGGTAAATTTTTGAAATCTGCAATTTCCTGCCTTGGGCCGGTGCCTATGTGCAAAATTTGGGCACTCCAACGTTCTGTGGGCGGCATTGCGGGGTTGGGATCGGCGGCAGTCTTAGCGTAACGTCCCCAAAACAAGATTCTATCAGGGAGAGAGACATGGAATTCACATTCAAGGCAATTGCGCGCGGCGCAGTGGCAGCCGGAGCATTGGCACTGGCCGCCGCCCCCGCCGTGGCCAAGGACTTCAGGCTGGGGCTGATCACCCCACCGCCGCATGTCTGGACCAAGGCCGCCGAAGCCTTTGGCGCCGAGTTGGCCGAAAAGTCGGGCGGCGCGCATTCGCTGACGGTGTTCCCGGCCCGCCAATTGGGCAACGAGGCGCAGATGCTTCAGCAGATGCAGACGGGTGCGCTGGACATGGCGTTCATGACCGTGGCCGAAGTCTCGAACCGCGTGCCCAACATGGGTGCGTTTTATGCGCCCTATCTGGCCAATGACATCTCGCATGCTGCGGCGATCCTGCGGTCGGACACGGCCAAGGGGATGCTTGCCGTTCTGCCGCAAGAGGCGGGCGTCGTGGGTGTCGGGTTCGGCAGCGCGGGCATGCGCCAGATCCTCAGCCGGGGCGAGGTGAATTCTGCCGAGGACCTGAAAGGGCTCAAACTGCGGATCACGCCGTTCGATCCGATCCTTGATTTCTATAACCTGCTGGGCGCGGCGCCGACGCCGATGCCGCTTCCGGCGGTGTATGATGCGCTGGCCAATGGGCAGGTCGATGCGATCGACATGGATGTCGAACTGATCAACGTGCTGAAATACCACGAACATGCGGATACGATCGTGATTTCCAATCACATGATGTTCCCGATGGTCGGCCTGATTTCGGCCCGCGTCTATGCCGGGCTGTCCGCCGAGGACAAGGCCATGATCACCGAGTTGATGGCCAAGCACGTGGACAGCACGCTGGACGTTTACATCGAAAAGGAAAACGGCTGGACCGAGGCGCTCAAAGATGTCGGCAAGACCTTCAAGACGGTTGATGCGTCCTTTTTCGGCGATGTCATGGGCGCCTGGGAAGAGATCTGGGCGGCCAAGGCCCCGTCCCTGCCCGATCTGCGCAAGACGGCCGACGCGCTGAAGTAACCCTTTTATCCAGATACGCGGCGGGCCGGGCGCGTTCCCGGCCCGCCGCGTTCATTTGAAAGCCTGTTCCTGCTCTATCGCCTGTCCTCTGCCTGGGCCCGTGTCGAGATTTTTGCCGCTGCGACGCTGGCGGCCTCGGTCACGGGGCTGATCCTGTTGAACGTCATTACCCGTGCCACCGGCAATGCGATCTATTGGGTGGATGAGGCGGCGATTTACGCCATGGTCTGGATGACCTTTCTGGCCGCCTCGGCCGCGTTACATTTCCGGTCCTCCATTGCCGTTACCGTGGTGCAGGAATTTGTCCCCGCGCCCACGGCCCGGATACTGGGCCGGGCGGTGGACATCGTGGTGTTCCTCTTTGCCTGCCTGCTGGTCTGGGTCTGCCTGCGCTGGTTCATGCCGCTGCAACTGGCGCAGGCCGGGTGGGACGTGAAGCAGTTTCAGGGGGCAACCTTCAACTTCATCTATGCCGAGCCGACCAATACGCTGGGCATCAAAAAGGTCTGGGTCTGGCTGGCGATGGTGCTTTTCACCTTTGGCGCAGTGCTGCATTCGGCGGCGAACCTGTTCCACCCCGCCCCGACAGAGGGAGCGCCGCAATGACCCCGTTTGTCTTTGTCGTTCTTCTGTTCGGCTCCGTTCCCATCGCGCTGGTCCTGGCGCTGACCGCCCTTTGGTACATTTACGAAAGCGGGAATACCGTTCTCTATGACAGTTTCGCCCAGCAGATGTTTTCAGGGGTGGAAAACTATGGCCTGCTGGCGATACCCCTGTTCATCCTGACGGGTGAGTTGATGAACGAAGGCGGCATGACCCAGCGCCTTGTACGCGCGGCGCGGGTGTTCGTGGGCGGGTTTCGCGGTGGTCTGGCCTATATCAACCTGCTGGCCAATATGTTCATGGCCGCGATCATCGGGTCGGCCGCCAGCCAGATCGCTGTGATGAGCCGGGCCATGGTGCCCGCGATGAAGGACGAAGGGTATGACCCCGGCTTTGCCGCCGCGACCACCGCCGCCGGCGGGTTGCTGGCGCCGGTCATTCCGCCGTCGATGCTGTTTGTGATCTACGGGGTGCTGGCGCAACTGCCGATTGGCGATCTGTTCATCGCCGGGATCATCCCGGGCATCCTTCTGGCCGGGTCCTTCTTTCTGGTGGTTGCCCTGATCGGTCTGGTTCAACAATTCCCCAAGGGACAATGGATGACCCTGCCCGAGGCGTTGGCGGCCCTGCGCGCCGCCCTTCCCGCCTTTCTCATTCCGCTGGCGATTGTCGGGGGTATCGTGTTCGGCATCGCCACCCCGACAGAAAGCGCGGCGGTGGCGTCGCTGATCGCCTTTGCGGTGGGCTGGCTGATCTACCGTGAGATTTCGCCGCGCGATCTGGGCGCGCTGTTCGTGCGCACGGCAACCAATTCCTCGCTGGTGATTTTCATGATCGCGGCGGCCAACGTGTTCGGCTGGGTGGTCATCTACGAAGAACTGCCGCAAAAGCTGGCGGCGTTCATTTCGACCGTGACCTCCGATCCGTTCGTGTTCCTGCTGATCGTGAACCTGTGCCTGCTGTTCGTGGGGATGCTGATCGACGGGATCGCGGCGCTGATCCTTGTCACCCCGATCCTGTTGCCGATTGCGATGAACACCTATGACATCAACCCGTTCCATTTCGGCGTCGTGATCTCGCTGAACCTGGTTCTGGGCCTATTGACCCCGCCGGTGGGCGTTGGCCTTTATATCGCCTCGGCCATGTCAGACGTTCGGCCCTTCAGGATCTTTGCGGCCCTGTGGCCGTTCCTTTTGGCCGTTACCGTCGTTCTTGTCCTGCTGAGCTATTTCCCGATCCTGAGTACGGCGCTGATCTGATCCGGACTGTGCCGGGCACTTGGCCAGATAGGCCTTTCGGAAAAGGTCGATTTCGACCTCATGGACCTTTGGCGTCCTGTCCTGTGCCCATCGACCAAGTCGGAATGCCAGGGCGGTTGCGTGATCATAATAGCTCATCTTCTGTCCTCCGGAGTTGGAGGGACAGGCAATCAAAACCCTGCTGACACCCTGTTGTCAGCAGGGCGTGATATGATGTCAGCATCATCACGAAAGGGTCCGTCATGCGCCGATCGAACCGGCTGTTCGAGCTTATCCAGACACTGCGCGGTGCGAATGAACCGATGACCGCGCGCGACCTTGCGCAACGGCTTGAGGTGTCGCATCGCACGATCTATCGCGATATTGCCGCGCTACAGGCGATGCGCACCCCGATCGAGGGCGAAGCGGGAATTGGCTATGTCATGCGCCGGGGATATGACCTGCCACCGCTGAACTTCGATGCAGAAGAAATCGAGGCGCTGCATGTCGGCCTGTCGATGCTGGCCCGGACCGGCGACAGCGCCCTGCAACAAGCGGCGGCGCGGGTCTGTGGCAAAATCGAAGCCCTGCAGTGTGAGGCCGATTGGCTGCAGGTGGCGCCCTGGGGCGCACCCGCGGACGATCCGGCGCGCGGCTGCGTATCAGTGGCCGTGTTGCGCGACGCGGTGCGGCAGGAACGCAAGCTGCGCCTGACATATCGCGATGAGCAGGACACAGAGACCCGGCGCACGGTCCGCCCTGTGGCCGTTGTCTATCACGTCGACAGCGTGCTGCTAGCGGGCTGGTGCGAGATGCGGGGCGGATTCCGCCATTTCCGCGTGGATCGCATCTGGGCCTGCGAGGTGAGCGAAGATGGTTTTGACGGTCAGGGCAGCGCCTTGCGCCAACTCTGGCTGGAAGAAAACCGGTTTGCACCGGACGCGGCACAGGCTGGGCAAGTCATCATGGAATGATTATTCCGTGCCGGTTGAAACGCACAGCATCGGTGCTGAGGTCGTCATAGGTCAACTGCACGTCGATCAGTTGCACGCTGCGCAGCGGGAATGTGCGATAGGGCAGACCGTCGCTCTCCAGAATGGCGGCGGCGGCCGCTTGATCGACATGACACTCCGGCAGCGGCCAGACCTCGGGCTTGGCGCCGTTCAGACCGATGCGGATTTCCAGAAGGCCACAGCGCCAGGACCAGAGGTGCGTGACATAGAGCAGGTCCTGCCCGCCGTATTCGCGCACCGATATCCAGTTGGTGCGCGTGGCGTTCAGGATGGGTTTCACCTCAAGCGCTGTCAGAAAGCGCCCGGTCGCAACCTGCGGTTCGGCCTTAAGCTCGGTCGATGGCGGCGTACCTTTGGGTGCCGGAAAGGCAGGTGACGCGGCTACGTCTCGCGTTGGTTCCGGTTTTTCATCGGATTGCGCGGGTGTCATCGCGGTCTCGGCAGGCGCTGGCGCGGTCGGAGCGACCACGGCCGCCGCAGGTGCCGCCGCCAGTGCGCTGTCGCCGGGCGCGGAATGGTTGGCCGCGGATTGCGCGGCCCCCGCCAGAAAAACCATAAATAGCTCAAACATTTCGACCCCTCGCAAATCGCCCGAAACCGGGAATAGGACTATCGGTGCAAATGCAGGGTTTTGGGTTGGGCGGAACCGCCCTATACTGCCCGCAAAATGCAGTTGCCGCACAAAAACCAAGCGGCTGGAACCAATATGGCAAAGAAACAGGCACCGCGCCAATCCTTCAATATCGTGGTGGTCGGCCAATCCGGGCGGCTTCAGTACGAATGCCTGCTGTTTGCGGCTTCGCTCCGGCATTGCGCGCCTGATTTTTCAGGGCGACTGTTTGTGGCCGTGCCTCAACCGGGACCGCAATGGGACAACGACCCCAGCATTCACAATGGTGACGTTCTGGAGGCGCTGGAGCAATTGGGCGCCGAAATCCTGCCCTTTGAAAACAGGGTGTTTGGTCAGCACTACCCCTATGGCAACAAGATCGAAGCCTTGCAGGCCCTGCCCGAAGGTGAACCGTTTGTCTTTTTCGACAGCGACACATTGATCACGGGTGACATCAACCGGGTACCTTTTGACTTTGACCGGCCCGGCGCATCGCTGAAATGCGAAGGCACATGGCCCGAACCGACCCTTTATGGCCCCGGCCACGAAGGCATCTGGAAATCGCTCTACGACAAGTTCGGCCTTGATTTCGAAAGCAGCCTGGACCTGTCCCAGCCTGACGGACACTGGCGGCGCTATCTGTATTTCAACGCCGGGTATTTCTTTTATTCCTGCCCGCGCAAGTTTGGCGACCGGTTTCTGGAATATGCCAAATCGATCCGCGACGACGCGCCCGAGGAACTGGTGTGCCAGTCGCTTGATCCCTGGCTGGATCAGGTCGCGTTGCCGCTGGTGATCCATTCCTTCGGCGGCGGGCGCGATGCCCTTCCCGATGGGTTGCTGGACGGAGAAATATCATGTCATTACAGGCACTTGCCCCTGCTATATGCGCGTGAAAGCGATCATGTGATCGACGTGCTGGAAACCGTCGCGGCCCCCAACAAGCTGAAGAAGGTTCTGAAGCAGCACGAACCGATCAAACGCACCGTGTTTCAGAAACGCGGACACAAGGTGCGGGCGCTGTTTGATCAGAACCACCTGCCGCGCCGCGAACAGGCTATCCGCAACAAGATCAAATCCGAAGGCTTCTGGATGCGCTGAGACTCCACTGCCGTGGATTGTCAGGCCAGATGCAATGCCCTACTCCTGTGCCAACGCATTTTTCAGGGAGAGACATCCATGACCGACGGACCAACATACGGTTTTGACACATTGCAGATTCACGCCGGCGCGCGCCCCGATCCGGCGACAGGTGCACGGCAGACGCCGATCTATCAGACGACCGCCTATGTGTTCCGCGATGCGGATCACGCCGCCGCGTTGTTCAACCTGCAAGAGGTCGGGTATATCTATTCGCGCCTGACCAACCCCACGGTTGCAGTTCTGCAGGAACGCATCGCCACGCTTGAGGGCGGTGTCGGGGCAGTCTGTTGTTCGTCGGGCCACGCGGCGCAGATCATGGCGCTCTTCCCGCTCATGGCGCCGGGGCGCAACGTGGTTGTGTCGACCCGTCTTTATGGTGGCACCGTCACGCAGATGAGCCAGACAATCAAACGCTTTGGCTGGTCCGCCAAGTTCGTCGATTTCGACGATACCGATGCCGTGGCCGCCGCGATTGACGATGACACGCGGGCGATCTTTTGTGAATCGGTTGCCAACCCGGGCGGGTATGTCACTGACCTCAAGGCGATTTCAAAGGTGGCCGATGCCGCCGGTCTGCCGCTGATCGTGGATAACACCAGCGCCACGCCTTATCTGTGCCGCCCGTTTGAACATGGCGCGTCGCTGGTTGTGCATTCGACCACCAAATACCTGACCGGCAACGGCACTGTCACGGGGGGCTGCGTGGTCGACAGTGGCACGTTTGACTGGTCCGCATCCGACAAATTCCCGTCACTCAGCGCACCTGAACCCGCCTATCACGGGCTGAAGTTCCACGAAACATTCGGGCCGCTGGCCTATACGTTCCATGGCATTGCGATTGGTCTGCGCGATCTGGGCATGACGATGAACCCGCAGGCCGCGCATTACACCTTGATGGGGATCGAAACCCTGTCCCTGCGGATGCAGCGCCACGTGGAAAACGCCGAGGCGCTGGCCAAGTGGCTCGAGGCGGATGACCGCGTGGACTACGTGACCTATGCCGGTCTGGAATCCTCGCCCTATTACAAACGCGGGAAAGAGATTTGCCCCAAGGGCACCGGCGGGTTGTTCACCTTTGCGGTCAAGGGCGGCTATGACGCCTGCGTCAAGCTGGTGAACGAGTTGGAGATCTTCAGCCACGTGGCCAACCTGGGTGACACCCGGTCGCTGATCATCCACTCGGCCTCGACAACGCACCGCCAGTTGACCCCTGAACAGCAGGAAGCGGCAGGGGCCGGACCCGGCGTTGTGCGGGTGTCCATCGGGACCGAAGATGCCAAGGATCTGATTGCGGATCTGGACCAGGCGCTCAGCAAGGCCTGCGCCTGAACCCCAAGATGGCAGGGCCGTACCACCGGCCCTGCCCCTTTTTCGCGGTTAGTTGTCCGCGATTTCAAACACCATCGACACATTGGCCGACAAGGTCACCTCGCCCGGGGCGACAGGCACCCCACCGCCGCGTGCAGCGGCCGCCATTTCCATCATGACCGGACCGCGCGCGCCCGCCTCGGAAATCGACTGGACCGGGCCCAGGGTCACGCCTGCCGCCTCGGCCAGCAGGCTTGCCTTGGCGATGGCGTCACTGACCGCGCGGCGGCGGGCCTCGTCCGTCAGCGGATCGGGGTCCTGCATCCCGAATTGCAGCCCGTTGAACTGATTGGCCCCGTCTTCCATCACCGCATCCAGGATCAACCCAAGCGCGTTGAGATCGCGCACCCGGACCATGACCATGTTGCTGGCGACGAAACCGGTGATCCTGCGCTCTCCGTCCGAGGATATGGGACGGTTGGACCAGACCGGGTTCAACGAAAGTTGCTGGGTCTGAAGATCGCGGGGCGAAATGCCCAGCCGGTCAAGCCGTTGCAGGATCGTGGCGACAGACGCCGAGGTCTGATCCATTGCTTCTTTCGCGGCCTCTGATTCGTGGGTAACCCCCAGCGTTATGACGGCCATATCGGGTTCGGCTTCGACCCGGCCTTCGCCGGTAACGGTGATCTGTCGCGCGGTGTCGTCGGCGGCCAGCGCCGGACCCGAGAATGTCAAAGCCACGAGGGCGGCGGCAAAGATACGGTGTTTCACAGATACTCTCCTTTGTACCGCCCCAACATGAGCGGTTCCCGGCCAGCGCTGCAACCGTTCAGTCATGTCTTTTCCTTTTCCTCGGCGAAGTCCTGCTTTATGGTTCGGACCGCAGGCAAGATGCCCTTAAACTTCCGGCGAGGCGGGCGCTGCCGGAATAGAATGGATGGACGAACCGCTGGATGAAACCGGGTTTTGCGCTCTCACTTTCCTTTGACGGGATCACGCTGCTGCATCGTGCAGCGGGCGGCTGGCGTCGCGTGGGCGAAACCGCGCTGGACGCGAGCGATCTGACGGGGGAGTTGGCGGTGCTGCGGGACAAGGCGGGGACGCTGTCGGACGACGGGCTGCGCAGCAAGATCATTTTGCCCAATGACCAGATCAAATACCTAGAGGTGGAAACCGGCGGACGCCAGGGCCAGGACCTTCTGGATCATGTGCGCGACGTTCTGGATGCGGCGACGCCCTATTCGGTCGATGATCTGGCCTATGACATGGCGCCTGAGGGCGACGTGATGCACATCGCCGCCGTTGCGCGCGAGACGCTGGCCGAGGCCGAAGCCTTTGCTGTCGAGCATGAGTTTGCCCCGGTCAGCTTTGTTTCGATCCCGGGCGATCAGCCCTACCCGGGCGAGCCATTTTTCGGCACGACCGAACACGCGGCCACCATATTGGACGGCGGCGCGGTCGAACCGGACGGCATTGCCGTGGTTGTGACGGGCGAGGCCGAATACCCGGCGATACAGGAAGAGCCGGCCCCGGACATACCGCCTGCCCCCGTGACGGGCCCTCAGCAGCCGAACGTGGCCGAACCGGAAGACTTGTCACCGCAAGATACAGCCCCGGACAAGCCGC
The DNA here is from genome assembly GCF_054482635.1 of Arenibacterium sp. CAU 1754. Lineage (NCBI taxonomy): Bacteria > Pseudomonadati > Pseudomonadota > Alphaproteobacteria > Rhodobacterales > Paracoccaceae > Arenibacterium > Arenibacterium sp. CAU 1754. The sequence continues at coordinate 890,755 of NZ_JBTLRG010000001.1, forward strand.
CCGCCCCCGTGACCGAAACACCGGCTCCGGAAAAGGCGCCGCCACTGCAATTGGGAACCAGCTTTGCCAGCCGTCGAAGCGGCGGAACAGGCGCAGCACCGGCATTGGACGGGGCCAAGCGCGCAGGCGCTGACACCGCGTCGGTGCGGCCCGTGGCAGCCTCAAGCCCGCGGATCACCTTTGACGCTGAGCCCGAGGCAAAGGACCCGGACACCGGGACAACCGCCCCGGCATCGGGCACGATCACCTCGCCGGTTCTGGACATCCCCGAAGGCCCGTCCGAGGCAGAAACCCGCGCTGGGCTGGGTGGGTTGCTGAGCCGTCACAGGACGAAAGAAGCCATGGCCGAAGCGGCCCTGGCCCCCGTCGTCGCGGATACGGCGCCCGCCCTGCCGACATCGCAAGTCCCGAAAACCGAAACCGCACGGATGACTGTGTTCGGTGCCCGCGAGGACGTTGTGGTCGGCGGCAAGCCGAAACACCTGGGATTGATCCTGACTGCGCTGCTTTTGCTGTTCCTTGCCGGCGTGGCACTGTGGGCGAGCCTGTTTCTGGACGACGGTCTTGCCGGTCTGCTGGGGCCAGACGAAAAAACCACCGAAGTTGCCCTGGCCCCCTCCCCCGAGGCCGAGCCCCCGGTCACAGACGCACCGGTGCCCGCCGTTCAGGACACCGATCCGCAAACACCGGGAGCGCCCGAGACGGGTGGCCCCCCAGAACAGGCGGTCACACGGGACAGCGCCCCGGCCATTCAACCCGAACCGGACGGGCCGGTTCTGAGCGATACGGATGTGGCCGTTCTGGATGCCTTGCGCTCGGCCACCGAAACGCCGCAAGACACAGACCTGCAGATGAGCCTGCCCGATGACGGGACCGAGCCTGACACCGATGCCATTGAAACCGCCGAGGAAGACGCCCTTGAGGAGGCAGCTGCCCGCTATGCCGCGAGCGGAATCTGGGAAACCGCGCCTCAGTCGCCCGAAACCCCGGCGATCATCGGGATGGACGATGTATTCATTGCCGCCATCGACCGGACGGACCTATCCCAGGATGCCGTTGCCCTGCCCGAGTCCGACAGTTTCGACACCGATGCGCCGGTGTCCAGCCTGAATTCTCCGACGGCGGCGGGAACCCGGTTTGCATTGGATGCACGCGGATTGGTGGCGCCGTCGCGCGATGGCACGCTCAACCCCGAAGGCGTCCTTGTTTTCGCCGGGAAACCCGCGCGTGTGCCCCCTGCCGTGCCAGTGCGGTTCGAAACCGAGCCGGAAACCAATGCGCTGCGCGATCGCCTGGCCGAGGTGCGTCCGCGCCTGCGCCCCGGCAACCTGTCGGAACGTGCCGAACGCACCCAGCTGGGCGGCCTGACGCGCATCGAACTGGGCGAGGTGCGCCCCAAACTGCGGCCACGCTCAATCCAGGAAAACCAGGTCGTCGAGGAACCGGAGGCCGCGCCCACCGCGCAGGCAGTTGCCGCGTCCCGACGCCCCGACGCGCGCCCGCGCAACTTTGCCGCTTTGGTCCAGCGCGCCCAATCGGCACCGAAGGCAATCGAGGTCGCGTCGGTTGCGCCGCGCACGGTCAAGCCCAGCATCCCCTCATCCGCGTCGGTCGCGCGGCAGGCGACGCTCGACAATGCCATCAACCTGCGCCGGATCAACCTGATCGGGGTCTATGGCACGCCCTCGAACCGGCGCGCCCTCGTTCGCCTGCCCAGCGGTCGGTATAAAAAGGTGAAAGTCGGGGATTCCATCGACGGGGGCCGCGTGGTGGCGATTGGTGACAGTGAGTTGCGCTATCAGAAAGGTGGCCGCAACCTGACCCTGAAAATCCCCAGCGGCTGATCCCACATGAATAAGCCGCCCGGCCTGTCGGCGGGCGGCTTTGGATGTCCTGTCTTGACCCCTGTTTTACTCGGCTGCGATTTCACCGTTGTCGATCTGCTCCTGCTCGATGGATTCAAACAGCGCCTTGAAGTTCCCTTCGCCGAACCCATCGTCGCCCTTGCGCTGGATGAATTCGAAGAAGATCGGCCCGATCACGGTTTTCGAGAAAATCTGAAGCAGGATCTTGGTTTCGCCCCCGTCAACAACGCCTTCGCCGTCAATCAGGATGCCGTGTTTCTTCATCCGGTCCAGCGGTTCGTCATGCCCCTGCACCCGGTCCTTGGACAGGTCATAGTAGGCGTCGGGCGGGCCGGGCATGAACTTGATGCCCTTTTCGGCGATGGCATCGGTGCTGTCATAGATATCATCCGTGCCAACTGCGATGTGCTGGATTCCCTCGCCCTTGTATTTTTTCAGATAGGCGACGATCTGGCCGGTTTCGCCCCGGTCCTCGTTGATCGGAATACGGATACGCCCGCAGGGCGACGTCAACGCCCGGCTGAACAGCCCGGTGAACTTACCCTCGATGTCAAAGAACCGGATTTCACGGAAATTGAACAGGTTTCCGTAGAAATGGAACCACTTGTCCATATTCCCTTTGAACACGTTATGCGTCAGGTGATCGAGATAAAAGAACCCCACCCCGCGCGGTTTCGACTGGGCCAGCCATTCGAATTCTTCGTTATAGGGGGAGGTGTCATAATACTGGTCGATAAAATAGATCAGCGACCCGCCGATGCCCTTGATGGCGGGCACGTCCATCGTTTTATCCGCCCCTTCATAAGGTTCGGCCCCCTTTGACACCGCATGTTCGAATGCGCGGTGCGCATCCACCACGCGCCAGCCCATGGACGGGGCACAGGGGCCGTGTTCCTCGACAAATCGGGCGGCAAAGCTGCCCGGTTCGGCGTTCAGGATATAGGTGATGTCGCCCTGTTGCCAAAGTTCGACATCCTTGGATGTGTGACGCGCCACCAGCGCATAGCCCATGCGCGAAAACAGGTCGCGCAGTTCTTGCGGTTCCGGATGCGCGAATTCGACAAATTCAAACCCATCCGTGCCTGCGGGGTTTTCGTCGCTGATTTGTGACTTGGGTGCGTTATGCGGAAATGGGCCCATTTTCGTGTCTCCGATCGGGAATCTGTTCGCTTTCGGCATGATACCGCGCATTGCCCGCTGAATTTGCGCATTCTTTGTGTGCATCTCCTGATTAAATGCGGCTATACCGCATTTAATCTCGAAAAACCGAGGAAGTTGCGCATTTGCTGGACGATACTGATACCCGCCTGTTGGCCGCACTGCAAAAGGACGCCCACCTGACATCGCATCAGTTGGGTGAAATGCTGAACCTGTCGCCCAGCCAGGCCGGTCGCCGCCGTCAGAGGCTTGAGGCCGAAGGGTACATTCAAGGCTACAGCGCGCGCCTTGATCCCGCGCGGCTGGGGTTGGCCGTGCAGGGGTTCGTGCAGGTGCAACTGGGCACCCACGGCCCCGAACAAGCCCAGAGTTTTGCCCGTCTGATCCGATCGCGCCCGGAAATCACCAGTGCCTGGACCATGACCGGCGAGGCCGACTACCTGCTGCGGGTTTATTGTGAGGACCTGCCCGCACTGAATGCGCTGATCCATGATATTCTGTTGGCCCATCCCGCCGTGGCCCGCGTACAAAGCCAGATTGTGATGGATCAACTTAAACGCGACGCCCCCCTGCCCACCTGATCCCCCGAAAGGACCAAAATTCATGGAAAGCTTCCTCTACCAGGCGTCAATCTATCTGGCGGCCGCGGTGATCGCGGTGCCAATTGCCGCCCGTCTGGGGCTGGGGTCGGTTCTGGGCTATCTGGCGGCGGGGATCATGATTGGTCCGGTTCTGGGGCTGGTCGGAACCGAGGCGCAGGAATTGCAGCATTTCGCCGAATTCGGCGTGGTGATGATGCTGTTCCTGATTGGCCTGGAACTGGAACCACGCGCCTTGTGGGATATGCGCCACCGGCTGATCGGGTTGGGCGGATTGCAGGTGACCGTCAGCGCCCTTGTCCTGATGGCGGCCGCAATGGCGGGCGGTCAGCCCTGGACCGTGTCGCTGGCCATCGGGCTGGCCTTGTCCCTGTCATCTACTGCGATCGTGTTGCAGACGCTGTCCGAAAAGGGACTGATGCGCACGGGTGGCGGGCGATCGGCCTTTTCCGTTTTGCTGACACAGGACATTGCGGTGATTCCGATCCTTGCCCTGTTGCCGCTGTTTGCGGTGGACGCCATTGCCTCGATCACCCACGACGGGTCAATCTCACTCGCCGTCAACGCGGACAAGGCCGGCCATGGCAGTGTGCCATCCCTGGTCGAAGGGTTGCCCGGATGGGGCGTAACGTTGGTGACGCTGGCGGTTATCGGCAGTGTCATCCTGGCGGGCATCTATCTGGCGCGCCCGGTGTTCCGGTTCATCCACGCCGCGCGCCTGCGTGAGATGTATACCGCGCTGGCGCTGCTGATCGTGGTTGGAATTTCCTTCCTGATGACTCTGGTCGGATTGTCGCCCGCGCTGGGTGCGTTTCTGGCCGGCGTGGTTCTTGCCAACAGCGAATTCCGGCACGAATTGGAAAGCGACCTTGAACCGTTCAAGGGGCTGCTGCTGGGGCTGTTTTTCATCACGGTGGGCGCGGGCATCAACTTTACCGCCTTCTTTGCCGACCCCGGCGACTTGGTCGGACTGGCCCTGCTGGTCATCCTGGTCAAGGGTGTGATCCTTTATGTGCTGGGGCGCGCTTTCAATTTGCACGGGCGGGACCGGTGGCTGTTCACCTTGTCGCTGGCGCAGGCGGGTGAGTTTGGCTTTGTCCTTCTGGCGTTTTCGGTGCAACAGGGGGTGGTGCCGCGCGATGTGTCGGAAAAACTGTTGCTGATCATCGCGCTGACCATGCTGATCACGCCGCTTTTGTTCATCCTATACGACATGATTTCACGCCGGATGCGCGACAGCGGCCCGAAACACGAACCCGACGAGATTGACGAGGAAGGCCCCGTCATCATCGCCGGCATCGGGCGCTTTGGGCAGATCGTGAACCGTCTGGTCCAGGCAAGCGGGTTCAAGACCATCGTTCTGGACCACGACATGGAAACCATTCAACTGATGCGCCGGTTCGGGTTCAAGGGGTTCCTTGGCGATCCAACCCGGCCCGAGTTGCTGCGCGCGGCTGGCCTGCCCAAGGCACGGGTTCTGGTGGTGGCAATGGACGACAAGGACAAGGCGACCCGACTGGTGGAATATGCCCGCCGCCAGCGCCCCGACCTTCACATCGTGGCGCGGGCCTATGACCGCAACCACGTGTTTCAGCTCTATCGCGCCGGGGCCGACGACATCGTGCGCGAGATGTTCGATAGTTCGCTGCGCGCGGGGCGCTATGTTCTGGAGAACATCGGCCTCAGCGAATACGAGGCCGCGACCGCCGAACAGACATTCTATGCCCATGACCGGGATGCCGTGCGCCAGCTGGCCGAGGTCTGGGACCCGAACGTGCCCGCCAGCGAGAATTCCGCCTATATCGCACGCTCGCGCGAGCTGCAGAAAGAGCTGGAGGTTGCCCTGCTGAACCGCGCGCTCAAGGAAGAGACCAAGCGGGCCTAACCGTCCGACACACCCGCCTCTGCAAAGGTGGCCATACCGCTGTGACAGGCGATGGCACCTTTGAGGATATTGATCGCCAATGCGCCACCCGACCCCTCGCCCAGACGCAGGCCGAGGGACAAGAGCGGCTCTTTGCCCAGCTTTTCAACCAGCGCGGCATGAGCGTTTTCGGCCCCGCGGTGCCCGGCCACGGCATGATCCAGCGCATCGCTCGCGATATTCTGAAGGCAGGCCGCCGCAGAACAGCAGATGAACCCATCCAAAATGACCGGAATACGCAGGATGCGTGCCGCAGCGATTGCCCCCGCCATGGCCGCAATCTCGCGCCCGCCCAGACGGCCCAGAACCTGCAACCCGTCCGGCGCATCGGCACCATGCAGGGCAACGCCCTCTTCAACCACGCGGGTCTTGATCGCCAGCCCGGCGTCATCGACCCCGGTGCCGCGCCCGGTCCAATCGCCCGCCTCGCCGCCGAAAAGTGCGGTGCAGATCGCCGCCGCAGCCGTGGTGTTGCCGATGCCCATTTCACCCACCACCAGCAGGTCGGCGTCCGGGTCGACCGCTGTCCAGCCCGCGCGCAGAGCGGCAAGGCAGTCGTCCTCCGACATGGCCGGGGCCTTGGTGAAATCCGCCGTCGGGCGGTCAAGGTCGAGCGCATGCACATCCATGCGCGCGCCGACCGCCTTGGCCAATTGGTTGATCGCCGCACCGCCATGCTGAAAATTCAGCACCATCTGTTCGGTGACCGCCGCCGGAAAGGCCGAAACGCCCTGATCCGTCACACCGTGGTTTCCGGCAAAGATGATCACCTGCGGGGCGGTGATGTCGGGCCGCTCATCACCCCGCCACGACGCGTACCAGATCGCAAGATCCTCAAGCCGGCCAAGGGCACCCGGGGGTTTGGTCAACTGACCATTGCGGGCGGTTGCGGCCTCGGCGGCGGCAATGTCCGCGCCAGGGGCATCGGCCAGAAGGGTGCGCAAAGTGTTCAGGTCGGAAAGATCGGGCAGCATTGAAAGCCTCGTTGCAACATCGTTGACTGCGGTGTTTAACCGTTGAGCCTGACGCCACAACCCCGGAAAGGCCCGGTGAATGCGCAAAACCGACACTAACGCGACAGCGACGCGCCCTGCCCCGCATCTGGACTTTGTGGTGGCCTGCCTGTTGCTGACGCGCCTTCCGTTGCCCCGGCTGCCGGATCAGGCCTTTGCCCATCAGGCGCGGGCCGTCTGGGCCTTTCCTCTGGTGGGGCTCCTTGTCGGGGCGCTGGCCGCCAGTGCGGGCTGGGCCGCTCTGGCGATCGGGATGCCTGCCGGGGTCGCGGCCGGGGTGATCCTGAGTGTTCAAATCATCCTGACGGGTGCGATGCACGAGGACGGGCTGGGTGACACGGCCGACGGGCTGTGGGGCGGACATACGCCCGAGCGGCGGCTGGAGATCATGAAAGACAGTGCGATCGGCACCTATGGCGTGCTGGCGTTGCTCCTGTCGCTGGGTCTGCGCTGGATCGCATTGACGGCGCTGGTCCCCTTGGGACTGGGCACGGTTGTCGCCGTGGCGGCCCTGTCACGCGCCGGGATGCCCACGGTGATGGCCGCCCTGCCCCATGCGCGCAGCAGCGGCCTGTCGCACCATGTGGGCGCCCCAAGCGGTGCGATTGCCGGGATTGCCATTGCTCTTGGCGGTGCAATTGCCCTCGCCTTGTGCGGACCGGCAATCCTTGCTCCGACGGTTGCGGCGGGTTCAGCTGTTCTTGCCCTCGCCCTGATCGCGCGGGCCAAGATCGGCGGTCAGACCGGTGACATTCTGGGCACGGCGCAGCAACTTTGTGAAGTGGCGCTGCTCCTGGGCCTGGTTGCACAGCTGTAATCGCGCAGGTCAGTCGGTCGTTCTAAGCCGGCTTTTCTGCACCAGCCAGACCGCCAGCAACGGCGCAGCGGTCCCGATCACGGCGACGACGATCAGCAACTGACCCAGTTCGGAATAATCCGCGGGCACCATAATCGTTCCGTCGGCATCGCGCACCTGACGGGCCACTTCATAGATCTGGTTCAGGTATTTGGTAGACAGGCTGCTGGCCGACAGCGCCAAGTTGGTGAACGAGGCCATAACCGCGAAAAACGTCGCCTTGAGATGCGTAGGCGCGTTCCGGGCAATCCACGCAAGCATCGGGATCATCGCCACCTGCCCCAAAGGCGATTCAACCGCCGTGTCCATGATGGCAATGAACCGGGCATCGACAATACCGCCGGTCATTGGCGCGGTCACCTCGTGCAGCCCATAGTAAAGCCCGATGTTGGGCAGTGACAGGACCCCCGCCACGACGCTGAGCAGGATGACAATGCTGGTGATCGGGCGCCGTGCCATCATCGGGCGCAGAACGATGATTCCCACAAGGGTCAGAACCGAGGTGATCAGGGAAAGGACCGACAGGAATTGTTCGTCAAATCCCAACTCGTCAATTTCAAACCAGGTATAGCCTGCCCCGGGCAGGGGCACGGCGCGAAAGATGAACACGATGATGGCCGTGCCCACCAGCGCGCGTGCCTGCGGCAACGGAAGAACGCGGATCAACTGGCGCATCAGGAACAGAACCACGGCCATGGACCCGGCAAAGACAAGCTCTTGCCCAAAGCTGATGCCGGACAGCCCGATGGCGAGGGACAGCGCCACGAAAACAGCTCCGCCGGTAAAATACCAATGGTTCAGTTTCGGCGGGTCCTCGGGCCGGTCCAGCGCGGCGGCGATTTCGGTGCTTGAAACCCCACGCGCCTGCAAGGCCGCGCGCGTGCGGCGGCGTTGCACAGTGGCCAAAAGCACGCCAGACACCGACAGGGCCGGAATGGCCAGCGCCATCAGGTAGATGCGGCCATAGATTTCGACCTTTTCGGGCTGGGTCAGGGTCTCGACCCCGGAAAACATGATGATGTTCAACAGAGCCACCGCAACGGTGCCGGAAATCAACGCGAACCGCCCCAGCGTCTGCATGGTCGTGTGCATGATTTTGGAGCGGTCTTCGGGGATGGGCGTACCGTCACTGTCGAGCTTGGGCACCGCTTCGACCGACATCGCATCGGCCACTGCATCCTGAACGACATAGCCGCAGGGCGACAACAGGACCGCGATTACAAACCAAGCCGAAACCGGCAGCATTGCCGCCATCCACTGGGTGTGCTGGATCAGGAAAAACATGATCAGCAGGCTAGCCGCGATCAGCCCCGCGCCGAGGTAGACAAGCAGCGCCTTCCACCTCCAGATCAGATCGACCAGATGGCCCAGCGGCATTTTCAGCGCCCAGGGCAGCCCGGCCCAGAATGACAGCCCGGCCAGAAAGGCCGCGGACAATCCAAGGTAATCCTTGACGAAAAAGGCGCCCACAATGGCCGTCAGACCGGACACACCGGCCGAAAAATAGATCATCAAAGGCGGCAGAAAGGACCAGCGCATCTGCCGGCCCAGTTCCAGAACGATCCGGTCAAACCAGCGGGGAACGGCAATGCCCGTCATCTGTGTCCTCGTCTGTGATCCGTGGTGCGCCAGGCTCCGCTCGTGGGCCGCGCGATGCCACGTTCCCACAAAAAAACCGCGCCCGAAAGCGCGGTTTTCTCAGATTTTCATATCAGCTTTCGCTCAGGCGGCCGCGCGTGACGTCAGAACATCGCCTACCTGTTTCGCGGCCAAATCTTCGTCACCGCCGCCAACGGCCGCAACTTCGCGGGTCAGGCGTTCGAGTGCTGCTTCGTACAGCTGACGCTCGGAATAGCTCTGTTCGCGCTGATCGTCGGTGCGGTGCAGGTCACGCACCACTTCGGCGATTGAAATCAGATCGCCCGAGTTGATCTTTTGTTCGTATTCCTGCGCCCGGCGGGACCACATGGCGCGCTTGACCTTGGCCTTGCCCTTGAGGGTCTTCATGGCCTGGCTGATCACGTCCGGCGAACTGAGCGACCGCATCCCGATTTCCGTGGCCTTGTTGGTCGGCACGCGGAGCGTCATCTTGTCCTTTTCAAAGGAGATGACAAACAGTTCCAGCGTGATCCCGGCGACTTCCTGTTCCTCGATCGAAACGATCTGACCGACACCATGCGCCGGGTAGACAACGTATTCATTCGGACGAAAATCGAGTTTTTTCGACTTGCTCATTCAGGTCTTCCTTGTGTTCCGGTGCACGTCGACGACAGAAACGCCGCGTCGGGGCACGTAAATGTCCCGACGGGCAGTATGTCTGTCTACGCTTGACCACCCCAATCTGAGTGAAAGATGGGGTCGATACCGGTTGTTTCCATCATTTGTAACGAAAATATATCACAAAAAGGGCGATTCCCAAAGTTACCTTGGGAATAATTTCTCTCAACACGCCCGTGCGGGGATGTTCGCCACCCCGATTTGGGACTGCTCACCGCTGCGACGTGACTGGCGATCAGCCGCCTTCGCCGGGCTTTTCGGAAAAGTACTTGTCCAGCTTGCCGGTTTCGCCATCGCGTTCCTCGGCTTCGGGCAACGGGTCCTTGCGGGTGATGATAACAGGCCACATTTCGGAATACTTGCGGTTGAATTCAACCCATTTTTCCATGTCCGGCTCGGTATCTGGGCGGATGGCGTCAGCCGGGCATTCGGGTTCACAGACACCGCAATCAATGCATTCGTCCGGATGGATCACCAGCATGTTTTCACCCTCATAGAAGCAATCCACGGGGCATACCTCGACACAGTCGGTGTATTTGCAGGCAATGCAGTTGTCGTTGACGATATAAGTCATGTGCGGCTTTCCGTTTCACCCTTCCGACCGCCTAGCTAAATCAGCACCGCCGGTCATTCAAGCATTACAGAGTGGGAAAGACAGAAGTCTCGAAACTTTGACGCTGGTGCGGGTAAATTTTTCGTCAGACACCGGTTGGGGGCGATGCCGGTTCCGCACTGCCCCGTCGGCGCAGTCAGTTGTCCCCGCGCAGCGCGTCGATCGCGCGGCGATCGCGTTTGGTCGGGCGTTCGCCCACCCGCTGCGGGGCCGGTTGCGGGGCCTCATCCGGGGGCGTCATATCCTCAAACAGGGTTTGCGCCTCATTCGCCGGGCCGCGTCGCACGCCCATGGCCGCCACCTTGATCACGCGCACGCGGTGGGCCTGCGCAAAGGTCAACACATCCCCAAGGCTGATTTGAAAGGCCGATTTCTGAACGCGTTCACCGTTGACGCGCACGTGCCCGCCGCTGACCTGTTTGGCGGCCAGCGAGCGGGTCTTGAAAAAACGCGCGTGCCATAACCATTTGTCCAGACGCAGTTTTTCAGGTGCGTCAGGCATTTGCGTTACTTGCTGTCTTTCAGCCCCATGAGGGCGGCCGCAAAGGGATTATCCGGATCGATTTTCTTTTCCGGACGCGGCGGCCGTGCCGAGAAGGACTTGGCCCCCTGCTGTTGCGGGCGTTTGCCCTGCGACTTGCCACGGGGCTTGCCTTCGCCACGAGGTTTGCCAGCGCCACTGTGCTGCCCTTTCGGGCGCGCGGGACGGCCCCAGGTGAAGGTATAGAACACTTCCATTTCCGGGGCGTCGTCCACGGTCTCGGCCGGCGTTTCGCCCGCGACCTCTGCCGGGGCGGCTTGGGGGTCCTCGGCCGGGGTTTCGGCCTCGGCGGCCGGAGCGGCATCCGGAGTTGGGTCGGCCGGGGCGGCCTCGGGCTCTGCCGCGTCGCTGGCGGGCGTTTCTGCCTTGGGCACGGCAGCTTCGGTCGCCTTGACCTTGACCCGTTCACCGCGCTCGGCGTTATAGCCAAGCCCCTGCATCAGGTCGGCAAATTGATCCAACGTCATGCCGGTGATCGACAGCATGTCGGCCTTGGCCTCAAACCCTGCGCGGCTGTTTTCGGCGCGCAACATGTCAGCCAGTCGTTCAAGCATGTCGATGCGAATGGCGCGTTCGCCCGCCGGGCGATACCCGCACATGGTATGATAACCATCGGGCGCGGATGCATCGGTGGGCACGGTCACCAGCCCGGGAGGCGGAGATTCAGGGAAATCCTGCAACCCCTTGGACAGCGCCCAGAGCACAAGACGCAGGCGGGTCGGCGCCGGTTTCAGCAGAAGCGGCATGAAAATGGTGAACTGGCCGAAACGGATGCCATGCTTGCGCAGGCTGCCCCGCGCGTCCTGATCGAGGTCTTTCACCTCTTGCGCAACGTCCGCGCGCGGCAGGATGCCCAGGGATTCAATCATGCGGAACGCAAAACCACGAGCAAGCCCGGTCAGTTCTTCGTCACGCTGAAGGGTCAGCAGCGGTTCAAACAGGGCCGCAACCTTGCGATCGATGAAATGCTGCAAGCGGCGTTGCACCTTTTGTGCGACGTCGGGGCCAGCCACGTCATCGACAAACACCTCGACCTGCGGTTTCAGCGGGTCCGCACCGGCGACCAGCTTGCCGACCGCATGTTCGCCCCACATCAACCCACCCTGTTCGGTAAAGTCGATTTCGGTATCGGGGGCATTGTAAAACCGGTCGGCCCGCAAATGAAATTGCGGCGACAGCGCCTGCAGCGCGGCGGATTTGATTGCCTTTTCCTCGGCCCCGGCGGCGCCCTTGTCGGGGCTGAACCGGAAACCTTCCAAACGACCGACGAATTCGCCTTCGACGGTCACTTCACCATTTTCGTTCACTTCGGCCAAAAGGGCCTCCTTTTGTTTGAGCCGCCGCAAAAGCACAGAAGTGCGGCGATCCACAAATCTTTGGGTCAGACGCTCATGCAGAGCGTCCGATACCCTATCTTCTACCGCGCGGGTCTGCCCGCGCCAATGGCTTTCGTCACGAGTCCAGCCCTTGCGCTGTGCGACATACGTCCATGTGCGGATATATGCCAACCGTTTACTGAGCGTGTCGATGTCCCCGTCGGTCCTGTCTATCCGCTTGATCTGGCGGACAAGCCAGTCATTCGGAACGGCGCCGCGTTCGAACAGGTGTTCGAAAATGGCTGACAAAAGGTTGGCATGTTCGCCGTGGCTGATGCCGCGAAAATCAGGAATGCGGCACACATCCCATAACAGGCGAACCGATTGCCCATCACTGGCGCGGGCCGCGATTTCGGCCTGTTGGGACAGCGATTTCAGCGCCATCAGATCATCCGCTTCGCGCGCCTTGATCAGGTGTTCGTTCTCCGGGGGGTGTTCCAGAGAATGGATCAGGCTGTTGATCGTGCCGAATTGCAGCGCCGGATTGCGCCAGTTAAGCTTTCTGAGCGGGGCAAACCGATGCTCCATGATCGCCTCGGCCACGCCATCGTCCAGCGACGGGGCCTCGCCCGTGACACCGAATGTCCCGTGGGACATCCCCCGCCCTGCGCGCCCGGCGATCTGGGCCAGTTCGTTGGGGGCGAGCGGCCGCATGCGCCGCCCGTCGAACTTGGTCAGCGAGGAAAACGCAACGTGATCAATGTCGAGATTGAGCCCCATGCCGATGGCGTCGGTGGCCACCAGGTAATCCACCTCGCCATTCTGATAAAGATCGACCTGAGCATTGCGCGTGCGGGGCGACAAGGCCCCCATGACCACCGCTGCACCGCCTTTCTGACGGCGGAGCAACTCGGCGATGGCATAGACATTTTCAACAGAAAACCCGACTATCGCACTCCGTCCCGGCATACGACTTATCTTTTTGGAACCTGAGTACACCAATTGGGACATCCGCTCGCGACGGTGGAACCGGGCCTCGGGCACAAGGGCCTGGATGGGGCCTCGCATCGTGTCGGAGCCCAGAAAAAGCGTCTCGTGCAGCCCGCGCGACCGCAGCAGGCGGTCAGTGAAGACATGCCCGCGTTCCGGGTCGGCGCAAAGCTGGATTTCATCGATGGCAAGGAAATCGCACCCCATGCCTTCGGGCATCGCTTCTACCGTGCAGACCCAGTATTGGGTGCGGGGCGGAACGATACGTTCCTCACCGGTGACCAGCGCCACGACCGACGGGCCGCGCACGGCGACGATACGGTCATACACCTCGCGCGCCAAAAGGCGCAGCGGCAGACCGATCACGCCGGTCCGATGGCCCAGCATGCGCTCGATTGCGTAATGCGTTTTACCTGTATTGGTCGGGCCCAGAACGGCCACGACCTGCGATGACCCGGTCACTGTTGGTCCCCTGCCCTGATCGAATGGCGTTACAGAGATGTGCCTTCGATGCGCGGCTTCAACCGCTCGAGTGCCTTGGATACGTCCTCGTGGTGTGGATGTATAGACTTTACCCGCTGATAAATCTCATAAGCACGGGCATCCTGTCCGTACATTTCCAGAATCGCCCCGACACCGAACATGGCGTTGTAATTGTTGGGGTTCAGGGCCAGCGCCTGTTCCAGATCGGCCATTGCCGGGCCGAACATTGACCGGGAAAAATAGGCGGACGCACGTGCGCTCCAGCCCTCGGCGAAATCAGGCGCATGATCAGTAAGCGCTGTAAAATGTTCGATCGCGGCGCGGCCGTCTTCCAGTTCAAGGGCGTCGCGCCCCCGTTTCAGCAGCAAATCAACCGAGGCTGATCCGCTTTTGCTCCACAGCGCCTGCAGTTGCCGTTCGATTTTCCGGGACCCGGCCGCGTCGGATTTGGCCAAAGCGTCCAGCAGCGCCGACTCATCCTGAAGATCGGCGGTTTGTGCGGTCAAAGGTAAGGAATTCATGACTATGAGGCAAAGTGCCGTCACGATACCTTTGAGATTGGGAAGAACAATGCTCATAACAGTAAAGAGTGTAACGTGACGCGTGGCAAAAGCCAGACCAAGACGTGTCAAAAAATCATGAGGGTTCTCTATGAGCGATATTCTTGAACAGGCTACGGCCGAACTGAACAACAAGATGAACGGCGTCGATTTCGACGGCACGGCAAAGTTTGCGATTGCCGACGTCGGCTCGATCATGCTGGACGGCAACGGCGCCCGCGTGGGTGACGAAGACGCGGACGTGACGCTGAACGCCGATGCCGACACGTTCCAGTCCATTTTCGAAGGCGACCTGAACCCGACCAGCGCGTTCATGAGTGGCAAGCTGTCGATTGACGGCGACATGGGCAAGGCCATGCAGCTGGCGGCGGTGCTGGCCTGATGGATCTGACGCCGGCTCCGTTTCACGAAGACATTGCCGGCGGGCCTGCGGGTGGTGCTGCCTATTGGCGCACCACCTCGGACGGCCTGCGTATCCGGGTCGGCTTTTGGCCGGCCAAGGACGCCAAGGGAACGGTTCTGCTGTTCCCCGGCCGCACGGAATATATTGAAAAATATGGCACAACCGCCGGTGAATTCACGGCGCGCGGATATGCGACGGTTGTCATTGACTGGCGCGGCCAAGGTTTGGCCGACCGCCTGATCGAAGACCGCCGCATCGGCCATGTGATCAAATTCACCGACTATCAAAAAGACGTCACCGCCGCGCTGGAGGTTGTGCGCGCCCTGAACGTGCCTGAGCCGTTGCACCTTGTGGGGCACTCCATGGGCGGCGGTATCGGCCTGCGCGCCGCGCTGGAAGGGTTGCCGGTTCAGACCTGTGCATTCACCGGCCCGATGTGGGGGATCTACATGGCGCCATTGATGCGCCCGTTTGGTTATATCCTGCCCCGCGTTGCCGACATCGTGGGTATGGGAACACGCCTGCCCCCCAGTACCCGCTTTGAAAGTTACGTTCTGGCCAATCCGTTCGAAGGCAACATGCTGACGACGGACCCTGAGATGTTCGATCTCATGAAAACCCAGCTTGAGGCACAACCCGAGTTGAGCCTGGGCGGTCCCAGCCTGATCTGGCTGCGCGAGGCGCTGGCGGAATGCAAATATCTGGCGCGCCAGCCCGCTCCGAACCTGCCCTGCGCCACCTTTCTGGGCGAAAACGAGAAGATCATCGACTGTGCCTCAGTCCGGGACCGCATGGCCAGTTGGTCCGGCGGCTTGCTGAACGTGGTGCCCGGGGCCGAGCATGAAATCCTGATGGAGGCACGGCCAATCCGCAATCGCGTTTTCGATCAGCTGGAAAGACTGTTTTCGGGTCAGATGACCGTGGGAAGCCCTGCAAAATCTGCCTGATACCATCTGGTTTCGGCGCGCGACCAGACTAGGTTTGGTCCATGTCCCATGCTGCGGTTCTAACCTTTACCCCCAACGGCATCTATTGCCCTGCCGGCGATTTCCACATCGATCCGTGGCGCCCGGTCGACCGGGCGCTGATCACCCATGGGCACGCCGACCATGCCCGGCCGGGGCATCACCGCTATCTGTGCACGACGCCCGCCGCACCAGTGGTCCGCCAGAGACTGGGCGACATCACGCTGGAAACCGTTGAGTATGGCGAATCCCGCAAAATTGGCGGCGCGACGGTGTCGTTTCTCCCTGCCGGACATGTTCCCGGATCGGCCCAAATCCGGGTTGAGGTAGGTGGTCAGGTCTGGGTCGCCTCGGGCGATTACAAGCTCGAAAGCGACGGGGTAAGCGAACCGTTTGAAACGGTGCCCTGCCACAGTTTCATCACCGAAAGCACCTTTGGCCTGCCGGTGTTCCGCTGGCAGTCCCAGCAGGAGGTTGCGCGGGAGATCAACGATTGGTGGGCGCAGTGCCAATCAGATGGGCGCACTGCGATTCTGGGCGCCTATGCCCTGGGCAAGGCACAGCGCTTGTTGCACATGCTTGATGCGTCGCGGGGGCCCATCCTGACCCATGGTGCGGTCGAAAACGTCACACAAACCCTGCGCGCGCAGGGGCTGACCCTGCCGGACACGGTGCAGGTGACACCGGATCTGGACCTCAAGGCCCATTCCGGTGCGCTGGTGATGGCCCCACCCAGTGCGCTGGGAAGCAGTTGGGCGCGCCGGTTCGGCCCGGTTTCAACCGGCTTTGCAAGTGGGTGGATGCAGATGCGCGGTGTGCGGCGCCGCCGGTCGGTGGATCGCGGGTTCGTCATGTCAGACCATGCGGATTGGACCGGCCTGAACCATGCGATCAAAGAGACCGGCGCGGAAAATATCTATGTGACCCATGGGTACACCGAGGTTTTCAGCCGATGGCTGAATGACAACGGATGGAATGCGAGGATCGTCCCCACCGAATTCGGCGTGGATGAGGATGACCAATGAAACGGTTTTCCGAACTCTTTCGCCAGATAGATCAGACAACGCGCACCACCGCCAAGGTTGCCGCGCTGGCCGCGTATTTCAGCGAGGCACCGGAACAGGACAGGCTGTGGACGATCGCCCTGTTTTCCGGGCGCCGCCCCAAGCGGGCCGTCACCACCACCCGGTTGCGGGAATGGGCGGCGGACCATGCCGGGCTGCCCCTGTGGCTGGTCGAGGAAAGCTATCCGGTTGTGGGGGACCTGGCCGAGACCATCGCCCTGATTCTGCCCCCTGCCAAGGCCACATCGGACGAAGCGTTGACCTATTGGATCGCCTTTCTGAAATCCCTGTCCGCTTTGGATGATGAAGATCGCAAAGCCGCCATTCTGGACGCGTGGGACCGGTTGAAGACCACTGAACGGTTGGTGTTCAACAAGCTGATCACTGGCGGCTTTCGCATTGGCATCAGCCAGAAACTGATGACCCGCGCCCTAGCCAAGGCGACCGGAAAGGCGGAAAGCGAACTGGCCCATCGGTTGATGGGCAACTGGACCCCCGACACGACGACCTGGCACGATCTGATCGAGGCTGAAGACGCCAGTGCCGATGCCTCCCGCCCCTATCCGTTCTACCTCGCCTATGCGCTGGAAGACGAACCGCAGGCCCTGGGACAGCCCGAGAATTGGCGCGCGGAATGGAAGTGGGATGGCATCCGCGGCCAATTGGTCGTGCGCGACGGCGCGGCCTATGTCTGGTCGCGGGGTGAAGAATTGATCACCGACCAGTTCCCCGAGTTCGGGCGCTGCCCGGATTTCATTCCTGATGGCACCGTTCTGGACGGGGAAATTCTGGTCTGGGACGGAACCGCGCCGAAGACCTTCAATGCCCTGCAAAAACGGCTGGGGCGCAAAACCGTGTCAAAGGCGCTGTTGCGCGATGCTCCGGCCATTCTTTATGCCTATGACCTGCTGGAATATCAGGGCGAAGATATGCGCGCCCTGCCCTTTGCCCGGCGCCGCGCCCGGGTGGAACAGCTGGTCAGCGCGCTGCCCAGTGATGCGCCGGTGCGCCTGTCGCCGCAGGTGTCTTTTGATGACTGGGCCGATCTGGCCCGCCATCGCGCGGACGCCCGCGAGGCACGTGCCGAGGGGCTGATGCTGAAACGGGTAGACAGCCCCTATCTGTCGGGGCGCAAAAAGGGCGACTGGTGGAAATGGAAGCTGGACCCGCTCAGCATCGATGCGGTGATGATCTATGCCCAGTCCGGGCACGGGCGGCGGTCGAACCTGTTCACCGATTTCACCTTTGCCGTCTGGAACGGCAACGATCTGGTCCCGTTTACCAAGGCCTATTCGGGGCTGTCCGATGCCGAATTCTACCAGATCACCACCTGGGTGAGCAAGAACACGCAACAACGCTTTGGCCCGGTTCGCCAGGTCACGCCCCATCATGTGTTCGAAATCGCGTTCGAGGGCATCCACGAAAGCCCGCGCCACAAGTCCGGCGTTGCCCTGCGGTTTCCCCGCATGGCGCGCTGGCGCAAGGATAAACCGGTGCAAGAAGCCAACACGCTGGACGATCTGAAAGACATCCTGAAGGCCTATGGCTAGGCCATCGCTTGTGAAGGGCGGGTGTTCGCCCTAAGTGTCATGGCAACGCTATAGATGAGGTGACTTGATGTTCCAGCTTCCCTTTCCCGTTCGCGATGCCAACGCCGACACCGGCGGCAAGAATCTGGGCGATCTGCCCGAGTGGGATTTGAGCGATCTTTACACCAGCACGGACGCGTCCGAGCTGAAACGCGATCTGGACTGGCTGGAACAGGCCTGTGCCTCGTTCGCAACCGATTACGAGGGCAAACTGGCCGATCTGGATGCCGACGGCCTGCTGGACTGCGTGTTGCGCAATGAAAAGATCACCGGGATCGCCGGGCGGATCATGTCCTTTGCGGGCTTGCGGTATTACCAGCTGACCACCGATGCGGACCGGGCGAAATTCATGTCCGACTGTCAGGAAAAGATCACCAATTACACCACACCGCTGGTGTTTTTCACGCTCGAGTTGAACCGGCTGGACGATGGCGTTCTGGAGGATCATTTCGCAAAGAACGCCGATCTGGCGCGCTATAAACCGGTGTTTGACCGTATCCGCGCGATGAAGCCCTATCAGCTGAGCGACGAGCTTGAGAAATTCCTGCATGATCTGGGTGTTGTTGGCGATGCCTGGGAACGTCTGTTTGATGAAACCATCGCGGGGCTTGAATTCGTGGTCGATGGCGAGCCGCTGAACATCGAAGGCACGCTGAACCTGTTGACCGACCCGAACCGCGAAAAACGCGAACTGGCGGCCCGAGAACTGGCCGACGTGTTTGGTGAAAACGTCAAGACCTTTGCCCGCGTGCACAACACGCAAGCCAAGGAAAAAGAGGTGATCGACCGCTGGCGCGGCATGCCCACCCCGCAAACCGGCCGCCATCTGAGCAATGATGTCGAACCCGAGGTGGTCGAGGCCCTGCGCAGCGCGGTTGTCGCCGCCTACCCCAAGCTGAGCCACCGGTATTACGAGCTGAAGCGCAAATGGCTGGGGCTGGACAAGATGCAGGTCTGGGACCGCAACGCGCCCCTGCCGATGGAAGACCCGCGCATCGTCGACTGGGATCAGGCCGAGAAAACAGTGATGGACGCCTATAACGCCTTTGATCCGCGCATGGGCGACATCGCCGAGCCGTTTTTCAACAAGGGCTGGATCGATGCCGGCGTGAAACCGGGCAAGGCGCCGGGCGCCTTTGCCCACCCCACGGTGACCGATGTACACCCTTACGTGATGCTGAACTATCTGGGCAAACCGCGCGATGTGATGACGCTGGCCCACGAACTGGGCCACGGCGTGCACCAGGTTCTGGCCGCAGGTCAGGGTGAAATGCTGTCCTCAACCCCGCTGACACTGGCCGAGACTGCCTCCGTGTTCGGGGAAATGCTGACCTTCCGCAAGATGCTGGACGGCGCCGAAACCGACGCCCAGCGCAAGGTTCTGCTGGCCGGCAAGGTCGAGGACATGATCAACACGGTCGTGCGCCAGATCGCGTTTTACGATTTCGAATGCAAACTGCACGAGGCGCGCCGGGGCGGTGAACTGACCCCGGATGACATCAACGCGCTGTGGATGTCGGTCCAGGGTGAATCCCTTGGCCCGGCGTTTGAATTCATGGACGGGTATGAAACCTTCTGGGCCTATATCCCGCATTTCGTGCATTCGCCGTTCTACGTCTATGCCTATGCGTTCGGAGATGGCCTCGTGAACGCGCTCTATTGCGTTTACGCCTCGGGTGTTGACGGGTTCGAGGACAAGTATTTCGACATGCTCAAGGCCGGTGGATCGCTGCACCACAAGGAATTGCTCGCCCCCTTCGGTCTGGATGCGTCCGACCCCAAGTTCTGGGACAAGGGTCTGAGCATGATTTCGGAGATGATTGATGAGTTGGAAGCGATGGAGGGGTGAATTCGTTGCTGATGAGATAAGCTTTGTCCGCTCTGCGGACGAACCTGCCGTTCGCGGCAGCCGCGAGAAATCAAGTCAGTTCAAACCCCGATTAAACCCAACGGCAGGAACCGGTCATTCGCGGCAACTGAGTCCCGATAGAGCACAACATCGGAAAGCCGACATTCCGTAGTCCCAGTCCCGGAATTCAGCATGAAACGAAGGATTCTGACGGCCTCATCGCGCGAAAGATATCCAAGGCCGGATTCTGGCACAAATCCCGTAGCGGTCGGTGAATGGTGTCGACATTGGGGAGATAGACTGCGATAGATCGCCCCTTTCTGCCATTTCCCTTACCTGGAGTTTTCCCGTGTTGCTCAAGTTGACAACTTGCCTAGTTTACTCTGCAACGCAAGCTTGCGACGCTCTGCTTCAGATCGAACCGACCACCGATGGCGGACAGCGTTGTGAGAAGTCGCGCTTGTTGCTCCTTTCGGGTTCGAACGTCCGACAGCTTGAGGGCGAGGATGCCATAGGTGTGCGCAGGTGGGTTTCCATCGGTGAGCAACTGGACTGCTATTACGAGTCGCAAGTGGAGGTCGTCAGACCCTCGATTGATCTGTCCCAGCTTCAGGAAACGCCCCGAGATCAGCTTCCCGGCTCTGTCATTCAGTACCTGATGCCGTCGCGCTATTGCCAGTCTGACCTGTTTCAGGAGTTCACGGCCGCTCAGTTCGGGGGCCTGACAGGTGGCGCGTGTGTGCTGTCGATGAATGATTGGGTCGCGTCCAACTTCTGTTACGACATATTTACAAGCAATCCGGGCACCACCGCGACCGACAGTTTTGCCGCCCTGCGCGGGGTTTGCCGTGATTACGCGCATGTTCTGATTGCTTTGGTGCGCGCCGTGGGCATTC
This sequence comes from Arenibacterium sp. CAU 1754, assembly GCF_054482635.1. NCBI lineage: Bacteria > Pseudomonadati > Pseudomonadota > Alphaproteobacteria > Rhodobacterales > Paracoccaceae > Arenibacterium > Arenibacterium sp. CAU 1754. The sequence continues at coordinate 911,716 of NZ_JBTLRG010000001.1, forward strand.
CTGCGCGATTTGTCAGCGTATACGCACCGGACGTCGAACCGCAGGATTTCCACGCGGTGGTCGAGGTATTTCTTGAGGGTGATTGGCATCTTGTCGATCCGACGGGAATGGCACAGCCGACAGACATTGTCCGGATTTGTGTTGGCCGTGATGCGGCGGATGCGTCTTTTCTGACGTCCTACGGTGTGTTGAGCCTGCAAGAGCAAAGCGTTCAGGTGCAGCGTATGCCAACTTAACGGGCGCCTCTTTGTCCGCTGTGTCAAATGGTACCACGCAGCGCCGAAATAGACCGGGCCAATATTGTGTCGTGAACTTTTCCCGACTAGAGCTTGCTGCGCAGCGCTCTGCTGCCCTCTCTGTCGTGGATTCGAAATGACTTATTGCGTTGGCCTTTACCTGAACAGTGGCCTTGTTTTCATGTCCGACACGCGTACCAATGCTGGGGTCGACAACTTCTCGACGACGAAAAAGATGTTTTCCTGGGAGGTGGAGGGGGATCGCGCGATCACCATCATGACGGCAGGCAACCTTGCCACCACCCAAGCCCTGATCAGCATCCTTGAAGAACGCTCCAAAGTCCTGACCGAGCGCAAGCCCACCATCCTAGAATTGCCCACGATGTTCGAGGTCGCGCGCTTTGTGGGCGCAACACTCAAGCAGGTGATTCAGGGCGGCGGTGAAGATGGTCAGTCCGCAACATCCGCCTTCAAAGCGTCCGTGATCGTAGGCGGCCAGATCAAAGGCGGAATGCCCACGCTGTTTTTGGTCTACCCTGAAGGAAACTTTATCGAAGTGACCGAGGATGCCCCGTTTTTCCAGATTGGCGAAACGAAATACGGCAAGCCCATCCTTGTGCGCGCATACGATCCGGACATGAGTTTCGAGGATGCGATCAAACTATTGATGGTGTCCTTTGATTCGACCATCAAAGCTAACCTCTCCGTCGGGCTGCCGCTGGATATCCAGCTTTATGACGTGGACAGCTTTACACTGGATACACAGCCGCGTGTGACGGTCGAAGACTCTTATTTCCAATCAATCAGCACAGGCTGGGGCGACGCATTGCGCAACGCTTTGATGCATTTGCCCAGTTACGAACGCAAGTAACGCTGCGGCCTTAATCTAGCCGGCAATGGCGACATCCACCGCTTGCGTGTTCTTTTGTCCTCCAGAGGACCTGAGGTGTCCGCGCACCGGCGAGACATCGGAATAGTCGCGCCCATAGCCCGCAACGATGTGGTCCGTTCCGACCAGCGTGGCATTGGTTGGATCATATTCGATCCACCCCTGTTCCGGTCCGCACCAGGCCCGTGCCCATGCGTGCATCGCATCGGCTCCCTCAAGGTTGACGCCTCCGGGCGGAGGAAGTGTGCGCAGATACCCGCTGACATAACCAACCGGAATGCCAAGCGATTGCAGGGCAATGATCATGATATGGGTGAAATCCTGACAGACCCCGCGGCGCAGGCGAAAGGCATCCGGCGCGTCCGTATCCACGGTTGTGGCCGTTGCATCAAAGGTCATCGCGTCATGCAGCGACTTGCCGATGCGGATCACATTTTCGACGGCACTTGCGTTTGGTTCGTAAAGGTCGTGCGCAAAATCACGGATCGCTGTGTCAGGTGGCAGGCGCGGGCTTGGCCCAAGAAAATGCAGGGGCGATTCAGACCCCAGATCGGTCAGGGCGTTACAGGTCGACCGCAGCTGCGCAACATCTGGTGACACGTCTTGCCAAGGCAGGGGCGGGTGCATTTCGACATGGCACGACAGTTTGATCGACATCTCCGAATGTTGATCGCGATGCGCACAGGAGTGCGTTGTATTGCCGAAAAAATCGACAGCCTCGGCGCGGGACTCAGGCTCTGGGAAAATCTCGAGCAGATGCGTCGTCAGGCTTTGCCGACCCGGCAACGTTCGGGGCAAAACGCGGATCAAATGGCGGCTGTTGGCTGCCGGGCGCTCGTAAAAATGGGCGATTGTGAGGCGGATGGAATAGATCATCGGTCAGGCCAAGTGATACGCATTGAGCGTGTCAGATATGGCCCAAATGTCCGATTTGACCTGCGACAGGACCTCGGGCGATATGACCGCAGGCTCGCTGGTCGCCAACTGCGTTTCGAGTAGCAAGACCTGGCGCGCCACATGGCTCATGTAGTGGTCTTCGTGTTGGGTGGGCAGGTTGGCAATGTGATCCTTGCTGCGCGTGATGTGATAGCGGACAGCGCGCGGATTACTCGGGTCAAGCGCCAGCAGGTCTATGACCGACTCGGCACTGGCGGCAATCTGGAACCGGGTTCGATGCGACACGATGCTGTCCCCTACTTCCAGCGCAAGGTCCAGCGCGCCGCTTGACGGCTCTGCCGAAAGGCAGGCGGCCAACAACTCGCACATATTCGCCGCGCGCTCTAGCGAGATGCCGAGGCTCAGGAACCGCCAGCCGTCCGAGCGGTACATGTTTTCGTGCACAAGCCCTGCAAACCCGGCGACCTGACGCAACAGCCTGCTGATCTGGACTGTCGTATCCTCCAGCGGGACGTGCTGGGCATCAAGCGCCTTTGCGTCCGTCACCAGACCGCGCAGGGCCATCATGCCATCGGGCGAAAAGCGGTCACTGATCCGCGACGCCGATTGCAAGGCCAGTCCCAAAGGCTCGCCAAACCGCGCGGCCATGGCAGACGCGTTCGGCGCCGTGCCGCCCATCAGATGCTTGCGGATGAAGGCGGGCATTGTTTCACTGTGATCGGCCCCGTCGGAAATCCGTGCGAAATAGGCCCGGAATATGCGCATGTTCTGTTCAGAACGTTCGACATAGCGGCCAACCCAAAACAGGTTGTCCGCCGCCCGGCTGGGCAAAAGCGCATGGGTCAGACTTCTGGTCACGGCGGTTTTCGACACCGACAACAGAGTTGGTGTCTTGACCTGTCTTTGGCTTTTCACCCAGACATCCGCCACCTTGCCACCGCGCTGCATGGCGAGAGCCTTGGCATCGTCGCCCGCGCTGATGCGCGCATACCCTCCGGGCATCACGGCCCACCCCTCTTCGGTGCGCCCCATCGAGATGCGGATACACATGGGCCGCGCAACCAGCCGGTTGTCTTCCCAAACCGGTGTGGTCGACAATGTCACGGCCTCTTGCCCGACAAGTCTGTGCCCGTTGCTTTTGAGCAGATCCGCCAGTTGCTGCGCATGTGGCCCGTCGCCCAGATCACCAAATGCCGTCGTGTGAGGGTCGGCCATCAGCGGTACGGTCGAAAACGCATCTCCCACCACCATCCGCGCGCTGTTGGCGATCACATGGTCACGCTGACTGTCCTGCCCACACCACCATGTCGCGATGTTGGGCAGGGCCAGCCCCCGTCCCAGATGCGTGCGTGCAATTTTCGGGAAAAACGCCATGAGCGCGCGCGTTTCCAGCACGCCGGCACCGACCATGTTCACCGTTCTGAGCGCGCCGGTGCGGATCGCCTCGACCAGACCCGCCGCGCCCAACATCGACGATGAATCCAACTCCAAAGGGTCAAACATCGCGCTTGGCAAGCGGTTCCACAACAGGCTGACGGGTTTCAACCCCGCCACTGTGCGCACCATGGCCTTGCCGTCCTGCACAATCAGGTCTTCGCCTTCGACCAGCAGAAGGCCCAGATAGCGCGCCATATAGGAATGTTCGGCATAGTTTTGGTTCATCGGACCTGGCGACAGCAACGCGACCTCGCCCGAGGTTCGCCCCTTGATGTCCATCAGTCTTTGCTGAAATTCCTGAAAGTACCCGGCCAGCCTTTGGATATTCGCGCCTTTAAAGAAGTTCGGAAACACTCGAGTCATTGCAATACGGTTCTCGATTGCAAACCCCGCCGTCGAGGGCGCCTCGATAAGATCGCTGATCACCCACCATTTCCCATCCGGCCCACGCCCGATCTCGAAAGACAGCGTGTTCAGAAGATGCTCGCCATCTTTGCCGACCCCGACCATCGGGCGCAGCCATGCCGGGTTTTGGCTCAACAGCTTTGCGGGCAACTGGCCAGATTCGACAAGGGTGTTATCGCCGTAGAAATCCCGCAATATGTATTCCAGTAGGTCCGCCCGCTCGATCAACCCGTCGGAAATGACCTGCCATTCGTCTTCGCCGATGATCACCGGGATGTGGCTGAGCGGCCATTCCCGTTCGGTAGACAAGGTTTCATCATATTGGCGGAACAGTACCCCGGCATCGCGCAAATACTGATCACCGCGCGAAAAGCGCAGTGCCAGTTCTTCGGGAGACAGTCGGCTGAGGTGCTCAAAGAAAGGCACCCAGACTGGTTTGACCGTCCCGTCCGGGAGCAGCATTTCGTCGTTATGCGTCGCACCCTGAACGTTGTAAGCCGCAAGCAACGGGTGCCTGGTCTGGCTGGCAGTTGAAGGCTGCGGTGTTTGCATCTGCTACAAGCCCGCCCTGCGGCGCAAGTCCAGTGTCATCGGGAATTCGGGGTGTGGCCGCTCGGGCGTGGGCGGCACGCTTCCCGCACTGTGTCCCATTTTCTCAAACCTGCTCAATCGCCGCGCCTCTGCCTCGTTGCCGTTCACGGGAAAGGTATCAAAATTGCGCCCGCCGGGGTGCGCCACATGATAGCGGCACCCACCCAGCGACTTGCCCGTCCACGTGTCAAAGATATCAAATGTCAGCGGCGCGTCGACTTCAAGCACCGGATGCAGCGACATAGCCGGTTTCCAAGCTTTGTAGCGCACACCTCCAACCCGCGTCCCATTGGTCGCGGTGGGTGTCAGCGGGACGCAGCGCCGATTGGCTGTGACCGTATAGCGATCCGGATTGGCCCCCGTCAGTGTCACCTGAAGCCTCTCGGACGAGCTGTCGGTATAGCGTACAGTGCCACCGATTGCGCCAGTTTCCCCCATCACATGCCACGGCTCGAGCGCTTGGCGCAATTCCAGCGTTATGCCCTCATAGGTGACCTCTCCGCAGAAGGGAAAGCGGAACTCGGCCTGTGCCTTGAACCAGTCGGGATCAAATGCCATTCCGTGGGAGCGCAAGTCGGCGAGCACTTCGAGAAAGTCCTCCCAGATGAAGGCGGGCAGCATGAACCGGTCATGCAACGTCGTGCCCCAGCGTGTCAGATTACCACTGATCGGGGCCTCCCAACAGCGCGCGATGATCGCCCGCAGCAGCAATTGTTGCGCAAGGCTCATGCGCGGGTTTGGCGGCATCTCGAAACCGCGGAATTCCACAAGGCCCAGTCGCCCGGTCGGTCCATCGGGCGAGAACAACTTGTCGATGCAAATCTCGGTGCGGTGGGTGTTACCGGTCACATCAATCAGCGCGTTGCGCAGCAGACGGTCGGTCAGCCACGGTGGCGGGGGCGTGTCATCACCGGGCGGCCAGATCTGGTCCAACGCGATCTCAAGCTCGTAAAGACCGTCATGGCGCGCCTCGTCGATGCGCGGCGCTTGGGATGTCGGGCCGACAAAAGTGCCCGCAAACAGATAGGACAGGCTGGGATGGCGCTGCCAGAACAGGATCAGGCTTTTGAGCAGATCGGGGCGTCGCAGGAACGGGCTGTCCGCAGGTGTGGCCCCGCCCACAACCACGTGATTGCCGCCGCCCGTGCCGGTGTGTCGGCCATCCGTCATGAATTTGTCGGTGCCAAGACGGCATTGCCGCGCCTCTTCATAGACGGTTTGGGTCGTGTCGACACAGGCCCCCCAGCTGGCAGCCGGGTGGATGTTCACCTCGATCACGCCGGGATCCGGGGCGATGCGCATCACTTCGACGCGAGGGTCATGGGGTGGTGCATAGCCTTCGATCAGCACCTTGCGCCCGGTGGATGTGGCGGCGGCCTCGACGGCGGCGATCAGCTCAAGATAGTCTTCAAGCGTTTCCACGGGGGGCAAGAAGACGCACAGGCGCCCATCGCGCGGCTCGACCGAGATGGCCGTGCGCACCCGCCCACTGAGATCGCCAAGGATCTGTTCAACTTGTGCCTGCCCGGCACTGCCTTGGGTCCGTTGTGCGACCGGCTGTTCCGGTGCGACGTCCGGGGGTACGGGCGGGGACAAAGGCGCGCGTGGTTCGGTCGGGTCTTGCGGGGTAATGAAGAGAAGGTCGCTTTTGGGTACATGCGGCAACGTGCCAAGCGGTAGGCGGTAGCCGACAGGGCTGTCTCCGGCCACCAGAAACACCTTGCCCCGGCGCAAGTCCCAGACTTCGGACATCCACCGACTTGACGCACGCGCCTGCCAGCGTTGCACTGGCAACACATAGCCCGCCGGGGTCGTAAGGCCGCGCTCGAACACTCTGGCGATACGCGTGCGTTCTTCGGGATCTGCCAGTTTGGAGTTTTCGGGCGTCACATTGGCAGGCAGATTGCCTTCCTTGATGATCCATTCGGCGGGGTCTTCAAAGGCGGGCAAAACGTTCTGCGTCGGCACCTCAAGACGGGCCGCGATGGCCGTCAAAAGGGCTTGGGCGTCGTCCGGGCCGACATCTTCGTTTGTGTCTTCCTGTGCAAGCAGATCGGGATTGTTCCAGATGGGGTGACCGTCCTTGCGCCAGTACAGCGAGAATGTCCAGCGCGGCAGCGTCTCGCCCGGATACCACTTGCCTTGACCGTAATGCAGGAGCCCCCCGGTGGAAAACTTATCCTGCAAGCGGCGCAGCAGCTTGTCAGCCAGCCCGCGCTTGGTCGGGCCGACGGCATCCGAATTCCACTCGGCACTCTCGAAATCATCGATCGATACAAAGGTCGGCTCACCGCCCATGGTCAGGCGCACGTCAGCCGCCTCAAGGCGCTTGTCCACGGCATGGCCGAGGGTGTTCAGCGTCTCCCACGCCTCATCCGAAAAGGGTTTGGTGATGCGCGGATGTTCTGCCGTGCGCGTCACCTGCATGTCGAAGGCAAACTCAACATCGGCAACACTTGCCACGCCGGAAATCGGGGCCGCGTGGCGGTAATGCGGGGTGGCCGCCAGCGGTATATGGCTTTCACCCGCCAACAATCCGGATGTGGGATCAAGTCCGACCCAGCCCGCGCCGGGCAAATAAACCTCGACCCAAGCGTGCAGATCGGTGAAATCCTTGTCCGTCCCGGCAGGACCATCCAGTGCCACAAGATCTGGTTTGAGCTGGATCAGATAGCCTGAAACAAAACGCGCAGCGATCCCGAGGTTGCGCAGCACCTGCACCAGCAACCAGCTGGAATCGCGGCAAGACCCGGCAGCGCGTTCCAGGGTGGTTTCAGCGGTCTGAACCCCTGGCTCCATGCGGATTTCATACGTGATTTCTTTCGCCAGACGCATGTTCAACCCGACAAGGAAGTCAATCGTGACCATCGGTTCGCGCGACACGGATACAAGGAACGCCTCAAGCCGCGGCTTCACGGGATCGCGTTGCAAATAGATGCTCAGGTCCGGGGCGATGTCATCATCGTAGCGAAAGGGATAGTCCTTGGCGCTGTCTTCGACAAAGAAATCAAACGGGTTGTAGACAGACATGTCTGCGACCAGATCCACCTCGATCTTGAATTCGCGCACAGGTTCGGGAAACACGAACCGCGCCAGCCAGTTGCCGTAGGGATCTTGTTGATGGTTCACGAAATGGCCTGCGGGCGACACCGTAAGGCTGTGCGATATGACGCGCGTCCGCGAATGCGGGGCTGGGCGCAGGCGGATCGACTGCGGGCCCAAAGTGACCGGTCTGTCGTATTTGTAATGCGTCAGATGGTAGATGCTTGCGGTGATTGACATGAAGGCTCTCCTTGACAGTACAATGGACAAGGTGCTGCATCGCAGCAACGGCCAATTCGTTGGCGCACAGACCTTTTTGCACCAAACGGCGCGTTCTAGCCTGCCTCGCTGCGTTTCTAACCATCCATCGTGCAATTTGCAAAACAGCCACTAGATAGCGCATCCGGTTGCGGAACTGACAGAAATTCATCTGAAATGGCCTGACGATTTGTATGCTCCTGGATTTGCAGACCCTGGGCCCGTGAATTTTGGGACGAGGCGGCAAGGACAATGTCCCTGTGTTTGACTGGCCATAATCCAAAATCCGCGTCTCGACTTGGTGAATCACCGTGAATGGCAGGTATGCCCCCATCCTTCGTTGGGAGATCGTCCGTGCCTGCCTTCGTCGTTGCGCTGCATGCAAGGTCGGCCCTGATCCCAAAAGAACACCTAAACAAGCGTGACCGTCAATTTGTGGCCTTATCCTGCAATCTGTTGGTCGTTCATCATTAGGATTGATACGAAGGGCACCACGTTGCTGAATATCGGAGGGTATAATGCGGGTTTTCTTTACAGGCGGAAGCGGCAAGGCGGGCAAATGGGCCATTCGGCATTTGCAAGCCTGCGGCCATCGTGTGACGAATGTCGATCTGGTACCCTCAGGGCTGGACTGCTCTGAGCTATTGATCGACCTGTGCGACGCGGGCCAAGTGATTGGAGCCATGTCCCAGTTCACGGAAGGCGCAGAGCTGGACGAGGGCACGGGCGTTCCAACTTACGACGCCGTTGTGCATTTCGCTGCCATCCCGCGTGTCATGATCGGTACCGATGGGGAGTGTTTTCGGCAGAACACCGTGACCACCTACAACGTGATCGAGGCCGCAGTGAAACTCGGAATTCCGAAGGTCATTTTCGCGAGCTCCGAAACGACCTATGCCGTTTGCTTTGCCGATGGGGAACTCAAACCGCATTTCGTGCCAATTGATGAGACCCACCCGACGGTGCCGCATGACAGTTACGCAATGTCCAAGGTCTGCAACGAAATGACTGCCAAGTCTTTTCAGGCGCGGAGTGGTACGGACATCTATGGGTTGCGGATCAACAATGTTATCGAACCGGACGAGTATGCCAAGATGTTCCCGGCCTTCATGGAGAATCCGGCACTGCGTCGCCGCAACATATTCGCCTATATCGATGCGCGCGATCTAGGGCATATGGTGGATTGTTGCTTGAAGACTGGCGGTCTGGGCTATGAGGTGTTCAATGTCTCGAATGACGACATGTCAGTTGGAATCACTTCAGACAAGGTGATTGAGCGGTTTTATCAGGGTGTTGAGGTTCGAGGTGAGATGGGCGCGGACGAGACGTTCTATTCAAACAAGAAAGCCAAGGAGTTAGTCGGCTTCTTGCCCAAGCATTCCTGGCGAGATGTGTTGGGATGAGTGGCTTTGGGCTGTTTCGTGCGCACTCGTTTGATGTGATGCGGCGAATGACCGCTCCGGGAAAACTGACAGCTGTGCCGTATGCGCAGTTCAATGGCCGACTTAGGCCGCAAATGCTGCTGGCAAATTGCGGCATAAGCAACATGCTGCAACAGCGAAGCCGGTAGGTATGGGCTCAAACCGGTCGTTCCGCAGCAATCCCAGCCTCACTTCAACTGACTGTCCTTTGACCCCCGCCGGTTGATGCCGCCGCGGGCCTTGAAACTGCTGTCGCGGTCCTGTTGGCAGTCGATGCACAGCTTCACGCCCGGGATCGCCTTGCGTCTTGCCTCGGGGATCGGCTCCTCACAGTCGGCGCAATGGGTCAGGCTTTCGCCCGACGGGCCCTTGCGGGCCTTGAGGCGGGCCAGTTCATCCTGAACCGAGGCTTCGATCTGTTCGTTCACCGCGCCGTCGCGCGCCCATCCGCCTGCCATGGCATCCTCCGTTTGGTAGACGGATCATAACCCACCCAAGCATTTCGTCAAAGTCCGGTGGCCAGCGCAAACACCTGATCGATCGCCACCTGCGTTCCGCGCGAAAATTCCAGCGGACAGGCATAGGGCGCGCCGGTTTCAACGCTATGGCCAAAGGCCTCGACCTGGTGGACATAGTGATTGTCCGACGGAAACCGCTTGCTGCGCGTCTCAAGCCCGCCACGGTGCAATTCGACACGCGCCTGCCCAAAGACACCGGCATTGAAGGGCGTAACGAGGCGGATCAGCCCCTTTTCCCCGTGAAACACCATTTCCTGATGCGCGTGCATCCGGGTCGACACATAGCAGGAATATGTCGCTGCACCGATGTGCCCCGTGACCTCGGCGAAAACATCCACATCGTTTTCCATCCGCGTGCGGGCAGAACTCACCGACAGCTCGGCCCCCGTGACATAGCGGGCAGACCCGATGGTATAGACCCCGATATCGCGCAGCCCCCCGCCCCCGGTTTCGGGAAGGTTGCGGATATTCTGCGTATCGGTGCGATTGTCATAGCTGAACGCGCCGGTAACATGGACCAGCGTGCCAATGTGCCCCTCGTCGATCAGCTGTTTGGCCCAGTGCCATTGCGGGTGGTGCACGATCATGAACGCCTCGGCCGCCAAAAGGCCGGTCTGGTCGCGCAGGGCAATCAAATCATCAAATTCGCCCGCCTGCAGGGTCATCGGCTTTTCGCACAGCACGTGTTTGCCCGCCTCCAGCGTGCGGCGCGACCACTCAACATGCAGATGGTTGGGCAGCGGGATGTAAACCGCATCGACATCCGGATCAGCGAGGAGATCCTCGTATGTGGAATGCACCATCAGGTCGGAACAAAACTCCAAGAATGGCGCGGCCTTGTCCGTGTTCGATGTCGCCAGGGCGGTAAGGTTCGCGCCGCGCGCCCTGTGAATGGCCGGCCCCATGTGCTTCAGCGCGAAATTCGACGCCCCCAGAATTCCCCATCGCAGTGTCATGTCCGTTTCCTATTCTGATTGCTCGGTCCCACACTGGCGCATATAGCGTCGCGTCACCATTGCGTTTCTACCCAACACGCTTAGCCTGCCTTCAATCATTTCAGCGGGGAGGATGAGATGCGCAGATTAGTCAAATGGCTGGGCCGGCTCGTGATGCTGGTGCTCGTGGCAGTCGGGGCGTTCCTGTTCTTTGCGCCGGGATATGTCGAACGCGGGCGCAACAAAGTGATCGAACACGCCCCCTATCCTGTCAGCGCCGAGGCACAGGCCCTGCACGACAGCCTGACCGTTGGCGACTGGCATGCCGATAGCCTGTTGTGGAACAGGAACCTGGCCAAACGCGGCAGTTATGGCCAGGTCGATATTCCCCGCTTGGTCGAAGGCGGCGTGGCCCTTCAAGTCTTTACCGCCGTCACCAAAAGCCCGGCCGGGCAGAACTATGATCAGAACTCGGCCGAGACGACGGATAACATCACCTTGCTGGCGGTGGGGCAGTTGTGGCCGATGCGGACCTGGGACAGCCTGCTGGAACGGGCGCTCTATCAATCGGAAAGACTGCACAGGGTTGAACAGGCCATTCCCGACACGCTCAGGATCATCCGAACGCGCGCTGATCTGGAGGCCGTGTTGCAGGCGCGGGCCAATGGCCAGACGCTGGTTGGGGCCATTCTGGGCATCGAAGGGGCCCATCCCCTTGAGGGCGATCTGGGCAACCTCGACGCCATCGAAGCCGCCGGGCATCGCGTCATCGGATTGCAGCATTTTTTCGACAATGAACTGGGCGGGTCCCTTCACGGCGAGGGCAATCACGGCCTTACCGAATTCGGCCGCACCGTCGTGGCGCAGATCGAAAAGCGCGGCATGGTTCTGGACGTGGCCCATTCCAGCCCCCAGGTGGCCTGGGACGTTCTGGACATCACCGATATGCCCATCGTCGTAAGCCATACGGGCATTCACGCCCATTGCCCGGTGAAACGCAATTTTCCCGATGATCTGATGCAGGCGATTGCCGCCACCGGCGGGGTGATCGGCATGGGGTACTGGGCCGAAGTCGCCTGCGATGAGATCACACCGGCGGGTATCGCCAAGATGATCAAGGCCGCGATTGCCGAGGTGGGCGAGGATCACGTCTCGCTTGGGTCGGATTTCGACGGCTCGGTCGAGACGGGTTTTGATACGGCCGAACTGCCTGCGCTGACTCATGCCCTGCTTGAGTCTGGTCTCAGTGAGGTGCAGATCCGCAAGGTCATGGGGGAAAACATGCTGCGCGTTCTGCGTGAAAGGCTGAATTGACAAAATCACCGCACATCAACGGGCGACCGACAAAGCGGCGTGCATGCCTGACCGATCGGAATTAAACGGTGACGTTCTTTGAGTGAAGGTGCCACGCGCCCGAATTCTATAATCCGGGCTGGGTGGCCATCCACTGAAAGGTCAGTTTATGCGCTGAAAATTCCGGGTATCCGCACGCATATTGTAGAGTTTTCCAGCGTATTGCTGATAAAAAATGACATCCATCCAATCCTGTGGCCTGTACGCATCCGGATCAAAGGGCCGATCCACAATTGCACACAGCACGATCGACGCATCTTCGTATCCCGACAAGGTGCGCCAATGCGCAAATTCTGACCGGCATGTTGCGTCACCGTCGGCAAGAGGCGTTTCGTTGTCGGCGGGGAAAACCACGCCGATCATTCCATCGGGCGCATTTGGCAAGGATGCCTGGATACGGCAGAGCATTGGATTGATCAGGCTGAGACCGTCGCCCGTCGCGATAGTTTCGCGCCGGGGTTCAACGCAAGATTCCAAATCAACGCCGGATTTGATGGGCAGGTCGCCTGCGTTATACTTTTCATAAAATTTGCCCAATCTGTTGACCCTTGGCACGGGTGTGAAGCGGTTTTTGTCAAAGGCAAAGCTGTAGGGCACGAAGGTTTTGGGATCATCCCGGTCAGTAAATGTGAATGCAGTTCCGTGAAACGACAGGCGCCCGAACCGCACACTGCCGTCAAATGTGCGATGTCCCATCAAGATCTCCTCGTCCGAGGTGATCAGGGACAGGCCATCAAAAAGTGACGAAACCAGAATGGTCAGAGGACTTGGCCTGCCGTCATCCTGCGGGATGGACGCCATACCAATTGCATAAAGAAAGAGACAAATTCCAAAAATCCACATCAGTTTGAGCAATTTGTTCAACATGACACCACAACCAAAACGACCTGTCCGGTTTCAATCTGGTCAAAAAGTCAGGCGTTTTTGCGGCAAATCGAAAAGTCTGAGTTCAACGAAATAAAGCACATCGGTGTGAGTTTACCACGCTCTGAATTTCGCGGACTGCGCCAACGTGCAAACAATGAAGCTGGTCCGACAAAAAACCCCGCCTGACAAGCAGGCGGGGCTTCGAATTTGGACCGGTCCCATGCGGTTACGCGGTGGCCATCATTCCCTTTTCGCGGGCAAGATCGCGCATTTTCTTCTGCAGCTTTTCGAATGCCCGCACTTCGATCTGGCGGATACGTTCGCGGCTGACGCCGTACTCTCCGCTCAGGTCCTCAAGCGTGACGGTTTCCTCGGACAGGCGCCGTTGGGTCAGAATGTCCTTTTCGCGGTCATTCAGGACGTCCAGCGCCTGCGCCAGCAATTCCCGGCGCGCCTCAAGTTCGTCGCGGGCCTCGTAATCGCTGGCCTGGTCGGCATCTTCGTCTTCCAGCCAGTCCTGCCATTGCATGGTCCCCTCGCCTTCGGAGCCGACGGTCGCGTTTAGCGACGCATCGCCCCCCGACATGCGGCGGTTCATGCTGATTACCTCGGCCTCGGTCACGCCCAGATCGGTTGCGATCCGTTTGACGTTGTCCGGGTGCATGTCACCGTCTTCCAGCGCACCGATCTTGGCCTTGGCTTTGCGCAGGTTGAAGAACAGTTTCTTTTGCGCGCTCGTGGTGCCCAGTTTCACCAACGACCAGCTGCGCAGGATGTATTCCTGGATGCTGGCGCGGATCCACCACATTGCATAGGTCGCCAGACGGAACCCTTTTTCCGGGTCAAACCGTTTGACGGCCTGCATCAGGCCCACGTTCGCCTCGGAAATCACCTCGGCCTGCGGCAATCCATAGCCGCGATATCCCATGGCTATTTTCGCCGCGAGACGCAGGTGTGACGTGACCATCTTGTGCGCGGCTTCTGTATCTTGTTCCTCGACCCAGCGCTTGGCCAGCATGTATTCTTCTTCCGGCTCCAAAAGCGGGAATTTGCGAATTTCCTGCATGTACCGGTTCAGACCGCCTTCGGGCGTCGGTGCCGGCAGATTTGCATAGTTTGCCATGTATCTGTCCCCTCCCAATGTTTAAGGGCTTAACATGCATATGGGCACGTATTCTGCCCTTTTCAAGGGTGCTGCTGCAATATGAGATTTAATATTCGATTACGAAAGAGATGTTGTGGTGCATTCACGCGCATGTGCTGTTCATGACAGGATCGATTATTCCGCCGGTTTCGACAAAGTATCAATCAAATCAACCATATCCTGCGGCAAAGGGGCGCTGAAACGCATATTTTCTCGGCTTATCGGGTGCTCAAAGCCCAAAATCGCGGCATGCAGCGCCTGACGCGGAAAACTCCGAATGGCCTCGGTTGCCGCCCCGCTCAGCGCCCGCAGCGGCAATTTCCGCTTGCCCCCATAGACCGGGTCCCCGATCAGCCCATGGCCCGCGTGGGCCATGTGCACGCGGATCTGATGGGTGCGCCCAGTTTCCAGCCAGCATTCCACCATCGCAACAACGGGCGGCGTTCCGAACCGGTCGATCACGCGCACCCGCGTCACCGCATGGCGCCCGCCGTGAAACAGGACCGCCTGTTTCTGGCGATCGGTCTTGTGGCGGGCCAGTTGCGTGGTCAGGCGCAGGATATTGCCGGGTTCAAAACTGGTGCCCTTGATCCCGCGCAGACGGGGGTCATTGGCGTCGGGCACCCCGTAGCACAACGCACGATAGGACCGCTCGACCGTGTGCGCCTCGAACTGGGCGGCCAGGCCCTGATGGGCGGCATCCGTTTTGGCGACCACCAGCAGGCCGCTGGTATCCTTGTCGATGCGATGCACGATTCCGGGGCGTTTGACGCCCCCCACTCCGGACAGGTCGGCGCCGCAATGATGCAGCAGTGCATTGACCAATGTGCCTGACGGCGCGCCGGGGGCCGGGTGCACAACCATTCCGGCCGGTTTGTTCACAACGATCAGATCATCGTCCTCGAACACCACCTCAAGCGGTATCTCTTCGGGGCCAATGTGGCTCTCTTCCGGGGCATCGATCACGATTTTGACGGACGCGCCCTCGGCTACCCGCGCCTTGGCATCCGTGACCACGCCGCCATCAACCGAAACCGCACCCGTTTCGATTAGGCGAGCCAGACGGGTGCGCGACAAGGAGGCATCAAGAGGCACATCCCGCGCCAGCGCCTTGTCCAGGCGCGCGGGCGGGTTTTCCGCGATCGTGAATTCAACCTGACGGACGGGCATGACGGAACCTCAATGAAAAAACCGGCGCAACCAAGGTAAGGCGGCGGATGTGGCTTGCGGGCTTTTAGTGAGTGTCGCCCGGTTTGTCATCCGTTTCTCATCCCGGAGGCCTTAACTGGCCCTCGCCGGAACGCCGAGTCGGGACGGAATATGATCCGCCGAGCGCCAATTCAGGGAGATCGTGGAAAATGGCGAGCCCACCCTGAGTTGCCTCATTTTGGTCCAAAAACCACCAAAGGTTGTGGTTAATTTTTCTGGATACCGACACGAATCGCCTTTGTTTCAGGCGTCTCGCCAAGTTTACCAGTGCCCTGCATGTTAGTTGACCCAGTTAACCTGAGGATAACCATGAAAAAACGTGGCATGAACCGACCAATGTTTGACAAGCTTTCGCTTGCCATGATCCGACTGATCATCTCGTCCTACTTCATCGCAATCAGCCTTGGGCAGATCGATGGGCTCACACCGGGCTACATATTCCAGGGCTGGCTCGGCAACGATCTGGCCGAAATACTGGGGGTTTCGATCATGGCCGGAACCAGCCTGTTCATCTTTTTCGGCTTGTTCCTGCGGTTCTCCTGTCTCTATCTGGCACTGCTGGTTTTGTCGTCATCCGTGGCCGAAAACATCTTTGCCAAAGGCATGGCATCGCCAGAGGCCCTGTGGAGCGATGTGGTCATGGTGAGCGTTTTGCTGCTGCTTTATGGCGGCATGACACGCCAAGGCCTGTCCGATAGCGCCCTGTTGCGGTTGTTCCGCAAGAACCGCCGCATTCATCCGACCGAGCGGGTCGAACCGCGCCGCATACGAAACGCGACCACCCCAGCACGCCGGCTCAACGTGATCGAATATGCTTCGATCCGCGAAAATCTGAACGGACGGACCGAGCCGGAGCCGGAAGTGACCAATATATTTTCCGAAACCGAAGCCGCGGCGGGGTGAAACGCCCCGTCGCCGTCCCCGGCCGCGCTTGAACTGGCGCATCCTGCAAAAGCGCCGTATCAAGACGCGACTGCGGGTTTCCGCGATGGCAAATGAACCGGGCGGGCATGACCGATCCTTATGAACCAATCGAAGAACCGGCCAACCTGCGCTTTTTGCGCCGGTTGGTTACCGTTCTGACCTCCGTGATGATTTTGGGGCTTTTGGTTGTCGTCACCCTGCTTGTCATGCGTTTCTCGTCATCGGCACCTGTCGTTCCCGACTCCATCACCCTGCCTGACGGCGAAAAAGCCGACGCATTCACCATGACCGAGCGATGGTATGGCGTGGTCGTCAACAACGGGCGTCGGATATTGATCTTTGATCGCCGGACCGGGAAACAGATTCAGGACATCGTGGTGACCAGCCCCTGACTCCCAAAGGTGCTTCCGCGCAGTCTTTGTAGCACCGTGCAGGCGTCCCCAAACATCGGACCCCCGCGTCTTTCCTCAAATGTAAAACAAGTCACTCGTTACGCTTACGCGTCGTGTCACAAACTACACCTGACGCTATATAGAGTCAACTTAGGGGCGTTTGATTATCTGGGAAATCTCGGCAGCGTTGTATGGGCACTGCAAAACACAGCGACGCCGCCAATCGTTTCACTGCCAGAAGTGTGGGTGGTACCACCTCCCCGGCTCGAACGGGGGACCTCTTGATCCACAATCAAGCGCTCTAACCAACTGAGCTAAGGCGGCACTGGGGTGCGATTTAGACAACACACACTATGAATGCAAGGGGGTTAAATATCAATCCGGTCCTTTGTTTGGCCCGGGCAGGGAACCGGCCGTTGACGATTTCCGGGTCGAGACACGAACGCCCCCTGCCCGGTTGACACACCAAGCACAGAGCACGCTTGATTCTCGGGACGCCCCAAGCTAGCAGAAGTCTTCTTTGGCGGAGTACCGAAATGGGTATCAACAGCGAACGCGACATCGAGGCAAACATGCAGATCGGCCCGACCGACAAGGGCATGGTGCGGATATATATCGAGTCTCAGGGAATCGAAGTACCGATGGATTTCGACCCCGAGGAAGCCGAGGAAATCGCGGACGAAATTCGCGCCGCAGCCAAGGCAGCGCGCAGCGTCAAACGCTGAATCCGGGATCGCGCAGGGCCTGCAGGCGCCGCGCGGCGTGGGCTGCAAATTTCTGGATCATGACCTTTCGGCGGGGCGCGGCGAGTTTTTCCTCGGGCGCCATGCGGATGATTTCACCGTCATAGGAATCGGCGATGATCAACCCCGTTTCATGCGGCAACAGATCGGTCGGGAAATCCTGATCGACCGCCCAGAAATAGCGATCACACCATTCCAGATACCCCTGCCATTTGCAGTCGCTCTGAAAATCGGCGCGGCTGGATTTGCATTCGATCACCCAGATTTCACCCTTGGGCCCCAGCCCCATCACATCAACCCTGAGCCCCCGGGTCGGCACGAATTCCTCGACCGACACAAAGCCGTGACTGTGCAGCAGCCGGGTGACGCCGCGCGCCAGCAACTGGCCGGGGGCAAGGGATGTAAGGCTCAGATCGCTCATGCCTGAAAGCATGAACAATACGTGAACATTTTTCAAGACCTCTCTGTGAACGACACGTCCATTCGCCAAACATCGGGCGCTGTCATCACTCAGGAAATATATCGGAGGCGCATGGCGGCGTCGCCCTTGTGCCGGGGTCGGCATCGCCCTATGTCAGGGGGTGGCGGGTTCTGCCCTTCTTGTGCACGGTTGCATTCCGGTGGCCTTAAGCAAATCCGAGGGAGCTGGCTCTGTTCGGACCCTGGTCCGTTTACCTGGCGCCCACCTGTATATACAGGTCCTCGGGAATCAGAACCGCACGGTTGACTGGTGGTCCCGCCGCTTGAACCGCCCTTACAGGTGGTTCTGTTTTTTCTCGGCAGGAACAGGGATGGGGCGGAATTCGTGCACCAGCGGCGAGCCGCCGTGACGGTTGTCGTCCTCACGTTTCGCAAGGGACATGATCGCCCAGGCGAATTGCACGCCGGCAAAAACGATCCCATTCATGAACCACAGCATGAACAAGGCCAACAGCCCCGCATCGGACCCCACGATCAGCGACCGCAGGTTCTGAACGTCGAACCACAGCAGAATGCCAACGAATACGGCGGCAATGCCGAACCCGATAATCACGTTGCGGATATAAAGGCTGATCAGTTTTGGCATGACGGGTCTCCGGTCAGGTTGAGCGCGTCTTCCCCTTTAAAGTAAGACATCGCCAGTGACATGGAAGGGGAAAACCGAAAATCGCGGCGCATTGCCGCTTGGCTGCGTGGAAATCCGCCGGAACCGACACAAAATCAGGCAGATTTACAGGGGCGCAGGTCGCCAGTTCACACCCGCGATTGTCAGAACGCTTCGGGGCGCGCCTCACGTGCCATGTGGTCGAGCACGGCATTGACGAATTTTGGCTCCCGCCCCTCGGGAAAAAAGGCGCGTGCCACGTCGACATATTCCGAAATGATGACCTTGGGCGGAGTCGTGGTCTGGGTCAGCTCGGCCCCGGCGGCGCGAAACAGGCCGCGCAGGGTGGGGTCGATGCGCGCGATCGGCCATTTCGCCACAAGGGCGCGATCGGTCATCTGGTCGATCGGCGCCTGATAATTCACCGCGTCCTCGATCAGTTTGGAAAACAGATCGACATCGCCCTCGATCATTTCATCGCCTTCATAGGTCGCACCAAAGCGATGATCGAGAAACTCGGCAATCACCTGGCGGCTGCTCTGACCCGAGTGTTCCATCTGAAACAGCGCCTGCACGGCATAAAGCCGCGCGGCCGATTTCATCTTGCGTTTCTGATTGCCTGAAGGGGCCGATTGCGAAGTGGTCATACCGTTCGGGTTCCGTCATCATCGCCTGCGAGGAGATAGGACTCGGACGGGGGTTTGAACCCGATTCCCTTGCCCTGGGCGCCCCACTTACGGGTGAGCGCAATCAGATGCAAGGCCGCCGCGGCCGCGCCACCGCCTTTGTTCTGACCGCCCGGTTCGGCGCGGACTTCGGCCTGTTCGCGATTCTCGACGGTCAGGATACCGTTGCCGATGCACAGCCCGTTCAGCCCCATCAGCTGAATGGCGCGGCTGCTGTCGTTGCAGACCGTTTCGTAGTGCGTGGTTTCCCCCCGAATGACACAGCCAAGTGCGACGAACCCATCAAAATTCGACGTGCGATCCGCGATGGCGATGGCGGTGGGAACCTCAAGCGCTCCGGGCACCTCGACCAGGTCCCATGTTCCGCCTGCGGCCTCGATCTCGGCCTTGGCGCCGGCCACCAGATCGTCGGCGATGTCCCTGTAATACGGGGCGACCACGATCAACAGTTTGACCGGCTTATCAAACTCTGCCCGCGGCGGTGTGTAATGCGTTTCGCTCTGGGCCATTCAAGCCTCCTTCAGGATCGGGCGGGTGCCCGAGATGGTCAGGCCATAGGCCTCGAGACCGACATAACGGGTTTCGGGTGAATCCGTCAAAAGCACCAGTTCATTCAGCCCCAGCTTGGACAGAATCTGCGCCCCAAGGCCAGTTTGCTTGATGGTGCGGGGGCCTTCCTCCTCGGTCGCATAAAGCGAATGGCGTGGCTGGCGGAACAGGCACACAACGCCCCGCCCCTCGGCGGCGATCAGTTCCATGGCCCGGGGCAGTTCGCGCGCGGATTTGGGGCCCAGCCCCAAAACATCCGACGCCTCGTGCAGGGCATGTGTCCGGGTCAGGACCGGTTCCGGGGTCGTGATGTTGCCCTTGATCAGAACCACATGTTCAACGCCATGCGTCTGGTCGGTAAAGATGCGCATTTCCCAGTCCCCGCCGAATTCCGACGTGACCGTATCGCGCGATGTTTCATCGACCAGATTGTCGTTGCGGCTGCGATAGGCAATCAGGTCCGAAATCGTGCCGATTTTCAGCCCGTGCTGGGCGGCAAATTCGACCAGGTCGGGCAGACGGGCCATCGTGCCGTCGTCTTTCATGATCTCGCAGATCACGCCCGACGGGTGCAGCCCGGCCAAGCGCGAGATATCGACCGCAGCCTCGGTATGGCCCGCGCGCACCAGAACGCCGCCGCGCCGCGCGCGCAACGGAAAAACGTGCCCGGGCGTGGCCAGGCTGGCCATCGTGTTCTTTTCGTCAATGGCGGTGGCGATCGTCAGCGCCCGGTCCTGTGCGGAAATTCCGGTGCTGACACCTTCGCGCGCCTCGATCGAAACGGTAAAGGCAGTTTCGTGACGGGACGAGTTGTTGACCGCCATCATCGGCAGGCCCAGACGGTCGATACGTTCGGACGTCATCGGCAGACAGATCAACCCGCGCCCCTGCGTTGCCATGAAATTGACGGCGGCGGCATCGGCAAATTCGGCCGCGATCACCAGATCACCCTCGTTTTCCCGGTCTTCGTGATCGACCAGAATATACATGCGGCCCTGGCGGGCCTCTTCGATGATGTCTTCGATAGGGCTGATGGCGTCGCGCAAGTTGGCCTCGACCGGACCGGGGGTTTCAAAGCTCATGGCCGTCACTTTCCGTTGTGTCGCCCAGCAGATACCCCAGCGACACAGGGTTGGCCAGAGAAGGAGACGCAGCGTTCAGACGGCCTGATGCGTGAAATACTGATCCGCCCGCAGATACCCGGCGGCCTTGGCGGCGGTGGTCCATTCGTTTTCAAGCGGCGCATCGCCAATGATCAGAACCTGATTGCCGGGCAACCGGTTGTGGCGGATGAACCCCGCCAGCCGTTGACGCATATCGCTCCAACTGTCGGTCAGGCGTGGCGCGGCCGCGGTCGCGTCCAGGACGGGATTGGCCTGCAAAACGGCGGGGGGCGTGTTGGGCGCATGGACCAGCGACAGTTTCGAGGCGGATTTGATCGCCCGCAAGGCGCGATCCTCAGCATCGGGCATCCGCGCGCCGTTGCCGATGATACGTAGCGCATTGGAGGAAAACAGCAGCCCCAAGATATCCTGCCCCGAGGCCTGACGGATACTGGCATAAGTCTGGTAATCAAGGCCCAGTTCGGCGGCGCGCTTCACACGCATCCGCACGATCATCAGGGGCATTGTATTGGGCATCAGTTTTTGCTGGGCACGGCGCCATTGATAACTGCGCCATTTGTGCCCCCGCTCCATCGTGGGGCCGTTGTTATGCCCAATGCCTGCCGCCATCATTCCACCTCGTTCAACCGCGCGACATAGCGCGCCAGCGTATCGATCTCCAAATTCACGTGGTCGCCAATGGCCACGTCGCCCCAGGTCGTGAAGTTCTTGGTATGGGGAATAAAGTTTATCCCGAAATCGCAGCCGTCAACATCATTCACCGTCAACGAGGTGCCATTCAGGGCCACAGACCCCTTGGGTGCTATAAAACGCGCCAGTTCCCTGGGCGCGCGCAGGGTCACGCGGGTGCTGTCGCCTTCATCGCGCACCGCGATCACCTCGGCCACACCATCGACATGGCCCGAAACGATATGGCCGCCCAGTTCATCCCCGACCTTGAGCGCGCGTTCCAGATTGACCCGTTTTCCGACGGTCCATTCCGATAGGTTGGTTTTTGCGACCGTTTCGGCACTGATCTGAACGTCATACCAATCCGGCCCCAGGTCGATCACCGTCAGGCAAACGCCGTCACTGGCAATCGAGGCCCCGATATCGATGGTTTTCGTGTCATACCCGGTCGAAATGCGCGCGCGCAAATCGCCCTGCTGGTCCAGTTCGGTCACCGTTCCGATATCGGTGATAATTCCCGTGAACATGTCTGCGCCCCTTTCATCAACCTTTCCAATGAGGTATCGACGCCGTGCACCCGGGGCAAGCCCCAGATATTGCGCAGACCATCCCCATCAGCCATAGTTTGGCCCAACAGCCCCGATAAGGACCATGCAAAGCCATAAGGCAGCACGGTATGGATATGACGACGACACCCCCACCTGACCGGGTCTTTTTGTTTCTTCAGGGGCCGCATGGCCCGTTTTTCAATGCCTTGGGGCGGATGTTGCGCGCCGCGGGCGTGTCGGTCTGGCGTGTGGGCTTTAACGCGGGCGATCAGGCCTTCTGGCGGGATAAATCGAGCTATCTGCCCTTTCATGGCAGCCCGGAGGAATGGCCTTCGACATTCGAAAAGCTGATCGGCGAGCGCAAGGTCACCGATATCGTCCTTTACGGCGACATCCGGCCGATCCACGCCCAGGCCATCGCAATCGCCAAAGAGCGGGGCCTGACCATCCATGTGTTCGAAGAAGGGTACATGCGCCCCTACTGGGTGACCTATGAGCGGGATGGATCAAACGGGCATTCACGACTGATGGATATGTCAGTTGCCGACATGCAAGAGATGCTGGCGCAATCCGATATCGAGGCGCCCCTGCCCCCGTCCCATTGGGGGGATATGCGCGAGCATATTTTTTATGGCGCACTCTATCATTGGCATTTGATGTTCCGAAACCGCCAGTATCGCAATTTCCGCCCGCATCGCGACCTGCCCGTAACCGAAGAATTCCAGCTTTACCTGCGGCGGTTGCTATTGATGCCGGTGCACGCGCTGGGACGTCTGCTGGCCACTCGCCGCATCCGCAATGGCGGCTTTCCCTATCATCTGGCGCTTTTGCAGCTGGAGCATGACAGTTCGTTTCAGGCCCATTCGCCCTTTGCCACGATGACGGATTTTCTGTCCACCATCATCCAAGACTTTGCCAGGGGTGCTCCGCGACACCACCACCTGGTGATCAAGGCCCATCCATTGGAAACCGGGCGCGTGGCCCTTCGCCGTGAAATTGCGGCCCTCGCGCGCCACCATGGTATTGCCGATCGCGTGCATTTCGTGCGCGGCGGCAAACTGGCCCGGATGCTGAACGATGCGCGCAGCGCGGTGACCGTGAACTCAACCGCCGGACAGCAGGTCCTGTGGCGCGGCATCCCGCTCAAGGTGTTTGGCCGTGCCGTCTATGACAAACCCGAATTCGTGTCGCACCAGCCGCTGGACGAGTTTTTTGCCGCAGCAATCCGCCCGGACACCCGCGCCTTTCTGGACTATCGGCGGTTTCTTCTTGAAACCAGCCAGGTGCCCGGCGGTTATTATTCCGCCAAGGGCCGGCATCAATTGCTGCGTCTGGTGGTCGATATGATGCTGAGTGACCAAGATCCGTATGACGCGCTCAAGACAGGCACAGCGGCACCCCGGCAACAGTTGACCCAAACCGCATGACGGAAATGCGTCCGGGTACTGGATTCATTTCGCGCAGTCCGGTAGCTTGCCGGAAAAATACCCGGGTTACGAATAATTCCAGGTCGAGGAGACCGAGCATTGACATCCGCTTCTGATCGCTGGGCAAAGCCCATTGCGCTGATGGCTGTACTTGGCCTTCTGGCGGCATGCGGCCTTCCGCAGGTTGGGCCGAACAAGCGCCAAATCTACGCTGGCTCCGTGCAACGGGCCGGCAATGCGCATGTTGTGACGGTGAATGACCGGGTGACGCGGGCCACTGCGGTTATACCGGCTCTTGGCTTTTCCAGTTCTTTCGAAACCGCAGCCCGGCTGACATCCGATACGATCCGGCCTGGCGACGTTCTGGGTCTGACGATCTGGGAAAACGTCGATGACGGGTTGCTGGCGGGCGAAACCGGGAACGCGACCGTTCTGGAAGAAGTGCAGGTCGACAGTTCCGGCCATATCTTCGTGCCCTATGCGGGGCGGGTCCGGGCCTCGGGCAATACGCCCAACCAATTGCGCGAAATCATCACCACCCGTCTCGAAGATCAAACCCCCGAACCGCAGGTCGAAGTGCGTCGGATCGCCGGTGACGGTTCCACCGTTTCTTTGGTCGGCGGGGTCGGCGCGCAGGGCGTCTACCCGATCGAGCGTCCCACACGGACCCTTTCGGCCATGCTGGCGCAGGCCGGTGGCGTCGTGATTGAACCGGAAATCGCCCAGATCACCGTCATTCGCGGCGGTCAGCGCGGCAAGATCTGGTTTAACGACCTTTATGACAACCCGCGTCTGGACATCGCCCTGCGTGGCGGCGACCGCATTCTGGTCGAAGAAGATACGCGCGCCTTTACTGCCCTTGGTGCGACCAGCCAGCAGGCCCGTGTGCCGTTTGAATCCCAGAACATGTCCGCGCTTGAGGCGATTGCCCAGGTCGGCGGACTGGTCGCGACCAGTTCCGACCCGACGGGCGTGTTCGTGCTGCGCGACGAACCTGCACATATCGCCAACGACGTGCTGGGGCGCAACGACCTTACGGGGACGCAGCGGCTCATCTACGTTCTCAACCTGAAAGAACCCAATGGGTTGTTCATGGCGCGTGATTTTGTCATTCGCGACGAAGACACGCTCTATGTGACCGAGGCGCCCTATGCCCAGTGGGCCAAGACCATTTCGTTGTTCTCGGGCGCGCTGACGCCCTTTGCCAGCGCAAAGACATTGTCAGGTAGCTGATCATTGTTGACCGATACGGATCGGCAAAAAGCCGGGGGCGAAAACCCCCGGCTTTATGTTTACAACGGCGGGTTTCTGTTTGAACGGCGTTTGCGGCGGATGCTGTACCTGGCCGGATACCGGTTGCGGATCGGACTGCCCGGCGAAAACGACATGGTTGGCGTCTGGGGCAACAGCCCGACGGCGCACCGGGGCCTGAGCATCGCGCAAAAGCGTGAGGTTCCGGTTCTGCGGGTCGAAGACGCGTTCCTGCGTTCGATGTTTCCGGGCCGGGCGGGCGAACCGCCTGTCGGTCTGCACCTTGATCGGTCTGGAGTGCATTTTGATCCGTCCACGCAATCCGATCTGGAACAATTCCTGAGCACCGCCGCGCTGGATGACACCCATCTTTTGAACCGCGCCCGCGAGGCGATGGCCCGGATGCGCGAACATCACCTGAGCAAATACAATGCCTTTGATCCGGACGCCCCCCTGCCCGATCCGGGCTATGTTCTGGTTGTGGATCAAGCACGCGGGGATGCCTCGGTCACGGCAAGCAACGCCAGCGACGTCATCTTTCGCGAAATGCTGGTTTTTGCGCAAGAGGAACACCCCGGTGCCAAGGTCGTGATCAAGACCCATCCGGAAACGCAGAACGGCTATCGTCCGGGGTATTATTCACAGGCGGATGCCAACCGGCGCGTGACCGTTCTGGACACCCCGGTCAGCCCCTGGGCCCTGCTTGAGGGGGCGGTCGGGGTCTATACCGTGTCCTCGCAACTGGGGTTCGAGGCGATCGTCGCCGGGCACAAGCCCCGGACATTCGGGCAGCCGTTCTACGCGGGTTGGGGCCTGACGCAGGACGAATACCCGGTGCCCCGCCGACAGCGGATCCTGACGCGCCCACAGCTGTTTGCCGCCGCAATGATCGAATACCCGTTGTGGTATGATCCGTTCCGCGACGAACTCTGCGAGCTGGAAACCGTCCTCGACAATCTCGAGGCGCAGACCCGCGCCTGGCGGCAGGACCACAATGGCTGGATCGCCAGCGGTATGCGCCTGTGGAAACGGCGCCCACTGCAAAATATGTTCGGACGCCAAAAGCGCATGATCTTTACCGATGATCCGGACCGCGCGGCCGCCGCGGACCGGCCGCACATGATTTGGGCCGGCAAGGCAGAGGATGGTCAGACGGTCGTGACGCGCATCGAAGACGGGTTTCTGCGGTCACGGGGCCTGGGAGCGGACCTGGTTCCGCCGTTGTCGTTGGTCACTGACGATGTGGGAATCTACTACGATTCGACGCGGCCCAGCCAGTTGGAACACCTGATCAAGATGCGCGAGGAAATGCGCCCCGCACAAGACCACCGCGCCGAACGGCTGATCGCCGCGCTGAACGCGCATCACCTGAGCAAGTACAATCAGGGGGTGCCGCCGAAGCTCTTGCCGGATGGACATCGCATTCTTGTCCCCGGACAGGTTGAGGACGACGCCTCGATCCTGAAAGGGGCTGGCGTGGTGCACAGCAACCTCGATTTGCTGCGCGCGACACGCGACGAAAACCCGGATGCGGTTATCCTTTACAAACCCCACCCGGATGTCGAAGCCGGGCTGCGTGCGGGGGCAATCGACCCCGAGGGACTGGCCGATGTAGTTCTGTCAAACACGGACCCGGCGTACCTGTTGGATCAGGTGCAGGAGGTCTGGACCATGACCTCCCTTCTGGGGTTCGAGGCGCTGTTGCGCGGCGTTCCCGTTACCACATTTGGCGCGCCGTTCTATGCCGGATGGGGGCTGACCCGTGATCTTGGGGATATTCCGGAGCGGCGCACGGCGCGGCCTCGTTTGACCGGTCTGGTTCACGCCGTCCTGATCGATTATCCGCGCTATATGGACCCGGTGACCGGATCGCCCTGCCCTGTCGAGGTGATCGTCGACCGTCTGGCCAGCGGCACGGGGGCCCGTCGGGGCCTTGCCAACCGCAGCCTGTCAAAATTGCAGGGGCTGTTTGCCACATATGCCTACTTGTGGCGCTGACGCATCCGTGCTCAGAGCAAAGGCCGCCGCCAATGATGCATCACGTCCGCCCCAACGGCGCGGGTTTCGACCAGATCGAACCGTGAGGCCGCGTTCAGATCCTCCAGCCCCAGGGCGCCAATCGCGGGCAGGCCTTCGGCACCGATGGCCAGCCCGGCGTTGAAAACCATCAATTCGTCAACCAGATCCGCCGCCAGCAAAGAGGCCGCCAGCGCGCCCCCGCCCTCGCAAAAGACACGGGTCAGCCCGGCCTGCCCCAGCTGGCGCAGCATATCGGCCGGGTCCACCTGAGTGCCGATCAACTGGCAGGAAAACAGGCGCGCGCCCAAACCTTCCCAAGCGCTCAGGCGTTCGGTATCGGCACTGTTGCCGTGGCAAAGCCACAACGGGATATCCTTGGCGCTGCGGGCCAATTGGCTCATCAGCGGCAGATCCAGATGGCGCGAGACCACAATCCGGACCGGCTGTTCGCTGATCCCGAGATCGCGCACGGTCAGCGACGGATCGTCGGCCCGTGCGGTTCCGGCCCCGACCACGACCGCGTCATGGCGCGCGCGCAGCGCGTGCACCTCGCGTCGAGCGTGCGGGCCGGTGATCCATTTACTTTGCCCTGTGGCTGTCGCGATCCGGCCATCCAGGCTACTGGCCAGCTTGAGCGTGACAAGCGGTCGGCCCTGTTCGGTCTTTAGGAAGAACCCGGCGTGATCACGGGCGGCCTGATCGGCAAGAACCCCTGTCGTGACCTCGACCCCGGCGTCGCGCAACGCGGCAAACCCCTGACCGGCAACACGGGCATCGCTGTCTTCGATCGGGGCGACGACCCGCGCGACCCCGGCAGCAATAAGCGCATCGCAACACGGGGGGGTTTCACCATGATGAGCACAGGGTTCCAGCGTGACATAGGCGGTTGCCCCGCGCGCCGCCTGCCCCGCCTGGGCCAAAGCCTCGGTTTCTGCGTGGGGGCGTCCGCCCGGACGTGTCCAACCACGCCCGACAATGCGCCCGTCCCTGACGATGACGCAGCCGACGGCCGGGTTGGGCCAGCACCGGCCCTGCCCCCGTCGCCCCAGCGTCAGGGCCAGCGCCATGAATCGTGTGTCGGTGTTGCTCACTCGTCCAGCTGGGTATGCGGGCGCAATTCGCTGACAAAATCCTCGAAATCATCAGCCGCCTGGAAATTCTTGTAAACGCTGGCAAAGCGCACATAGGCCACGGTGTCGATCCGCGCCAGCGCCTCCATCACGATCTCACCGATCTTGTTGGACGCAATGTCGGTTTCCCCCATGCTTTCCAACCGGCGAACGATGCCCGAGATCATCTGGTCGATGCGTTCGGGTTCAATCGGGCGTTTCTGCATCGAGATGCGGATCGAGCGCTCCAGCTTGTCCCGGTCAAAGTCTTCACGTTTGCCGCTGGACTTGATCACCACCAGATCGCGCAATTGCACGCGCTCATAAGTGGTGAACCGTCCGCCACAGGCCGGACAGAACCGGCGGCGGCGGATGGAAACGTGATCTTCGGCCGGACGACTGTCTTTGACCTGAGTGTCGATATTGCCGCAAAACGGACAGCGCATGCCAATCCCCTATGTTTTCTGCCTTTTTGGGGTCTGCGCCCCTTTTATCCACAGCCACTATAGGGAGTCTGTCATGCGTTGTGTAGTGTATTTTCCACTCTACCACATACTGTGTCATGCTGCGCCAAATGGTGGGGCATCTGCTTGGTTTCAAATCAACAATCGGCGGCGATCAGCGGGTATCGTGCCGGCGCGCGGATTGTCTTGCCCGGCGTCCGGCGTGGCCCCATCATCAAGGACATCCACAAAAGGGGAGAGGAACCATGAGTGTTGCACGGGTAACCGAAATTTCCGCAACTTCCACGAAAAGCTTTGAAGACGCGGTGGCCAATGGAATCGAACGCGCATCGGAAACCCTGCGCGGTATTTCCGGGGCCTGGATCAAGGAACAGAACGTCTGGGTCAAGAACGGCAAGATCACTGAATACAAGGTCAACATGATGGTGACCTTCGTTCTGGATGATCAGGCCTGAACCAGAAAATGCGCCGCCACTTGCCGCGTGTGGGGCGCCTGGCGGTGTTCGAACAGGTAAATCCCCTGCCATGAGCCCAGCACCGGCCGCCCGGCCTGAACCGGAATGCTGAGCGATACGGGCAGGATCGCCGCCTTGATATGGGCAGGCATGTCGTCTGCGCCTTCCATGGTGTGGCGCAGATAGGACATTGACGGATGGGTTGCGTCCGGGATGAGACGCTCCAGAAAGGATTGCAGATCGATCTGCACATCCGGATCGGCGTTTTCCTGGATCAGCAGGGAACAGGATGTGTGGCGCACGAACAGGGTCAAAAGACCACTGCCCGCCCCATTGGCCTGAAGCCAGTCACGCACCTGACCGGTAAACTCATACAGACCGGGGCCATCGGTCTGTAAACGAAACTTGTTATGCACGCACCGCTCCGGATTAGGGATCCAAATTCTTGCGGTCCAGACAGTAGTTCCACGCAAAGACCGCCCCGAGGTTTTCGCCGATCCGATCCACCGAAAGCAAGAGACTGCTGCGCTGAGTCGCACCCGCAGGTTCTGTCAGTGAAAAACGAACCGTTTTGCGGCCGGTGGTCGGTGAGCGCGTCTCGCCGCGCGTGATGTAAATGCGCTGGGTGCCCGGCACGCCAAGAACGCTCAGCGCGTAATCACCCGCCGCACACCAGTAATCGCGCGGCGACGCGAATCCGGGCTTGCCCGTCACCTCGAATTCTCCACCCGAAAGAGCCGTCACCGTCAGCCTGTTATCCGCCTGCCAAGCGACGGCCTGTGTCGCAATCAGTGTGAGCGCGGAGACCGCGCCCAAGAAGGACCTATTCATCAGTACGCTCTCCTATCTATCGAAATCGTGAATTGGAAATTCAGTTCCACCTTGGAAAACGATCAAACGGATCGTCCCCATAGCAGTATTGCAGGGCCATTGCCGCCCGCATGTTGTCGCCCACTGCCTTGACCGACATGGTCAGGCGCGGTTCCAGATCGACATTCGGTGGCGGGGTCAACGAAAACTGCACGGCTTTCTTGCCGGGTCTGTTCACGCTGGGACCGATGGCGCCCCAGATATAAATGCGCTGATTGCCCCGCACGCGCAGTTGCGAAATTGCATAGTCGCCTGCCCCGCACCAGTAATCCTGCGCTCCGGAGCCGACAAGGCTGACCACCTCGAACACGCCTTTGGAAACCGGGAAAACCTCGTGCCGGTTCAGGGCCCGCCATGCCGAGCTGGACGCGGGCGCGACGGCAACTGCGGCCCCGACGGCAATCGCTAACAGATGTTTCATATCATGACCTTTCCGCTGGGTTGCCGGACAATCCCTCTATCGAACCGCAGGCAACGTTCAGGATAAAGATGCGCCAGTCGTTTGAAATTTCAACGCTTCGTAATCAACTGAACCATAGCGCAGGCTGCAAATCGCCGGTTTGAGGCATATCAATTACGGCCCTAATCCCCTGATCACATGCGATAAATTCACAGTGATGGGCAGCGTGCTCCAGTGTCGCCAAGCGGTGTTCACGTGAATGAATTTATCGGGGTATCGTCACAGACATCTTGCTTGCCACAAGTGTCGTCGAAGCAAAGAAAAAGGGCGCTCGGGTCAATGACCACCGAGCGCCCTGATCCTGTTTTACTGATCCAGGAAGCTGCGCAGCTTGCGGCTGCGGCTGGGATGTTTCAGCTTGCGCAGGGCCTTGGCTTCGATCTGGCGGATACGTTCGCGCGTCACGCTGAACTGTTGTCCGACCTCTTCCAGCGTGTGGTCTGTGTTCATGCCGATGCCGAAACGCATCCGCAGAACACGTTCCTCGCGCGGGGTGAGCGAGGCCAGAACCCGTGTGGTCGTTTCCTTGAGGTTTTCCTGAATGGCGCTGTCCAAGGGCAGAACGGCATTCTTGTCCTCGATGAAATCACCAAGCTGACTGTCCTCCTCGTCGCCGATGGGCGTTTCAAGGCTGATCGGTTCCTTGGCGATCTTCATCACCTTGCGAACCTTCTCCAACGGCATCTGCAGCTTTTCTGCCAGTTCCTCGGGCGTGGGTTCACGGCCGATTTCATGCAGCATCTGGCGACCGGTGCGGACCAGTTTATTGATCGTTTCGATCATGTGAACCGGGATACGGATGGTGCGCGCCTGATCGGCGATGGACCGGGTGATCGCCTGACGAATCCACCATGTCGCATAGGTCGAAAACTTGTAGCCACGGCGGTATTCGAACTTGTCCACCGCCTTCATCAGACCGATGTTGCCTTCCTGAATGAGATCAAGGAATTGCAAGCCACGGTTCGTGTATTTCTTGGCGATCGAAATCACGAGCCGCAGGTTCGCTTCGACCATTTCCTTCTTGGCCTGACGGGCCTCTTTTTCGCCCTTCTGAACCTGCTGGACGATGCGGCGGAATTCACTGATGTCGAGACCGACATACTGACCCACCTGCGCCATGTCCGAGCGCAGTTCCTCGACCTTGTCGGACGAGCGTTCAATGAACATCTGCCAGCCCCGGCCCGGCTTGTCCGCCATTTCGGACAGCCAGTTCGGGTCAAGTTCACGACCGCGGTATTCGTCGATGAATTCGCGGCGGTTGATGCGGGCCTGGTCGGCCAGCTTGACCATGGAGCTGTCGAGCGACATCACCCGGCGGTTGATGCCATAGAGCTGGTCGATCAGAGCCTCGATCCGGTTGTTGTGCAGGTGCAGTTCATTCACCAGCTCAACGATTTCCGAGCGCAGCGCCTGATAGCGGTCTTCGTCCCCCGAACTGAACGACCCATCCTCGTTCAGGGTTGCCGAAATCCGGCTGTCCTGCATTTCCGACAGTTGGGCGTAATCGTTTGCGATGCGCTCAAGCGTGTTGAGGACCTGATCCTTCAGCGCGGCTTCCATCGCGGCGAGGGACATATTGGCCTGTTCGTCCTCGTCGTCGTCATCATCCTTGGCAATGGGGTTGCCGTCTGCATCCAGCTCCGGAGTATCCTCGGTTTCCGCCTTGGGCTGTGCCTCGACTGCGCCGGGCGCGACGATGGGTTCCTCGACCTCGCCGTCCTCGTCCATCTGGTTGCCGAATGTGGTTTCCAGATCGATCACGTCACGCAGAAGAATATCTTCGCTCAAAAGTTCGTCGCGCCAGATCGTGATCGCCTGGAACGTCAGCGGGCTTTCGCACAGCCCGGCGATCATCGTGTTGCGGCCGGCTTCGATCCGCTTGGCAATCGCGATTTCGCCCTCACGGCTGAGCAGTTCAACACTGCCCATTTCGCGCAGGTACATGCGCACCGGATCATCGGTCCGGTCCAGTTTTTCGGCGCCCGAAGAGGCCAGCGTGACCTCGCGCGCGTCGGACTGGGCCACAACGTCGGTCGAGCCTTTCTGCTCTTCCTCCTCGGCCTCTTCGTCCTCGATGATGTTGATACCCATTTCCGACAGCATCGACATCACGTCTTCGATCTGTTCGGAACTGACCTGATCGGGCGGCAGAACCTGATTCAGCTGGTCATAGGTGATATAGCCCTTTTCACGCGCGTCGCCGATCATCTTCTTGACGGCGGCCTGGCTCATATCCAGCGAAATTTCTGCGTCCTGATCGTCAGGTTTGCGGTCGTCGTTATCTTTGGCGGCCATTAAATGCTCCTGCAGGGTCTTAAGGCGATTCGCGACTCATCCGAATCATTAGCGCGATCTGGTGATTCGGCCACCCGTTTAACCGTTTTTCTTTTGGTTTTCCTTACGAAAGCGCGTCACTGTTGCCGTTTGGCGCGCCCACCTTTTGTAAAGTCGATCGAATCGAGAATCGCCCGACTCTCGTCGACCTGTCGTTTATCCAGCCGCGCTCCGTTGTCGGCGACGACAAATTCCACGTCGTCACTGCCCATATCCCGCTCGGCGCGGATACGTTCCTTGGCGGCGTCGCCCAACCTCCAAGTGTCGGTCTCGTCTATCGCGCCGTCGGGTTGCTGCGCGACCTCTTCCAACTGTTCGACATGTCCCCGGTAGGCGGCAATCCGTTTCAGCCCCAGATCCACCGCGAGGCGGGCACGTTCCACGTCTCCGGGATGCAAAACGCAGGGGCTGATTGCCACATGGCCAATCGCATGCAGGTTTTCAAGGGCGTCGCCCCCCAGCGCTGCCCGTATTTCTTCCGCCAGGGTGTCAGGGGACATCCCACCGTTACGCAGGATCACATCGCGCATGCGCGCAAAGTCAGGATCGGCGCATTCCATCCGCTCGATCCCGGTTTCGAATTCGCTGATCACTTGCGGCGTCGCGATCAAACCCGCCAGGACAATTGCCTCGCGCAGGTGGTTTTCCGTGCGATCGCCGGCGGCGGCCAGCATCGAATTCCTGGTGCCAGGTGTCGCGGGCAGGATGGGTTTGCGGCCCGGCACCCAGGGCGTGCGCGATGATTGACGGCGCGGGTTGAACAGTTGCCAGCGCAGGTTCTTGATTTCCTGACCATAATGGCTGCGGATGCTGGGGTCGCGGATCAGCTTGATCTTTTCGCGCAAAACCTTGTCCAGCGCGGCCTTGCGTTCGGGACTGTCAAAGACCTTGCCGTCGGTTTCACGCTGCCACAACAGGCGCACCATCGGAATGGCCTGATCCAGCAGCTTCTGTACCGCACCCGCCCCCTGGGCGCGGATCAGGTCGTCAGGGTCCAGACCTTCGGGCATCAGCGCAAAGCGCAACGACTGTCCGGCCTCAAGCAACGGCAACGCCAGGTCGATCAGACGCATCGCGGCGCGCAGCCCCGCCGTATCCCCATCCAGCGCGATGATCGGCTCTGGCGCGATCCGCCAGAGCAGCTGCAACTGGTTTTCCGTGATGGCCGTGCCCAAGGGCGCAACCGCTGCCTCGAACCCGCCGCCGTGCAGGGCGATCACATCCATGTACCCTTCGGCAACGATCAGCGGCTTGCCCTTGCCGGCCGCCTCGCGCGCGGGGCCGTGGTTATAGAGGCTGCGACCCTTGTCAAAAAGCTCGGTTTCGGGCGAATTCAGATACTTGGCATTGTCATCGGGGTCCATCGCCCGGCCGCCAAAGGCAATGCAACGCCCCCGCGCATCGCGAATCGGGAACATGATCCGGTTGCGGAACGTGTCATAGGGTTTGCCGCCCTTGCTGGAGGGTTTGGCCAGTCCGGCCCCCAGGATCAGGTCCTCGGCGACATTCTTGCCGCGCAAATGATTCCACAGCCCCTGCCACCCATCCGGGGCAAAGCCGATTTCCCACCGTTCAAGCGTGGATTTGTCCAAGCCACGCCGATCAAGATAGGATCGGGCCGGTCCGGCGGCCCCTGTATTCAGTTGCAGGCGAAAGAACTGAACCGCCTGTTCCATCACCTCGGCCAGCTGCGTCCGCTTGTCGGCCTTTTCCTGTGCACGGGGGTCGCGGGCGGGCATCGGCATGCCGACCTCGCGCGCCAAAATTTCAACCGCCTCCATAAAGCTGACGTTCTCGGTGTCCTTGATGAACCCGATTGCGTCCCCTTTGGCATGACAGCCGAAACAGTAATAGAACCCCTTGCGATCATCGACGTGAAAGCTGGCGGTTTTTTCCTGATGGAACGGGCATGGCGCCCACATGTCGCCCTTGCCCTGATTGGACTTGCGCGTATCCCACATGACTTTTCGCCCCACCACCTGTGACAGGCTGGCACGGCTGCGTAGTTCATCCAGAAATCCGGGCGGAAGGCTCATGCCTTGCTATACCATGCTTGTTGGCGTGAATGCGACCCGACCTATTGGGCCAGACACAATTCTTTCCAGGCGTCTGACAAATCGTTGTTCCGCACGACGCGCATCTTCTTTTCATAGACCCACGGCGCGATCAGCGGAATCGCCGCGTTGTAATTCGCAGGCCAGGTCGGGTTTGTTGCGGCGATGGCCTGTGGTACATCTCGTTCCTTGACCCGGTCCAGTCGCGCCTTTTGGATCGCGGCGACGACATCGGCCTGATAGCCACAGCTTTGTTCCTTGGTTTCCTGTGCCCACACAGGGGTGGCCATAAGGCCGGCAGCAAGGGCAAGGCGAATGATCATGACAGTACTCCGGAATCAGTAAGTTCAGCGCAGAGTTTACCCCCGCGCGCCCACCGCTTCCATGGCCGTTTGCAAATCATGCAACAGTGTTTGCGCCATCGACCGGAACACCATGATCCAGAACGCCTGCGGCCCGACGCGGGTGACCGATGTCATCATGTGCACAAGCTGGGTGCGTGCCGTATGACCCCGTTTGAACACCGAACCGCGCAGGTCAACCGGAACCAGGCGGGCCAGCACCTCCTCGGCCCCAGCCCCTTCAAGGCGGACGATCGCCCAGGCATCGGACTGATCCGTCAGCGCGGCAAACTTCGCCAGACCCGCTTCGGGCTCTGGCCCCACAAGCATCGCCTGCCCCTGGCCAAACCAAATCGCGCGCGCGCCGGAACTGCCGGTCGCGCGGTTTGGGGCGGGAAAGGCCATTCCATGCGCCGCTGTCAATGCATCGCACAGGTTGGCATCGCCGCCCTTGAAGGGTGCAAGCGAGGTCAGCATTCCCGGTGTCTCTTCGCTCAGGGAAAGGGACCCGATCGTGATCGGGAGCAACCCTTCACAGGGCGTTTTTGCGATCAGTTCAGCCACGGACGCGCCCTCCTTCGGGGTCAAACACCACCGGGTCGGTGATCTGACACAGGGTTTCAATGCCGCGCAGATGATCGACCATTTTTACCGTGTCGCCATGACGTTGGCGGCCGTTCTTGAGAAACCCAAGGGCCAGCATATGGCCAAGGGTCGGCGAAAACCCGGCCGAGGTGATGTACCCCAGATCGTTTTCGCGTTCGGGTGCATCGTCGACCTCGAACAGATGCGCGCCAGCGATCACCTGCTTGACGGCCCCCACCGGGCGCAGACCGACCAGCTGTTCACGCTCGGGCCCGCTCAGACCGGGGCGCTCGGACATGGTTTTGCCGATGCAGTCCTTCTTGTCCGACACCATACGGTCCATCCCGATATCAAAGGCTGTGGTCCGCCCGTGAATTTCGCTGTGGGTGATGAATCCCTTTTCAATGCGCAGAACATTCAACGCCTCCATCCCGTAAGGTCCACCGCCCAGCGCCTCGGCCCGGGCGACGAGCAAGCGGAACAGGCTGTCGCCATAGCGGGAGGGCACAGCCAGTTCGTAAGCATGTTCGCCCGAAAACGAGATGCGGAACAGACGGCCGCCGATACCGGACACCGAAACCGGTCCACAGGCCATGAAGGGCCAGTCGGCAGGGTCCAGGGCTTCGTCGAGAAGGCCATCCAGCAATTCCCGCGATTTCGGGCCGGCAATGGCAAACTGTGCCCACTGTTCGGTGACCGAAATGAAACTGACGTCCAGATCCGGGCGCAGGCATTGATGAACGAATTCCATGTGGCGCATCACCTCGCCCGCAGCGGCGGTGGTCGTGGTCATCACGAAATGCTGCGCGCCCAGACGTGCGGTGGTGCCGTCGTCCATCACATGCCCGTCCTCGCGCAGCATCAGACCATAGCGCGCGCGCCCGACCTTGAGCGTGCTGAACGTGTTGCAATAGATGAAATCCAGAAAGACACCGGCATCCGGACCCTGAATGTCGATCTTCCCAAGGGTCGACACATCGCAGATTCCGACAGTGTCGCGCACCATGTTGACCTCACGGTCGCACGATTGCCGCCAGGTGGTTTCGCCGGGCGCTGGGAAATAGCTGGGGCGATACCACAGCCCCGCCTCGATCATCGGCGCACCGCGCTCGACCGAGGCCGTGTGGCTGGTAGTA
The DNA here is from genome assembly GCF_054482635.1 of Arenibacterium sp. CAU 1754. Lineage (NCBI taxonomy): Bacteria > Pseudomonadati > Pseudomonadota > Alphaproteobacteria > Rhodobacterales > Paracoccaceae > Arenibacterium > Arenibacterium sp. CAU 1754. The sequence continues at coordinate 948,142 of NZ_JBTLRG010000001.1, forward strand.
AACCGTTGCGGCGCGAACCCCTTACCCTGTGCCCCTGCGCCCAGCGCGGCAATGGCTACCGGGCTGTAGGGGGGACGGAAAGTTGTCGTTCCGGTTTCGGGAATGCCCCGCCCGGTCACATCCGCCAGAATGGCAAGGGCGGCGACGTTCGAATTCTTGCCCTGGTCCGTTGCCATGCCTTGCGTCGTATAGCGTTTCATATGCTCGACCGAGCGGAAGTTTTCCGTCGCGGCCTGTTTGACGTCCTTCACGGTGACATCGTTCTGAAAATCAAGCCAGGCGCGCCCCTTGCCCGGCACGGCCCACAGGGGCGACAGGCGATAGGGCGCGTCCTCGGCATTGGGCACCGGAGTTTCCGGGGCCTTTCTCCCCAAATCGTCCAGCGCCGCGATGGCCGCAGCGGCCCCTTCGGCCAGACAGGACGCCGTTGAAAACGCGCCGTTGCATGCGCCTGCAGCCCGCAGTCCGGGCACGGCGCCCGGTGTCGGCACGAAACTGTGGATGTCCTCGCGCCAGGTCGGGCGGCCATTCAGGTGGCAGGTCAGATGCACCGTCGGGTTCCATCCGCCCGACATGGCCAGGCAATCGGTTTGCAGGCGCTCCTCGCCACTGACCGAGCGGATCGTGATGCTTTCAAGGCCTTGCCGCCCGCCGGTGTTGCTGATCTGGGCGCCCTTGTAAATGCGCACCCCCGGACAATCGGGCGCGTCATGGCGGCTGTCAATCAGGGCGGACACGTGCACGCCAGCGGCCTGCAAATCGCGGACTGTCCGATGTGCATCGTCATTGTTGCCAAACACCGTCACGTTGCGCCCTGTCGCAACCCCCCAGCGGTTGAGATATGAGCGCACCGCCCCCGCCGTCATGATGCCGGGGCGGTCGTTGTTGCGAAACGCGATCGGACGTTCCAGGGCACCTGCGGCCAGAATGCTGCGTTTGGCCGCGATCCGCCAAAAGGTTTCCCGCGGTGTTTTGGCCTGCCGCCCGGTGTGATGGCTGACACGCTCCAGCGCGCCATAGGTGCCCTGATCGTAGGCCCCTGTCACGGTTGTGCGGGGCATCAGGCGCACATTTTTCATCGACGCCAGTTCGTCAAGAACCGAGCCGACCCAGACCGGACCGGGCTGGTTGTCGATGTCATGGGTTTCGGCCAACAGCCGCCCGCCCATGCGCGAATCTTCGTCCGCAAGGATCACGTCGGCGCCGGCGCGCCCGGCCACAAGCGCCGCCATCAGACCGGCGGGACCGGCCCCGATAATCAGAAGATCGCAAAACGCATAGGCCCGTTCATAGCGGTCTTCGTTATGCTCACCCGACAGCGCGCCCAGCCCGGCGGCGTGGCGAATGACCGGTTCATAGAGTTTTTCCCAGAAGGCACGGGGCCACATGAAGGTCTTGTAATAGAACCCGGCGCCCAGAAACGGGGCGGCAAGGTCATTGACCGCCACCAGATCAAAGGACAGGTTCGGCCACCGGTTCTGGCTGCGCGCCTCAAGTCCGGTGTAAACCTCTTGAACGGTGGCGCGCACGTTCGGGTCCTGCTGCGCGCCGTTTCCGATGGTGACCAGCGCGTTGGGCTCTTCGCTGCCTGCGGTCAGGATGCCGCGTGGCCTGTGATACTTGAACGACCGCCCCACCATCCGAATGCCATTGGCCAGCAAGGCCGAGGCCAGCGTATCGCCCTTGCACCCAACGTATCGCACGCCGTCAAACGTGAAATGGACCGTTGACTGCCGGTCAATCAGCCCTTTGCCCGCAACCCTCATGTCCGGGCCTCCGACGCCAGTTCAGTGTTCAGGATTTCATGGGTGAGCGTGTTGCGGGTCACGACGATCCACGCGCTGCATCCGCTGTCGTGCTGCCACAGATCCCGCGTGACGCCCGCAGGGTTGTCGCGCAGGTGCAGGTAGCTGTCCCATGCGTCGTCCCCGGCCTCGGGGTCGGGCCTGGTCAATGCGACGGCATCGCCCTTGTAATAAAATTCGCGCCGGTCCCTTTCACCGCATATCGGACAGGTGATCCTCATCTCGCGCGCTCCTGAATTGTCGCCATCGGTACTGTCCTCAGTGCAGGTTGTGCTGGGCGCCGGTGCCCTCTTCGTCCATCAGGCCCACGCCGGTGCGGAACCGGTCAAGGCGGAACCCCTCGGCCACGGGGTGCGGGCGGTCGGTCGCCATCAGATGCGCAAAACAGTTGCCCGATCCCGGCACCGCCTTGAACCCGCCATAACACCATCCGCAATCCAGATAGAGCCCGTCGATCCCGGTCTTGTCGATGATGGGCGATCCATCGGGCGTCATGTCCATGATGCCGCCCCAGCTGCGCAGCACCTTGGCCTTGCCGATCATCGGCATCAGGGTCATGCCCGCTTCCATCACATGTTCGACCATGGGCAGGTTCCCGCGCGCGGCGTAGGAGGAATAGAAATCCAGATCGCCGCCAAAGACCAGACCGCCCTTGTCGGACTGGCTGATATAGAAATGGCCCATGCCGAAGGTGATGACCTGATCGATGCAAGGTTTCAGCCCTTCGGTCACAAAGGCCTGCAACACGTGGGATTCGATGGGCAGGCGCATCCCCGCCATGGCCGCCACCTGACCGGACCGGCCCGCCACCACGATCCCCACCTTTTTCGCGCGGATCGCACCGCGCGTGGTCTGTACGCCCGTCACGGCACCGTTTTCGATGTCGATGCCGGTGACTTCGCAATTCTGAAGCAGATCGACGCCGCGCTGATCGGCCCCCCGGGCAAAGCCCCAGGCCACCGCATCGTGGCGCGCGGTGCCCCCGCGCGGGTGATAGAGCCCGCCATAGATCGGGAAGCGCCCATTGTCGAAATCAAGGAATGGCGCATGTTTGCGAACGCCTTCGCGGTCCAGCAGGATCGCATCGTCGCCCTGGTTGATCATCGCGTTGCCCCGTCGGGCGGCATAGTCGCGCTGGCCATCGGAATGGAACAGGTTGATCACCCCCCGCTGGGAATGCATCACGTTGTAATTGAGGTTCTCTTCCAACCCCTCCCACAGCTTGAGCGAATGGGAATAGAATTCGGAATTGCCGGGCATGGCATAGTTGGCCCGCACGATGGTGGTGTTGCGACCGATATTGCCGCCGCCGATATAGCCCCTTTCCAGAACCGCGATATTGCTCAGCCCGTGCTCGGCGGCCAGGTAATAGGCCGTGGCCAGCCCGTGCCCGCCGCCGCCGATGATCACGATATCATATTCGGCCTTGGGTTCGGGGTCGCGCCAATGCGGCGTCCAGCCACGGTTGCCGGTCAGCCCCTCCTTCAGAACGCGAAGTCCGGAAAAACGCATGATACCCCCAGATCAAAGACAATTGGATAGAACCAAGTCTTTGCAGGAGTAGCAATGGCCAGAGCGCAGACCCCGGCCGATTTCGACACACACTGGTCCGTCCGCGACTGATCCGCGGATCGCAGGACAGTTCGGCACCGATTGTGCCGTTTGCGGATCCTCGCCCCTTGGACCACCCGCGCGACGCAGGCACAGGGGCTGGCGCGCCTTTCCTTACAGCCCCTTGGCCCGATAGCTGGCTGCGACCTTTTCTATACTCACGATATAGGCCGCCGTGCGCAGATCGATGACATCCTCGCGCCCATGCCAGACATCGCGCATCGACTGATAGGCAATGCGCATCGTGTCATCGAGGCCAGAGCGCACAAGCTCCAGTTCGCCGGCACCGCGCAGGTATTTCTGTTTGAAATCCGGGCTCATTGACCAGGCGTCTCCCAGATACTCATCCAGCCGTTCCAATTCAGTGATCACCAGCTGATGGCGGGTCTCTTCCTGACGCCGGCCCATCCTGCCGAACCGAATGTGGCTGAGGTTCTTGACCCATTCGAAATAGGAAACGGTGACCCCACCCGCATTGGCGTACATGTCCGGAATGATGACCGTTCCCCTGGCCCGCAGAGCATCGTCGGCCCCCGCAGTCACCGGGCCATTTGCCGCCTCGATGATCAGCGAGGCCTTGATCCGATCGACGTTGGACATGTTGATCACCCCTTCCAGCGCGGCGGGTATCAGAATGTCGCATTCTTCCTCGAGGACCGCGGCCCCTTCGGCGGCATGGGCCGCATCCGGAAAGCCCGACACGCCGCCATGTGACACGATCCATGCGTGCACCGATTCAACATCCAACCCGTCGGGATTGAACAGCGCACCATCGCGTTCGATGATCCCCGTGATCCTGGCGCCATCTTCTTCGGACAGGAATTTGGCCGCATGGTACCCCACGTTTCCAAGCCCCTGAACAATCACGCGTTTTCCATCCAGACTGCCGCCAAGGCCGGCCTTTTGCAGTCCCTGTTCATCGCGAAAGAATTCCTGCAACGCATATTGCACACCCCGGCCCGTGGCCTCGACCCGGCCAGCGATGCCGCCCGCGTTCAGCGGCTTGCCCGTCACACAGGCCCGCGCGTTGATATCGGTCGTGTTCATCCGCGCGTATTGATCCGCGATCCAGGCCATTTCCCGTTCCCCCGTGCCCATGTCGGGCGCCGGAACGTTCTGGGATGGGTTGATCAGGTCCCGCTTGGCCAGTTCATAGGCAAAGCGACGGGTAATCAGTTCCAATTCGTGTTCGTCGTACTGGCGCGGGTCTATCCGCAACCCGCCTTTTGACCCTCCGAACGGGGCCTCGACCAAAGCGCATTTATACGTCATCAGCGCGGCCAGCGCTTCGACCTCGTCCTGATTGACGCTCATGGCATAGCGGATGCCGCCCTTTACCGGCTCCATATGTTCGGAATGGACAGACCGATAGCCGGTGAACGTCTGGATCTGCCCACGCAGGCGCACGCCGAACCGAACGGTGTAAGTCGCGTTGCAGACGCGGATTTTCTCCTCAAGTCCCGGGGGCAAATCCATTAGGACAACCGCCCTGTTGAACATCAGGTCAACACTCTCCCGGAAACTGGGTTCTGGCTGCTGCGTCATTCCTGGTCCTTTCGCGGGCAAAATTCGACTGCATGGTGCCAAGTCATGGCTTGCAACCTATGACAAGACCTTTGCGGCAGGCCACTTTATTGTGCGAATTTTGTACGAGATGTTAACGAAGTCTTAAGGTTTTACCAAAACCATCGCAGCCTCGGCTTTGTGTCCAGGACGGAAACAACTGCGCAAATTAAGGAAAACCGTGCCGCAATTTGCCTGAAGTACCCACGAATATGAGCGGGTTCTGCCCCATTTCGGTCACGATTGTGGGTGAAATAGAATACATCAAATTGTATCGCAACAGTCGCTCGATTCTTCCGGGCGAAAGAGGTCACAATGTATCCGCGTACCGATCATATTTCGAAATCCAAGCGTCCGTCGCTTCCCCGGCTCCGCTCCGAAACGTCCGGAACCGTTTCGCGGTTTGCGAACAGCGAAGCGGGGTCGCTGACGATTTTCAGCGTTTATGTTCTGGTGATCATCCTCATGGTTGCCGGCATCGGCATCGACCTGATGCGCGTCGAGCGCGACCGGTCGCGGCTGCAGTACACGCTGGACCGTGCGGTTCTTGCGGCTGCAGACCTTGAACAACCTCTTGAGCCGCGCGCGGTGGTTGACGATTACTTCACCAAATCCGGTCTGAGCCAGTATTTGAAAAGCGTCGTTGTCAGCGAGGGTCTCGGCTTTCGCAGCGTCTCCGCCACAGCCCTGGCCGAGGTTCCAACGCAGTTCATGCACATGAACGGTGTTGATTCCCTTGCCGCCCCAGCCGCAGGCACCGCCGAAGAACGCATCGACGGCGTCGAGATTTCCCTGGTGCTGGACGTGTCGGGGTCGATGAACCGGAACTCGCGACTGACCAACCTCAAGGTTGCGGCCAAGGATTTCGTGGATGAAATGGTCGACAACACGGTCGACGGCAAACTGTCGATCTCGATCATCCCCTATGCCACGCAGGTATCCGTGTCGGACGCGATGATGAGCAATTTCAATGTGGCTGGCGAAAACGACTATTCCAATTGCATCAACTTCCAGGCCTCCCACTTCCAGGAAACCGGGATCAGCACCACCGAAGAGCTGGACCGGACCATGCACTTTGACCCGTGGACCCGCAGTTCGGACCAGCGCGACGACGACCCGGTCAAGACCGTGCTCGTCCCGGTTTGTGAAGACGATCCCAAGCGCGAGATCCTGGCGCTGCAGAAAAATCGCACAGTCCTGAAGAACTTCATCGATAACCTCTGGGCGGGTGGCAACACCTCGATCGACGTTGGGATGAAGTGGGGCACCGCCCTTCTGGACCCGGATCTGCGCCCGGTCGTCAATAACCTGATTGCCGCTGGCGAGGCTGATGCCAGTTTCGCGGCGCGTCCGACCGGCTTTACCAGCAACGACGCCCTCAAGATCGTCGTTCTCATGACGGACGGTCAGAACACGTCGCAGTACTATATCGACGACAACTATCGCAGCGGCGACTCCTACGTCTTCTGGAATGACGAGGCCGAGAGATACTCGATCCTCAACCCCAACTCTGGGCTCTATTACTGGCCGCACACCGGCAAATGGTACGATTATGCCTACGGTGAAGAAACAGACAATGGGTGCGAACACGCGTGGGGCAACGCCTATGGCTGCGGCAAACATGACGATCCGGGCGATCCGGTCCGTCTGACCTTTGCCGAGCTTTGGGCCTATACCCCGATGCAAACGAACGTGCGCAACAACTATTCCTGGGACGGAAACGGCTGGAACAACTGGTACTATTCCCCGCGCCGGTCTGTGAATTCCTCGACCAAGAACAACCGTGCGTTTGACATCTGCGACGCCGCCAAGGACGAGGACATCATCGTGTTCACCATCGGCTTTGAGGCCCCCAGCGCCGGCAAGTACGTTCTGCGCAACTGCGCCAGCTCGGACAGCCATTATTATGATGTGAAAGGTCTGGAAATTTCCGAAGCTTTCGCATCGATCGCATCGTCGATCCGCAAACTGAGGCTGACCCAATGACCCGACTTTTTTCACGCGCTTTTGCCCGTTTTCGTCGATCGGATCAGGGCAATGCGACCATCGAATTCGCCATCGTGTTCCCGGCAATTATCATCATCACCCTGTCGGGGATCGAACTGGGCATGATTTCACTGCAGCACGCGATGCTTGAACGGGCGATGGACATTACTGTCCGCGACATCCGCCTGAGCACAGGCACCGCGCCGCAGCACAACGAAATCAAGGACCTGCTGTGCGAACGCACCGGTTTTATCGACAACTGCCGGGACAACATGCTGCTTGAGATGGTCCAGGTGGACCCGCGCAACTGGGCCGGCGTTTCTGCCGACGCAACCTGCACGGACAAATCCGAAGAAGTCGCCCCAAAGACCGAATTCAAGAACGACGCCAAGGAAAATGATCTGATGATCCTGCGCGCCTGCGCCAAGATCGACCCTGTTTTCCCGACCGCCGGTCTGGGCCAGAACGTGGTCAAGGACGGCGCCGGTCAATTCGCACTGGTCTCCATTTCGGCCTTTGTTCAGGAACCGAGGTAACGCCATGCTGATGAATTATATCAAATCCCGGCTGCAATCGTTTTACCGCGATACATCCGGTGTCGTGACTGTTGAATTCGCGCTGGCCATGCCGGTCCTGTTCTGGGCGTTCATGGCATCCTACGTGTTCTTCGACGGCTACCGCCAGAGTGCGATCAACACCAAGGCCGCCTATACGATCAGTGACCTTCTCTCGCGGGAAACCGAAGGCGTCAACGACGCCTATATCGACAGCATGCTGGAACTGGTCAACCTGATGACCCGGACCCCGTCGGACGTTGATATGCGGATTTCCGTTGTCCGTTGGAGCGACAACGACGACCGGTACTATCTGGATTGGTCGGCCAACCGCGGGTTCCCGACCGAGCTGACCGATACAAACATCGGGGATATGGCCTCTCGCCTGCCGGTCATGCCCGATGGCGAGCGCGTCATCCTGGTTGAAACGCGCAACGTGTTCGTGCCGCTTTTCAATGTTGGTCTGGACGATATCAACCTGGACAATTTCGTCTTCACCCGCCCGCGTTTCGTGTCGCAGGTAGCCTGGGAAGAGCCGCCAGACAGCGCAGGCGCCGGGATCGAGGATGAACCCGAAGCATAATGTTTCTACCTCTGGAAACGTGAAAACGGCCCGCTCCCAAGGCGGGCCTTTTCATTTAGTCAGTCCGACACATCCTGTTGGCGCTGCATCAGCATGGCCGAGATGATTTCGGACACCATTTTGGTCTGGGCCGGGGACACCACGCCGCCGATCCCGATCCGCCGACCGATCCGCCACCACAAACCCGGTCGCCATCCGCGGGGGCCGTTGGTTTTCGCTTTGATCAGAAAACCATTTGAAGGTTTGAACGCAAAGACCCCGCGATCCAGAGACTCGATATCGTCGATTTTGACGATGATCTGCCCGCCCCTTTCGCGCAGTTCCGTTTCCGTCAGCTCCAGCGCCGTTTCCGTGGCCCGCCACAAGCGGCTGGCCAGAAATATCGTCGTCGTACCGACGACGAGAAGGAACATCTGCCAGGACAATGCCGGCGAAGACGCCAACGCGACGTAAATGGAAAGCCCGCCAAGGGCCGCCAGCATCACGATCCCGACCCACCGCCGTGCGATCGACGGCTCGATCGTGGCCAAGATTTCTTTGTCCATTGGTCTTTCCCTGCATTGCGCGACGCCGCACTTAGCGTGAATCGACCAGTGCGAACAGCCTAATCTGGTCGCGCGCGCGCCACGATCACCTCGGCGCCGGGTTCTTCGGGTTCGTCATCGACCATTTCTGACGGGAACCCCGGCGCGCGAATGTCCAATCCGGTCGCGTCTTCCAGGCGTCTGATAATGTTCGGGGACAATTCGCGCGGCCCGTATCGCGCGATGCCGTCCTGGAAAATCTCGATCAACAGTGGGTTCAGGTCCAGTGCAACGCCTGCACGGTCGGCGACGCTTTGAAACAGGCCGATATCCTTGGCCACCAGGTCCATCGTGAACGAGATATCCCGACTTCCATTCAGGATAACCTGGCTTTCGGTTTCATGGACGAAACTGGTGCCGGACGAAATGCGGATCGCCTCATAGGCCGTGGCCAAATCCATCCCCGCGCCACTCGCCACGGTCAGCGCCTCGGCGCAGCTGACCAAATTGGCGGTGGCAAGGTAGTTGGTGATGACTTTCAAAATGCTGGCACTTCCCAGATCGCCCGTGTGCAACACCCGGCGCCCCATGATCGTAAGCAGCGGCAATATCCGCTCGAACGTGGCACGATCACAGCCTGCAAAGATGCTGATATTGCCGGTATCGGCGCGATGACAGCCCCCCGAAACCGGGCAATCCACCGCCGCCCCGCCGCGCGCAATGACCTCGCTGCCCAAACGTTTCACTTCGGCCTCGTCCGTTGTGGACATTTCCATCCATATCTTGCCCGGGCCAACATGGGGCAGCATTTCCTGCACCACAGCGTCTGATGCGGCGGGACTGGGCAAACAGGTAATGACCGCATCACAGATCTGCATCATCTCGGCCGGGCTATGGCCATCCTGTGCACCGTTTTCGACAGCCACCTGAACCAGCGTCTGGTCGAGGTCATAGACAGACAGGGCCACCCCGTTGCGCAGCAGACTGCCCGACAGTTTGCCGCCCACATTCCCCAATCCGATAAATCCAACCCGCATCTTTTCCTCCCTGCTAGTCCGCCTTCAGACTTCGCCGCCTGAAACCGCGCGGTCGCCTTCGTTTGCGACATCGACCGTTGAAAATCTACAATCGGCATGAAAGACAAAAAAACTGATTTTATGTGTCTAAAATTAGCTTATCTAATCATCTTGCGCCCTCACAAGATCCCGCGCCGGCCGGAAGAACACGGCAAAAAAATGTCGGATGGAACGCCTCCGACTCGGCTTTGTTTCCTGAATCCGCGTATCAAAGCCTGCAAATCTGAAATTGTTTCCGTAGTGACGCGGAAAAGCGCCGATCTGTACCGGTTTTTGTCTAAATTATAGCGATTCAGCGTCAATCCTTTTACGTTGTATTCATGAGACACTGGAACGAAATGAAACTCTTCAAAACCGCATTCGGACGGCCTCAGGAAGACCGGCTGCCTTTGGCGTTTTCGGAGGAGTTCATGGAAGAGTACGCCGGTGAACTTATCGATGAGAGCCGCGCAGACAGTGCATGGCAGGATGTTCGCAGCGAATCCGACAAGGATTTGCTGGCCTCGGTCCTTGCGCAAACCCACGACCCGGCGGTTGACGAGAACGCCCGAGCCCTGTCAACCGGCATCGCGCCGGCCTATAAGTGCGACGTGGACTGGACCCTGCCGGGGTTTGGCGGAAAATGCCGGGTCACAACCATTTTCGGCGATCTACCGATTGAGGCACTGCGCCGTCGTGACAAGGTCAAAACGATCTCGGGCGCCTTTCGCGAGGTGAAGTGGATCGATGAAATCCGGCTGGATGCCGATTTCATGTCGCGCCATTCCGAAGCGTTCCCCATCTTGATCCGCGCCAAGGCCCTTGATGGCGTTCACCCGGTCAAGGACATGCTGGTGTCGCCCGGACAGGATGTGTGGATGCCGAAAATGACCGGCAAGTCCTGTGCCCAGACGGCGGCGCAACTGGATGGCCAACCCAACATCATGAAAACGCACAAACCCGAAATCACCTATTATCGGTTCCACTGTGGTGAACCGGAAAAGGTGAGTGTCGAAGGTGCATGGTTTTACGTTGCGCCCGAATCCGGCCGCTGAACAAACGCCACCGGAACCCCAACGATTTCCGCGAATGTTCGCCCCGTTTGCGCGGGCGACGGGGCGCATGGAATTTTTGTGCACGCGCGCACATCGGGCGTGTACCTGCGCTTCTAGATTTGCCCCGGAAACCGACTAAATAGCACTCCAACACGTTTTATCGGAGCATATCAAATGTCGATCAGGCCCACCCTTGAAACCCGCAAGGCCACCCCCACCCTCGAAGGGGCAGGCGTCAAGTTGCATCGCGCGTTCGGTTTCCAGGACCCAAGCGAGTTGGACCCATTCCTATTGTTCGACGATTTTCGCAATGAACGGCCCGAGGATTTCATCAAGGGCTTTCCCTGGCATCCGCATCGCGGGATCGAAACCATCACATATGTTCTGGCCGGAACCGTGGAACACGGGGATTCCCTGGGTAACACAGGCAGCCTGGGGGCCGGGGACGTGCAATGGATGACTGCCGGGTCGGGCATCATGCATCAGGAAATGCCGCAAGGAAACGCCCAAGGTCAAATGCACGGGTTTCAATTGTGGGGCAATCTGCCCGCAGCGCAAAAGATGACCGCGCCCCGGTATCAGGACGTTCAGGCCAGGGACATTCCCGAAGTCGTTGATGACGACGGCACACGGGTCAAAGTGATTGTCGGCAGTTTCTGGGGCAAGACAGGCCCGGTCGACGGGATTGCCGCCGATCCACAATATCTCGACGTGTATGTGCCCGCCGGGGTGAAAAAGACATTCAAGATAGATACCTACCGTCGCGCCTTTGCTTATGTGTTCGACGGGACAGCGGCCTTTGCCGATGCCTCGGCCCCGTCCGGCGTGTTGCTTGAGAAAGAGGTCGGCGGCGCCGAGGTAAACATCCGCGATCTGTCCGGTGACAGGACATTGGTGCGGTTCGGCACAGGGGATGAAATTACGGTTCAGGCGGGACCCGAAGGTGTGCGGTTCCTGCTCATATCAGGGGCACCGATCGAAGAACCTGTCGCCTGGCATGGACCAATCGTGATGAACACCCGCGAAGAGCTGATGCAGGCGATGAGCGAACTGCGCAACGGCACGTTCATCAAACCCGCACATTGATCATCGCGTTCAGGCGGCGCTGACCGCTTTGCGCACCATGTCCCAATAGATCGTTTCAACCTCGTCCAGCGACAGGCGACCGCCCGCGCGATACCAGGTGTTGACCCCGTTCAACATGGCGATCACCGCCAGTGTTGCGATCTTGGGATCAGGAACATCAAACACCCCATCGCGCACACCGTTGCGCAGAATCGACTCAAGCGCGTCTTCGTATTTGCGGCGCATCGCTTCGATTTCAGCGAAATTTTCGGGCGTCAGATTGCGAAGTTCCATATAGGCGATGAACACCTCGTCCGAGCGTTCGAGGTGGAAACCGATGTGGAACCGGACAAAATCCTGAAGCTGGTCCAAAGCGCCCTCTGGCACTTCGCGGGCCTCGCGCGCCTCCATCAGTTCGTTCATATGCACCTGCATCAGATTGAACAAAAGGCTCTGCTTGTCCGGGGTGTAATTATAGAGCGCGCCCGCCTGAACCCCGACGTCGCGGGCGATCTGGCGCATCGAGACGGCGGCAAACCCATGGCGCGCGAACAATTTCAACGCAGCCGCGCGAATGCGCGGGCCGGTGATGTCGGAATGCGATCCTGTCGTGCGTGCCATTGACGCAGGCTATCTGAACATGCGTTCATATAAAAGCCCCGCTTGCGCCCGCCCGCGTGACGGGCAACACTGGCCCGGTCCAACTATGGGTTTCGCACGCCATGCCTGTGTCCTCTTTATTTAGATATCGCCGGACCGCCGCTGGCGTAATGATCGTGTTCGCAGCCCTGGCGGGCTGCACGCAAGTCCCGGAAATTGGCGATCGTGTTCCAGTCGGCCTAACAGACGCACCATATCCGGCATTGGTGCCACTGGATGACTCCCTCACCACGCCCCAGGACCTGCGCGGCGCGGCGCAGGAGGTGGAAGAGTCGCTAGCGACACGGGTGCAACGGCTGAAAAGCAAGGCCCTGAACCTGCAAACGCCGGTTGTCGATGAAAAAACTCAAACCCGTATGCAGCAGGGCGTTACGCTGTAACCGGCCCATCTGGCACGTTGCACCGCTGCGCCGAACCCGCTAAGGCACGGCTTGAGCCACAAAAGATCGAGGGACCGCCACATGTCAGCACCTTTGCGCCTGGGAATTGCAGGATTGGGAACGGTTGGCATCGGCGTCGTGCGCATCGTGCGCAAGCACGCCACCCTGCTCCGCGCCCGCACCGGGCGGGACATCCAGATCACCGCTGTCTCGGCACGCGATGCTGGCAAGGACCGGGGCGTGAACCTGTCGCAATACGCCTGGGAACAGGACCCGGTCGCCCTGGCGCGACGCGATGACGTGGATGTATTTGTCGAACTGATGGGCGGCACCGATGGCCCGGCTCTGGAAGCGACGCGCGCCGCGCTGCAATCGGGCAAGGATGTCGTCACCGCGAACAAGGCGATGCTCGCCATCCATGGTCAGGCCCTGGCCGAACAGGCCGAGGCCGACGGCCGCATGATCCGCTTCGAGGCTGCCGTTGCAGGTGGCATCCCGGTGATCAAGGCGCTGACCGAGGGACTGGCGGCAAACGAGATCACCCGCGTCATGGGGGTGATGAACGGCACCTGCAATTACATCCTGACCCGTATGGAAAACGCCGGCCTGCCCTATGAAACCGTGTTTCAGGAGGCCAGCGATCTGGGGTACCTGGAAGCCGATCCAACGCTGGACGTCGGCGGGATCGATGCCGGTCACAAGCTGGCGCTGCTCTCGGCCATTGCCTTTGGCACCCAGCCCGATTTCGACGGGATCGAACTGGAAGGGATCAACCGGATTTCGATCGAGGATATTCGCCAGGCCGCCGACATGGGCTACCGGATCAAGCTGCTTGGCGTGGCCCAGCGGACCGGACGCGGATTGGAACAGCGGATGCAGCCCTGCCTTGTGCCCGCCGACTCGCCCCTGGGCCAGTTGGAAGGCGGCACCAACATGGTCGTGATCGAAGGTGACGCGGTCGAGCAGATCGTTCTGCGCGGACCCGGTGCCGGCGAAGGCCCCACCGCAAGTGCGGTGATGGGCGATGTCTGTGATCTGGCGCGCGGCCTGCGCCTGCCCACGTTCGGCCAGCCGGCAGCAACACTTGCGTCGGTTCCGCGCGCGCAAACCGGATTACCGGCCCCCTATTACCTGCGTGTATCGCTTTTTGACAAACCCGGCGCATTGGCCAAGATCGCGACGATCCTCGGCAATTCGGGCATTTCCATCGACCGGATGCGCCAATACGGACATTCCGAGCAAACCGCGCCGGTTCTGATCGTCACGCATAAAACAACCCGCGCCGCATTGGACGAAGCCCTGAGCGCGATGGAGCGCACGGATGTGGTGGCGTCCAGCCCGGTCGCACTGCGCATCGAAAGCGTGTAAACCTTTCGAAAGAGAATGATTTCCCCAAAAGGAGTGAGGGATGACCAGCAACGTTGAATTCCATGACCGTATGTTGTCGCTGGGCCTGGCCCGTGTCGCGGAACAGGCCGCGCTGGCCTCGGCCTCGCTTGTCGGGCGCGGCGATGAAAAGGCGGCCGATCAGGCCGCCGTCAATGCCATGCGCGAACAACTGAACCTGCTGGACATCAACGGTGTTGTCGTCATCGGCGAAGGCGAACGCGACGAAGCTCCGATGCTTTTCATCGGCGAAGAGGTCGGCACCGGCAAAGGCCCGGGCGTCGATATCGCGCTGGACCCGCTGGAAGGCACCACGCTGACCGCCAAGGACATGCCCAATGCGCTGACCGTAATTGCGATGGGGCCGCGCGGGTCGATGCTGCATGCGCCGGATGTCTACATGGAAAAGCTGGCCATCGGGCCGGGCTATCCGCAGGGGCTGGTGTCGCTGGACATGCCAGTTGCGACCCGGATTTCGGCGCTGGCAACGGAAAAAGGCTGCTCCCCGCGGGATATCACCGTTTGCATCCTTGAGCGTCCGCGCCACGAAGAAATGATTGCAGAGGTCCGCTCGACCGGGGCCTCGATCCGCCTGATCACCGATGGCGACGTGGCCGGTGTCATGCACTGCGCCGAAAGCGCGATCACCGGCATCGACATGTACATGGGCACTGGCGGCGCCCCCGAGGGTGTTCTGGCGGCTGCTGCGCTGAAATGCATGGGCGGCCAAATCGAAGGCCGATTGCTGTTCCGCAATGATGATGAAAAGGGACGTGCCGAAAAGGCCGGGATCGCCGACCTGGACCGCATCTATACCCGCGACGAGATGGTCACGCAGGACGTGATCTTTGCCGCGACAGGTGTCACCGGCGGGACCCTTTTGCCGGGCATCAAACGCGAACCCGGCTGGGTCACCTGCACAACGTTGCTGATGCGCTCGAAAACCGGATCGGTGCGGCGCATGGAATATCGCACCCCGGTCGAATGATGTGGGTTGAACCGGGCCGCCGGTTCACCTTGATATGTAGTAAAGTCTGACCAAGGCTGGGTCCCCGAGGGATCCAGCCTTGTTGCATGGAGCCTGCCACATGGCGTTCTTGGGAGTTGAACAATCGCTGACAGGGCGGCGCTGGATCGGTCCGGCGCTCGAGATCGAACGCGCGGCTCAGGCCATGGTGCAGGAAACCGGCCTGCCCGCACCCGTCTGTCAGGTTCTGGCCCGGCGCGGCGTTCCCAGTAGCGAGGCCACAGCCTTTCTGTCGCCGCAACTGCGCGACCTTCTTCCCGATCCGCGTCTCCTGAAAGACATGGAAAAGGCCGCGGCCCGGTTCCTTGGGGCCGTTCGGCAGCGGGAAAAAATCGCCATCTTCGCGGATTATGACGTGGATGGCGGCAGTTCGGCCGCTCTTTTGATTGTCTGGCTGCGCGAAATCGGGATCGACGCCACCCTTTATGTGCCCGACCGGATCGACGAGGGCTATGGCCCCAACGTTCCGGCCATGCAGGCGCTGGCGGCAGATCACGACCTGATCGTCTGCGTCGATTGCGGAACTCTTTCGCATGAACCGATCGCGGCGGCCAGCGGCGCGGATGTGATTGTTCTGGATCACCATCTGGGGGGCGAAACCCTGCCCCCTGCCCTCGCTGTTGTAAATCCGAACCGGCAGGATGAAACCGGCGATTTGGGCTATCTCTGCGCGGCGGGCGTGGTGTTCCTGATGCTGGTCGAGGTGCGGCGCCAGATGCGCGATGCGGGCGGCGGCACAGGGCCGGACCTGATGGCCCTCCTTGATCTGGTGGCGCTGGCCACCGTGGCTGACGTCGCCCCCCTGATCGGAGCCAATCGCGCCCTTGTGCGCCAGGGTCTGACCATCATGGCGCGCCGTGCCCGTCCCGGATTGGTGGCCTTGGCTGATGTGTCGCGCATGGATACCGCGCCGAGCACCTATCACCTTGGGTTCATGCTCGGCCCGCGCGTTAATGCCGGCGGGCGCATCGGCAAGGCCGATCTGGGCGCACGGCTGTTGTCCACCGCATCGAAATCCGAGGCGGACGCCATTGCCGAGCGCCTTGATCAGTTGAACACGGATCGGCGCGACATCGAAAACGCCGTGCGCGCTGCGGCGATGGATCAGGCCGAGGAACGCGGTACCGACAAACCGCTGGTCTGGGCCGCTGGCGCAGGCTGGCATCCCGGCGTCGTCGGGATCGTCGCCGCGCGGCTGAAAGAAGCCACCAACCGTCCGGCCGTCGTCATCGGGCTTGAGGACGGGATCGGCAAAGGGTCGGGCCGTTCGGTGTCCGGCGTAGATCTGGGCGCGGCGATCCAGCGCCTTGCCTCCGAAGGGCTGCTGCTGAAAGGCGGTGGTCACAAGATGGCCGCAGGCCTGACCGTGGAAGAGGACAAGCTGGAGGCAGCGATGGAACGCCTGTCCGACCTTCTGGCGCGTCAGGGGGCCGGGGATGCTGGACCGGCTGACCTGAAACTGGACGGGGCGCTAATGCCCGGGGCGGCCACACCCCTATTGATCGAACAGATCGAACAGGCCGGCCCCTTTGGTGCGGGTGCGCCTGCACCGCGCTATGCCCTGCCTGACCTGCAAATCCGCCACGCACGACGGGTGGGCGAAAGCCACCTGAAACTTTCCCTCAGCGACGGCATGGGCAGCAAGCTGGACGCGATTGCCTTCGGAGCCTTTGACACCCCGCTGGGTCCACGGCTCAGCGATCATGGCGGGGCGCGGTTCCATTTCGCCGGACGCCTTGAGATCAACAGCTGGGGTGGCCGCCAACAGGTGCAACTGCGTCTCGACGATGCGGCCCCGGCCAATTAGGGCGGACAGAGCCAACTGTGGAATTTCTCTACGCCTCGCGTACTTTTTCACTTGCGCCGCTGTCCGCGATTGCCTAATGAACCGCTCACCAAGAGTGGCCCGTTCGTCTATCGGTTAGGACGCCAGGTTTTCAACCTGGAAAGAGGGGTTCGATTCCCCTACGGGCTGCCACTTTGCCAAATTTTCCTTTAAAAATCAGATACTTGCAGGCAGGGTGGCGGATTAGCCCCCAAGCCAGCCCCCAAGTCTTTTTTAGCCCCCATGTGCAGTTCCCTTTGTTAGGTCTCGGAATCGGCGGGTCAGGTGCTACGGATAAGTGACAGACGTTCCTGCCAACCGGCCACCGTTATAGGTTAGAATCCGGGTCTTCGTCAGAACGTCCGACGGTGAATATTCCGCGACCTGAATAAGCGCCCCGCCTTCGTCATAGGTCAGCGTCCGGCAGCTTCCGTCTTCGTTATTGACGCGCGTCAGCGTGCCCTCTTCATCGTAAACTAGGGCTGCGTCCTGTTCGCGCGGTCGGCTGGCCTGTAGTACCGGCGCAAGCGCCAAGGACAGTTGAACCGATGGTGCCGGGAACTCGATTGATGCTGCGCCGAATGGTGCCAGCGTGACCGCCATGTCGCTTGATGCAGGGGCTAGAGTCAGCGCGCCGCTGCTTTCGGCTGTGAGGAACGTTGTGACGGTCTGGTCGCGCTGTAGAACAGTGGCGACCGCGTCAGGCGGTGACAGGGTCACCCCGGCGGCAAAGTCGCGCGTCAGGGTGACGGTAACCGCCGTTGTTGGTTCAAGCGTTATCATGCGGCCCGCGTCACGTCTGATACCACTTCAAAAGTGACTGTGTCGGTGCTTACAATCTCGCCGCCGGGGGCGGTGAATTGGATATCCATGTCGATATCGCCCAGCGGCCAGTTATCTGTTGATCCTGCGTGCTCTACCTTCACCAGCCCCGCCGATGCGTCCAACCACGTGACGGACAAGTCCGCGACTAGGTTGCCGTTCTTTTGGCGGAGTTGTGACGTAGCGGTCCAGCCGGTGAAGTCGGACTGCGGCACGCCGTTCACGGTAGCGGAAACGTTGCCTGAGAAGGTGAAGGTGTCACCTCGTTTAATTTTCATTTTGGGTCTCCTTAGTTCTGATTTTCTGCGGCCCGGTGGGCCTTCATTGCCGGGGATGTGGCCCCGCTTTGATCGGGTGATTTACTGACGTCGATCATCGCCGCCACCTTGTCCAAGATGCCGCCAAGGGCGTTGACGTCGATGCGCCCCACGGGGGCAGGTTTGGCTGCTTTCTCGGTGGCTAGGCGCGTCTCAAGGTCAATAAGGGACTGGACGTTCTTCACCGTGGCGCTTGCGGTCTTCATGTCACCAGCCGCCATGGCCTTCTGTCTGATTAGATCGTACTGCGCCGCAAACCATGTCACTGTGAGCCACGGGCACGCTTCCGCAAGCTCGGTGCCGTCACCGATGACCGGCGCGAGGGCTTTTCCCTGTAGCTCTTCGATCCGGGCGCGGACTTCGGGGCGCTTAATCAGGTGCGATGCGTGAGACTTGGCATTCGCAGGCTTGTACCCGCAGGCCACGTAAGCATCTTCCTGCCGCGCGTGCGTCCCCTCAGCGATGAAACGGGCGAATTGCTCGTGCTTCGCATTTCCAAGGCGGGCCATGTCAGTTGCCCCCCGCGACTGGTGCCAGCTTGGCGAGATAGATTGCCGCGTCGGTGGCTGGGCCAGCGTTCACTAGTTCGGCGGTGGTGAAACCCCCTTCCAGTTCGATGACGTTTAGCCCGGTCAGCGGGAATAGCTGCCAGCCGATGCGAAGGCCTGCGCCATCCCGGACGCCTTCCGCAATGACGACATGCGGGCCGCGTTCCAGTTCCAGCGGTGCCGATGTACGCCCGCCGCGTTCGATGATTTGAAGCTGTTTCATGTTCGGTTCTTTCTTGCTCGATAGGTGGCGGGGGCTGTTACAAGCCGCCGCGCGGATTCAAGGTGCCTCCGTAGGCCATGCCCTCAGCGAGTCGGGTATCAATCAGGCCTTCCATCGCCTCCACAGTTGCGCGGGCGATGCGGGCGGCGTTCTCTGGGCTATCGTCTCCGCCCTCTACGGTTACGTTGGCGCTGATACCGCCGTTGATGGTCACGCCACCACCTGCGCCGCCGGACATTTCCACTGGCACCTTACGGTTCCGGGACAGCGGAATAACGGCCTCGTTCGGATGCAGCACAGCGGGCATTCCGCCGGACGTGTTGCCGGTGCCTTCCGCATAGGCCGGGATTGCCTGCCATGCCGCCGGGTTGCTGGTGTTGGCAACGCCTTCGTCAAAGCCGAACAATGATCCTAGGAAGCCTAGGATGCCGCCGCCGGATTGAGTTGCGGCGCTGGTGGCCTGCCCTGTGCTGATAGCGGTTGCCATGGTCTGCGCTGCGATGTTGCCCCCGGCGATAATGCCGTTTGTCATCGCAACTGCGGCGGTGTTTCCGCCGATCCCGAATAGCTTGTCGATCCCCAGCCCTGAGACGATCTTGTCCGCCATGGCGTCGGCAAGGCGCGCGCGGACGGTATCGGCGAGGGTCTTGCCGAAGTTCTTGACGTCGCCTTGCAGGGCCGCTGACAAGCCTTGTTTCAGGCCATCTTTCAGGCCATCGGCGGCGGTCTGGCGCAGGCTGGTGTTGTGGGTGTTGACGATCTCTTGCAACTGCTCGTTTGCGGACTGCATGGCGTCGATATTGCGTAGCGCCGCCATCGTGGCTTGATCCACAGCGCCGCCAGATTTCATGTACGCGGCTGCAAAAGCCTCGGCCCCGGCACGGGTCTCAAACAGGCCCTCTTGCAGCGCGCGGAGGGCGACGTTCTGGGCCTGCAAGCTCGCCGTCTCGCGTTCGATTTCGGAAATACGCTCTTTGCGTCCGCCGCCACCTTTCCGGGCGGGCTTGTTCGCCTCGTTCAGGCGCTTGCGTAGCTCTTCCTGCTTCTTGGCCGCTGCGTCCAGTTCGTTAATCGCTTTCCACTCCGCCGCGATCTGGTCGGGGGTGATGATTTGCCCGCGCTCTTTCGCGGTGTCGATCATCGTTTGAAGCTGCACCCGGCGGTTTGCCGCCATCGCGGAAAGGCCTTGGTCAATTTGCAGGTTCAGGGCGCGGTTCTGCGCCTGAATTCCGACGATCTGATCTTGCACACTCTTCCCCATCAATGACAGGGCACCGGGGACGCTGGACAGGTTGGCGAGGAGTCGTGCGGCCTCATCTGCGGCAGTCCCGATGGACGCTGTAAGGCCTCCTGCGGCGCTGCGGGCGTTGTCGGTGGCGTTGGTGTTGCCATCCATCGCGGCGAGTAGCTTTAGCGCAAAATCTTCGGCGCGAATAAGCTGCGCCAGCATCCCACGGGCCGCGCCCTCGGACTTGTCGAGTCCGCCGGTGGTGGATTCCACTTCCTTACGGAGTCGCGTGATAGCTGCGGCCTGTTCTTCGAACGTCCGCGCGTTGCGGATGTTGTCCAGAAGATAGAGGAACGTGCGCGCGCGGTCGTTCGTGGTGTCGAATGCGCGGCGCATTGCGTCAACGTCGCCGGTGAACATGTTGCCGTCGCTGGTAATAGCGTCCCGGATGGATGCCGCTAGGTCCGCGTTCTTGGTTGCGGCCTCGATCTGGGCCACCTTTTGCAGGCGCTCTAGGTGGGCGTCCAGTTCGGCGTTTACCTTGCCGTACTCTTCCCGCATCTGGCGCAGGTTGCCGCCTGCCATGGCGTCTGAGGCGCTGCGCAGTTCGTTCAGGGCGCTGCGGGCGTCAGACAGGGACTCCGAAAAGCTCTTGGTCTCTTCCCGCCCTTTGGTGAACGCTTGGAACAGCGCGGCACCTAGCGCAATCGTCCCGATGGTAATCAGCGAGATGGGATTCAGCATCGAAATGAAGCCGCCCTTCAAGGCGGCTAGGACGCTGCCAGAACCGCCGCCTAGACCGTTCAAGGTCTGCGATAGCTGCGTACCTTGTTGCAGGGCCAGCAACAGCGGAGATTGCCCCGATGCCAGCATGACTCCGATATCGTTGAATTGCGCCACAACGCCCTGCGTTGCCATCGCCATGTGTGCCGAAGACACGCGGACGGACTGGCCGTATTTGTTCATACTGACGACGCCAGACTCCAAGGCCATCGCGGCGCGCTCACGCGCGTCAGCGGCCTGAACGGAAGTCAGAACGCCAGCGGCTTCGGCTTGGTTGATTTCGTGCAATTGCCGCTCGTACAGCTTCGAAGACGCGAACAGCGGGTCATACTTCGATTTCAGGTTATACAGTTCGGCGGAATGCAGCGCGCTTGCCTTTGCCGCTGCCTCAGAAGCGCGGGCCTCAGCCTGTAGGCCTGAAATGGTGCTGCGATAGTCGGCTTTAGCGGACCCAAGTTCAGCCGAATTGCCAGCTTTACCGGCACGGGTTTGCAGGCGCGCCAGTGCAGCGTTGACTCGATCAATGCCGGATGTGTCGCCCATCGCCTCAAACTGGGCGCGCAGCTTGGACGCCTGCCCGGTGGCTGTGGTCATGGCGTTGGTGGTGGCGGTGGCGAGACGCTGGGCCGCTGCCTCGGTGGTCTTGGCGGCGCGGGTGGTGCCTTCAAGCGCGGTCTGGGCACCGCGTCCGGGGCTTACCTGCATCCCCTTTTTCAGGTTCTTAAACGTGCCATCCGTCGCGCGATCAAGGGACTCCACGGCGCGCTTGATTGACGCCATCGCGCCCTTGAACCGTTTCGCGCCAGTTTCGGCGGCGCTGGCATTGATTAGAAGGCGTAGCTCATTGGTCTGTGTGCCACCGCTCATTGGTGAACCTCGTGCAGGTGTGCCCCGGCGCGCGACGGCGGGCAAATTTCATCAATGATCCCGCGCCGCCATGCTGCCATGTAGGCCGATGACTCGTTGTTCTGGAACTCGGTCCGCGTTTCGTACTTGGCCGCGATCTGGCGTAGCTCTTCCTCGGTGAACTTCTTACGGCGCAGGCGCGGCATATGGTCGAACAGGAAGGTCAGGCCACGGCGGTGGATTTCACGGTATTCGGCAGGGAAGCGTTTTGCCATTTCGCCGCGTGAGCGACATTGGCGGGCGCGATCCCGCAGGTTTGCGAGGTGTGGATTCATTTGCTCGATCTCGGGGGAGGTTTCTTATATGTTATAACATAACACAATTGCAGGCGTTTGTCACGCCATGGCGCAGAACGGTCACGATCCCGGCGCGAGTGCAGTCATTACGTAACTGCAAGGCATGGTGCGATTTTTTCACACAATACGGGGGTACTTAGAGCGAATGGGCGGGGGTGCTGCGGTGGGATGGGTCCCCGGCGGCTGCGTAGCTGCATACCTGTAGCATCTGCGGGTAGGCCAGCACTACTGACCCAAATCCCCGGACGGGTCCCGGACGCGTTCTAGAGGGGCACAGAAGGCCGCTAACGCGGCCCTCACCTCAACCACATCAACACCGGACTCAGCGCCTCAGCGCCCCGCAGTGCGGCTGTGGGGTGGTGTGTCAGGTGTCCTAGTCATCCTAGGATGTGCCCCCGTTAGGGGGCTGTGGCGTCGATCCGGGCAAGGAGGTTCTTCACGCTCGTTGCATACCATTTCCCGCCGCGTGGGGTCTTGATGCCTCGGGCGTTTAGCTGGTCTGCGATCTGTCTCAGGCTGATGTGACCCATCGCACGGAGTCCGGCGATTGTGACGTCCAGTGCTGCGGCGTGTTCGTCCGCCATCGCCTTACGGGTCTCTGCGCTCTTCTCAGCTCCGTTGACGCCCCCGAAGGCCTTTGCCCCCTGTGGGTTACCTAGACGCGTTCCACGGGCCTTAGCAGCGGCTAGAGCGGCCTTGGTGCGCTCTGAGATAGCTTCCGCTTCCTGCTGGGCGACAAGGGCCATGATACCCACGGTCAGCTTGTTCGCGTCGGGCATATCAGCCGCCACGAAATCAACCTTGGACTCCTGTAGGTTCAGGAGGAAGGCCGCGTTACGGGATAGACGGTCAAGCTTGGCGATGACCAGACGCGCGCCGGTGATGCTGGCGTGATGGATTGCCGTGTCCAGTTCCGGGCGGTCTTTCTTCCGACCGGATTCAACCTCGGTGTACTCGGCAAGGATGGTGGCTTTGTGCTGGGCCGCGTAAGCGGCAACCGCTGCCCGCTGGGCTTCAAGGCCTAGGCCGCTTGCCCCCTGCCGTTGGGTGGATACTCGATAGTAGGCAACGATTTTCATGGGTAGTTCCCGTAGTGTATAAATAGTCAATTGGTCGTTAGGGCTGCTTATACACTATATCGGCGCGGTTGGTAACGGATAGAGGGTCAGGAACCGGGGCGCATACCTGCCCAAATGAGGCATGATGCATACAATTGTATGCAAGAAAGTTCAGTTGCGAGTTCCGAGACGGGCGGGTGCTGCAACGAGTATCTGAACGCAGTAGCACCAGTCGGTTCTTAGAATTAAGCATGAATCTAGGTGACTAGACCAAAAGGCGCCGCCCCCAACTTTACTATCTTTCAATGTAATCATAACATACCCCTCAATCAAAAGGTTAAGGCAAAATCAAAAGGTTAAGGCAACACGTTGATGAAGTTATTTCCAGCGACAGAGATCAAAGCGCTTTCCGACTGCAAGCACGGCGAGTTTATTTCAGTTCGGGTTCGGGCTGAGTCACATTCGGGATTATGCATACGGGATGAGAACGACAAACCTAAGTTCTTAGTACTCAAGTCGCCGGACCAGAATTTGGTTTTCAGGCTAATCCAGCATGAGAGAGGCGGCGAAGTACTAGCTTACGGCACCGATTGGACGCTATCACCATTTGGCAAGCCTCTTAGTTCGCTGGAAGCGCCAAATACTGTAGGTGCGTTCATCCAGACGCGTGAAGGTCTGTTCATTCTTGGAAGGGAATTGGGGAACTTTGACGACCCGCTACTTTGCAGACTCGATGAACCAGGCGTTTGGGCAACCTTGTCCGTGGCGGCGTCGGGATTCGCCTTTCCATACTGGCGCATACATTACTTCGACGAGAAGCTTGGAAAGCTCCAAAAGCTGGCAGGCAACGATCCAGCACCCGACGAAGAATAGAGAAACAAATAGTCATAGCGCTGCAAAGCCTGCTTTAAACAACTGCAAAGGCTAGCACACGCTCGATCCATGGCAGGAGGCAAAATTGGAAGTAATACAGGTTATCAACCTCGCAGCGTGGTGTGCAGATGTTTTCCCCGATGTCCTAAACGCCTACAACGCGTTAAAGAATAGACTAGACCACAACGCACAGCAGCCGCAAAAAAAGCCGCTGCGAGAGGAGCTTGACGGCCTCACTCATAGACTTGCACGAATGAGATTTGACACGCTGACCAACGAAGAAATTGACCTGCTCGACGACCTTGGCGCGCTTAGCTACCTCGGCCAAAATGGCTTGACGTTCGTAAATCAAACAATCCGCACAAGTGACTTCGATCCGGCATCTGCCTCAAGTGACATTGGCCAAGCCGCGCAAAAGCTCCACGAAACTCTGAGCAAAATTGGGCAAGCACAAGAAAGTCTAAATGCTCTAGGGCTGGACGACGTTGAAAACGATCTCGTTATGCTGGCAAGCCCACTTGTTCGCGTCCGCTTTAAAGACGAAGCATCTATCGACGATGTGCAGCTCCTTAAGAAGTGGACAAGCGACTGGTATGACATTGCTCGCGGCGCAGCTATGTGCGTGGGAGAGACACCACAAGCCGTTCGCGTGGCAGGTGCTAGCAATGGGTCGATCATTGTCACTCTAACAACAATTGCTTCTGTTTCAGTCGTTTTGGCTATCATTGCAAAGAACGCGGGACGTGTCGCACGGGAAGTCCTTAGCATAGCAAACGACATAGAAGACTTTAGGCACAAGCGCCGCTTGAACGATGTGATTGAGACTGAATTGAAGAAGCAGCAAAATGACGTCCAAAATGCGGCTGTCACGGACACGATGAATGAGGTCAAGACCTACCTTTCCAACGCTGTGTCAAATGAAGTTGAAAACGCCCTTAAGAAATCGGTTCAGAAGTACTTTGACTTCTACCAGAAAGGCGGCGACGTGGACTTCATTGCACCTCGAGAAGATCCCGATGAAGAAAACGAGAATACAGAACCCGGAGAAGACCTCGATACGATTAGTGCCTTGGCCGAGGAAAATGGACGTCTCGTTCAAATCGTCAAGGAAGTAAGAGCACAGCAAGCCGAAATTCTCCGCTTAACCCATCACGCCGATGAAGACTGGGAAGAAGACTGACCGAACAGCTACGCACCCAATCGATAGAGGGTGAAGATCGAAACGGCCATCTTCACCATCTTCACCTCATCTTCACCTCATCTTCACCTCGCGAAACCCTTTATTTTCATGGCTAAGATGGCAAAAGGTGAAGATGGTGAAGATGATTTCCAATCTATACGCGTAGAACCCATTATAATTTTCGAACCGGTCGCAAAGACATATGTTCCCTACAGGAGCGAGGAACCCGCTTTTATCTTCACCATCTTCACCCGACACCACTTCCACTATTTTTTTCAGACACTTAACCCCGTGAAGATAGGGGTGAAGATGAGGTGAAGATAGGGTGAAGATGCGCGCTATCTTCACCACCACCGCACCAGAAACGCAGAAGGGCCGCTAACGCGGCCCCTACTGTCTCACTGAACCAGAATCCTGGCGTGCCTGTAAGAGACCCAGTCAGGTGCCTTGCTGGGCCTGTTCTGCCTGCAATTTGCTGTGCAGCATCCGCGCGCGTTGCCCCCTCAGAACGTCGCCGGTCTTTGGGCTGACGATTGAAACCACCTTTCCGGCTTCGTCAAACTTCGCAGTTTCCAGCCCCGCCGCGTTGCCCCCGAAGTTCGCTTTGACGACATTGCCCGCGCCGTCGCCGTCCACCCGTTGCGACTTGGACTCCTTGATAACCCACTGCGTCCCGTCCTTGGTGTGCTTGCCGCGCTCGATCTCGACTTCGAACGGCGCGTCCGTTCCAAGGTGTTCGCCGATGATGAAGACCCGGTCGGCTTGCTGGGCCAGAAAGCGCCCCATGGCTACCGCCTGATATTCGTATTCGGACGCCCCGCCCTTGCGGCGGACTGGCAGTTCGATTTCGTCCGCCATGATAAGCCCAGACAGGGAAACGCCGCTCTTGGCGCTGAATGTCAGCATGCGGTGTCCGCTGGACCACCACGTCGCCAGAAGCTGCTTGATTGGGTCGTCTTCGTCCGACTCCGCGACCAGCGCGTCCCGGTTCGTCTGCCACGTGGTCCAGTTCGGCGCGGCGGCATGAATGATCCCGCCGACGACTCGGACGTACTCGCTATACGCGCCCCAGACCACCGGGGACGCGGGCGGCGGCTTGCCTTTCTGGTACCAGTTCCGCACCAGCACCAAAAGCGCCCAAATCAGCTTGCCCCGGTTCTTCGCGACCCACGCGTCTAGGTCCGGGTGCCGGAAGCCCGTGCGCAGCCCCGGACGTTCCATGCGGGCGTCAAGCCGAACCTTGCTAACCCGCTCGGCAAGTTCCTTCGTCAGCATCGGGTTATTCCCGGTCATGCGGTAAGACTTCCGAACCGGCATGCTGACCATTTCGCTTTGACCAAGGCGGCGACCCTTGAACTTGTCGTCGGTCAGAAGCTTGGCAAGGGCGGGGCTGTCAACGCGTCCCGTGACGTTGTCGAAGATGGCTTCCCGGTCGGCTTCCATCAGGTCCGCGAAGAACCGCTTTTCGCGTTCCTCTTCCCCCTTTGGAAGAACCTGCGTTGACTTGTTGCCGTCGCTAATCAGCTTGGCTTGCATCGCCAGTTGTGACGCGCCCGTCCGTGGGCTGGGCTTGTCGATAAGAGTCATGGGAAGCGGTCCAGCAATCAGCGGGCGGACAAGCTGTTCCAGACACGCGCCGATGAAGTTCAACAGGGACGCGGGCGGCGGGTTGTCCTTGTCGCCGCCAAGGGCTGCGGCTTCCAGTTCGTCGCGGGTCAGCCCGTCGAAGGGATAGTCGCCTAGCCACTCTTGCACCAGCAAGCGGATGGCTTCTTTCAGGTCGTCTTCTGTGACGTTCTGCGGGACCTCAGGGACTACCAAACCGGGCGCAGGCGCAAAGTACAGGTGTTCGCTGGCGTGGTATCCCGGTTCGCAGATCAGCCCGCCGCGCCCGAAAACCGGCGCGCTGGTGATGCCTTCCAGATACGGGACCGGCAATTCATGCGCGCGGGTGTGCAGGTGGCGGACAACCTCTTTCGGGGCAATCTCGGACACGCGCCGCCCTTCCCCGTCGTCCTTGAAAAAGGACAGGCTGGTTTCAAGCTCGCTCGCGAACGTATCGCGGTCCAGCCGGTCGATTGCGACGACACCAGCTTCCGGAAGACGCTTGATGCGCGACACGCCGTCAACGGTTCGGAACAGGACCGGGGCGTCCTTGTTTGCGAACTGGATTCCGATGACGGTATGTTTGACCAGATCAGCGAAGGGCTGGGCCGCGTCAATGTCGGTCGCAGACCGAATGTCAGAAAGCTTTTGCTTGGCCTGCTGACGCAGGCGACCGACCGCCTTAGCCAAGCCGTCAAACCAGCGCGCCCCCAGCCCCAGCGGCTTGCCGCATAGCTGTTTCATTGCGGCTTTCAGCTTGCCTAGGACTGCGTCGTCGTCGGTCGTCTTCAAGACGCCCATATAGATGCAGGCAAGGTCCTTGGCGGTCAGGCTGTCTTTCTCAGCACTCAGACGCGCGACGGCGGCTTCTAGCGATACCTGCGGCGCTGCTTTGATTGCCTTACGGTCGTCTTCCGACCACTTGGCTAGGATCGAGTCTGCGGTGCTCATTGGTCACCGCCTTGAAGCGAAAAGTGCATTCTCTGTCTTCCTTGTCGTAATCGTTGGACACACTTCGACCGCTCCCGGACTGGTTGGTCCTAGGCGCGGCGGATCACTGTTTGGGGTGTCCGGTTTTACATTGTCCCCCACGTCAGCCGGGGGGACTCGCCTATGCGACGGGCGGCGCGGGGTCCTTATTCCCTCGCCACTGGACGTAAGCGCGGCGGCATTCTTGCTAAGCGGGCCGCACCCAAACGCCGGGGCGAGGATTCAGCCATCCCGCCTCTCTGAAGGCTGGGCGTATCGCCAGCCCCATGCCGGTGATCCGGCGGACGTCGCTTTCCGTCATCGTCAGTTCCTCGCCCGGATGGTTCGCAGCGAACATTCCCAGCGCGTCAACTAGGTCGCGCCACGGGTCAAAGAGTGTTCCAAGCGGCGGCATTATTCAGACTCCTTACGAACGCCAGCCGCGTACTCGGAGAAAATGCCGTCTGCGGCGAGGTCCAGCGGCTCAGATCGTGACCACCGGTCACCGATCCCGGCCAAGCTCAGCCCTAGCTTGCGGGCCAGCTTCCGGGCCTCGAAAATGAGGCGCGACTCCTCTTCGTCGTGGTCATGGTCGGACATGTCGCGGCACACCTTCTCGGCACGCTGCCACTTGCGTTGCCGTCCCACGCGCCGCGCCTTCGTTTCAGCGTCTTCGCGGACTAGCTCTACAACGTTCATGTGATCCCCCGCGCCCGATTCATGCGGGCAATCGCGTCTTCGATGGTCTGCGCAACGGACTCGTACCCCACGTCCTTCCGGGCGGCGTCCGGGCGGCGTTGTCCGCGATCAGCTTCCGCAGGCAGGCCAATGCCATGTTGCCGCGCCAGCTTCATGCGAAGATGCAAATTCCGGACGCCTGCCAAGGTCTCCGCTGTTAGCTCGGTGGCCTCAGGATCAGCGCCACCCATCTTGGCGGCTGCAAGGCCCTCGCTGTTGGCGAGGTGGGCGCGAACGGCCTCGCTATTGGCCTTGAGATTGTACAGCGCATTCGACACGTCCATGTCATCGAGTCCGCCGTGGAAGACCGCGTCCCGGACTTGCACAAGGGCGGCAATGTCATCAAGGGGCACATCCATGCCAAATTCGGCGCGGGCGGCGGCGCTGATTTCGTTTGCCACGGTCATGAGCCGCGCGGCCTCTTTCGTGCTCAAATTTTCAATGAGCGATTCCAGCTTCTCAGACATGGGACTCCTCCCCCTTGATTGCGGCGAGTAGCTCGCCGTTGAATTCGTGTAGCTGTTGATTCAGTTCGTTCGCGACCTGTAGCGCCTCGTTTGCCTCGATCAGCGCGGCACCAAGGAACTGGACCTTGTCCGCGTCGGGCATGGCGTCAAATTCTTGTTCAGTCATGTCAGCCCCCGTTCCGGGCTGCGGCCACGGCCTCGAATGCCAGCCGTTCGGCGTGAGATAGCCCGCCCGCCTTGGTCTCGGTCATCGCTGCGGCGATCTGGTCAACGGTGTAGCGGCCTGCGACGGGCTGGACGGTGTCCAGCGCGATTGCCAGTTCCTCGCCGATGTGCATCCCAGCGACTGCGCCGCCGGGGCGGCACTGCGCCAAGATTCCAATGGCGTTGTTGATGGTAAGAAGATTCATTTTGATTGCTCCGATAGGTAGTTAGCTTGCTAGTTTTCGTAGTTCGGCGGGGGTGGCGACACTGACGACATGTGCCGCCATCCATTCGGCCCACCCGTCGCGGGTGGTGGGAAGATCGTCTCGGCGATGGGCGCAAAGGATGTACGCCAGAGGCGCGGGACGCAGCGTCAGCAACGCCAGCGCGCGGCCATGGTCATACAGATGCTGTTTGTTCCAGAGACTGTACGTCGCGCCCTGACCGGCCCACTTACAGATGCGCGCGAAACGTTCCTTTTCGTCATCGGTAAACGTCTCGATCAGCGCCGCAGCGCGGGCGTCAGCGTCATCGCCAAGGGGCGTGCTAGGATCGTCCTTCGATGTATCCAGCGCCACCAGTGCGGCTAGATCGTCACCGTACAGGCCACGCAGGCGGCGCGCCCTGATGGACGGCACGAGGTCCGCAAGGCGCATGTACTGCCACGCCGTCACGCCCTCCGCGCGTTGACGGGGGAGTCCTTTCGTCCAGTTGGTCACCGAGTTTTTTGATACGCCTAGGGCCTCACCCACGGCGCGGGATGTGATGCAATAGGCCACTGCCTTGCCTCTCTTGTTCTATTCTGTCTGTGAGGTGCCAGAGGTTCGGCGCAGCGCGCGTACTGCCATTCCCGGCGGATGGGATTGCGCCACCTGCCTGTTAGGCGGGCTTGCAATTTTTATCTTGACTTCTGTGATTGATTATGAAGCAAGATCGAATCAGAGTCAAGGGGAGGTCACAAAACGGGTCACGAGGAATAGGACACCCCACCGTGGCAGGCCACCCGCTGACGCGGGGACTACCTGTATCGCCGTGGCGGTGCATCCCTGTCCCGATGGGCGGGCGTCTCGCTGTGGCGCTGTATCGCTGCCCACCTACACCCCCGCCCGACGTCTCGCTAGATCGGTGTCTCGGTTGGTCGGTGTCTTGTCGGTGCGGTGGGCGCGGCTTGATGGTGGGCCGCGTTAGCGGCCCATAGTCCCCCACAATGTCAGAGCACAACTAGCCTAGCTATCGTCCACCATGTCCGCGCGCGCCCATTCTAGCACCTCGCGCTTTGTCCGCCCTGTGGACAGTTCGGCGACGTCATCCAGTGCCGCCCGCGCCTTATCCCGGCGGTAACGCGCCTCAGCAAGGCTACGCAGATACGCGCCCCACTCTTCCAGAACTTCCCGGCGTCGGTCTATCTGGTCAGTCCGCAGATACGCGCGCTGGTCGCGATCCCCCCGCCCTTTCATGTGCTGGATGATGTGCTCGCCTAGGTGCCAGTCGATCTTGTAGACGTCATCCGACCAGTTCCTGAACGTTGTCCGCAGTCCGTGGGCAGTGGCAAGGCGTCCGTCTGCGTCTTTCCAGTCGTACTTGTGAAGCCACAGGCGATGCGCGTTGTTTGACAGGTACCCGCTCTTCGATAGCTCGGATTGGAATACGTAGCCATTGTCGCCCCACTTCCGGCGCGCTGTGCGTAGTATGTCGATCATATCCCCCGTCAGGGGGACGCGATAGACGAACTTCCAGTGTTTGACCCGCCCCGCCGGGATGGTCCAAACCTTTTCCTTGAAGTCAAATTCCGACCACTCGGCACTGCTGACGCAGTTCACACGAACCGCGCTCAGCATAAGCAATTTCATGGATAGCCCAACCGCCGTATCGTGCAACGCGCACCACAGCGCCGGGGCGTCCTGCCACGGGACGGACGGATGGTTTTCATGTTTGATGTTCTGTGCGCCTAGCCGGTTCGCAACTCGCGCCATTAGGTCACGGTCGACTCGTGGGTCGTCTACTGACACATAACCGATTACCGCATTGATCCACTGCCTTAGCTTGCGGGTCTTTTCCTGCCCCCAGATAGGTTTCAGGAACTTAATCAGGTCATCCGGCGTCAGGTCCGCAACCGCCTTCCGCCCGACATGCGGGAAGACGTTTATTTCCATCCCGCGAATCCAGTTCGACGGCTTGGCATAGTGCTGGCAGTGCACTTGCCAATATTCCCGCGCCGCGTCATCGAAGGTGATACCCTGACGCCTGACGGCGTCACGTTCCGCGATGGGGTCTTTCCCTTCCGCCTTCAATCCCCGCGCCTTTGCCGCCAGTTCGCGCGCCTTCGAAAGCGGTATCTCCGGGAACTTGCCCAGCCCCATTTCGCGCGCCGCGCCGTTCAGGGTGTACTTGTACAGCCACGACGCGCCGCGCTTCTTCTTATCGAAGTACAGCCCTTCGCCGTCATGGTACTTTTTCGGGGGGAGTCCTTGCAGTTCGGCGGCTTTTAGCTGGCCCATGGCGTCACCTTTCGCTTTCGGGTAATCGAACCCCTAGCCGAAAAGTAGCCCCCAAATCAACCCCCAACTACATGTTGTATAGAGGGAATCCGGGATTTCGTAAGTCATTGTTATTATTGAAGTCGTGAAAGCGGATGTTCTACATTTAGTCCTGTGTGATTCCCCTACGGGCTGCCACTTTTCCCAACAGACTTCGTCTTACGATCTGCACGCCCATGCTGTGCGGTTTTCAGCGCGCTGCAAAGAACCCGTTCAAATCCCGCCTCGTCGGCCCAGACTTGACCAAAGCCAAGTTAACTGGGACGCTCCCGTTCAATTTGGCAAGGCATGCGATCCGCGTTGATCGCGGGAAAACCGCACCGTAAAAAGGGAAACACTGATGGGCCTATACGAACAACTTCAGGAACGCCAAGTGGCGGGCACCCCGGTGCGCGTGGGCGTTGTCGGCGCGGGCAAGTTTGGCACCATGTTTCTGGCACAGGTCCAACGTATTCCGGGCGTCCATGTGGTCGGCGTTGCGGACCTGAGGGTCGATGTCGCGAAATCCAACATGATCTATGCGGGATGGCCGGCAGAGCACCTTGAGGCGTCTTCTATGGACGCCGCCCTTCAATCCGGGGCGACGCATGTCGGGCAGGACGCCATGGCGATGATCAATCACCACGGTATTGATATCGTCATCGAATGCACTGGCAATCCGGTGATCGCCATTGATCATGCATTGGCAGCGTTCGCTGCGGGCAAACACGTCATCTCGGCCACGGTTGAGGCGGACGCTGTCTGTGGTGCAGCGCTGGTTGCACGGGCGAAAGCCGCGGGCGTGATCTATAGCCAGGCTTACGGCGATCAGCCCGCCATGACAGTGGATTTGGTGGATTGGGCGCGGACCTGCGGGTTCGAGGTTGCGGCCGCGGGGCGTGGGCACAAGTGGAAACCGGAATACCGCTTTTCCACACCAGACACGATCTGGGATTATTGGGGTGTAACCGCGGAAAAGGCCGAACGCGGGCGCCTGAACCCAAAGATGTTCAACAGCTTTCTCGACGGCACCAAACCCGCCATCGAAAGTGCCGCAATTTCCAATGCCACCGGATTGAACGCGCCGTCGCATGGGCTGACCTACCCGTCAGGCTCAATCGACGACATCGCAACCTTGATGCGGCCCCGTGATGAGGGCGGCGTATTGGAACAGGCCGGGATGGTCGAGGTGATTTCCAGCATCGCGGACGATGGCTCGATGATCCCGAATGACATCCGCCAGGGCGTGTGGGTCGTGGTAAAAGCCACGTCTGAATATCAGAAAAACTGCTTTGAAGAATACATGGTGTCGACCGACGACAGTGGTCTTTACTATTGCAACTTCAAGCGTTTTCACCTGATCGGTCTGGAACTGGGCCTGAGCGTCGGATCGGTTGGCATCCGCAAGGAGGCGACAGGCGCCAGCAAGGAGTTCCGGTCAGACGTTGTCGCCGTGTCAAAGAAAGACATGAAGGCGGGTGAAATGCTGGATGGCGAAGGCGGCTACTGCGTTGCAGGGCAATTGCGCCCCAGCCGGGTCTCGGTGCCGATGCGCGCCCTGCCGCTGGGCTTGACCGGCGATATCAAGCTGATCCGCGATGTCCCCGTCGACACCATCCTGACCTATGATGATGTCGAAATCGATGAGAGCCTGAACGCCGTGAAATTGCGGCGTGAGTGTGAAGCGATGGTGTAATCCCGGGTCAAATCAAATCGCGATTTCAATGGCCATTTTGATTTCCAGACGAAAAACGCCCGCCATGACGGCGGGCGTTTTCTGTATTTTGTAAGACCGCTTTAATTTCCGGACGGCGCCGGGAACGAAGGAAGCTTTGCAACGCCCCCGCCCTGTTGTCCGCCGCTCATCGCGTCCTGCAACACAGCCACACGATCAGGCGATTGTCCCATCACCGCGGCGCCGGCTGTCGAGGACACGGCATCCAGTGCCAGCGTCATCCATGCGCCCGCCTTCTGCGCATCGGTTTGCGTGGTGCCGAACCCCTCGCGCATATGGTGGCTGACAGCCTCGCCATATCCAAGCTGCCCGGCCGAGCTAAGCATAACGGCCGAGGCCAGCGCCATCTGCGCATCGTCTGTCCGGTATCCAACTCCAAGGCAGACCTTGCCAGCCGAAATCAACTGCGCCATCGGTTGACCCGATTCCTGCAGAAAGGCCGACGTGTCACTGATCACCATGTCAGGGCGTGACGTCGGCAGAGCCTCAAGTTGCGGAGCGATCACCTGGGCCAGGCCACTGCATTGCTCCTCGATCTGGGCGTCCGTCAAATTCGGAATCGTTGCCACGATGGACGTGCTTTCGGCCATCGCATGGGTCCGGGCCAGGCAGAATTGCTCGTTCAGGACAAATTCCGCGTCCGAGACACGTCCGGTCGTCGTGATGCCGCCATTGGCCGCCGTCAGCACGTTGATTTCATTGCAATGCTCATTCACCGATCGGTCGACCTGCCCAAAGGTAAAGGACGGCAGAGCCGCGTTGTCGGCCCGGGCGGCGACCTGTGGCTGGGGCGCAGGTGCTGTCTGTGGCGCGGGGGCTGGTGTGGTCGGTTGCACGGCAGCTGTCGTCGAAATGCCCAACTGTTCATTCCGATAAGTACGCAGCAAACCACCGGGCCCCTGCGTCGCCATGATCTGGTTATAGGGGGCGACATGTGAACTGGCCAAGGCGCGCTGATGGCTACCCAAAAGGAAGTCACGCTCGTAGTCGTCCAGTTGTCCATCAGGCTGGAACCCCATCTGCGCCTGATACTGGGAAATGCCCGCGCGGCTGCGGCGCCCGATCGAGCCGTCAACCGTCCCGACATTGTAGCCGAAATAATTCAGCGCGGTTTGAACCTGGCGGTTCTGCGCCCGCTGTGCGGTATATGCAGCCGAATTTCCGGTCGAACGGCGCACGGTCGTTGTCCGCGTGGTCGTCGCGCGGCGTTGCTTGTTCTTGTTCACTTCGTTGACGATAATCCCGCCCAACAGCATACCACCCAGCAAGGCGGCGCCTTCATCGGCCTGGGCCCGCTCAACCGGCACTATCACCATGCTGGCAGCCACGAACGAAGCACATAGATTTCGTTTAATCATCTCAATACCCTCCGGTACCAAACTCCATCGCGTGCCCTGTCGGATGGCGTTTCACATCGTTTACAAATTGTTTCGTCAGATAGAACATCAGACGAACAAACCTGTGGCGAAAAGTCAAGGTTTCATGCCTGACGCCTGATCACAATGTGATATGCGACAGGGGCGGTTTGCATGCGTGAAACTGGCCGGAATCTGCTTACACGATACGTTTTTCGCCTATCTCAAAACCACCTTGAGCAGGTCGGCGGCATCAATGTCGGGACGGTCCGAATAAATCCCCAGATCCTCCCAGAACCGTTTCAGCATCCGCCCGATCCTGTCCTGCCCGGACAGCGACATTTCCTCGCTCAGCACGTCATAGGCGGATTTGCGCACCTGCAGATCGGTATCACCACTCAGGGTTTCAAGGGTCGCGCGCAGCGACAAAAGCAACGTTGATTGCGTCTGGCGCAATTGGCTGATCTCGGCCACGTGCTTGTCGACCTGGCGTGCGTAAATCGCACTTTTGTTGCCAGCGCGCTGCAGATCGATCAGCATCCGGATGTTCGAAGCCTTGGCAGCGATTTCGGCGGCATTCTTGTCCAACGCCTCGACGAAAACAGCACCGGACAGCAACGTGGCGCGGGCCGATTGCTGCAACGCGGTTTGCGCCCGGTCGCGCGAGCGGCGCAATTCCAGCTTCAGATCGTTCAGAGCATCGCGCCGCCCCGGATCGACCTCGGCCTCGATCAGGCGCGAAAGCCGCGTCATCGGGTCGATGTCGCCTTCGGGGTCATCCCCCTGGGCAAGGGCGCTCCACCGATCGCGTATGGCGCGCAGACGGGCGTCCGACGTGGTGATATGCGTGCCCAGCACCAGACGCATCCCGAATGTGGGCGAGGCAAGCGGCGCACCGGTCGTCACGTCATAGGGCGGATATTCAGTGCGCTGCGCGCTATAGATCTGATCGGCTGTCGACAGGACCGATCCGCCGCGCGTGACGACCCCCCCCACCTGCCCGCCATCACGCCCTCCGGCGTTCAGGCGAAAGGGACCCAGCATCAGTTCCTCGGCATTTCCATAGACGTCAAGCAAACCCAACGGATTGGGCTGGCGCGCCCCGACAGGACCCAGTTTGCCGCGCGACGACCCCGGCGCCTGATGGCGCGCAAAGGATTTCATGTCGCCATCGCCAAAAAAGGTCCGCCCCGGAAACATCGTCGGTTCGATCCGCGCCCCGCCGCGGGTTGCATATTCCCATTCGGTCTCGGTCGGAAGGCGGACATAGGCAGGCACGCCATCGGCCATGGGCAGGGCATCGGGTCGGTTGGCAATCAGCCAGCCGGAATAGGTTTGCGCCGCCTGAACCGCGTCAAACCAGGACAGCCCGCCCTGGGCAATCCGGTCGGTCCGGGTCGGCGCGGCACAATCCCCCTGCAGAGCCCGGAACTGGCCGCGTGTCATTTCGTACCGGGCGATGAAATAATGCGTCGTCTCACCGTGTTCGTCGCCAAAGGGGCCGCGCAGAAATTCGGGGCGCAGATAGTCGGAATACCCGGTGTTTTCGTCCGTCTGCCCCAGCCTTACACGCCGGTCGGCCAGCGGGTCGCCAGCCTCGACCGGAACGGTGACCTTTTGAAAGGCCATCGCCGCCCCGCAAGGCATGGGCAGGATCAAATCCGAAGGCTCGGACTGTGCCGCCGGGTCGAACAGATCGCGCGGCCACTCCTGCGCCGCGGCCCCGATGGCGGCGAGTAACACGGCCAGAGCGGACAGGACGAACAAACGCATTACATAGCCTCGCGCAGAACGCTGGCTGGATCCAGCCGTTGTACGGTCCAGGCGGCGACGCCCGACGCCACAACCACCAAAACCAGAACCGCCGCCGCAATGCCTGCGACCTGCCCCGCCGACAGAATTGCCAGCGGCGCGTCGCCGGGCAAACCGCCGCCGAAAACGGCCGCCGCCGCACGCGCCGCCACAGCATAGAGCAGAAATGACGCCGCAAGCCCCAACAGGGCCGTGACCAGCGCCTGGACAACCGGGAACATCGCCAGCGCCCGACCGGGCACGCCCAGCAGGGCGATTCCCGCCAGCACAGAGCGCTTGCGCGCCACGTCGGACCAGAAGCCCAACACCAGCGCCGCCCCCAGCCCCAGCGCGGCCAGGATCGCCGTACCCGCCAGCGCAAGGTTCAGCTTGCGCCCCAATCCAAGCAGGGATTCCACGTCGCGGGTGCGAGCCGAGGTTCCCAGACCCAACTGTCGTTCGATACGGACCTGCAGCGCGGCAAGATCCTCGAGCCTGCGCGCATAGACGCGCACTCCGGCATAGGCCGCGACGCGCGTGTCCAGATCGCGGGTGCCCTCGATCCCGTACTCCGGCAGGCTGTAGGAGTCATAGAACGCTTCGATCGTGTCCAGCGTGACAAACGGGGCCAGCACCGCACGGCCCGCCGTGGCCGTTTCAGGCAGAACCACCCCGACACGTGCAGGCAGGACCAGTTGCCGGGGACGGTCCTCAGCCTGGCTGATCAGCTGAATCTCCATGTCCGGCCGCAAGTCCAGCTGCGCGGCCAGTTGCGCACTGATCGCAACCTGATCCGGGCCCAGCACTGTCCCCGCAGGGAGGGTTGGATCCCCTGCCCCGGTCGGGATGACAAGCGCCGGCTGCATTCTGCGCCCGTCCTTGGCGCGCACGTTCATATAGTCGAACTGACTGCGCACCTTGGGCGTCAGAAACGCGATCTCGGGCCAGGTGCGCAGCGGCGCCAGGTCACTTTCGCTCAGGGTGGCATTGCCTGCCGTATCGATCTGAAGGTTGGCCGGGTCGGCCAGCATTTCACCGATCAATGCGCTGTAAACCCCGTTCTTGACCCCGAACAAGACCAGCAACGGTACCAGTATGCCAACCATCACGGCCACGTTGCAGACCAGGAAAAACCGGTCGCGGATCAGGTCGCGCCATGCCAGTTGCACGATTAGCATGCGGTGACCTCCAAACGGCTGACGATCTGACCATCCGGCATTACCTCGGGAACAAGATCAAGGCGCGGAATCTCGAACCGCTCCATCCTGTCGATGTCATGCGAGGACAGAATCACACCACATCCCTGATCGCGCGCGGTTTCCAGCAACAGGTTCAGAACGACATCCGCGCTGCCCGGGTCCAGGGCGGCGGTGGGTTCATCTGCAATGACAAAAGGCGGGCGATGCGACAAGGCGCGCGCAATCGCCGTGCGTTGGCGTTGACCGATGGAAAGCGCTCCGGGCATCATCGTCAGAATGTCTGTAAGGCCCAGACGTTCCAGCAGGGCCGCGCTCCAGGCCGGGTCGGGTTTTTCCGCGATGCGCTGTGGCAGAGCAATGTTTTCCGCAACCGACAGAAATGGCATCAGCCCCCCGGTCTGGGGCACGAACCCGAACACCCGGCCGCGCGTGCGGGCCAGTTCGCCCGACCGCGGCCCCGCCGCCCACAATGCGGCAAGGTCCGTCGTCCCGCCATTTTCATGTGTCAGGTCGTATTCGGTTCCCGCATCCGGGGCCCGCAACAGGCCCAGCAGTTCCAGAACCAGCGTCTTGCCCGAACCACTTGCCCCTGTCAGTGCAACCGCCTGCCCGGCGGGCAGGTCGAGTTCGGGGATTTCCAACCGAAAGGCCCTGTCGCCATCGCGCAGGGCGATCTGTCCGGTTCGGATGTGCAGCCCCACCGCCATCAGTGCTCAGGGCAGGACATCGAAGGGCATCGCAAAGACATATTCGCCATCCGGTGCGCCATCATAAAGTGGCGTCCAAACCTGAGGATTAAGCAGCCATTTTCGGTATTGCGTCAGCTTCTGGCGCATCCCGTCCAGTATCTGGCGACGGTTCATCGCGCTTTGCGCCCAGCGATCCTCGGTCGTCAGCATCAACTGGCTTTCATAGGGAAGATCCTCAAGAAATTCCAATGCGCCGCCCAGGGTGTCACTGTCGGTGTTTACCAGCCGGTCAGGGTTCTGCGCCATCCGCGCGACCACGTCGCGCACCTGCGTGAAAAAGGTCGCGGCATCCTCGGCACCGCGGCTCTGCTCACCCAGTGTCAACAGGTTGTCCAGCAAATCCGCCATGGTGGCCATTTCGTTCTTGGTGACAAGAAGCCGCGGTTCGATGGCCAGTTTCGTGGGATCCTCGACCGCCTTTTCCGACACCCACCCTTCGATGACATCAGGTGCATTCGCGCCCTGTTCGCGCCCCAGATAGGCCAGTTGCATCGCCAGACCCAGATTGACCAACTCGGGCCCGGTTTCCTCATCACTGAGCACGCGGGTTTCGTTTCGGGCGACGCGGATGACGTCGGTTAGCGCCGTCACCAGCCGGGTCACAGTTTCACCAAAGGCCTGCGGCGATCCTTTTTCGATCCCGTAATAATAGGTTTCATCGTGAAAACGCGACAGATCGCGGTATTGGTTGGCGGCATAGGCATGCTGCGCCGGCCCGCCCGCGTCCGTCTTGAGATGCAATGTCATGACGGCCACGCCCTTGTCCTGCGCCGTGCGCTGCAATTCCTTGGCCCCGATGGCCGAACGCACATTAGGGTCGCGCGTGTCCTTGGGGCCGGCATCGGTTATCAGGATGACGATCCGCGCATCGAACGGATCGTCGCCGCCCGCCGCCCAATCGGTCAGGTCGATTGCATCCTCGACGCCGGCAAAGCTGTCTTCGTTGAACCCCGGGGAGTCGACCGATGCGACGCGGGTTGCCGCACGAATGGTGGCCACGACGGGCGTCTGATCCTTGCGCCGCTGCAGCGGCAGCAAGGTGCGTGTCCGGTATTCCAGGTCCGGCGCGGCATCGGTGCTGTCACGAAAGGCCACAACACCGAAATGCACGCGGTCCCCGATTTCGGTGCCCTGCAAATCGCGCACCACCTGCTCGACCGCGGCCTGTGTGCGGGCGATATAGGGTTCCATCGACTGGGTAGTGTCAAAGACGAACACGATCCCGGCATCGAATTTTTCCGGTTTCGCGCTGCCCGGTTCCGCCCCCTCGCGCAAGGGAACCGAGGCCACTTTCATCAGTAGATTGTCCTCATAGTTCAAGGGGTGCAGGTCCTGTGCGAAATCAAGGATCGGCATCAGGTAAAGCTGATCGACGATATTGACAAAAACAGACGGCTCGGCGGCAACAATTTCCCGGCTTTCGGGCACCTGACCCGATGCTACCTCGCCCAGTATCTGCGCTTGCATCTCGCGCAGGGATTCATGCTCCATGAGCCAGCGCAACCGCTGCTCCGAACGGAACAGAACCTGGCGTTCACGCCCTGCGCTGTTGGTAAAGGCCGCCACGATGTTCTGTTTCCACTGCACCACCGATCCGGCCTGAACCCACCCTTCGGGACCGGAGGAAATGGAAGGGCCGACCTGATACCAACCCGGCGTCACGCCATAGACGTAAAGCGGCTGAAACGCAGGATAGGCGCGCGTCGACAAACCATCAGGGGCCGCGTAGAGCACCGCACCCGGACGGGTAAGAACGCGCTGATAGACGGTCTTGCGCCCCTCGGCCAGCAAGGGGCGATCGGCCTGTTGCGCCAAGGCAGGCGGTACAGCAATCATGCCAAAAGAAAGGCTGGCCATCACTGCAAGTGATACCAGAGCTTTGCCCCGCATACGCCTAATTTTACTTGCAAAAATCATCAAAAGCCCCCTTGGCCAACGTCGATGCCGACCCTGACAGCCGCGCACAGGTATCGCCCAGACGCGTTTGCGCCGCGTCCGATCCTGCGCTGCTGGCGCGGGCATAATACCCTGCCGCCCGGGCATCGTCAGGATCAAAGGTCAGACCGATCAGTTTTTCGATGCGGGCGTCGAGTTCCGTGCCGTCATACAAGGTCCCGATCAGCAAAAGCGCGTCGGGATCGTCCTGTGCGGCAAAGGATTCGATCACCTCCAGCGCCACATCCGGCGAGACTTCGCGGCCGCAATCGCGCAACGCCGCGCCCGCCTCGGCAAACCCGCCGGGCAGCACGGACAAGGCCGCGAAACTGCATCTTTCCCGTGTCGCCACCGGGGTGCTGTCTGACGGCACCTTGGCCGTCAGAGCATCATCGCGCATCCAGAACCACCAGACCCCGACCGCGATTGCCACCAACAGGATCAGGGCAATCAGCCAGATCCATATG
This sequence comes from Arenibacterium sp. CAU 1754, assembly GCF_054482635.1. Classification (NCBI taxonomy): domain Bacteria; kingdom Pseudomonadati; phylum Pseudomonadota; class Alphaproteobacteria; order Rhodobacterales; family Paracoccaceae; genus Arenibacterium; species Arenibacterium sp. CAU 1754. Next base: position 989,185 of record NZ_JBTLRG010000001.1, read on the forward strand.
CGAAAGCCCCCAGTCGGCGTGTCAGGATCTTCGGGCAGGTCGGGAACACCGGACTCCGCATGCAATTCGGCCACGGGCGGCTGCACCGCCGGGTGAACGACAGGATCCGGGCGCACCCGCGCGACCGCCTGAATACCGCCCAAAACGGCCGCGCCCGCACGCGGAGGAATGTCATCGGGCCAGGTCGCGGTGTGTTCCACGCCGTTAATGCTCAGGCGCAGAGGGCTGTATTCTTCGATCTTGTTGACGATTTCGGGGCCAATGCGCACCCAATCCGCACCTTCATGGCCATAGACCTTGTAGGGGCCAAAATCGTGCCGTTCCGCTTGCCAGTTCGGGTTGCCAATCGATATTTTTTCGCCGTCGTCCTGACTAGGGGCCAGCCACCGTTCGCCGTAGGCATCGAACACGGCGACCGTCACGCTGTCCTGCGGCAGGCTGCCTTCTGCCAACTCAAGAAAGGCATAACCGCCCGCTGGTTCCTGGGGGTCCGGATGAACCGTCAGTGTCATGCCGGTGCAACCCCGTTGAGCGCACCCAGAATGCGGCCCAGTGCAATGTTCTGTTCGATGTTGATCTCGCCGCCGACGCCGTCCTTTGCGTTAGCTTCAAACACAGCGTCCAGCGCAAAGACCCAATCGCTCCACATCTCTTCGGCCAGATTGCGCGGCTGCGCGGGCAGGTCATCCACCGTGTCCGACGCCGGTGGCCGGGTAAAGATCGCCCGGCTGTCGCCCTCGGGCGTTTGCACCCGGGGGCGTTCGGATTCCGGCAATTCCAGCATCCCCAGGGTCGAGACGAACCGGTTGATGCTTTCGGCCCCCAGAATTGAAGCTGGCTGGGCCTGTTTTTCGACATTCAGCCCGAAATTGATCTTTTCCAGTTCCCGCGCCGTCTTGCGGCTGAGCCCGACGCGGCGCGCCGCATGGATCAGTTCTGTCACCAGATCGGATGAGGTCATGTCCCCGACCCCATAGGCCTGTCGGCGTGCGGGATCGTCACGAAAAGCTTTCAACCTGTCGATCCAGCTTTCCAGCGCGGTTTCGGCCTGAAACTGCTCCAACGTCATGGTGCGGATGTCTTCAGCCGCTCTTTGCGCCGCGGACTGTGGCCGCGCCGGACGCCCGGGCCGTTGCGGCCCCGGTGCTGATACCGGATCAGCCGAGGCTCCGGCCGCACTGACCGCACTGGTGATCCGGACCGAACTGGGCACGCGCGCGATACGCCCTTCAATGTCGTCCTGATCGACCATGAGATCGGCCATCACCGCGCCAAAGCGGTGGCGCGCAAGGGCCTGCTCAAGATCGTCGATGACGCGTGTGGCGGCCGCCTGCTTCTCCGCGATCCGCTGTTCGACATCGTCCGAAACGTAATAGGGGCCGATGGCCCGGACCAAATCGCCCGAGATCTGGTCCAGCTGCACGCGGATCTGGCGCAGCTTGCTGTCCGGCTTGCAGACGCGCGCCAATTGATCGGTCAGGTAGGTGACCCCACCGTCATTCAGGGCCAGTGCCGCGTTCCACGCGGTTTCGGGATCGGCAAAATGGCGCTGCACCGGGTCCGCCGCTAGGCACCCGGCCTTAAGCTCGGCAATGCGGGGCTCTTTTTCCGGGTGCACGCGCAGCTCGCGCTTATTGCCATCGTATTCGATCAACCCTTCGACAAAATAGTTCGGGTTTCGCAGCCAATAGCAGTTGTCGAATGGCTTGCCGGGTGTCCATTCCTCGACCCAACCGTCCTGCCCTCGCCCGAACCGTTCCAGAAGCGAGGCTTTCATGCGCCGCTCAAACCGGCTGCTGGCGCCACCATCGGCCGCGGAATCACCCAGTTGCATATCGAACTTGGTCAGCACAAAGAACAGCACGCAATCGGTTTGCGCGCGCAACTCGGGGCGCGCGCCATGTGTCAGCGCGATCCAGTTATCTACCAGTCCCGGCAGATCGAGCGTTTCCATGTTGCTGCCCGGCACGCAGAGCAACATCGACGTGATTTCCTGATTTTCCACATAGCGGTCAAAGAGATAGGCAACCTTTCCCCGCAGCAGCAATTCGTGAAGGTTCTTGTCGAGATTTTCGAGCGTCTTGTTCAGCGGCTCTTCGAACCGGTTGCGCGCGCCGGGGAAATCCAGCAGATCCGTACGCCCGAACAGGTCTGACGGCTGGGTTTGCATCGGAAAAACCAGTTCCGCCGCCAGCGCACAAAGTTCGGCACGCGGGATCGAGACCGCGCGCCCTGCCGCGGTCTGCACCGTCAGGGGCGGTCCCACATCCGCACCGCGCAATCCGGTCAGGGTTTTCACGTCAATAATCGACTGTTCCCGCGGCACCAGCGCCGACAGGTCCGCAAAAACAACATCCGAGTGGTCCAGTTGCGCCAGTGCCCCGGCCAATTGACGATAAAGATCGCCCAGCGCCGCGTGACCACCCCAGAGGACGGAAAAGAAACCGGCGCGATCCTCGGCCGACAGGCCCGGCGCAATTTCCGCCGCTTCGTCCCAGAATGGTTTCAGCGCCGCCGCATAGGCGCTTTTGCGGAACACGTTTTCCACGTATTCGCCGACCTCGTAGACCTCGTCACTGTCCAGACCGGGGCGCGGAGCCCCACTGCGCGCCTTGTAGGTGTCCAGATGCACTGAAAGGTCATGCGCGTCCGGGGGCACTTCGCTTTCGTCGCCATCGTTGAAAAAGCTGTTGATGACGGTGCGCAGGATATCCGCCTCGCTCAGCAATGTCAGCTTGATGGGAAAACCGTCCGGCGTCGGGTCCTTGCGCATGGTGAACCGGGTGACCAGACCGGTGCTTTCGCCCTCGCCCTCGGGGTTGACCTGGCTGATGTAATCGAGCTGTCCGTCGAAATCACCGACCAGACTGCCCTCGTGCGGGCGGGCCAACACCGACACAAGAAAGGATTTCCCGGCCTGACTGGGGCCAAAAACACTAACCGACATGGGCGTTTTGGCCGAGTGCGCAAGGCGCCGCGCGCGGCGCGCGCCCTTGCGCATCATCTGGGTCAGCGACCGCGCTTCGGCCCCGACCAGTTCGGAGTTTTCCGGGTTTTCAATCCAGTCCAGCGCCTGTTGGGTCAGGTCCGCCACCTCTGTGCAGTCCGCCGCCAGTTTATCTTGGTCTTGCGTGGTCATTGCCTGTGGTCCCTTCACAGCCTGAACAGGCCGGTATCAATCCAGTATTCGTCCTCAAATCCCAGCGTATGCAGCCGTAGCTTCACTTCGCTGGTTTTCATCGCCGTGCCTTCGCTGTCTTCCACCTCGCTCACGCTAAAGGCTTCGCGCATCGCCTCGCGGCGTAAATTGGTTTCCGAGGTTTCCGTTTCCGGGTCCTCGTCAAATTCGGTTCTCTCGAAGGTCACCCGCAAGGGCGCGCGCGCCTCGGCCGAGGGTGTTGCGAAATCCAGCCGATAGAGTGGCGTCGTCGTCCATCGTTCCAGCGGCAACTGGCGTGATCCCAGGTAGATCGGAGTGTACATGGTCAGGCTGGCCAGCATGTCGCTTTCGCTTTTGCGGGCATCCAGGTCGACGTCGGAAAACAGGACACGGTCGGTCGTGATCTGGCCCGATGTGTCCATCTCGCCGATATAGCGCGCCGTGGATTGCATCCGGAAGGCCGAGGTCGTGACCTTGAAATTCGGGATGCGACTTTCGCTCAGGGCGATCAGCATGCCGCCGACGGCAACGGTCGATTTGGGATCACCAATGCGCTGGGTCACCGGATCGCGGAACGGATACCACCGTCCGGTCTTGTAGGCATGCATCGAAATCAGGCGATGGGCCGGCACGGCCATCATCTCCTGGAAAATGGCGCGTACCGCCGGCAGGCGCGACGGGCGCCCGGTCAGAAGAACCACATCGACGCCCAGATGCGCGACCACCTCGGCCATGTTGCCCAGCACCTGTTGGAACACCTCGCGCGCGGCGGCATCGACGTCATCGCGTCCGAAGCTCAGCTCGACATCGGCAAGGCGGAAATCGGGCGCGCCCAGGTTGCGCGCCTCATCCTCGATATAGGACACAAGCGCGTCGGGGATCGCGGGGGATGCATCCTCGTCCCCCCGTACAAGGGGCAGAACGTCGTGCACCGCAAGGGTCAGATGTTCGAATTCCTCGGCCGTTTCACATTCCTTCAGGATCGCGACCGCCACCGGCAGCAGAACCCGCAACGCGAACTGGCGACGCTTCTGAACGCTTTGCTGGTCCAGACCGCCCACATCCCCGGTAAACAATTCGCGCAGCTTTTCCCCGACATAGCGCCCGCCAGCGGCTTCGATCGCGGATTGGAGACCGGGCAGGATGACCGTCGCAATGACCCGCTGCAGCAGTTCATCGCCGGCCACGCGAAACCCTTCGCGGAAGGTCTGACTGGGGTGCAGAACGCGCCCCGCCTCACCCCAATAGGTCGTCACCATCAAATCGGTGGTCCCGCCGCCAATGTCGATACAGGCCAGCCTGAGCGACGGTTCAGCCGCCCCGCCGGGCAGTTGCGCGCGCGGTTGTCCCTTGAGCGACAGGAACCGGTCGATCCGCCCGTCGAATTTCTGTGTCAGTTCGGAATAGAGATAGACCAGTTGCGTACAGCTCGCCTCGTCCCATTCCACGATCAGTTCCGGCATCCGGGAAATCGCGCTTTCACCGTCCTGCAGCCCCATCATCGTCCAGACCAGTGTCAGCGCGCCCTTGGCCTTGGATCGGATAATGGCCTGTTCCTGCGCCGTGGTTGCCGTGGGCAGGGTCAGGATGATCCGGTCCAGACGTCGGGGCAATTCCGATTGCGCGCGTCGGGCGCGCCCGGCAGGCGCGTTCACCTGCGTCAATGCATGAGCAAAGATTTCCGCCAGCATGAACCCGAACAACGAGGAGCGCGCAAAGCGCGGCCGGATCGCCTGGGTCAGCGGAGTCTTGCCGCGCGGGCGCAGCTTGGCCGCCTCGTCCGCCTTGACCTGTTCCAGAACATCGCCCGCCTCGTTCAGGTGGCGCATCGCGGCACGCAGGGATTTGGGCAAGGTGTTCGGATCGTTGTGATGATGGAACCGCCAGTCCTGCTGCATCGGGGTGTCGTCCCAAAGGTACCGTTTGGGGCTTGACAGGCCCGAGGCGGTTTCGGTGCCCTCTTCTCCGGCCACAAGGCGCAGCGCCTCGGGACCCATGCGCACGATACTGGGCCATAGAAACGCATTCCTGCGTCCCGAACGGCTGGCAAACCGTTCATCGCCCATCCTGAGTTCGGCAAATTCCACGCGGCTTTCGAACAGGCCGGAATACTGGAACTCGGGCCGCGACAGGTCGCGCACCTCAAGCGGATAGGACCGGGCCAGATCCAGCCGCGTTTCGCCGGGGAAGCGTTCGATCAGGATGCCGCAGGTGCGCGAATTGCCCACATCCAGCACCAGCTCGACCTCGACCGGGGTCACGCCTTCGCGTCTGCTGACAGTGTTGGCGAGGCGGATTTTGGGAATACTGACCGCGTTGTCGATCAGCCGGAGAAAGGCCAGATACCGCGCCCAATGCTCGAATTTATGGGCCAGCGTGTCATGGCTGATCTTGCGACCGGGGCGTTCGGCGCGCTTGTAGGCCATGAACATGTCATCCAGCCAGTCCGACACCCATTTCTGCAGGTCCAGCATTTCACCGTCGCTGCCGGTTTCAAGGCGACGCAGGAACCAGTCCATCCGCTCGGGATCGGATACAAAGCGGAAATCGCGCGGTTTCTCGGCGTCCGCCCGGTCCGGCGTGAGATATTGCAAGGGCTGTTGCCCGTCGCTCAGCGCCGTGTCCAGGGCCAGTTGCACCCGGTGGGTATGGCCGGTCTCGGGATCAGGGTCGTCCAGTTCGACAACCCGCATCCGCGCCCAGGCCGACGGGCCGGGGTCAAACCGCTCTTCTCCGCCCGGGCCGCGATCGTTCTTGATCCGCAGGACCGGCACAGGCACCCATTTGGATAGAAACGGTTCAAGTGCGGCGATAGATCGGACGGAATACTCATCGTCATCGGGGCGCGCGCCCGCCTCGACCACCGCATCGCTGTCCGGATCGCCGGTCAGCGGCAGCAGCGCCCATTCTTCGGCTGCATCGGTGCCCCCGACAACCCGTTCGATGAAGCGCGCGCTTTTCAGTTCGAGCGCATCCAGGGCAAAGCCGAAATCCAGCATCTGAGTGCCCGAATACGGCACCAGGGAAATTTCATCACGCCAATCGACCAGCTGAGCCAGATGTTCAGATTGCTGCATTATGCCTACCTTGAAATGCTGATGTTGGTAATCCACTCATTCTTTCCGTTCCCCACCTTACCCGTATAGCTTTGCGAAGGTCCATCACGGCGCAGAACATGCAGCGTGACGGGTTTTTCGCCCTCGGTGCGTTCACTGCGCAGATGCGCGCGCACCTTGTAGACACCCGTGGGGGCCTGATCGAACACAATATTTTCGACCGGATCTGTGATCGCCTCGGCGCGGACTACATTGGCGTCCAGATCGTAGGTGCCGTTGCAATCACCCTTGTTCTTGTAGGACACGGTCACCCCCGTCGGACAGGTCACGTAAAGATCGATATCGTCCACCGTGGACCATTCCAGCGTGAAGTTCAGATCGCCCCGCCTGGCTCCGCGTTCAGTGATCCGCTTGGCAACCGCGGCGCGATCGGTCTCGTCCGGTGCGGCGTTGCCTTCCTTTTCCGGCTGGGCCGGCGCGGCATCGGGCGGCGCCGGGATCACCGGCACCACGGCGCGGCACAGGCGGTTGGTCAGCGCCAGATCATGTTCCAGGCGAACGATCTCATCGCTAATCCGCTGTTTTTCGGTCAGAACCGCACTGGGGCCCTGATCTGGCTGCTGGCAAAAGATCAGGCGTCCCTGATTTATCCCGCAAGGGGCAATCAGCACATAGAGAATGGCCGCCAGCAGCGCCGCCAACAGCAGCCATCCCAGCAGGATCAGCCACCACCAAAAACGGCTCGCCCCACCGGTCCGTTCGGATGCACCGGGTTGGGTCGCCGCGATGCCGCCGGGACGGGGCACCATGGCCGTCAGAACCCCGCGCACTGCCCGCTGTTCATCGCGCAGCCAGGCCCAGTGCACCAGGACCGGGAGAAGTGCGCCCGCCGCATCGCGCAGGCCGAAAACCATCGCTTCGTCCGGGACTTCGATGGCATGGTCCAAGGCCTCGCCCAACCGCTGGTCTTCGCTGGAGTCACTTTCCCGCAGCTGATCAGCCGCAGAACGAATGTCAGCGATCAATCGGCCCAATCTGTCCCGCAATTGATCCTGATCGGGTTCAGGCAGGTCTGGCAACGCCGTGGCCTGACCTTTCTGACCTGCATACCAATCAATCTTGTCCCCATGCGGGGCGGCGACAGGCTCTGCGAAGATGGCCGCATGGGCGGGGCTCAGCAGCCGCTCCACCGCGCTGGTCACAAGCTCATAGGACCGCTGCGCCGCCGTGCCCAGCGGCTGCAACCCTTCCGAGGATGTGGTGACCAGAAATGCGTCTTGCATGGCGGTAAGCAGTCCTATTCCGATGCCGGTTTGGGCTGTGGGTCCGGCGCAGGCGCATCCGGGCGCAAGACCACCGGCGCGCATGGGTCAGTGGCAACAGTGGGCGCGGCCGGTGTCCCCTCAAGAAAGCGCATCAAATCACCGCTGGAGAGCGCAAAGCCACGGTTTTGCATCCGGCCTGTCCGCACAAAGGAATTCACCCCCACGAGGCGGCCGCACATATCCACGAGAGGACCGCCCGAATTGCCCCGCGACAGGGGCGCGGAGTGCATCAGAACATTCGTTTCCGGCCCCAGTTTCTGTTCGGTGTTCACGGTGCCGTCGGTCACGGTCACATCCGGCACAGCCGACACATCGCCCGATTTCAGGGCCGCAAAACCTACATCCATCTCAAGCACATCACCGGGGTATCCGGCCGCAACGACATTGCTCAGCTTCAGCGACGTGTCAGACAGATGCACGATAAAGGCAGGCAGATCGGGTGCATCGACTTCCAGCAGGGCAAAGTCGCCACCCGTCTGTTCCAGCGGTCCCTGGGTCTTGAGAACCTTCGCGCGGAGTGGCGCGTCCAGCGCATTGCCCGCGACCAGGATCTGGCCGCCTTCGCCCAGCGCCTTTTCAACCACATGATGGTTCGTGACGATCAACCCCGGGCCGATGATCAGGCCCGAACCGGTTGAGATCTCGCCCCCCGCGCCGGCCAGAACCAGAACCGTGCGCTGTTCGATCAGGTCAAGCAACGTCGTCTCGCCCTCAGCGCCATCCGGGACCGCCACGCGGCTCGACCGGCTGGGTAGCAAGGCGTCGGGGACGGCCGTGGCCCGGGTCTCGGGCGCAACGCCCGGCTCGGGCGGGGTCAGCCCTTCGGGTGTCAGCCCGTCGGGCAGGATCAGTTGCCCGTCGTCCCTGCACACCGCACTTTCCAGCGCCACCTGCAATTGGTCCCTGCGGGCACGCAAAGCATCGTTCTCGGCCTGCGCCGCACTGAGTGCGGCGGCGTCGGTTACCACAGCGGGCCGACTGCTGAACGGAAACAGGCGATTGCCCGGCATCAGCAACCACGCCAACGCCGCCCCCGCCAACAGCAAGAGAAGGACCAGAGGCATCCATGTCAGCGCCGTGATCACACGCTGCGGCGCCGGATAGGGACCCGGTGAAGGGGGCGCCGACACAGGGGCGGCACTCGGTGCGGCCGGGTGCGCATCCGGCGCCGGGGCCGCCGCGCCCAAAGGCAGAAACCGACCCAGGGTCGCCGCATAGTGCGCCGGGCGCGCCGCCGCCGAGGCGCCCTTACCGCCGGGCATCAGCCCCCAGTTCACGATGACAGGTCGATCCCCGACGACTGCGACGTCGCCCTGTCCCATCACGCTCAGCGCGCCCTGGGCCAGTCCAGCGCTTGCCGGGTCATCCGCCAATGCCCGCAAAGGGCGCAGATGATCCGCAAGATAGCGCTCGGCACGGTCCTTTTCGCCGGGCGGCAACTGTTCAAGCGGGCGTGCCTCCCCCGCGATCGGGGTGTACCACGACACGGTTGGCGGTGCCTCGTCATTGCCGCGGCTGATCAGCGGCTCGGCAAAAAGATCGGCCACTTCGGGGCCAGCACGCTCGGCCAGCATCGCACGCAGGGCACTGTACTGTTCCAGAACGGGTTGGCCGCCGGCCTCGACAAAGTCATCGTTCGCGACGCGGATTTTCGACAGGAAATGGTCAGCCATATCCGTTATCTCCCTGCCCGGCGCAGCGTTGCCCTGCCCCGGCCATTGATTTCAGGTTGATAGGTATCACAGGTTGCAGTCCCGCGCGCATTCAGCGAACAGGTGATGTCGCGCCGGAAAATCTCGGACCCGTTGGAACATTGCAGATTGCCCGGCTCGCGCATGCTCAACCGGCCTGATCCCAGCCGCCCGGTCAGACGCCCCTCGCAGCGCACGCCGTTGGTGGCGCGCATGACCTCGCGGCCATTGCCCTTGGCGTCAAAGCAGATTTGCCAATACCGGAAGCGGGTGATCTTGCCACTGCGAATGTCGCGCACGTCATAATTCGAAGACAGTTCCCAGCACCCTTTCATCACCGAGATGTCGTTTTTCTTGAACGCATCCGGGGGCAGCCCGCTTGGAGTTTTGGGTTTGGGCGGTTTCGCGGGTGGCGGAGGCGGGGGTGGAGGGGGCGGCGGCGGCGGTTCGGCCTTGCAGGCCAGCAGCGCAAGGTCGCGTTCCAGCTGGATGATCTGTTGATCCAGATCGTCGTTGGCCGCCCATGTCGCCGCAAGCGCGCCCCTTGTTTCCAAGGTCTCTTCGGTTTCACACGCCGATAACACCGTACCTGTCAGCGGCAGACGCACGCCACAGGATTGCAGGAGCAGATAGGCACACACCGCAATCACCAGCACAAGCATCAACGCTGAAACAGTGATCGCAAGCCGCATGGCACCCATTCAACACTTCGACCGGCCCAGTCATTGCGCATCGGTCCGCGCAGGGGCAAATGGTCTGATTTCTAATGGGTTAACCCTATGCCGCACTGCTAAAGTGCCGCAAGGGCCGTGTTATGCCGATTGGCGCTTGCCCGCCCATGGCGCCCGGCCGGAATCAGTCGCTACATCCAGACCTGACAGGCGGGTCACCTCAGCGGCGCGGATGTACCATTTCGCTCTGATCCCGGCATCCAGGCGGGACGAGAATTTCCTGCCGCTCCATCTTCCATGTCCGGGACATAGAATTTGTGAGTGCCACGCCCTGCATTCTTGGCCGCATAGAGCGCCAGATCCGCCTGATGCAGCAAGGCTGCCGCTTCGATCCCTTCCGGTTGGTGCGATATCGTTGTCCCCACGCTGGCCGATATCCGGCACGTCTGGCCATTATAGGGGGTTGGCTCTTCGAACCGGCGGATCAGCGATTGGGCGATGTTGTTCAATCGAGCGCTGTCGACCAGCCGATCAAAGATCAACACGAACTCGTCGCCGCCGACGCGGGCAATGGTATCGGTGTCGCGGGTCTCCTCGATCATGATCCGCGCAACTTTCTGCAAAACGTGATCCCCGGCGGCATGGCCCATGGTGTCATTTACCTGTTTGAAATGGTCCAGATCCAGATGCATCAGGGCAAACGGCCCCTTTCCGCCGATCAGCCGCGCCAAAACGTGATCCATCGCGCGCCGGTTCTTGAGCCCGGTCAGGGTATCGGTAAAGGCCTGCTCCTCGGCGGCGATCATCGCGCCTTGCAGGCGCTGGTTCAACTTGCGTGAGGCATCCATAGCAGCGGATTTCGCTTCGACGAGGTAAAGCAATTCAATGGTCAGGTCGGTCGCGGAAAAGTCGGAACTGCTCAGCGCATAGTCGCGCACCGCATCCAGGACCGAAATTCCGAAAGACAGGTTTACGATGGCTCCTTTCCCGTCAGAGAGCGGGATCAGAATACCTTTGAGCCCGGTCGTCGGCGCATCCCGGAACTGCAGGTGCAGCCTGGTTCCGGAGTTTTCCAGGAGCACCTGCATCGAATTAACGGCGCGCGGGCGCTTTAACGCGAAAAGTTCCAGAAACAGTTGTCCCTGCATCGGCGTATCCGGGCGCAGTTTCTGTAGCGTGGGGCCGACTTTCAGGATCCGCCCTGTTGGATCCAGAAGAACAGACATCGGACACATCCGCTCCAGTACATCGGCCATTTCTTCTATTGAAATCATCCGGCCCGCGCCCCCAGTTCAAAGCTGCGCCCCGCGGCAAAGGCGGATTCGATCAATGCGATCGAAATCACGTCACTGCCTTCGCGCCGGCCACGGTGTTCCAGCATGACCAATGCCCCGTAATCATCTGCCATCGCGCGCAGAACCCCCATCATCACATGGGAATAGCCGGGCAACCCGGTTTGACAGGACAGGCTGAACAGGCCCGGCGCACGTTCTCTCAGCTCAAGTTGCGGCAAATGCAGATCGTCCACGGCAAGGCGTACGCGGTCAGGCAGATCATCGAGGGAATGCAGGAATTCGACATAGGTCACCCCACCAAATCGCAGCAACCGGCGCAGAGCTTCAACCTCGGGATTGGACACCAGGAAAGTCCCCAAATCCTCCAGAATTTCGTCTTGCGGACGGTTCAGATCGGCGCAGACCGCTGCCAGCAAACGCAGAGACATCTCATCGTCATAAAGAAGCATCGGCTCGAAATCGGAAACGTCCACTTCGGCTACACGCGTCACACGCCTCCATCGGTCCGCGCCGTAGGTGTGGCAAAAAAAGGATTGCAGTGCCCTGTTGATCAGTCCGTGCATATTCGCGCCTTTGGTGGTCTGCTGGCACTTTGCAGATCAGGTCTTAAAAAAGACCAAACACGAAAAATTTTAGGGAACTTCCCGCCGCAGACCTAACCCGGCGGCGGGCCTCATGACTGCCCGCGGCAGGCCAGCTCAGAAATCGGTTGGCGCGCCGCCCTCTTCCTTGCGCCGGGCGACAAATGCAGCCAGCTCTTCGCGGATCGCCTCGTCCATATGGGGCGCCTCGAACCCATCGATGATCTGATGGAAAATGTGATGCGCGCGCTCGGGCGTCCAGACGGCCCCTGCCGCCTCCCATGCCTCGTAATTGCGCCAATCACTGAGAAAGGGCTGATAAAACGCGGTGGTGTATCGTTCCTGCGTGTGCTCGATCCCAAAGAAATGGCCCTGGTTGCCGACCTGTTTGATGGCGTCCAGCGCGATATCGTCGGCGGATGTGGCAAAGGTCTGGGGGTCCATATAGCGTTGAATTTGCTGAAGAACCTCACAATCCATGATGAATTTCTCGGGGCTGGCGATCAGTCCTCCTTCCAGCCATCCCGCCGCGTGATAGACCATGTTGGTACCCGATTGCACGGCGGCCCAGAGGCTGTTGGAGGTTTCCCACATCGCCTGCCCGTCCGGAACGTTCGCCGCACAAACGCCCGAAGACCGCATCGGCAGCCCATAGAACCGCGCCAATTGCCCGGTCATCTGTGTGGCACGCATGTATTCTGGCGTCCCAAAGGCGGGGGCGCCCGATTTCATATCGACATTCGACGTGAAGGTGCCGATCGCGCAGGGGCATCCGGGTGCAACGTACTGGAACAACGCGATGGCACAGAGCGCTTCGGCAATGGATTGCGCCACGGCCCCGGCCATGGTGACAGGGGCCATTGCCCCGGCCAGCGTGAAGGGCGTGACCACAACCGCCTGCCCCCGCCGCACCATCCGCAGACAGCCGTCGATCATGGGAAAGTCGTGTTTCAGCGGCGAGGTCGAGTTGATGTTGGTGTACATCCGGGGCGTTGCTTCGAATTCCTCATGTGTCAGCCCGCCCGCGATGCGCACCATTTCCATGACGTCTTCGACACGCTCTTTGCCCAGCGAATAGGCGTGCATGACCTTGTCGGTCAGGGTCAGCTTGTCATAGAGCACGTCCAGATGGCGGACGCTGGCGTGAATATCGACGGGTTCAACCGGATAGCCGCCGGCAAAATGGATGCAGTTGAAATACTGGGTCAGTTTGAGAAGGTTGGCGCACATCTCGCGTGTGCCGGGAACCTTTCGGCCAATCGACATATCCCAGTAATTCGGCGGTGAAGAGACGTTGCCAAACAGGATATGCCTGTCGCCGACCGTCAGCTTGCGATCCGGATTTCGCGGCGTGAGGGTGAAGCTGCTGGGCGCCTTTGCGACCATTTCCATGACGAAATCGCGGTCCATGCGGACCACATCGCCCGTCACCGAACATCCTGCCTTACGCAGGATTTCCAGCGCCTCGGGGTTGAGAAAGGCAATGCCGATCTCCTCCAGAATGCGCATCGCCCCGTCGTGGATGGCCTGAACACCCGCGTCGTCCAGCGGTTCGATCGGCCGGTCAATGTTTACGGGTACCCGCCAGGGCATCTGGTCGATGACGGCTCCGCCCCTGCGGGCCGCATTGCCTGCCCGGCCTCCGCCACGTCGTTTCCGGGTTTGCGTTTCAGCCATGTCATCCTCCAAGGGTCTTGACTGTCAGCAAGCCCCAGACCGGAGGGATACGCCGCTCTGATTGCGACACGAACTGTCGCATTCCTTGGGAAATTTTCAAAACAGCAGAGGGCCAGGCCGCCCACCGGGTTCCGGCTCCTTCGTCAGGTGCGGCCAAGCCAGCCGGGTATGTGACCGATGTCCGGCAGCACCACATCGGCAAAAGGCATCAGGTCCTCGGGGCCGGCCATGCCTGTCAAAACGCCGACCGTGCGCATGCCCGCCGCCCGCCCGGCACGCAGGTCATGAGTGCTGTCACCCACCATGGCAACACGACCGGGCTCCAGACCTATCTGGCGTGAAAACGCCAGCAACTGGCCCGGCTCAGGTTTGGCCCCATGTCCGCTGTCGCATCCGGCAACGAAATCGAAGAAGTCCCGCACACCCGCGCGATCCAGATGCGCAAGGGCGGGTTCCTCGGCGTCATTCGTGGCGACCCCCAGACGCAGCCCCAAGGCGCGCAATCCATCCAGAAACGGCACCAGCGGGACGGCCTCGATCTGGGGCGCCGAAACCGCCTCTTCGATCAGCAGGGTCATCAGAGCCTCGCGCGACACCGTCGGGAAATGCGGCACCAGCGCCTCGGCAACCTCATCCGGCGTTCCGGCAATGACCACGCTGTCCCGGGTGAATTTTCTGCTTTCGAGATCGAAGCCGATGTGATGCCCGACAGTCGTGGCCCGGGGGCGATCGCCCCCGGTCGCGCGCAACAGAAAGGCCTGCGCCCAGGATTCCCACGTCGCTCCGAATTGAAACAGCGTGCCGTCCTTGTCGAACAGCACGGCTTCGATTTCATTGGAAAATCTCTGGTCTTTTGTCATGTCCAGTGCACCTGTCCGCCGCCCGGCAGCGCCGCGCGCGCCTGCATGAGATGATCGTAGGGGATGGAATGATTGTCACAAAAGGCAATGACCCAGGCATCGTCCATCAGCAGGAAGTCAAGAACAGACCCCAGGAACTCCGGCTCCCCCGCGCGGGTGCGCAGATCCTGTTCCGACGCGCCGGTTGCGCCCAGGAAAACCGGCAAAAGGTCATCATTGGGGATCAGCCACGCCAGCGCCTTCAACGCCAGAGTTTCGGCTTTTTCTGCGGAAATCGACAATTCATTGACCTTTTCGAAAGGGCGGAAAGGGTTTGTTAATGACTCTCATAAAGACTTTGAGACAAAGTTAAAGCAACTGTCGAAAGGCGTTCCAGTGCAGGGCACCATTCTGATAATAGACGGGATGGCAACAAACCGGATCATGCTGAAGGTACAGCTGTCCGCAGCCTATTATCACGTCGTTCAGGCCGAAGGGATGCAAGGTATCATGCCCCTGGTCGAGCGATGTCAACCCGATCTGATCCTGGTGGCGATGTCGCTGCCGGATGGCGGTGCGATTCGTCTTCACCGGGTTCTCCAACAGTCTGAAACGACCTCCCAGATTCCGGTGATTGCCATTGCCCCACAGAATGATCGCGCCGCCTTGCTGATGGCGCTGTCGGCGGGGATCGACGATGTTCTGATCCAGCCGGTGGACGATCTGATCCTGCAGGCCCGCATTCGCAGCCTGATCCGGTCGCGCAGCAGTGCCGAGGATTTGCGCCTGCGCGATGGGGCTTCTCAGGCACTTGGGTTTTCCGAACCCGCGGCCAGTTTGGTCGCACCGGCCCAGATCGCCCTTGTTGCGCGGGACGTCCTGACCGCCACGCGGTGGCGCGCGCAATTGCAGGACCGTATCCCCCACCAGATGCACGTCCACCGGATGGATGACATCCATGCACTTATGGCCGACCCGGTGGCCGATGCCTTTGTTGTCGAAGTCACCGGAAATTCCGATCAGGCCGGATTGCGCCTGACCGCGGATCTGCATGCACGCAGCGCCACTAGAAACGCCCCCGTGATTGCGGTGACCGACCCGCCCAATGCCACACGCGCGGCAGAGGCGCTGGACCGCGGCGCACATGATGTGATGCCCAACGGGTTTTGCGCCGAGGAACTGGCGTTGCGCCTGTGGTCCCAACTGCGTCACAAGGCCAGTTCGGACCGGTTGCGCGCCTCGGTGCGCGACGGGTTGCGCGCCGCTATTCTTGATCCCATGACGGGGCTCTACAACCGGCGCTATGCCCTGCCCCACCTTGAAAAGGTCGTGCGGCAATCCCGGGCAAGTGACCGTCCCTTTGCGGTGATGCTGGTCGATCTTGATCATTTCAAGCGGATCAATGACCGCTACGGTCACCCGTCGGGCGATGCCGTTCTGACAGAAACCGCGTTGCGGTTGCGCAGCCAACTGCGCCCGGCGGACATGATCGCGCGTATGGGCGGGGAAGAGTTTATGATCGTCATGCCCGATACCACCCGGGAACATGCGATCCGTTCGGCCGACAGATTGTGCCGTCAGATCAACAGTCGCCCGTTCCGGACCCCGCATATCAATCAACCGATCAGCCTGACCATTTCCATTGGCGTCGTCGTTGGCGGGGCAAGCCACGGTAATCTGCCTGACGGAGAAAACTGTGCCGCCGCTCTGATCGGTCAGGCCGATCGCGCCCTGTACGAGGCCAAGGGCAGTGGCCGCAATCAGTTCACCCTCACACAGGACGCGGCCTGACCGCGCCCTAATTGCGCCACCAGCGCCGTTTCTGACGCGACTGCCCTGACATGGCCTGCTCGATACGGTCCGCATAGGCATTGCGATCCTGCGCACTCATATCAGCGACACGGGCCAGCCAGTCATCCTGGGTCGCCGCCAGCCAGGTCGATCTTCGGTTCAGCTGTTGCCCGACAACCCGCGACAGCGCATCGGGATCAAAAGGCTGTGCACGCAGCGCCTGAATGACGGCTTGCGCTTCGCTGGCGCGGCGACCGCCATTGATTTCGCGGTGCGACCGCATGGATGAAAACAGCGCGCGCCGGTCCTCGCGCGGCATTTCACGAAACAGCGCCGCGCCGACCGAGGGTTGAGGTGGTTTGCGATCCGGCCCGCCAAAGCGCATAGCCGCCCCCACGAACAGGCCAACGAACAACAGGTTCAGCGCCAGCGACCCGCCAAACAGAAGCCGCATCCACAGACGACGGCGGGGTTTTGTGTCCGGTTCCATGCTCATTTATCCCTCCTCGACCTGCGCCAGAACGCTGCTCAGATCATCCGCGCTCAGCAAATCCAGATCCGCCTGGGTTCCAAAAACCATTTGCACCGGGTCGGGCATGATGTCGGGCGGCGCGATCCCCATCCAGAGACCCGTGGCGCAGGCTGCCGCCAGCCCACCCATGCCGTACCAGCCGCCCAATGCCTCGCGCAGTTGCGCGAACCAGGTCTGGCGCGCGCGCGGCGGACGGGGCGCGCGCGATTGCGCCTGCACCCGTGCGGC
Source organism: Arenibacterium sp. CAU 1754 (assembly GCF_054482635.1). Lineage (NCBI taxonomy): Bacteria > Pseudomonadati > Pseudomonadota > Alphaproteobacteria > Rhodobacterales > Paracoccaceae > Arenibacterium > Arenibacterium sp. CAU 1754. The sequence continues at coordinate 1,006,031 of NZ_JBTLRG010000001.1, forward strand.
ATCCGCCAGAATCCGATTGCTCAGCCCGGCCGGCATCTCGGCCGCATCCCGTCTGGCGGCTTGAAACAAGCTGTCCAAATCCCGATTGTTCTCAGCCATCCGCATACCCCAGTTCTTCCCGCCGCTCTGCCAAAAGAGAGGCCAATGCACGTTTTCCCCGGGCTGTCAGACTTTCGACAGCCTCGGTGCTTATGTCCATGATCCCGGCGATTTCCGGGTTGGACAGGTCTTCGATGTGGCGCAGGATCACGGCCTGACGCTGACGGTCCGGCAATTGCATCAAGGCCGCCTGTAGGGCATCGGCCCGCGTGCGATCCTGCAATTGCTCCGGCGCACTCAACGCCGGGTCAGGCGGGTCAGGCACATCGTCCAGCCGAGCCATGCCGCCATGCCGCCGCCGCTTCGTATCCAGACACAGGTTCATGGTCACCCGGTACAACCATGTACTGACCTTGGCCCTGCCCGGTTCCCAATTGGGGGCCATGCGCCACAGCCGCATCATCGACTCCTGCGCGATGTCTTCGGCTTCGGCCCGGTCGCCCAGCATTCGAAGAGCCAGCGCAAAACTGCGGGGCGCAAGCCGCCCGGTCAGTATTCCGGCCGCATGCGGGTCACCGGCCGCAAACCGGGCCAGAACCGCGTCGTCATCTTCGTTTTGCGTCTCAGCCATCAAATGCAGGGAACCGCGGCACAGCCGGTAGTATCGTCATTGTGCAACGGTCCCCTCCATTTCATCAGTTCTTGGGCGCGCCGCGTCTCATGCCCCAGCCGCGGCCATGTCTGTGATGACGGCCCATCTGATCAAATTCCTCTTTCGAGATCGAGCCATTGCCATCCTCGTCGGCGAACTGGAACATGCGACCCGGGCGTGGAGGCTGCGGCATCTCTTCGGCTGTGAGGGCGCCATCGCCATCCGCGTCGAACCGGTCCAGCATCGCGTCTACCCGTTGTTCCATACGGGCCTGCGCCGCGGCAATCATTTCATCCTTGGTGATCTTGCCGTCTCCGTCGCCATCCGCCCGGGAAAACCGGGATTGCCGATGGGCTGCCATTTCGGCCGGTGTGATTTCACCGTCCTTGTCGGCATCCAGAGAGTCAAACGTAGGAGGCGCGCCGTACATGCCAAACCCATGCTCACCTCTCATGCCATAACCGGGTCCGGCAGCATAAACTGCGGTTGCAGCAATGGCCGAGGTGGCAACCAGAATACCAGCGATCAATGTCGTGCATTTCATGTCGGTTCATTCCTGTGTTTCAGGCGGCCCTGTGCCGCCCACCATGATCATAAAACGCAGCGCAACGAAACTTCCGTCGCGGATTTCGCAATTTTTTCAAATCTGTTTTGCGACATCGCGACGCAAGGACGATGACAACCCTTTCGCACAGGGGCTTTCCACCCCATTTTGTGAGTTCAAACGCGCAACATCATGGCCTTTTTTCAATGACCACAACTGATACAGTGACACCCGATGAACGTCCGATCTGGTCTGCCTTGGGTAAAGGCTGGCGTCGCAAGTGCCCGAATTGCGGCAGCGGCCCGCTGCTCAAGAATTATCTGACGGTCAATGATACCTGCAAGGTATGCCGTGAGGAGCTGCACCATCATCGCGCCGACGATGGCCCGGCCTATCTGACCATTTTGATTGTCGGACACCTGATGGCGCCCCTGTTGCATTATGTCTTTGTCACGTGGCGGCCTGAGCCTTTGACTCTGTTCACGATTTTCTCTGTTGGCTGCGTCGGTCTCTCGCTCTACCTTCTGCCCAGATTGAAAGGGGCCATTGTCGGGTATCAGTGGTCCAAACAAATGTATGGGTTCGGGGATTCGACCTGAACGCCCCAAGTGTGAGGCTTCATGAGCATCGATAAATCCGCCGTTCGCAACGCCTCGACAGTCATCGTTTTGCGTGACCGCCATGACGATCCGTCAATCCTGATGGGTCAGCGAGGGGCCAAGGCCGCTTTCATGCCGAACAAATTCGTCTTTCCCGGCGGAGCTGTTGATCCTGACGATGCGCATGTACCGCTGTCCTGCCCGCTGCCTGATCCCTGTCATACGCGTCTGGCCGATGAATCGCCCGAGGGCATGCAGCATGCGCTTGCCGCTGCAGCCGTTCGTGAGTTGTGGGAAGAAACAGGCCTGATCCTGGGCGAGCCTGGCGATTGGCCCGACACACCACCGGCGGATTGGGAAACATTTGCATCAACCGGGCATGTTCCCTCGGCTTCAGCGCTGCAATTCGTATTTCGCGCGCTCACCCCGCCGGGACGCCCACGCCGGTTCGATGCGCGGTTCTTTCTTGTGGACGCGGCCCATATTCAGGGTGATCTGGATGATTTCACCCATGCCTCGGATGAACTGTCACATCTGCAATGGATCAAACTTTCGGATGCGCGCGGCTTTGATCTGCCTTTCATCACCGAGGTCGTTCTGGCCGAGGTCGAAGGCCGTGTGACCGATCAAACCCCGCCTGACAGCGTGCCCTATTTCCGCAACAATGATGAGGCGAGCCTGTTCCTGCGTCTGCGCGGACATCCGATGCCGGGCGACTGATCCGTCAGATCGCCAGGATCAACAGGATGATCGACAGCCCCAAAAGGCCCATCCCGGCGATTTCGCGCCCGGTGATCTTTTCGCGGAAAAACAGCACCGATGCCATAAGGCTGAGGATCAGTTCCACCTGCCCGAGCGCCTTGACATAGGCCGCATTCTGCAAGGTGAAGGCCAAAAACCAGCAGAACGACCCGCCCATGCTGGTCAATCCGACCCAAACGGCGACTTTGCGAATATCCCAGACCGCGCGCAATTCACCCTTTTCGCGCAGGGCCAGCCAGATCGCCATCGCGATGGTCTGCATCGTTGTGACCGCCGCCAGGGTGATCCCGGCCCGCAGAACCGGCTCTAACGCCCCCAGTTCCAGCGATGCGCCGCGATAACTGACCGCCGAAAAGGCGAACAGAACCCCCGACCCCAACCCGAGGCCCGAGGCGCGGTTAGTCAGGTGCCTCCACCAGGCGCCGGTATCACCAGGCGTGCGTGACAACAGCAAAACGGCAAACAGACCGATCAGAATGGCCGCGAACGCGCCCCAGCTGACGCCTTCGCCCAAGATCACCAACCCCACCAATGCGGTCTGGATCACCTCGGTTTTCTTGAAGGTGATGCCCACGGCAAAATTGCGTTGTTTGAACAGCAGGACAACACAGACCGTCGCAAGTATCTGGGACAGTCCGCCAATGGCGGCGAAGGTCCAGAACCGGGGCGACAGGTCGGGCACGGATCGACCGGACACTGCCAGATAAACGGCCACAACCGCCACGATCAGCGGCGCGGAATAGGCAAAACGCGCAAAGGTCGCCCCGCCCGCGCTCAGGGTACCGGTGCTCAGGGTTTTTTGCAGCATGAACCGCAACGTCTGAAACACGGCGGCCGCAAGGGTAACAGGAATCCAGAGGCTCATGCCGCCCTATAGACCCAATGTCATCGCCGCGGCCAGAGCGGATGTGGCACCGGATCCTTTGCGCGCCACAGATACTGCGCAAATACCTGGGCGTAGGAGCGATAGAAATAGCCTTGATTGATACTTAGAAAGCGTGCCTTTCCTTCACGATAAAGGCGCGGCAACTGATACCACGGCACGCCGGGGTGCATGTGATGCACAACATGCAGGTTGTTGTTCAGAAACAGCAGCGCCAACGGGCCGCGATCTTCGACAATGACGGTCCGCCCGCGCACTTTTTCATGTGCCTGATGCTCCAGAAACGTGCGGATCCGCAGTAGGGCCAACGCAATGTAACAGGCACCCAGATAGTGCCAGAGGCTCATGGGCGACAGGGCAACGATCCAGAGAACCACACCACAGCCGGCAAAATGCATCCCCCACGCGGCCCAAACCCGGCGGTCCCCGCCCCGGGCCAGCCGCCATTCGTCCCGCAGAAAAAGGGCCATCCCCAGAACCGGCCCGATAAGGATGCGCCCGGCCAGCGTGTTGTTTGCGCGAAACAGCCGTTGTTTCCATTCCGGCATTTCCGGCCACACGGCCGGATCCAGATAATTTGTTTCGGGATCATCATAGGGGTCGGTCAGATTGGAATCGCGGTGGTGCGCCAGATGCTGATCGCGGAACCGGCAATAGGGCACCGCCAGTCCGATGGGCAGGCGCATCAGCATTTCGTTGGCAAACTGGTTGCGGAACGGATGGCCGTGGATCACCTCATGCGTCAGCGATCCGTGAAAGGCAATCAGGACACCGGCTATGGCAACGGCCGCCATGGGCATGACGGCAGACAGCCAGAACACCGCCCCCAGCCAAAGCGCATAACATCCCGCGATCAAAGAGAAAGTGACCCATTCGATTTGTTGCACGCGGTCGTTTCGCGCCGCGTTTGGTAGTGCTGACATTCACGCTCCCACCGTAACAAGCATACTGCCAGAGACCACACTCACGTTTTTGTTACAATTTCGCTTATAGTAAACAAATCTAAGCAAATATGATATTTATCACCACATGCCCGATAAAATCGACAAACGTCTCAGGGCCGAACAGCTTCGCACGCGGCTGGACCGGGCCATGCAACAGACCGGCACTACGCAAAGCGCACTGGCCCGCCAGATCGGCGTAGACCGGTCGACCATTTCACAACTTCTGACCGATCAGGGCGCGCGCCTGCCCAATGCGCATGTGGTGGGGTCCTGCGCCTCGGCCCTTGGGGTGTCGGCGGATTGGTTGTTGTCCCTGTCTGACAGGCCCGAAAGCGCGGCGGAACTCCTCGCCAGCAGCCTGAGCCTGACCGAGGCCCCGCGCGCCTTGGTCGACGAACGTATCTTCGAGTGGCATCAGGAGGCTGCGGGGTACAAGATCCGCCATGTGCCTGCCGCCCTGCCCGACATGCTGAAAACCCGTGCCCTGCTGGAATGGGAATACAGCCCCCATCTGGGCCGCACCGCAGATCAGGCCATCGGCGCGTCCGAGGACCGATTGCATTGGATGCGCAATGCGGGGTCGGATTACGAAATCGCCCTGCCTTATTACGAACTCCAGAGCTTTGCTGAAGGCACCGGGTATTACGCGGGCCTGCCCGCGCAACTCCGTCGCAACCAGATTGACCACTTTCTGAACTTGTGTGATCAGCTTTATCCGCGCCTGCGCATCTACCTGTTTGACGCCAAACGCCTTTATTCCGCACCCATCACCCTTTTTGGCCCGCTGCTTTGCGTGTTCTACGCGGGTGGGCATTACATGGCGTTTCGCGACAAGGACCGGATCGAAACCTTCAGCCGCCATTTCGATACGCTGGTGCGGGAGTCCGACCTTTCCGCACGTGATCTGCCGGGGCATTTGCGCCGGTTGCGCGAAGACGTGAAATAATCTTTCGGAATGACCTATTCCCAAGCCCGGCATCGACGGGCTGCGGAACGGCAATGCACGACAGCCACTCAACCTAAACCTTGGGGTCCGGGTTCACCGTGTGCCCGTCTACGGCGATCACCTGCCCCGATACCATCCGCGCGCCGTCCGAGGCGAGGAACACGGCCATGTCCGCAATGTCGTGGGCACTGACGAAACGCCCCAGCGATGTGCCGCTGGCGTAACCGTCATACACCTGATCGCGGGTCATGCCCTTGGCGGCGGCTTCGCGGTTCAGAACCCCCTCCATCCGGGGGCCTTCGACCGCGCCCGGGCAAATTGCGTTCGCGCGCACGCCAAAGGGGCCCAGTTCCATCGCCAGGGTCTTCATCAACGCGATCACCGCCCATTTCGCCGCCGCATAGGGGGCCCGGTTGGGGTATCCGTATTGACCGGCGGTCGAGGAGGTCAGCAGCATCACCCCCGATTTCTGTGCCTTCATCAGGGGGGCGGTGTGTTTCGCGGCCAGAAACGCACCCTCAAGATTGACGGAAATGCAGTTACGCCAATCGCTTAGCGATATATCTTCAACTTTTGCCGTAGGTCCGGGAACGCCCGCATTTGCGCACAGCACGTCCAACCCGCCCCAATCGCGGGTGACATCCGCGATCATTCCGGCGATGACATCCTCATCCGACACATCCCCTTGGGTCTTGCGCCAATCGTCCGGGCAATCGGCCAGGGCCGCCGCGTCCAGATCGGCCACCCAGACCGCGGCGCCCGTGTCGGCAAACCGCTGCGCCATCGCACGCCCGATGCCGGACGCGCCCGCCGTTATCAGAACCCGCCGGGTCATCCCGGCGCCCGGATCGCCCGGCCCGCCCCTTCGGGATAGGGCAATCCAGCCTGCGCAGCGCTCAGCAGTTCCAATGCTGCGGCGACATCGGCGCCCGGATCGCACGGGCGGCGGGTTTCAAGGCTGACATGCAACAGGAAATGTTCCCCCGTGGCCAGCAGCCGCGCGCCCTCGTACATGGAATGGAAAAGGTGCAGTTTCTTGCCCTGTCCCAGCAACATCTGGGTACGCACCGTGATCCTGGCCCCGGCGTGCGCCTCGTCCACATGCCGGATATGGGTTTCGGCGGTGAAATAGCTGCTGCCCCTGGCGATATAGTCGGCATCGCACCCGATCATCTCCATGAACCGGTCCGTCGCCTGTGCAAAGGCATCCAGATACCGGGATTCGGTCATGTGGCCGTTGTAATCGGTCCAATCCAGCGGCACGGCCCGGTCCAGCGTGACGATGGGCTGCGAAGGGTCCGCCACATCCGCGGCCCGCGCGGCCAGAACCGTCCCCGATTTCAGTGCCTGATCATGCGCCCTCAGGAGCGCCCCGGCGCCCCAATCCTGACCTTTCAGCGCGCGCATCATCGCCACCAGGTTGTTGTCGCGAATGCGCTCCAGCTCGCGAATGGAATAGGCGCCCGATTGTTCATCGGACTGATCCGCGATCAGGTCGACCAGTTCATCGGTAAACTCCGGCACATCCATCAGTTTGGTCCAGGGCCATTTCAAGCAAGGCCCGAACTGGGCCATGAAATGTTTCATCCCCGCCTCGCCGCCCGCCACGCGATAGGTTTCAAACAGTCCCATCTGCGCCCAGCGGATGCCGAACCCATAGCGGATCGCATTGTCGATTTCCTCGGTCGTGGCGATCCCGTCCTTGACCAGCCACAGCGCCTCTCGCCAGACGGCTTCAAGAAACCGGTCGGCGATATGGGCATCGATTTCCTTGCGCACGCGCAAGGGGTAAAGACCCAGAGAGATCAGCATGTCGCTGGCCCTGTCCATCATGCCGGCGTCGCTTTCCGGCGTGCCCACCACCTCGATCAGCGGCAGCAGGTACACCGGGTTGAACGGGTGGGCGACGATGATCTGGCCGGGCCGCGCCGCGCCGTTTTGAAGTTCGCTGGGCTTGAACCCGGATGTGGACGACCCGATCACTGCGTCCGGGGCACATGCGTCCTGAATGGCGGCAAAGGTGCGGTGTTTCAGATCCAGCCGCTCTGGCACGCTCTCCTGTATCCACACGGCCCCGGCGACCGCCTCGGAAATTTCGCCGTGAAAGCTCAGAGTGCCCTCGTCGGGCAATGCCACGTCGCTCAGCCCCGGCAAAGACCTGCGCGCATTGCTCAGCACGTCGCCGATCTTGCGCTCGGCTTCGGGGTCGGGGTCGAACACCCGGACGTCCCACCCGTTCAACAGAAAGCGGGCGGCCCATCCGCCGCCGATCACACCGCCGCCGATGATGGCTGCTGTCTTGGTCATGTCATGCTCCGATTTTCAACAAGACCCCGCACCGGTTTTCAGTCCTGAACCGGTGTTAGGTTGGCCAGATCGTACCCCGACCATTCCAGAATACCGCGCGCGGCCTTGAGCCGGTCGGGCGGCGTGGCGTTGTGCCCTCGCTCCATGATCCAGCCAAATGCACCGGACGGGACGCCCACGACGGCGGTTCGATACCCTTCGTCCACCCAAAGAACCCAATGTTCGATTTGCTTGCGCCCGCGCGTCATGACAAACCTGCCCGGTCCGATGATCGTGGCCTTGTCGGATTGCGTCATGGTCTTGCATGCCCCGTCATCGCAAAGGCGGCGCTGATGGCGCACCAGCCAGTTGCTATCGGCCTGTGTACTGACGGTAAACTGTTCTGGCGAGGCTGCGTTCGGATCGCCCGCCTTGGCAAAGCGGGACACAACATGCCAAGTCCCGTCAAACCGCTGCGCCTCGAAGCGGCTGGTGGCGCCAATCGGGCCGGGTTCGGTGCGAAACCCCGTTTCCGGCGTGCAGGCAGCCAGGACCGCCAAGGCGGCGACACCAGCCAGACGAGCCAAATACCCTGGCATGTCGGATATCATGCCCGCCCCGGCGCCCGCTTGACCAGTCCCAGTTTCGCACGCACCTCATCCGGTTTGACCACCCGTGCACCCATGTTCTCGATGATCGTCCCGGCGCGTTCCACCAGTTGCCAGTTTTCCGCCAGTACGCCCTTGTCCAGCCACAGGTTATCCTCAAGCCCGACGCGTACGTTGCCGCCCGCCAGGACCGATGCGGCGACATAGGCCATCTGGTTGCGCCCCAGCGCAAAGGCCGAGAATGTCCAATCGTCCGGCACGTTGTTCACCATGGCCATGAAGGTGTTCAGATCATCCGGCGCGCCCCAGGGCACGCCCATGCACAGCTGAACCAGAGCCGGGCCATTCAACACGCCATCGGCAACCAGTTGTTTGGCATACCACAGATGCCCGGTGTCAAAGGCCTCGATCTCGGGCATCACGCCCAATTCGGTCATCATGCCGCCCATTGCAGTCAACATGCCGGGCGTGTTGGTCATGACGTAATCGGATTCGGCAAAATTCATCGTGCCGCAATCCAGCGTGCAAATCTCCGGAAGGCATTCGGCCACATGGGCCACCCGTTCGGTTGCGCCGATCATGTCGGTCCCGTTGGACAGCGGCAGCGGCTGTTCCGTCGGGCCGAATACCATGTCGCCGCCCATGCCCGCCGTCAGGTTCAGCACCACATCCGTGTCGCTGTCGCGCACCCGGTCGGTCAGTTCGCGGTAAAGCTCTAGATCACGGCTCGGCGCGCCTGTGTCCGGGTCACGCACATGGCAATGCACCACCGCCGCCCCCGCCTTGGCGGCGGCAATCGCGCTCTCGGCGATCTGCTTGGGGGATCGGGGCACATGCGGGCTGCGGTCCTGCGTGGCGCCTGATCCGGTCACGGCACAGGTGATGAAAACCTCCCGGTTCATGGTAAGTGGCATGTCCCGCTCCTTTTGCGAATTTCTGCGCACAGAATGACGGCGCTTGGCGGAGACAACTTCACCTGATACGCAATCAAGTTGATGAAGTCCGCAAAAAACATACTGACGCGCTCGGACAGTCCCTTAACCACCGCCGTTCTGGTGCTGGACAATTGCAACACCTTGTCCTTTGCCGCAGGCGTTGACCCGATGCGGGCGGCCAACCGGCTCTCGGCGCGGACATTGTTTCGCTGGAGTTACGTCACCCCGTCCGGGCGCCCCGCGACCCTGACCAGCGGCCTCACCGTGCCCGGCGCGCCCATTGCGCGGCTTGAGCGGTGTGATCTTCTTTTGGTGATTGCCGGGTTCGGGATCGACCAGCAGGCAACCCCGGCCCTGCTGGCCAGCCTGCGGCGCATCGCCGGAACCGGGGCAACCATTGCCGGCATCGATGGTGGACCCTGGCTGATGGCGCGGGCGGGGCTACTCGACAATCACCGCGCCAGCCCCCACTGGGAGGATCTCGACCGCTTCGCCACGGAGTTTCCAGCCGTCACCACCCTGCGCGACAGGTTTCACATCAACGGCGCCCGGATGACCAGCGGCGGGGCAACTCCCGCGATCGACATGATGCTACACCTAATCGGCACCCGGTATGGCACCGGGTTGGCGGGCCGGGTCGCCGGGGCGTTCATCTATGACAGCCCCCCCGATCCCGCCCGCGCGCAGCGACGCATCGGTGCACAGCCGAGCCATTCCACCCTGACCGCGCGGGCCAGCGCGCTGATGCAAGACACCATCGACACCCCCCTGCCTATTCCGGCCCTCGCGCGCCAGATCGGCACCAGCGCGCGCACATTGCAGGCCCAGTTCCAGGCCCGGCTGCGCGTCTCCCCGCAGGCGCATTACCTGACATTGCGCCTCGAAGAAGCGTTTCGACTGGTGCGGGATACGGATATGCCGCTGACCGATGTGGCGCTGGCAACCGGCTTTGCATCGCAATCGGCCTTCGCTCGCGCCTTTCGCGCCACCCACGGACAGGCCGCGCGCAGCCTGCGCAATGACAGGCAAAGCGTTGCTTCATCTTGCTGAATAAACTCCCGCCGGAGGCTCCCGCAGGCTCAACCCGCGCCCACGGCAGATCAAACTCAGTATGGCATCGGATGGGCGCGGTGCGCGGTGTCGATCTCGACCATGACCTCATCCGACAGGGTCACATCGACCGACCCCAATACCACCTCAAGCTGGTCCATCCGGGTCGCGCCAAATATGGCCGAGGTCATGAACGGTCTCGTGCGACACCAGGCCAGCGCCATGTGCACCGGGTCCAGATCGTGCCGGCGTGCGATGTCCAGATAGGCGCCGACGGCCTCGAACACCCGGTCCGTGATGCGCCCGCCCATGCCCGGCACCAGCGATTTGCGGGACCCTTCGGGAACCGCGCCGCCCTGATATTTGCCGGTCAGCAACCCGGCCGCCAGCGGCGAGAACGCGATCAGACCGACATCCTCGTTCACGCTCAGCTCGGCCATGTCGGTGTCATAGAGGCGGCAGAGCAGCGAATATTCGTTCTGCATCGTCACCACGCGCGGCCAGCCGCGATTCTCGGACACACGCAGCCACTGCGCCGTGCCCCATGCGCTTTCGTTGGACAGGCCGAAATGGCGGATGTTGCCCTTGTCGACCTGCTTTTGCAGCGCCTCCAGCGTGTCTTCGATATGGGCGAGTGTCTCGGCCCGGTTCTGCCCCGAAGGATCATAGGTCCAGTTCTTGCGGAACATATAGCTGCCCCGGTTGGGCCAGTGGAACTGATAGAGATCGATGTAATCCGTCTGCAACCGGCGCAGCGATCCTTCGACCGTGTCGGGGATGCTTCCGGAGGTGATGGGGGCGCCGTCACGCACGGCGGCCAGCCCCTCGCCTGAGTGTTTGGTGGCCAGGATGACATCGCCGCGCCGCGCCGGGTTGGCGGCGTTCCATGTGCCAATGATCTCTTCGGTGCGCCCGATTGTGTCCTTGCTGACCGGGTTCACCGGGTACATCTCGGCGGTGTCGACGAAATTGATCCCGGCCTCCAGCGCCCGGTCGATCTGGGCGTGGCCTTCGGTCTCAGATGTCTGCGTGCCAAAGGTCATCGTTCCAAGGCACAGTTCCGAAACGGTCAGGCCCGTCCGGCCCAGAGGGTTCATTTTCATTGGATTTTCCTTGCGTCAGCGTTGGACGAACCCTAGCGGGGCATTCATGAAAGGCAAACCGAAAGCGCATGTTTTTCTTGAGAACAGAATAGGAACATATATATTTGCCCGCATGACGACTCATCTGCTCAAACCAACTGCAAAACGCAAAATGCCCAGCCTGTCGCTGCACCCCGATGTGCCGCTGGCGCTGGCCCGTGTGCACGAGGCTTGCGGCCCGGCGCGGCGCAGCTTTGCCATGTGGGTGGCCGGTCAGATGCAGGGGCCGGTGCTGTGGATTTCCCCGGCCTGGGAAAGTGACCGGCTGAACCCCGATGGCATGACCGCCTTTGCCGATCCGGCGCGGTTCCTGTTTGTCACCCCCAAACGGGGCGAAGATCTGTTGTGGTGCATGGAGGAATCACTGCGGTCGGGCGCGGTGCCGCTGGTGGTGGCCGACCTGCCCGCTACGCCGGGGCTGACCCCGGTGCGCCGCCTGCATCTGGCGGGCGGACAGGGTGCGGATCTGGGCGGGATCGCGCCGCTGGGCCTGTTACTGACGCCGGGGGATGGTGGCGCGCCGGGGGTCGAGAGCCGCTGGTACATGGCCCCCGCGCATAAGGGCACCGACCGGCGCTGGATGATCGAGCGGCGCCGCGCCCGGACCCTGCCCCCCAAACGCTGGATCGCCAGCCAGACCGCCCCGCGCGCCGGGCTGACCCTTGCCCCGGCCCCGGACGGGACGTGACCGCGCAGCGCAATTGCCCGCCCGCGCCGTACCACATATTCAAAAATCAACACGTAGGACAAAACTGCCCTATATTGGAGATGTAGGGAGATACCCCATGGCCAACATGAACCGCCGCACCACGCTGACCGCACTGGCCAGCCTAGCCTTGTGCCCCACGGCCCTGGCCGCTGCGCGCACAAGATACACCCTTGATACTCGCGCCTCCCAGGTTGGATTTCGCTTTATCCTGAACGGGGCACAGCAGAAAGGCACCATGCCCGTGCGCAGTGCCGATATCCGCATCGCTCCCGACGATCTGGCCGCGTCCCAGGTTGATGTCAGCGTGAATGTCGCCGGGGCGCGTACGCCCTTCATCTTTGCCACCAAGGCACTGATCGGTCCCGATGTTCTGGATGCGGCGCGGTTTCCGGTCATCCGGTTCGTGTCCGAACGGGTTGAGCTGGCTTCTGACGGCCGCCTGTCCGGCGGCGCGCGCCTGCATGGGCGGCTGACCCTGCGTGGAAACACACGGCCCATCACGCTGGATGCAAACCTGTACCGCCCGCAAGGCACTGACCCCAATGACCTCAGCCAGCTTCAAATACGGCTGTCCGGTCAGGTCAGCCGATCCGCATTTGGCGCGTCGGGATATGCCAATCTTGTCGCCGACCGGGTCGATCTGGACATCAGCGCCGTGATCCGCGCCGCCTGAGCCCGCAAACATGGCCAAGAACGACACCAAAGGTCGATAAACCACAAGCGTTCGCGCCAAAGGCACGCGATCTGGGGCTATGCGTGTCCTGATCACATTTACCGCCCTCTTTCTGTCGGTGCTGTTGCTGCAACTTTCGACCGGCGGGGTTGGCCCGCTTGATGCGCTGTCGGGGCTGAAACTTGAATTTACCAAGGCACAGATCGGCCTGTTGGGGTCGGCCCATTTCCTGGGGTTTTTCATTGGCTGCTGGTGGGCCCCGCGCCTGATGGGCAGCGTCGGGCACAGCCGAGCCTTTGCCGCCTTTACCGCCACCGGCGCCATCGGGCTGCTGTCCCATATGCTTGTGATCGACGCCTATGCCTGGGCGGTGATGCGGGTGGCATCGGGGCTGTGCGTGGCGGGGTGCTACACGGTGATCGAGGCGTGGCTGCAGGACAAGGTGACCAATGAAACGCGCGGACGCACGATGGGCATTTACCGCGTTGTGGACATGAGCGGGTCGCTGGTCGCCCAACTTCTCATCGGTGTTCTCAGCCCGGCGAGCTATGTCTCCTACAACTTGCTGGCCATCCTGTGTTGTGCCGCGCTTTTGCCGCTGACCCTGACAAATGCACCGCAGCCGGACACGCCGGATGCCCCGCGTTTGCGCCCGATGCTGGCGGTTACACGGTCCCCGCTTGCGGCGGCAGGCGTTGTTGTCGCGGCGCTGTCGTCGGCCTCGTTCCGCATGATCGGGCCGGTTTACGGGCAGGAGGTCGGGCTTGGCACCGGGCAGATCGCGTGGTTTCTGGCCGCCTTCGTGCTGGGCGGGGCCCTGGCACAATTTCCCGTCGGATGGCTGGCCGACAAATACGACCGGCGCTGGGTGCTGATCTGGCTGTCGGTCGCGGCGATCTTCAGTTCGGCCATAACGGTCGGGGCACAGGGCACCGGCACCAATGGTGTCATGGCCAGCGCGTTTCTGTTCGGATTGACCACCTTTCCGATCTATTCGGTCGCCGCGGCCCATGCCCACGATTTCGCCGACAGTTCCGAACGCGTCGAACTGTCGGCCGCGCTGATGTTCTTTTTCGCGCTCGGGGCCATTGCCGCGCCCTACCTCGCCTCGGCACTGATTGCCGCCTATGGCCCGGCCGCAATGTTCGCCCTGATCGCGGCAGGTCACCTGGTATTGGTTGTGTTCGGCCTGACCCGCATGCGGGTGCGTCCGACGCGGACGTCGCGGACCCCCTATCTCTATGCGCCGCGCACCTCGTTCATCATCGGGCGTCTGACCGGACGCAGCCGTGATTCATCCGATAAGGACTGACAGCAAAACCCGCGCGGTTCCCGACCAATTGATTGCGCGCGAATGCGAAACAATCACCATACGACGGCTGCATTGATCCCCGTTTCACGGCGAAATTTTATCTTTTCTTATCAATCCTTTCGCATCGCGGCGTTTCCATTTGAATTATGTTCAGAATGCGGCACAACCATCGCTGAAAATTGCAGCCAAAAAATGGGCATCCTATGACAAAATCATTTCTCGCATCCGCCGTATTGGCCCTCGGCCTCGCATCCCAGGCCAACGCGTCTCCTGTTCAATGGTCGGTCGCTGATGGCGGCAACGATCACTGGTACGAAGTCGTCTGGCTGGGCATCGGTCAGATCACCTGGGACACGGCCAATTCTTCGGCCACTTCTTCGTCGCACCAGGGCGAAACCGGCTATCTCGCCACGATCACCAGCGCCGCCGAGCAGGCATTTCTCAACACGCTGAATCATGCCTTCACGCTGGCAAACGGTCATAACAGCTATTACGTGACGGCGTGGCTGGGCGCGACAGACCTTCAGCAGGAAGGATCGTTCCAGTGGGTCACCGGCGAGGCGTTCAGCTATTCCAACTGGAACGCGGGTGAGCCCAACGATTATTATGGCGAAGACTACCTGCAAGGCTGGTGGAGCGGCGACAAGTGGAACGACTGCGACGGCGGGTGTGGCACACACAAATACGTTGTCGAATACAACGCGGCCCCCGCGCCTGTTCCTGTGCCCGCATCGCTGCCGCTGGCCGCTGCCGGTCTGGGCCTGATGGGTCTGTTTGGGCGTCGCCGCAAAGCCTCCTGAACGACCGGACACGACTGAATGCACACGCCGTCCCGGCCTTGGGGCGGCGTGTTTCGTTTGCACGGCCTTTGCCTGCCCCAATCGCAACAGGGTACATTCCGGCGCTGGTCCTCGCGCCATCCTTGCGATAAACGAAAGGCCAATCGAGCAGGGGCGCATCATGGCACGCATTCTCATCACTTCGGCCATTCCGTATATCAACGGTATCAAACATCTGGGCAATCTGATCGGCTCGCAGTTGCCGGCGGATCTTTATGCGCGCTATCTGCGCGGACGCGGAAACGAGGTGATGTTCCTTTGCGCCACGGATGAACATGGCACCCCTGCCGAACTGGCTGCGGCCAAGGCTGGAAAACCGGTCGCCGACTACTGTGCTGAAATGCACGAAGTTCAGGCCGAAATCGCCCAACGTTTCGGGCTCAGCTTTGACTATTTCGGCCGGTCCTCCAGCCCGCAGAACCATGCGCTGACGCAGCATTTCGCCGGCAAGCTCGCCGAAAACGGCCTGATCCGCGAAGTGGTTGAAAAACAGGTCTATTCCAACGCCGATGGCCGGTTTTTGCCCGATCGATATATCGAAGGCACCTGCCCCAACTGCGGCTATGACAAGGCGCGCGGCGACCAGTGCGAAAACTGCACCAAACAGCTGGACCCGACCGACCTGATCGAACCGCGCAGCGCCATTTCGGGGTCAACCGACCTTGAGGTGCGCGAAACCAAGCACCTGTACCTGTGCCAGTCCAAACTGCGCGACGATCTGGAAAAATGGATCGACAGCAAGACCGACTGGCCCATCTTGACCACTTCGATCGCCAAGAAATGGCTGAACGATGGCGACGGGCTGCAGGACCGCGGGATCACCCGCGATCTGGACTGGGGTATTCCGGTCAAGAAAGGCACCGAGGACTGGCCCGGAATGGAGGGCAAGGTTTTCTATGTCTGGTTCGACGCGCCCATCGAATACATCGCCTGTGCCAAGGAATGGGCCGATGCCGCAGGCCGGCCCGATGCGGATTGGGAACGCTGGTGGCGGACCGACAAGGGCGCCGATGACGTGCGGTATGTCCAGTTCATGGGCAAGGACAACGTCCCGTTCCATACCCTGTCCTTCCCGGCCACCATTCTGGGGTCGGGCGAGCCGTGGAAGATGGTCGACCATCTGAAATCCTTCAACTACCTGAACTATGACGGCGGCCAGTTCTCGACCAGCCAGGGCCGCGGCGTGTTCATGGATCAGGCGCTGGAAATCCTGCCCGCCGATTACTGGCGCTGGTGGCTGCTGTCCCACGCACCCGAAAGCAGCGACAGCGAATTTACCTGGGACAACTTCCAGACCTCGGTGAACAAGGATCTGGCCGATGTTCTGGGCAACTTTGTCAGCCGTATCACCAAGTTCTGCCGTTCCAAGTTTGGCGAAATCGTCCCCGACGGCGGTACACCGGGCGAGGCCGAAGCCACCCTGATTGCCGACCTGACCACCCGCATCCGCGCCTACGAGGGACATATGGAGGCGATGGAGGTGCGCAAATCGGCACAGGAACTGCGGGCGATCTGGGTGCTGGGCAATGAATACCTGCAAAGCGCCGCGCCTTGGTCGACTTTCAAGGAAAACCCGGACCAGGCGGCCATGCAGGTGCGTTTGGGGCTGAACCTGATCCGTCTTTACGCTGTGCTGAGCGCCCCGTTCATTCCGACCGCGTCTGCCGACATGCTGGCCGCAATGCATACGGATGACACCGCCTGGCCCGATGACGTGGCAGCGGCGCTCGAAAGCCTAGCCGCTGGTCACGCCTTTAGCGTGCCCGACGTTCTGTTCGCCAAGATCACGGACGAGCAGCGCGAAGACTGGCAGGAGCGGTTTTCCGGGGTGCGCGACTGACCGGGTCGCGCCCTATTCGGCCAGTCCGATCATCAGCATCCAGCGCACGCCACCCAGGGGCAGTTCCCGGGCGTGCACAACGGTAAGTCCGGCGGCGATCAAGCGCTCGCGATGATTATGCGAGAACGAGTTTTCGTACCCGAAGACGAATGAGTCCGGCTGGGTAGCGAGATCGTGGTCCGGGGCGACCGGTTCGACCAGAACCACAGTCGCCGGACGGTGCGCCACCAGTGCCTGCAGCAAACGGTCGACATTTGCCTGCGTAAGATATTCCAGCACGCCGCCATTTGAGAGCAGGATGGTCCCCGGTTCCGGGTTGGCCGTCAGCCACTCACAGGCCTCGGCCTCGACAAACGCCAGCCGCGTATCGGCCTGCATCGCGCGCGCGGTGCGCTCAATCACGGCCGCGTTGATATCCAGCCCGATGAACCGTTCGACCATCGGCAGGTGATCCGCGCAATATTCAAGCACCTGGCCGTCCCCGCACCCGATCTCGACCATGCGCGGGAACGACAGGCCCGACGCGCCGATCTGGCGGGCCAGTTCACTGATAACGCCGGCATGCTCGGCCTCGAACAGGTCGAAGCGATGCGCATTGTGGTTTTCATGGAACCGGTCACCGGTCTTGCCTTTCCAAAAGGCCGCCAGCGCGGTTTCGATCCGCCCTTCGTCGCCCTGCGACTTGGCCCGCTGCAATCGCGCCTGGACGATGGCCCGTTTCAGCCGGGGTGCCCGGTCTGTATTGCGGTTGGCGTCAATTTCGCGCCCCAACACGGGCATCAGAATTTCCGCCCCGCGGCCAACGACGTATTTCAAGGTGTCTTTCAACTGGCTCACGTGTCCCACTCCTCGGGTCGGGTTTGCGCATATGCCACGCAACAGATTGCGCTCGGGTGTTGCAGGGAAACGAATTCCAACTGCGCGTCACCCACCGTCGGGCATGAATATCCGACCGGTACGCCACCGCGCAGAGACAGGCCAATCTGGCGCGGCGGCAGGCTCAGCCCCTGACCCGACAGCTTCATCCGCGCCTCTTTTGCGGTCCAGAACTGAAAAAAACGGTGGGCCTTGTCCGCGTCGTTCAGCCCGGTCAGAGCGGTCCGTTCCTCCTCGATCAGAACCGCGCGCGCCAGCCCATCCAGATCGCGCCGGAATGCCCCACCCCGATCAGTCAGTTCCAGGTCAATGCCGACCGAGCCGGTACCTGACAGACCAAGGACCGCCAGCCCACCGCTGTGGGACAGGTTGAAATCGAACGGTGCGCCCGGAACGAACGGTTTGCCCCCGCTGCGGGAAGCAATCTCGACCTCCTGCGGGGCTAGGTTCAGCGCCTCGCCTAGGTGCCGACGCAAAAATCCGCGTGCCCGTGCAAACCGGGCGCCATCCCGGTCAAACACGAACCGCTCCATGCGCTCAGTCTCCTGCGCGTTGAGCAGGTCACAGGCCCTATCCAGAGGGATGTCATCGTCGCTGTCCAGCCGACAGGCGCTGATCGAAATCAACGGCTGGCCGGACAAGGCGCGCTCCTGCATCATGATTTGGCGTCCGCCCTCGCGATCCGTTGCTCAAAGAATTCCGCCAACTCGGTCGCGCGCGGGCCCTGCACCATATCCAGATGGTCGGTGTCGATCAGAATGCATTCAAGGCGCGACGGGGTAATCACCCGGCTCCAGCCCAGTTGCGGGTGATCGCGCAGCAACAGTTTGGCGCGCATTCCGATGGGTTTGGACAGGACAAGGCTGGCATCGCCGTCGTAATGGCCACCCTCGTATTTGCGTGCGGCGCGGAACCACGCGGCGGTGGCCGCCTGACTGCGGGTTTCGATCGGTCGAAAACGGCTCATCACGCTTTGCAACCGCCCGCGGTAGAGTTTGCTGGCCAGTTTGGCGCCAATCCTTTCGCGCAAATGCTCGAACCCGTAGTCGCGCAATTGCTCCCATTCGTCGCGCAACCGCTGCATCGGCGTCAGTTTCAGTGGCATCGCAAACGGGTCATCGCCGCCAGCGCTTTTCGCGAACCCGGGGGCAAAGGTATCGAGCAGGATCAGTTCGGAAACTGTCTGCCCCGCCGCGCTCAGCTGGCGCGCCATTTCAAAGGCCGTCAGCGCACCGGCGGAATAGCCCGCCAGAAGATAGGGGCCAACGGCCTGATGCTTCCGCAGATACTGGATATGTTCCGCGGCAATTTCCTCGATCGTGTCGCGCGGTGTGTGGTCCAGAATGCCCCGCGACTGGAACCCGATCAGCGGGCGATGCTGTCCCACCGCGCGGCCCAGATCGGCAAGGTTGTTCACGTTGCCGCCCGCACCACCTACGATGAACAGCGGACGTATATTGCCCTCGGGACCGGGGTGGATCACGATCGAGGTATCCCATGGCGCATCCGGTCCGGTGGCCGCGCCCTGCGCGGGGCCGGACTTCTGGTCGATCACCTCGGCAAGATCGCGAATGTTGGGATGGGTGAACAGAACCGAAATCGGCATGTCCACATGGAACTGACGTGCGATCCGGTCAAACAGGCGCACCGCCATCAGGGAATGGCCCCCAAGGTCGAAAAAGCTCTGTTCGACCGAATTTACCGGCACCTGCAGGATATCCGACCACAGGGCGACCAGTTGTTTTTCCGTGGCCGTTTCCGCAGTCGCACTTTTGACGGTTTCAGTGGTCTCGGCCGCGATCTGCAACAGCGCATCACGGTTCAGCTTGCCATTGGCCGTGGTGGGCAGCTCGGGCAGGCACAACACACGGGACGGCACCATATGGCGCGGCAGGTCATCGCGCAGGATTTTCTTGAGCCGCGCGGGTGTCAGGGACGCGTCGGTGCAAACCGCAAAGGCGATCAGGCGCACACTGTCTCCGACCGGTTCACAGACCACCGCGGCCATGCCGACGCCGTCGATTTCCGACAGCGCGGCCTCGATCTCGCCCGGTTCGATCCGGAAGCCGCGGATCTTGACCTGACCGTCGCGCCGCCCCAGGTATTCAATCGTGCCGTCGTCCAGCTTTCGGCAGATGTCCCCGGTCTTGTAATACCGCGCACCGTCGGTTTCCTGGACGAAACTGGCCTGGGTCAGCTCCTCCTGGTTCCAGTATCCAATGGCCAACCCGTCCCCCGCGACCACCAGTTCCCCCGGTATGCCGGGCGGAACGGGTTGCAGCCGCGCATCGACGATGATCGCCTGGGTATGGGCGATAGGCGTTCCGATCGGCACCGATTTCGCATGTGGGTCGAGATCCCGCGGAATGCGATAACAGCAACTGAACGTGGTGTTCTCGGTCGGCCCATAGCCGTTGATCAGCGTGGTATCGGGCAGCGCGGCGAAGGCCCGGATTACATGCGGAACGCTCAGCGCCTCGCCGCCTGTCAGCAACTCGTCGATGCCGTTCAGGATCTCGGGGTTTTCATCGACAATCGCATTGAACAGCGCCGCGGTCAGCCAAAGGGTGGTGACATTGGAGCGTGCGAACATCTCCCCCAGGCGGGACAGTTCCGGCAGGCCCGTGCCCGGAACGATCGCCAGCGTGCCGCCGTTCAACAGCGCGCCCCAGGTTTCAAAGGTCGAGGCGTCAAAACTGGTCGGGGCCAGTTGCGCGATCACCCGGCTATCATCAAGGCGGGCGTAATCGGTCTCAAGCACAAGCCGCGCAATGGCGCGATGGGGCACGACCACGCCCTTGGGCGTTCCGGTCGACCCGGACGTATACATGATATACGCCGGATCGCTGCCCCCCACGGCAACCACCTTCGCACTGGCAACATCGCTTACCTCACGATCCATCTCCAATACGCTCACCCCGCAATCCGCCGGGGCCAGATCGCTTTGTGACAGGATGGCTTTGGCCCCGCTGTCGCTGAGCAGGAATTGAACCCGCGCGGCCGGTGTCGACGGATCGATCGGCACAAAGATCGCGCCGCGTTTCAAAACCGCCAGAATGGCGACGATGAAATCGACCGACCGTGGCAACATGACCGCGACGCTATCGCCCTTGCCCACGCCTTCGGCTGCAAGGCGGGCGGCCCAGGTATCCGACAGGCTGTCCAGCTCCGCATAGCTGAGGCCATCGCCCTCAGACCCATCCGCGAGAATCACCGCCGGTTTGTTACCATGCGCTTTGACCATCAGGGCAAACCGGTCAATCACCGAGGCATCGCGCCGATAATCACCGGTTCCGGTTTCGGCCGACATGGCGGCACCGGTGTCCGGTTCGGCCTCCAGCAGTTTCAGATCGCCAACCGGCACCTCGGGTGTGGTCGCCCCGGCAGACAGCAATCGCAGGTATTCGCCCATCCGGCGCTCAATGGTGGACTGGTCGAACAGGGCCCGGTTGAACGTGCACTGCAATTCGACATCCGATCCGGTTTCAACAAAGTTCAGGAACAAGTCGAGGTTTTCATAGGCCCGCCCGACCGACCCCGCCTCGACCCCGAAATCTGCAAATTCCATCGCTTTGGCCGACGGGTCGAGGTTGACCCCGATCGATACCAGCGGCGCCCAGTCCGCATCGCGGCTGGGTCGGATTTCCTGCACAAAGGACACGAAATCGAAATTCTGATGCTCAAGCGCATCCAGAACCGACGCGCCGATGCCCTTGAGATGCGCGCCGAACCCCTGTTCAAGGTCCGTGGACAGGCGCAACGGCAGGAAGTTCACGCAATGGCCGACAAGGCTACCGCCGCCGAGCAGCGGTTGCCCCGCCGCCGAAAACCCGATGGGGTTGTCGGCAACGCCGGTGATCCGCGTGACATAGGCCGCAAAGCCCCCGATGAGCGAGGCAAACAGGGTCGTCCCGCTTTTCAGCGCCACGCGGCGCAACCCGTCGACAAGGTCGCGGGGAAGTTGGATTTCGATCCGCTTGGCCGAGTAATCGCGATCCTTGGGCCGGGGCCGGTCGCTTGGGAAATCAATGCGCGGGAAGGTGCTCCCATAGAGGTCCAACCAGTAATCGCGCGCCTCCTTGCGGGTTTCCTTCTGTTCGGGATCGCGCTGGAAAAAGACAAAATCGCTCAGCTGCTGGGTTGGCTCCAGCGGGTTTTCGGCCCCCGCCTTGTGCGCGGCATAGAGTTTGCCCAGATCGCGCAACAGAACGCCACAGGACCAGCCATCGGCAATCACGTGATGCACGGTAAGAAGGAAGAAATGCTTGTCATCCGTCAATCGCAGCAACTTGGCACGCACCAGCGGTCCGTTGACCAGATCAAAGGGTGTTTTCACCTCGCTCTGGCGGGCGCCTTCAATGGCTGCCGCCTGTCTTTGCGGGCACAGATCACGCAGGTCGTGCTGCTCCAGCGGCACGTCGATCTCGGGCAGGATGGTCTGAGTCAGACCTTCACGGTCCGGCACGCTACGCAGTGCCTCGTGCCGCGCGCCCAAATCATTCAGCGCCGCCTGCATCATGGCGGCGTCCATATCGCCCTTAAATTTCAACGTGCTGCACAAGTTATAGGAACAGGAGGCCTCGGTGCTGAATTGCGACGAGATCCAGATTTCCTGCTGCCCGATGGCCATCGGGATGATCCGCTTTGCTTCGGGGTCGCGCCCGTCCAGCAATCCGACATGGACCAGCGCCTTGAGGCTATCCTCAAAGGCCTGAACGACCCGCGCGTAATCTTCGTCGCTATGGGCGGTGGTCAGGAATATGGGGCGCCCTTCATAGGTCATGATCCCGCGATTGCGCAGGTGGAAGAACAAGAGATCGGCGTTTTCCTGATGCTCGGTAAAGGTCAGGCGCAGGACCGAGGCGAACTGTTCAACTTTGATCGGCACACTCAGCCGGTCTATGATCGCGTTCAGGTCGGCGGCCAGCTTGGCCCCGCGGGCGTTCAGCCCCTCCTGCAAGGCGGGCCCTTGGCTTTTCATATGCTCCAGCGTGGCCTTGGTTGCGGCCAGGGCCATTGGATGGCGCACGAATGTCCCGGCAAACCACGTCATGTCCGATGTGGGAACCGAGTCATCGCCGAACTGCCAGGACCCACCGTCCAGAGTATCCATGTATTCCGGCTTGCCCGCGACGATACCGATGGGCAACCCGCCCCCGGCCACCTTGCCATAGGTGGCGATATCCGCCCGCACGTCGAAAATGGCCTGCGCGCCGCCCGGATGGCTGCGGAAACCGGTGACGATTTCATCAAACAGCAACGGAATACCCAGTTCTTCGGTCAGCTTGCGCAGCTGGTGCAGATACTCGCGCGGCTGATAATCCGGATTTCGGCTGCGCACCGGTTCGACCAGAACCAGCGCGATTTCATCCGCCTGTTCGCGGATCACGTTGAACGCATCGTCATCGCCATAATCCAGAATGATCGTGTTCTGGATCGCTTCGGCCGGAATGCCCGGAGCACTGGGCAGGGTTGTCTTGCGACTGCCCTCGCCCGCACCGCGCACCTGCATTTCATCGAAAATGCCGTGATAGTGGCCGTCAAACTTGGCCACCTTGGATTTGCCCGTATAGGTCCGCGCCATGCGCACTGCGGCCAGAACCGCCTCGGAGCCGGTGTTGCAAAAGGCCACCCGCTCCATGCCGGTCATGTCGGAAACCAGTTCCGCCACCTCGCCGGCCAGAACCGATTGCGGGCCGATTGCCAGCGATTTTTCAAGTTGCCCGCGCACCGCATCCACCACAAATTGCGGTTGATGGCCGAACATGGTCACACCGTACCCGCCGACAAGGTCAATGTATTCGTTACCGTCAATATCCCAGACCTTGGACCCTTTGGCCTTGTCCGACAGAATGGGATAGACCATTTCCTTCCAACGGGATTTGAAGCCCTGAACGGTGCGTGGATCGGCAAGAACCTTGCGTGATTTCTGGGTCGACTCCTTGGCCTTTGGTGTGCGCGCATTGGTGCTGGCGATCAGCGCATCGATGTGATCTTCCTGTTCGGGCGTCAGATCGCGAGACACGGTCTTTTTCACGGTCGGACGGCCCGGGCTGTCTGATTCCAGAATCTTGGCCGCACCTGATCCCTTGGTCGTTGGCGCCGATGGGGCCGCCACGGCGCCGATCACCGTGTCCTCGGGCAGGGTCGCGTCCAGATGTTCCGCCAAAAGGTCCAGACCCGGTGTCGTTTCCAGCAACTGCCGGGTTGTCATGCGCACCTTGAACGCTTTTTTGAACGCCGCGTTGGCCTGTGTCAGGAACAGGGAGTCAAAGCCCAGTTCGAGGAATGTAGCGTATTCGTCGATCTGATCGGCGGGCAGGCCGCTGAGCTGCGAAATGATCGCCTTGAGCTGTGCCATGATCCGTTCACGCCGCGACAGGGGCGTTGCGTCGGCATCGGGCGTGGCCACCGCGTCGGCGGTGACATCCACCGCTTCGGTCTGGACCGGGGCGCTGTCGCCGCTATCGGCAAAGGGTACCGCATCAATCCAGGCGCGTTTGCGTTCGAACGGGTATGTGGGCAGTGAGACCTTGCGCCGGGCCGACGATGACGTGGCGCGCCAGTCAGCGGTTCCGCCGGCCATCCAGTACCGGCCCAGGGCGCCCAATAAAAATGTGTCATCCGCGACAGTTTCCTGGGGATGGCGCAGGGTTGCGAACACCTCGTGCCCGGCCCCGCGCGCGGGGTGCTGACGGGCAAAACTGCTCAGCGTCTGGCCGGGCCCGATTTCCATGAAGATACGCTCGGGGTCTTCCAAAAGACGCTCGATCCCGTCCGAGAACCGCACCGTGCCGCGCAGGTGGCGCACCCAATAGTCAGGGTCGGTCGCCTCGTCATCGGTGATCCAGTCGCCGGTCACATTGGACAGGAACGGAATTTGCGGCGCGTTCAGGGTTGACTTGCGCACCTGATCGCCAAACTCTTTCAGGATCGGCTCGACCATGGTGGAATGGGCGGCCACGTTGATATGAACGCGGCGGGTTTCGATCCCTTCGCCCGCCAGCGTTTCGGCCAAGGCTTCGATCGCTTTGACCGGACCGGCGATCACGCATTGATCGGGGCGATTTATGGCCGCCACGGACAACTCCGGGGTCAGGTGGGGTGTGACGTCCTTTTCCGGGCGCGGCACACTCAGCATCGATCCGGCATCCAGCGTTTCGAACAGGCGTCCGCGACACAGGACGATGTCCATCGCATCCTGCATCGACATGACACCGGACACGCAGGCCGCAGAGTATTCGCCCATACTGTGCCCGATCATCGCCGCCGGGGACACGCCCCAGGACAGCCACAACTGCGCCATGGCGTATTCGACGGCAAACAGCGCAGGCAGCGCGGTGGAGGGGTTTTCCAGCGTATTTTCGGTGTCTTTGATCAGTTCGATCAGCGACGTGCCGGTTTGGGCCTCAAAATGCGCGTTGCAGGCATCCATCGCCGTGCGGAACGCGGGCCATGCATCATAGAGCCCCTCCGCCATGCCCGCGTATTGCGCGCCTCCGCCCGGGAACAGGAAGGCCACCGGTGGCGCATCGGCCACCAGCCCCGTGCGCAATAGATCGCGCGGGTGCTGCGCGCGCAGTTTTTCAATAGCGTCGGACCGGTTCTCGCACAGGACGGCCAGACGTTTTTCGAACCGGCGCCGCCCGGCGCGCAGGGTATGGGCCACATCGCCCATGTGGGCGTCATCATTGCGCTCCAGCCAATCGGCCAGATCATTGCACCGCTTGGCCAACGCCGTATCGGTGCGCGAAGAAACCACCAGCAGGTGCGGCCCTTTTGCGGGCTCCGAAGCTGGCTGAACCGGGGCTTCTTCCACCAGAAGGTGTGCGTTGGTGCCGCCCAGACCGAACGAGCTGATCCCGGCCCGGCGCGGGGCATCCCCGCGCGGCCAGGGCTGGGCCTTGTCCACCACGTAAAAGGGCGAGGACTCAAAGGCGATCCGCGGATTTGGAGTCGTGTAATTCAGGCTGGGCGGGATCACTTCGTTTTTCAGCGCCAGCGCTGTCTTGATCAGACCGGCCGCAGTCGCGCCGGCGTCAAGGTGGCCGATATTGGTCTTGACCGAGCCGAGCGCGCATCTCCTCTCGCCCGTGCCCGAACGGGCAAAGGCACGGGTCAGCCCCTCGACCTCGATCGGGTCGCCCAGGATGGTGCCGGTGCCATGCGCCTCGATCAGGGATACGCTGTCGGCGTCGATCCCGGCCTTTTCATGGGTTTCAGCGATGACCTCCGCCTGCCCCGTCACGCTGGGCGCTGTGAAACCGGCCTTCATCTCGCCGTCGTTGTTGATCGCCGAGGCGATCATCACCGCATAGATGTTGTCTCCATCGGCCAGCGCGTCGTCCAGCCGTTTCAGCGCAACCATTGCTGCGCCGCTGCCGCGAACCATGCCCTTGGCCTCGGCATCGAAGGCGCGGAGAAACCCGTCCGGGGCCAGGGGGCCACCATCGACAAAGTGATATCCGGCCCGATTTGGCACCAGCACCTTTGCTCCGCCCGCCAACGCCATGTCACATTCGCCGCGCCGCAGGCTTTCGGCGGCAAGGTGGATGGCGACACCGGATGTCGAACAGGCGGTCTGCACCGTCATCGCCGGACCGCGCAGGCCCAGGCGGAAGGCAATGTGCGTGCTGGGAAAATCACGTTCATTCCCGATCAGCATGTTGTAGTCGGCCGCCGTGTCGCGCAGCGCCTTGTGGCTCATCAGGTTGTTCAGCAGATAGGCATTGCGCCCGACCCCAGCGAAGACACCCACCCGGTCCGAGGACTGACGCGGATCGCAGCCTGCATCCTCAAGCGCCGACCAGGCCGTTTCCAGCAGGATCCGCTGTTGCGGGTCCATCAACTGCGCCTCGCGCGGGGTAAATCCGAAAAAGGCCGCATCGAACCCTTCGGCATCCTCCAGCGGAAAGGCCGCCGCGACATAATCGGGGTCGTCCAGCAACGCCGGGTCTTCGCCGACGGCAATCAGGTCTTCGCGTGTAATCTCGATCCGGCCCGACCGTCCCGCGACCAGCATGTCCCAGAAGGCAGGGATGTCCTGCGCCCCGGCAAACCGCCCGCCAAGCCCGACAATGGCGATCCGGTCATCCGCTGCCACGGCCGTTTTCCGGGTTGTCTTTTGCGTCTGGTCATCGGCCGCGGGCTGTTCCAGAACGCGAACGATGTTTTCCACCGTGGGCGCATCGAAAAACGCCGCCACGCTGAGTTTGTGTCCAGTTTCGCGGCGCAACTGTTCAAGAAACCGCATCGCCATCAGCGATGTGCCCCCCAGTTCAAAGAACCGGTCATTTCTTCCCACCTTGTCGATCCCGATCAGATCGCTCCATGCCCCTGCAACGAACCGCTCCAGCATGCCCCGGGGCGCGACATAGGCCTGTTCCAGCGATGGGCGCGCGGCGCGTTTCACTTTCAACGCGGCACGGTCCAGCTTGCCGATCACGGTCAGCGGCAATTTCTCAAGCGGCGTAAGCGAGGACGGCACCATGTATTTGGGCAGACGGTCCTTCATATACGCGAGCAACGTCGCGGCATCGGGCGCATCGCGCCCCTCCTCGGGGACAAACCACGCGTCGATCCGGGCTACTCCGCCGTCGGGAGCATCCCCCGTCACGGCGGCATTGCGCACGTCCGGGTGCGATTTCAGGACATTTTCAATCTCGCCCAGTTCGATCCGATGACCAGCGATTTTGACCTGAGTGTCCTTGCGCCCGATATATTCAATGTTTCCATCACAGAGCATGCGCACCAGATCACCGGTGCAGTAATACCGCCCGCCGGGGGCCTTGTCGCAGGTGACAAACCGTTCCTCGGTCATGTCGGGGCGGTTGTGGTAACCGATGGCTAGACCATCCCCGGCAATTGCCAGCTCCCCGATCTGCCCTTCACCCAGCGGCGTCAGGGCGTCATCCAGAACCGCCACCGCCGTGTTTTCGATCGGTCGCCCAATCGGGATCGACCCAATATCGTCAGGCAGATCGCGCGGAATGCGATAACAGCAGGCAAAGGTCGTGGTTTCGGTCGGTCCATACCCGTTGACGATATTGGCCGGAATTGCGCCCAGCGCCTTGCGGATGTGATCCACCGAAAGGGCCTCGCCGCCGACCAGCAACTCGTCCAGCCCGGACAGGATGCCAGAGTCTGCGTCGATAATCGAATTGAACAGCGAACTGGTCAGCCACAGGGTGTTGATCCGCTCTTGTGCCAGCACGCTGCGCAGATTGTCGAAATCCGGCAACCCGACATCGGGATAGATGACACAGGTTCCGCCGTTCAGGAGCGTGCCCCAGATTTCGAATGTGGCCGCATCGAAGGACACCGGCGCCATCTGCAATATGCGCCGATCCGGCCCGAAGGCCGTATAGGTCGCCCCCTTTGTCAACCGCAGAACGGCGCGGTGCGGGGTGACGACGCCCTTGGGCGTGCCGGTCGACCCCGAGGTATAGATGATATAGGCCGGGTCCTCGGGCGCGGGCGCGGGCAGATCGACCTCCGCCTCCGGGGCGGCACCATCCAATGGCACAAAGGTCAGGTCATTGGTGGCCAGCCCGGTGTCCAGCCCCTCGGACACAACGACCACGCGGCTTCCGCTGTCTTCAAGCATGAATTCAAGCCGGCGTTGCGGATAGGACAGGTCAAGCGGCACATAGGCGGCGCCCGCCTTGAGAATGCCCAGCATGGCAACCACGATGTCGAAATCGCGCCGCGTGGCAAAGGCCACCCTGTCGCCCGGACGTACCCCGGATGATATCAGCCTTTGGGCCAGGGCATCGGACTGCTGCGCCAGTTCCACATAGCTCAGCCCCGCATCCTGTGCACTGTTTGAGCGGCCAATGCTGAGCGCGCAGGCATCCGGCCTCTCGGCGACCGCCAGCGCAAACTGTTCCGTGATCGAGGACATTGCAGGGTATTCAACCGAATTGATTGCCCAGCCCAGAAAATGTCCTTGTTCTTCAATTCTCATTCCGTCACCAATAGTCACTTTTTAGAGTACGTCCGGCCCTAGGGCTGCTTAAAAAATCTGAGGGCCGCTTCAGTCCAGCCGCAGTATGGGCACAATTCTGCAGAACTTTTGGAGCAAGGCAATTAACTTCAGGCAAGTGCCTCCGAAACACCGTGAACCTGGACGCAATAATTTACATAATTCAGCATTTGTGCCACTTCGTAGTCAATTGGAATGTTCGACTGGCGTGATTCCGGGTTCATGTTGCCACACAAGCTCGATTCATGGAGAACAGGGCAATCAGTTTGATCCGGATGAGTTGCATTGATTGATTTCGAAAACCTGCGCCGGGGGTGGTCCCTGTTGGACACGTCCGAAAAACGGGCCGCGCGCTGGGTACTCTTCCTCGGGCTGCTGGCCGCATTGGCCTCGGCCCTGATGGTGGGGTCCGTTTTCCCGTTTCTAACAGTCATTGCACGCCCTGAGGCGATCAGCGAAAATGCCACCTTGTCATGGGTGTATAATCGTTTCGGGTTTTCGTCGGCCTATGATTTCGCCGTCGCCCTCGGGGGCGTTTCGCTGTTGATCATCGTCTTGGCCAATGCGATCATGGTGCTCGACAGCTACTTCTTTGAGCGGTTTTCGGCGTTACGCACCCATTCGCTCAGCCAGCGGTTGCTGGGACGATATCTGGAGCAGCCGTACGAGTTTTTCCTGACCGTGCACTCAGACATGATGTCGACCAAGGTTCTGACCGAGGTCGAACATCTGGTCGAACTGTTCTATCGCCCGGCGGCCCGGCTCTGGACATCGACGCTGTCTAGTATAGCCATAGGCGTCTTGCTGATCCAGGTAAATGCACGTGTGGCGGTTATGGCATTTCTGATCATCGGCGGGGCCTACATTGTCGTCTTCCTGCTCAGCCGGATGATTTTCAAGAAACTGGGCGAACAGCGCGCCCAGTCCAACGAGGAACGGTTCCGTATCACCAAAGAGGCGCTGGGCGGGATCAAGGGGATCAAGGTTCTGGGACGTGAGCGGGTCTACCTCGAGCGGTTTGTCGGCCCGTCGCGTGCAGTCGCCCAGGCAACGGCCCTGGCGCGCCATATTTCGATCCTGCCGCGCTTTGTCATCCAGGCCATCACCTTTGGCGGCGTCATTATCGTGCTGCTGATCCTGATGGATGCCACCTGGTTCGCGCCCAACGACAAATCCCTGGGCGACCTGGTGCCGCTGATGGGGGTCTTTGCCTTTGCCGGACAGCGTCTGATCCCGACCATGCAGATGCTGTTCACCTCGACCACCGAACTGCAATATAGCAAGGCCTTCGTTGACCGGGTCTATGACGAATTTGCGCGCCTGAAGGACACCAGCGGCCTGCCTGTCGAACTTGTCCCGCAGATGGGGCTGACCAATGAATTGCGGCTGAGCGATGTCACCTATTCCTATCCCAATGCGGAACGCCCGGGCCTGAACGGAATCGACCTGACGATCCATGCAGGGGAAAGCATCGGCATCGTCGGGACCACAGGGGCCGGCAAGACAACCCTCGTCGATCTGATCCTGTGCCTGCTGCGCCCGAATTCCGGAACAATATCGGTGGACGGCACCGAACTCACGGATGCCAACCTGCGCAACTGGCAAAGTTCAATTGGCTATGTCCCGCAGGACATCTTTCTGGCGGATGCCTCGATTGCCGAAAACATCGCTTTGGGCGTGCCCAAATCCAAAATCGACATGGCGCGCCTGGAACGGTCCGCCGCCATTGCCCGGCTGGACAGATTTGTTCAGACCGAATTGGCCAACGGGTATGACACCGAAATCGGTGAACGCGGCGTGCGTTTATCGGGCGGTCAGCGCCAGCGCATTGGTTTGGCCCGCGCCCTGTATCACGACACCGACCTGTTTGTGTTCGACGAGGCGACAAGTGCCCTGGACAACCAGACCGAACAGGAAGTGATGGCCGCCCTTCAGGCGCTGTCCGGCAGGAAAACCCTGCTCATCGTGGCCCACAGGCTGAGCACGATCAAATTCTGCGACCGGATCATTGTCATGGACCAGGGCCACATCGACGCAATCGACCGGTTCGATGCGCTGGCCGAAAACAACGCGATCCTCAAGACGCTACTCGCCGCAGGCGAAGGCACATCGGAAAAAACAGGCTGAGCACTGACGGCTCAGTCTTTCAAGGCGAATTCGCGCAACGCGTCCCGGTTGATCTCGATCCCCAGCCCCGGCCCGTCGGGGATGCGCACAACGCCCTTTTCATGTTCGATAGGGGTTTGGATGATGGCCTGCCGGAACGGGTTTGGGGTGCGGTCGAATTCAAGGATCGGATCGATTGCGCCGCGCCGGGGTGGATCGGGCAGCAAGGCGGCCATGAACTGAAGGCTGGCGGCGATTTGAATGGCGGTTCCCCAGACATGCGGCACCAGACGCACTCCGTGCAGCGCGGCCATATCGGCGACACGGCGCATTTCGGTAAAGCCGCCCGTGCCGCACAGATCGGGTTGGGCGATGTCGATCACCCGCGTTTCCAGCGGTTCCTTGAACCCGAACCGTCCGTGCCAGGTTTCGCCGCCGGCCACCGGGATCGGCTGGCCGTTTTTGACTGCGCGATAAGCGCCCAGCTGTTCGGGAATGACCGGCTCCTCGAACCAGTCGATATCATATTCGGCGGCCGCATTGCCAAGGCGGATCGCCTCAAGCACGTCATAGCCGTGGTTGGCATCGATCATCAGCCGCGCGTCAGGGCCGATCGCCTCACGCACCGCGCGGATCACGGTCAGGTCCTCGGTCACGCCGAAGCCGATCTTGATCTTGACCGCATGGAACCCGGCCGCCACATGGCCCGCGCATTCGGCGGCGTTATCGGTGACCCGGTCCACCCCGTCCCGGCGGAACGACCCGGTGGCGTAGGCGCGCACGGTTTCCCGCAACCGCCCGCCCAGCAGGACCGACACCGAAACGCCGAACGCCTTGCCCTTGATATCCCACAGAGCGATGTCGATGCCCGACAATGCGGTGACCGCCAAACCGCGCTGACCCTGATCGCGGAATAGGTTATAAAGTTCCTGCCACAGGATTTCCGTATCCAGCGGATTGCGCCCGATCAGATGCGGCGCATAGGCCTGAACGATGGCCGCATTCGGCAGCGCCGGTCCCAGGCACTCACCCCACCCCACCGTGCCGTCATCACAGCGAATTTCGACCAGAATATGCTGACGGCGCGTGAACCGCATCGAGGCGCTTTCGAACGCCGTTTCAAGCGGATGGTCGAGAATATGCGTATCAACTGCGATAATTTTCATGGCTCAGCCCACCCGGTGTGTCAGAGGTTCGCGGCCTTTTCTATCAGGTCGGCCAGCATTTGTGTTTCTTCTTCGGTGAGGTCCGACAAAGGCGTACGCACGGGACCGGCATCAAACCCGGCCAGCCGGACACCGGCCTTGATGGCCGATACGGCATATCCCTTTTGCCGGTCGCGGATCGTCATGAACGGATAGAAAAATTCCTTGAGGATGAATTCGCACCGCGCACGATCGCCGCCCCGCAAGGCGCGATAGAAATCCAGCGCTAGGTCGGGAACAAAGTTGAAAACCGCCGAGGAATAGGTCGTGAATCCCGCGCCGAGATAAGCTTCGGCAAAGAGTTCTGCGGTGGGCATGCCCCCCAGATAGGTCAGCCGGTCACCCATGCGCGCGGTGATCTGACGGACCAGCGCAATATCACCCGACCCGTCCTTGAACCCGATCAGATTCGGGCAGGTATCGCACAGCCGCTCAAGCGTGTCGGGCCGCAGGATAGCGTTGTCGCGGTTATAGACCATGACGCCGATCCTGACCGCGTCACAGACCGCTTTGACATGGGCGAACATCCCCTCCTGCGGGGCGTCGATCAGGTAATGGGGCAACAACAACAATCCATCCGCCCCTGCCGCTTCGGCGGCCTGCGCGATTTCAACGGCGATGCGGGTGCCATAGCCGCATCCCGCAACGATGGGCGTCGCGCCTGCGGCCTCTTTTGCCGTGCTTACGATGGACGGGATTTCATCCTGCGAGAGCGAAAAGAATTCGCCCGTGCCGCCGGCCGCGAAAAGGACGCTTGCGTCGTAGCCTGACAGCCAGCCGATATGGTCGCGATATGGCGCGGGGTTGAATGCACCGGAGTGATCGAAGGCCGTCACCGGAAACGACAGAAGACCTGCACCAAGCGCGGCTTTGACTTCCTGGGGATCCATCATCGTCTGTTCCTTTTCGCTGAAACCGGATTCATCGCGTTACTAATATCGAGGCCGAACGGGCAGTCAACACTTGTATGATAAGTTGACTATTTACGGCGCAACAACTGCCGATACCGCCGCTGCGCACCCTGTAGATGGCAGCGCATCGCGGCGCGCGCGCCCTCCTCGTCCCGCGCTGAAATCGCATCCGCAATTTGCCGGTGTTCGCCCTGCAACATGGCCAGATATTCGGGATCCATCGCCTCGCCTGCCCCCTTGTGTAGCCGGTCCCGGGGGATGGCGGCGCGGCCAAGCATTTCCAGAAACTCACCAAACCGCGGGTTGTTCGACGCCCCGGCAATCGCAACATGAAAGGCAAGGTCCGCCGCGCCCGTGGCACCCCCGTCTAAAAGCGCGCGCTCAAAGGCATCCAGCCGTTCGTAAATGGCATCTTCCTGAGCGGGCGAGCGCCGGACAGCTGCCAAGGCGGCGGCCTCGACCTCAATCGCCGTGCGCAGCTCCAGCATTTCAATGATCGAAGAAATGCTATCATAATCAATATTTTGGAACGGATTGGACCCCGGCGGCACACTGGCAAGGACAAACACCCCCGCGCCTTGGCGCGCCTCGACCAGACCATCGGCGCGCAGCGATGCAATCGCCTCGCGCACAACGGTCCTCGACACGCCATATTGCACCGTCAGCGCAGCCTCGCTTGGCAACTTCTCACCAATCGCGATCTCACCCGCAGCGATTGCGTCGCGCAATGCTTTTGCCAGACCAGCGACAAGGGTGGGCCTGTTTTGCGGGCGCTCCTTGGCGCGATTTCGGGTCTCGTGCTGGACCACGCCGGCACCTCCGTTCACATCCGATCGGTCAGCCGGGATCGGGTTCCACCAGCTGAATGTCAAGGGTTGAGACCCCGACACATTAAGAGTAGAAGCAACTTATCATACATGTTGGACGCAGTGCGAGAAGATTTCCACCTTGCGGCCAATGATTTCGACAGGAGCGCCCGATGCTGAAAAAGCTGCTGATCACCGGGGCCGCCGGCGGGCTGGGCCAGATCGCCCGGGCCGGTTTGACGGATATTGCCGAAACCCTGCGGCTAAGTGACATCGCCGACATGGCCCCCGCCGGTCCGGACATGGCCCCCGCCGGTCCGAACGAAGAGATTGTGCAGTGCGATCTGGGCGAGGCCGCCGCGGTCGACGCGCTGGTCAAAGGGTGCGACGGCATTCTGCATCTGGGCGGGATTTCGACCGAGAACACTTTCGAGCGCATCCTGAACGCCAATATCGTCGGTTTGCACAACCTTTACGAAGCCGCGCGCAAACATGGTCATCCGCGCATTTTCTTTGCCAGTTCCAACCATGTCGTCGGATTTTACCGGCAGGACGAATGGATCGACGGCAGCGCCGCTCATAAACCCGACAGCTGGTATGGGGTATCCAAATCCTATGGCGAGGCGGTGGCCCTGATGTATTTCCACAAATTCGGACAGGAAACCGCGATGGTGCGCATCGGGTCCTGCCTTGCGGAACCTGCCGATCATCGCATGCTGGCCACATGGCTGGCCCCCGAAGATTTCCTGAGCCTCTGTGCCCGCGTGTACGAGGCCCCGCGACTGGGCTGCCCGGTGATCTATGGCGTGTCGGACAATGACGCCAAATGGTGGGACAACGGGGCAGCCTCATATTTGGGTTGGCGCCCGAAGCACAGTTCGGCACAATTCGCCCGGAAAATGGCGGAAACCGTGCCCATCCCCGAAACGGATGACCCCGTATCAATGTGGCAGGGGGGAAAGTTCACCTCTGGCCCAATCATCAAGGAATAGACAATGCTGACAGGAAAACATTTGATTGCAGGCGACTGGGTTGCAGGGACATTGACCTTCCGGTCCGATCCCGCCCATGGCGAGGCGCATGATTTCGCGGTCGGCACGCCCGACCTGGTTGATCAGGCCTGCCAGGCAGCCGAAGAGTCGTTCTGGGATTTCAGCCAGACAACGCGCGCCCAGCGCGCCGCGCTGCTGAATGCGATTGCCGACGAGATCGACGCGCGCGGCGATGAGATCACGACCATCGGCTGTCAGGAAACCGGCCTGCCCGAGGCCCGGTTGATTGGCGAGCGCGGGCGCACATGCGGCCAGCTGCGCCTGTTTGCTGACCACATCCTTGAGGGCGCCTATCTGGATCGCCGCTACGACAAGGCCCTGCCGGATCGCGACCCCCTGCCCCGCCCCGATATCCGCATGATGCAGCGCCCCATCGGGCCGGTTGCGGTCTTTGGCGCCTCGAACTTTCCACTGGCGTTTTCGGTGGCCGGCGGTGATACGGCGGCCGCGCTGGCAGCCGGGTGCCCCGTGGTCGTCAAAGGCCACTCGGCGCATCCGGGCACCGGCGAAATCGTCGCTCAGGCCATCGTCGCCGCCGTCACCAAATGCGACATGCCGAAGGGCATCTTCAGCCTGATCCAGGGCGGCAAACGCGATGTGGGCCAGTCCCTTGTGCAGCATCCGCTGATCAAGGCCGTCGGCTTTACCGGCAGCCTTGCCGGTGGCCGCGCCTTGTTCGATCTTTGTGCGGCGCGCCCCGAACCCATCCCGTTCTTTGGCGAACTGGGGTCGGTCAACCCGATGTTCCTGTTGCCCAACGCAATGCGCGCCCGCGGCGACGAGATTGCCAAGGGATGGGCCGGGTCCCTGACCATGGGCGCCGGTCAGTTCTGTACCAACCCCGGGATCTGCGTGGTTCTTGAAGGGCCCGAGGCCGACACATTTGCCGAAACCGCCCGTGCGGCCCTGTCCGAGGTCGGCAAGCAGGTGATGCTGACCGACGGCATCGCCCATGCCTATCGGGATGGAGTCGAAAAAATATCGGGCGGTCCAGGTGTGCAGGATCTGCTGACCACGATGTGCGATCAGCGCGACGCGACGCCCTATCTGTTCCGCACCACCGGCGAAACCTGGCTGAACAACCACGCCCTGTCCGAAGAGGTGTTCGGCCCCCTCGGTCTGATCGTTGTGGCCCGCGACATGGACGAAATGTACCTGATCGCCAAAAGCCTGCAGGGGCAGCTGACCTGCACGCTCCATCTCGATGACGCGGACGCCGACGCCGGTCGCCGCCTGATGCCGGTACTGGAACGCAAGGCCGGGCGCGTGCTGGCGAACGGATTTCCGACGGGTGTCGAAGTCTGCGATGCGATGGTCCACGGCGGGCCTTACCCTGCCTCGACCAACTTTGGCGCGACATCGGTGGGCACGCTTTCGATCCGCCGGTTCCTGCGGCCCGTCAGCTATCAGAACATCCCGGCCAGCCTGCTGCCCGAAGACCTCGACATGTAAAATCCGCAAGATGACGTTGCACAAACGCGGCCCCGATCCGGGGCCGCGTTTATGTTCGAGGCTTACAAAAGTTTGCGAATACGGCTGACC
Organism: Arenibacterium sp. CAU 1754; assembly: GCF_054482635.1. Lineage (NCBI taxonomy): Bacteria > Pseudomonadati > Pseudomonadota > Alphaproteobacteria > Rhodobacterales > Paracoccaceae > Arenibacterium > Arenibacterium sp. CAU 1754. Next base: position 1,042,276 of record NZ_JBTLRG010000001.1, read on the forward strand.
GCCTCAAGGATGTTTTCGGTCGAATTCGCGTAGGAAAACCGCAGGAACCCTTCGCCCCAGGCCCCAAAGGATGTACCGGCCACGGTTGCGACCCCCGCCTCGTCCAAAAACCTGTCCTGCGCCTGTTTCGCGGTCAGGCCCGTGCCTTCGATATTCGGGAAGGCATAAAACGCCCCGCCCGCATCGGGGCAGCGCACGCCGGGCAGGCTGTTCAGTTCGCGCACGATGACCTCGCGGCGCTTGTCGAACTCGGCGACCATGTCGCGCACCGCGTCCTGCGGTCCGTTCAGGGCTTCGATCCCGGCAAACTGGGTTGCCGCGTTCACGCAGGAATGATCGTTGATGCACAGGCGCGTGACGTGATCGACGGCCGCATCGGGCCAGACCGCGTATCCCAGACGCCAGCCGGTCATCGCATAGGTCTTGGACCAGCCATCCAGCATGATCAGCCGGTCGCGGATTTCGGGATATTGCAGCAGGCTGACATGGTCGCGCCCGCCATAAAGCATGTTGGAATAGATCTCGTCCGACATCAGCGCCACATCGGGATGATCCATCAATCCGGCCACCAGCTTGTCGATCTCTTCCTTTGGCGTTACGCCGCCCGTCGGGTTGGCAGGGCTGTTGATGATGATCAGGCGGGTGCGGTCGGTGATCTGCGACAGGACCTCTTCGGCGGAGAAGGCAAACCCGTTTTCTTCCTTCAGCGCGATCGGAACCGGCGTTGCCCCCGAATATTTGATCACGGATTCATAGATTGGAAAGCCGGGGTTGGGATACATGATCTCTGCCCCCGGCTGCCCGAACATGAGAACGGCAAAGAACATGGTGGGCTTGCCGCCCGGAACGACGACCACGTTGTCCGGGTTCACCTCGACCCCGTGACGGCGGTTCAGGTCGGCGGCCACCGCCTCGCGCAGGGCGGGCAGACCGTTGGCGGGCGTGTACCCGTGATGCCCGTCACGCAGCGCCTTGATCCCGGCCTCGACGATGTTATCAGGCGTTTTGAAATCCGGCTGGCCAATGCCAAGGTTGATGATGTCCTTGCCCTGCGCCGCCAGTTGCTGGGCGCGGGCCAGAACGACAAAGGCGGATTCAGTTCCCAGTCGGGACAGGCTGTCGGCAAAGATCATTCGGGGTCTTCCTTTGTGCTGTTCCCACCGGTTTGCCGCGTCCGGCACCGGGGCGAATGGTTTGTCTGCGGCAAGCGGTCATGCTTCCAACAACCGTTTCTGGTCTTTCCGCATCTCGAAGATATCAAGATCGTCTTTAATCTCCACGTCGTCCAGCGTCACCACCTGATCGCGTTTCACGGGGCGTTTGAGGGTGACGTTATGGGCCAGCCCGATCGGCAGCGCATCAACGGCAGATGCTTTGGTCGCCGGAATAGCCTTGGCCCAGACCTTGAACCCGCCCTCGCCGTCCAGAACGTCGCCGGCGGCGAAATCGCCCTTGGCCGTCGCGACCGCATCGGCGCGATACCGGGTCGATGATCCGGTCGGCTCACCGCGCAGAACCGCCGACAGGACCGAAACGCTGGTTTCAAGCCCGATCAGGTGAAAGGGGCGCCACATGGACCCGTACCATCCCGATTTATCCGTCAGAAGGCCGTATTGCTGAAAACAGTCCCGGGTATAGGCGTTGGGCGCGCGGAACGTCACGAACATGCCGTACTGGATATTGTTGAGAACGACGCGTCCGTCGGGTTCGCGGCTGGCGGCGATATCGACCAGACCGGGTTTGGACAGTTGCCCGCCGTCGGATTGAGGTTTGAACACATTCGCCAAGTCCTGCAGGCCCGCCGGGTGAAAGGCAAGTCCATCGTCGGGGCAATCCAGCCCCGTCGCATTCGCAACAGCCGCCATTTCGATGGCCGCCTTGGTTCCGTCGGTGAAGGAGTTGTACATTTTCGGGTTGAAATCCCCTGCGGCGACTTCTTCCTCGCTCCACCCGAAATAGCCCCAGACCGTGTCCGGTGTCGAATAGCGGTAGGATGGGGCAAAGTTCATCCCCTTGCCCGCCGCGACCAGTTCAAAGCCACAGGAATGGACCCAATCGACCAACTCGCAAATCGCGGCAGGCTGGTCCCCGTAGGCCATGGAATAGACAACGCCCTGCTGCCTGGCCCGTTCGGCCAGGATGGGCCCACACAGCACGTCCGCCTCCACGTTCACCATGATCACATGTTTGCCGCTGTCGATGGCCGACGCCGCGTGCCGAATACCCGCAATCGGGTGTCCGGTAGCCTCGATAATGCATTCGATATCGGCGCAGTTGAACAGGTGGGTCGAATCCTCGGTCACATGGGTCCTGCCGGCGGTCACGGCCTCGGACAGGGACGATGCCGAAAAGCGGTCCGCCTCCCATCCGACGCGTTCCAGCGAGTCCTGCGCCTTGGCAACGTCAAGGTCGGCAATCCCCACGATATGATAGCCGGGGATGGTTTTCGCCTGCGCCAGGATCATCGAGCCGAATTTGCCGGCCCCGATCAGTCCGATGCGCACCGGATTGCCGGCGTTGTGGCGGGCCGCCAGCTTGGAGGAAAGGTTCATGTGAAAATTCTCCCTGAAACTTTCCGCTCAATCTAAGGCTGCGATCAGGTGCGCTCCATCATTATCTGCCCATTTACATTTAAGTAAAACTAAACAGCCCTTTAAGAATGATTTCTTGCCAAGCCCCCGCTCAGATGATGTTTTGCGCCAACCGTTTTGGGCGAAAAACGTACACGCTTATGTGGGAGACCCGGTTTGAAAACCTCAGCAGACAGTGCACTTTCGAACGTCAGCCTCGCACGACGGGCCTGGCAGATTCGGCGCAATGCCCTGCGCATGGGCGAAGTTCAGGGCCAGGGCTATATCGGTCAGGCACTAGGCGTGGCGGACGTTCTGGCCGTCACCTATTTCCACGCGTTGAGCTATCGCGCCGAGGACCCCGAGTGGGAAGGCCGCGACCGGTTTTACCTGTCCATCGGACATTATGCGATCGCGCTGTATTCGGCGATGATCGAGGCTGGCATTCTGCCTGAAAACGAACTTGAAACCTATGGCATGGACGATTCACGCATGCCGATGTCGGGCATGGCGGCCTATACGCCGGGGATGGAAATCACCGGTGGGTCGCTCGGTCATGGTCTGGGCATTGCTGTGGGTGCGGCATTGGGGCTGAAGCGCAAGAAAAACCCGGCCTTCATCTATAACATGTTGTCCGATGGCGAGTTGGGCGAAGGGTCAACCTGGGAGGCGGTCATGTCCGCCGTCCAGTGGAAGCTGGACAACCTGATCGCCATTGTCGATTTCAACAATCAGCAGGCCGATGGCCCCACGACACAGGCGCTGTCGCGCACACCCGACATTGATCGATGGACCGCATTTGGCTGGTACGCGCAAGAGGTCGACGGCAATGACATCGATGCGGTGGAGCAGGCGTTTGACGCGGCGCGCACCTGTCCCGACGAAAAACCGCGGGTGATCATCTGCAATACCAAGATGTGCAAGGGAATTCCGTTCCTGGAAGAACGGGACATCACCCACTTTATCCGGGTCGAGCCCGACGAATGGCAAAAGGCGCTGAACATTCTGGACGAGGAGATGCCACAATGAGCCACGAAGCCACCGCAGGACCCATGTCGCGTCGCAAGTCCAAGTACGCCCCACGCGGAACCGACACCCCCGATGGCGAACGCGTCGCAACATCGGCCATGATCGCATCGCTGGATTCCGAAGGGCGCGATACGATTGATGCACCTTTTGGCCACGCTCTGTGCAATCTGGCCAAAACCCGCGAGGATATCGTCGGCCTGACGGCGGACCTGTCGAAATACACCGACCTGCACGTGTTTTCCAAGGCATATCCGGATCGGTTCTATCAAATGGGCATGGCCGAACAGGTGATGATCTCGGCCGCGGCCGGGCTGGCGCGCGAAGGGTTCACGCCGTTTGCCACCACCTACGCGGTGTTCGCGTCGCGCCGGGCCTATGATTTCATCATCATGGCCATCGCCGAGGAAAACCTGCCGGTCAAGATCGTCTGTGCCCTGCCCGGCCTGACCACCGGCTATGGCCCCAGCCACCAGGCGACCGAGGATCTGGCGATCTTTCGCGGAATGCCGAACCTGACGATTGTCGATCCCTGCGATGCCACCGACATCGAACAGGCCACCGCAGCCATCGCCGACCACCCCGGTCCGGTCTACATGCGCCTTTTGCGCGGCAAGGTCGCCAATGTCCTGGGTGAATACGATTACAAATTCGAACTGGGCAAGGCGAAGCTTTTGCATGGTGGCAATGATGTTCTGTTCATCTCAAGCGGGCTGATGACGATGCGTGTGATCGATGCCGCCAAACGGTTGAAACAGGACGGCGTCGATTGTGCGGTCCTCCATTGCCCGACGATCAAACCGCTCGACCTCGAAACCATCAAGGCCGAGGCCGCCAGAAAGGGACGCCTTGTCGTCACCGCCGAGAACCACAGCGTCGTCGGCGGATTGGGCGAGGCTGTCGCAGCCGGGCTGATGCGCGCGGGCGTGCACGTCCCATTCCGCCAGATCGGTCTTCCGGATGAATTCCTCGATGCCGGCGCGTTACCGACATTGCACGATCAATACGGCCTCTCTGTCGACGCCGTGACCGCCCAAGTCAAAGCCTGGCTGGATAGCTGAGGCCCGATCCGCACACACAGGGGTAGGATATGAAACTTCTCAAAGACAAAACCGCCATCATCACCGGCGCGGCAAGCGCGCGCGGATTGGGCAAGGCCACCGCCCGACTGTTCGCCAAACACGGTGCGCGCGTCGCGATTCTGGATCTCGACAGCAATCAGGCCGTCGCGGCGGCATCGGACCTCCCGGGCGAGGGACATCTGGGGTTGTCCTGCAACGTCACGGACAGGAAAGCCTGCGAAGAAGCCGCACACATCGCGACCGAGTTGTTCGGCCAGATCGATATTCTGGTCAATAACGCGGGCATCACCCAGCCCCTGAAAACCATGGATATCGCGCCGGAAAACTATGACGCCGTTCTCGACGTCAACCTGCGCGGGACCTTGTACATGAGCCAGTCGGTCATCCCGCACATGCGCGACCGCAAGACCGGCAAGATCGTCAACCTGTCCTCGGTTTCGGCCCAGCGTGGCGGCGGCATTTTCGGCGGGCCGCATTATTCGGCGGCCAAGGCTGGCATTTTGGGTCTGACCAAGGCGATGGCTCGCGAACTGGCACCCGATGGGATCCGCGTCAACGCGATCTGCCCGGGGTTCATCGCGACCGACATCACCGCCGGCAAGCTGACCCCGGACATGAAGGAAATGATCCTCGAAGGCATCCCAATGGGCCGCGCCGGAGAAGCGTCCGATGTGGCAGGATGTGCCTTGTTCCTGGCATCGGACCTGTCGGCCTATGTCACCGGATCCGAGCTGGACGTGAACGGCGGATCGCTGATCCACTAGGCCGGCAGGCTGAAAATGTCTCTTTGCGCCCGGGCGTCAAAAGCAGCAAAACGGACACGCGGCGCCCTTACCCGGTGCCGCGTGTCAGTTCACGATCCACGTCTATTTCATCGATGCTCATGCCATGCAGGCGGGTGATCTGTTCCACCGATTTCCGATGTGCCTCGGCTTGCCCCTCAAGCCAGTTCAGGAACAGGCGCACGGCGCGGCGGTTCAGATACCGCGGCGGGCAGATCACCCAATAGGCATCGAAACCGACAATCGGCAGTCCCGGCGTGACCGGCACCAGATTGCCCTTGGACACCTCGGCCTGCGCCAGCGCCAGCGATTCCAGAACCACACCGGCCCCATCGAGGGCAAGCTGAAGCGACATGGACGAGCGATCCATCAGAATGCTTTTGCGGTTCGCGCCCGTCGAAATCCCATTTCGATACAGCCAGTAATCCCACTGGCACATGGCGCGTGCGCTGTCGATCAGGCGGGCCCTGTCAAAAACCTCGTCCAAAGTTTCGGCAGATTGAAGCCCGCGCAGATAGTCCGGGTTGCACAGGGGCAGAACGTGATCCTTCACCACCGGTTGCACATAGTACCCCGACCAGTGCCCCGCCCCATAGCGGATATCGAGGTCCATCACCTCGCGGTCGAAATCGGTCGGGTCCGGGGCCGCATCGACACGCAGATCCCAATCGGGATGGGTTCTGACGAACCCCGACAGGCGCGGCCCAAGCCAGCGCACCCCGAAACTGGGCGTCACGCGCAGATTAAGACGGCGCGTTTCGTGGGTTTTGCCAAGATTGCTGCGCACTTCCTGCAACATGCGCAGGGCCGTTGAACTGGTCTGGAAAAGCTGTTCGCCCTCAAGTGTCAGGCTCAGTTGCCGACCATCGCGGCGAAACAGCTTGATCCCCATCTGCTGTTCCAACAGCTTGATCTGCTGGCTCACGGCCGAGGGGGACACCGACAGTTCCTCGGCCGCACGGCTGAGCGAGCCGCGCCGCGCGACAGCTTCGAAATACACAAAGGCATTGAGGTTCAGATTGCGTGACATGCGATCCGCCCTGGGACCAAGGGGACCAGAGCCGCGGTGCTGCGCGGCTCTGGCCCGGGGCTGTGATTATTCAGCGGCAACCGTTTCCTGCCGCTGCTCACCCAGTTTTTCGACACGGACGACCATGACATCGCCCGGTTTGAGAAAGCGTTGCGGGGACATGCCAAGGCCCACGCCCGACGGTGTGCCCGTGGCGATCAGGTCGCCGGGCAGAAGTTTCATGAACTGGCTCATGTAAGACACGATTTCGCGGACCGAAAAGATCATGTCGCTAGTGTTGGAGTTCTGAACGGTTTCCCCGTTCAGATCGAGACTGACCTTCAGCGCCTGCGGATCACCGACCTCATCCGCAGTCACAAGCCAGGGACCGGCCGGTCCGAATGTCGGGGCTGACTTGCCCTTGATCCACTGGCCGCCCTTCTCAATCTGGAATTCGCGTTCGGACACGTCGTTGATCGTGCAATAGCCGGCAACGTAATCCAACGCATCCTCTTTTGAGACATAGGACGCTTCCCGCCCGATCACCACGCCCAGTTCAACCTCCCAGTCCGACTTGGTTGAATTGCGCGGGATGATGACCGGATCGTATGGGCCCGACAGCGACGACGAGGCCTTGGAAAACAGGATCGGTTCGCTTGGCGCGGGCATGCCGCTTTCTTCTGCGTGTTTGGCATAGTTCAGACCGATGCAGTAGAAGTTGGGAACCGAAGCGACGCAGCTTCCGATCCGGCCCGGTTCGGCCACGACCGGCAGGCTGTCCGCGTCGATCGCGCGGAGCGCATTCAGCGCCTCGATCGAGACAGTTTGCCCGGCAAAATCGTCCACGTGGCCCGACAGATCCCGCACCTGACCGTTGTCGTCCAGCAATCCGGGCTTTTCCTGCCCCGCGGGGCCGAATCTCAGTAGTTTCATGTGGTTTTTTCCTAAGTTTTCTTTGGATTTTCAGATCAGCCCGATGTCACTTCGGCCTTGTCTTCGCTTTCGAAGAATTCTTCGACATTTATCAACAGATGTTCAAGATGATCGTCCAGCGCCGCCTGGGTGGCGGCCACGTCGCGGGCCTCGATACTGCGGATGATGGCCTCGTGCTGGCGCAGCACACGATCGCGGGAGCGTTTTTTCATCGCCGACAGGAACCGGGCCCGCCACAGGCGCGCGAGATAGGACATATGGGTCTCGGCCAGCGCCTCGTTATGGGATGCCTTGGCGATCGCGATATGAAAATTCATGTCCGCCTCGAACCGCTCCACATCATCCAGCTTGTCGTAGTTTTCCGCCAGATACCGCTCGCTCTTGCGAATTTCGGCAATTTCCTTGTCCGAAGCGCGCAGGCAGGCCAGCTTACCCGACAGCATCTCGAGCGCACTCAGGACGTCGATCGAATTGGACACCTCGGCAAGGCTGGGCTGGGCGACGATCGGGCTGCGCGCGGGGCGCAATTGTACCAGACCCTCCTTGGCCAGAATGCGAATCGCTTCTCGCATCGGCGTGCGGCTCACCCCAAGGTCCGACGCATTGTCGCGTTCTTTGATGGAAGCACCGGGTTGAAGCTTGCCCTGCAAAATGTCCCGGCGGAGTTGTTGGGCAATTTGCTCGGGTAGATTCTGTTCCGCCATTCTTTTGCCTTCTACTCTATTTTGCAGGGCCTTAGCACGTCATCGGCGCGATGTGCAAAACGCCTCCGCCAAATGAGGCTTCCTGATTTCGGGCATGCCAAAAGGAATTTTTCCTAAATTTGGTATACCAAAACTCGTTGATTGTCGAGCCGCCGTTTGGTAGCGTCCGGCAGGATGGTATACCATCTCTCAATGTGCGCTGGAGGGCGTGCGGAACACGAAGGCGGGTATTAGCCGCCTAGGGAGGAAATATAATGAAACTGACCTCAATTCTCACCACCGCTGCGGCGGCCGCGATGATGGCCGGCACGGCGATGGCCCAGGATGTTACCCTGCGCATCCAGACACATTATGCGACCGAGCACCCGACCGGCAAAATGCTGGCAAACTGGGTCGACGACGTCCAGACAATGTCAGGCGGCGCGATCGCGATCGAGATGTTCTATTCGTCGTCGGTTGTGGCAACGACCGAAACCTTCGACGCGGCCATCAACGGCATCGTTGACTGCGATGCGACCGGTGGTGCCTACCAGACCGGCAAGAACCCCGCCTTCCAGTTCGTCGGCGACATCATGGGCGGCTATGACACACCGTGGCAGCAGTATAGCTGGCTCTATTACGGTGGCGGCTACGACGCAGCTCAAGAGCTCTACAATGCTCAGAACATGCAGCTCATCGGCTGGGCCATCTACGGTCAGGAATCCTTCTCCTCCTCCAAGCCGCTGGCCGGCCCCGAGGACCTGAAAGGTTGGAAGTTCCGCTCCCCGCCGGGCATGGAAACCGAGATCTTCGAAAAAATGGGCGCGTCGCCCATCGTGATGGATTTCACCGAAATCTTCACCGCGCTGGAGACCGGTATCATCGACGGTGCCGATGCATCGGGCCTGGCCAACAACGTGGGCCTGGGTCTTTATGACATCGTGAAACACGCCACCTACCCCGGCTTTCATTCGATGCCGTCAGACCACCTGGCATGTAACAAGGACGTCTGGGACGGTCTGACCGAAACTCAGCGCCGTATCATCGAAACCGCATGGCAGAAACTCTCCTTCCAAATCGCGATGGCGAACGAGAAGGCCAACACCGAAGCTGCCGCTGCTCTGCAAGAGCAAGGTGTGACGCTCTATGCATGGTCGGCTGAAGACCGCAAAGCGTTCCGCGTCGCAGCCCAGGCTGCATGGGACGACTGGGCGACCCGTAGCCCGGAAGCCGGCGCGCTGGTGGAGAGCCACAAGACCTATCTGCGTCAGCTTGGCCTGATCAATTAATCAGAACGCATCGCACCGAAATCGGTGCGATTGCTTGAGATAAGAGGCGGGCGTCCTGCGTGGTGCCCGCCTCCACACAAACCAAAAACACAAAAATCATCAGGGCCGAACGAAGGCCCGACATCTTCGAGGGAGGATGGGGAATGGAGCATGAAAGCGTTTGGCTTGGGTCGCTTCGTAAGCCGGTTCGACAGGCAGCAGTGGCATTCACGGGGCTGACCCTCGTGATTTATGCATGGCTCGTACTCAACAATTTAATATCCGACGACGCGATCGGCATGCATGAAATGATCCGTCCGACCGGTCGTCCCATGGTCTGGGCGATGTTGATTTCGCTCGCCGGATCGATCCTGTTCGTCTCATTGTACCTGTCGGATTTCATTGGCTCGATCGAAGACAAGCCCGACGGCTTTTTCGATACGCTGTCGCTGGTGACCTCGCGGATCGCGATGATTTTGGTCGTCTTTGTGGTCATCGTCATGTTCTACGAGGTGGTGTCGCGCTATGTCTTTTCGCGCCCGACCTTGTGGGCCAACGAATTGTCACTGTGGATCGCGGCCTTCGTCTTCCTGTTCGCCGGGCAATACGCCATGCAGCAACGCAGTCATATCCGCATCTACGTGATCTATGACATGATGCCCCGTTGGATGCAGAAAACCTCGGACGTGATCTCGGTCGTGCTGATCCTGGGCTTTGCCTTTGCGCTGGTCTGGGGCGGCTATCTGGACGCCAAGACCCGCATGTTGCGCATGGAGACGTTCGGCACCGCATGGGATCCGCCCATTCCCGGCGTCGTTAAACCCGCCATCCTGATCATCATCGTTCTGGTGGCGATCCAGTCGCTGTCGAACCTGATCGCCGATTGGAACAAGGCGCCCGAACATCATTCGCCCCTGGATGATATCGACGAAGCGGAAATCGAGCATATCCGCCACACGTTGGAGGACAAGAAATAATGGTCGATATCGGCACACTCAGCCTTATCGTGCTGGCCGGCATGTTCATCCTGCTGGCCATCGGTATGCCCCTTGGCTTTGCCTCGGCCTTTCTGGCCGTGGTGACGCTCATCCTGAAATTCGATTTCGACATCCTGTTCAACACCTTCGGACGCGGGCCGTTCTCGGTTCTGGGTCAGGCGGTCTATCGGCAAATGACGAATTACGTCCTGATTTCGGTGCCTCTCTTCATATTCATGGCGACCTTGCTTGAACGCTCGGGCATCGCGCGCGACATGTATACGTCGTTGAACACCTGGCTCAGCCGCACGCGCGGCGGCATCGCCATCGTGACGTCGATCATGGCCGTCATCATGGCCGCCATGTCTGGCATCATTGGCGGCGAAGTGGTTCTGCTGGGCCTGATCGCCCTGCCGCAGATGCTGCGCCTTGGGTATAATCAGAACCTTGCCATCGGCACCATCTGCGCCTCCGGGTCGCTGGGAACGATGATTCCGCCGTCCATCGTGCTGATTTTCTATGGGCTGGTCACTGAAACGTCGATCAAGGCACTGTTCACCGCGTCCTTTCTGCCGGGGTTCATGCTGGCGTCGTTCTTCATCCTTTACATCGTGATCCGGACCAACCTGAACCCTTCCCTGGCCCCTCTTCCCGAAGAGGATCCGAACGATCCCAAGGGCAAGGAAAAGCTGCTGCGCTTTCTGGGTTTCCTGGCGCGGTTCTCGCTCTGGATCCTGGGCGTTCTGTTCCTGCGCGCGGTGTTCTTTACCGTCACCGGAGAAAACGCGGTGGTCGAAGGCACCGACCCGATCGTTCTGGGAATGGTGTCGGACATTCCCTATATCATCGGCGGCTTCCTGATCTCGCTGGCGGTCATGTTTCTGATGGTCGGCAAGGAACGCACCGCCGAAGGGTGGGAGATGGGCAAGGGCCTGATTGCCCCGACCGTCGTCATCGGCGTGGTTCTGGGCTCTATCTACATGGGCATCACCGGCATCACCGAAGCGGCCGGGATGGGCGTTGTCGCCGTGTTCGTGATCAGCGTCATCCGACGCGAAATGTCCTTTGATATCATCTGGGACAGCCTGATGCGCACGCTCAAGTCCACCGGGACGATCATCTGGGTGACGATTGGCGCGGCCTCGCTTGCGGCGGCCTATACGCTGGCAGGTGGTCCGACCTATGTGGCCAACATGATCATTGCCGCCGACCTGCCGACGATGGGGATCATCCTTGTGATGATGCTGATCTTCCTGGTGATGGGCATGTTCATGGACTGGGTCGGCATCGTTTTGCTGATCATGCCGGTGTTCCTGCCGATCGTTCTGAAACTGCCGGTGGAAGAGATCGGGTTGCTGGGCGAACTGGAACGGCGCCACGTGGCCATCTGGTTCGGCGTGGTGTTCTGTATGAACATGCAGGTCAGTTTCCTGTCGCCCCCCTTTGGCCCCGCGGCGTTCTACCTGAAGTCCGTGGCTCCGCCGCATATTTCGCTGACGGATATCTTCCGCGGGTTTCTGCCGTTCATCGCACTTCAGCTTTCGGCGCTGGCGGTGTTGTTGATCTGGCCGCCGATCGTGACCCTGTTCCTGAAGTAACAGGCGCAACATGCGTCGGGGCGGCCTCTTCTGCCCGCCCCGACACCCCAAAAATGCTCTTGGAGGGTTCCCCATGCTAACCCAGGACCAGATTGAACAGTTCAATCGCGACGGATATCTGGTGGTGCCGGACCTGCTGCCCGGTTACATCCTTGACGCGGTCAAGGCCGAGTATGCCGACCTGCTCGATACGCTCTATGATGGATGGCAGGCACAGGGGCTTTTGCCCGCTGCAGACAACATGGATTTCTGGGACAAGCTGCTGCTCAGCTATCGCGACGGGTGCGACTGGTTCCAGCCGATGGATATTTCCCTGCCCGGGGGTGAGATCGAACCCGATACCCCGTTCCACTTTGGCCCTGCCGTATTCGACATGCTGACCGCGCCCCGCTTGCTGGACGTGGTCGAGCAACTGATCGGGCCGGAAATCACATCCAACCCCATTCAGCACGTCCGCCTGAAACCTCCGTCCGATACATTGGCGAGCGATGAAACCCGCGCCCATATCACCGCCACGGACTGGCACCAGGATCAGGGCGTGACCCTGGACGAGGCGGACGAGACAAAGATGATCACCGTCTGGCTTGCGATCAGCGATGCAACGGTTGAGAACGGATGCCTTCAGGTGGTGCCGGGCAAGCCCCGAATGCTGCCTCATTGCCCCAGGACCCAACTTGGGATTGCGGATGGCTTTATCGATGAAACGCAGGCCATCCCGCTGCCGGTCAAGGCGGGCGGCGCAGTGATCTTTCACCCGCTTACGCCGCACGGGTCGCTGGTCAATCACTCCGGGCATTTTCGCTGGTCTTTCGACATTCGGTACAACGCGACGGGCCAGCCGACCGGTCGGTCCCATTTCCCGGAATTTGTCGCCCGGTCACGCGCCAACCCGGACAGCGTGCTTGCCGACTGGACCGTCTGGCGCGACACTTGGGTGAAAGCGCGCGCAATTCTGTCCGGCCAAGACCATATTCCCCTGCATCGCTGGGACCAAGGCAGCCCGATCTGCGCATGAGGCACTGAAATGAGAACCGTTCGATTGTCCGAGGCCGACAATGTCGTGACCGCCACAACCGCCCTACACATCGGCGACGAAGGCTGTGTCGATGCCATTCCGCGCGGCCACAAGATGGCGACCGAGGCCATCGCCAAGGGCCAGCCGGTCCGCAAATATGCGCAGCTGATCGGCTATGCCGCGCAGGACATCGCCAAGGGCGCGCATGTGCACACTCATAACCTCGAATTCCGCAACGTGGACACGGAATACGAATTTTCCACCAACCTGCGCCCGGCCACCCCGGCCACATCGCAAGACACGTTCATGGGGTACCGGCGCGCCTCGGGGCGCGTTGGTACGCGCAACTACATCGCCGTTCTGACCTCGGTCAACTGCTCGGCCACCGCCGCGCGGATGATCGCGGAGCATTTCACCGATGACAGGCTTGCCGCCTATCCCAATGTCGATGGCGTCGTCGCCTTTGTGCACGGCACCGGCTGCGCCATGGGCGGGGATGGTACCGGGTTCGAGGTTCTCCAGCGCACCCTCTGGGGGTACGCCCGCAACCCGAATGTGGGCGGCGTTCTGATGGCCGGTCTTGGCTGCGAGATGATGCAGATCGACTGGCTGATCGAGGCCTACGGCCTGACACCCGGCCCGCTGTTTCAGACCATGAACATCCAGGATGTCGGCGGGCTGCGCCGCACTATCGATCTGGGCATCAAAAAGATCGAGGCGATGCTGCCCCTGGTCAACCAGGCCCGGCGCGAGGAATGCCCGGCCTCGGACCTCATGGTTGCGCTGCAGTGCGGCGGATCGGACGCCTGGTCAGGGATCACCGCCAACCCGGCGGTAGGGTATGCCTGTGATCTTCTGGTCGCGCAGGGCGGAACCGGCGTTCTGGCCGAAACGCCCGAGATTTATGGCGCCGAACACCTGCTGACCGCCCGCGCCGCCACCCGCGAGGTGGGCGACAAGCTGATTGATCTGATCCACTGGTGGGAAGATTACACCGCCCGCAACAAGGGATCGATGGACAACAACCCCTCGCCCGGGAACAAGGCGGGCGGGTTGACCACCATCCTTGAAAAGTCGCTGGGCGCAGCGGCCAAGGGCGGCACGACCCCGCTGAACGGTGTCTATAAATACGCCGAACCGGTCACGGCCAGGGGGTTCACCTTCATGGACAGTCCCGGCTATGACCCGGCCAGCGTCACGGGACAGATCGCGTCGGGCTGCAACCTTGTGTGTTTCACCACGGGGCGCGGATCGGCCTTTGGGGCGAAACCCTCGCCGTCGATGAAGGTCGCGACCAACACCGAAATGTACACCCGCCTGAGCGACGACATGGACGTGAACGCCGGACGCATCCTGAGCGACGGCGCCAGCGTCGAAGAGGTCGGGCGCGAGATATACGATATGTGGCTGCGCATGGCCTCGGGCGAGCAATCGAAATCCGAACAGCAGGGGCTGGGCGATTACGAATTTGTCCCCTGGCAAATCGGCGCGGTGATGTAGTCGGCCCTGATGACACGACTGGAGCCTTGTGAATGACATCTCCCCTTCCCTTATGCGTGATAGGTGGCGGATCAATCGGAATGCGCCATGTCGAAGTCTCCCAGGCCTCCGGGCGCATTCACCTGACGGCCGTTGTCGAACCCGCGCCGCAGCGCCGTGCCGAACTGGTGGCGATGGGCCTCCCCGCCGTGGCCGATATCGATGCCGTGCCACGGGACACCCGCGCGTGCATCATCGCCACCCCGACCCAGGATCACCATGCCACCACCCTGCGCGCGCTCGAGCGGGGGTGGGCCGCAATCGTTGAAAAACCCACCGCCGCGACGCTGGATGAGGCCCGCGCGCTGGTCAGCGCGGCCAAGGACAAGGGCCTGCCCCTGTTCACCGGCCATCACAGGCGCTGCCATCCCTTCAGCCTTGCCGCCCGCCAGGAAATTTCCCAGCTGGGCGATCTGGTGGGGATTCAGGGCCTTTGGTCTGTCCGCAAGCATGACAGCTATTACGATGTCGACTGGCGCCGCCAGCCCGGTGCCGGTCCGCTGATGAGCAACCTCACCCATGAAATCGATCTTCTGCGCTTTCTCGTCGGCGAAATGACCGAGGTTTCGGCGCTAATTTCCTCCGCCCGGCGCGGGTTTGTCATCGAAGATACCGCCGCGCTGGCCTTTCGCTTTGACAACGGCGCCCTGGGGTCTTTCCTGATTTCGGATACCGGCGCCTCGCCCTGGAGCTTTGAGGCCGCCAGTTCCGAAAACCCTGCCATCGCCGCCTCTGGACAGGATTACATCCGCATCGTCGGCACGGCCGGCGCGCTTGAATTTCCGTCCCTGACCCGCTGGGGCCGCTCGGCCCCCGGCGAAATCGAATGGAGCACGCCGCTGTCCCGCGTGGCCGGGCCCGCGTTCGACCGGGTCGATCCGCTGCTGGAACAGGTCAATCGTTTTGCCCAGGTTGCAGGCGGCGGTTCGGACGATGTTCTGTGCACCGGCGCGGACGGCATTGCGGCCATGGAAATGACACTGGCCGCAGCTCTGTCAGGGCAAACCGGACGACCTGTCCTGGCGGGCGAGGTGCCCGGCGATTATCGCGGCGCATGAAAGGAAAAAAGATGAGCAAACCAACAATCGGCTTTATCGGACTGGGCCTGATGGGCCGGGCCATGGCGGAATGCCTGCAAAAGGCGGGGTATGCGGTGACCGGGCTGGGCCATCGTGATCGGACGGGCGTCGAGGCGGTTGTCGAGCGCGGCGGGAGCGAGGCCAAGACAGCCCGCGACCTGACCCGCGATTGCGACATCGTCATGATCTGCGTCGGCACCTCGGATCAGGTCGAAAGCCGCGTTTTTGGCGAAGACGGCGTTCTGGCAGCCGCCAAGGAAGGTCAGATCATCATTGATTTCGGCACCTCGCTGCCCGCCTCGACGCTGAAGGTCGGCGCGGCACTGGGTGACAAGGGCGCGATTTATCTGGATGCGCCGCTGGGGCGGACCCCTGCCCATGCCAAGGATGGGTTGCTCAACATCATGTGCGCGGGGGACCGCACCGCTTATGACCGGGTGAAACCTGTTCTGGATGTGCTGGGCGAAAACGTGTTTCATCTCGGAAAGCTGGGCAATGGGCACACCATCAAGCTGATCAACAACTATTTCGCCATGACCACCGCCTGCGCGATGGCCGAGGCCTTTGCCATGGCCGGGGCCGCCGGGATCGAACGCCAGGCCCTGTACAAGGTCATGGCGGCAGGCCCCAACCATTCGGGCATGATGGATTTCGTGCGCAACTTTGCCGTCGAGGGCCAGATCGATCTGGCCTTTTCGGTAGAAAACGCCGCCAAGGATGTCGGCTATTACCGGACGATGGCCGCCGATCTGGGCAAGGTCAGCCGCATGTCCGGTGCCGCCGATGCGACCCTGCGCGAAGTTCGCGATGACGGTCAGGGCGATTTGATGGTGCCCGAACTGGTTACTTGGATGGAAGAACACCTTGGGAGTGAACAGAAATGAGAGTGAAGGGTAAACGGGCCTTCGTGACCGCAGCCGGACAAGGGATCGGGCGGGCCTCGGCCGAGGCTTTGACCCGCGAAGGTGCGCATGTGATTGCCACCGATCTTAACGGTGACTTGCTGGCCGGGATCGACACCGCCGAAAGTTTCGCGCTGGATGTGCTGGACAAGGACGCGCTGACCAAGGCGGTTCATGATGCGGCACCTGACATCCTGGTGAACTGTGCCGGGTTCGTGCACGCGGGAACGATTCAGGACGCCAGCGACGAAGATTTCGACTTTGCCATGAACCTGAACGTCAGATCCCAGTTCCACGCCATTCAGGCAGCGCTGCCCGGCATGCTGGACCGCGGCGCCGGGGCGATCGTCAACATCGCCTCGGTCGCATCATCGCTGATCGGCGTGCCCAACCGGTTTGTCTATGGCACCTCCAAGGCGGCGGTGATCGGGCTGACAAAATCGGTTGCGCGCGATTTCGTCACCACCGGTGTTCGCTGCAACTGTATCGCGCCCGGCACGGTGGACAGCCCATCGCTGCACGACCGTCTGCACGCAACGGGAGACTACGAACAGGCGATGAAGGACTTTGTTGCCCGCCAACCGATGGGCCGGCTGGGAACGGCCCAGGAAATGGCCGACCTCGTGGTATATCTGGCCAGCGACGAAAGCCGCTATATGACCGGACAGTGTGTCACCATCGACGGCGGGATGACGTTGTAACCGATGGGAAGCGGTGTTCTTCCCCGCGAGGACAGAACCGCCGCCGGCGTCATGCTGATGGCGCTGGCGGTCGTCTTTTTCACCTGTATCGACACCTCGGCCAAATGGCTCAACATTGCCGAGTTTCCGGTCCTTCAGATCGTCTTTGCCCGCTATGCCGGGCATTTCATCTACGCACTTGTGCTTTATGTCCCGCAAGAGGGGCTTGCCACGTTCCGCTCCAACGCGCCGGTCAAACAGCTCATGCGCTCATCCTTTCTGTTCATCGGCACGATATTCAACTTTCAGGCGCTCAAGTTCCTGCCGATCACAATCACCACAACCATTGCCTTTGCCGGGCCGATCGTCGTGACCCTGCTGGCCATTCCCCTGCTGGGTGAAAAGGTCGGGCTGCGCCGCTTGTTGGCCGTCTGCACCGGGTTTCTGGGCGTGGTGGTCGTGGTGCAACCCTGGGGGGCCGAATTTCATCCGGCCATGTTCTACAGCTTGGCCACCCTGCTCTTTGCATCGATGTATTTCATCATGACCCGGATGCTGGCCGGGATCGAAAGCAACGCGACGCAACAGGTCTGGTCCAGTGCCCTTGCGACGATGGTTCTGGCGCCGTTTGCGTTCAACGTCTGGGTGATGCCGGAAACGGCCACGCAATGGGCCGTTCTGATGCTGATCGGGGCCTTTGGCGCGCTAGGGCATATCTGTGCGACGACCGCCCACCGCTGGGCCGATGCCTCCATCCTGGCGCCGATCATCTACAGCCAGATTTTCCTGGCGGCGGTGGCCGGTATCCTGATCTTTTCGACTTACCCGACAATCTGGACGCTGGGGGGCGGCATGATCATCATCGCGTCGGGCCTCTACATCTGGAACCGCGAACGTGGACTGCGGCGCCGCGCTCCGAATTTCGTTCGCTAGCCACAGGAGCCGGTCATGAGCAAGATCACATCAATTCAAGTCGAAGCCTTCAAGCTTCCGTTAAAGGAAGTACTCGTCGATGCGATGCACGGAGATCACACGCATTTCGAACTGATCACGGTGCAAATTCTGACGGCGTCGGGCGTCACCGGAACAGGGTACACCTATACAGGCGGCAAGGGTGGCCAGGCAATCAAGGCCATGCTTGAAACCGATCTCGTGCCCTTTCTGATCGGAAAGGACGCCAGCGAAATCAAAACTCTTTACGAAGCAATGTTCTGGCACGTGCATTACGTGGGCCGCGGCGGCATTGCGTCTTTTGCCATTTCAGCGCTCGATATCGGACTATGGGACATTCGGTGCCGCACGATGGGTCTCCCACTTTGGAAAGTGGTGGGCGGGGCCTCGGATCAATGCCGCGCCTACCGTGGGGGCATTGATCTGGGCTATTCGCTGCCCAGGCTGCTTGAAAGCATCCAGGGCTACCTGAGCGAAGGGTTCAACGGGGTCAAGATCAAGGTCGGCCACAGCGACCTGAACACCGATTTCGAACGTGCCCGTGCCGTCCGTGATCTGATCGGACCGGACGTCGCCTTTATGGTGGACGCCAACTATGCTCTGAACATCGAGAGAGCCACAGAGGCGGCACGCGGTTTTCAGGAGTTCGACATTTTATGGTTTGAAGAGCCCACCAACCCGGACGACTATCTGGGATATGGACAGATCGCACGCGAGACCGGCTGCCCCTTGGCAATGGGCGAGAACCTTCACACGATTTACGAGTTTCAGCACGCTTTTCGGGATGCCAACCTGTCGTTCATACAGCCGGATTCATCCAATTGCGGCGGCATCAGCGGATGGCTCCAGGTCGCGAAACTGTCACGGGATCATGATATTCCAGTCTGCAGCCACGGCATGCAGGAATTGCACGTCAGCCTTGTTTCAGCGCAGCCCAATGCCGGTTGGCTTGAGGTCCACAGCTTTCCGATCGACGACTATACCCACCGTCCACTGGTGATCCGGGACCACATGGCCGTGGCACCCGCGACGCCGGGCACCGGGGTTGAATTTGACTGGGACAAAATTCGCCAGTCCTGCCTGTAGTCGGCCTGTGCGTTAACCGCGCCCGATAAAGGGCATGTTGGTTGCCATCACGGTCATGAACTGCACATTCGCGCCCAGCGGCAGGGACGCCATATGCAAAACCGAACTGGCCACGTGTTTGACGTCCATCACCGGTTCTATTGCTATTGATCCGTCGGCCTGTGGCATGCCGGTTGTCATCGACTGGGCCATGTCTGTCAGCGCGTTGCCGATGTCGATCTGCCCGCAGGCAATGTTGAACGGCCGCCCGTCCAGCGACGTGGTCCGGGTCAGGCCGGTGATCGCGTGTTTTGACACGGTATAGGCCACCGACCCCCAGCGCGGCACATAGGCCGAAACCGACCCGTTGTTGATGATCCGTCCGCCTTGCGGGTTCTGATGGCGCATCACGTGAAACGCAGCGCGCGCGCAGATGAAGCTGCCCGTCACGTTGATGTCGATCAGGTTGCGCCACTGGCCGACGTCAACCTCGTCAACGGGCGCGCCCTTCATGCTGACACCCGCGTTGTTGAACAGGGCATCCACGCGCCCCCAGGTATCGCGCGCCTTGGCAAATGCGGCATCGACCTGCGCCTCGTCAGTCACGTCACACGGCAGGATCAGAGCATCACCGTGCCCATCGGCGGTTTCCTCGAGCGTCTCGGCCCGGCGCCCGATCAGGCCGACGGTCCACCCCGCCTCAAGAAAGGCATGGGCAGTCGCGCGCCCCACGCCGCTCCCGGCGCCAGTGATGATAATGCTGTTCATCCGTCTTTCTCCCGAATTCAGGCGTCGCTCCGCTCGCCCACAGGGCGCTGTCAGATGGCAGGCGACCGTTTCCTAGTGGTTGTCGCGCGGCAGGTCCTTGCCTACCTTCTGATAGGCTGTCGCCAGTTCCAGACATCCACCATCTGCCAACTGGCCCACGTGCTTGCGATAGATTTCTTGCCAAGGCGTCTGGCTGACGATTTCCGGCGGTGTCCAGGCGGCTTTTCGGGCCTCCCATTCCGCGTCCGGGACCAGCGCATTGATGACAGAGCTGTTCAAATCCAACCGCACCGTGTCGCCGGTTTTGAGATAGGCCAATCCGCCGCCCACGACGCTTTCGGGCGAGGCGTTGAGGATCGAGGGGCTTTCGGATGTGCCGGACTGACGCCCATCGCCAACGGTGGGCAGATGGTTGACCCCCTGCCGGATCACGGCGTCGGGCGGCTGCATGTTCACCACCTCGGCCGAGCCGGGATAGCCGACACAGCCAACACCGCGGATGAACAGAATGGTCTTGGCGTCGATCTCAAGGCTGGGGTCATTGATGCGGTCGTGGTAGTCCTCGGGACCCTCGAAGACCACGGCGCGCGCTTCGTAGACGCCCTCGTTGCCGGGTTCCGACAGGAACCGCTCCTGAAAGTCCTTGGAGATCACGCTGGTTTTCATCAGGGCGCTGTCAAACAGGTTGCCCGACAGAACCTTGAACCCTGCGTTCTTGCGCATCGGGTCATCATAGGTGGTGATGACCTTGAGATCTTCGCTTTCGACGCCGTTCAGGTTTTCGCCCATGGTTTTGCCGGTGGCGGTCATGACGCCCTCGTGCAGGCGGCCCGCCTTTTGCAGCTCGCCCATCACAGCCGGAACGCCGCCCGCGCGGAAAAAGCTTTCGCCCAGGTATTCGCCCGCTGGCTGCATGTTCACCATCAGCGGCACGTCAAAGCCAATAGTTTCCCAGTCCTTGACGTTCAGATCGACGCCGATGTGGCGCGCGATGGCCTGAAGATGCGGCGGTGCGTTGGTTGATCCTCCGATCGCACTGTTGACGACGATCGCGTTTTCGAACGCCTCGCGCGTCAGGATGTCTGATGGTTTCAGGTCATCATAAACCATCCCGACAATCCGCTTGCCGGTTTCATAGGCCATCGTCATGCGTTCGCGGAACGGGGCCGGGATCGCCGAGTTCCCGGTCAGCGACATGCCCAGCGCCTCGGCCATGGCGTTCATCGTGCTCGCGGTGCCCATGGTGTTGCAATGGCCCAAGCTGGGGGCCGAGGAACAGACACGGCTCATGAATTCGTCATAATCGATTTCGCCCGAGGCCAAGAGGCGGCGGCTTTGCCAGACGATCATGCCCGAACCTGCGCGTTCGCCCTTCCACCAGCCGTCCAGCATGGGACCGCCGTTCAGCGCAATGGCAGGCAGGTCGACAGTCGCCGCGCCCATCAGCATGGCCGGGGTCGTCTTGTCACAGCCCGTGGTCAAAACGACCCCGTCGATCGGATAGCCGTGCAACACCTCGACAAGGCTGAGATAGGCAAGGTTGCGATCCAGCGCCGCGGTCGGCCGCTTGCCGGTTTCCTGGATCGGGTGGACCGGGAATTCCATCGGAATGCCGCCCGCCTCGCGAATGCCGGCCTTGATCCGGTCCATCAGGAACACGTGGATCTTGTTGCAGGGGGCGATGTCGCTGCCGGTCTGGGCGATCCCGATCACCGGGCGTTCGGATTGCAATTCCTCACGCGAATATTCCTGGTTCTGATACCGCTCGACATAGAGGGCAGTCATGCCAGGATTGTTGGGATTGTCGAACCACTCTTGCGAGCGGAAACGCTTGTTGGCCCGGGTATCCGACATCTTTATCCTCCCTGAGATCTTATTGGCGCAGCAGCACGAACACGACGCCCCTTGTGACACCATTTCAATTTGGTATACCAAATGCAAGGGCAAAGAGCGCCCGGTCTGGGAGGACTGTTCATGATCAATCGTAAGCTTCTGGCAGGGCTCGCTTTTGCGACCGCCCCCCTTGCGATACCGTGTTGGGCCGGGGTTGATCTGGCTACGGCCGATGCTTGCATCGTACAAAGCACCGAGTCGGGCCAAAACCCGGCCGCCTGCATTGATGACGCCCATGCCGCGTGTCAAAGTGCCCCGTCCGACACGCCCGCTGTCGCCACTCTGTGCTATGTCG
The DNA here is from genome assembly GCF_054482635.1 of Arenibacterium sp. CAU 1754. Lineage (NCBI taxonomy): Bacteria > Pseudomonadati > Pseudomonadota > Alphaproteobacteria > Rhodobacterales > Paracoccaceae > Arenibacterium > Arenibacterium sp. CAU 1754. The sequence goes on from NZ_JBTLRG010000001.1 coordinate 1,064,391, forward strand.
AAGCCAAGACCGCGTGGACCCAAGGCATCAAAACGGTGATGGCCGACGTGACAGCCAAGGCGCCTGAAACCATTGCCACCATCGCGAGGATCGAGGTCAAATACGACATCCTTGCCAACCTGGTGCAATGCGACCGTATCGAGGAACTGGCGCTGGCCGCCAGCGGCGCCCCCGAACAGGATATCGTGCTTCAGAAATCGCGCTGTACCGCTGCCGCGTCGGGCCTTGCTTATGTGCGGCTGAAGTGGCGCGCCGGTCAGCTGCCATGACACCGCGCCGGGCCTTTTGGCGCGGGTATGTCGATTGCGCCCCCTTCATCCTGATCGTCGCCCCCTATTCCGCGCTGTTCGGCGTCGTGGCGCGCGATGCCGGTCTGGACGTTGTGCAGACCATGTCGATGTCGGTACTGGTCATCGCCGGGGCCTCGCAATTCACGGCCCTTGCGCTGTTGCAGGATCAGGCACCGGTGTTCATCGCCCTGTTCACCGCGCTGGCCGTGAACCTGCGCATGGCGATGTATTCCGCCGCGCTGGTGCCGCATGTGGGCCACGCCCGGTTCGGCCTGCGCGCGCTGATGGCCTATCTGATGGTCGATCAGGCCTTTGCCGTGGCCGTGCGCACCTATGAGGACCGCCCCGATATGTCCCCGGCGGCCAAGGTCGCCTATTACTTTGGCTGCATGGCGCTGATTTGTCCGTTCTGGTACGGGTTTACCTTTGTCGGGGCCGTGGTGGGCCAGACCATTCCGGCGTCCTTCTCTCTCGATTTCGCGGTGCCGGTCTGTTTCATCGCGCTGACCGCGCCGCTGATCAGATCCGCCGCGCATATGGCGGCGGCGCTGGTGTCGCTGGTCGCGGCGATTGCCTTTGCCTGGGTGCCCTGGTCGCTGGGGCTGATCATCGCCGCCCTTCTGGGCATCGTGGCCGGGGCGCAGAGTGAACTTTTCCTCGCCCGCCGCGCGCAAAGGGCAGCGTCATGATTTCGGATACGACATTCTGGGTCCTGACCGTGTTGCTGGGGATCGGGACCTTTGCGATCCGGTTTTCCTTTCTCGGTTTGCTTGGGGGGCGTGAACTGCCCGACTGGGCCGTCCTGCATCTGAAATACGTGGGCGTTGCCGTGTTCCCCGCGCTGATCGCGCCGCTGTTGCTGTGGCCCGATGCGACGGGCGGGCAGACCGACCCGATCCGCCTGTTCGCGGCTGGCGCGGCCTTTGTCGCCGGTCTGCGCCTGTCGGTGATCTGGGCCATCGTCGCGGGCATGGGAACGCTTTATGCCCTGCAATACCTGTTCACCTTAGTCTGACCTTTGGGAGACCCGATATGATCAAAGAACCCCCGGTGCTAACACTGCGCACCACTTTTCCCCGCCCCACCGCCAATCAGATCGCGGCCTTTACCGATGTGCCGACCGGCTTTGTCTGTGACGCGATGGGCGGACAAGGCGCACTGGACAGCGCGATCCAACCCATCGGTGGCGGGCGTGATATCGACTGTCGTGCCGTGGGTCCTGCCCTTGTCGCCGACAATGGCCCGGCCGAAATCCTCGCGACCATGGGCGCGCTGCATGTCCTGCGACCGGGTGACATCGTCGTGGCCGCCGTGCACGGGCATCGCAATTGTTCGGCCTCGGGCGATCAGTTCTGCGGCATGCTGAAAAACAAGGGCGCCGCCGGGTTCGTTACCGATGGGGAAATGCGCGACTATGACGGCATCGTCGCGGTCGGCCTGCCCGCCTGGTGCACGGGTCTCAACCCCAACTCCCCCTATTCCAACGGTCCGGCCAGGGTGGGGTTCGATGCGGTTGTCGGTGGCCGCCAGATCAACAGCGGCGATCTGATCGTGGCGGACCGCAACGGCGTGGTCGTGGTGCCATTTGACGACATCGACAGAGTGATTGCCCGGTTGGAGGAGGTGAAGACGCTCGAAGGCGACCTGGAGGCCAAAGTCGCCAAAGGCTTCTGCGAGGTGGCCGCCATTCAGGACATGATCGACGATGGCCGCGCCGTGGTGATCGAGGACTAGCCCTTGGAAAAGGCGCTTTTGGCGCCTGCGCTTTCCTGTGTTCGAAAGATCGACCCGGTGTCGGGCGCGGGCGGCAGCGGCATGCGCACCGGCACGTTTTCAAGACGCGGTTCCAGACAGGGCGCGCCGGTGATGACGCGCTCTTGCAGGTCCTCCCAGAACCCGCGCTGACCCAGCGCATGGATATAGGACGACGCGCCAAGGATCGGCCAGGCATCCGCCGCCGCGCATTCGTAAAACAGGATCAGGCGGTTGCGGTCGCTCAGGTTCGGGGCCGATCCGTGCAGGATGCGGACGTGGTGTACGGTCATGCTGCCGGCCTTGCCGGTCAGCGTCACGGCCTTGTCCGGTTCGAACAGCGGATCGTCCGGATCGATGGCCCCCGCGAAAAAGCCGTTGGCCTGATGGCTCAGAACCGGCCCCTTGTGGGTCCCGGGGATGACCATCAGGGGGCCGTTTTGCGCATCCACTTCCTCGAGCATCAGGCCAAACGCCAAGAGGCTGTCGTTCGTGGCCGGATAAAACGCCCAGTCCTGATGCCATTCCACCGCGCGTCCGCCCCCCGGTGCCTTGGTGTTGAGCTTGGATGTGATCAGGTTCGTATCCGGCCCCAGCAACCCGGTCAGCACCTCGGTCATTTTGGACTCTCTGAGAACCTCCCAGAAATACGGGTTCCGTTTATGGGGCAGCTTGATCCGCGTCAGGCGCGGCGCCGCGGCGCTGTGACCGGCATCAAGGTCATAGACCTCGTCGCTTTCGCTCACCTGCCGCGATGCATCGATCAGCCCATAGGTAATGTCGCGCAGGCGCGCCAGTTGCTCGGGCGTCACGGCATCCTCGATCATGAGATAGCCGTGTTCGTCGAAAAACCGCTTTTGTGCCGCGCTCAGCATGGCCGCCCCCTTATTTAGCGCCTTTCCTGACTTCTTCTTCCATGTCCATGCCGTTCAACCGGGCCACATGATCGGTGAGCGAGGGGACATAATCATCCGCATGGCCGGTTGCCTCGACATGCGCGAAATAGTGCCGCGCCGAGGCGGCCATGATATTCACCACACCGGCATCTGCGGCCATCGCGTTGACGTATTTCAAATCCTTGTTCGCATTGGCGATCGAGAATTTATGCACATCCAGTTCCCGGCCCACCGCATAGCGCATGAAGGTTTCAAAGAACCCGTTGCTCAGCCGGCTGGAGCCGATCACCTGGTTGAACTGCTGCGGCGTGATCCCCGCCGCCGCGCCAAGGTTGACCGCCTCGGCAAAAAGCGAGGCATAGCCCATCGAGATGAAGTTCATCAAAAGCTTCATCTTGTGGCCGTTCCCGGTGGGGCCCACGTGGTTGATGTTGCCCGCCCAGCATTCGATCACCGGCATCACCTTGGCCACGATGGCATCGTCCCCGCCCACCATGGAATCGAGCGTGCCCTCTTCGGCCTCTTTCGGGGTGCGCCCCAATGGCGCGTCAACCAGATGTCCCCCCTTGGCGGCCAGGTCCTCGGCCAGGGCAAGGGTCGATGTGGGGTCGGCCGTTGTCGTGTCGATCACGATCAAACCGTCCCGCGCGCCTGCCAGGATGCCGTCGGGCGCGCGAAAGATCGCTTCGACCTGTGGGGAATTGGACAGGCAGATGTGGATGATATCGCAGGTTTCGGCCATGGCCTTGGCGGTCGGGGCCTCTTGTGCGCCCATTCCCACCAGGCTGTCGACCGGCGTGCGGTTGCGGTGCCCTTTGACCCACAACGGATAACCGCCTTGCAGGATGTTCTTGGCCATACCGTGGCCCATGAAACCGACACCGATAAACCCTACGACTGGTTTGTCGCCCATAACCGTTCTCCCTCAGAGACTTGCTGAAATACCGCCATCCACAAAAAGCGTATGACCGTTCACGAAACTCGACGCATTCGAGGCCAGAAAGACGCAGGCGCCCACCAGTTCCTCGATCTGGCCCCAGCGCCCGGCCGGAGTGCGTTTTTCCAACCATGCGGAAAATTCCAGGTCGCTGACCAGTGCGGCGTTCAGCGGCGTATCGAAATAGCCCGGCGCAATGGCGTTGCAGTTCAACCCGTGTTTGGCCCAGTCGGTCGCCATGCCCTTGGTCAGGTTGCCGATGGCCCCCTTGGACGCGGTATAGGGCGCAATCCCTGGGCGGGCCAAAGCGGTCTGAACGCTGGCTATGTTGATGATCTTGCCCGCACCGCGCCCGATCATATGGCGCGCGACCGCCTGCCCGACATAGAAGGCCGAATAGACATTGGTGCGCATCAGCCGATCAAACGCGTCGGCCGGGAAATCCTCAAGCGGGGCACGATGCTGCATGCCCGCGTTATTGACCAGAATGTCGATGGGACCATTCTGTGTCTCGTATCCGTCAATCGCGGCTTTGACCGCTTTGTCATCTGTCACGTCAAATACCAGGGTTTCGACATCGAACCCCTCGGCGCGCAGCGTATCCGCCGCCTCGGCCAGCCGATCCCGGTTGCGCGCGTTCAGAACCAGCCTGGCCCCTGCCTGCCCCAGCCCGCGCGCAAGGCCAAACCCGATACCCATGGATGAACCGGTCACCAATGCGGTGCGGCCGGCCAGATTGAATGATTGCATATCACCTCCCAGAACGCGGGTGTCAGAGTTGACAACGCCCTGCAAACCCGCCTTGATAAAAATGGTATACCATTCTAGGGGCATTGCAAGTCAAACCCCCTGCCGGAAGGATTCAGCCTATGAAAGCTCTTTACGCACATGCGGCACATGATCTGCGCCTGGCTGATTGCGCGCCCGGCACGCCGGGTCCGGGACAGGTGCGCATCACGCTGGAACGCGGCGGTATCTGCGGGTCGGACTTGCATTATTACAACCACGGCGGGTTCGGCGCGGTGCGGCTGCGCGAACCGATGATACTGGGCCACGAGGTTGCGGGGCGTGTTTCTGAACTGGGCGACGGCGTCAGCGATCTGGCCGTGGGCGACTTGGTCGCCATCTCGCCCTCGCGCCCCTGCGGCCACTGCACGGAATGCCTGCGCGGATTGCCCAACCAATGCCTGAACATGCGGTTTTACGGCTCGGCCATGCCCTTTCCCCACATTCAGGGGGCCTTTCGCGAAGGTCTGATTGCCGACGCGTCGCAATGCGTGCGCGCAAATGGCCTGTCCGCGGCCGAGGCGGCAATGGCCGAACCCCTGTCCGTGGCCCTTCATGCGGTGCGCCGGGCCGGTGAAATGCTGGGGCGGAGTGTTCTGGTCACCGGGTGCGGCCCGATCGGCATTCTGGTCATTCTGGCCGCGCGGCGGGCCGGGGCGGCAGAAATCATCGCCACCGACATTGCCGACACCGTTCTGGAAATTGCCCGTGCTGCCGGGGCGGACCGGGCGCTCAACACTGCTGCCGATCCCCACGCGCTGGCCCCCTATACCAATGACAAGGGCACGCTGGATGTGTTGTTTGAATGCTCGGGCGCCCAGCCTGCGCTGGTATCAGGCATCGCCACCTTGCGACCGCAAGGAAAGATCATCCAACTGGGCCTGTCGGGCGACATGAGCCTGCCGATGATGCAGATCACGGCAAAGGAGCTATCGCTTATGGGGTCTTTCCGCTTTCACGAGGAATTCGCCATTGCGGTGCGGATGATGGAACAGGGGCTGATAGACGTGAAACCGCTGATCACCCACAGCTTTCCGCTGGCCGATTATGAAACCGCCTTTGCCACAGCCGGTGACAGGTCGCGTGCGATGAAGGTCCAGCTGGAGTTTGGTGCATGCTGACCTTTGCCGCGGCGGTTCTGTTCCTAATCATCACGCCCGGCCCAGGCGTGATGACCACCGCCGGGTTTGGCGCGGCCTATGGGTTCCGCCCCTCGCTGAAATACGTGCTGGGCCTGTTCCTGGGCACCAACCTTGTGATGCTGGCCGTGGTCAGCGGACTGGCCGCCATCGTTCTGGCCATCCCGTGGCTGCGCACCGCGCTCATGATCGGCTCGGTCGGGTACTTGCTGTATCTCGCCGCGCGCATCGCCTTTGCGGGGTCGAAAATATCCTTCATCGCGGCCACCACCGCGCCCGGCGTTCTTGGCGGCATCCTGTTGCAGGCGATCAACCCCAAGGCTTACGCGGTCAATACCTCGCTGATGACGGGGTTCAATTTCGCACCCGACAACCTGGTGTTTGAAATCCTGTCCAAGGCCCTGATCATGAACGCCATCTGGATCCCGATTCACCTGACCTGGCTTTGGGCCGGGGTGGCGCTGCACCGGCTTGACCTGTCCGAGCGTACACAGCGGTCGATCAACATGCTGATGGCCCTGTCGATGCTGGGAGTCGTGGCCCTGGCGATCTGGTCCGCATCCGGGATAGCAAAATGAAGCCCTCTCTTTCCTTTTCGGCAACCATACGGACATGACGTTCACATGACTGACCACACCTATTCGGGCATCTGGCCCGTCGCGCCAACCCCGTTCAACGACGACGGCAGCCTTGACCTTGATGGTATGAAACGCGTTCTGGACTGCATGATCGACCAAGGCGTCGACGGCATCTGCATTCTTGCCAATTTCTCCGAACAGTTCCTGATTTCCGATGCCGAGCGGGACACCCTGACCCGCCTGTCGCTAGAGCATGTGGCCGGGCGCGTGCCGGTGATCGTGACGATCAGCCACTATGCCACGCCCATCGTGGTCGAGCGGGCGAAACTGGTGAAATCGCTGGGCGCCGATATCGTGATGATGATGCCGCCCTATCACGGCGCCCTACTCAAGGGCACGCCGGAACAGACGTTCGAACAGTTCCGCGCCGTGGGCGAGGTTGGCATCCCGATCATGTTGCAGGACGCGCCCCTTTCGGGCGTGGACCTGCCCGTGCCCCTGTTGGTTCGTATGGCCAACGAGATCGAGATGCTGAAACTGTTCAAGATCGAATGCCCCCAGGCCGCCGCCAAGCTGCGCGCGCTGATTGCCGCGGGCGGGCCCGCAATCGAAGGACCGTTCGACGGCGAAGAGGCGATTACCCTGCTGGCCGATCTGGATGCCGGGGCGACCGGCACCATGACCAGCGCCATGATCCCCGATCTGATCGGGCCGATTGTGCGCGATTTTCTGGCCGGCAACCGGCAGGCCGCGATTGACGGGTATGCCCGTGTTCTGCCGGCAGTGAACCATGAAAACCGCCAATGCGGATTCCGGGCCGCCAAGGCCGCCATGGTCGAAGGCGGCGTGATCGCCTCGGAATTCTGCCGCCATCCGATTCCGGCGCTGCATCCCGACACCCGCGCCATGCTGTTGGAGCTGTTGCGCCCCTTGGACCCCATGGTGCTGTCATGGGGCAAGTAAGGGATGTGAAATCTGCCTTGAACGCCTTGCAGGGCATTCTTGGCGACCGGTTGGTCACGGCGACTGCCGACCGCGATCTGCACGGGCAGAACGAAACCTATTACCCCCAAACGCCGCCCGATGCGGTGGCCTATCCAGAAACCACGCAAGAGGTGTCGCAGATCCTGCGCATTTGCAACGAAACCGGCTGTCCGGTGGTCGCCTATGGCGCGGCCAGCTCGCTTGAGGGGCAGCATCTGGCGGTCGCAGGGGGCATCAGCCTGGACATGAACCGCATGAACCGGGTGCTGGCCGTCAATGCCGAGGATCTGAACGCCGTGGTCCAGCCGGGCATCACCCGCATAGCGCTGAACGAGGAGTTGCGCACAACGGGACTGTTCTTTCCGGTCGATCCGGGCGCCGATGCCTCGATCGGGGGTATGACCGCCACCCGCGCCAGCGGCACCACCGCCGTGCGCTATGGCACGATCCGCGAAAACATTCTGGCGCTTGAAGCCGTGCTGGCCGACGGCACCATCATCCGCACCGGCACACAGGCGCGTAAATCGTCCACCGGGTACGATCTGACCCATCTGCTGGTCGGCTCCGAAGGCACATTGGGCATCATCACCGAAATCACCCTGCGCCTGCAGGGCATCCCCGAGGCGATCTCGGCCGCGACCTGCCGTTTCGCATCGGTCGAGGATGCGGTGAACTGCGTGATCCTGACGATCCAGTCGGGTCTGCCCATGGCCCGGATCGAGTTGCTGGACGAGATGATGGTCAAGGGGTTCAACGCCTATGCCAAGGCAGGTCTGCCCGAACAACCGCACCTGTTTCTGGAATTCCACGGCACGTCCGCCGCTGTTGCCGAACAATCGCAAATCTTCGGCGAAATCGCGCGCGACTTTGGCGCCGAAGGCTGGCAAACCGCCGAAACGACCGAGGCGCGCAATGCGCTTTGGGCGATGCGGCACAAGGCGCATTATGCTTCGGCCGCGCTGGGACAGGGCAAACACCTTTGGCCCACGGATGTCTGCGTGCCCATCTCGAAACTGGCCGAAGCGGTGACACAGGCACAACAAGATGCGGTCAGGCTGGGCCTGACCAGCACCATCGTCGGCCATGTGGGCGATGGGAATTTTCACGCTGGCATCAGTGTCGACCCCGACAACCCCGACGAAATGGCCCGCGCCGAAGACTTTACCAAGGCACTGGCCGAAACCGCGCTGCGGCTGGGCGGGACTGTCAGCGGTGAACATGGCGTGGGACTGGGCAAACAGAAATACATGGTCGCCGAACATGGCCCGGCCCTTGCGGTCATGCACGCGATCAAGGCCAGCCTTGATCCCATGAACATCCTCAACCCCGGCAAGATGCTGCCCCCCGCCGAATAGGAGACTGCGATGCTACCCCATTCCAACCCTCATCCTGACGCCACCTTTGTCGGGCGCGTCTGGCGGCCCGGCATCGGCCCTGCGGTTGTGCGGCTTGATCGCGACGATGTGACGGACATCACCAGCCGGGACATCCCCACGATGCAGGCGCTGCTTGAACATACTTCACCCGCCGATGCGGCCCGCGCCGCCCAGGGCGAGTCGATCGGCACGCTGGGCGACCTGGTTGCGGGCTCCACCTCATCGGCCGGCGCGGATGACCTGCACCTTCTGGCCCCGGCCGATTTGCAGGCGATCAAGGCCAGCGGTGTCACATTCGCGGAATCCATGGTCGAACGCGTAATCGAGGAACAGGCCGCAGGCGATCCCGACCGCGCCGAGGCGATCCGGCAAAAGGTCAAATCGGTGATCGGCGACAGCCTGTCGGGCATCACCCCCGGCTCATCCGCCGCGACGCAGGTCAAAGAGGTGCTGTTGGCCGAAGGGCTCTGGTCGCAATACCTTGAAGTCGGGATCGGCCCCTACGCCGAGGTGTTCACCAAATGCCAGCCCATGGCCGCCGTTGGCTGGGGCGCGGCCGTGGGCCTGCACCCGATCTCCAAATGGAACAACCCGGAACCCGAAATCGTGCTGGCAATCAACGCGCGCGGCGACATTGTCGGCGCGACCCTTGGCAACGACGTGAACCTGCGTGACGTCGAAGGGCGGTCGGCCCTTTTGCTGGGCAAGGCCAAGGACAACAACGCCTCGTGCGCGATTGGCCCCTTTCTGCGCCTGTTTGACGCCGAATTTTCGCTGGATGTCGTGCGCAAGGCCGAGTTGTCCATGCGGGTCGAGGGGGAGGACGGGTTCGTTCTGGACGGCGCGTCCTCGATGACCAAGATCAGCCGCGACCCCGCAAGCATCGTTGCCCAGACCATTGGCCGGCATCACCAGTACCCCGACGGCTTCTTTCTGTTCCTTGGCACCATGTTCGCGCCGGTCAAGGACCGCGATGGCCCGGGTCAGGGGTTCACCCATCACGGCGGCGACGTGGTCACCATTTCCGAACCGACGCTGGGCGCATTGGAAAACACGGTGCGCCTGTCGACGGAATGCCCGGAATGGACCTTTGGAACATCGGCGCTGATGCGCAACCTGTCCGGTCGGGGGCTGTTGTGACCACCCCGCGCCCGAAATCCGGGGACATGGCCCCGTCATGACCCGGAACCGTTTTCTCTGCATCGGTGAATGCATGGTCGAACTGGCCCAGCTTGACGGCGACACCTATCGCCGCGGTTTTGCCGGGGACACCTTTAACACCGCCTGGTATGCGCGGCGTCTTTTGCCGCCCGACTGGCAGGTCGGCTATGCCAGCTGTATCGGAACCGACGCCGTCTCGCACGAAATGGCGCAGTTCATGCGCGATCAGGGCATCGACACCACATCCTTGCGCGCCGTCCCGGACCGGACCGTCGGCCTTTACATGATCAGCATCGACAAGGGCGAACGCAGCTTTTCCTACTGGCGCAGCCAGTCGGCGGCCAAATGCCTGGCCGAGGATACAGCTTGGCTCACCGAGACCCTGCAAGAGCGCGACGTGATCTATTTCTCGGGCATTACGCTGGCCATCCTGTCACCGGCGCATCGCGCAAACCTGCGCGACGCCATCGCAGCGGCGCGCGCCGGTGGGGCGCTGGTCGCGTTCGACACGAACCTGCGGCCGCGCCTGTGGGAGGACACCGCAACGATGAAGGCCGAAATGACCCTTGGCGCCGCGGTCGCCGATGTGGTGCTGCCGTCCTTTGACGAAGAAACGCAACTCTTCGGGGATGCCACGCCGAAGGACACCATTGCGCGCTATCGCGACGGCGGGGCCAATGTTGTCGCCGTCAAGAACGGGGGAGAGGCGCTGACCCTGTGGGACCGCGCAGCAGGAACCTTGGACCTGCCGGTGCACAACGTCGCTCAGGTGGTGGACACGACCGCCGCCGGGGACAGTTTCGGTGCGGCCTTCGTGGCCGGGATCGCCACGGGGACACCGCGCGAGGAGGCCGCGGAGCAGGCCATGGCGTTGGCCGCAAAGGTCATACAGGCCAAGGGCGCTCTGGTGCCCGGTATCTTCGAGGGTGGCAGCGCAAGCTCCTGATCATAGGCAGGCTGTCGCCCCCTCCAAGGATCAGTTGACGGGTGTCAAAAGCGCACTCCCGGCAAGAAACGCCGACACGTTGTCGCGCTGAAGCTGGCCCATGGCGGCGCGCGTTTGCACCGTGCCCGACCCCTGATGGGGTTGAATGACCACGTTGTTCAGCTTGTAAAACCGCGGGTCGATGTCAGGTTCGTTCAGGAACACGTCCAACCCGGCGCCAGCGATCTTGCCTTGTTCCAGCGCTTCCAGAAGCGCGGCTTCGTCCACGGTCGTCCCGCGTGAAATATTGACCAGAACACCGCGCGGCCCCAAGGCCTCGATCACCTCGGCCGAAACGAATTTCTCGGTGTCTGCCCCGCCCACAAGGGCGATCACCAGATAGTCGACGGCCTTGGCCAAAGACACCGGATCCCCGTGATAGGTCCAGCCGGGGGTCTCTTTTTCCGAGCGGGCGAAATAGTGGATATCCATTTTGAAGGCCGCCAGACGGTCGGCAATCTCGCGCCCGATCCGCCCCAGGCCGACAATCCCCGCCGTGGACCCGCTGACCTTGCGGTTCAGCGGGTATTCGCCCTTGGCTTTCCACTGTCCCGAATGCGCCCATTCCGACGCCTGCAACATTTCGCGCTGCTGCATCAGCAACATGGCCACGGCCAAATCCGCCACATCGTCGTTCAGAACATCCGGCGTGTTGGTCACCTTGACCGACCGGGCATCCGCCGCAGCCACGTCAATGGCATCATAGCCGACCCCGTAATTCGCGATCAGACCCAGATTGGGCAGCAAATCCATTTCGGCGGCCCCAAACGGGTGGTGCCCCTTATAGGCCAGCGCCGTCACGCCCTGGCGCGTGGGTTCACCCATGTTGCCCACCTTGGACGGATGATCCAGGAACACAGGCTGAAACGTGTCGCTCAGCGCGGAAAGATCGGACTCGCTGTAGGGGCCGATAACGAGGGTTGCGGTCATGGCGTGCTCCTTCGGGATAGGGTGAAAATGGTATACCAAACGAATAGGCGATTGACGCAGCGTGTCAACCGCCCTGCCCTGCGCCTAGCCCGCGCAGATCGATTCAACCGATTTTTTCACCGCATCGAGGTTGAAGACATTATCAAGCCAATTGTCCTGAAAGATCACCGTCTTGGCCTGATCAATCGCCATCAAGGCCCCGTCCGAAAATTTGCCCTCGGGGAAAATGCCGAAGGCAATCGCCAGTTCGATTTTGAGATGACCCAGCACGAAATCATGCGCCGCCGCCTCGGGCACACCCATCGAAACCGCGCGGTCCGTCGCGTCGCGCAATGCCAGCGACAGGGTCGCGGCAACGGTTTCCGACAGGGCCGGTTCAAGAACGGCGATGTTTTCAAGTGTGCAGCGGTGCGACCGGGCCACCGGGGCATAGATCACCTTGGCGATTTCCTCGCACAGTGCGTAATGCTGCTCCGGGCCCTGGATCAGTGCGCAGACAATCCCCTGCGGCATGGCGATTCCGCCGAAATAGTCCTTTTGCGCCGCGATATCGGGCGAGGTGTCAAAGATGTTGGGATGACACGGGTGGGTGCAGAAATAGGTTACATCCGCGCGTTCGGGCATCTCGCCTGCATAGGGTGCGGCGGCATCCAGCACGATGATCGAGGTGCCGGGTTTGACCTTGTCGATGAACGTATGGGCGATCTTGCCGATCAGCCGGTCGGGAACCGCCATCAGAACCACATCCGCCCCGGCCAAAGCGACGTCCTGATCCACGGCTTCTGCCCCGACCTCGGCCAACAGACGCGCGCGTCCTTCGTCCGATATCTCGACATGGTCGATGTCGAACCGCGACGCCTTGAGGTTCTGTGCCAGACGCACCCCCATCTTTCCGCCGGCGCCCAGCAAAGCCACTTTTGTCATGTTCCCATTCCTTCCTTATGCGGCGCCACCGCCGCGTTTTATCCAACCGAAATAATCTTCGCTGCCCATTTGCCCGCCCTTCAACGCCAGTTGCAGACCGGCAAGGGCGGCGTCATCCGAATGCGCCGCAAGCAGGGCCGCCCCGGGCGTTGTCGGCGCCAGAGCCGTAAAGGCGAACAGGTCCAGCTGACGCGCGGCATGGCCCGAGGTATCGCCACCCGAAATCACTGCGCGGCGAATGCCGGTTTCGCGCAAAAGCCGCGCTAGAATGCGTCCAAGGGCCGACCCGATCCGCGCATTTGCGACATCTTCGGGCACCTGCGCGCGATTGGCTGCGGCGCGCATCGCCTGCACGGCGGGATCGTCCGGACCACGGGCGGAAAAGATCAACGGATCGCGCCCCTGCGTCAGGGCTGTGCGCGCCGCGTCGATGACGCGCTCTTCCTCCCCCGGCGAACTGGTCACCACCGTGGCTGCATCCAGCGAAATCGGTTCGAACCCGTTGTTTTGGGCCCAATCGATCTGGCCACGGGTCACTGGCGACACCGATCCCGAGACCGCCAGCATCTGCCCGACCGGGCCTGCCGATCCGGCGGCGGGTGGCGGATCAATCAGACCTGCATCCTGCCAGTGGGCCACCAGCGCAAATTCGATACCCTGCGATCCGACACAAAAAATCTGCCGCCCCGTCTGGGGCCAGATCAGACCACCGCAGGCTGACATATGCGCGCGGGTCATGCTGTCCAGACAAATCACCTCGGCGCTGTTTTCTGTTTCGCGCTGCAGGCACGCGGCCGCGTCGCGGTTCAGATCCTCAAGCGTGATCATGCCAAACCGCCGCCCGGTCTGTTGCCCCAAATGCCGCGCCACATCGGATTCCTGCATCGGCGTCACCGGATGGCGCGCCATGACCGGGTGCCGGTCCAGCCGGAAAACCCCATCGGGTGCGCCGGCAAACAAATGTCCAAAGGCCTGATAACGCCGCATTTCGGGCGCTGCGATCAGGCAGGGCACCCACGGCCCGCCCACGATTGGCGCGCCAATGTCGATGGCCTTGCCGATGGAGCCGACATGGGGTGCGGAATCCAGCGTCGAGCAAACCTTGTAATGCACAATGGGCGCGCCGGTGTCGCGCAGGAACCCGAAGGCGGGCGGCAGGTTCCGATCCATCCATGCCGGACCGTGCGCGCGGGCCGTGCTTGCGATGCCGATGGCGCGTGCGTCGGGAAACCGGGCCAGTTGAGCGGGCGTCGGAATGTCCAGAAACAGCACCGAGGGCAGCCCCGCGAATTGCAGCACCTCCATCGTCGCGGCGGATCCGGTGAAATCATCCCCGTACCACGCCACCAGAAACCCGTCAGGCAGGGCCGTCATTTGCGATAAGCCTGCAATGCCCGGTCCAGTGCGGGATGGGTGGCGGCATACTCCTGCGCCGGGATACCGGCAATCGCCGCCTCCCATGCCTCGCGCAGGGACCGGACGCCGGCCACGGGTCCGTCCGGGTGCGCCATGATCCCGCCGCCGGCCGCATAGATGCAATCGGCACTGCCGAGCCGTCGATAGGTTTCAGGAGGTTGGATCGCGGACTGGCCGGATGAAAACACGGGCATTGCAACACAGGGGTGGTCGTCGAATAGCGGGGTCAGCAGGGATTTCGCCGAGGCGATGACACTGTCATCCGCTTCGCTGAACTTGTTCTGCAGACCGTTGACATGCATGTGGTCCGCACCCGCGATCCGCCAGAATTTCGACCACGCCGGATAGGACCATCCAAGGGCCGGATGGCGGGACAGATACCCCCAACCGTTACGATGCGCATGAATGGGCAATTCGGAATGGCGCGACAGGCCCAGCATCCCGCTCAGCCCGACCGAGTTCAGACTGACCATGACGCAGGTCCCGCCAAGGTCGCGCACCAGATCGTGACGGCGGCGCATATCGTCCACCTCGCCCGTCAGGTTAAAGGCAAACATCACCTTTTTCCCGGTCCGCTCCGCATGATCGTTCAGCACGCGCATCACCGCGCGGGCGCGGTCTTCAAACGGGCAATTGGGCCCGTTGGCCTGCAATTCGTCGTCCTTGATGAAATCGATCCCCGCCTGAGCAAGTGTGCCGGCCAATACAGCGGTTTCTTCGGGGCGAAATCCGACCGACGGCTTGACGATTGTGCCAATCAATGGCCCCGCCTGCACCCCGGCCAGACGCCTTGTTCCCTCTATCCCAAATCGCGGTCCCGGCCCCGCCTGGGCAAAGGCCTGTGGCAGGCGGATATCCAGCAGGCGCAGACCCGAGAATTGTTTCAGTTCGAACAGGTTGCCCGCGACCGTTGCCATCAGGTTCATCAGGTCAGGACCGACATTTCCCATGGGCCAGGACAGGGTTGCACGGGCCTGAACGACCCGCCCGCCCGATTGGCTGCCGGGCAAGGACGGCCCATCAACGGTCCCCATGATCTCAAGTGACACCACCCGCGCGGCCGAGCGGTCACGCAATTCCGGTGTTTCGCCGGGCACCGATACAAAGGTCCCCGAGGATTGCTCGCCCGCCATTGCGGCCACGGCCGCCGCCGGGTCCAGCGCGGTTTCGATCAGGTAGTCCGCTTCGATCCGGTCGGTCATTGCGCGTTCTCCTGATGATAAAGCGCGTTGGCGCGTTCCAGATGCGCCCGCATGCACGCCGCCGCGCCTGCGCTGTCGCCGCTTTCGATCGCCTCCAGGATTGCGCGGTGCTCGGCCAGCGTCAGCGCCTCAAGCCCGCGCTTGCGGACCTGCTCCACGTGAAAGGCGCGCATCCAGGTGAACACCCCATGCGAAATCGTTTCGAAAATCGGATTGCGGGAAATCGCCGCGATCTGGCGGTGAAACCGACCATCCCATTCCAGAAAGGCCTCGGGGTCATTTCGCGCTGTGGCCTGCCGATCCAGAATGTCGCGCAGGGCAGCCAGATCCGTCTCGGACCGGCGCTGCGCCGCGATCCGCGCCATCTCCGCCTCAAGCGTGACACGCGCCTCTTTCAGGTGATCCAGTGATGTGTCCGAATGCTTGAGCAAATGCTGCATCGACGTGCCCAGCTGATCGACCAGCCCATCCAGCGAGGGCGCGGCGATGCGTGGGCGTTCGCCATGGCGAATGTCGATCACGCCCATGTGCTGAAGGCTTTGCATCGCTTCGCGAATGGCCGGTCGCCCAACATCATATCGGGTCATCAGCTCACGCTCGGACGGCAGGTGGTCACCGGGCGCGAGACCGTTTTCACGGATCAGAGTCAACAGCCGGTGCTGCACCTCGTCCGAGAGTTTTCGGGGGCGAATTGATTCTGGTACACTCATCATACCAGTTTGATAGCGTGACCAACGCCCCTTGACCAGCGCCGTTGCACGGGGCCGATCAATCTCTTTACACTCGGTTTAAATTCAGAAGGTTACGACCTGTATTTACCAAGCCAGTTTAAGGTCTCTGCCGTATCGCCCTGCACCTTGTACTCGGCACCGATGGGACGGTCCCACCCCATCCGGGCCACTTCACCCAGAACGTGGGCGTAGTCGAGTTCGCCGTGATCGGGTGTGCCCCGGTCCGGAACGGCGGCGATCTGGATATGCCCGATGATCGGCAACAGCCGGCGCAGACGGCGCGTCAGATCGCCTTCCATGATCTGCAGATGGTAACAGTCGAACATCAAGGCGAGGTTCTCTTGTCCCAGCTCATGAATGATCGCGGCGGCCTGTTCGGATGTGGACAGGAAATAGCCGGGCGCATCGTAGTGGTTCAAAGGCTCGATCAGGATGGTGATTCCCAGCGGCGCGGCGGCGGCGCAGGCATAGCGCAGATTGGCGCAGAAGGTGTCATGTGCGCGGGGTCCGCCGGAAAATCCGGGCATGACATGCACCATCCCCGTGCGGGTTTCGACCGCATAGGCCAATGCCTGGTCGATCGCGGCGCGGGCCTCCTCTTCGCGCCCGGGCAGCGCAGCAAGACCGTTTTCGCCGATGGCCGTGTTGCCCCGGCTTGTGTTCAGCCCCAGCATTTCAAGCCCGGTGTCCTCCAGCGCGGCGCGCACATCCGCGACCGGCTGATCATAGGGCCAGTGGCATTCGACCGCATCGAACCCGGCCGCATGGGCCGCGCGAATTGCATCGGCCAATGGCCTGTCATTCCACAAGAAACCCAAGTTTGCCGAAAACTTCATCCGTCCCACTCCACGTCGAATTTGGTGACAAGGGCCCGGACCTGCGCCTGGCTCAGCATGCGGGGAGACAGTCCGCGCGTCAGCAAGGCCAATCGCGCGGTATCTTCCAGTTCCTCGATGGCGTTGCAGGCGGCCTCGACGTCCTTACCCGCCACGACCGGGCCATGGTTGGCCAGCATCACCGCAGACCGTTTTCCGGCCAGCCCGCGCACCGCCTCGCCCATGGCGGGATCGCCGGGCAGGAAGAAGGGCAACAGTTTCACCTTGCCCAGTTTCATGATCCCATAGGGGGTCAGCGGCGGCAGGAAATTATCCGCGTCCGCATCAGGCATCATCGACAGGGCGACGGAATGACACGAATGCAAATGCACCACCGCCCCGGCGGTGCTGCGCGTGTCATAAAACGCACTGTGCAGTGGCATTTCCTTGGTCGGCGGGTCCCCGTCGATCAAAGTGCCCTGCCCGTCAAACCGACTGAGCCGACCAGGGTCGAGCCGCCCAAAGCTGGTTCCCGTGGGCGAGACCAGCAACCCGCCATCGGGGGTTCGGGCCGAGATATTTCCGGTGCTGCCCCCGGTGAGGCCCCGGTCGAACATGGATTTCGCCAACAGGCAGATCTGTTCGCGCAGGCGGGCTTCCTCGCTCATGTCGCCTCCAACCTGCTCAATGCCTCGGCAAAGAATGTTTCGCTGCCGAAATTGCCGGATTTCAGCGCCAGCGCAATGTTCTGCCCGTCGGTCCGGGCAAAGCACCACGGCACACCGGGCGCGATTTCCGCCCCGATTTCCAGGCGATCGACGCCCAGCGCCTGTGTCACCGCGCCTGAGGTTTCGCCCCCCGCCACGACAAAGCGGCGCACACCCAGATCGCGCGTGGACACCGCCAACCGGGCCAGTGCGTCCTCGACCACGGCACCGGCGCGCGCGACACCAAGCTGACCTTGCGCCGCACGAACCGTTTCCGGATCGGCGGTCGCATAGATCATGGGCACCGCTGTTTCGGGTTGCGCGGCCAGCCAGTCCAGCGCGCCCTGCACCCCGTTTTTGGCCAGATCCACCGCGTCGAGTTTCAGCGCCGGTCCCTGCCCCTGAAACGCGGCCACCTGCGCGCGCGTCATGGCCGAACAACTGCCCGACAGGACAATGGCGCGCGGCCCGACATCGGGGCGCGCAAGCGCGGCCATGTCACCGGGCAAGGTGCCGTCCTGCATCCAGAGGGCGGGCAATGGCATGGCCACGGCGCTGCCGCCGGTCATCAATGGCATGTCCTTGCAGGCCGTTGCGATCACGCTCAGGTCCTCATCCGCCACGGCATCGACCACCACATGCGCCACGCCCGCGCCTGCGAGTTCCGCCAACCGGGCCGACAGGGCCGCCGGTCCCTGCGCAACGGTCAGGCGATTGGCAAGGTCAACCGGGCGTGTCACCTGCGGAGCCAGAAGCCGCATCAGGTTTGAATCCCGCATCGGTGTCAGCGGGTGATCTTTCATCGGGCTTTCGGCCAGCGGCTGTTCCCCCACGAAAAGCTGCCCCATGAAAATGCTGCGCCCGTTTTCGGGGAAGGCCGGGCAATAGATTGTCTGCTGCACGTTCAGGTCCTGCATCAGCGCCTCGGCAACGGGGCCGATGTTGCCCTGCGGCGTGGAATCGAAGGTTGAACAGTATTTCCAGAAAAATCGCTGTGCACCGGCCCGTTTCAGCCAGTCCAGCGCCGCACGCGCCTGCGCGACCGCCTCGGCCACAGGTTCGGTGCGAATCTTGAGGGCAATCACCTCGAATGCGGCAGGGTCCTGCGGCGGCCCGTCGGGCACACCGATGCGCAGGGACACCCGCACGCCCGAGCGCGCCAGAAGCCCGGCCAGATCGCTTGCCCCGGTGAAATCATCCGCGATGCAGCCCATGAATGTCGTCTTGTCGGGGGGTGTCATCTGTCCTGCCTTCGTCCTTTGCGGGCTGTCATCTTTCGCGGGGTCATTCCGCATCTCCTGGCAGTGTCAATCCGGCGTTGCGGGCATAGACCTTGGCCACTGCAGCATCGTCCTCGCGCCCCAGTCCCATGCCCGAGGCGGCGAGGAACTGCTGCAACGCCGCCGCGGTGACCGGCGCGGAAAAGCGCGCCTTGCGGGCGATGTCCAGAACGATCCCCAGATCCTTGGGCCAGATGTCGACGGCGGAGTGCGGCGCATAATCGCCCTCGACAACATGGGGCAACCGGTTTTCCAGCATCCACGATGTGCCCGCGCATTGCGGGATGACCTTGTGAACCATTTCCGGCGAAATGCCTTGTGTCATTCCGAATGTCACTGCCTCGGCCATCGAGGCGATATGGACACCGGCCAGCAACTGGTTGACGGCCTTCATCGCCGATCCCGGCCCGGCCGCATCCCCCAGTTCGAACACTGTTTCCGAAACCGCATCCAGCACCGGGCTTGCTGCGGCAAAGGCCTCGGGCGTGCCGGAGGCCATGATAGACAAGCGTCCCTCGGCGGCCTTGACGGCCCCGCCGGATATCGGCGCATCGAGATAATGCACGCCCGCCGCCTGGCATCGCGCTTCCATGGCGCGGGCGAAATCGGGCGCGACCGTGGGACAGGCCACAACGACGGCCCCCGGCTTCATCCGTGCCACAACGCCATCGGGGCCGAACAACGCCGCCTCGCTTTGTGCTGCGTTCAGCACCACAAGCACGACGGCATCCAGCGTCGGTGCGATATCGGGCAATGCCCCATCCGCACCCCCCTGATCGCGAAAGCGCGCGACCGCATCCGTATTGATATCAAACCCGTGGGTCACACCCCCGGCCCGCAGCAGCGAACAGGCCATTCCGAAACCCATCGAGCCCAACCCGATCACGGCGACACTCATTTTTTCTGACATTTCCATCCCTCCGGCTTGATTGACACAGGGTCATTCACCCGGCCCACATGTTTGCGCAAACCTATACCAGGAAGCTGGATATGTTAACGAAAACGTATCGCCGCCTGTTCAACATGACTCGAAGGCGCTCAACGAGTCTGCCGACATTCGACATCAGACGAACGGGCCAACAACTTAAAAAATACGCGAAAACCGGCTGGGGCATGGTGGCGGGGAGACAGGGATTCGAACCCTGGGGACGCTCTCACGCCCAACGGTTTTCAAGACCGCCGCATTCGACCACTCTGCCACCTCCCCGCTTGGACGCCGGATGTATGCGCTTGGCGCCCGGCAGGCAAGCAAAAACAGGGGAATTCTTGCCGAGCGCGAAGCAGTACACTTTCCATGTTGATCCTCTGGCGTTATGGTGCGCGAAAGGCGGTAATTCGCCAAACAGCAATACGACCGGAACAACCGGCAAAAGGGCAGTACACGGCCCCTGAACAGGCAAGGGACTTCGAAGATGAGCGAAGCACAAAATGTCAACAGACCCGCCAAACGTCTGGCCGGGCTGATCTTGGCGACGGCAACACTGTCCGCCTGCGCCGAGGGGGAAACGTTTTCGTTTCTTCAGCCCAAGGACAATCCGGCCATAACCGAGGACGAGGCCACCGCAAGCACGCGCGCACCGACCAAGCTGATTGAACGCGATGTCGAGGCGCCGGATGTCTTTTCGGCCACCGAGGCTGGGTTGTGGGATGGCCGCCCGTCGCTGGGCGGTGTCTGGGTTGCCCACCCGGATGTTGACGAACCGGAACGCGTCATGATCCGCAATACGGCCAATGGCAAATCCGTGATCGGCGCCCTGTTCCGCCGGGAACGCGATATTCCCGGCCCCCGCATTCAGGCCTCGTCCGACGCGGCCACCGCCCTTGGCATGCTGGCCGGTGCGCCGGTGCAGCTGAGCGTGATCGCCTTGCGCCGCGAAGAAGTGACCGAAGAACCCGAAACGCCGGCCCCCGAAACGGTTGAAACCGTGCCCGAGACGACCGAGGTTGCTGAATCCACGCTCGACCCGATTGCAGGGGCGGAAGCCGCGATTGATGCCGCCGGCGCGCAGACCGCCAGTGTCGGCGAGGCCGCCGTTGCCGAAGAACCGATCATCACGGAACCCGCACCAAAGAAAACTTGGTTCGGGCAGAAGCTGTTCGGCCGGAAAAAGGTGGATGACGCGCCGCTGGACGCCATCGGGGCCACAACGGTCGTTGCAACCGATATCGCGGCAACCGAACTGCCGGCCGCAACCGCGGCAGCGCCAACCGCCGCACCGGTGGCGGCACCGGCCCCCGCACCTGCGCCCAAACCGAAGCCCAAGAAATCTTCGCTCGACAAACCCTTCATCCAGATCGGTATTTTCAGCGTCGAATCCAACGCCAATCGGACCGCCGACCAGATCCGGCGCTCAGGCATCGTCCCAACGGTCTATGAGCAATCTTCGAACGGCAAGAAATTCTGGCGCGTCGTCGTCGGACCCGCGCAATCAAAATCAGAGCGCGCGACCCTTTTGAAGAAAGTCAAAAACACCGGATTCTCAGACGCCTATGCCGTCACCAACTGACAGGAGCCCACTTAAGGTGATTTCCGCCAAACGACTTTTTGCTGCCGCCCTTGTTCTGATCCTTCCTGCGCTGCCCGTGTCGGCCTTTGATACGCAGGCCAAGGCCGCTTATGTGATGGATATCAGCACCGGCACCGTTCTTCTTGACAAGAACGCCGATGAACCGCTGCCGCCCGCGTCGATGTCCAAGCTGATGACGCTGTACGTGGCGTTCGAGGCCATCCGCGACGGCCGCCTGACGCTGGACGAACGCCTGCCGGTGTCCGAACACGCGATGAGCTACAAGGGATCGACCATGTTCCTGAACACCCAGGACAAGGTGCGGGTCGAGGACCTGTTGCGCGGCATCATCGTTCTGTCCGGCAACGACGCCTGTGCGGTGATCGCCGAGGCGCTCAGCCCCGATGGCAGCGAGCCGGGTTTCGCGCGCTACATGACCAAACGCGCCAAGCAGATGGGCATGATGAATTCCACTTTCACCAATTCCAACGGCTGGCCGCAGGCCGGGCACCGCATGTCGGTGCATGATCTGGCCATTCTGGCCGAACGTCTGATCAAGGATTTCCCGGAATTCTATCCGCTGTTCGCGGAAGAGGAATTTGCCTTTGACGGACGTGCGCCCAGCAATACACAAAACCGCAACCCTCTGTTGCAGCTTGATATTGGCGCGGACGGTCTGAAAACCGGCCACACCGTCGAGGCCGGTTATGGCCTTGTCGGCTCCGCCAAACAGGGTGACCGGCGCGTCGTCTTCGTGATCTCGGGATTGGATAGCGTGACCCGCCGCGCAGAGGAGGCCTCGGCCATCGTTAACTGGTCGTTTCGCCAATTTGCCGAAAAGATCGTTGCCCGCGCCGGAACGCCCATCGCCCAAGCCGAAGTCTGGATGGGGCGGGAGCAATCGGTAGGGTTGGTGCCTGCCGAGGACATGAAGATCCTGATGCCGGTTCTGGGCGGCGACGACATCGCGGCCGAGGTGGTTTACTCCGGGCCCATTCCCGCGCCGATCCAGCAGGGTCAGCAACTGGCCGAACTGGTCATCACCCGCGATGAACTGCCCGAAATGCGCTTGCCGCTGGTGGCCGAGAATGCGGTGCCCACCGGCGGGTTTTTCGTCAAGGTTCGCACGGCGGCCAACCTGCTTTTGACGCGGTTCGCGAACGGCCCGGCGAACCCGTCGTGACACCGTCGCAAGTGGCCGGTCTTTTCATTTCCTTCGAAGGTATCGACGGGTCCGGCAAATCGACCCAAGCGCGCCTTTTGGCAGAAACCCTGCGTGGCGAAGGGCGGGACGTGGTGTTGACACGGGAACCCGGCGGCTCGCCCGGGGCCGAGGAAATCCGCGCCCTCGTGCTCGAAGGCGACCCGGACCGCTGGTCAGCAGAAACCGAGATTTTGCTGTTCACAGCCGCCCGGCGCGACCATCTGGAACGTACCATCGAACCAGCCCTGGCCGCAGGCAAGATCGTGATCTGCGACCGGTTTGCCGATTCAACACGAATGTACCAGGGCCTGTCGCGCGGCGATCTGCGCCCGGTCGTGGACCAATTGCACGCCTTGATGATCGGGCGCGAACCGGATCTGACCATTCTCATCGACATGGACCCGGAAACCGGCCTTGACCGCGCCCTGTCGCGCAAGGGCCACGAAGAACGGTTCGAGGATTTCGGCCCCGATCTGCAACGCAAGATGCGCGGCGGATTCCTTGCTCTGGCGGATGAGTTTTCCGACCGGTTCCACGTCATCGACGGCGGGCGCGCCATTGAAACCGTTGCCGCCGAGGTGCGCGCGACAGTAGCACTGGCCCTGCCATGAGCGATGATTTCCCCCCTCCCGATCAGGCCCCTGGTGCGCCGCACCCGCGCGAAACGCAGCGCATTTTCGGGCAGGATGCAGCGCAGGCGGCGTTCCTTGATGCTTTTTCGTCCGAGCGGCTGCACCACGGCTGGCTGCTGACCGGCCCGCGCGGCGTGGGCAAAGCAACGCTTGCCTGGTCCATCGCGCGGTTCCTGCTGGCCACACCGGCACCAGCAGGGGATGACATGTTCGGCGCCCCGCCCACATCGCTGCATATCGACCCCGAACATCCCGTGGCCCGCCGCATGGCCGCCGGGGGCGAACCCGGACTGGTCTGCATCACCCGGTCCGTCAACACCGACACCAAACGCATGCGCGACCAGATCGTCGTGGATGACGTGCGCAAGCTGAACCGGTTCTTTGGCCTGTCGGCCACCGACGGCGGGCGCCGGGTGGTGATCGTCGATGCCGCGGACGAGATGAACACCAGCGCCGCGAACGCCCTGCTGAAAATGCTGGAAGAACCCCCCGCCCGCACAACACTGTTGCTCGTCTCCCACCAGCCTTCGCGCCTGTTGCCGACGATCCGGTCGCGCTGTCGCACCCTGCGCCTGTCGCCGCTGAACGCGACCGACATGCAGGCCGCCCTGGAACAGACAGGGGCGGACCTGCCCGCCAACACTGATCATCTGGCCGCGCTGGCCGGTGGGTCGGTGGGTGATGCGCTGCGGCTGATCTCGCTGGGCGGGCTTGAGATCTATGCCGAACTTGTCGGCATTCTGGGCACCTTGCCCCGTCTCGACCGGCCCCGCGCGCTGGCGCTGGCCAATGCCGCCGCCCAGCGTGGCGCGGCCGAAAAATTCGAACTGCTGCTTACCCTGATCGACATTGCGCTGGCGCGGCTCGCCCGCACCGGCGCCACCGGCACACCGCCCAGCCCCGAGGCCGCGCCGGGCGAGGCACAAACCTTTGCCCGGCTTGCCGCCGACCCGCAAAAGGGACGCGCCTGGGCTGAAACTTCGGCCCTGATCACAGCCCGCGCCCGTCACGGACAGGCGGTGAACCTTGACCCCGCCGCCCTAGTCCTAGATACGGTTTTCAAGATGCAGGACACCGCCGCGGGCTGACCCCGCACACAGGGGCCAATGACAGACCAACCGCAGATAACCGACAGCCACTGCCACCTCGATTTCCCCGATTTCGAAGGCCAGCTTGACACCATCATCGCCAATGCCGCCGCCGCCGGTGTGACACGGATGGTGACCATCTGCACCCGGCTGAAAAACGAACCCGCAGTGCGCGCCATCGCCGAAGCGCATGACTCGGTCTTTTATGCCGCCGGCACCCACCCGATGAGCGCCGCCGAAGAGCCACTCGCCTCGGTCGACGAATTGGTTGCCCTGGACAAACACCCGAAATTCGTCGGCATCGGTGAAACCGGGCTTGATTACCATTACACTGCCGACAGCGCCGAGATTCAGCAGAAATCGCTGCGCATTCACATTGCCGCTGCGCGCGAAACCGGCCTGCCGCTGATCATCCACGCCCGCGCCGCAGATGACGACATGGCCCGCATCCTGTCCGAGGAATATGCCAACGGCGCCTATTCCTGCGTGATGCACTGCTTTTCCTCGTCCGCCGGCCTGGCCCGCGCCGCGCTGGACCTTGGGTTTTACCTCTCGATGTCCGGGATCGCCGCCTTTCCCAAAAGCCAGGAGTTGCGGGATATCTTCGCCGCCGCGCCGGTGGACCGGATCCTTGTGGAAACCGACGCCCCCTATCTCGCGCCGCCGCCCCATCGCGGCAAACGTAACGAACCGGCCTATACCGCCCACACCGCCCGCGTCGGGGCCGAGGTGTTTGGCATGGACTACGCCGACTTCGCCGCCCGGACGCAGGCCAACTTCGAGCGTCTTTTCACCAAGGTCGCCCGATACAGAAAGGCCGCCGCCTGATGGACCAGATGCGCTTTACCATTCTGGGCTGCGGATCTTCGGGCGGCGTGCCGCGCCTTGGCGGCCATTGGGGCGATTGTGACCCCGACAACCCGAAAAACACCCGTCGCCGCTGTTCGCTTCTGGTGGAACGCATCGGGGAACAGGGCACGACAACCGTGCTGATCGACACCACGCCCGATTTGCGCAGCCAACTGCTTGATACCGCCACCGGACGTCTGGACGGGGTGGTCTACACCCATTCGCACGCCGATCATGTGCACGGCATCGACGATCTGCGCATGATCGTTTTCAACATGCGCGCGCGCCTGCCCGTCTGGGCAGATGGCGACACGCAAAACGCGCTCCTGTCCCGCTTTGGCTATGCCTTCGTGCAACCCGAAGGCTCGCCCTACCCGCCAATCCTGGACATGAAGACGATCAAAGGTGGTTTCGAAATCCCCGGTGCCGGCGGCCCGATCGCAATGCAGCCCTTTACCGTTGGCCATGGGTCGATCGACTCGCTGGGGTTCCGCATCGGATCCCTGGCCTATCTGCCGGATGTGGCCGAAATCTATGAAGAGGCCTGGGTGCACCTTGAAAACCTTGACTACTGGATCGTCGATGCCCTGCGCCGCAATCCGCATCCAACCCATGCCCACCTGGAAAAGACGCTGGACTGGATCGAAAGGGTCAAACCGAAAAACGCGATTCTGACCAACATGCATATCGATCTGGACTATGAAACGGTCTGTGCGGAAACCCCGGATAACGTCAGCGCCGGTTTTGACGGCATGACCATCACGCTCCCGGCCCATTCGTGACCACACCCGGCTTCATCTTGCCAAATAAACTCCCGCCGGAGGCTCCCGAAGCTGGCCTGCCATGCCGGACCCCGCCATGTTTCAAAGCCTGATCGACGTCATTCTGCCGGTCTTTCTGGTCATCGGGGCCGGTTATGCCGCCACGCGCGCGGGATATTTCAGTTCTGCCCATATCGAAGGGCTGATGAAATTCACCCAGGGCTTCGCCATTCCCTGCCTGCTCTTTCGCGCCATTTCGAATATCGATCTGGCCGAGAGTTTCGACCCCAGATTGCTCGGGGCGTTTTATGCGGGCGCAATCCTGTGTTTCATCTTCGGCATGACCGGCGCCCGCCTTCTGTTCAAGCGGGACTGGGAGGATTGCGTCGTCATCGGCTTCTGCTGTCTCTTTTCCAACTCGATCCTGCTGGGCCTGCCGATCACCGAACGTGCCTTTGGCGCGGATGCCCTGACCGGCAACTTTGCCATCATCGCCTTCCACGCCCCGTTTTGTTATGGCGTCGGCGTGACGGTGATGGAGTTCGTGCGCGCCCGCGGCAAATCGGTTCGTGCTTTTGCCGGGTCGGTTCTGACGGCCATGTTCAAGAACGTGCTGATCATCGGCATCGGCCTTGGGTTTATCGTCAATCTGACCGGGGTCAGCATCCCGGCCGTGGCCGATGACGCGCTGGGGCTGATCACCCAAGCCGCTCTGCCCTGTGCGCTGTTCGCCCTGGGGGGCGTGCTGGTGCAGTATCGTCCCGAGGGCGATCTGCGCGCCATTGCCTTTGTCTGTTCTGTGTCGCTGATCCTGCACCCGACACTGGTCTGGACATTCGGGTCGGCCCTGTCGCTGAAACAGGATTTCTTTCGCTCGGCGGTCATGAACTCGGCCATGGCGCCCGGCTTCAACGCCTATATCTTTGCCAATATGTACGGGCGCGCCAAACGTGTCGCGGCCTCATCGGTGCTGATTGCAACCGGGGCCTGTATCTTCACCGTGTGGTTCTGGCTCAATATGCTGGGGTGACACCCCACGTCTCACTTTTCGCAGTCCGATCCGGCCGCTTGCCTGTTGTGTCATTGGTCAGGCCGCTGCCCCCACCCTCAATCGGGCGGAGGCGTGACTGTTCAATCAGGTGCGGAACACCCGGTAGATGGCCGGGATCACCAGAACCGTCAGGATGGTCGAGCTGAGCAAGCCAAACAGCAGCGACAGCGCAAGACCCTGAAAGATCGGGTCGGCCAGGATCACCACTGCCCCGATCATCGCGGCAACCGCGGTGAGCAGGATCGGTTTGAACCGGATTGCCCCGGCCTCGATCAGGATATCGACCTTGGTCTTTCCGGTCTCATCCGCATGGCGGATGAAGTCCACCAGCAGGATCGAGTTGCGCACGATGATCCCCGCCAGCGCGATGAACCCGATCATCGATGTGGCCGAGAACGGCGCGCCCCACATCCAGTGCCCGGCCATGATGCCAAGGAAGGTCAGCGGAATGGGCGTCAGGATCACCAGCGGCAGCTTGAAAGACCCGAACTGTGCCACCACAAGGATGTAGATGCCCAGCAGTGCCACGGCAAAGGCCGCGCCCATGTCCCGGAAGGTGATCCATGTCACCTCCCATTCACCATCCCAGAGCAGGGTGACGGTGCTTTCGTCCTCGGGCTGGCCGTTCAGGCGGATTTCAGGCTTGGTGCCCTCTTCCCAATCCATCGAATCCAGCACATCCGCGACCGCCAGCATGCCATAGAGCGGCGCTTCGAAATCGCCTGCCAGTTCGGCCATGACCATTTCGGCGGCACGCCCGTTGTGGCGGAAAATCGGATAGGAGGCGCGCTCTTCGACAACCTCGATCACATCGCCCAGTTCGACAACACCCCGCGCGCCGGGCAGAACGTTAGCCGGGATCGGCGTGGACAGGAACCGCTCGTCCAGCACCCGGTCGGCCCGGTCGCGCTCCACCACGATGGGGATTGGATAGCGGCCTTCGCCGCGGTGGGAATATCCGACGGTTTGCCCCGCGTTCAGAATGGCCAGCGTCGCGAAGACATCGCTTTCCTGAACCCCGAAGAATTCCAGCTGGTCGGTCGAAATCGTCGCCCGCAAGCGGCGTGGCCGTTCGCCGAAACTGTCATCCACATCGACGATGAAGGGTACCGACTGGAATGCCTCGCGAATACGCGTCGCGGCGACCCGCCGGGCCTCGGCATCGGGTCCATAGACCTCGGCCAGCAAAGTGGCGATGACCGGCGGACCGGGGGGCGGTTCGACCGTTTTCAGGCTGGTGCCGGGCGGGACATCCAGCGCGGAAATACGCGCGCGGATATCCAGCGCAATGTCATGGCTGGTGCGGTCCCGCTCGCCCTTGGGGGTCAGCAGGATTTGCACCTCTCCCAGTTGCGGCTCCGAACGCAGGTAATAGTGGCGCACCAACCCGTTGAAGTTGAACGGTGCCGCCGCTCCCGCGTGGGTCTGGGCCGAAATGACCTCGGGCAATTGCAGGACCTCACGTGCGACAGCCTGCGCCACCGCATCTGTGGTTTCCACCGCCGCCCCTTCGGGCAGGTCGATCACCACCGACAGTTCCGACTTGTTGTCAAACGGCAGCAATTTGACCGTCACGTCCTTGGTATAAAGCAGCCCAAGCGAGCCGAAGGACAGCACCACCGCAATGAGCAGGAACAGACCGCTGCGCAGCTTGGTCGCCAACAGCGGACGCGCCACGGCCGAATAGACCCGGCCCATGGTCCCGCCCTCATGCCCGGCAGCGTCGTCATGGGCGTGCACAGGGGCGTTTCCGGCGACCTTGACCATCAGCCAGGGGGTGATGATGACGGCCACGAAGAAGGAAAAGATCATCGCCGCGCTGGCGTTGGCCGGAATGGGGCTCATGTAGGGGCCCATAAGCCCTGATACGAACAGCATGGGCAGCAGGGCCGCAACCACGGTCAGCGTGGCCACGATGGTCGGGTTGCCCACTTCGGCCACGGCGCGCACCGCCTTGGTCACGCGGTCGGCGTCATCGGGCATGGCCCAGTGGCGGGCGATGTTTTCGATAACGACGATGGCATCATCGACCAAGATGCCGATAGAGAAGATCAGCGCAAACAACGACACCCGGTTCAGCGTATAGCCCATGGTCCAGGCCGCAAACAACGTCAGCAGGATGGTCACCGGGATCACGACGGCCACAACGATGCTTTCGCGCCAGCCGATGGTGAACAGAACCAGCGCCACGATGGACACGGTCGCCAGCCCCAGGTGGAACAGCAATTCATTGGCCTTTTCATCCGCGCTTTCGCCATAGTCGCGGGTGATCTCCACATGGACCGAATCCGGGATCAGCTGATGTTCCAGCGCATGAACCCTGTGCAATATTTCCTCGGCCACGACGACCGCGTTGGCCCCGGCCCGCTTGGCCACGGCGAGTGTCACGGCCGGCGACCGATGAATATTGCCATCCGCATCGCGGGTGACATTGGCAACGATCTTGTCCGAGGTATCCGGGACAAAGCTGACATCGGCCACGTCGCGCAGATAGACGGGGCGCCCGTCGCGGGCGGTCATCAGCAGGTTCGCCACGTCGGCCGGGGCCTTCAGCGTTTGACCGGCAACCAGCGCGATCTGCTCGCCTGCGTCGCGGATCAGCCCGGTTGAAAAGGCCCGGTTGGCGCCTTCGACCTTTCCGGCCAGTTGTTGCAGCGTCACACCATAAAGCGCCAGCCGCTCGGGGTCGGGCGCGATGCGGATCGCTTCGGGGGATTCTCCGACCAGATAGGTCAGACCGACATCGTTGATCTTGGCCACCTCGACCTGCAATTCCCGCGCGATGCGGGTCAAGTCATTGGCGCTGATGCCCTCGGCCCCGTGGGCCGGGGTCAGGGTCAGGGCAACGATGGCGACGTCATCAATGCCACGCCCGACGATGAGCGGTTCCTGAATCCCCACGGGGATGCGGTTCATGTTGGCGCGTACCTTGTCATGAACCCGCAAGATTGCAGTGTCCGCCGGGGTGCCCACTTCGAACCGGGCGGTGACCATCGCGTAATCGTCGCGCGATGAGGAATAGACATGTTCGACCTCGTTGATGCCCTTGACGATGGTTTCCATCGGCTCGGTCACCAGTTTCACAGCATCCTCGGCGCGCAGACCCGGCGCCTGAATGTGAATGTCGACGAGGGGCACGGAAATCTGCGGCTCTTCCTCGCGCGGCAGGCTGATCAGGGCGACCAGACCCACGGCCAGGGCGGCCAGGATCATCAGCGGCGTCAGGGCAGACCGGATGAAGGTGCGGGTCAGTCCCCCGGCAATGCCCAGCGGGGTCGTGTGCTTTTCGGACTCACTCATGATGCATCAACACCGTTTCACCCGCGCTGAGGCCAGACAGAATTTCAACCACCTCGGCGCCATCCACCTTGTGATGCTCCCCGACGATGACCGTACGTTCGACCGGCGTGCCGTCAGCACCAGCCACGGTCAGAAAATCCAGCCCCAAACGGCTGCTTACCGCGTCTGCGGGCACCATCAGCACCTCGTCGCTGCCCACTGGCAACCGAACCAGGACCCGCGAGTCCACGAACCGCGTGTCCAGCCCCGGCACATCCACATCCGCAATAACCCGGCCGTTTTCGATCTGCGGGTAAATCTTGACCAGAACGCCAGTCTGGCTGTCCATGCCGGCGCCGATCTGGATATCGGCCCCTTCCTCAAGGAAATGCGCATGGCGTTCGGGGACGGCGAGGCGCAGGAAGAACCCGCCGCCGCCGATCACCGCAATCGCCTCGCCCGGCATCACGACCGAGCCTGAAGTTACCGGCACATCCAGAACCGTGCCCGCGATGGGGGCCAGAACCGTGCCCTCGGTAGCCTGTTGTTCTATCACGCTGCGTTCGGCGTTGGTCGCGCCGATACGCCCTTCCAGAACATCCACCTCGGTGCGCAACGCATCCAGTCGCTGGGTGGTGATCACCCCACGCTGCAACAGGTTTTCACCGCGCGTCAGTTCGGTCTGGGCATTTTCCAACTGCGCCTGATAGGCGCTGAGTTGGGCATCGATTGCCCCCAGTTGCAGCGACAGCTTTTCATCGACGACCGTGGCGATTGCCTGCCCCTGTTCCACGTGGGTGCCTTCGGCAATCTCGACTGCAATTAGTGTCCCGCCCAGCCGGGCCCGCGCCGGGATGCGGTCGCGTGCCTCGATCCGGCCAAAAACCGCCTTCCACTCCGTGATTGTGGTTGGTTCAACGGTCACCGTGTCCGCGGCCCAGGCCGTGACCGGAAGCAGAACCGCCAATGCCACGCCGAAAAGCTGATTTATCATCACATCATCCACCCTTTGTCCGGGATGTTAACACATTCATTGTTATGAATATGAATAATCCCGCGCGCGTCCCTTTTCAACCCGCCCCAATTGAGGACGGAGATTTACGGCACTATGCCTGCCCGCAAGGATACACAGTATGATTTCAATCAATAAAGGGGAGAACCCTATCAAGTCGCGGACCGCACCCCGTTGCGCCCGACCAGGCGTGATACTTCCTCTTCTCGCAGCATGACCCGCGCGCCTTCGACAATGTCGCTCCAGACCGTGTTCATTGCGCCGGACAGGGTTAGATCCCGACGATGCAGGACGAACCACTGCCGCTCGATCGGCAGGCTTTCGGCCTGGATCAGCGCCAAACGGCCAGACGTCAGTTCGTCAATCACCGTATGGGCCGAAATCAGCGCGACCCCCAGATCGGCAATCACCGCCTGTTTGATCGTCTCGTTCGATCCCATTTCGGTATAGCTGAAGGTCTGTCCGCCCCCGATCCGGTCCAGATAGCGGATGGCCATGACCGCGCAGTTCCGCAAGGTGGCAACCGAGAAAGCCACGGAATTTGACCCGCGCAAATTCCTCATCCCGGCGATGGACGAATTGGAAACCCTGTGCCGTGACCGGTTCGAACGCTTCGGCACCGCCGGTCATGCCAGCCAGATCAAACCCGTCAGCATGGACGAAATGGCCAGCCGCTATGTCAGCGGCGCGCTGGACCCCCAGACCAAAACCGCAGTTGCGGCCTGAAACTTAAAAAAGGAGACGAGGCCATGAATAAGCAAAGCAATCCAAAAGAGCTCAAAGGCAAGGAACGGTACGCAGCAGGCGTTCTGAAATACGCCCAGATGGGATATTGGGACGGCGATTACGACCCCAAGGACACCGACGTGCTGGCCCTGTTCCGGATCACGCCACAAGAAGGCGTTGACCCGATCGAGGCAGCAGCCGCCGTTGCCGGGGAAAGTTCGACAGCAACCTGGACCGTGGTCTGGACCGACCGACTGACCGCCTGCGACCAGTACCGCGCCAAGGCGTATCGGGTCGAGGAAGTGCCGAACAACCCCGGTCAGTATTTCGCCTACGTGGCCTATGATCTGATCCTGTTCGAAGAAGGCTCGATCGCCAACCTGACCGCGTCGATCATCGGCAACGTCTTCAGCTTCAAACCGCTCAAGGCCGCGCGCCTTGAAGACATGCGTTTTCCCGTCGCCTACTGCAAAACCTTTGCAGGCCCGCCCACCGGTCTGGTGGTCGAGCGCGAGCGCCTGGACAAATTCGGCAAGCCGCTTCTGGGCGCAACGACCAAACCCAAGCTGGGCCTGTCGGGCAAGAACTATGGCCGCGTGGTTTACGAGGGGCTCAAGGGTGGGCTCGACTTCATGAAGGATGACGAGAACATCAACTCACAGCCCTTCATGCACTGGCGTGACCGGTTCCTCTACTGCATGGAAGCCGTGAACAAGGCCAGCGCGGAATCCGGTGAGGTCAAGGGCCACTACCTGAACATCACCGCCGGCACGATGGAAGAGATGTATGCCCGCGCCGAGTTCGCCAAACAGCTGGGCAGCGTCATCGTGATGGTCGATCTGATCATCGGCTGGACCGCTATCCAGTCGATCAGCAAGTGGTGCCGCGACAACGACATGATCCTGCACATGCACCGCGCGGGCCACGGCACGTACACCCGCCAGAAGAACCACGGCATCAGCTTCCGCGTGATTGC
Organism: Arenibacterium sp. CAU 1754; assembly: GCF_054482635.1. Lineage (NCBI taxonomy): Bacteria > Pseudomonadati > Pseudomonadota > Alphaproteobacteria > Rhodobacterales > Paracoccaceae > Arenibacterium > Arenibacterium sp. CAU 1754. The sequence goes on from NZ_JBTLRG010000001.1 coordinate 1,097,365, forward strand.
CAAGTGGCTGCGCCTGGCCGGTGTCGACCACCTGCACTGCGGTACCGCCGTGGGCAAACTGGAAGGTGATCCGCTGACGGTTCAGGGTTTCTACAACGTCTGCCGTGAAACCCATAACGAGATCGACCTGCCCCGCGGTCTGTTCTTTGAACAGGACTGGGCCGATATCAAAAAGGTCATGCCGGTGGCATCGGGCGGCATCCACGCCGGTCAGATGCACCAACTGCTCGATCTCTTTGGCGACGACGTCGTTCTGCAGTTCGGCGGCGGCACCATCGGTCACCCGATGGGCATTCAGGCCGGTGCCACGGCGAACCGCGTCGCCCTTGAGGCGATGGTCCTGGCCCGCAACGAAGGCCGCGACATCAAGAACGAAGGCCCCGAAATCCTGCGGGCGGCGGCCAAGTGGTGCAAACCGCTTGAGGCGGCGCTCGAAACCTGGGGCAACATCACCTTCAACTACACGTCGACCGACACGTCCGACTTCGTGCCGCTCGAAACCTCGGCAATGTAAGGAGACCTCAAGATGCGTATCACACAAGGATGCTTTTCGTACCTGCCTGATCTGGATGACGCCCAGATCACCGCGCAGGTGGAATACATGCTGGAAAAGGGCTGGGCCGTCAGTATCGAATACACGGACGATCCCCACCCCCGGAACACCTATTGGGAAATGTGGGGCCACCCCATGTTCGACCTGCGCGACGCCAAGGGCGCAATGATGGAGCTGGACGATTGCCGCAAGGTGCACGGCGACAGCTACATCCGCATGCAGGCCTTTGAAGACACCCGCGGGTTTGAAACGGTGATGATGTCCTTCATCGTCAACCGCCCCAAGGACGAGCCGCGCATTCACATGCAGCGGACCGAACATGAGGGCCGCAGTCAGAAATACGCGTGGGACGTCCGCGCCTGACTTGCTCCCCCCGCGCCGTGCCTTCCATCCTGTCCGGAAGGCGCGGCGCACCCCCTGATCGAGGCTTGATAACATGAACGCAGAAACAGACACCCCGAAACCCGCGACCGTCGATCTGGCTGCCGAGTATGAATCCTCGGGCGTGGCCGACGTGTTGCGTGAACTGGACGAGGAACTGATCGGTCTGGCACCGGTCAAACAGCGCATCCGCGAAACCGCCGCCCTGTTGCTGGTGGACCGCGCGCGCCGCGACATGGGCCTCAGCCAGGAAACCCCGACCCTGCATATATCGTTCACCGGCAATCCGGGCACCGGCAAGACCACCGTGGCGCTGAAAATGGCCGGGCTGTTGCATCGTCTGGGATACGTGCGCAAGGGACATCTGGTCAGCGTTACCCGCGACGATCTGGTGGGCCAGTACATCGGCCACACCGCGCCCAAGACCAAGGAAGTGCTGAAAAAGGCGATGGGCGGCGTGCTGTTCATCGACGAGGCCTATTACCTCTATAAGCCCGACAACGAACGCGACTATGGGCAGGAAGCCATCGAAATCCTGTTGCAGGTCATGGAAAACAACCGCGACGATTTGGTGGTCATCATGGCCGGCTATGCGGACCGGATGGACAAGTTCTTTTCCGCCAACCCCGGGTTCCGGTCGCGCATCGCGCACCATATCGAATTTCCCGACTACACGAATGCCGAGTTGGGTGAGATCGCGCACTCGATGCTGGATGATCAGAATTATGTGCTGGATGCGGGCGGACAGGCGGCGCTGGATGACTATATCGCGCTGCGCCGAAAGCAGCCCCATTTCGCCAACGCCCGGTCGATCCGCAACGCGCTGGATCGCGCGCGCTTGCGCCAGGCCAACCGCCTGTTTCAATCGAATGCCGGGCCGCTGGATGCCACCGCGCTCAGCACGATCACCGAGGATGATATTCGCCCCAGCCGCGTGTTTCAGGGCGGGTTGGACGTGGATCGCACCGAAACGGAACCCGCTGATTGAGCGTAATTGCGGATCTGACGTAGAAGCAATGCGCGCAGTGACATTTCGCGGCTTTACCGCAGGGCGATCAGGTCCGACAATGCGCCAGACAGCTTTGCCGCACCGGATGTGGACCGGGCCCTTTCGCGGGCGCCTCAGCCGGGGCGTCGACCTCTGGGCCCATCATGACGACCCTTGCCAGACAGGAGAACAGACATGACCTTTGACCGTTCCATCAAGATCGCCCCGTCGATCCTTTCCGCCGATTTCGCCAACTTCGGACAAGAGATCCAGGCGATCGAGGCACAGGGTTGCGACTGGGTTCATGTGGATGTGATGGATGGGCATTTCGTGCCCAACATCACCTTTGGTCCGACCACCTGCGCCGCCATCCGCCCACATGTGAAAACGGTGATGGACGTGCATCTGATGATTTCCCCGGTGGATGCCTATATCGACGCCTTCGCCGAAGCGGGCGCAGATTTCCTGACCGCCCATCTTGAGGCCGGCCCCCACATCCACCGCACCTTGCAGGCCATTCGCGCGGCCGGATGCAAGGCCGGTCTGGCATTGAACCCCGGCACCCCGGCCGAGGCCGCCGCCCCCCTGCTCGATATGGTTGATCTGATCTGCGTGATGACCGTGAACCCCGGGTTTGGCGGTCAGAAGTTCATACACAGCCAGATCGACAAGATCAGAACGCTTCGCACGATGATCGGTGACCGTCCGATCCACATCGAAATCGATGGCGGCGTCGACCCGACCACCGCCCCCCTGGTGGCCGAGGCGGGCGCCGATGTTCTGGTCGCCGGATCGGCGGTGTTCCGGGGTGGGTCGGTGGCCGATCCCGCGCCCTATGGGCACAATATCACCGCCATTCGCAACGCCGCCACCTCGGCCTGCAAAGCCGCCTGAACCCCGAAGGAGCCGTACAATGGCCGTTTCGCCCCCTGTCTGCGATTTTGGCTGGAAAGCCCCCGATTTCACTCTGCCCGCCACCGACGGGCGGCAGGTCAGCCTGTCGGATGTGGCCGGGCCGAACGGCACGCTGGTCATGTTCATCTGCAACCATTGCCCCTATGTTCTTGCCGTGCTTGACCGGATCATCCGCGATGCGCGCGATTTGCAGGCGCTTGGGGTGGGCGTGGTGGCGATTTCGGCCAATGACGCGGTCAGCTATCCCGCCGACAGCTTTGACAACATGAAGAAAATGGCCCAAGAGCGCGATTTTCCCTTTGCCTATCTTTATGACGCAAAACAGTCCGTCGCGCGCGCCTATGACGCCGCCTGCACGCCCGATTTCTTCGGCTTCAACGCCGATATGGAACTGCAATATCGCGGACGTCTGGATGCCTCGCGCCGCGAAGAAGGCCCCGCCGATCTGCGCCGTGATCTGTTCGAGGCGATGAAACAGGTGGCTGAAACGGGCAAGGGCCCCGAGGATCAGATCGCCTCGATGGGCTGTTCCATCAAATGGAAAGAAGAAGCATGAGCGCCGCAATCGTTTTCGACCTCGACGGCACCCTGATTGACAGCGCGCCCGACATTCATGCAGCCGTCAACAAGATGCTGGACGAGGAAGGTCTCGCCGCGCTTGATCTGGCCACGGTGACCTCGTTCATCGGCAATGGGTTGCCGCATCTGGTGATGCTGACAATGCAGGAAACCGGGCTGGACAAGGGCCGCCATGATGCGCTGACACAACGGGTGCTCGCACATTACAACGCAGACAGCAGCACGTTGACACGCCCCTATCCGGGTGTCCACGAGACGCTGAAATTCCTGCTGGATGCAGGCCACCATCTGGGGCTGTGCACCAACAAACCGGTCGTCCCCACCCGCGCCATTCTGGACGACATGGCTTTTGATCAGTTTCATGCGGTGATCGGCGGCGACAGCCTGCCCCGGCGCAAACCCGATCCCGCACCGCTGCACGCCGCTTTTGAGGCTTTGACTGATGGACCGAGGTTCTATGTCGGTGACAGCGAGGTGGATGCCGAAACCGCCGACCGCGCGCATGTGCCGTTCCTGCTGTTCACCCAAGGCTATCGCAAGACCCCGGTCGACGCGCTGCCCCACGCAGCGACATTCGATGACTTCGCGGTCCTGCCGGATCTGATCGCCGAGATGTTGAAATGACGCCAAAGGCGCTGGTGTTCGACGTTGACGGAACACTGGCCGAAACCGAAGAGGCCCATCGCCGCGCCTTCAACGAGACCTTTGCCGAGGCTGGTCTGGAATGGACCTGGAGCGTCGAGGATTACACCCGGCTGTTACGGACCACAGGAGGCAAAGAGCGGATGCAAGCCTTTCGCGACCAAATGGGCACTGGTCCGGATGACGATGGAATTGCCCGCTTGCACCGGAAAAAGACCGCGCTCTATGGCCGGATCCTTTCCGGAGGCGGTCTGACGCTGCGCCCCGGCGTGGCCGATCTGATTGCCCATGTCCGTGATCTGGGCCTTCGCGTGGCCGTCGCCACCACCACCAACCGCCCGAATGTCGATGCCCTGTGCATGGCCACATGGGGCATTCCGGCCGAGACCCTGTTTGACGTGATCGCCGCCGGGGATGAGGTGTCCCACAAGAAACCCGCACCCGATGTTTTCCTGTTGGCGCTGGAACGTCTGGGGCTGAGAGGTCCGGAAACGCTGGCCTTTGAGGACAGCGCCAATGGGCTGCGGTCGGCCAAGGGGGCCAATATGCCGGTTGTGGTCACACCATCCGCTTATACCCGGCACGAGGATTTCACGGAGGCGGACTGGGTCGTGCCGTCGCTTGCCCTGCGTGATCTGCCAGATCGTCTGAAACGGCTGCTTTCTCTCTGACGGGGCGTGCGGGACGAAAGGGATTTCCATAATCGGCTGGCAAGGGCCGGGCGACGCTCTTACGGTTTGCGCATATGCAAGATCGGAGCGAGCAATGACAAAGAACCTTACCGTTTTGAACGGCCCAAACCTGAACCTTTTGGGCGAGCGGGAACCCGAAATCTACGGATCAACCACGCTGGCGGCGATCGAGGCCAGCTGTCAGGCGCTCGCCCCGATACTTGACGCCGAAATCGATTTTCGCCAGACCAACCACGAAGGCATCATGGTCGACTGGATACAGGAGGCAAGGCTCAGCGCCGATGCGCTGATCATCAACCCCGCCGGCTTGTCGTTTCATTCTGTTCCAGTGCTGGACGCTCTGCGGATATTTTCCAAACCGATCGTCGAGCTGCACATTACCAACATTCATGCGCGTGATGAGGCACATCGCCATTCGATCATGTCCGCCGCCGCGACAGCAGTGATCTGCGGGATGGGTGCCTATGGCTATGTCGTTGCCCTGCAATCCGCCGCGCGACTGGTCGGGGCGCTGCCCGACGCCCTGCCCGACCCAATACGCACCGGCCCCGTTTGACACAGGAGGCGCGTACCCACGACAGGCGTCAGAGATTTCCACAGTGTTCCTGGGAGAGTTTGGTGCGGCCGAGAAGACTCGAACTTCCACGGGTGTTACCCCACAGCGACCTCAACGCTGCGCGTCTACCAATTCCGCCACGGCCGCAAACCAAGGCTTGGTGAGGCAGGGCTATAGACCGCGCGTCAATCAATGTGAAGCCGAAAATTGACCTTGGCACCCAGGCGATCACGATTGTGCCATTCCGCCGGGTCCGGGTTGCATTTCAACAGCCCAGCGCCAAGTCTCGGCAGGCCCGACAAACAAAAGGTGCCGCGGATGAGCACACCCCAGACAAACAAACCCGACACAGGCCCAGTGGTCCAGGTCGACATCGTATCGGACGTGATGTGCCCCTGGTGCATTGTCGGCTTTCGCCAACTGGAACAGGCACTGGCGGTCACGGGCATGGGCGCGCGGGTCCGCTGGCATCCGTTCGAGTTGAACCCGACGATGCCGCCCGAAGGGCAGAACCTGGCCGAACATATCGCCGAAAAATATGGCGCAACGCCCGAGCAATCCGCGCAGAACCGGGCCCATCTGGTCGCGCTGGGTCAATCCTTGGGCATTGAGTTCCGGTTCTCGCCCGACAGCCGCATCGTCAATACGTTTAAGGCCCATCAACTGCTGGACTTTGCGCTGGCCCAGGGGCTGCAGCACCCTCTGAAGCTGGCCCTTTTTCACGCCCACTTCACCGACGGGCGCGATGTCTCGGACCAGGACGTTCTGGTGGATGTCGCCGCATCGGTCGGGATTGATGCCGATGCGGCGCGGCAGGTTCTGGAGAGCGACGGCCTTGCCGACAGCACACGTGAGAAACAGGCATTCTGGACGCAGCGGGGAATCAGCGGGGTGCCCGCCATGGTGTTTGACGAGAAATACCTGATGACCGGCGCCCAGGGGGTCGAAAACTACGCCGAGCTGCTGCGCCGGTGCCTGGCCGAGGCCGCCTGACCCCTTTCCCCTCGCTGCGCCGGACGCTAAGCAGGCTGCCATGGAATGGATCACCACAGACGGGCTGACCGATTACGCCGAGGCGCTTGATGTCATGGAGGCGCGCGTGGCCGAGATTGCGGCGGGCACGGCGGAGGAATGTATCTGGCTGCTGGAACACCCGCCCCTTTACACCGCCGGAACCAGTGCGAAACCCGAGGATCTGACCGACCCGGACCGGTTTCCAGTGTATGAGGCGCGGCGCGGCGGGCAATACACCTATCACGGTCCCGGCCAGCGGGTGGTTTACGTTATGCTGGATGTAGGCAAGCGGGGGCACGACGTGCGCCGGTTTGTGCAACAGCTGGAAACCTGGGTGATCGACGCGCTGGATCAGTTCAACGTCACCGGCCATATCCGCGAAGGGCGCGTCGGCGTCTGGGTCGAGCGGGATGACAAACCGCTGACCCCCAGCGGGGCCAAGGCCGAGGACAAGATCGCCGCAATCGGTATCCGCCTGCGCAAATGGGTCAGCTTTCACGGCATTTCCATCAACGTCGATCCCGATCTGGAGCACTTTTCAGGGATCGTGCCCTGCGGCATTACCGAACACGGGGTCACCAGCCTTGTCGATCTGGGTCTGCCGGTGACCATGGATGATCTCGACGTGGCGCTGAAACGCACGTTTGACCCGGTTTTCGGTGACATGCACGCGGTGTGATCCGTGCCGGGGCTATGGCACCAGTTGTCCCCGGATCATGTCTCTTGATCCCTAGGGGCGCAGATCAGGATTTTGGCTGATCGCTGACAAGCCACGCCTGCCCGTTGGCAATCGCCTCGCAAATATTGCCATTGCGCATCTCAGTGTCGACGCCGCTGGCAAAACTGGCCCGCAGGTTGAATATGCATGTCCCGTTGCCGTCATCCAGATTAAAGGCCCTGGCCGCGCCCGGAGCGATAAAACCGGCGCCGGGCATCAGGTCCACCCGGGATGCGCCCGCTGAGGCTGGTGCGGCATAAAACCCGATGACAGGCGTTTCGCCCAAATTCTGCACGACGAGTGTGCGTGATTTGCCATCGCCGCTGGTCGGCGTGTCACAGGCCGACAGGCTGACACAGGACGCCAGCGCCAAGAGGCGGGCAACAGATAAGGTCATGAAAAACTCCTGAAATAATGGGCATTGGTTCAAAGAGCAGAACCAATGGGCAATCGTGTACCCGATTTACCCGTCTGACAAGGACGCAGCTGCCGGGACCGCCGGACCCGCTCAGGCCCGGGCCGCTGTGTCGATCACTTCGCGGATGGCATCGAAAACAAGATCGGGGCGTTCAAAGAACAGCAACTGGCCTGCGTCCTCGATCACGCGGACCTCGACATTGGGGCGGTTTTTCATCGCGGCAACAGCATCTGCCACGTTGTTGACCGGATCATGCGCCCCGGCGACATAGATCACACGGGTGTCCAGCCGGTCGATTTCGCGGCTCCAGTCGCGCACGACATAATGGCTGTCGGTGGCAAAGCCGATGTGACCCTGTTCGATGGAAAAGGACAGTCCGGTTGCGAACAATTCGGCCAGATCCAGACGGGTCATCACCTGATGCTCCTGCGAGCCGGACTTGAACAGAGCCTCGGTGAAATCATGCACTTCCTTGCTGTCGATCTGGGCAATACCGGCGCGCAGCACCGTGGGCAGCAAGGCTGGCGCGAACCGGGCGGTATAGGCCACGACCCGCTGGCGCGGGGCCATCCGGGCCAGTTGGCTGAGCCGCACGATCGGGGAAACGCCGCAATCGCCGACCATGCCCGCAACCCGTTTGCCCAGGCGGCAGGTCAGGATGTGCCCGAAGAGTGCCCCGCCAAGATGGCCGAAGATGACCGGGCGTTTCACGCCGGTCTTCTCGATCAATTCGATCAGGTGGTCGGTAAAGAAGTCCAGCGCCTGATCGGCACGCGCCACCGGCTGCGAACGGCCAAAGCCCGGCCGCACCGGCGCGATCACGCGCAGCTTGCGGCGCTTGAATTCGGATTGAAAGAAATGCAGCGGCGCGGTGCCATCCAGCATCCCATGCAGGAACAGCACCGGATATCCGTTTTCGGGCCCCATGTGGATGACCTGCATGTCCAGCCCGGTGGACATGCGCATGATCTCGTCCCGCAGGGCGGCGTTTTCCTCGTTGACCGGGCGGGTGCTGCCCTCCTGATTGATCAGGAACACCACCAGCCGGATCAGATCGACCTGCCCCGGCGCGCCCGTCTTGGCCAGAACCGCCTTGGCCTGGTTGCGCACCGTGTGTTCGGACCGGCCCGATTGAGCCGCGATTTCACGCAGGCTGTGCCCGGCCAGCAGGTTGCGCACGATATCGACTTCGGCGCGTGACAGGGCAAAGGAATTGACCAGCATCCGTTCGGCCTGATCGCTCCAACGGTATTCAAGCGCTTCCACCATCACCATGGGGCGGGTTGCGCCCGCGGGTGTCGTCACCGGGGTCACGCGCGCCATCAGGTGGCGAGGCACGATCCCGGTCGACAGAACGACCGGGGCGGCTGTGTCCTTGCCAAGCTGAACCTCGCCCAGCAACGTGTCGAGCAGGTCGGCGGAATTGGCGGTCAGTTGTTCGCGCAGCCCGTCAAGGTGCAGCGCGCCTTTCAAAACGTTGCTGGCGGCAGTGCTTGCCGCGACCACCTGACCGGCGGCATCGATCAAGAGCGCAAAGCCGGACGCGGCGCTAATTTGATCCATGATGCTGGATTGCGGGGTCTTGCGGCCGATTTGTTCGAGGATCTGATAGGCGCGGGTGAAATGCGCCTTGAGTTCGGGATCAATGCGCAGGTTGTCGCCATCCCCTGTCCCGTCGATGGTATCGATGTTCTGGGCTGTCAGAACGGCCTGAATATGATCGTCCCAGGCATCCATGAATGCATCATAGAGTTCAGGACGGATGACCGTTTCATAAATCGCGGCGATCACGCGATCGCGCGTATCCGCGTCCGGATCGAATATTTTGAGACTGTCCCTGATGGTCCGCTCCCAACGCCATATTGTGTTCACTGTTTAAAGCGGCATTTTTACCAACAATTAAAATTTTGACCCATATGGGTCATGTAGCCTTCATGATCAATCCGTAGTGTGACCCCATCGTTCCTTTCGTGAGTGACGAGTTTTATAAATCTATTTAAGGGTCGGGTTTACCCCCGGCCAAATTTTTTCACAAAGACCGCCGCTTCGGGTCACACCGAAGCGGCTTTTTTCATGTGATCGGGCGGTCGCGATGCCCGAAACGGGATGGCGCCTTGCACATGTGTAGCGCACATTCCAGTTCGAGCGTTGAATGCCAGATGCCGAAGCGGTCACACAGCATGTCCTTGACCGCATCCTTGATCCGGTCGGCTTCGCTCCATTCTCCGGTTTCGATGGCCAGATGCGCATCCAGCGCCGGCACATGTTCATGCATCTGCCACAGGTGCAGATGATGCACGTCCAGGACACCGGACATGTCGCTGATCGCGCTGGCGACGGTTTCAGGGTCGATGCCCGGCGGGCTGGCCAGCATGAGCACCCGTATCACGCCGCCGATTTCGACCCAGACGTGCCACAGGATATAGGCGGCGATCATCAGCGTGACCAACGGATCGACCCAGGTCCACCCTTTCAGAATGACCAGCGTCCCCGCGACGATCACCGCGACCGAGCCCATGGCGTCGGCCAGATTATGCAGGAACGCGGCGCGGATGTTCATGCTGTCCTTGGACATGGAATAGGTCAGCGCGGCAGTCGCCAGATCGACCGAGAGCGCGATGACCGCCACCCAGACCACCAGCCAGCCGTCGATGGGTTGCGGGTCAAGGGCGCGCAGGATGCCTTCGTAGATTAGATACAAGGCCAGCACGATCAGCGTGGTATAGTTGATCAATGCGGCAACCACCTCGGCCCGCGCATAACCAAAGCTCATCGTGGCGCTGGAGGGGCGGCGCGATATGCGGCGCGCGAAAAAGGCGATGATCAACGCCACAGCGTCGGAAAAGTTGTGCAACGCATCCGCGATCAGCGCCAGTGACCCCGACAGGATGCCGCCAATGATCTGCGCCAGGGTCAGCCCCATGTTGACCGCCACCGCCCAGGCGACGCGGGCATCCCCCGTTGCGGGGTCTATGTGGTGGTGATGATGGTGGGCGTGATCGTGGGGCATTGGGCCCTCCTTGCTGAGCGACCGGGTTTATGTAATCCCTCTAGTCGCTAGAGGTTCAAGAGGAAAATGCGCCATGTTTTCAATTGGCCAACTGTCGCGGCGGACGGGCGTCAAGATCCCCACCATACGGTTTTACGAGGACAAGGGCCTGATGCCCCTGCCCGAGCGAAGTGCCGGCAATCAGCGCCGATACGACCAGGCGGCGCTGGACCGGTTGGCGTTCATCCGCCACGCCCGCGATCTGGGGTTACCCCTGACCGATGTGGCGGCGCTGATTTCGCTGGACGGGGCGAGCGGGGAAAAGCTCAATCAGGCGCATGAGATCGCGCGCCGCCAGCGCGACGGGCTGCGCGCCCGCATTGCGCGGCTGCAGCGCCTTGAGGCGGAACTGGACCGGATCACCAACGCCTGCGACGGGCACCACGCTCATGGACAATCCGCCCATATCTGCGCCGTGCTGCACGCATTTTCCGACCACGACGATTGCAGCGGCGCACATTAGGCCGGTGTGGGCGGCGGTCTAGAAGTTGATGAACATCCCGAGACAGGTCAGATCGTCGGTGCGGTGAAAACCGACCGGCGGCACCGGAACGGTGGTGTCATTGATCACAAGCGCGGGCAAGTTGACCGTGAATGTCGCCGGCAAGGCGATGGGTTTGAGAGACAGCGTATTGATCCGCGCGTATCGCAAGGTCATCCTGTCGCCATCCACCCGGGACCCAAACCCCTGATATTTAACGAATTTTTCCTGATATTCGCGGTAGAAGGCAAGGTTGATCAGGTCCTCGCCCTCGAGCCCCGTGATCGAAACCGGATCATCGGCAAAGGCGATCTCGGCGTCATAGGGATTGAAAAAGCGCAGCACGACGCCGCAGGGCTGTACGCCGCTGCGTTCGAGCGGATAGCAATTGGTGTGAATGCGAACTTAGGCGCCCTCGGCCAATGGGAATTTCGCATAGAGCGCCATGCCCTGACGCGGCAGGAAACGGGGCGCGTTATCGACAACCTCGGCCCGGCCATGCGAGGTGTGTAATAGGGCCATTTCACCGGCGTCACGCAGATGAACATGGTGACAAAGATCAACGCCGCCAGCACCAGTACGGCCAGAACAGCGATGCCCGTGCGTTTTCCTAAGGTCAGTCCAGCGCGGCGCGGATTTTCCCAGCGATAGCCGCAATCTGGTCCATATCGCCCATGTTGCCCGGCGGGCGCAGGCGGACACCTTCGTGCCGGGGCAGAACGTGGAAATGCAGATGGAATACCTCTTGCCCGCCCGCGGCCTCGTTGAACTGCTGGATGGTCACGCCATCCGCGCCCAGCCCCTTGATCACGGCATGCCCCATCTTCTGCACCGTTTTCATCACGGCGGCCAATTGGTCGGGGCTGGCGTCCAGCACATTGCGGCAAGGGGTTTTCGGAATCACAAGGCAATGACCATCGGCGCGGGGCATGATGTCCATGAATACCAGCGTGTCATCATCCTCGTATACCCGGGTCGAGGGGATTTCGCCGCGCAGGATTTTGGCAAAGATATTGTCGGAATCGTATTGCATTGCCCTGTGGTCCTTTGGTTATGCCGTCGCTTTGTTGTGCGGCGCGGCACTCATATGGTCAAGCGCCGGGGTTGCGCAATTTATCCGGTGCACGGCAGAATCCGGCAATTTCGGCTGGCATAAGGCATGAGACTTTTAGGGGGGCGCGGCAATTTATCTTGATCCAGATCAACATCCACCATTGAAGCACCCCCGTTGTCATTCTAAAACCTGAATGGATACACGTGCATCGGGGCTCCCTTTGTGCGTTCACAGTTTAGCAGGAGGCACCAAATGGCAGACGCAGCCATTCATGGTCACGAGCATGAGAACCAGCGCGGTTTCTTCACCCGCTGGTTCATGTCCACCAACCATAAAGACATCGGTATTCTGTATTTGATCGTTTCGGCCTTTGTCGGCCTGATCTCGGTCGCGTTTACGGTTTACATGCGGCTTGAGCTGATGGAACCAGGCGTTCAGTACATGTGCCTGGAAGGCGCGCGCATGTTCGCCGATTCTGCGGCAGAATGTACGCCCAACGGGCACCTTTGGAACGTTCTGATCACCGGCCACGGCATCCTGATGATGTTCTTCGTGGTTATTCCGGCCCTCTTTGGCGGATTTGGCAACTATTTCATGCCGTTGCAGATCGGCGCGCCGGACATGGCGTTCCCGCGGATGAACAACCTGTCGTTCTGGATGTATGTTGCCGGCACCACGCTGGCGGTATGTTCCGTGCTGTCGCCCGGTGGCAATGGCCAGCTGGGCTCCGGTGTGGGCTGGGTTCTCTACCCGCCGCTGTCGGTCAACGAAGGCGGCATGTCGATGGATCTGGCGATTTTCGCGGTCCACGTTTCGGGTGCTTCTTCGATCCTAGGCGCGATCAACATGATCACCACCTTCTTGAACATGCGTGCCCCGGGCATGACCCTGTTCAAGGTACCGCTGTTCTCGTGGTCGATCTTTGTCACCGCATGGCTGATTCTGCTGTCGCTGCCGGTTCTGGCGGGCGCGATCACCATGCTGCTGATGGACCGCAACTTTGGCTTTACCTTCTTTGATCCTGCCGGTGGCGGTGACCCGGTCCTGTACCAGCACATCCTGTGGTTCTTTGGCCACCCGGAAGTGTACATCATCATCCTGCCCGGTTTTGGTATCATCAGCCACGTGATCGCCACCTTCAGCCGCAAACCGGTGTTCGGCTACCTGCCGATGGTCTGGGCCATCATCGCGATTGGTGCTCTGGGCTTTGTCGTGTGGGCGCACCATATGTACACGGTCGGCATGACGCTGAACCAGCAGGCTTACTTTATGCTGGCCACGATGGTTATCGCGGTGCCTACAGGCGTGAAAGTGTTCAGCTGGATTGCCACCATGTGGGGCGGGTCGATCGAACTCAAGACCCCGATGCTGTGGGCCTTTGGCTTCCTGTTCCTGTTCACCGTTGGCGGTGTGACCGGGATCGTTCTCAGCCAGGCTGCCGTGGACCGGTACTATCACGACACCTACTATGTGGTTGCGCACTTCCACTATGTGATGAGCCTGGGTGCCGTGTTCGCGATCTTTGCAGGTATCTATTTCTACCTGCCCAAGATGAGCGGCCGCATGTACCCCGAGTGGGCAGGCAAGCTGCACTTCTGGACAATGTTCATCGGTGCGAACCTGACCTTCTTCCCGCAGCACTTCCTGGGTCGTCAGGGCATGCCGCGCCGTTACATCGACTATCCCGAGGCATTCGCCTACTGGAACCAGTGGTCGAGCTGGGGCGCGTTCCTGTCCTTTGCGTCCTTCGTGTTCTTCTTTGGCGTGATGTTCTACACCCTGCGTAAGGGCGCGCGCGTCACCGAGAACAACCCGTGGAACGAGTATGCCGACACGCTGGAGTGGACCCTGCCCTCTCCGCCGCCCGAGCACACGTTCGAAATCCTGCCCAAGCAGGAAGAATGGGACAAGGGCCACGCGCACTAAGCGCGGGAGCTGAACGAAACAGGCAGAGGGCTCCGACAGATGTCGGGGCCCTTTGTTTTTGGAACCGGAAAAGACATGACTATCGTTGCCCTGTCCCTGATTGTCCTGATCGGCCTGCCGCTTGCGGCTCAGTTGTTTGCCGGGCGTGTACACCTGCTTTACTGGAGCGGGGCAGCGGCCTTGTTTCTGGTCAACCTGATCACTCTGGTGCCGGGCGCCCGGATGGGCCATCGCTCGATCATGCTGTCCCAGGCGGATGGCGCGGGCGGGTTTCACACCACGCGCTATGTTCTGTCACAGGGGTATTTCTCGACCAGCATGGACATCGGTCTTTTTTGTCTGGGCCTGATCGTTCTGGCCCTGCAGAAACGGGGGGCGTTGTATTACCCGCGTATGACACAGGCGGTGTTTTGGGGATTCTATGTGGCGGCGGTCATTCCGCAGCTTGGTGTCTACACCTTGATGCGACGTGGAGAGGCACTGCACCGGTTCACCGAATTTGCCGGAAAGCTCGCGCAATATGAAAAGATCAGCGCCTTTTCCCTTGTGCTTATATACCTCAGCATGATCGTTTTTGTCGCGCTGCTGGTCTTGTCGCTGTTGCGCCGTTTCAATCTGAAAAACTGATCTTATATTTACGCTATGCCTTACGAATGGTCCCCGAGTTCCGACCCCGATCAAACGCTGACCCTCTGGCCGCACCAGTCGCTGCCGCCCAAGGGGTTCGTGGCCTTTATCGGTGTCACCTTTGCTCTGATCGTGCTGCCGTTGTTCCCGCTTTTGGGGACGGTTCTTTTGTGGGGGCTTTTGCCGTTCCTGATGCTGGCGGTGGCCGGCATGTGGTTTGCGCTGTCACGCAACCGGCGCAATGCACAAATCCTTGAGGTTCTGACGTTGACCGAGGAACACGCGCATCTGGTCCGTCACAACCCCAAGGGCGGCACGCAGGAATGGGATTGCAACCGGTACTGGGCCACGCCCGAGATGCATGACAAGGACGGCCCCGTGCCCCACTATGTCACGCTGCGCGGTGGCGGGCGCGAGGTTGAGATCGGGGCATTTCTGTCCGAGGACGAGCGGATCGAACTTTACAATGACCTGCTCCGCAATCTGCGGCGCTGATCGCCCCGGACCAGTCGTCAGCCCGAGCAGAGCTGATTCTTGACCATCGGGCCGACTTTGCCGAAATCCATCTGACCGGTGTATTTGCTTTTGAGCGCGGCCATGACCTTGCCCATGTCGCGGATCGAGTCGGCGCCGGTCGTTTCGACCGCGACGCGCACGGCTTCGGCGATTTCGTCGTCGTCCAGCTGACGCGGCAGGAATTCCTCGATCACACCGATTTCTTCGCGTTCGCGTTCGGCCAGATCAAGGCGCCCGCCCTCTTCATAGGCACGGGCGCTTTCCTGGCGCTGTTTGGTCATTTTCCCAAGGATGGCAAGGACCTGTGCGTCGCTGACGCCGGTGTCTTCACCGCCATCGCCCCGTGCGGCAATGTCCTGATCCTTGATCGCTGCATTGATCAGGCGCAGAGTCGACAAACGCGTTGTCGCCTTGTCCCGCATTGCCTGTTTCAGGGCCGCATTGACCCGTGCGCGCATATCCATTTCTTCGTTCCATCCCCATGGATCGTCCAGTCCCCGACAATACCCAATGAAAATGCCCGGCACAACCGTTACCGGCGCGGCATCTGCACGGGAATTCCGGGACGCGGACAGCGGCTCTTCTGTGGCCTTGACCCCGCCTGTCTGCGCTCTTAGAAACCAGTGAATTTGCCCCACAGGAGAGTCGCGCCATGCCCGCCGCAGCCCAGCCCAAGCCCACCGCATGTCTGGCCCTGGCGGACGGAACATTGTTTTACGGCACCGGCTTTGGCGCCACGGGTCAGACCGTGGCCGAACTGTGTTTCAACACCGCCATGACCGGATATCAGGAGATCATGACAGACCCGTCCTATGCCGGGCAGATCGTGACCTTTACCTTTCCCCATGTGGGCAATGTGGGCGTGAACCCGGATGACGATGAAACCGGAGATCCGGTGGCCGAGGGTATGGTCGTCAAATGGGACCCGACCACGCCCAGCAACTGGCGCAGCGCCGAGTCGCTCAAGGAATGGCTGACCCGGCGCGGCCGGATTGCCATTGGCGGTGTCGATACCCGGCGCCTGACCCGCGCGATCCGCCAGCAGGGCGCGCCGCATGTGGCGCTGGCCCATGACCCCGAGGGCAATTTCGATGTAGCGGCCCTTGTCGCGGCAGCGCGTGATTTTGCCGGGCTTGAGGGTATGGACTTGGCCAAGGACGTGACCTGCGCGCAATCCTACCACTGGAATGAAATGCGGTGGGCCTGGCCGCAGGGCTATACCACCCAGACCAACCCCAAGCACAAGGTCGTCGCCGTGGATTACGGCGCCAAGCGCAACATCCTGCGCTGCCTTGCCAGCGCGGGCTGCGACGTGACCGTTCTGCCCGCTACCGCCACCGCCGAAGAGGTGCTGGCCCACAAGCCCGATGGCGTGTTCCTGTCCAACGGCCCCGGCGATCCGGCGGCGACAGGGGTCTATGCGGTCCCCATGATTCAAAAAGTCCTGGAGCAGACGGACATCCCGGTGTTCGGCATCTGCCTCGGGCACCAGATCCTGGCGCTGGCGCTGGGGGCCAAGACGGTCAAGATGAACCACGGTCACCATGGCGCCAACCATCCGGTCAAGGACCTGGAAACCGGCAAGGTTGAAATCACCTCGATGAACCACGGGTTTGCCGTGGATGCACAATCCCTGCCGGACGGTGTGGTTGAAACCCACCGGTCGCTGTTTGACGGATCGAACTGCGGAATCCGCATGGCCGATCGCCCGGTCTATTCGGTCCAGCACCACCCCGAGGCCAGCCCCGGCCCGCAGGACAGTTTCTACCTGTTCGAACGGTTCGCCGATGCGATGGCGGCCAGAACCCCGGCCTGAGCAGATGTGCCACGCCCCGGGGCGTGGTCTGTCACGGTTAACCTTGTCTTAACCATAGCGGCGCAAGTCTGACGCAAGTTATTGTGTTGGAAGGCGAAATGGAATTGCAATCGCTCCGGCTGGTTGAACCGCACCGGGATGCCCCTGCCCTACCCCGGCACCGGCCTCTGGGCCGCATGCTGGTGGAACGCGGCGCCATCACGCCCGATCAACTGGTCCGGGCGCTGCACCTTCAAATGCGCCTGGGCGCGCCACTGGGCGAAATCCTGATGGCCGAAGGCTGGGCCGACCGCGACATCATTCTGGACACGCTGGCCACACAGCACGCAATTGAGCGCGCCGATCTGATTAACACGCCGCCCGACCCTGCCCTGTCGGCCCGCCTGCCCCATGACATCTGGCTGACACATCGGGTGGTGCCGTGGCGGCGCGTCGGCGACACCATTCTGGTCGCCACCGCCCGGCCAGACCGGTTCGCCGAGGTGGCCACACACCTGCACGACCGGTTCGCGACCGTCACTCCGGTTCTGGCCCCCGAAGAGCAGATCATGGCGGTCCTTGCCCAACAATACGCAGAGCCCTTGGCCCGCGGGGCAGGCAACCGGGTCCCGCTGGAGTTCAGCTGCCGGTCGTGGCAATCCGCGCCGCCCCTTGTCCTGCCGATGTTGCTGCTGGTCTGTCTTGTCGCCCTGCTGGCGGCCCCGGTGGTCGCCTTTGGTGTGCTGAGCCTGGTGGCGATTGTCACGCTGTCGATGTTTGCAGTGCTGCGATTGACGGCCTTTGCCTCCAGTGTGGCCAACAACCGTCTGCTCACCGCCCCGCAGGCACCATTCGCGCCCGGGGAACAGGATCGCAGATTGCCAAAGGTGTCGGTTCTGGTGCCGCTGTTCCGCGAAAAGGAAATCGCCAATGCGCTGGTAACTCGGCTGGGGCGGCTGACTTACCCCAAGGCCCTGCTGGATGTGATCCTTGTGCTTGAGGAACATGACACGCTGACACGCGACACCCTGGCGGCCACCCAATTGCCCCCATGGATGCGGGTGATCGAGGTGCCTGCCCATGGCGACCTGACCACCAAACCGCGCGCGATGAACTATGCGCTGGATTTCTGCGCAGGGGAAATCATCGGCGTCTGGGATGCCGAGGATGCCCCGGCCCCCGATCAAATCGAACGCGTGGTCGAACGCTTTGCCCATGTCGACAAGGATGTGGTCTGCCTGCAGGGCATTCTTGATTACTACAACCCGCGCAGCAATTGGATCGCGCGCTGTTTCACCATCGAATATTCCAGTTGGTTCCGGGTGATCCTGCCGGGCATTGCCAAGTTGGGGCTGGTGGTGCCGCTAGGCGGCACGACCCTGTTTTTCAAACGTGACAAGCTTGACGAACTGGGCGGGTGGGATGCCCATAACGTGACCGAAGATGCCGATCTGGGCATGCGGCTGTGCCGCGCCGGGTACCGGACAGAGATGATCAACACCGTCACCCACGAAGAGGCAAATTGCCGCCTGTGGCCCTGGGTCAAGCAACGCTCGCGCTGGCTCAAGGGGTTCATGGTGACCTATCTGGTGCACATGCGCCGCCCGCGCGCCTTGCTGCGCGATCTGGGTCTGTGGCGGTTCCTCAGCTTTCAGGCGTTTTTCATCGGCACGCTCAGCCAGTTCTTGCTGGCCCCGGTTTTATGGTCCTTCTGGCTGATCCTGTCGGGGTTGCCCCATCCGGTGCAAACACTGGTGCCGGTACCCGTCGTTCTGGGGATTGGTGCCCTGTTCGTGCTGACCGAGGCATTGTCGATGGTCGTGGGCGCGCTGGCCGTGTCACGCCCCGAACGGCGGTTCCTGATCCCGTGGGTCCTGACCCTGCCGCTCTATTTTCCGCTGGGCACGCTGGCGGCCTATAAGGCGCTCTATGAACTTGTGGTCAAACCGTTCTACTGGGACAAGACCCAGCATGGGCACCACAGCCCGGCAGACCCCGCCACCCCCTGATCAGGCGTTATGTTCGCGCTGGTTGGCGTCCTGTTTCAGACGGGTCATGAAGGCGACCGAAATATGATCCTGCAGCGCCTTTTCGGCGCCGTCCTCATCGCGGGCCGCAATGGCATCGACGATGGCCTTGTGTTCGCCCTGTGCAATTTCTCCGCGCCCCTGCGCAGCCAGCGACGTGGTCGCCATGAGCGCCATGGTTCGGTGTACGAGATCCAGTTGCTGCACCAGGTACCGATTATGCGAGGCCAAGTGTATTTGCTTGTGAAACCGCCGGTTGGCCCGCGCCAACGCGGCCGGGTCGTTGACCAGCGTGTCATCCGCTTTCACCATTTCACGCAGAACGGTGATTTCCTCTTCATTGGCATGGCGCGCGGCAAGGCGCGCGGCCAGCCCCTCCAATTCACGCCGCACCACGTAAAGCTCGGCCATCTGGTTGTGATCCAGCGACGCCACGATGAGCGAGCGGCCATCCCGCGCCAGAAGCGACTGGGTTTCCAGCCGTTGAAGCGCCTCGCGGATGGGGGTGCGCGACACGCCGAACCGGTCGGCCAGATCGCTTTCCACCAGCCGGTCGCCGGGTTTGTATTCGCCCATGTCGATCGCTTCGAGGATCAGGGAATAGGCGTCGGTCTGGGCGGGTTTGGTATTTGACATCGGCAATCCGGAATGCGTGCGTTCTGCCCTGTCTACAGGGCGGGACGGACTGCGATCAACCCTGCCGTTGAAATGCCCGGTCCCGTGCCCTAGACCAATGGCATGGTCAAAGATGCATTTCATCATGTGGACGCCTGGGTGTTCGATCTGGACAACACCCTTTATCCGCCGCACGCGCGCCTTTTCGATCAGATCGAGGTGCGCATGACGCAATACGTGATGGACGCGCTGGGGGTCGGCCTGGACGAGGCCAACCGCCTGCGCAAGGAATACTGGGCCACCTATGGCACAACGCTGGCCGGGCTGATGCGGGTACATGACGTGGACCCTGCCCCCTATCTGACCGACGTGCATGATATTTCGCTGGACCATCTGGAACAGGATCCCGATCTGGCCGCGCATATCGGCGATCTGCCGGGGCGGCGGATCGTCTATACCAACGGCACCGCACCCTATGCGGAACGGGTGCTGGCCGCGCGCGGCTTATCGGGCCTGTTCGATGCGGTTTATGGCGTCGAACACGCCGGGTTCCGTCCCAAACCCGAACGCGCGGCATTCGAGACCATTTTTGCGCTGGACGGGGTCGCGCCGACCCGGGCCGCGATGTTCGAGGACGATCCGCGCAACCTGGCCGCGCCGCATGATATGGGCATGCGCACCGTGCACGTCGCCCCTGACCCGCACGAGGCCGACCATATCCACCACCACACCGACGATCTGGCGGATTTCCTGAAACAACTGCTTTAGGGCGGACAGCATGTCGCTTGGCCAAAGGGGTGCACGCGCCCTAGGTTGCAGGGTGACGGAGAGCTGAGACATGGCCGACACCTGTGACATTCTGATTTCCGGCGGCGGCATTGCGGGCCTCAGCGCCGCGGCGGTGTTTGGCGATGCCGGGTTTGACGTGATCTGTGTCGATCCCGCCCCGCCCGTGACCGAGCGTGAGGCCGAAGGATCGGACCTGCGTACTACCGCGTTTCTGCAACCGGCGCGCGGGTTGCTGGAAACCTGTGGGCTTTGGGATCGGCTGGCCGGGCATGCAGCCCCCTTGCAGATCATGCGCATCGTCGATGCTGGCGGGGTTGAGCCAGAGTCGCGCGTCGTGCGCGAATTCAATGCCGCCGACATCTCCGAACAGCCCTTTGGCTGGAACCTGCCCAACTGGCTGTTGCGCCGCGAAATGGTGGCGCGGCTGGGCGAGTTGCCGAATGTCGATTTCCGCCCCGGCACGGCCACAACCAGCCTGTTCACCCGCCTGGGTGAGGCGCGCGTGGGGCTCAGCGATGGCAGCCGGGTGCGCACGCGCCTGGTGATTGCCGCCGACGGGCGCAATTCGCCCATGCGCGAAGCCGCCGGGATCGGCGTCACCACCAAACGGTACGGCCAAAAGGCGCTGGCCTTTGCCGTGACCCACCCGATCGCGCATCAGAATGTTTCGACCGAAATCCACCGCAGTGGTGGACCCTTTACCCTTGTCCCCCTGCCCGATTTCGACGGTCAGCCCTCGTCCGCCGTGGTCTGGATGGAACGCGGACCCCGCGCCACAGAGCTGGCCGCGATGGAGACCGATGCCTTAGAGGCAGCGATGAATGAACGGTCCTGCGGCGTGTTGGGTCCGCTTCGCCTTGCCTCGCGCCGGACGCTCTGGCCGATCATCAGCCAGCACGCCGACCGGCTTTCGGGTCAGCGACTGGCCCTGATGGCCGAGGCCGCACATGTGGTGCCCCCCATCGGGGCGCAGGGGCTGAACATGTCGCTGGGCGATTTGCGATGTCTGCTGGATCTGGCCATCGCCCGCCCCGAGGGATTGGGCGATGCGCAGATGCTGGATGCCTATCACAAGGCGCGGATATCGGACATTCGGATGCGGGTGCAGGGCATCGACCTTTTGAACCGCACCTCGATGGCAGAGGCCCAGCCGCTGCGCGATGCGCGGGCGGCGGGGCTGAATGCGCTTTATGCGCTGGCGCCGGTGCGCCATACGCTGATGCAGATGGGTCTGGGCGTGCGCTGATACGGCCCCGTTACAGGACGGTATCGACCACCCGTTTCAGACGTTCAAGCGTCCCCGGCACATCATAAAGCTTGTCCAAACCGAACAGACCGATGCGGAAGGTGCGGAAATCCTCGGGCTCGTCGCATTGCAGCGGCACGCCGGCCGCGATCTGCATGCCTTTGGCGGCAAAGCGTTTGCCGGTCTGAATGTCGGCGTCGATGGTATAGCTGACCACGACACCCGGCGCGCCGAACCCGTCGGCCGCAACCGAAACAATGCCCTTTTCGCGCAGCATTGCGCGCACACCGTCGCCCAGTTGCCATTGCGCGGTACGCAACCGGTCAAACCCGTATTTGCGAGTTTCCAGCATGGTATCGCGGAAATCGCGCAAGGCATCAGTAGGCATCGTCGCGTGATAGGCGTGGCCGCCATTTTCATAGGCCGCCATGATGTCGCGCCATTTTTTCAGGTCGATGGCAAAGCTGTCGGATGTGGTTTCCTCAAGCCGCTTCAACGCCCGGTCGGACATCATCACAAGGCCGGCAGAGGGTGACGCGCTCCATCCTTTTTGCGGGGCGCTGATCAGAACATCGACACCCGTGGCCTTCATATCGACCCAGACACAGCCCGAAGCGATACAGTCCAGCACCATCAGCGCGCCGACCTCGTGCGCGGCGGCGGCCATTTCGGTGATGTAGTCATCCGGCAGGATGACCCCGGCCGAGGTTTCCACATGCGGTGCAAAGACGATTTCGGGTTTGTGATCGCGGATCGCGGCCACCACATCGGCAATCGGCGCGGGCGCGAAAGGCGCCGGGCTGGAATTGCCGGTCTGGCGGGCCTTCATCACATGGACATCCCCGGTCAGACCACCGGTTTCGATGATCTGACTCCACCGGAAGGAAAACCAGCCATTGCGCACGACCAGCACCCGGGCGCCCCGGGCGAACTGGCGCGCGACCGCCTCCATCCCATAGGTCCCACCACCGGGCACCAGGGCGACGCCATCGGCGTTATACACCTCTTTCAGCATCGAAGAGATATCCCGCATCACCTGCTGAAAGGTTGCGGACATGTGGTTCAGTGAACGGTCGGTGAAAACGACCGAGAATTCTTCCAACCCATCCGGGTCGACCGTATCCAGTAGCGCAGGCATGAGTTCCTCCATTGGCTATCCCACAGTGCTACCCCGGCACGGGGAAATTGGCAAAGCGGCACAATGACATTTTCGCAACAGGGTTCCATGCCGCGAATCAGACACAAATTTTACACTAAACAGCCACAACTTTTACGGGTAGCCTGAAGACTGAGGCAGAAAAAGCAGGTGGGAAAACCCACCGCTGGCAGTAAAAAAAAATGGCAAGTACAACGATCCTGTTGAACGGGTTCTCCATCATTGGGGATCCGCGAACCAACTCGAATGCCAGCAATGGCGGAGAGTTGATGATCCATGACGGCGAAGCCGTTTTCGAAAGCAACGACATCATCGTGTTGTTGGCCGAAAACGCCGATCCTGACGGATCGCTGAACGAAGACAGTATAATCACGGGGATGATCGTCTATGACAACGCCTCGGATTACTACAATGACATTCCTCTCTACACCTATACGACCGATCCGGGCGACGAAGTCGATGTGTCCGACGGGCGCAATTTCATGGGTGACACCTATCTGCAGATCGACGCAAGCCCGCTGACGTCAACCGATCCGGGTGCACCGGTTCTGGGCGATATGACCATCGCGGCCGGCATCGACATTCTGACCATTCTGGAAAACACCAACGGGCCGCTTGAGGTTGCCAAATTCCAGAACATCGATCTGGACAACGATGGTATCATCGACGTCGGCGGCGACGGGCAGTTTTCATCGGATGTGAGCCTGCTGGCCGTGGTCTGTTTCGCGCGCGGCACCCTGATCGAGACCCCGGCAGGGCCCCGCCCGGTTGAATCGCTCAAGGAAGGCACGATCGTCAACACGCTGGACAATGGACCCCAGCCGCTGCGCTGGATCGGGTCGCGGCGCATCGATGCCTCGGGCGAGCATGCTCCGATCTGTTTTCAGCGCGGCGCGATGGACAATGTCCGCGACCTGCTGGTTTCTCCGAACCACCGGATGCTGGTGCGCGGCGCGCAGGCCGAATTGCTGTTCGGCCTGAATGAAGTTCTGGTGGCTGCCAAACATCTGGTCAACGACACCACCATCCGCCCCGTGCCGATGCGCGAGATCGAGTATTTTCATTTCATGACCGATCAGCACGACATCGTCTTTGCCGAAGCCTGCCCCTCCGAAACCCTGTATCCAGGCCAACAGTCGCTGGCCATCGTCACGGATGAGGAACGCGAAGAGATCACGGCGCTGTTTCCCGAACTGGAATTGTCGGATTACTCGGCCCAGCTGATCCGCCCGGAACTGTCGAAATACGAAGCTTATGCAATGGTGCGCCGCACCGCATAAAGCGATCCACACTTTCGGTAGACGTGCGATTATTCGCGGTGCGCATCCACCAAATCCAGAAATTCAGACACCCGTGCCAGCGCGCTGCGTTTTGCAGATGCGGCGCTACTTCCTTTGGATATGCCTCTGAACGCAAACACGCGGGCGGGCGTACGCGCCAAATCATTGTTTTAGATGCCAAATTACCGCACCCCAACTTGGGCCAGGTTGAACATTCTGCGCCAAATCTGCTGCGATCCGACTAAGTGAGCGCAAAAGTATCGGATCAGGTACAGGCGGATAGCCCCACCAGATCGACGTTTCTTTCTCGGATATCAAAAGGCCAATCCGAATCCCTTCGGACAGGTTTGACCCGGCACCTGTCGCGCACGTGGGTCATCGACCCCACGAAAAGCGGCCTGAACGCCGCGCAAGTTATGAAGGAAACGAACCATGGCAACGGCAACTTTTGCGGTCACAGGTTCCGATGTTGTAGAAGGCGGGACGATCGGCACGAACTCGACAGGCGGGTCGAATGGTCTGGGCGAGGTCACGTTTTCCGGCGGCGCGGCCATTTTCGAAGCGGACGATATTGTCGTCATTGAAGTGGTCGATGTCAGTGCCGATGGCGAAATCGTCAACGGCAGTGCGATTTCAGACATCACCGTCTTTGACACCTATCAGGACTACCTGGATTACGTGAACGGCGGCAGCACCGCCAGCGGCCTGATCAAATACAATTACGAGCCCCAGAACCCCGGCCAGACGGCAACGGTGCAATCGGACATTTCCGGGCTGGGCGACAGCTATGTCCGGTTCAACGCAAATGTCCTGTTGCCTTCGGACGGCGGGCCAACACTGTCCAACACGCTGACCATCGCGCCGGGGACCAACCTGGCCTATGGCGGCGAAGGGTCGGTGACCATCGACCGGGTGCGCGATTTCGACCTTGATTACGACACCGTGATCGACGCGGGCACGAACGAGGAAGGCAACGCGAACTTTTATGTCGGCGACTATGTCGAAATCCTGAACGGCGGGCCTGTCTGCTGGACGGCGGGATCGCAAATCCTGACGGATCGCGGCCCTCGCAATGTGGAAACGCTCAGCTTTGGCGACATGGTGCAGACGCTGGACAAGGGCGATCAGCCGGTACGCTGGATCGGCCGGCGCAGGATGCCCGCACTTGGCAAATACGCCCCGGTCCGGTTCGAAGCGGGCGCAATCGGCAATCCGACAATTTTCGAAGTTTCGCAAAACCACCGTATTCTGCTCTGCGGACCTATGGCCGAACTGCTCTACGGCGAGCATGAGGTTCTGGTGGCGGCGAAACACATGATCAACGATAGTACCATCCACCTGCGGACCGCGGGATGGGTCGAATACGTGCACGTCCTGTTCGATGAGCATCAGATCGTGATGGTGGATGATGTCGCCAGCGAAAGCCTGATGCCCTGCGCCGAGAACATCAAGGACGACTGGGCCGAACCACGCAGCGAATTGCTGGACATCTTCCCCGACCTTGCCGACCTGATTGAGCAGCCGCACCAAAGCGCCCGGATTTGTCTGAATTCATCCGAAGCGCGGGTGTTGCTGGCTAACCCAATGGGCCGGGGCGTCGCTCCTCTGACAACAGGACATTTGCCTCGACCTCACCCGCGCCCGGCAGGGTCATGATCCTACGGCGCAGGACACGTTCGAAATCGGGCAGGTCGCGCGCCACGACCCGCAGGCGATAATCATACAGCCCCAGAACATGTTCGACGGTCTGCACCTCGGGGATGGCGCTGACCGCGCGTTCGAAATCGGCCAGGCTCGCCTGACCTTTACGGGCCAGCTTGACGCCCAGAAACACGGTCACGCCAAATCCAAGCGCCTCGGCGTTCAGGCGCAGGCGCCGTCCTGTGATGATGCAGGCCTCTTCCAGACGTTTGATCCGCCGCCACGTCGCAGGCTGTGACAGGCCAAACCTGCGCCCCAGCGCCCCGGCGCTTTGGGTGACGTCCTGCGCCAGTGCGCGCAACAGGGCGCGGTCGATATCATCCAGCGCGATCATACCGGCAATGCCTCGTTCGATTTGACGCGCGCGATATGCATCAGGGCCTCGATATCGGCGATATGTGGCAGGGTCAGGATGCGGTCGCGGTAAAGCTGCTGGTAGTGGGGCATGTCGCGCGCGATCACCGACAGGCGCACGTCGACGCGGCCCAGAAACGTCTGGATTTCGAGAACCTCGGGCACCTCACGCGCAGCGGCGAGGAATTCGTCAAAAGCGCGCGGCTGGGTCTTGTCCAGCGTAAAGCGCAGCGATACTTCGACCGCATAGCCGAAAGCGGCCCAGTCAATGACCGCCTCCTGCCCGACGATGACGCCGCTGGCCTGCATCTTTTCAAGCCGCCGCCAGCAGGTCGCGGTGGTCACGCCACTCAGATCCGCAAGGTCCGCCGTGGGCAGTGACGGATCCGCCTGCAGGTGGCGCAGAATGCGCCGATCCACATCATCAAGCATGATTTTTGCACATTCCCTTACTATTGCGAATTGCATGAGCACAAATACCAAAATAATCGCACTTCTTGCAATGCCATTCCCTGACAGGACCGTTAAAACCGACCCCAGAGAAAACCGAGAAAGGAAATATCATGCGCGTTTATTATGACCGCGATTGCGACATCAACCTGATCAAGGACAAGAAGGTTGCCATTCTGGGCTATGGCTCGCAAGGGCACGCCCACGCACTGAACCTGCGCGACAGCGGCGCCAAGAACGTTGCCGTCGCTCTGCGCGAAGGCTCGGCCTCGGCCAAGAAATGCGAAGCCGAAGGCCTGCAGGTCATGGGCATCGCCGAAGCCGCCGCCTGGTGCGACGTGATCATGTTCACCATGCCCGACGAACTTCAGGCTGAGACCTACAAGAAATACGTGCACGACAACCTGCGCGAAGGCTCGGCCATTGCATTCGCCCACGGCCTGAACGTGCATTTCGGCCTGATCGAGCCCAAGCCCGGCGTCGACGTCATCATGATGGCGCCCAAGGGCCCCGGTCACACCGTGCGCGGCGAATACACCAAAGGTGGCGGCGTGCCCTGCCTCGTGGCCGTCAACAACGACGCCACCGGCAAAGCGCTGGAAATCGGCCTGTCCTATTGCTCGGCCATCGGTGGTGGCCGTTCGGGCATCATCGAAACCAACTTCCGCGAAGAATGCGAAACCGACCTGTTCGGCGAACAGGCGGTTCTGTGTGGCGGTCTGGTCGAACTGATCCGCATGGGTTTTGAAACCCTCGTCGAGGCCGGTTATGCGCCCGAAATGGCCTATTTCGAGTGTCTGCACGAGGTGAAGCTGATCGTCGACCTGATCTATGAAGGCGGCATCGCGAACATGAACTACTCGATCTCGAACACCGCCGAGTATGGCGAATATGTTTCGGGCCCGCGGATCCTGCCCTATGAGCAGACCAAGAAGGCGATGAAAGAAGTTCTGACCGACATCCAGACCGGCAAGTTCGTGCGTGACTTCATGCTGGAAAACGCCGTTGGCCAGCCGTCGTTCAAGGCGACCCGTCGCATCAACGACGAACACCAGATCGAAGCCACCGGTGAAAAGCTGCGCAGCATGATGCCGTGGATCTCGGCCGGCAAGATGGTCGACAAAGAAAAGAACTGATCGCGGGCAGTGGGGTGCATCGCCACCCTACGACCTGTATCGAAGCGATTGCGATTGACCCCGGCCCCACGCCGGGGTCAATTGCGTTTGTGAGGGCCCATGACGCAAACACCTGAAATAACGACCAAAAGCTGGCTGATGGTGCTGATCCTGGGCTTGGTCTGGGGCGGCACCTTCATGGTACAGGCCCTCGCATTGGAGCATATGCCGCCGTTCTGGGTCTCTGCCGGCCGGATCAGTTTTGCTGCCCTCATCACCGTGGCCATCTGGCAGGCGCGCGGGGGCCGGATATTCACCGGGTCGGAACAGGCATGGCCGTTGCTTGGGGTTGTGTCGCTCTTTTCCTCGGCCGTGCCGTTCATGTCGCTGGCTTGGGGACAGCAATTCGTGACCTCGGGGTTTACCGGCGTTTCGATGGCCGCCGTGGCGCTGATCGTGTTGCCGCTGGCGCATTTCATGGTCCCCGGCGAACGGATGACACCCCGCCGCGTGGTGGGGTTTCTGGTCGGATTTGCCGGGGTCGTCCTGTTGATCGGGCCCGGCGCCTTTGCCAGTTCCGGGGCCAGCAATGAACTGGTCGGGCGACTGGCCTGCCTTTTCGCGGCCAGTTGTTATGCGATCACATCGATACTGATGCGCCGGTTGCCGCCAATCGATCCCTTCGGTCTGGCTGCGGCGACGATGGTCTTTGGCGCGGCTCTCGTGATCCCGCTGGCCTTTGCCGTGCATGGGGCGCCACCGGCCCCAGCGCCCGCCGGGCTTTTCTACCTGGCGGTTCTGGGTCTCTTGCCGACCGCCGCGGCCAACCTGTTGCGGATCGTCGTGATCCGTTCGGCCGGACCTGTGTTCATGAGCCTGACCAACTACATGGTGCCGCTGTGGTCTGTCCTGCTGGGCGCCGTGGTTCTGGGCGAGGCGCTGCCCCCCTCCCTGTTCCTGGCGATGGCCTTTATTATGGGCGGCGTGGCGCTCAGCCAGTATGGTGCATTACGGCGTTTGTTTTTCGGGTGACAGTTCGGAAACGACACCAAAGATTCCCGGATCATTGCCCACAGTTTGGAAACGATGATCGGCCTCTCACACGAGAAACGCGATAAAGATTGCCCGCCCGTCAACCATAGCCCAAGGTTCCGGCATTTATCGCAGTGGAGAAACCGATATGAATTCCATCAAGGGCGCACTGATGGGTGTGGCTGCAGTGTTCATGGCGAGCATGGCCAACGCATCCCCCTTTACCTTGTACTATGACGTTCAGGCCAACGGCAGCAACTGGGACTATGATTTCCAACTGGTTCTGGACAACAACGACAGCAGCTTTGTTGCGGGGCAAAGTTTCGACTGGTTCATCATCGGCGATGCCCAATCGAGCGCGTCACCCTTTTCTGAAGGCTTCACATTTTTCACCGATGTTCCTTCAGGCTGGACCGCGACCTCCTCAAGCGGCGGCCACAACGGACCGACCCTGTGTTTCGTACCAAGTTGCGCGTCGCCCTATTGGTTGCCTGCCGAAGGGGATCAGTTGACGTTTTCAGGATCATCTTCGACCTATCTGGCCGAAGGCGATCTTCTGTGGTCGAACATCACCGGCTCCAACACGACCCAATTCGCATCAGCCGTAAAAGGCCTGCCATCACCGGTGCCCCTGCCGGCGGGCTTGCCTCTTCTGGCCTCGGGCGCGGTGTTGCTGGGCCTGCTGCGCCGACGCAAAGCTGCCTGACCAAGACAGCTCAGATACAGGAAACGGCCCGCACATGTGCGGGCCGTTTTCATTTTGCGCCATATTCTTGTCTGGTCAGACTGCGGCTTCGACCGCGCTAACGACCTGATCCACGGCCTTGTTCAAAATCGTTTCATCTTCGCATTCCGCCATCACCCGGATCAGCGGCTCGGTCCCCGATTTGCGGATCAGCAACCGCCCCTTGCCCGCAAGGGCGGCCTCGGCATCGGCGATGGCCGATTTGACCGATGCCTCATCCAGCGGCTGCTGGCCATTGGTGTAACGCACGTTCTTGAGCAGTTGCGGCACGGTTTCGAACTGGCGGGCCAGGTCGCTGGCCGGTTGACCCGAGCGCACCATTTCGGCCAGGAAATGAAGCCCCGACATCAGCCCGTCGCCGGTGGTGGCATAATCGGTCATGACGATATGACCCGACTGTTCACCCCCGAGATTAAAGCCGCCTTCGCGCATGCGTTCGACCACATAGCGGTCGCCGACGGCGGTCCGCTCAAGGCGCAAACCCTTTGACTCAAGATGGCGTTCCAGCCCGAGGTTGGACATCACTGTCGCCACCAGCGCCCCGCCCTCAAGCCGACCGTCTGCCGCCCAGCGCGTCGCCAGCAACGCCATGAACTGATCGCCGTCGGCCACCTTGCCGGTCTCATCAATCATGATCACACGGTCCGCGTCGCCATCCAGACAGATGCCCACATCCGCGCCTTGTGCGACCACCATTTCGGCCGCCGCCTGCGGCTGGGTCGAGCCGCACCCGCGGTTTATGTTGTGCCCGTCGGGCGCAACGCCCATCGGGATCACCTCGGCGCCCAGTTCCCACAGGATTTCGGGCGCGGCACGGTGAGCGGCACCGTTGGCGCAGTCTATCACGACCTTGAGCCCGTCGAGCCGCAGATCCCGCGGGAGCGAGGATTTGACCCGCTCGCCATAGCGGAACCGCGCATCGTCGATCCGTTTGGCGCGGCCGATGTTTTCCGCCTTGGCCGGTTCCACCCCGGCTTCGATCAGCGCCTCGATCTCCATTTCGGCCTGATCGGACAGCTTGAACCCGTCCGGGCCAAAAAACTTGATCCCATTGTCGATGGCCGGGTTGTGGCTGGCCGAAATCATCACGCCCAGGTCGGCCCGCATCGACCGGGTCATCAACCCGACGGCCGGGGTCGGCACGGGGCCCAGCAGCAGAACATTCATGCCGGTGCTGGTCAGACCGGCGGTCAGTGCGCTTTCGAACATGTAGCCCGACAGGCGGGTGTCCTTCCCGATGACCACACGGTGCACACCGCCTGCGTCGCGGCGGAAATACCGCCCGACCGCGGCGCCGATGCGCAGCGCCATGTCGGCCGTCATGGGGGGCGTGTTGGCGGTGCCCCGCACGCCATCTGTTCCGAATAGTTTGCGCATACCTGCCTCTTGTCTATCTGACCGCCTGCCACAGCCGGACGGCCTGGGCGGTTTCGCTCACATCGTGCACCCTAAGGATTTGCACGCCTTGGGCCAAAGCTGCAAGCCCCACGGCGATAGAGCCCGGCGCGCGCTGATCGGCCTGGGGCGCATTGCCGATGGTCCCGATAAAGCGTTTTCGCGACACGCCCAGAAGGATGGCGCAGCCCAGCCCGTGAAACAGGCTGAGGTTTTTCAGCAGGGTCAGGTTGTGGTCCTGCGTCTTGCCAAAGCCGATGCCCGGATCGACAATGATCCGGCTGCGCGCGATCCCGACCTGTTCGGCCAGCGTGATGGCCCGTTCAAGGAAGTCATACACATCCAGCAGGACATTGTCATAACGCGGATCGTTCTGCATGGTCGCCGGATCGCCCTGCGCATGCATCAGGCAGACCGGCAGCCCCTGCTCGGCGCAATAGGGGCCAAGCGCCGGATCAAAAGTGAACCCGCTCACATCATTTACCAATGTGGCGCCTGCATCGATGGCCGCGCGGGCAACGGCCGCCTTGCGCGTGTCGATCGAGATCGCCACGGCGCTGCGCGCCCGCAGGGCCGCGATGACCGGCGCAGTGCGCGCGATCTCCTGCGGCTCCGGGATCAGATCGGCGCCCGGGCGGGTGGATTCCCCGCCAATGTCGATCATGTCCGCTCCGGCGGCAATCATGTCTTCGGCGGCGTTCAGCGCCGCATCGGGGGAATTGTGACGGCCGCCGTCGGAAAAGCTGTCGGGGGTGACATTCAGGATCCCCATGATCTGTGGTTGCGACATGTCGAGCCCGGCGATTGGCGCGCGCGGCGCACTCAGCCGGGCCAGCACGTGATCGGGGATGTCATCGGCGTCCAGGATGCGCGATCCGCCGGCCCGGTCGATACATTCGGCACAGGTGAACCACAGCGCCCCGCCCGCCAGCACATGCGCCCCGTCCGGTCGCCAGGACCCCTGTTGCACCAACGGTCGGTAATAGGCGGTCACAACGCGCTCTGTTCGACAGGGATGGCGCGCAGCGGCACACCGGGGTTGTCGGGCAGATCGGCACCGATCACCATCATTTCCCCCGCCTCGAACGTGGCGGCGAACCATGCCGCCAGCGCCACCGCGTCTTTTGGTTGGGCAGAGGGGCCATCGACTGCATCCAGAACAATCTTGGAGGGAGCCCAGACGCTGATCTGGCCGTTTTTCATCGCCCAGTCCAGCTCGGTCCTTGTACTGACCACGACACAGCGCAGGTCACGCGCGGCCAGAACCCAGGCGTTCTGTTCAATCGTCAAAAGGTCGATCCGGCGTTGCGTCATGCGGTGACCGGTTTGCGGCGCGGCGCAATCAGGAGCACCGACGCACAGGATCAGCGGGCGTTCGCGGGCGGCCATCTGGTCGATCCAACCGCTGAGGTAGGGCGATGCAATGGCGGCGTTGGACAGGTACATCAGGCGCGGGTGCGGGCGTTCTTCTTCGTGCGGGGCGGGTGTGTCGCCAACCCGCGCGCGCACGATTTCAACGCCCAGCGCGCCAGGCCCGCGATCCAGCTTTTCGATCCGCACAAAGGCGCGCTCGGCCTGGGGTTCCAGCAGGATGCGTTCGGCCACCCGTTCGGCCAGCGTCTCAAGAAGGTTCAGACGTTCCTCGGCCAACTCGATTGCAATGGCCTCGGTCACCCGGTCATAGCTGAGGATGCGGTCCACATCGTCATCGATGGGGCCGGCGAGCGGACGCACTTCGACCACGACATTGAAACAGATGCGCTGGGATTTTCCGCGCTCGGCCTGAAAGGCGCCGATATCGACCTCGACCACGTGATCGCGCAGCGAAATACGGTCGAGCGGCATGTCTTCGGCAGTGGCAATGGACCGTTCCGTGGGGTGCTCAAAGGCAAGGCGGATTTCTGTGCTCATGGGCCGGGGCCTTTGACTGGTGCGTTTGCGGGCAAGTTATCCCGCGCGCCGCCTTCTAACAGGCCCGGACGCGCCGCACCAGCAATTGAAAACGGCGCTCTCAGGTGACGCGGAACCACGTGGTCATACCCGCCATGGCATGGCCCAGCATGTGACAATGCAAAAGCCAGTCGCCGGGATTGTCCCCCAACAGCGCAATCTGGCGCGTCGCATTCGGCTGAACCAGTAGTGTATCGCGCCACGGCCCAAGCGTGCCATCATCGGAAATGGCGCGAAAATGGTGCCCGTGCAGGTGCATAGCATGCGGAAATGCAGTTTCATTAACCAGGGCAATGCGGTGCAGCGTGCCCTTTTCGATGCTCAGAAACGGGTCTTTCGCCCGATCCACGA
The DNA here is from genome assembly GCF_054482635.1 of Arenibacterium sp. CAU 1754. NCBI lineage: Bacteria > Pseudomonadati > Pseudomonadota > Alphaproteobacteria > Rhodobacterales > Paracoccaceae > Arenibacterium > Arenibacterium sp. CAU 1754. The sequence goes on from NZ_JBTLRG010000001.1 coordinate 1,130,475, forward strand.
TGCCATTGAGGGCCCAGAATTTACCAAGCTCGGCCAGTTCGCGGGGCTGCATCGTAATCCCGCGCAGTTGCGACGGCGGAAGGCCGCGCATGGCGCCACCCTGCATCGTTAGAGTGTGCAGCGGGGCCGCGACCGCGTTGGTCAAGGCGGGCATTGCATTGGGCGCCAGTGGCGCAGGATCGGGGCGGCGGGCCTGTGCCCCCGGCCCCACATTGAACTGCATCAGCCCGTATCCGCCATCGCGTTCCACGCTCAACAGGTCGGCGGACTCGCCAGCCTCGGCGGTGACGTCGACAATCAGATCGGCCCGCTGCGCCGGGGCCAGCGTGAACGCGCCTGTCACACGAACCGGGGTTTCCAGCGGCATACCGTCCAGCGCAACGAGCCATCCCTCAAACCCGCTCAGACCGACATCGAAAATGCGCGCGTTGGCCGCGTTGATCAGGCGCAGGCGCAACCGGTCGTGGCGGCGCACATCCGTGGCCGGATCGAACTGACCATTGACCGAAGCAATGTTGCCCAAGCGCCCCGCGTGGCTGAGATCGTGGAAGTTTTCGAACGGTTCGGCAATGGCAAGGGTGTCCTGGTCCAGCCGCCAGTCATCAATGGTCAGCGCCAGGTCATGATCTACATCCGGGGCGTCCGGCTCTTCCACGATCAGCGCGCCATATAGGCCGCGCGCCACCTGTTCGAAGGATCGGTTATGGGCATGATACCAATAGGTGCCCGCGTCGGGCGCAACAAAATCATAGGTGAATTGTTCCCCCGGCGGCACGGCGTCCTGGGTCAGGCCCGGCACGCCGTCCATGGCATTGTCGATGCGGATGCCATGCCAATGGACACTGGTGGCCTGAGGCAGCAAGTTGGCAAGGTGTCGACGAACGCGCGCGCCCTGGGCGACGCGGATTTCCGGGCCGGGGGTCGTTCCGTCAAACCCCCAGATTTCCGTTTTGGGATAATCGCTTGGCGCCAGTTGTTGATACGCGATCTGAGCGGTCAGCGTAGCAAACTCATTGGCTGTCGCCAGACGCGGCAGCGCCATGCCTGCCGCCACCGATGCCAGAAACTTTCGCCGCGTGAATGTCATGTTCGTCCTCCACCCCAACATAGATAGGGCGGCAGGAGGGTCCTGTCACGCGGCCTGCGGATTATTCGCTGCTGGCCGTGCGATAGTTGTGGCGATAAAACAGATGCACACCAATGGCGGCCGTTTTGGTGTAGACCCGCGCCCAGGACGGACGAACCGAGGTCGTATGGTAGTGCGTTGCACCGCCAGTCAGACCGCTGACCATTCCGTCGATCGCCGCCCGCGCCACTTTAGACACGCGCTCGAATGCCTTGGGTTCCGCGATCACCTCTTTGTGGCCATCGCAGGTATAGGTGAACTGGCACTGGTACTTGCGCCCTGTCCCCTGATTGATCACACTGCAGAGCGTGCCGGGGAAGCGGGCGCTTTTGACCCGGTTCAGAATGACCTCGGCCACGGCGAACTGGCCTTTGACGGTTTCGCCACGGGCCTCGAAATACAGGGCCTCGGCCAGGCAGCGCCATTGCGCGTCGCCCTTGGCAGCGGGCTGTTTGTCGAGCCATCCAAGTGTGAAGTTGACGGTCTGCGGACGCATCTTTTCCTGCGGACCCGACGCCGTAAGCAGCGATTTCAGGTGGCGGTCTGGCAGTTTGCCCAGACTGTTCTGCTCACGCTGGAACAGATCACGCAGATCGGCCTCGGCACTGGCCGGACCACTCAGGAAAATACTCACCACCATCGCAACCGCGATATAGAAACGTTTCATCTTTAACCCCCTGGGCCGACTGGCACGGCCCAATTGCTCAGCGCATTGCGGACCGCTTAGCGCAGCTGGCCGAAAAGGTCCAGTTTGCCAAAAATTGCAAGGGTCGAAATGACGTTGGGTCAGTTTTTATTTGCGGTTCAGGGGCCGCCACTTCCACAACATTTTGGCGAAACCCGGCTTATCATTGCCTATCTTGTGTGTAATCGCCAATTGTGCGGCAGCTAGTCGCGCCACCGGAACCCGGAAGGGTGAACAGGACACGTAATCGAACCCTGCCTCACGGCAAAAAGCGATTGATTCGGGGTTGCCGCCATGTTCGCCGCAGATCGACAGGGTAATGCCCGGCGTCGCTTCGCGCCCGCGCTCGGCCCCAAGGCGCAGCAACTCGCCCACGCCTTCCTGGTCCAGGATATGAAATGGATCCTCAGGGAAAACGCCCTGTTGCACATAGGTGGACATGAACCGCCCCGCATCGTCACGCGACAGGCCATAGGTCATCTGCGTCAGGTCATTGGTCCCGAAGCTGAGGAAGGAACAGAACGGCGCGATGTCATTGGCGCGCAGCGCGGCGCGCGGCGTTTCGACCATGACGCCAAGCCGGTAATCGAAATCGCGGCCCTTTTCGCTGCGCACAGCGGCGGCCACCGCATCGACGCGCGCCTTGACCAGTTCAACCTCGCGCTTGGCTGAAACAAGCGGGATCATGATTTCGGGCACGACGGGGTCCCCATCGCGACTGGCCTCAAGCGTGGCCTCGAAAATGGCGCGGGCCTGCATGTCGTAGATTTCCGGCACCGTCACCCCCAGCCGCACGCCCCGCAAGCCCAGCATGGGGTTGTATTCGGCCATTTCCTGCACCCGGCGAGTCACGTCGCTGACCGGCAGGTCCAGCGCCTCGGCCAGTTCACGCTGACCAGTGCGTGAAGTGGGCAGAAATTCATGCAAAGGCGGATCAAACAGGCGGATGCAGACCGGTTGGCCTTCCATGATGCGGAACAGCTGACTGAAATCGTCCCGCTGCATGGGCAGCAACCGTTCCAGGACGGCAGCACGGCCTGAACTGGTCTCGGCAAAGATCATCTCGCGCATCACGGTCAGGCGACCGGGTTCAAAGAACATATGCTCGGTCCGGCACAGCCCGATCCCCTGCGCATCGAAATTGCGCGCCGTCTGGGCATCGTCCGGCGTATCGGCGTTGGCGCGGATGCCGATGTCGCGCTCGGCGTCGGCCCAGCCCATCAGCGTCTGGAACGCATCGTCCAGCGCCGCTTCGAGCATCGGAGGCTCACCGGCCAGCACCTCGCCCGAGGTGCCGTCGATGGTGATGATGTCGCCCTCACTCAGAACCCGGCCATCGGGGGCGGTGACCTGGTGATTACGAGTGTCGAACTGCATCGCCGAGGCCCCAACGATACACGGCAGGCCCAACCCCCGGCCGATCACTGCCGCGTGGCTGGTGATACCGCCCTTTTCGGTCAGAACGGCGGCGGCCGCATGCATGCCGCGAATATCCTCGGGCGATGTCTCGCGACGAACCAGTACGCAGGCTTCGCGCCGGGCGGCGCTGGCCTGTGCCTCGGCCGAGGTGAACACGATGCGCCCGGTGGCAGCGCCCGGACTGGCGGCGATGCCCTTGCCCAGCACATCGCGCGGCGCGTCAGGGTCGACCTGACGGTGCAGCAATTCGGTCAGCATGTTCGGCTCGACCCGCATGACGGCCTCTTGCGGGCTGATGATGCCGTCCTGTGCCAGGCGCACCGCGATACGCACGGTTGCACGGCTGCTGCGCGGCACGCGCACGCCGTCCAGAATATGCACATGGCCGTTTTCGATGACGAATTCGACCTGCATCTCCTCGCGCAGTTTTTCGCGCATCAGGGCGGCGTGGGCCTTGAGCTCGGCAAAGGCCTCGGGCGCGACGTCTTCAAGCGAGGGACCGCGCGGATCGGATTCCAGATAGAGCGCCTCGGCCCCGGCCCCCAGCGCATCCCGCCCCTGGCTCTGGCTGAGATAGCGACCGGTCAGTTGCGGCTGGCCGGTCACGGTATTGACCAGCTGCAATACGCCTGAGCCGCATTCATCCTGCCCCAGACCGGGAATCATTTCCTGCACCACAAGGCCCAGACCGGCATCGGCCGGCGCACCCTTGGCCTGGCGCAACAGGCGTGCAGTGGTGCCGTCCCATGCCCGTGCCATGGACTGCAGGATACCGGACAGCTGATCGCCGCGATCCTGCGGGAACTGTTCGTCGGTTTCATCCTCGTAGACGCGCAGCATTTCGGCCACGCCCGCAGGCCCATTTGCGTCGACCTCATCAAACAGATCGGGATCTAGGCGGGCCACATGCACGGCATAGGACTGGATGAACCGCATATAGAGCGCGGCGGCGGCCTCGGCGCCCAAATCCTTGCTGAGCGCGGCAAACCGTTCGTCGTTCATGCCGATGTTCAGAACCGCCCCTGGACCGCCCCAATCGGGGTCCTCGGACGAGGGACGCACGCACAACAACGCATCCGGGTCGAACTGTTCGACCACGGCGGCGATATCGGGCAACTGGCCGTCGGCGATCCGGTGCACCGCGTCAAAGGACAGGGCTACGGTGCGGGGCACCGGCAGGTCCAGACGCACAAGGCGTTGCAGGCATTTGGCGCGCCCCCCATGCGTGGCGGCAGCCATATTGGCCTTGGACGTGATCAGCGTGGTATGCGGATTATTCTGCACTGCGGCACCTCATGACTGCCTTGCAGCATAGGCACGGGCGCGTCCGGTGCAAGAGAAAGCGACATGGGTGAGACAACCGCCCCGCCGCAGCGGCGGGGCGTGTCGCGATCAGCCTTCGATGCGGCTCAGATCAGCCACGCTGGAACAGGTTGCGCGGATCTGGCTGAGCAGGTTCAGGCGATTGCGCCGCAGCGTTTCGCTGTCTGCGTTGATCTTGACCGTCTCAAAAAACGTATCGATCGGGCCGCGCAATTCGGCCATGGCAGCCATCGCCGCCGGAAAATCCTGCGCCGCAAGCGCGGGTTTGATCACTGTCTCGGCCTTGGCCAGCGCCTCGAACAGCGCTGTCTCGGACGGATCCTCGGCAAATTTGGGATCGGCGCCAAAGGAATATTCGACCCCGTCCTTTTCCTCGGCCTGGGTCAAAATGTTGTTGGCCCGCTTGAACCCCTGCAACAGGTTTTCCCCATCTTCGGTTTTCAGGACGTCATTCAGCGCACGGGCGCGTTTGACCAACAGGGTCAGATCGTCACTGCCCGGCATGGCGATACAGGCGTCGATGATGTCATGGCGCACGCCCTGATCGCGCAGATACCCTTTGAGTCGGTCATGCAGGAACACCAGCAGATCGGTCGACAAATCCGGCACCTGGTCGCCAATCGTCCGCAAGAGCGAGCCATCGGAGGTGTCCGGCGCGTCTTCGCCCTTGAGCCGGTTGATGACCGTTTCAAGCGCCGCGCCAAAAACCCCGTGATCAGCGATTTCCTGAAGCACACCCTTGAGGGCCGCTATTTCCTTTTCGTCCGCCCCGTCGCTGAGGTGGATCTTGTGCTTGAGCAACTGCGCATCGATGAACCGATCCAGCGACAGGCGCAGATCGTTGTCCAGGATCAGGCGGATCACCCCCAGCGCGGCACGGCGCAGCGCAAACGGGTCCTTGGAGCCGGTCGGCTTTTCATCGATCGCCCAGAACCCGGTCAGCGTGTCCAGCTTGTCAGCCAGAGCCACGGTCACCGACAGCGGCCCGGTCGGCACATCGTCGGACGGGCCAAGGGGGGAATAGTGGTCTTCGGCAACGGCGGCGATTTCAGCGTCATAGCCCGCGGCCAGCAGATAATAGCGCCCCATCAGCCCCTGCAATTCTGGGAATTCGTAAACCATTTCGCTCGACAGATCCGCCTTGGCCAGTTTGGCGGCGGTCTCGGCCTTTTCGGCGTCCGCGCCGGCGACCTTGGCCAGATCATGGGCCAGATCGGAAATCCGGTCGATCCTGTCGCCCTGGCTGCCCAGCTTGTTGTGAAAGGTCACGTTGTCCAGTGATTTGGTCCAGGCCGAGATATCGCTGCGCGCCACGCGCAGATCGTTTTCCCAAAAGAATTTTGCATCCGACAAGCGGGCCGCCAGCACCTTTTGGTTTCCGGCAAGGATCGTCGCGCCATGATCTGTGGTCTCGCGGTTCGCCACGGTGATGAACCGTTCGATCCGTCCGGTCTGCGGATTGCGCACCGAAAAGAACTTCTGATGCTCGCGCATCGAGGTTTGCAGCACCTCTGGCGGCAGGTTCAGGAATTCGTCGCCGATATCCCCCATCAGCACGACAGGCCATTCGACCAGCCCTGCCACCTCGGCCAATAGCCCCTTGTCCTCGACAAGCTCAAGCCCGGCCGCAAAGGCCAGGTTGGTAGCATCGGCCCAGATGTGATCGGCCCGCTCTGCCGCGGACAGAACCACGTGGGCGCGTTTCAGCTTGGCCTCGTAATCCTCGAACGAGGATACGGGGAAGCGCCCTTTGGACATGAAGCGGTGACCTTCGGTGGTGTCACCCGCTTCGATCCCGTCAACGGACATCGGAACGATCATCGGGCCGGTCTCATCGCTCAGGATGCAGAGGATGGAATGCAGGGGCCGCACCCAGCGCAGGCTGCCGCTGCCCCAGCGCATGGACTTCGGCCAGGGGAAATTGCGGATCACGCCGTCCAGCACCTCGGCCACGATATCGGCGGCCGGGCGGCCCGGTTTGTCGATCACGGCAAACAGCATCTTGCCCTTTGGCGTGTCGCGTTCTTCCAGTTGATCGCGGGTCAGCCCGGCACCGCGCAGAAAGCCCTCGATCGCCTTTTCAGGCGCATCGACACGCGGGCCTTTGCGCTCTTCGCGCAGGGCGGGCGAGGCTGCCAGCAGCCCCTCGATGGCAAGGGTCAGGCGTCGCGGCGTGGAAAACGCGGCTGCCCCGGCATAGGTCAGTCCCGCCTCGACCAGACCATCGGTCACGCGTTTCTTCAGGTCCTCGGCGGCACGCGTCTGCATGCGGGCGGGGATTTCCTCGGAAAAGAGTTCAATCAGAAGATCGGGCATCAGTTGGCCTCCGGTGCGGCACTGGGAAGGGGCGGGCATTCCTCGCCCACCACGGTGCCGTCATATGCTTTTTCGCCGCAGTCATTCAGTTCGTGCCAGACATAGCCGCGCCCGTCGTCGGTGATCGCGACGATGCGATCCACGCCGAAGTGGACGTTTTTCTGGCCCAGAAAGGCCAGCGCGGTGCCCTCTTCCAATTCCTTGCCTAGGGCGGCGGCATCGAAACAGTCAAACCAGCCCGGCGCATTGCGCGGTTCCGCCTTGTCCGCCATCACATAGGTGTCGCGCAACAAATCGTGGGGCAGCGAGGTGGTGAAACAGGCGCGATACCGGATCGGGGAACTGTCCGCGTCGATCGCCTGAAAATTGTCATAGATGATGGGTTCGGACTGAGCGTCCTGCAGGGTCACAAGTTGCACATCCTCACCGGCCCGGGCCGGGACCTCGTAGTAAAACCCATAGACCTGAAGGTAATACATCGCCCCGCCGGCAATCGCGGCGGACAGAACGATCATGATTGCAAATATCTTTCCGGTCACGCCGCATACCCGCCTGCACTGGTTTGAACAAAGGCATCGGCGCATTGCTTGGCCAGCGCCCGCACCCGCCCGATATAAGCCTGACGTTCGGTGACCGAGATCACCCCGCGCGCGTCCAGAAGGTTAAAGATATGGCTGGCCTTGATGCACTGATCATAGGCCGGGTGCGCCATGACGATCCGCTTGCCGGTCTTGGGGTCCTCGGCGGGGTGGCTGAGGATGGCGGTGCATTCCGCTTCGGCCTCTTCGAAATGGCGCAGCAGAACATCCGTGTCGGCCACGTCGAAATTCCAGCGTGCGTATTCTTCCTCGGTCTGTTTGAATACGTCGCCATAGGTCAGCGGGATCGATGTCTGCGGATCGTTGAACGGCATGTCCATCACGTGTTCGATGCCCAGCACATACATCGCCAGACGTTCCAGACCATAGGTCAACTCGCCCGAAACCGGGTTGCAGTCATGTCCGCCGACCTGTTGGAAATAGGTGAACTGGCTGACTTCCATGCCGTCGCACCAGACCTCCCAGCCCAGACCCCATGCACCCAGCGTCGGGCTTTCCCAGTCGTCTTCGACAAAGCGGATGTCGTGCAGTTCCATGTCGATCCCGATCGCCTCGAGCGAGCCGAGATAAAGCTCCTGAAGATCGGGCGGGCTGGGTTTGATGAGAACCTGGAACTGGTAATAATGCTGCAGCCGGTTGGGGTTCTCGCCATAGCGCCCGTCTGTGGGGCGGCGCGAGGGCTGTACATAGGCCGCCGCCCAGGGCGCACTGCCCAGCGACCGCAGGGTCGTGGCCGGGTGAAAGGTCCCTGCCCCGACCTCCATGTCATAAGGTTGCAGGATGGCGCATCCCCTGGCCGCCCAATAGGCCTGAAGACGCAGGATGATTTCCTGGAACGAGCGGGGAGCGTTCTCATGTGCGGTCATGGTGATGTTCCTTGCCCCGGCGGGCTGAATGCGCGTGCGTGTGGCAGCCCGTCGGGCCGGTTTTCATTTGCGCCATTCCTATGCCTGTGTCCGGGTGGGGTCAACGGCACAACAGGTGGCGATTTCCGACGTCAAAGGGCATGGCATTTGAACCGATTTCCTGATTATGTGCGCCAAACGCGTGGCAGATCGAGAACACGAGAGGCAAGATGAAGAGTTTTATTGCAACGGTATTTTTTGCACTGGCACTAATGGTGCGCCCCGCAATCGCCCAGCAGGCCGCAGATGAGGTCGTCTGGGTCCAGATCGAAGCCCATCCCAGCCTGCGGGTCGCACAGGAACGGGCACAGGTTTACGCAGGAACCCTGGCGGATGTGAACGGCTTTGCCCTTGGGCGCGGCTGGTACGGGATTGTCCTGGGGCCCTATACGCGGGCCGATGCGGAACGCGTGTTGCAGGTGTATCGCGCCGAACGGCAGGTGCCCCGCGACAGTTTCATCGCGTTCAGCCAAAACCTGGGACAGCAATTCTGGCCCGTCGGTCAATCTGGAACGAACCGCGCCGCCGCCGCGGCCCCGGTTACAACGCAGCCTGCCGCCCCGGTCGAGAGCGAAACCGCCGCCGCCCCTGCGCCCGAACCGCAACCGTCGGACGAAACCCCGGCCGAAGCGCGCCGGAGTGAAGGCCAGCTCAGCCGCGAGGACCGCAAGGATTTGCAAACTGCGCTCAAGGCGGCAGGGTTCTATACCTCGTCGATCGACGGGGCCTTTGGCGCCGGAACGCGCCGGTCGATGCGCGATTGGCAGGTCGCCAAGGGGTATGAACCCAGCGGCGTTCTGACCACATTGCAGCGCAAGGTTCTGATGGATGACTATAACGCCCCGCTGATCAGCGTCGGCATGGCCATGCAGCGGGACACTGGCGCTGGCATCGAGATGCAAATCCCGGCCAAAGAGGTCAAATTCGCCCGCTACGAAGCGCCATTTGCCCATTACGACAGCACCGGCGATCTGGGCGCGCGCGTCCTTTTGATCAGCCAGCCGGGCGATCGGACAACGCTTTATGGCCTGTATGAAATCATGCAGACGCTGGAAATCGTTCCGCTGGACGGACCGCGCCAGCGCGAGCGCAATGATTTCACGCTGGAAGGGCGCAACACGGATATCGTTTCCTATACCGAGGCGCGCCTGAGCGATGGTCAGATCAAGGGGTTTACCCTGATCTGGCCCGCAGGTGACGAACCTCGCCGCCTGCGCGTGCTTGAGGAGATGAAGGCCAGCTTCAACACCATCGACGGCGTTCTGGACCCGGCCACCGGTGACGGCGCCGTTCAGGACATCGATCTGGTGTCGGGGCTTGAGGTGCGCAAACCGCGCATTTCGCGCTCGGGCTTTTATGTCGATGGCAAGGGGGCGCTGGTGACCACGACCGAAGCGGTGCAGAACTGTACCCGCATCACCGTGGATCACGATCATCCGGCCGAGGTCATTGCCAGCGATGACACCCTGGGCGTGGCCATCCTGCGCCCGTCCGAGCCGCTGGCCCCCATGGCCATTGGCGCCTTTCGCAAAACCGGGTTGAGGCTGCAATCGGATGTCGCCGTGTCGGGGTATTCCTATGAGGGAACGCTGGGCGCGCCGACGCTGACCTTTGGCGTGCTCGAGGATGTCAGCGGTCTGAACGGCGAAATGGAGCAGTCGCGCCTTGCGCTGAGCGCGCTGCCCGGCGATGCCGGCGGTCCGGTCATCGACGTGCGCGGCGGAGTCGTCGGCATGTTGCTGGCCCAGCCCGACAACGGCCGCCAGTTGCCAGACAACGTCAGCCTTGCTGCCGATGGCGCGGCCATTCGCGCCCTGCTCGAAGGGGCAGGACTGACCGCCACCCTGAACGAGGTCGAAGCATCGATCCCCCCGGCCGAACTGAGCCGGATTGCCGATGGAATGACCGTTCTGGTCAGTTGCTGGGACTGACCTGACCACAGGACACCGAAAGCGCCCCCGGTAAGTGTATTGCCGTGGGCGTTTCTTTTTGCAGACCTGTGTTGCGCACCCAAGCCGCCTCGCTGGCGGTGCGACACCGGGGGAATTGGCCCGCGTCAGCGCAGAATCTGCGGCGTCACATGGATCAGCGTCGGGCCATCCGCGCCAAACGCCGCCCGGACGGCATTTTGCATCTCGTCCAGGGTGGACGGGGCCGTGGCACGGGCCCCAAATGCCTCGGCCAGTTTGCAGAAATCCGGGTTGCGCGCGATCACCGCGTTGGGTGCGATCTGGGCGGCTGTCATGCTGTCTTCGATCTCGCCCAGCTTGCCATTGTCCCACAGGACAACCGGAATCGGCAGGCCCAGTTCCACCGCGACGCCCAGTTCCTGCATTGAGTATTGAAACCCGTAGTCGCCAGCGATTGCCATGGTTGGAAGACCCGGACGGCCCATCGCCCCGCCAATGGCGGCAGGCAGCGCATAGCCCAGCGTGCCGAACCCGTAAGGGTGATGCCAATGGCCGGGCCGGTCCATATCCCAGACCTCTTTCGCGACATAGGCAAACTGGGTCATGTCGGAATAGATCATGGTCCCGTCCGGCACCGCGTCGCGCAGGGCATCGCAGATGGGCACGATGCCGGGGCGTTCGGCATCCGTTTGAGCGCGCCAGCGGGCACGGGCGGCGCTGACCTCTTCAGGCGTCCAGTCGAAACAGACCGGCATGTCATCGACGCCGGACAATTGCCGGAAGAACCTGTGCGAAGTGGATTTGAACCGCATCGCCTGCCCCATGGGTGCAGAGAGAACGCCGTGATCAATGTCCACCCGTACCAGTTTGGCCGTATTACCTAGATGGCTGCGCCACAGATCGACTTCGGCCATTTCGGTGCCGACAGCGATGACCAGGTCCGCCTGAGCGATGACCGTCGCGCTGTCAGGGCGCGCCAGCGTACTCCCGAACAGAAACGGATAGTCGGACGCAACGATGCCACGGCCTGCATAAGTGGTGAACACGGGGATCGGGCACCGCCCTAGCAGGGCGCGAATGTCGTCAGTTGCATCGCGCGCGCCGCCCCCAAGGATCACCAATGGTTTGCGCGCCTTGGAAAGCATCCGCGGGATCACGGGAAACAGGGACTCGTCGATCTGTTCTCCCCCATCGCTCAGCCCCATGTTTTCGGCATCACTCGGGTCCGCCACCGCCTCAAGCGCCGCAATGGGGATCTGAATGTGCTTTGGTCGCGGGCGCGCCGAGTGCATCTCAAGAAAAGCGCGGTTGATCAGCTGATACGCCGCCTCGGACGTGCGGGCCTCTTCCGACCAGTCACAGACGCAGGCGGCCGCCCCCTGCTGATCCTTCATCTGGTGCAACTGGCCCTTCGTCGCGGCCGTTTCGTCCAGACAGCTTGAGATGACCAGCATCGGCACGCTGTCGGAATAGGCCTGCCCCATCGGCGTCATGATATTGCACAGACCGGGGCCGGTGATGACATAGGCCACACCCGGCCGCCCCGTGGCCCGGGCATAGCCATCGGCCATGAACCCGGCGCCCTGTTCGTGGCGGGCCAGCACGTGGGTGATCCCGGCTTCTTCTATGCCGCGATACATCTCCTGGTTATGGACACCCGGGATGCCAAAAATCACATCGACCCCGCGGTCCTTCAGCATATGGGAAATCTGCGCACCCAGGGGTCTTTTCATCACGCTCTCCAGAATTGGACCGTCAGGATGGCATAGACCGCAAGCAGTTCCAGCCGCCCGATCAGCATAGCGATGGACAGGATCCATTTGGCCCCGTCATTGAGACTGCCGAAATTGCCCGCCGGACCGATGACGTCGCCAAGTCCGGGGCCGATGTTGGCAACGGCCGTCGCCGCTCCCGAAACCGCGGTCGTCAAATCCAGCCCGGTCAGCGCCAGGCCCCAGGCGACAATGCCAAGCGTCACGACAAAGAAGACGAAAAAGGAAATGACCGAACTGAGCGTATCCGGATCGACCGAACGCCCCGCATAGCGCGGCACGAACACGCCGTGGGGCGAGCGGATGCGCTGTATCTGAACGCGGATGGAGGCGAACAAAATCTGATAGCGGAAAATCTTGATCGAGCAGGCGGTCGATCCCGCACAGCCCCCGATCAGACCGATGAAGAAGAACAATGATACGAGGAACGGCCCCCAGCCCATGTAGTCGACGCTGGCATAGCCGGTTCCCGAAATGATCGACGTGATATTGAACAGGGCCTCGCGCAGGGATTGTTCCCAATGGTGTGGAAAAATCGTGGTCAGCACCGCCGTCGTGACCACGACCAGCACAAGGATGGTCGCCAGAAACCCACGCACCTGGCTGTCGATCCACAGGCTGTTTGTCTGACCGTTGATCAATTGCACATAACGGACGAATGGCAGCGCGGCGAGAATCATGAAAACCGAGGCGACATATTCCATGTTGCCCGAAAACGTCCCGAAGGATGCGTCGTAATTGGAAAATCCGCCGGTCGATACTGTGGTCAGGGCATGGACGGTCGCATCGAACACGCTCATGCCCAATGCCGAATAACACAGCATGCAGGCCAAGGTCAGCATGATGTAGATCACCGAAATCTGGCTGGCGATCTCCGTGGCACGGGGCAGGATTTTGCCAAAGGTATCGAACGCCTCGGTCTTGAAAATCTGCATGCCGCCAACCCGCAGTTCGGGCAGGAACACCATGGCGACGACGATGATCCCGATCCCGCCCAGCCATTGCAGAATGCCGCGCCACAAAAGAATACCATGAGGCAGGTCGTCCAATCCGGATAAGACCGTCGACCCGGTCGTGGTTAGGCCGGACATGGATTCGAAAAACGCATCCGTGAAACTGAGCCCGGTTGCCCCCAGCATGAAAGGCAAGGTCGCAAACACCGGCAGGGCCAGCCAGACACCGGTGGTGAGCAGGAACGTCTGCTGGATGGTCAGCCCTTGTTGCACACCGTTCGAACAGCTCAGAGCGATCAGTCCGCCGACCAGAACGGTGATCAGGCCACTTTCCAGAAAGACCCACCAATGGCCGTTTGCCTGCGCCAGATCGACAAGCATGGGCACGGCCATCGTGGCGCCAAGAATGGCAACCAGAAGGCCGATCACATATCCAACAGGGCGCAGGTCCAACATGGGCGAAGCGTTGGCGCGGGCGGGCGGCGGTGTCAAGGTGGCACCCCGCGCGGCGTGGTGGTTCAGTCCAGATCGCGTCCTTCGACCAGAACCCCATAGAGCGTGGTCAGGATCGACAGGCCCAGCGCAAAGTTGAACCAGTTGATGAGAATGAAAAGCACAAGCCCGAAGATCCCCGCTCCGCTGACTGAATCCCCCAGTTGGCTGATGAGCGAGGTGAAAATGCCCAGTAGGATGAAATGCCAGAAATAGCCCCGTGTCGCGTCCAGCGCACCGCGAATGGTCAGGGGCTTATCAATCGCCGCGGCAGGCAGGATCAGCGACATGCGAAAGACCATGACGACGAGAACGATCATGACGATTGCAAAGAGGATACCGCCAATGACGGCACCCGGCCCGAGGAAGGACGACATGTACAGGATCAGCCCCGCAGGGATGAGCAGCCCAATGAAGACCAAACCGATCCGGAGACTGGCCATAAAATAGCTCCAGATCAACCGACCGTTCACCGCCGGCATGAAACCCTCGGGCTGTTCCGCCAACAACCCGTACCGATGCCATGCCACGGCCGCCCAAAAGAACGCCAGCATCACGATGAGCGTCGCCGCCAGGATGGCAAGCCACATGCGCCCGGTCATACCAGCGTTCTCCAAGCTTGCTCCAAAAAACGCCTGAATTTCGGGGCCCGCGATCAGGTACCCTGCGCCAAAGGCCAGTATCATGCCAAGAAAGTAGGGAATGAACGTGATCCGGACACTGGTCCAGAAATCGTGAAAGATCATCTTTGCGGCATGAACAAGGACATTGAATGCGAACATATGGGGTCTGTCTCCGTAACGGTTTCAGACAGAATATACCCGCACGCTGAACCGAACAGCACAGGATGTGCGCAGAAATCGAATTGAGCCGCCGTGACGCCAAAGTGCAACAGCTATCTGCGCCGGGTTCTGCGGTTAGGTCCTCACTCAGGGTGGTCTGTCCCCTGCGCCACGACATGTCCGTTCAGGGCGCGCCCCTCTGCCAGAATCCAGTAGAGCGTCGTCAGGATCGACAGGTTCATCGCAAGATGGAACCAGTTGACAAGCACCATCAGGGCAAAGCCGAACACGCCCGGCGAAATCATGTGATCCGAAAGGTAATCGATCAGGCCACCGGCAAAGACAAGCGTCGCAAATGTCCAGAAATGTCCGGCAGTCGCGGTCCACGCCGCGTGACTCCCGAAAGGTGCATCCAGCGCCACCGCAGGCAAGACAAGGGCAAACCGCAAGACAACCGCAGCCAGCGCAACCACCGACATGATCAGCAAAAGAACACCAAGGCCTTCGTTGAACTCGATCGAGACGGCCAGCCCAATGAGCACGCCAACAGGCAGCATCAGCAGCAGCAGCGCCAGCAACAACAACCGGATGGACGCCCTTACGTAAGCCAGCGTCAGGGTGGCCCGGATCGGCGGGAAAACTGTCTTGGGCCGTTCGTCCAACAGGACGAAACGATGCCACCCGACACCGGCCCAGCAGAGGGTAAAAAGAACAACCGGAAAGCCCAGAAAAAAGGCGGTGAAAAACGATCCGTCAAAACGCTCGATGTTCAACCGCAGCCGGATCACGTTTTCAAAGGGTATACCCAGCACGAAAACGGCGATCCCGACAAGCAGCGCCACACCTATCAGGAACGGTATCCCCGTCAGCCGGATCGTTGCCCAGACATCATCGAACAGTGCCTTGAAAGCGTGAATGATGATCTCAACTGCAAACACGAATATACCCCAGAACTGACGTAAGGGTAACGCGGGCCGCAAAACGGGTTCAATCGGGCCATGGAACGGGGGATCGGATTCGCGCGAAGGTGAAACACCGATGCAACACCGCAACCCATACGTGCATCCGGTTTAGCCGACGTGAAACAGGGTTGAAAACAGTTTTGGATCCAGGTTTTGCGCTGCGAATGTCTCACCTTCGACCAGAACCGACACGGCATCATGGCTGTGCAGGCTTTCCTGGTGACTGGCGATGATACGGAAATCACCGATGCGGTGATCCGCGTGGAGCTGTTCACAGAACAGGCGCGCGGCATCCTCGACAAAAATCGGGTTGGCGGCGTTCAGCTCGGCAAAGGCCTGTTCGTCCTCGCGCTTGACCATCACCTGGGTTTCGGTCGGCACAGCGTGCCGGCAAGCATCGATCAGGTCTTCGAACCAAAGACATTGTGCGTCCGATTCCAACTGAACCGAAATCCGCGCAACCGATCGTTGCGAATGCGGCGTCGCCAACTGACCGCGCGATGCGCGCGCATGCTCGCTCAGTTCCAGGGAACAGGGACAGGTCGAGGAATAGACATAATCGAGGTGCATGATCTTCTGGCGCACCCCGTCGGTTTCGGCCAGTTCCAGCGCGATGTCGTAATACTGATATCCTGACAGACCCGACCGCAGGCTTTGAACCTTCATCGGGAAGGAAAACCGCATCTGGATACGGGCGTCAAAGCTCTCAAGATCGGCCTTGTAATCGTCTAGCGCCGCCTCGATCACCTCAAAGCTAAAGGTTTTTTCGGAATGCGCATAGAAACTGCGCATGATGCGGGACATGTTGATGCCCTTCTTGTCGGCCTCAAGGCTGACGGTGCCGGTGACGGAAGTTTCCAGCATCAGATCGCCATTGTCGCGGGTGTGAAAGTTCACCGGCAGGCGAAAGTTGGAAATGCCGACGTGCTGGATAAGCCGTTTGGCCCCACGGATCAGGCTGGACGGGCCATTCTGCAAATCAGGCAGAGAGTTCTTGTATCCCTCATCAACGCGGAAATCATGCGGATAGTCCCGCGAATAGGCCGGGTATTCGTTGGGGATCGACCCCGGGATCAGACGGGCCAGTGCCGGGTCCAATGCCGTCAACTCCGCCTGCGATGCGGTTTTGGCCCAAGTCCGCAGCACGTCAAGCGCGGCCTCGGCATCGGTCTTGTCCGGCGTATTTTCCGGTGGCGGAGTGTGAATGTTCATTGATTTACCCTCGACGTCCATATGAATATGTAATCTTTGAGTCAGCATTTTTCCACTGCTTAAAGATTGTACGGCGCCAAACCGTCGTCGGATCACAGAAATATGGAGTATGCCGGGCCGCCAAAGATTGGGGACGCGCCCGATTTCAGCCCAAGGCGCCCGATGGGGCCAGCCACCCAGAGCAGTGTCCCGCTCCGGGCCCGGTCAATTTATGGCTGACCTGCAACCGCCAGCGCCTGCTTGATATCGGCGAGCAGATCACCGGCATCTTCCAGCCCGACCGACAGGCGCACAAGGCCCGGCGCGATGCCAAGTGTCTTTTTCTGCGCGTCTGACAGACGCTGGTGGGTCGTCGTGGCCGGATGGGTGATGATCGATTTGGCATCGCCCAGGTTATTCGAGATCAGGATGATCTTGAGCGCATTCAAAAACGCAAAAGCCGCCTGCTGGCCGCCTTTCAGGTCAAGCGACAGAACCGTGCCGCCCTTGCCCATCTGGCGCGCGCACAGATCGTGTTGCGCATGTCCCGCAAGCCCGGGATAGATCACCCGATTCAACCCGTCGTGCTGTTCCAGCGCGGTTGCGATGGACTGGGCACTGTCTGCCTGCGCATTGACGCGCAACTGCATGGTTTCCAGACCCTTGAGCATGATCCACGCGTTAAACGGGCTCATCGAACCGCCGGTGTGCTTCATGTAGGGTTCAACGGTTTTGCGGATGAATTCGCGGCTGCCCAGGATGACACCGCCCAGCGCCCGGCCCTGCCCGTCGATATGCTTGGTCGCCGAATAGACCACCACATCGGCCCCCTGCGCGATGGCATCGGAAAAGACCGGTGTCGCAAAGACATTGTCGATGATGACTTTTGCGCCGACCGCATGGGCCAGATCGGCGACGGCGGCAATGTCGATCACCTCAAGCGTAGGGTTGGAGACGGATTCAAAGAACACCGCTTTCGTCGCGGGGCGGATGGCGGCGCGCCACTGATCCAGATCGGTGCCATCGATGAATGTCACCTCGACCCCATAGCGCGTGAGCACCTCTTCGAGGATATAGAGGCAGGAGCCGAACAGCGCCCGGGCCGACACGACATGATCGCCCGCCTTCAGCATCGAGGTCAGCGCGCCATTGACCGCCGCCATGCCGCTGGCAGTGGCAAAGGCATCTTCGGCCCCTTCCAGCGCGGCGATACGCTCTTCGAACATGCGCACGGTCGGGTTGCCATAGCGGGCATAGATGAACTCGTCCTCGCCCGTCTGGATGAACCGCGCCTCGGCGGCTTCGGCCGTGTCATAGACAAAGCCCTGCGTCAGGAAAATGGCTTCGCTCACCTCGCCATACTGGCTGCGGCGGGTGCCACCGTGCACGGCGGTGGTGCGTTTGTTCCAGCTATCGCTCATATCGTCCTCCGGCCCGTATTTCAGGGCGCAACAAAAAACCCCAGACGCGGTCAAGCGAAAGGGGCCTTTCATCCTGACCTTTTAGCGGTGTGTTTATCGTGGCCCGCAATCCGGTAACAAATCGCCACGTCTTCTGAGGCTGCATTTACCTGCGCCACCGCTGTCGCGTCAACCTTGGAAATACGACCGGTAGTCACGGGGTGTAGCACATCCCGCGATGCCCCCGCCCTTGCCCAGCCTGTAAAAATCTTCATGATCCGCGTCACAACCAGAGGTGCGCGACATGACCAAGACAATCGATCTCTATTTCTGGCCCACGCCGAACGGGTGGAAAATCTCGATCGCACTGGAAGAGATGGGGCTGGCCTATGGCACCCACCTTGTGAACATCGCCAAGGGCGAACAGTTCAACCCCGACTTTCTGAAAATCGCGCCTAACAACCGAATGCCGGCAATTGTCGATCCCGAAGGCCCCGATGGCGCACCGATTTCCATTTTTGAATCCGGAGCGATCCTGCAATACCTCGCACGCAAGACAGGCCGGTTCTATGGCGCGACTGAACGCGAGCGGATCATCGTGGATCAATGGCTGATGTGGCAGATGGGCGGCGTCGGCCCGATGGCGGGTCAGGCGCATCATTTCATCAAATATGCCCCGATGATGGACCCGCCCCAGGACCTGCCTTATCCCAAGGACCGCTATCGCGGCGAAGTCGCGCGGCTTTATGGCGTGCTCGACAGGCAACTGCGGATAACGAATTCGTGGCAGGCGACTATTCTATCGCCGATATGGCGATCTGGCCCTGGGCAAGCCTGTGGAAAGGCCAGCAACAGATGCTTGGGGACAAACCGAACCTGGCACGCTGGCTGGACACGGTTGGCGCGCGCCCGGCGGTCAAGGCGGGTCGCGCCCTGGCGGCGGAACTGCGCAGCGATCTGCAGAAGGACAAGACCGCGCAGGACTTACTGTTCAAGCAGAAAGTCTAAGGCCGGTCAGGTGCCCTCTTAGTCCCCGTGCAGGGGCAGGGTCAGTACCAGAACGATCTCATAGAACACATGCAGGGCCAGGGGCGCCAGGGCCAGCATGACAATCCGCCCATCCAAGGGCACATGGGCGGCGATCAGCGACTCGTTCAGAACCAGCAGCGTAAAGGCGACCAGCGCGTAAAGCTTGAGCAGGTGGCGGCGCACGACCATGGGGCAGATATCCTGTTCATCCGGCGCAAAGTGGTTCAGCACGTCCTCGTCCCCGGCGATGCCCAGAGCCATGACCAGCACATAAAGCGCACAGGCCCCTGACAGGATGCGTTGCGACACGATCGGATCGGCCAGCCATATCTGCACCAGCGCAAGGGCCGCGGCACCACCGATTCCCCAGAACATGGCTGGTGTCGCGGTTCCCGTGGACGGGCCATGCGCGCCGACGCTCGCAGGCAAGTTGCGCCACATCAGGTACGTTTCGGCAACGACCAGGGACAGGACAAACGCCATGGGGTCAGGAATGTCAGAAAACGAAGGCACCTGCCGCAGTGCCGTCCATACGGATATCAGAACAAGCGCAGGTAACAGCCGACCCGCAGGTACAGGCCGCATATTCCGCAGCAATATCCAAAATAATATCCAATAACGTTTGATCATGCCCGCACCCTGCCCGCGAATCCGGGTGGAAATCGGGCGGATTGTGGCAATTCACGGGGCACAGGGCCTTTGCGCCCTGTTTTGGACCGTCAGGCGTTGTCGGGCGGGTCGATCATATGGCTTTGCAGCGCCACGATCTGCCACCACAGGAACGCAAACAGCGCAACCGGAAAGCCGAAGGTCTCGATCTTGACCCAAAGATCCGTGGACATGTTGCGCCAGACCAGTTCATTGGCGACGGCCAGACCTGCGAACCCGAAACACAGCCGCCGGGTCAGGATCATCCACCCTTCGCGGCGCATCGGGATCATTTCTTCCATTACATAGGCCAGATAGGATTTGCCCTGCAAAAGGCCGATGCCGAGTATCCCCGCAAAGGCACTGTAAACGATCGAGGTTTTCATCTTGAAAAACCGCTCGTCATTGAACCAGGCGGTCAGCGCGCCAAAAAAGATCACCATGAAGGCGGTAAAAACCTGCATCCTGCTCAGCTTTCCGGTGAGGTGCCACAGGATACCCATCGCCACCAGCATGATCGGAACAAAGATCACGGTCGATACGATGAAGCCCGAATAATCGGTGCCCGCAATGGTATAGACGTTGTCACGGATGCGCTGGTAGATCAGGAAAAACAGAATGGGCGGACCCAGTTCCAGCACCTGTTTCACAACGACGTTGACGTCTTTTTTCTGCTCGCTCATGTGGGCTCCTATCCTCCCATCTCAACTATCACAGCGCCCAGCGCAATCAATGCCATCAATGCAATGCGGCGCGGCCCGACCGTTTCCTTCAGCACCAGCCACCCGATCAGCGCGGCAAATACCGTCGATGTCTCGCGCAGCACCGCCGCCTCGCCCACCTTGTCCAGCCGGGTGGCCATCATGACCGACCCAAAGCTGAAAAACGCCACGACCCCGCCGATCATCCCCCGTTTCATCAGGGGCCAGACCTCCGGCCGGTCCGCCATGTTGCGCCAGCGCAGATAGGCCAGCGGCGGCATGAACAGCCCGTCGATCATGAAGAACCACGCCAGAAACGTGAAGGGATTGGCCGTCGCACGTATGCCATAAGCGTCATATGTGGTGTAAAGCGCCACAAACAACCCGGTCAGCACCGCCAGCCCCAGCGCCAGGTTCAATGTGTCGCGGGCGCTTTCCAAGTAAGCCAAGTTGTAGGCCGCCAGCCCGAAGATACCCGCCAGCAGCACGGCAACGCCGAGCCACTGGGCCACCGTGAACGTTTCCTGAAACAATAGATAGGCGCCGATCACAGTGAACAGCGGCCCCATTCCGCGCACCACCGGATAGACAACCGTATAGGCCCCCTTGGTATAGGCCTGCGCCTGCAACAGCTTGTAACCCACGTGAATCACGAAAGCCCCGGCAAAAATGGGCCACATGTGCGGTTCCGGCCAGGGCACCACGAACAGGGCAAAGGGGGCCGCCATCACCCCATAGGAAAAATCGATCGCCCCGCGCGACAGCCAAGGATCGTGCCGCCCCTTTTGGAGGGCGCCGAACACCGCATGCAGGAAGGCCGCCAACAGGGCCAGCGCGAGGGCCAGCTGGTGCCCAGCCTGCGTTCCTTCCAGCGAGACAAGCCAGTTGCTCATGCCCTGCCCCGCGAGGCATGAACCAGGATGCACCACTGTGCGTTGCCCCTTTTCAAGACGGGAGAAGAGCTTTTCATTTGGGATATTTTCATCGACGAACTGACCGGATCGTTTTCACGTGTGTCGACGGGGGCGCGGCTGATGGCGGCGCTTATCGTGGTCGCGGTGTTTGCCGTGATAAAACAGATCAAAGCGCACATCAGCCAACGGGAATGATCCGCCATGCGCGCGGGGTTTCACGCATCTACGTCCAGCCCGGTCAGTGCGGCGGCAAATTCCTCGGGGTCGAAGGGGGCCAGATCGTCGATCTGTTCGCCCACGCCGATGGCATGAATCGGCAGACCGAACTTGTCAGCCAGCGCAACCAGAACACCACCCTTGGCCGTTCCGTCCAGCTTGGTCATGACAATGCCGGATACGTCCGAGATCTTGCGGAAGATTTCAACCTGGCTCAGCGCATTCTGACCCGTGGTGGCGTCCAGAACCAGCAAGGTGTTGTGCGGCGCGGTTTCGTCCTTCTTGCGGATAACGCGAACGATCTTGGCCAGTTCCTCCATCAGGTCGGCCCGGTTCTGCAAGCGCCCGGCAGTGTCGATCATCAAAAGATCGGCCCCGTCTTCCTGCGCCTTGGTCATCGCATCAAAGGCGAGGCTGGCCGGATCGGACCCTTCGGGCGCGGTCAGCACCGGCACCCCGGCCCGGTCGCCCCAGACCTGAAGCTGTTCGACAGCGGCGGCGCGGAACGTGTCGCCCGCCGCGATCACCACTTTTTTTCCGGCGGCCTTGAACTGGCTGGCCAGCTTGCCGATGGTCGTGGTCTTGCCCGACCCGTTCACGCCCACCACCAGAACGACCTGAGGGCGCTTGGGATAGATCGGCATCGGTTTGGCCACGGGTTCCATGATCCGGGTGATTTCGCTGGCCAGAAGCTGCTTGATCTCATCGACGGACAGTTTCTTGCCAAACCGTCCCTCGGCCATGTTCGCCGTGACACGCAGCGCGGTATCCACACCCATGTCGGCGGTGATCAGCAACTCTTCGAGCTGCTCCAGCATGTCATCGTCCAGCGTGCGGCGTACAACCGTCTTGGGCTGGGCCCGTTTCAGCAGGCGGCCCAGGAACCCCGGCTTGTTGCCGGTGGTTTCCGGCGGATCGGTGGGCATCGGGGCTTCGGCCGGGGTTGGGTCGGGGTAGAATGTTGGCGATTGCGGCAATTCCATCGGCCCCGGGGTCGGGTCAACCTCGGGGGTTGGCAGCGGCTCGGGCGTGGGTTCCGGCGTCGGGGCCGGTTCGGGGGCCGGGTGCGGATCGGGCACCGGCACGACCTCGGGCTCGGGCTCGGGGATCGGCGTTGGCTCGGGCGTCGGCGCAGGCTCGGGGACCGGTTCGGGCGCCGGTTCCGGTACGCGCTGGGGTTCGGGCTCGGGCTCGGGGATCGGCTGCGGCTCGGGCGTAGGGGCCGGTTCGGGGGCCGGGGCCGGTTCGGGTGCGGGTTCTGGTTCCGGGGCAGGTTCAACCGGTTCGGCAACCGCCTCGATCTCGACGACCTCTTCCTCGCCGCCATCCTCGACAATCGCATCCAGCCCTTCCTCGATCTTCGAGGAGGATTTGAACAACCGATCCTTGAGCTTTTTGAAAAACGCCATTCTCGACTCCGCTGGTGTTATTCATCACCTAATGCGGATTGGCCGGGTTTAAAAGCCTTGCGAGAAGGCGAAAAAGAACCCCGCCTGTGCGCCCCAGTAGAGCACCCAGATGACATAAGGGGTAAACCGCAGGAAGGAATGGGCCGGGGGCAGCAGGAATTTCTCGCTTGCCAGCACCAGATCCGAGATAATGAAGGACACCGCCGCGGGCATCACCCAGACCAGCGGCCCCTTGCCCGGCAGGGTCAGCGCGGCAAAGCCCATGCCCAGGATGATCGGCACATATCCCAGAACCGGGCCGCGCAGATCCCCGGCGCGGCGGGCCAGAACCGGGGCCATCACCACGCCAAGAACTGCCAGTGCAATCGCGATATAAAGGGCGGGCGTCTCAATCAGCCGCGCCCAATCGCTGGATGCCTGGAACAGGAATAACACGATATAGGCCACGTGCCCGGCGGCAAAGGCCCCGACCCCGGCCATGAAGGCCCCGTCGCCATCGCGCGACAACAGCCAGTCGCCCAGCGCACAGAGCGCCAGCGCCACACCCGAAAGAGGGGCCCCTGCCAAAAACGCCCCAACGGCCAGCGCCGCCACTGACAGGGTTTTCAGAACCGACCGGACCAGCCCCACGGGCCGCGCCGCCAGCGGCAGATAGGCCAGCGCGGCAAGGGCGGCGATGATGAAGGGAGCGCTCATAGCTCGTCCGGGAAATGTTTCATGGTCAGGCGGATCGGGTTCGGCGCGGCCTGACCCAGGCCACAGATGCTGGCATCGGCCATGGCGGTGCACAATTCCTCAAGCAGCGGCTGATCCCATTGATCCGCCTGCATCAGCTTGACCGCTTTTTCACAGCCCACCCGGCAAGGCGTACATTGGCCACAGCTTTCGTCCTCGAAAAACCGCAGCATGTTCAGCGCGGCGGCCCGGGCGCTGTCCTGATCGGACAGGACCACAACGGCGGCCGACCCGATGAAAGTGCCCAGCGGTTGCAGCGTATCGAAATCCAGCGGCACATCGTTGATCGACGCCGGCAACAACCCGGACGACGGGCCACCCGGCTGATACGCCTTGAATGTGTGCCCCTCGGCCATACCGCCACAGGCCTCGATCACCTCGGTAATCGTGGAGCCAGCGGGCAGCAGATGCACACCGGGGTTTTTCACCCGTCCGGACACGGAATAGCTGCGCAGCCCCTTGCGGCCTTTATGTTCGACATTGCTTAGAATTTCGGGACCTTCGCGGCAGACGCGCGCCACCCAATGCAGGGTTTCCACGTTATGAACCAGCGTCGGTGCATTGAATATCCCGACCTGCGCCACGAAAGGCGGGCGGTGACGCGGCATGCCGCGCTTGCCTTCGATGCTCTCGATCATCGCGCTTTCTTCGCCGCAGATATAGGCCCCGGCGCCCCGGCGCAGGTCGATGTAGTCCGGTCCGATGATGCCCGCACTTTCCAGTGCGGCGATTTCGCGGCGCAGAATTTCCAGAACCGCCGGATATTCATCGCGCATATAGATGTAACAGGTGTCGGCCTCGACCGCCCAAGCGGCGATCAGCATTCCCTCTAGGAAAACATGGGGTTCACGCTCAAGGTAATAGCGGTCCTTGAAGGTGCCCGGCTCGCCCTCGTCGCCATTGACAGCCAGATAGCGGGGGCCTTCATTGGCCCGCACAAAGCCCCATTTCTTGCCACTGGGGAACCCCGCGCCGCCCAGCCCCCGCAGACCCGAGGACAGGATTTTTTCCTGCACCTCTTCCCAATCGCCATTCACGCGCAGATCCAACAGCGTTTCGTACCCGCCAAGGGTGCGATAGGCCGCAAGCGCCTGATAGTCGGGGATGTGAGCGTGCGTGTCATCCGCAGCAATGGCCGCCTGCACCTTTTCAGGTGTGGCGTGGTCGATGTGGTTGTGCCCGATTTCAAGAACCGGCGCAGTATCGCACCGCCCCATGCACGGCGCGCGCAACACGCGCACCTGCGAGCGGTCCAGCCCCTGCTCCAACGCTGATTTCAACGCTTGCGCCCCGGCCATTTCACAGCTGAGAGAGTCGCAGACCCGGATGGTCAGCGCGGGCGGCGGGGTTTCGCCCTCTTTCACCACGTCGAAATGGGCGTAAAACGTCGCCACCTCGTAAATCTCGGCCATGGACAGGCGCATTTCCTCGGCCAGCGCCCGCAGGTGCGCGGCAGAGAGATGGCCATATTCATCCTGGATCAGATGCAGGTGTTCGATCAAGAGATCGCGGCGGCGCGGCGCATCGCCCAACAAGGCGCGCACCTGGTCCCATGCGGCATCGTCCAACTGCCGGCCCTTGGGCGTGTGACGCCCCTTGCCCTTGCCCGATTTCCACACACCTTTGCGTTCGTCCAGCGCCATTTGCTGCGTTCCTTCCTGCGTTGTGCCCCGTCTATAGCGCGCCCCGAAACCGTGAGGGGAACCAAAAGCGACATGGCAAAGCGGCTTTGCGTTGCTATTTCTTTCCGATAGGTGACGGCGTGCTGTCTATTTGACACCACATGTGCGTCATCGGAATGTAACCTCAATGTCCGGCTGACAGGGTCGTCAGGCGGGACGCGCAATGCAATGGGAACTTTGGTATGCTCTGGTTTGCCCTGGCCAGCCTTTCACCCGTCGTCGTTCTGACGGCCGCCTGCCTGTTGGGCGGGGCATGGGGGTTTGTCGCCTGGGCTTTTGTCACTGTTTTCGTGTTGGCCATCGACCGGCTGACGCGGGTGCGCCTTCCCATGCGCGAGGACGACGCAACGCTGCGTGCCGGGCGGGTCCTGTCGACCGCCTTGGCGGTGGTGCATTTCCCTTTGCTGGCTCTAGGTGTCTGGGCCCTGTCGGGGCACGCGGCGCTGGGGCCTGTGCAGGGCGTGGCGCTGGGGCTGGGGCTGGGGACCTATTTCGGGCAGGTCTCCAATTCCAACGCGCATGAGCTGATCCATTCTGCCGCAAGATGGCCGCGCCGTTTGGGCATTGCCGTCTTCTCATCGCTTCTGTTTGGCCATCACGCGTCGGCCCACCCGCTGGTACATCATGTCTGGGTAGCCAGCGACCAGGACCCGAATTCGGCGCGCAAGGGCGAAAGTTTCTACCGGTTCTGGCCGCGCGCCTGGATTGGATCGTTTCGCGCCGGGCTGGCGGCCGAAAACCGGCGCCGTCAGGCGACCGGGCGGGCATGGCTGTCCCATCCCTATCTGGCCTATGGGCTGGGTTCGGCCCTGTCCGTCGTCCTTGCCGGGATCATCGGTGGATGGCGCGGTGTGCTGGTCCTGATCGCGCTGGCGGTCTTTGCCCAGATGCAGCTGATGGTATCCGACTATATCCAGCATTATGGCCTGCGCCGGCGGATCGGCCCTAACGGGCGGCCCGAACCGGTCGGCCCGCAACATTCCTGGAACGCCGCGCCGTGGTATTCGGTCGCCATGATGCTGAACGCCCCGCTCCATTCGGACCATCACGCCCACCCCGCCCGTCCCTTTCCAGCGCTCCGGCTGGACCGCGACACCATGCCGATGCTGCCCTATTCTTTTCCACTGATGGGGGCGATTGCCATGGTCCCGTCACTGTGGCGGCGGATTATGGACCGCCGCGTGGCGCGCTGGTGCCCGGCAACTGGCGCAGACGGGACCGATCTGTCAGACTCAACCCATGTTGCGATCAATCCTGATTCTTCTGACCCTGACGGCATCGCCCCTCTTCGCGCAAACTCCGATGGGGGCTGAGGCGTTTGACTCCTACACCCGCGGAAAGACCCTGTTTTACGGTGACAACGGCCAGACCTATGGTGTGGAGCGTTATCTCGATGACCGCCGCGTGATCTGGTCGTTTCTGGATGGCAAATGCAAGAACGGCGTCTGGTACGAGGATCAGGGCCAGATCTGTTTCCTGTACGAAGACCGCACGGACCCGCAATGCTGGACCTTTTTCCAGACACCGGGTGGATTGGTCGCGCAGTTTGAAAACGACCCCCGGTCGACCGAATTGTATGAGGCCGAGGACATCGGCGAAGAGATGATCTGCTATGGTCCAGACGTCGGGGTTTGATCCGGCGTCAGAACAGCGTTCCCTGATCAGGACCTTTTTTCGCCTTCGGGGCTGATTTCGCCGGCTTGGTGGCGGTTTTTCCGCCCACGGTCACCCGCCCATCCGAGAACTGGATTTCCAGAACCGGCGCTTTTCCGGCAGCCTTGGCCGTGGTGACCAGATCGCCATCGGCCCGCACCACCGCATATCCGCGTTCTAGCGTCGCCTGATAGCCAAGGGTCGACAGCATCCGGTCCGCCGACGTCAGCCGGGCGTTCAACCGCTGCATCTGGGTCTGCCCCGCCACCGCCAGACGACGGCTGAGCGCGGCAAATGCGTCCTGTCGGCGCTGCAACTGGACCTTCACCTGTTGCGGCTGCAACCGAACCACGCGGGACTGGAACGCATCGCGGCGCGTGGCCAGCCCCCGGCGCAGTGCCGGGGCAAGGCGCGCGGCCTGTTTCTCAAGTCCGGACCGTTCGGTCGCGATCATCCGGCGCAGGGTCGCGGGGCGCAAACTGCCCGAGGTTTCGGACAGGCGCAGGCGGCGGCGCTGCACGCCCTGCCCCAAGGCCGCTGGCAGGTTTTCCGACGCCCGGTCCAGCCTTTGGCGCGCGTTTTCCAACAGGCTGTCGCCCTTGGGCAAAGCCCGGGCCAGATCAGCCAAACGCTGACGGCGCTGCGTCACCATCACATTGGCCGACCGGATCAGCCGCGCGCCTTGACCATCGACCCAGGCCAGCAACTCCATCCGAACCGGCACCGCCAGTTCGGCCCCCGCCGTCGGGGTCGGTGCCCGCTGATCCGACACGAAATCGATCAGCGTGGTATCGGTTTCATGCCCGACCGCCGAAATCAGCGGAATTTGCGAGGCCGCCGCCGCGCGGGCGACGATTTCCTCGTTAAAGCCCCACAGATCCTCGACCGACCCGCCACCGCGCGCCACGATGATCAGATCGGGCCGGGGCAGCGCCCCACCGGCGCTTAGCGCATTGAACCCTTCGATGGCGCGGGCCACTTCGGGGGCGCAATTGGCCCCCTGCACGGCCACCGGCCAGATCAGAACCTTGCGCGGAAATCGGTCGCGCAGCCGGTGCAGGATGTCCCGGATCACCGCACCCGAGGGCGAGGTAATCACCCCGATGATATCGGGCAGATACGGCAGGGGTTTCTTGCGGGTCGCATCAAACAGCCCCTCGGCGGCCAACTGTTTCTTGCGCTTTTCCAGGAGGGCCATCAGCGCCCCCTGCCCGGCGACCGCCACCTCATCGACATTCAGGTTGTATTTCGACTGCGCCCCGAATGCAGTCAGCCGCCCGGTGACGACAACCTCCAGCCCCTCTTCGGGCACCACCGAGAGATTCGCCACCTGCCCTTTCCACGTGGTGCAGGCCAGAACGTTCCGGTCATCCTTGACGTCATAATAAAGATGCCCCGAGCGCGCCTTGAACACGCGCCCGACCTCACCCTTGACCCGGATCCGGCCAAATTCATTCTCAAGCGTGCGTTTTACCGCACCCGAGATTTCGGACACGGTAAATTCGGGCATGTTCTGCCCCGGGGTCGGGTCATCGAGAAGATCGGACATTTGGGTGCCTTGTTTCGCCTGTCCGCACAGCTTAGAACGCCGCCAGACCGAGGCCAAGTGCAGACAGAACGGAGATTGCGCCCATGAATATCCTCATCCTAGGAAGCGGCGGGCGCGAACACAGCCTAGCCTGGGCCGTGCTGCAGAACCCCAAGTGCGACAAGCTGATCGTCGCGCCAGGCAACGCCGGGATCGCCGCCATCGCCGATTGCGCGACTCTGAACATCAACAACGGCGGCACGGTGGCCAATTTCGTCGAGGAAAACGCCATTGATTTCGTGATCATCGGCCCCGAGGCCCCGTTGGCCGCCGGTGTCGCGGATCGGTTGCGCGACGCGGGCGTTCTGGTCTTTGGCCCGTCCGAGGCAGCCGCGCGTCTTGAGGCGTCAAAAAGCTTTACCAAGGAAATCTGCGATGCCGCCGGCGCACCCACTGCCGCCTATGGACATTTCACCGATGCCGACGCCGCCAAGGCCCATGTGCGCGCCAAAGGTGCCCCCATCGTGGTCAAGGCCGACGGTCTGGCCGCGGGCAAGGGCGTGATCGTGGCGATGGACGAACAAACTGCGCTGGATGCCATCGACGATATGTTCGGCGGCAGTTTTGG
Source organism: Arenibacterium sp. CAU 1754 (assembly GCF_054482635.1). Lineage (NCBI taxonomy): Bacteria > Pseudomonadati > Pseudomonadota > Alphaproteobacteria > Rhodobacterales > Paracoccaceae > Arenibacterium > Arenibacterium sp. CAU 1754. Next base: position 1,159,453 of record NZ_JBTLRG010000001.1, read on the forward strand.
CGGCGCGGGCGCCGAGGTCGTGATCGAGGAGTTCATGGAGGGCGAAGAGGCGTCCTTTTTCGTGCTGTGTGACGGTGAAACCGTGCTGCCCATCGGCACCGCGCAGGACCACAAGCGCGTTGGCGAGGGCGACACCGGCCCCAACACGGGCGGCATGGGGGCCTATTCCCCGGCGCCGGTTCTGACGGATGAGATCGCGCAAAAGGCGCTGGATGAAATCGTCCAGCCCACGATTGACGAAATGGCCCGCCGCGGCACGCCCTATCAGGGGGTGCTTTATGTCGGGCTGATGATCAAGGGCGGCCAACCCCGGCTGGTGGAATACAACGTCCGTTTTGGTGATCCCGAATGCCAGGTGCTGATGATGCGCCTTGGGGCACAGGCGATGGACCTGATGCATGCCGCCGCCGAGGGTCGGTTGAAGGAAAAGACTGTCAACTGGGCCGACGATCACGCCATGACCGTGGTCATGGCGGCCAATGGCTACCCTGGGTCCTACGAAAAAGGCAGCGTGATCCGCGGTCTTGACGCCCTGCCCGAAACCAGCAGCGAAATGTGCTTTCACGCCGGGACCAGCGAAAAGGATGGAAAGATCATCGCCACGGGAGGCCGGGTCCTGAATGTCACCGCACGCGGCGCAACCCTGGCCGAGGCGCGCGACCGCGCCTATGCGATGGTTGAGGCGATCGACTGGCCCGACGGGTTCTATCGCCGTGACATCGGCTGGCGGGCGCTGGACGGAAAATAACTCAGCGGCAGATCAGTGCCGTTTTCAGACTGTCGGGGCCGCTATAAGCCCCGATGTCGCGCCGGACCAGCGCATAGCCCACCAACCGGGTCGATATCACCCGCGTCCAGTCGGTGTTGGCGGTGATCATTTCATAGTCGCGCCCGCATTTGCGCAGACCGCCCTCAATGAATGGCCGCCCGATCCAATGATTGGTCAGCCCCTTCAACGTCGTGACCGGCACCAGCCGATCCCCGTCAAATCGCCAGACCCGAAGGATCTTGGCCAGGTGCGGACGGTCGACATAGGCCAGCTCGACCTTGCCGTCGTGGTCCAGATCGGCCACCCCGACCGGGGCCAGCCACCGGTTCGCGCGCCCGATATAGGGCGTCGCCGCCAACAGATGCGGCGCGGCATCCGCTGAAAACACCGCCAGCCGCGCGCCTTCGGTGAAACTCGACTGCACAACCACCACTTCGGGAAGGTCGTCGCCGGTCACATCCACGATGCGCGGCGCGATGTCTTCGAAAATATGGCTGTCCTGGCTGATCCGTGTCGCGGCGCGGCCCCGGTCGGCCCAATGCAGGGTCAGTGCGTTCCATTCCGGCGTGTCGCCCAGAATGCCATGGCCATAGACGGGGGCGCCCGGCACGGTTTCGAAACAGGCGCGGACCAGAACCTGGCCATCGCCCTCGCTGCAGACCTGCCTGGGGGCAGCGTGGACCGATGCGGTCGAAACCGCCAGCCACAGGCACGCGACCGACACCGCGCGGCGGGCAAGACCGGGCCACAGGCGAAACGCCCGACGCCGCGCCCTGTCCGCAAAAGACACCACATTACCGGAAAGCAGGCCCTTGGACCGTGCGCACCGGAAATGCGCGACTCTCATCAGATTTGCTTTTCGGGCATATGCACGACCAGACCATCCAGATCGTCGGTCACCTTGATCTGGCAGGTCAGACGCGACCGCGCCGGATCGGGCTCATAGGCGAAATCCAGCATGTCCTCTTCCATATCGTCCTTGGCCGGCAGCTTTTCCACCCAGGCCGGATCGACATAGACATGACAGGTCGAGCAGGCGCAGGCGCCGCCGCAATCGGCCTCGATACCGGGTATGTTGTTGTCGCGCGCGCCTTCCATGACGGTCAGCCCGTTGGCCACATCCACCACGTGTTCTTTTCCGTTGTGCTCGATATAGGTAATCTTTGCCATGCTGCCGCGTTCCCTTTTCGATCTGATGCAAATCTCTCTAGACAAGGGATTTAGGGCATGCCAGCCCGATTTGCGACCCTTGCCCGGGGAACTGGACAATATTCATATATGTTCTATTTTTGTTCTCATGCATGTCTATTCCCCTTCCCGCCCAGGCAGATGGCCGCGGCCGCCCGCCTGCCTGATGGCGCGGCGATTGGATGAACCGCCCCAGGGCGCGCGTGTCACCGTGGCCGGTCTGGTCATCCTGCGCCAGCGCCCCGGCACTGCCAACGGGGTGATCTTTGTCACGCTCGAGGATGAAACCGGCGTCGTCAACGTGATCGTCTGGCGCGCCATGTACGAACGGTTCCGCCGCGCGGTGATCGCAGGGCGCATGCTGCGCGTGACAGGCCGGTTGCAGCGTGCCCACGAAGTGACGCATGTGATCGCCGAAGAGATCGAAGATATCTCGCCCCTGCTCGACCGGTTGCTTCAGCCCGTTCCCTGACCGGCCCCGCGGCCCCAAAGCAACGTTCGGGGCGATCTTTCATGATACTGCATGGACTTGCCCCCCCTTGCCCACCTAGTGTGATCTTTGCCAGTTAGGAACGCGGCCAAATGCACGACAAACTGCCAAAAACCGGTTTCCTGTCCAGGGCGTCAGACGCGCTCAGGGACATGCTTGATGCTCTTGCCCTTGAAATCAGCCTGTGCCCCGGCGAGGTCCTTTTCGAACAGGATGATGAGGCGAGCGCGCTGTTTGCGTTGACCAAGGGCACGCTCGAGGTCAGCGTTCTGTCCCCGGACGGGCGCAAGCTGACACTGAACGTGATACGTGAAGGCGCGTTGTTCGGCGAAATCGCCCTGTTCGATCCCGGTCGGCGCACCGCGACCGTCACCGCGATCGACCCCTGCACCGTGCGCTGTGTCCAGTATGCTGATGTGATGGAACAGGTGCGCAAGGCGCCTGATCTTGCCATCGACCTGATCCATCTCGCAGGACAGCGCATGCGCTGGATGGACCGTCAGATCATCGAGTATGTCTTTCTTCCCATGCCCGCCCGACTGGCACGCAAGATACTCTACCTCTGCGAGCGCTCGGATGGTCCGCCCGCGACGCTGACCCTGACACAGGCGGAACTGGCAGAATTTGTCGGCGCCACGCGTGAGGCCGTGTCCAAAACCCTGTCCTCCTGGAAACGCAAGGGGATCATCTCCTCGACCCGAGGCACGATTTCCGTGCGCGACCACGCCGCGTTGCAGGCGCTGGCCGAGCCGGATCCGACCTGACCGCGGACCCAATAATTGAAAATTTGAAAAATCTCACTGTTACGTGATCTGCTTCACATACCTGACGCAAAAATCATGTAAGATAGAAGTCCTAAGTCGCCTGACCCGGCGACCGACACAAAAGAAGCGCAGCCGTAACGGCCTTGTTGTCCTCGTATCAGTACATTCCGGCAGTGCCGACGTTATAGGCGTGTTTCACCCATTTGTATGGAATGTCACTGACATTGCCCGGCCCCAAACCGCGCATCCTGCAAAGGGGCTCCCGCCGGGAATTCGGCGGCATGGAACCGAGGCGCGCCGACCATTTTGTCGGCTTTGCCACCCTCAGAAGTGGCCACCTTATGAACGTTTGAAAGAGTGATACCATCACCTAAACCGTTTCAAAAAACAAAGGCCATGTGCACATGCACATGGCCTTATTTCTTGCGGGACCCCGTCAAAGGCGGGCGCCGGATTACTCTTCCAGCGACAGCGCGACAAAGCGCGGATCACCGCCGCGCCGCACCAGCAGCAACAGCGATTTGCGCCCGGCGTCGCGGGCCTCGCTGATACGAGCATCAAGGTCGGCCAGCGATTCCACTTTCTGCTGGCCTGCCTCGGTGATCAGATCGCTCGTGCGCAAGCCCTTTTCAAAGGCTTCCGAGGCTTCATCGACCGTCACCACCAGCAAACCTTCAACATCGTCGGCAAGGCCAAGTTCCTGACGTTTGTCATCGGTCAGGGTTGTCAGCGTCAGACCCAGGATGGTTTTCTCCTGCACCTCGGGGGCGGGCGTGTTACCCTCCTGGGCGGGCTGGTTTGCACGTTCCGCGTCCTCGCGGCGGCCCAGCGTGACCAGAACGGTCTTGGTGCCCCCTTCACGATAGACGACCACGCGCACCGATTTGCCGACGGTGGTGTTGCCCACCTGACGGACAAGGGCGCGGGTATCGGCCACATCGACGCCATCAAAGCTCAGGATGACATCGCCCGACAGCAACCCGGCCTCTTTCGCCGGACCGTCCGGTACGTCCGTAATCAGCGCGCCGGTTGCCTTTTCCAGCCCCATCGCCTCGGCAACGTCGTCGGTCACGTCCTGAATGCGCACACCCAGCCAGCCGCGACGCGTTTCGCCGAATTCCTTGAGTTGGTCGACCACCTTGGTCACCACGTTCGACGCCATCGAGAACCCGATCCCGATCGAGCCGCCATTGGGCGACAGGATCGCAGTGTTCACGCCGATCACCTCGCCATCCATGTTGAACAGCGGGCCGCCCGAGTTGCCCCGGTTGATCGCCGCATCGGTCTGAATGTAGTCGTCATATGTCCCGCTCAGCGCCCGGTTGCGGGCCGAAACGATCCCGGCAGAGACTGAAAACCCCTGCCCCAGCGGGTTGCCCATTGCGATGACCCAGTCACCCACGCGGGCGATGTCGCTGTCACCAAAGTTGACGAAAGGCAGCGGTTCTTCGGCTTCGACCTTGAGCAGGGCAATATCTGTGTTGGGGTCGGTGCCCACCACCTTGGCCGGCAATTCCTGACCCGAGAAGAATTCGATCAGGATCTCGTCGGCCCCGTCGATCACGTGGTTGTTGGTCACCACATACCCGTCTTCGGAAATCACGAACCCCGACCCAAGGGCGGACGACCGGCGCGGACGCCGCGGTTCACCCTCATTGTCGCGGTTCTGGAAATCGCGAAAGAAATCTTCGAAGGGTGACCCCTCGGGCACGATGCCCTGTGGTCCGGTCCGCCCTTCGACCACGGTCGTCGTGGTGATGTTCACTACCGACGGGCTGATCTTTTCGGCCAGCGGCGCCAGGCTTTCGGGACGCGCCTGCGCAATCACGGTCTGCGCCAGCACGAAAAGCATGGTCAGAACGCCAAGCAGGAAGATACGGGCCTGCATGCCCAGATGATCGGTACGGGCTCTGGTGAGCGTGACTGCCTGTGACTGCAATAGAATTCTCCTCGTAAATCCTGCCATTCGGACCCGAGATCGGGTCGCGCTTTGTGTGCTATTCGCAATGTAGTGTCTTTCACGGCCAGCGCAAAGAGTGTTGCGGGTTTTCCGCCACCGTTGACACGAGTGTGAAAGGACATTGCGCCCGGAAATGGCAAAGGGCGTTGTCCGCGTCGGGATCACAACCCGATCAGGTCGGCCATCCACAACAGGATGATCCCCGTCGCAACGGCGATCAGCCCCACCTGCCGGCGGGCCGGCAAGGGCAGTTCGGCCAGCATCTGCAGCATCCGCTCAACAAGCGAAGGGGCCAGCGCATAGGCCAGCCCCTCCACAATCAGCAACAGCCCAAGGGCCAGAAGGATGAACGCCATACCGGGCGTTTACCGCGACTGCACCGCGCCGGTGGGCGATTTCAGATAGTTGAAGAATTCGGAATCCGGCGTAATCACCATCGACGAATTCTTGCCCTTCAACGCCCGGCTATACGCGGTCAGAGACCGATAGAACGCAAAGAATTCCTGATCCTTGCCAAAGGCTTCGGCGAAAATGTTGTTACGCAGCGCGTCGGCCTCACCACGGATGATTTCCGACTCCCGCTGCGCTTCGGACACAAGTTCGACCACGGTCCGGTCGGCCTGTGCACGGACCCGCTGGGCGGCTTCGTTACCGCGGGCGCGTTCATCGGTCGCTTCGCGTTCCCGCTCGGCGCGCATCCGATCGAATGTCGCAGCAAGGTTTTGCGACGGCAGGTCGGTCGATTTCAGGCGCACGTCGATGATATCGATGCCCAGTGCACGGGCCTCGGCGATCGCGTTGTTGCGAATGCGCAGCATCAGCGCGGCCCGGTCTGAACTCAGGATATCGTTCGAGGACACCGAGCCCAGCACCTCACGCGTTTCCGCGCGCAGGATGGAATCCAGACGATTTTCCGCAGTTGCGATTCCGCCGACACCAACGGCCTGACGGAACTTGGTCACATCAGAAATCCGATAGCGCGCAAAGGCATCCACGACCAGACGGCGATCATCCAGCGGTGTCACCTCAAGCGGGTCGACGTCGCGGCTGAGAATGCGGTCGTCATAGCGCACAACCTCCTGGATCAGCGGAAGTTTGAAGGCCAGGCCCGGTTCTTCCTTGACGGCGACGACGCGGCCGAATTGCAGGACCAGCGCCCTTTCGCGCTCATCCACGATAAAAATGCTCGACAGCGCAACGATGGCGGCCACGAACAGAACGGGCAGGATAAAGGTCGTTTTACGCATCACTTATTCTCCTCGCCCGAATTTCGGCGCAGCTCATTCAACGGCAGATAAGGCACAACGCCCTGCCCCCCGCCCGAGACAGACTCGTCGAGAATGATCTTGTCAACATCGCCCAGGACCTCTTCCATTGTTTCGAGGTACAGACGTTTGCGGGTCACTTCGGGGGCTTTCAGGTATTCCTCAAGAACGGCGCTGAAACGGCTGGCTTCACCCTGGGCTTCGTTGACCACGCGGGCGCGATAGCCTTCTGCCTCTTCCATGATCTGCGCCGCTTCACCGCGGGCCTCGGCGAGAACGCGGTTGGCATAAGCATCCGCTACGTTCTGCAACCGGTCACGTTCCTGCTCGGCGGCCTGAACATCGCGGAAGGCATCGATCACCGGCTCGGGTGGGTCAGCCTTGTCAAAGTTGACGCGGATGATGTTCACACCGCTGTCGTAGCTGTCCAATGTGAACTGGATCAGGTCATGCAACTGGTCGGCAATCACGCCCCGGTCCCGGTTCAGGATCGGCGCCAACTGCGACTGTGCGATGATTTCGCGCATCGCCGATTCCGAAACCGCACGGATCGTCGGGCGCGCATCACGCAGGTTGAACAGAAATTTCGCTGGATCGTTGATGTTCCAAACGACCTGGAAATCGATATCCACAACGTTTTCGTCTCCGGTCAGCATCAGGCCCGCTTCCGAACCGCGTGCACCTACACCGATATCTTCGGTCTGTTCGCGGGTGACCGGGATCACCTCGGCGGTCACGACCGGCCAAGGGGCAAAATTCAGGCCAGGCTCGCCAATGGTGGAAAATTCACCCAGGAACAGTTCCACAGACAATTCTTCGGGTTTGACTGTGTAAAAGCTTTGAAACGCCCATACGACCCCTGCCGCGACAAGGCCCAGCAACACGGCACCGCCGGTGGGCATGGAACTGCCGCCGCCGCGTTGGCCGCCGCCGCCCTGTCCGGAACCGCCGCGCCCGCCCATGAGCACGCGCAACTGTTCCTGGCCCTTTTTCACCAGTTCATCGATTTCCGGAATCTGAGGCCCGTTCTCGGGACGACGGCCACCACCGCCTTCGCGATCTCCGCCACCATTGTTACCTCGATCTCCTCCGCCGCCGGATTGGCCTCCGCCGCCCCAGGGGCCGCCGCTGTTGCCCGCCATACTGTCAATTTCCCTTTTTTGACCGCTTACTGCGATATGTCCTTATAACCTGTATCCGCGTATCGGCAATTCAAGCCGTCCGCACAGGCGATTTCATTGTCACGATCTCTTCGGACATGGTCGGGTGTACGGCCACGGTCCGGTCGAAATCTTCTTTTGTTGCACCCATCTTGATCGCGATCCCGGCCAGCTGGATCATTTCGCCCGCGTTTGGCGCGACGATATGACAGCCCAGAACCTTGCGGGTGGCCTGGCTGACCACCAGTTTCATCAGCACCCGGTCCGGCCGTCCGGCAAAGGACGATTGCATCGGTTTGAAGCTGGTCGCATAGATCTCGACCGGTTCCTGTTCGCGGGCCTCTTCCTCGCCCATGCCGACGGTGCCCAGTTCGGGCTGGGTAAAGACCACGCTTGGGATCAATTCGTGATCGACCGGCGTCGGGTTGCCCTTGAACACGGTTTCGACAAAGGCCACGCCTTCGCGGATCGCCACGGGCGTCAGGTTGACCCGGTTTGTCACATCGCCAATGGCATAGATCGACGGCACTGCCGTCTGGCTGAACTGATCCACGATAATTTCGCCCTGACGTCCGATCGCGACGCCCAGTTCCTCCAGGCCCAGACCTTCGGTATTGGGGTTGCGCCCGGTGGCGAACAGAACCTGCCCGAACACCTTTTCATCGCCGTTCGTGGCCTTGACCCGGATGCCGTCATCGACCTTGCGCATTTCCAGGACATTGGTACCGGTGCAGATGTTGATGCCCTGCTGTTCCATCTCGGTAGCGATCAGTCCGCGTGCCTCGTCATCAAAGCCGCGCAGAATTTGCGCCCCGCGATAATATTGCGTGACCTCGACCCCCAGACCGTTCAGTACGCACGCAAATTCGCAGGCGATATAGCCGCCACCGACGATCAGGATCGACTTGGGCAGGTCCCCAAGGTGAAAAATCTCGTTCGAGGTAATCGCGAGATCGCCGCCCTCGATGTCATCGGGCACGGAGGGACGCCCGCCTGTGGCGATCAGGATGTGCTTGGCAGTACGTGTTTCGCCCGTGGACAGCGCGACGGTATGCGCATCCTTGACCGTGGCGCGCGCGTCGAACGTGTCGACCCCGGAATTGGCCAGCAGGTTGCGGTAAATCTGTTCCAGCCGGTCCAGTTCGGCGGTCAGCTTGCCCTGGAACGCGGGCCAGTTGAAACTGCCCTGATCGATGCGCCAGCCATAGTTTTGCGCCTCTTCCACCATCCGGCCATAGCCGCTGGCGAAAACCATCAGTTTCTTGGGCACGCAGCCGCGGATCACACAGGTTCCGCCGTACCGGTCCTCTTCGGCAAGCGCCACCCTGGCCCCGGTTTCACCGGCCGCCACACGCGCGGCGCGCACGCCACCGGACCCGCCACCTATGACGAAGAGATCATAGTCAAAGCTCATGTCAGGAATTCCTCAGTCGGGCTGTCAACGGCGCCTTCAGTCGGCCAGATCGGTGAACAGGTTGTCGCTTTCCACAAAGTCCATCCGGTCATGTTCGATCGTACCTTCGTTGATATCGCGCAGTTCCACACGGCCATCGCCGTAACCGACCACAACCACGTCACAGATATCGATGAACAGCCCGTTTTCGACCAGCCCCGGAATCTGGTTTAGCACCAGCGACAGCTGGCGCGCATTGCCGATCCGGTTCAGGTGCAGGTCCAGAATATAATTCCCCTCATCCGTGATGAAGGGACGGTCGCCATTCATCCGCAACGTCGAATTGCGGCCCAGAACGTCCATCGAAATGAGGATTTCTTCAACCAGCGCCTGCGTTGTTTTCCAGCCGAAAGGGATCACCTCGACCGGCAGAGGGAAGGCCCCCAGCGTTTCGACCTCTTTGCCGACGTCTGCGATAACGATCATTTGATCCGAAGCCGTGGCCACGATCTTTTCCTGAAGCAGGGCCCCACCGCCGCCCTTGATCAGGTTCAGGTCGCCGTCGAATTCATCGGCCCCGTCAATGGTCAGGTCCAGCCATTTCGCCTCATCCAGGGTGATAACCTCGATCCCGACCTCGCGGGCCAGCTCGGCGGTCCTGGTCGAGGTTGGGACGCCCCGAATTTTCAGCCCCTCGTCACGGACCATTTCCCCAAGGCAGCGCACCAGCCACGCGGCGGTACTGCCGGTGCCCAGTCCCACACGCATTCCGTCCTCGACGAAATCGGCAGCGCGTTTGGCAGCAACAAATTTGGCCTTATCGATGGGTGACAATTCCCCGGTCATGGCAGCTCTCCGTGAATGTTTCGGAACTTATAGGGAAAATCAGCTCTGACTGCGAGGGGTGAATCGTTTCAAATTTAGCCCCGGCGCGTTGTGGGACGTCAAATAAATTTGGCCTTCACGGGGAGTGCGCTGAAAATTGGAACCGAGCGTGTTCTGCACATCTTTGAAAGTGCACCTTGCAGGCCGGAAACAGGTCAGAAGCCGTCAAATCCTGAACCTGCGACCCCCTTTGGGTTTCCCCGACCTGGCCTTCTCCATGGCTCGGTGCGGATGGGAAGGGTCCGGACCATCACGCCGCCAGGCGCCGCGATGGTCCGATGGGTCCTAGAGTTCGAACCAGTCGGCCTCCACCGGCGTGGCGCCGATGATATCGATGGTGAAATCGGCGGCGCCGTCGCCATCGACATCGCCCTGAATCCGCTGCGTACCGCCGAGGTCGACGGCATGCAGTTCTCCGGCAGTACCGGTGAAACCGGCATAGCCGACAAACGTGAACGCATCGTCCTCTGCCGTCGTCACGTCGGAATCCATGCGACTCAACACGACAAGATCAAGGTCGGCGCGCGTGAAGTCGGTGATGGTGTCCACGCTAACGGAGTCTGCAACCTTGAAAACGAACTTGTCTGCGCCAAGCCCACCCGTCAGAAGGTCGTCGCCACGCCCGCCCTTCAGCAAGTCGTTGCCCGCACCTCCGTCCAGCGTGTCGGCGCCAAAACCGCCGAACAGCCGGTCGTTGCCGTCGTCTCCGTACAACGCGTCGGTCCCGCCGCCGCCGGACAACTTGTCGTTGCCGTCGCCGCCGAATAGCAGATCGTGACCGTGCCCGCGGAGCAGGGTATCGTCGCCAAGACCGCCATACATCTCGTCGTTGCCCGCCCCTCCTTCGAGCCAGTCATTGCCGAGATTGCCTCGCAGGACATCATCGCCGTCGCCGCCATCGATAATGTCGTCGCCTTGGTGGCCGATCACCAGATCATCGCCCCCCCAAGCGGCGATGTAGTCGGCAAAGGAGCTGCCTTCGATCACGTCGTCGGTGGCTGCCGGCTCATCAACCACAGTGGTGCCGATGTATTCGTGCAGCACGTAGATTGCCTCGCGGGCGTCCTCCACCGCCTGAGCCCAGTCATTGATGCCGGAGGCGGATCCTTCGGCCATCTCGAAACTCAGACCGTCTGCGGAGAGTTTCATGTACTCATCCACCCAGTCCACGCCGCTCCCGACATCATTCAGCCCGTCGCCGTTTCGGTCCTCGCCCCAGATCACGTCCAGCAAGTTGCGCTGCACGGCTTCGAGGTCGGACGCGTCTCCGTCCATGTCCTGGTACCACTGCACCCAGGTGTCGCCGTAGGTCGCTACGCGGTCGTAATCGAAGGTCTCGGTGGCCCCATCGGTGAAGCCGAAATAATCGATATTGAGCGTATCGCCCGAACCGGTAACCTCGTTAACGCCCATCAGCGTGTGCGAAGTTATGACGGCGTCGAGGCTGATAGGCTGGAACTTGGAAAAGACACCAGCGAGCAGCCCGGTCGGATCCCAGCCCGACGCGAGCAGATCGGTTATGGGCTGGGGCAGCACGGCAGCGGCGTTGGCCTGGGCTTCGGTCCAACTCGTGGCACCGCCGGCGGTCATGACCAGATTGTACAGCGCCAGGTTCTCGCGCGGGGAATCGATCAGCACGCCGTCGACCATGATGCGCCCCGAGGCATCGGCTTCGATCACGGTTCCGGCCGCGATCTTGGCGAGCGCCTCTTCGAGCGCAGACTCAACCACCGCGTCCGGGGACCGTATGATGTTTGCCCGCTCGAGCTCGACCTCCTGAACGTAGGGCAGCAGCGCAGGAGGGACTTCGTAATCGCCTTCTGCCCCCTCTACGAGGTAGATGGGAAAGGTTTCCCCGGTCGCCGGGTCATAGCCGATCGGGATAATCTGACCATTGGCATCCAGCACCGGTTCGCCGTTGCCTCCGCCATCGGTCGGGTCGAAATCCCGCACCAAAACCCACAAATCTCCATAGAGTTCACCAGCTCCACTGCCACCTGATCCTGATCCAGCCACCTTCTTCTCCCTTCAGTTGTAAGATACTTGCGGAACTACGCGGCACTCGTCTTCTGACCGGAGTTCAGAGTAGCGGAGCGGATTGACGGCGCATTGATCCGTATCAATAACGGAATATGTGTCGGCTGGACCTTCGCCTGCCCGAAGCGGGGCTGTTTTGATCTGCAGAATCGTCGTTTTCGGCGCGTCGCACCGGGCACGCGATGCTAAACTTGCCACTATGACCGCGCTCTACACCATTCATTATGCCCCGGACAACGCCTCGCTGATCGTGCGGCTGACGCTGGAGGAGATGCGCCTGCCCTATCGCACCGTTCTGGTCGATCGCGCGCAGCAGGCACAGAAATCCGCCCCGTTTCTTGCGCTTAATCCCAACGGGCTGATTCCGGTTCTGGAAACCGCCGACGGCGCGCTGTTTGAAACCGGCGCCATCCTGCTGTGGCTGGCCGACAGGCATGGTGCCATGGCCCCGCCTTCCGACGCGCCTGCGCGGGGCGATTTTCTGAAATGGCTGTTCTTCCTGTCCAACACCCTGCACCCGGAATTGCGGATGACCTTTTATCCGCACCAGTACGCAGGCTCAAAGACAGACGCACAACAAGCACTTAAACAGACGGTGCGCGGGCGCCTGTGCAATCACCTGCGCACCCTTGATGATCTGGCCGCGGGCGTCCCCGACTGGCTGCGTGCTGATGCACCATCGGTCCTGTGCTATTATCTGGCGTGCCTGATACGCTGGATGGCGCTCTATCCGACGGATGAGGATCTGGGGTGGTTCGATCTTGCAGGCTATCCACATCTGCACCATCTGATGTGCGACCTCGAAACCCGCCCCGCCGTCGCCCATGCCCGGCGCGCCGAAGGACTGGGCCCAGCCCCGTTCAGCGCGCCGATCCACGCCAGCCCACCCGAAGGAACCGCAACCTGATGTTTCTCTCCGTATTCGACATGTTCAAGGTAGGCGTCGGCCCGTCATCGTCGCACACGATGGGCCCCATGGTGGCCGCCGCACGGTTTCTGGACCAGATGCGCAAGGCCCCGTTCGAATTTTCCGGGGTGCGTGCCTCGCTTCATGGCTCATTGGCCTTTACGGGCGTCGGACATGCCACCGACCGCGCCACGATTCTAGGTTTGGCCGGGTTCCATCCCGAAACCTATGACGCCACCACCGCCGATGCTGCGCTGGCCGAAATCCGTGCCACACATATTGTCCAGCCCGAAGGCCTGGGCGATCTGCACCTTGATCCCGAGACCGATCTTGTCTTTGACTATGACCGTACCCTGCCCGGTCACGCCAACGGCATGATCCTGATGGCCACCGACGCGCAGGGCGACGTGATCCTCCAACAGGTCTTTTATTCCATCGGCGGTGGTTTCGTGATGACCGAAGAGGAACTGACCGCCGGTAAGGACACCGACGAAGGCCCGCCCGTTCCCTTTCCCTTCAAGTCGGCCGCCGAAATGCTGGACATGGCGAAGACATCCGGCAAATCCGTCGCCGCGATGAAGCGCGCCAACGAAGTATCGCGCAACGGCGCGGCCAATCTGGCCACCGGCACCGCCCGTATCTGGGAGGTGATGAACGCCTGTATCGACCGGGGCCTCAGCACCGATGGCATTCTGCCGGGCGGGTTGAACCTAAAACGCCGCGCCAAGTCGATTCACGACGCGCTTCAGGCTGAACGGGGGCTGAACCTGAATGCGCCGCACACGATCAATGACTGGATGTGCGCCTATGCCATGGCCGTGAACGAAGAGAACGCCGCCGGCGGTCAGGTCGTCACCGCGCCGACCAATGGCGCCTCGGGCGTGGTGCCCGCGACACTGCGCTACTACCTCGATCACGTGCCTGGCGCCTCGCCCGATCACGTCGAGGATTTCCTGCTGACCGCGGCGGCCATTGGCGGATTGGTGAAATACAACGCGTCGATTTCCGGCGCTGAAGCTGGCTGCCAGGCCGAGGTCGGCAGCGCCAGTGCGATGGCAGCCGCCGGGCTGTGCGCGGTTCTGGGCGGGACCCCCGAACAGGTGGAAAACGCAGCCGAAATCGCGCTGGAGCATCACCTTGGCATGACTTGCGACCCCGTAAAGGGTCTGGTGCAGGTGCCGTGCATCGAACGCAATGGCCTGGGTGCGATCAAGGCGGTCAGCGCCGCCTCATTGGCGTTGCGCGGGGATGGCACGCATCTGGTTCCGCTTGACGCCTGCATCGAAACCATGCGCCAGACCGGCGAAGACATGAGCGAGAAGTACAAGGAAACCTCACTGGGCGGGCTGGCCGTCAACGTTCCAAATTGCTGACCGTAAAAACCTGTTCAAAAGAAATGACGGTATTTCCCCAACGTCCAATGCAACCTTTGCTTGCATCGTGTCATTTCCTTTCATAGCCTGCGCGTCATGTCACATGATCGGCCCGTTCTGGGCATCCTGCTTATGCTTTGTTTCTGCATCATTGCCCCGATGGGGGATGCAGTGGCCAAGCTCCTGGGCGAATCCTTTTCCCTCGGTCAGATGGTTCTGATCCGATTTGCGATCCAGGCCATTCTTCTGGTGCCGCTGGTTTTTCTGACCCGGCGCCTGTGGCGGATGAACGCGCGGGTTTTCAAACTGGCCATCCTGCGCACGCTGCTGCATATCGTCGGCATTGCCGCGATGTTCACCGCGCTGCAATACCTGCCGCTGGCGGATGCGGTCGCCATCGCTTTCGTGATGCCGTTCATCATGCTTTTGCTGGGCAAGGTGGTTCTGGGGGAAGAGGTCGGCGTGCGCCGCCTGATGGCCTGTGTGGTCGGATTCATCGGCACCCTGCTGGTGGTTCAGCCCAGCTTTGCCGAGGTCGGGCTGCCCGCGCTGTTGCCCCTGGTGGTGGCGGTGACGTTCTCGTTCTTCATCCTGACCACGCGCCAGATCGCGAAGGAGACCGACCCGATCGGTTTGCAGGCTGTCAGCGGCATTCTGGCCACTATTGTCCTGCTGCCTCTGGTTCTGCTGGGCAACGTGCTGGACGTGCCAGTTTCAAACATCATCCGCCCCAACGGGTACGAATGGTCCCTTCTGATCGGCATCGGGTTCCTGGGCACCGGCGCACATCTGCTGATGACCTGGGCCTTGCGCTTCGCGCCCTCGGCCACGCTGGCCCCGATGCAATATCTGGAAATTCCCATTGCGACGTTGATTGGCTGGCTGATCTTCCGCGATCTGCCCAACACCACGGCAGCGATCGGGATCTGCATCACCATGTCAGCGGGGCTGTACATCATCCTGCGGGAAGGCGCGATTGCACGTGCCCGGTCGCGGCGGGACATGCAGATCGCTCGCAACGCGGCCCGCCGGGCCGAGCTGGACGATACGCAATTTCACCCGGACATTGTCACGCCGCGCCAGCCCGCTCAGGCATGAGCGTGCTGATCACCGACCCAAAGGCCGACCGCGGCACCAGCGCCAATAACCCGGGTCCATCCATTTCTAGCTGAATGGGCCCCCGCGCGCGGTTTGACGTTCCGACGCGACCGTTGGGTGACAGGTGCAGGTCGTCGATGGGCCACTCCAACCCTTTTGACCGTCCGCGAACTGGCGACATCGGAAACAATGACACGACATCCCCATCGCTGAGATTGAGCGAAAGACGCGCGGGAACGTGAAAGATCGCCTCATGCGGTCCCAGCATCACACAGGGGCGATCCTGTAACCGGACCAGAGCGTTGAAGGCCGCAAGCTGATGGTCCACCCGCGCGCCCAGGAACCCCACCGCCACAACCAGCGGCGCCGCGATATGGCGCAGCGCCTTGTCGAAATCGGTGCTGTCCTGTTCGTCGATCAGAAACAATCGCTCTTGCGGGATGCGCGCCCTGTCTCCGATGCTGAGCGAGTCGAAATCGCCGATCACCGCATCCGGCATGAGACCTGCGTCCAACACCGGCCCGGCCCCAGAATCAGCCGCCACAAGAGTCGGCGCATGCTGCAATGCGAGTGCAAGATCTTCGGATCCGACGATTCCGCCCCCAACCAGGGTTACAGGCGAATTTGAGCTAAGAATTATGTCCATGTTGCCCAAATTAATGGCATTTTTGGATATACACCACAATCTCGCCACAAAATGATACGTTCATTTGCACAGATTCGGGCCGAATTTGACGCTCTGAGCATGGTAAATATTGTGGATAACTATTCAGAGGACGAGCATCCAATGGTACAGAACAACAAGATTTTGACAGTCTCCTACGGGACGTTCTCGTGCACGTTGGAAGGGTTTGACGATTCTTTCGGCACCATGAAGGCGATTGCGGAATACTTCCGGGATCTCGCCGCAGACGACCGTTATTTTGGCGCGGAACCACCCCAACCCGATGCGGATATGCTGGCTCGTATCGCCCAGCGCGAAATCTCGCGTCAGGTCGAAGCACGCCAGGACACCGGCGGTGGCTTTGTACTGCGCGCCGCGGACGCCGCTGCCCCTGCCGCTTTGGCCACGGTCGCAACGGCAAGTGCAGCCGCAGCAACTGCAGCCCCCGCCGCCGAGGCGGTCGAGACACAGACCGAAGCCCGCGCGGAAGAGCCCGAAGCGGCCGACAGCCACGCCCTGATCAGCGATGTCGTCGACAAGACCCGTGTCAATACCGACGAGGCTGCCGATCAGCCCGCAGCACAGGACGACATTCCCGTCGCCGAACCGGTTGCCGAAGTTGGCACACCCGGCGACAGCATCGCCGCGAAACTGCAGCGCATCCGCGCCGTGGTATCGCGCAACGAAGCCCAGAAGGGTGCCGAATTCACCGAAGACGAACACGCCGACGCATTTGTCGCCGCTGCCGTCAGCGATCTGAACGATGCGCTGGACGCGGACGACCAGATGGCGATGGACGAAGCGCCCGAGACCGACATAGCAGCCGACCGCGAAATGGATGCGGCCTTTGACCGTTATGACGATGATGATGACAATTTCGAGGATGTCGTTGCCCAGGACGACCTGACCGAGGATCAAGACCTGGACGATGCCGACTTCGATGATGACGCCCACGACCTCGCCGGTCAGGTCGCTGAAATCGAAGAAGAGATCGAAGAAGACACCGAAGAAGACACTGAAGTCGCCGCCCAACCCGCAGACGTGCTGGCCGACGATGACTATGACGAAGATTATGAGGACGTTAATGGCCTCGCCGATCAGGAAGCCCCGGCCGAGTTCCAAGACGTCATCGAAGAAGCTCCGCAGGCCCTGGCCGACGAAGACTATGACGACGACGGTGATGACGCAGACCTGGGCAGTGCCCTGGCCGCCGTTGCCGAAGCGATGCACAGCGACGACGCCATCGAAGAAGACACCGTCGACGCGGAACCGGCCAGCAAAGCCCCTGGCATGGACCTGTCGCAATTCATGATCCGTGACGAGGACGATCTGGACGCCGCCGTCGAAGTCGAACAGGAAGTCGGCATTCTGACCAGACTGGACGACCAGGACCTGGACGACGACGACATTGATGTCTCCGACCTGTCCGGGGACGAACCCGAAGAAGCGCGCCTGCTGAAGATCAAGCGCGATGATTTCGACGTGGCCTTTGACGATGGCGCCGATGACGACCTGACCTCCGAGGACGAGGCCACGCTGATGCGTGAACTGGCCGGCATGGAAAACGATATTGCCGATGACTACTCGGACGAGGAAGTCGACGCAGCCGTCAGCGCCGTTGAGATGAGCGATGACGACGATTACGAAGACGAAATCGCCGACCACGCGCATGCCACCCTGCCTCCGGTCGCGGACGAGGCCGATGAAGACCTGTCGCGCCTGATGGCCGCAGCCGAGGCTAAGATGGACGCGCCCGAAAACTCGACCAGCCGCGAAACCTACAGCCATCTGCGCGCTGCCGTGGCCGCAGCCGAAGCGGAACGCGATGCTGGTGGTGACGTCGGTGACCACGCCGAGGATGACGCCTATCGCGAAGACCTGGCAAGCGTTGTGCGCCCGCGTCGCCCCGTGGCCAACGCCGCGGCACGCCCGCAGCGCCCGATGGCTGACACGCGTCCCGCGCCCCTGAAACTGGTCGCTGAACAGCGCGTCGATGCCGAAGCCGCGAAAGCATCCCATGGCCCGATCCGTCCGCGCCGTGTGTCCGCTGCCAAGATTGAAACCACCGAAGCCGATCTCGACGATGCCGGCGAAGGTGGCTTCAAGGCATTTGCCGCCGACATGGGCGCGACCGACCTGCCCGACCTTCTTGAGGCCGCTGCCGCCTATATGTCCTTTGTCGAAGGCCGCGATCAGTTTTCGCGCCCGCAGCTGATGAACAAGGTGCGTCAGGTCGAAACAAGCGATTTCAACCGCGAGGACGGTCTGCGCTCCTTCGGGCAGCTTCTGCGCGAAGGCAAGATCGAGAAAACCGGCGGTGGCCGCTTTACCGCATCGGGTGACATCGGGTTCCGTCCCGACGAACGCGCCGCAGGCTGAGCCCGCTCAAATAACACGAAAACGGCGGTCCCCCCGGGGCCGCCGCTTTTGATTCAGGCACTGGTTCATGCCGGTTCATCCGAACTCAGCAACGCGCGCAGGGCCAGCGTTTTGGTGGCCTGCACATATTGCTCCTGCGACCATCCGCAATCCTGCGTCAGATGTTCCCAGTTTCGCACCGACAACAGCATCCACAAGACATCGGTGGCTTCCCGCTCCGCAAAGGCCGGGGTCAACTGTTCGTCCCGTATCAGCGCCGCCACGGCAGCGGCACATCCTTCGCGCACCGCCTGCATCCGGTCATTCCATGCGGTTGCGGCTGCTTCGTCGGTGTCTTTCATCGCCAACAGGGCCCGCGCAACCCCGTGAATATGGGGAATATAGTTGGCCCAGGCCTCCACGAAGGCCTGCAACCGCCCGACCCCGGTGGTCGCGGCGCGGCTGACATCCATGCAGGCATCGATGTTCATGATCTCGTCCACATGCCGCGTGGCCGCGACCAGCAAATCGGCCCGCGTCGGGAAATGCAAATAGACGGCCTGCCGCGACACCCCCGCCCTTTTGGCGATGTCAGACATCCGCACCCCGGATCCGGGGGCGTTTTCCAAAAGGTCGAGCGCAGCGGTCAGAATGCGATGGCGGGTATCGGGTAAATCACTTGACATGACGTAAAGTACCCCTTACTTGACACCATGTCAATTTACACGGTGTCAAGTTGGAGGAATAAGACATGACCAAGCGAATTTTTGTCTGGGTGGCCCACCCAAAGGAAACCAGCCTGTGCAAGGCAATTGCCGATTCCTATCAATCCGGCGCCGTCCGCGCAGGGGCCGAGGTGCGCCGGATGGACCTTGCATCAATGCGTTTTGATATGGAGCCCGAGGGATATGACAAAACCGTCCCGTTGGAGCCTGATCTGATCGCATGGCAGGACAACATTCAGTGGGCCGACCACCTGATGGTGATTCACCCCTACTGGTGGGCCGCCATGCCGGCCAAGGCCAAGGCCGTGATTGACCGTGCACTCGCCCCGGGGTTCGGCTTCAAATATCACGCCAGGGGAATCGGCTGGGACAAATTGCTTACCGGTCGCACCGCCGATGCCTTTATCACCTCCGACACACCACCTTGGCTCGACACTTTGATCTATCGCCGCCCTGCCCGCCGGGTGATGCGCAATCAGGTGTTGGGGTTCTGCGGGATCAAGACACGAAAACAGATCCAGTTCGGACCGGTCAAGGTTTCCTCGCCCGCAAAAATTCAATCCTGGCTGACAAAGGCCGAAAAACTTGGCGCCAGCGCGGCTGCCTGACCCCTTACAAGAAAGGAAACTGACATGTCCCCCGATATCCTGATACCCCTGATTGCCGGTGCCGCCATTCTGAATGCCATCGTTGCCGGCGTATTCCTGACCTTTTCCGATTTCGTCATGAAGTCGCTGTCAGAGGCCCCGCCTGCTACGGGCATAGAAACCATGCAACTGATCAACAGGCGCGTCTACAGATCGGTCTTTCTGGTGCTGTTGCTGGGCATGGCCCCGGTTTCAGTCGCCATTGCCCTGCTCGGCCTGCCGACCTTGCCGCAAGCGGCAAGCCGCTGGCTGATTCTGGGAGCGACGCTGTATGTTATCGGCGTTCTGGCCGTCACGATGGTCTGCAACGTCCCGATGAACAAACGGCTGGATCGCATGATCAACGGATCACCAGATACCGACCGGTATTGGGCCACCTACCTGTTTCGCTGGACCCTGTGGAACCACCTGCGCACGGCAGCCTCGGGCGCCGCCGCCGCGTGTTTCGTGACGGGTGCCGTATTGGCCTGACCCGTTCATACCCCCCGGCGCAAATGCCGGGGGAATATTGCGAGATACGGATATTAATTACTTGTCATCGCTCTTGGACGCATCGGGATCGGCCTGACCAACGCCGCGAAAGATGAACTTGAACGGCAAGGCCCAGATCACGCCCAAGGCCACATAGACCAACAGTTCAACCAATATCGACGGGCGGTCGATCATGTTCACGACCGTCACCGCCGCGATGATATAGAGCGGCAGCCCGATCAAAAGGATGACCAAGGCCCATCTGCGGCGCGCTTTGTAAGACAGCGCCATCAGTCCGCGAACGGGTCAGTGACAAGAATGGTGTCTTCGCGTTCGGGCGAGGTCGACAGCAGAGCCACCGGGCATTCGATCAGTTCCTCGATGCGGCGCACATATTTGATGGCCGCCGCAGGAAGGTCCGCCCAGCTGCGTGCGCCCTCGGTCGACCCGCTCCAGCCTTCGATCTCTTCATAGACGGGGACGCAGCGGGCCTGCTCATCTGCAGCCGTGGGCAGGTAATCCAGCGTCTGGCCGTCCAATGTGTACCCGACACAGATTTTCAGTGTCTCGAACCCGTCCAGAACATCCAGCTTTGTCAATGAGATACCGGTGACGCCCGATGTCGCGCAGGTTTGACGGACAAGGGCGGCGTCGAACCAGCCGCAGCGGCGTTTTCGCCCGGTCACGGTGCCGAATTCATGGCCCCGCTCGCCCAGCCGCTGACCGTCCGCATCGTCCAGTTCGGTCGGGAACGGGCCTTCACCCACGCGGGTGGTATAGGCTTTTACGATGCCCAGAACGTAATCGATGGAGGTCGGCCCCAGCCCGACGCCAGTGGCTGCCTGACCGGCAATCACGTTTGAGGACGTCACAAACGGATAGGTGCCGAAATCAATGTCCAAAAGCGCGCCCTGCGCCCCTTCGAACAGGATCCGCTTGCCCGATTTTCTCTTTTCGTTCAGCACCTTCCAGACAGGTGCCGCATAGGGCAGGATATCTTGGGCGATCGCCTTGAGATCGGCAACCAGCTTGTCGCGATCAACGGGTTCGATCCCCAGCCCCCTGCGCAGCGGATCGTGATGCTGAAGCGCGCGGTCCACGCGGGCCTCGAGCGTCGCATCGTCTGCAAGATCGGCCACGCGCACAGACCGGCGGCCAACCTTGTCCTCATAGGCCGGGCCGATACCACGGCCCGTGGTGCCGATCTTGGTCCCTTTCGAAGCCGCCTCTTCCCGTGCGCGATCCAACTCACCATGGATCGGCAGGATCAGCGGCGTGTTTTCCGCGATCATCAGGGTTTCGGGTGAAATATCGACGCCCTGTTCGCGGATCTTGGCGATCTCGGCCACTAGGTGCCAGGGATCCAGCACAACGCCGTTGCCGATGACCGACAGTTTGCCGCCGCGGACAACACCGGACGGCAGCGCGTTCAGTTTGTAGACCTCACCATCGATGACCAGAGTGTGGCCCGCGTTGTGCCCGCCCTGAAAACGCGCGATGACATCGGCGCGTTCGCTGAGCCAGTCCACGATCTTGCCCTTACCTTCGTCACCCCACTGGGCGCCGACAACGACGACGTTGGCCATATCCGGTCCTTTACTGCGTTCTTATCAAACCCGCGCCCGTATACCGATGCGCGTGCAACAGTGAAACCGCAATTTCGACGCAGCGCCGCGAAAGGCTGGACAGTTTTGCCACCTTAGGCAAATCTGCCCGCAAAAATACAGGCGGACCTGACCATGGGCATCTTATTTCGTTGGCTTTTTGCGTTTCTGCTTCTGGCGCTGACCTATAACCCCACCGAATTCAATTTCCTCCGCTGGGCCAGGGTCAATTTCGAAAACTCGATGTCGGTGACCGTCCTGTTGGGGCTGCTTTTGCTGATCGGCTATATCATCTACCTGCGCGCCACGTTGCGTTCGATCGGCGGTTTCGGGATGTTCCTGGTGCTGGCCGTCGTCGCGGCCTTGCTGTGGGTGCTCTATGATTTCGGCATACTGACGCTGGACAACCGCGACATGAATGTCTGGCTGGGGCTGATTGCATTGTCTTTTGTTCTGGGCATCGGGCTGAGCTGGAGCCACGTGCGGCGCAAACTGTCGGGTCAGGCCGACATGGACGACGTCGACGAATAGACCCGCGGCTCAGGTTTTCAACTTTACCGGCTCGCCGTGCGGCGTGGTCAGATAAGCACGCTCCCACGCCGCGCGCATCTGCGCCGCCTCGTCCATACCTGCGCACCCCTCTTCAGCCAGCAGGTTTTCCAGCGTTTCAAGCCATGCGTTGAAATAATCATCCCCCCCGTCCAGATCGCGGTTCAGCCCGTGTTTGGCAAGCGTCGCGCCAAAGCGCGCGGCCCAGTCGGGCCAGGTGAACCGCCCGGATTCGTTCAGATGCACGGTCAGGGCAAAGACCTGGGCATGCCAGGGTTCGGCGAATACGGGGTCTGGTCGCGCTTCAGTCATGCCGGCGCAAGGTAGGATTGCCAAAGGTCGAGGATGACCTCGTCATCGGGGTGTTCGGGATGCGCCCACAGCTCGGATGCGGCAAAGGCCACCGCGTAAAGCGGTTCGGGCGCTTCGCCCAGACCATGGGCGTTGCTATCGGGCAGAACATGCGTTCCGTGATAGCGCAGGATGCGCCCCTTGGCACCGGTAGCATAGGACGGCAATCGCGTATGCCCGCCATCGACCAGCCGGTTTTCGGCCGGGCGGCACGTTTGCACCGTTTGACCGACGCAGAACACTGGCGCGACATTACTTTCGCGATCCGCCGGACCGCCGCGCGCCAGGACGGATTGGACCTGTGCCGCCTTCAAGGCGGCCTCCGACAGGGGCCCCGGATCAACCGAGTCGGGGTTTCGAAGCTCGTCCAGTGTGACCTGATCGGCAGTGACCAGCAGGTCGGCCAGCGCCGAGATCCATTTCTCGTAGTAGGAAAACCGGGAATAATCCTTGGGCGACAGGCATTCGCGCGCATGACGGGAGGTGTCGATGTTCCATTTTCCCAATCCGCCTGCCGCCAGGGTCACGGCCAGCGCGCGGGCATGCCAAGGTTCGGGAAACACCGGCGCGCCCTCACCTTCGGGCTGCACCGGGCCATCGCCGAACCGCCCGCCCATGTCATGCACGCGTGTCATGCGGGCACCCGGGCGAGGCCGGTTCCGATCATGCTGTCGCGGGTGACCAGATCGGTCAGCGCCGCAGCATCCATCCCATTGGTCCCGTCGGGGCGGCGCGGGATCACCAGATATCGCACCTCGGCGGTCGAATCCCAGACGCGCACGGCGGTGCTGTCGGGCAGCGTGACGCCGAAGTCGGCCAGAACCTTGCGCGGCTCCCGAACGACGCGGGCGCGGTAGGCATCGGATTTGTACCAGCCCGGCGGTATCCCCAAAAGCGACCATGGGTAACAGCTGCACAGGGTGCAGACGACCATGTTGTGAACCGAGTCGGTGTTTTCCACCGCCACGATATGTTCGCCCTGACGCCCGTAATATCCCAGGTCCTGCATCAGCGCCGTCGCGTCCTCCATCAACGCGGTGCGAAACCCCGCGTCGGTCCAGGCGCGGGCAACCACGTCCGCCCCGTTGCGCGGGCCGATCCGGTTTTCATAGGTGTCGATGATTTCATCCAGCGCGGCCGGATCGACCAGCCCCTTGCGGGTCAGAATCGTCTCAAGCGCCTTGACCCTGAGGGCAGGCTCGGGCGGCAACAGCGCATGGGGGTGATCGTCGTCGTGATGGTCATGTGGCATGGGCCAAGATTGCCCAGTGTCACACATGATTGTCCAGTCTCAACATCCTCCCTTGCCCCGGTCGGCATTCTTTCATACATACCCAGCGTTACACGCCACAGCCGCAGGTCTTCATGGAAAACGTCGTACTCATCATCCACCTGATCCTTTCTTTTGGACTGATCGGTATCGTTCTGCTTCAACGCTCCGAGGGCGGTGGGCTTGGTATGGGCGGTGGCGGAGGCGGCGCGATGAGCGGACGCTCGGCCGCGACCGCACTCAGCAAGCTGACATGGCTGTTGGCCGTGGCCTTTATCTGTACATCGCTGACGCTGACCGTTCTGGCCGCGCAAAAGGCGGCGGGCACTTCGGTGATCGACCGTCTGGGCGTTCCTGCCCCAGCCGCCGAAGAAAGCGCACCGGTGCCGATTCCGTCGGGCGACAGCCTGCTGCCGCCAGCCGAAGGCGACGACGCTCCGCTGGTTCCGAAAGCGGACTGACGGGACGACAATCCACAATACCTTGACCAAAGGGAATATTCCGCAACATCATGTTGCGGCTCCCTTGCCCTTGCTGCGCGAATCCTTTATTGATGGACTCCCGTGATGCTTCGGTTTTTTGCGAACCGTTGGGCAAAATAATTTCGACTTTTCACGGGGGCAGGCGACACCTATGGCGCGTTTCATTTTCATCACTGGCGGGGTTGTCTCCTCTCTCGGCAAAGGGCTGGCTTCGGCGGCTTTGGGCGCGCTGTTGCAGGCCCGTGGCTATTCCGTGCGGCTGCGCAAGCTGGACCCCTATCTGAACGTCGATCCCGGTACGATGAGCCCGTTTGAACATGGCGAAGTCTTCGTCACCGATGACGGGGCCGAAACCGATCTGGACCTTGGCCATTACGAACGGTTCACCGGCGTCGCGGCGCGCAAGACGGATTCGGTGAGTTCCGGGCGCATCTATTCCACCGTGTTGGAAAAGGAACGGCGTGGCGATTATCTGGGCAAAACCATTCAGGTGATCCCGCACGTCACCAACGAGATCAAGGATTTCATCAGCATCGGCGAGGATGAGGTCGATTTCATGCTGTGCGAAATCGGCGGCACCGTTGGCGATATCGAAGGCCTGCCGTTTTTCGAAGCCATTCGTCAGTTCAGCCAGGACAAGCCGCGCGGCCAGTGCATTTTCATGCATCTGACACTGCTGCCCTTTATCAAGGCCAGCGGCGAACTGAAAACCAAACCGACCCAGCACAGCGTCAAGGAATTGCGCAGCATCGGCATCGCGCCCGATATTCTGGTCTGCCGCTCCGAGGGGCCGATCCCCGACAAGGAACGCGAAAAGCTGGCCCTGTTCTGCAACGTGCGTCCGGATGCGGTGATCGCCGCGCAGGATCTGAAATCAATCTACGAAGCGCCGCTGGCCTATCACCGCGAAGGGATGGATCAGGCGGTTCTGGACGCATTTCAGATCGCCCCGGCGCCCAAACCCAATCTGGACCGCTGGGAAGACGTGGCCGACCGCATCTATAACCCCGAAGGCGAGATCAAGGTCGCCATCGTCGGCAAATATATTCAGCTCGAAGACGCCTATAAATCCATTGCCGAGGCGTTGACCCACGGCGGCATGGCCAACCGGGTCAAGGTCAAGGTCGAATGGGTCGATGCCGAGATTTTCGATACCGAGGATCCCGCGCCCTATCTCGAAGGGTTTCAGGCCATCCTGGTGCCGGGCGGGTTTGGCGAACGCGGAACCGAGGGCAAGATCAAGGCCGCGCAATTTGCCCGCGAACATAACGTGCCCTACCTCGGCATCTGTCTGGGCATGCAAATGGCCGTGATCGAAGCGGCCCGCAACGTGGCCGGCCTGAAAACCGCCGGGTCCGAAGAATTCGATCACGAGGCCGGCAAAAAACGGTTCGAGCCGGTGGTCTATCATCTCAAGGAATGGGTGCAGGGCAGTCACAAGGTCGAACGCAAGGTTGGCGACGACAAGGGCGGCACCATGCGGTTGGGCGCCTATAACGCATCGCTCAAGCCGGGGTCGCGGGTGGCTGAGATCTATGGCACGACCGAGATCGAAGAACGCCATCGCCATCGCTATGAGGTCGACATCAAGTATCGCGAAAAGCTTGAGGAAGTCGGGCTGACATTTTCCGGAATGTCCCCGGACGGGCGTCTGCCGGAAATCGTGGAATGGACGGATCATCCGTGGTTTATCGGGGTCCAGTTCCACCCCGAATTGAAATCCAAACCCTTTGATCCGCATCCCCTGTTCAAGGATTTTGTCCGCGCCGCCACGGAAACTTCGCGTCTGGTATGAGGATCGCCGCGGCAGTCCTTATGTCTCTGACCCTTGCCAGCGCGGCCGCCGCACAGGTTCAACAGGTTGATTACGATACGCTCGCCCAATCCTTGGGCGGGCGTATTTCGTTTGAGGACGTGCCCAGCCGAACCGAACCGGGCCTGAACCTTGACGGGCTCTATCGCATGGACGGGGCAACCGTGGGCGAGCGGCTTGCCGGTCAGGTGGTTGGTGCGCGCGACACCCATGATGATATCGCAATTGCCGACCTTGGGCGCCCACCCCGTGCCCTGCCGGGCGCGGCGGGGCGAAACCTGTCTGTCGCCTATCACCGTGGCTTTGGGTCGAACGCGCTGTTCCCACTGGGTCCAACAGGGTTTCCCGATATTTCAGCGCGGGGCGAAGGCGCGGTTTCCGTGGTCTTTGACACCGCTCAGGATGCTATTGCTCTGCGCATTCACGCCGATTACCCCGACCCGCTGGGCGTGCGGCCCCGCCCCGGTGCCGCGCGGATCACCTTTTATGCCCTCGACGGGTCCGTCTTGGACAGCCGGGACTTACCGCTGGGGCATGGAATCACCGATTTCGGGTTTCTGGCGAACGCACAAGGCCCGCGCATTTCCGCCCTGTCGATCACGAACACGGACCCGGGTGGGATTGCCATTGACGACATTCTGTTTCAGCGTAGGGCTCTCACAGGCTGAAAGGGATTTCCGATGGCAAAAGGATATTGGGTGGCGCATGTCGATGTCGACGATCTGGACACCTATAAGGAATACATCAAGGCGAACGCGGGCCCTTTCGCCGAATACGGGGCCCGATTCCTTGTGCGCGGCGGTCAAAAGCAGATCGCCGAGGGTCAATCCCGCGACCGGATCGTTGTTTTGGAGTTCGATAGCTATGAAACCGCGCTCGCCTGTTACAACAGCCCCGGCTATCAGGAAGCCAAGGCAATTCGCGATCCGGTTTCGACCGGGGACCTTGTGATTGTCGAAGGCTATGACGGGTAGAACAGGCTTGGCGAACCGCAATATCTGGGATATTCTGCCTAAATGTTGAGCAAGCTTTTCCAGGCGTTCCGCCCGAGCACACCACCGCCGCTGCCTGACCCCGATGCCGAACTGGCGCTGGGGGCATTGCTGGTGCGTGTGGCCAAGTCGGACCGCGACTATCAGCTGGAAGAGATCAGCCTGATCGATCGCATTCTGGCGCGGATGTACCAGCACAATGCGATCGAGGCCGCCAAGGTCCGCGCGACCTGCGAAAAACTGCACGCCGCCGCGCCGGACACCGACACGTTCGGCAAGCTGATCCGCGAAACCACCGGTCTGGAAGAACGCCTAGCCGCGCTTGACGCCCTGTGGGAGGTCGTTCTGGCCGACGGTGAACAGAAAAAGGGCGAATTGCGCATCGTCGAAGACGCGCGCAAGGCCATGGGCCTGTCCTTTGCCGACAGCGAGGCCGCGCGCGACCGGGCGTTGAACAAGCAATAAACCGGTTGGCGTCACCGCCGACACTTCTTATATCCCGATCATGTTTGGTGATTTCCTTCGGCGGTTGACCGCCCCCGCCCCCGCGCCCCTGAGCGATGACGACGCGCGCCTGGCGCTGACCGCACTGATGGTGCGCGTTGCCCGGTCCGACCATGACTATGCCGCGTCCGAAGTTGCCCTGATCGACCAGATCACCGCCGGGCGGTATGGCCTGACGCCGGATCAGGCGCAGGATTTGCGCAGCCGGGCCGAAACGCTGGAGAGCGAGGCCCCCGATACCGTGCGCTTTACCCGCGCGATCAAGGATGCCGTGCCCTACGAGGATCGCCGCGCCGTGGTCGAAAGCCTGTGGCAGGTGGTTCTGGCCGACGGGGAACGCGCCCACGAAGAAGATGCTTTGCTGCGGCTGGTGGCCAGCCTGTTGGGCGTCACCGATCGCGACAGTGCCCTGGCCCGCCAAAAGGCCGCGCGCGCGTGATTGCGGCCCTGGGCATGTATGACATGCCCGCGATCCAAGGCGCGAACGACAGGTTCTGGCAGGCAATTCAGGCGCGTCTGGGGTATGGCCCCGCACGTTTGACCCGCGCCGGCGATTTCTGGGAGATCTGGACATCGCGCGATCTGATTCTCGCCCAGACCTGTGGCCTGCCCTACCGCAGCCGCCTGCATGACCAGGTCACGCTGGTGGGCACTCCGGATTACGCCCTGCCCGGGTGTCCGCCCGGCTATTACAATTCGGTCCTCGTGGTTCGCAACGAGGCCGATGGCGATACCCCGGGTGCATTTGCGGGCGGAACGCTGGCTTATAACGAAAAGATGTCACAGTCGGGCTGGGCCGCGCCCACAGCCCACCTTTCGGCCCTCGGCATCGGGTTTGAACACCACCTGGAATCCGGTGCACATGCAGAGTCGGCCCGTGCTGTGGCGCAGGGCCGCGCGGACATGGCCGGCATCGACGCGTTGACCTGGCGATTGCTGTGCGCGCATGACCCGGTCGCGGGGCGGCTGCGGGTGATCGATGTGACCGCGCCAACCCCGGGACTGCCCCTGATCACCGCCGTTCAAAACGACCCTGCCCCGATCGCCGGTGCCGTGCGCGCCGCCATCGGCGATCTGGATCGCGCGGATCGTGACGCGCTGTACCTGAACGGACTGATCGACATTCCCGCGGCGGACTATCTGGCCCTGTCCAAGACGCCAACCGCTTAGGCAAATCAACTTGACCTACCGTCAATTTGGCGGTTTGGGTGCCGGAATTTCCTTTTTGGACGTTGCATTGGGCAATAATTTCATTCCTACTGCCGATCTGAAGCTGCTCAACAATACCGGACGCATCGTGCAAGATACGCCACCCGTTATCGAAATCAGAAACCTGCACAAAAGCTATGGACAGCTTGAGGTGCTGAAAGGCGTCGACATTACCGCGCGCCGTGGCGATGTGGTGTCGCTGATCGGATCGTCCGGGTCGGGCAAGTCCACCTTGCTGCGCTGTGCCAACCTGCTGGAAGACAGCCAGCAGGGCGACATCATTTTCAAGGGTGAACCGGTGTTGTGGAAAGGCACGGGCCACGCCCGCCGCCCGGCGGACCCCAAACAGGTTCTGCGCATCCGCACCAACCTCTCGATGGTGTTTCAGCAGTTCAACCTGTGGGCCCACATGACCATTCTGCAAAACGTGATGGAGGCGCCTCTGACCGTTTTGCGCCGCCCCCGCGACGAGGTCGAAAAAACCGCCCGTATGCATCTGGACAAGGTCGGGATAGGCGACAAATGCGATGTCTATCCCGCGCAGCTTTCCGGTGGCCAGCAACAGCGCGCCGCCATTGCGCGTGCCCTGTGCATGGAGCCCGAGGCGCTGTTGTTCGATGAACCGACTAGTGCGCTTGATCCCGAACTGGAACAGGAAGTCGTCAGGGTGATCAAGGATCTGGCCAACGAGGGACGCACGATGCTGATCGTGACCCATGACATGAAACTGGCCCATGATGTGAGCGACCATGTCGTGTTCCTGCATCAGGGCCTGATCGAAGAAGAAGGTCCGCCCCACACCCTGTTTGGCGCACCAAAATCAGAACGACTGCGCGGGTTCCTGTCTGCGACCCACGCGGCATAACAAAAAACCAAGGGAGTATACCTGATGAAAAAACTGATACTTGGCACGATGGCGCTGGCGCTCTCGGCAGGGGTTGCATTGGCCGCCGGTCACAGCAAAACAATCCGCATGGGCACCGAAGGTGCCTATCCTCCGTACAACTTCATCAACGACAAGGGCGAAGTTGACGGGTTCGAGCGCGAAGTCGGTGATGAGCTGTGCAAACGTGCCGAACTGACCTGTGAATGGGTCAAGAACGATTGGGATTCGATCATCCCCAACCTTGTATCCGGCAACTATGACACCATCATTGCCGGTATGAGCATCACCGCCGAACGCGATGAAGTGATCGACTTTACCCAGGATTATTTCCCGCCCACCGCCTCGGCCTATGTGGCCGCATCTGCGGATGTCGATGTGACGTCGGGAATCGTAGCCGCGCAGACGGCCACCATTCAGGCCGGCCACGTGGCCGAATCCGGCGCGACACTGGTTGAATTCGCAACCCCCGAAGAAACCATCGCCGCCGTACGCAACGGTGAGGCGGATGCCGTCTTGGCCGACCGCGATTACCTCGTCCCGCTGGTCGAGGAATCCAACGGCGAGTTGGTCTTTGTCGGTGACCCCGTCCCGCTGGGTGGTGGCGTTGGCATGGGCCTGCGCGAAAGCGATGGCGAGTTGCGCGACACGTTCGACGCTGCCATCACCTCGATGAAGGAAGATGGTACGCTGAACGAACTGCTGAAAAAGTGGTTCGGCGAAGAAACCACGACCTACTGAGTCATGTCGGAAGGCCCGCGCCTGCGTGGGCCTTTCCTGACCGACAAGCCCCCTGAATGTTTTCCTACTGCGCTGACCCCGAAACGCTTGGTTCTCTGTCATGGTTGTCCTGTTACCTGACAACCGGCGTCCATATGTCGTTTTACGTGGCCTTCCTGAAGGTTCTGTTGCTGTTGGCGATCACGGCACCGGTTGCGCTGGGCTTTGGGTTTCTGGGGGCCATGGCGGCGCGGTCGCTTGTTGCGCCGGTGCGCTGGATCGGCAAATCCTATATCGCGCTGGTGCGCGGCGTGCCGGACATCGCGTTTTTCCTGTTTTTCGTCATTGCGCTGGACCAGATGTTCGAATGGGTCCGCCACAAGGTGCTGTGCCCCGACTGGGACCAGCCCATTCGCCAGGGCAGCGATTTCATCGTTTGTCAGGCGGCCAAACTTCCGCAAGGCAGCGCTCCGCAGTGGATGCACGAGGCCTATGGGTTCTCGATTGCCGTGATTACCTTTGCCATCGTGTTCGGGGCCTTTGCCGCGAATGTCCTTTTTGGAGGCATGCGCGCCGTGCCCCGCGCCCAGCTGGAAACGGCCGAGGCCTATGGCATGTCCCCGCGCCAGACCTTCTGGCGTATCCTTGTGCCGCAGATGTGGGTCTATGCCCTGCCCGGCCTGTCGAACCTGTGGATGGTTCTGATCAAGGCGACGCCGCTTTTGTTTCTGCTCGGGATCGAAGACATCGTATATTGGGCACGCGAACTGGGCGGAACCAAGACACCGCGTTTCACCGATTATCCGCATGGTGACTGGCGGATGTGGTATTTCCTGTTCCTGCTTGTGTTCTACCTTGCCTTTACCCGGGTTTCCGAAATTGCCCTGGAACGACTGATGAAACGCCTCACCCACGGTCAGGCGACCGCCGGTGGCGAAGCACAGCGCAGGGCAGCCACAACATGAGTTGTCTTCAGACCCTTCAGGATTATGGGCTGCGTAGTCTCGGGATTGGCGAACGTTTACTTCCGCGCGAGGATTTTACCCTGTGCGACCAAGTCGTGCTGATCGGCTCGGGCATGATCTGGAACATCTATTTCGGGATCTTCGCCCTGATCTCCGGGTTCTTTCTGGCCACGGCCCTTGCGGTGGCCAAAGGTTCAGCCAACAGATGGGCCCGCAAGCCCGCGGAATGGTTCATCTTTGTCTTCCGCGGCTCGCCGTTGTTCATCCAGTTCTTTTTCGCCTATTTCTTCTTCCTCAGCCTGAAAAGCCAACACGCCTTTTTCGGCCCGTTCACCGCCGCCTGGCTTGGCGCACTGATCGTTCTGTTTCTGAATACGGCAGCCTATACAGGGGAAATCTATTATGGCGCGCTGCGGTCTATCCCCAAGGGTGATATCGAGGCGGCGGATGCCTATGGCATGACAGGCTGGCCCCGGTTTCGCCGGATCATCTGGCCGACAATGCTGCGGCTTGCCTGGCCGGCCTATACGAACGAGGCGATCTTTCTGTTTCACGCCACGACGCTTGTGTTTTTCTCGGGGTTTCCGGCCTGGCAGCAACGGGGCGACGCGCTGTATTATGCCAGCTATTTTGCCGACAAGACGTTCAACCCTTTTGTGCCCTATCCCATTCTGGCGGGGTATTTCATCCTGTTCACACTGGTGATCGTGGGGGTGTTCGGCCTGATCAACAAACGGCTGAACCGCCACCTGCCGCAGGACAAGCGCACGCGGCTGCGCGTGCGCCCCGTCTTGTTGCGCTGATCAGACCGACGGCGCCTGTGATTGCTGCGCCAGTCGTTCGAACGGGTCCTGAGCGAACTTTTCATCCGGGTCGACGTCTTCTTCGAACGTGGGAAGGTACAAACCTTGTGTCCAGCTTTCGGGCAGTTTGGCCACCAACCGCTCAAGACGCCGGGAAAAGTCGTGCGCCCAGACGCGCGTTGCCTCGGCTTTTTCGGGATTGTTTTCCTTGAGCGTTGCATACCGGTTCAACACGATCTCGGTAATGCGATCCGGCCCAAGGCTGAGATAGATAATCGCCAGCGTCATGATCGTGAACAACAACACCGTCGGCACAACCCAGACCGGCAGAAAAAAGATCACGGCAAACGCGATCAAAAACAGGTAAATCCGATCGGGTCTCTTCCTGCTGATGCTGGCGGCGTCGGCGGCTTGGGGGACTGCGTCATCATCTACCTTGGCGGGTTTACGAAACAAACCGCTCAGGCGCCTTTTGATTGCGGCAAACAAGGATGATCGGGGCGCCCCCGTCGCGCGGTTGAAAAACAGCATCTTGCGTTTGGAACCCGAGGCATTGCCTTCCGAAGCTTCGACAGTCTGGCGCACCAGAGCGAGCGTTTCCGCACTCAGTTGATCGCCGGTGTCCATGGCCACATCCTGCGCGTTCAGACCAAATGCCAAATCGGCGGTATTCGATGTCTTCATGTCTTGTCCTTTGCCAAGTCAGCTTCCTGCTCAAGCTGCCTCACTGCACGCTCTCACGGCGCTGAGTGTGTATTTGGCGACACCCCAGGGGGGGGGCGTCGTGCCGGGTACGACAACAATCGACCATAGTGTTAGAAAATAAGGATTTTTCGGGGCCGCAATGTGGCCAGAATTTGCAGACCGCTCGAGTTTTTGAACAAACTGGCTGTGTTCTCGGCAGTTGTTTCGCCATTCTAATGAATTTGATCAAATTCGCATGACAGTCCTGTGCACTTTGGATACACCTTTGGCAATGCACAAATCGCCACATGAAACAGGTGCTTTATGGAGCTTAGCTCATTCTCGACATTCCGTGTTGCCGCCTGTGATCTGAACGGCCAGATGCGGGGAAAACGCGTGCCCGGGTCCTATGCCGGAAAACTGGATCAAGGCACGGTACGCATGCCGCTTTCGGTTCTGAATGTGGACCTGTGGGGCAACGATATCGAGGGCAGCCCGCTGGTTTTCGACAGTGGCGATGCCGATGGGATCATGTTGCCGACGTCGCGGGGCGCGGTCCCGATGCCTTGGCTTGAAAGTGCCTCGGCGCTGGTGCCGATGACGATGTATACCGAACGCGGAGAGCCGTTCGTCGGTGACCCGCGCCATGCGCTGCAAGAGGTAGTCGATCGCTACACCGCGCGCAACTGGCAGGTGGTGGCCGCCACGGAAATGGAATTCACCCTGATCGACGACAGCGGCGCCCTGCCCCACGCGCCGACCAATCCGGTGACCGGTCGGCCCCTGAATGGCAACGCGGTTTTGTCGGTGCGCCAGCTGGATGCGTTCGATCGCTATTTCACCGCGCTTTACGAGGCCTGCGGGCAGATGGGCATCCCGGCCGACACCGTGATTTCCGAATCCGGGCTGGGCCAGTTCGAGGTGAACCTGATCCATCAGGATGCGATGCGCGCGGCCGATGATGCGTGGTTGTTCAAGGCCTTGGTGCGCGGCCTGGCCCGTCAGCACGGGTTCGCGGCGACCTTCATGGCCAAACCCTATCCCGATGACGCGGGCAACGGGATGCATGTGCATTTCTCGGTTCTGGACAAGGACGGCAACAATATCTTCAACGACGGCGGGCCAAAGGGCACAGATCTGTTGCGCCAAGCGGTGGCCGGATGTCTGGCTGCCATGCCGGCCAGCACGCTGATCTTTGCGCCGCATGGCAATTCCTATGATCGCCTGGTGCCTGGCGCGCATGCGCCTACCAATGCGGTCTGGGCCTATGAAAACCGCACGGCGGCGATCCGCATTCCCAGCGGCGGCCCCGAGGCGCGGCGCATCGAACACCGGGTCGCTGGCGGAGACATCAACCCCTACTTGGTATTGTCCGCCATTCTGGGGGCAGCCCTGATCGGGATCGAGGACAAGATGACCCCTCCCGATCCAATCACCGGAAACGCCTATGACATCACCGGCGTCCCGCAACTGACGCAGAGCTGGTCGGACGCCATCGACCTGATCGAGAGCGATACGCTGATCGCCCGGATCCTGCCGCCGAAACTGATCCGCTATTTGGTGATGACCAAACGGCAGGAACTTGCCGTGTTTTCCGATCTTCCCGCCGACAGCCACTGGATCAGTTACCTCGAGTCCGTGTGACCCCTCTTGCCCCGGTCAGATCGCTGGGATACCGTCGATTTGATCAAATCCCTCGTGTGACTTATGAAAATCGGCATCCTGCAAACCGGCCACGCACCCCAGGACCTGATGGGTGAGTCGGGCGACTATGACCAGATGTTTCGAACCTTGCTGTCAGGTCATGGGTTCGACTTTGAAACCTTCAGCGTTGTCGACATGGGTTTTCCGGCCGGACCGGAGGTTGCCGATGCCTGGCTGATTACCGGATCGCGCCATGGCGCCTATGAAGATCACCCCTGGATCCCGAAACTCGAAGCGTTGATCCGCGACATCCACGCGCTGCGCAAGCCGATGATCGGCGTCTGCTTTGGCCATCAGATCATCGCTCAGGCGCTTGGTGGGACCGTCGAGAAATTTGCCGGTGGCTGGGCGGTCGGGCGGACGGAATATGATATGGGTGGTCAGACACTGGCGCTGAACGCGTGGCATCAGGATCAGGTCACGCGCCGCCCCGAAGGTGCGCGGGTTCTGGCTAGCAACGCCTTTTGCGAAAATGCCATTCTGGCCTATGACGATACGATCTGGACGGTTCAGCCACACCCGGAATTCAACGCCGGTTTCGTGCATGGTCTGATCCAGACACGCGGGCGTGGCCTGGTGCCTGATGACATTTTGGAAGATGCCGAACAGCGGCTCGGGGGGCCGGTGTCCAGTGCTGATATCGCCGCCCGGATGGCCGCGTTTTTCAAGGAAAAGAGACCGTAATGAAAAACTGGACCGACAGTTTGCCCGCACCGGCCCGTGCGTATCTGGACGGCAAGCGTCTGGACGAGGTCGAATGCATCGTCTCGGACCTGCCCGGCATTGCGCGGGGCAAGGCCGTTCCGGCCAGCAAGTTCATGCGCCAGACGTCTTTCCACCTGCCTGACAGCATCTTTTACCAGACCATCACAGGTGACTGGGGCGAAGCGGCCGGTGAAGAAGGGTTCATCGAACGCGACATGATCCTGAAACCGGACATGACCACCGCCACCGCCGCCCCCTGGACGGCGGACTGGACGTTGCAGGTGATCCACGATGCATTCGACCGTGACGGCGTTCCCATCCCGTTCAGCCCGCGCAATGTGCTGAAACGGGTTGTGCAGCTTTATCACAAGAAAGGCTGGAAACCGATTGTCGCGCCGGAAATGGAATTCTTTCTGGTGGCGCGCAACATCGACCCGGCCAAGGCCATCGAACCGATGATGGGCCGGTCCGGCCGTCCCGCCGCCGCGCGCCAGGCCTATTCCATGACCGCAGTCGATGAATTCGGCCCGGTGATCGACGATATCTATGACTTTGCCGAGGCGCAGGGGTTCGAGATCGACGGCATCACACAGGAAGGCGGCGCTGGGCAGTTGGAAATCAACCTGCGCCATGGCGATCCCGTGAAACTGGCCGACGAGGTGTTCTATTTCAAACGCCTGATCCGCGAAGCCGCATTGCGCCACGATTGTTTTGCCACCTTCATGGCCAAACCGATCGAGGACGAACCCGGCAGCGCGATGCATATTCACCACTCGATCGTGGATACCGAAACTGGGCAGAACCTGTTTTCGGGGCCGCAAGGTGGCGAAACCGATGCGTTTTTCCACTTTATCGCCGGATTGCAGAACCACCTGCCCTCGGCCATCGCGGTACTTGCGCCTTATGTGAACAGTTACCGCCGCTATGTGAAGGATCACGCGGCCCCCATCAACCTCAGCTGGGGGCGGGACAACCGCACCACGGGCATTCGCGTGCCCCTGTCCGGCCCCGAGGCGCGTCGGGTTGAAAACCGTCTGGCCGGCATGGACTGTAACCCGTACCTGGGCATCGCGGCCAGCCTGGCCTGTGGGTATCTGGGGCTAACCGAAGAGCAGCGCCCCGACCGGCAGACCAAGGGGGATGCCTATGACAGTGCCGAGAGCATCCCGCGCGTTCTCGGACAGGCCTTGGACCTGTTTGACGAGGCAACCGACCTGCACGGCATCCTGGGCCCGGAATTCGCGCGGGTCTATGGCATCGTGAAGCGCGCGGAATACGAAGAATTCCTGCAGGTGATCTCTCCATGGGAGCGTGAGCATCTTTTGCTGAACGTCTGATGCGCATGCCGCGGTCAACCGGCGGATCGGAGGAGCCATGAACCTGCTGTTTTCCAACGACAAACGTGGTGAATACCCGCCCAGCTGGTATGCCGCCACGGCCGAACCCCTGCCACCCTTTCCCGAACTGCGGGGCGAGGTTCAGGCCGATGTTTGCGTCATCGGTGCCGGGTACACCGGCCTTTCGGCCGCGTTGCATCTGGCCGAGGCCGGGATGGACGTTGTTCTGGTTGATGCCCATCGCGTCGGGTTTGGCGCGTCGGGGCGCAACGGCGGGCAACTGGGCAGCGGTCAGCGGATGGAGCAGGACGCGCTTGAGGCGCTGATGGGCGAACCCGAAGCGGCAAAGCTGTGGGACATGGCCGAGGACGCCAAGGCGCTGGTCAAGGATCTGATCGCGCGGCACGACATTCCCTGTGACCTGAAACCGGGCGTTGCACATACCGGGTTTACCAAGGGCGAAGTGCGCGATCTGCATCGATATGCCGACCACCTGCACAGCAAGTATGGGTATGACCAGATCGAGGTTCTCGACCAGGCGGCCTGCCGGGCGCTGTGCCCCTCCCCCGCCTACAAAGGCGGCACGCTTGATATGGGGGCGGGCCATCTGCATCCGCTGGCCTATGCGCTTGGCCTGGCGCGCGCGGCCACAGCGGCAGGCGTGCGGATTTTCGAACGTACCCATGCGCACCACATCGAAGAGCGACAGCCTGCCCTCGTGCGCACCGACAAGGGCCGGATCAGGGCCGCGCATGTGGTTCTGGCCTGCAACGGGTATCAGGGCGGGCTGAGCCGCAAGGTAGCGGCGCGGGTTATGCCAATCAACAATTTCATCATCGCCACCAAACCGCTGGGGGATCAGGCCGCAGATGTTCTGACCCGCGACGTGGCCGTGGCCGACACCAAATTCGTGGTCAACTATTTCCGGCTGAGTGCGGACAAACGGCTGCTGTTCGGGGGCGGGGAAAGCTATGGCTATCGCTTTCCGCGCGACATCGCGGCGACCGTCTGCAAACCGATGGTCCAAATTTTCCCGCAACTGCGGGACGTGCAGATTGACTATGCTTGGGGCGGCACGCTCGCCATCACGATGAAACGGATGCCATTTCTGGCCCGGCTGGCCCCCAATATCCTG
This sequence comes from Arenibacterium sp. CAU 1754, assembly GCF_054482635.1. Taxonomy (NCBI): domain Bacteria; kingdom Pseudomonadati; phylum Pseudomonadota; class Alphaproteobacteria; order Rhodobacterales; family Paracoccaceae; genus Arenibacterium; species Arenibacterium sp. CAU 1754. Next base: position 1,197,317 of record NZ_JBTLRG010000001.1, read on the forward strand.
TCGGCCTCGGGCTATTCGGGCCATGGCGTGGGCACCGCGACACATGCGGGCAAGCTGATGGCGCTTGCACTTCAGGGCCAGTCTGACGGGTTCGACACACTCGCGCGCGTCCCCGCCCCGCCGTTCCCCGGCGGTCCGGCGCTGCGCAGCCCGCTGCTGGCAACCGCGATGACCTGGTACGCCCTGCGCGACCGATTGGGCATCTGAAAAGCGCAAACACCACGGTCAAACGACACCGCACGTCGGCGTATTCCGGCCGCCCGTCATAAAAACTTCGCGAAAAAATTCTAGTGCCACGTGCGCAATTGTTTTATATTTCTGAAAGAGTAGATTAAGGAAAACAAAATATGGCATCCGCACCAGACGTTCACGCCGCTGAACCGATCCCACAGGCCGCACGCGCTGCGATTGATGACTTGCTCCAATCCGGCGATCTCTTTCGCTACACCGCCCCGGAAGACGCGCCAGTTGCATTGCTTGAAACGGAATTCGCACAGATGCTGGGCTGCAAATACGCGTTGGCGGTATCGTCCTGTTCGGCGGCCCTGTTCCTGTCGCTCAAGGCGCTGGGATTGCCGCGTGACGCGCGGGTCCTGATCCCCGGGTTCACATTTGCCGCTGTGCCATCGTCTATCGTGCATGCCGATTGTGTGCCGGTCTTGTGCGAGGTTGGCGATAATTACCGCATCGACATGGCGGATTTCGAGGCCAAGCTGGACGACACCATTTCAGCGGTCATCATCAGCCATATGCGCGGCCACACGTCGGACATGGATGCGATCATGGCGCTGTGCAATGCGCGCGATATTCCGGTGATCGAGGATGCAGCCCATTCGCTGGGCACCACTTGGCATGGACAGAACATCGGCACGATCGGCAAGATCGGCTGTTTCTCGTTCCAGTCCTACAAGATGATCAACGCCGGCGAAGGCGGGATCATGATCACCGACGATGCCGACCTGATCGCCCGCGCCGTGATCATGTCGGGGGCGTATGAACACAACTGGAAGAAACACAAAGGGCCGCACGGCGAAAACTCCTCCGATCTGCAGGATGCCTTTGCCCGCTGGCAGAACCAGTTGCCGCTCTACAATCTGCGGATGGGAAACCTGTCTGCGGCGGTGATCCGTCCGCAACTGCCCGAACTGGCGCGCCGGGTGCGCGACGGGCGCAGCGGACATGACTATGTGGCCAGCCTTTTGAACGCGTCGCCCAATTTCCACGTGCCCGACAAACTGGGCCCGGAAGAGCGCGCGCCGGATTCCATCCAGTTCAACGTCGTCGGGCTGAGCGATGACCAGATTGGCGCCTTTTCCGACGCGGCCGCGACCAATGGGGTAAAGGTTCAGATTTTCGGGCGCAGTGAGGATAACGCGCGCGCCTTTTGGAATTGGCAGTTCCTGGGTGATGTACCCGACCTGCCCCAGACGCGTAACATGCTGATGCGGGCCTGCGACGTGCGCCTGCCCGTGCATCTGAGCCGCGCCGATCTGGATGCCGTTGTTGGGATTCTGCTGGACGCGATGGCCCAGGCGACACAGCCGGCACGCGCCTACGGCACCTGAGCCGCGCGCTTTGCGTCACGTGACAAAAAGAAAGGGCGGGTCCGACCCGCCCTTTTCTATTTCAGCTTGGACAGCTTGCTTTGCAAATCCGCCAACTGTTTCTTTATTTCTTCCAGGTCTTCCGAGGGCTCTTCCTTGGTTTCCTCTTTTTCCTCCGCATTGGTCCCCGTCCAACCGCCGGACAGGCCTCCGGTCATCGCCTTGAGAAAGGCTTCCTGCTGGGCCTGGATCGCTTCGAACCCGGGAATCTTGGCCATCGGGTTCATCGCGTTCATCTGTTCCATCATCTTTGACTGGTTGTTGCGCAGCATTTCGAACGAGGATTGCAGGAACTGTGGCATCATGCCCCCGCCCGGGATCATATAGCTGCGCACCAAATCGTTCAGCACGTTCACAGGAAGAACGTTCTCTCCCCGGCTTTCGTGTTCGGCAATGATTTGCAGCAGATACTGGCGGGTCAGATCGTCGCCCGATTTCAGATCGACAATCTGCACCTCGCGCCCTGCGCGGATGAACCCTGCGATATCTTCCAGGGTCACGTAATCACTGGTTTCCGTGTTATACAGACGACGGCTTGCATACCGTTTAATCAGCAAAGGTTTTTCCTGACCGGCCATGATGTACCTCCCCGTCATGATGCATTGCAGCAAACACTATGCCGACGCAGAAGAAAAGGAAAGTTTCGGGCGATGCGCGCAGTACGGGGACGAATTTCCGCGTTTCACATGGCAAAGGTGGAATATATTTGTGCAGGGGCAGAAAACAGCGGCGAGACCGGAGTTTTCGTCAAGGCCTGCATCGGCCTGCAGGCGGCAGACTGCACTGCGGGTGTCACACCATAAGGTAAAACGTCTGTGGCCAGAATGTCCGGATCGGTGAACTGCTCACACGACAGCATCACGCAAAAAGAAAGGGCAGGTCCAAGGACCTGCCCCCGCGATTGCATCGTTTGGGAGGATTGATGCAGATCTGCGTTCTTTGACTTACTTGGCAGCTGCTTTTTTCGCGGCTGCGGTCACGTCGTTGGTCGCTTTCTTGACGGCGGCGGTTGCATCTTCGGTGATGTCTTTGCCAGCTGCCATCATCAGCTCAACTGTGTCCATCTGGACTTTCTTCGCGATTTCGGCGAAAGCGGCCATGTTTTCGGCTGCGACTTCGGCCGATGCCGATGCGAAATCGGTCATTGCCTTGGCATAGTCAGCCGGGTCTGTTTTTGCTTTCGACATCTCGCCCAGTTTGGACAGGGTGTCTTTGGTCCACTTGCTCGAAATCTCGGCCGATTTCTCAGCAGCTTCCAGAGCAACGCCCGACAGCTTTTCGTTCATGGTTGCGGTTGTCTTAAATGCATCTTCCATGGCCGCAGTGTCCACGGGAAACGCACCCATCATGTCTTTCATGACAGCGGTGAAATCTTGCGTCTTTGCCATAGTCCTAAATCCTTTTGTGCTGCACGGGACCGTCCCGTGTCTTCTTCAGCTAAGGACAATATGCATGCTGCAGTGCGGCATTGCAAGTATTTTTTCTGCACTGCAGCAAAACGATTTTTTACTCAATGGAATCAATCGTTTGATTTCACGCGAACGTAGGTGCCGGGGGCAGGCGCAAGCGACGGATGGTTCGAATCGCCCGGTTTTCGCGCCGGAACCTGCTTGCCTGACCGCTTTTTCAGCCAAGCGCCCCACCGGGGCCACCAGGACCCTTCGTGGAACTCGGCTTCGGCCTGCCATGTGTCGGGATCCAGTGTCAGGTCGGGATTGGTATAATGGCCATACTTGTTCTTGCTGGGCGGGTTCACGATACCGGCGATGTGGCCCGACTGGGTCATGATAAAGGTCTTGTTCTTCGACCCCATCTGCTGAACGCCACGGTAACAATCCTTCCAGGCGGCGATATGGTCAGTCTCGCAGGCGATCGAACAGAGCGGCACGTCAACCTCGGACAGGTGAAGCTTATGCCCCATCAGGTCGAACCCGTCCTCGGCAAATTCGTTGCGCTGGCACAGCCCGCGCAGATATTGCACGGCCATCTTGCCCGGCAGGTTCGACCCATCCCCGTTCCAATAGAGCAGATCGAAGGCGGGCGGTGTTTCGCCCATCATGTAGCTGCGGATCGCGGGCGAATAGACCAGATCATTGGAGCGCAGATAGCTGAACGTGCGTGCCATGATATAGGACCGCAGATAGCCCTTGTTGGCGACCTCTGCCTCGATCCCGTCGATGAAATCATTCGTCAGGAACGGGGTGAATTCGCCCTGCTCCGAGAAGTCGGTCAGTGCTGTAAAGAAGGTTGCGGATTTGACGGACTTGTCGCCGCGCTGTTTCAGCAGGGACAATACCAACGACAACGTGGTGCCGGCGATACAGTACCCGATGGCGTTCAATTGCTCGACACCGCAGATATCCTTGATCTCGCGGAAGGCGGCCAGATACCCATCTTCGATGTAATCTTCCATTCCGACATCGGCATAGGCCGCGTCCGGGTTGATCCAGCTGACCACAAACAGGGTATAGCCCTGATCGGTAATCCATTTGATCAGGCTGTTCTGTTCCTTGAGATCCAGAATGTAGAATTTGTTGATCCAGGGCGGAAAGATCACCAACGGGATTTCGTGCACGGTTTTGGTGGTCGGTTTGTACTGGATCAACTCCATCATCCGGTTGCGGTACACGACCTCGCCCGGGGTAGTGGCAATGTTGACGCCCAGTTCAAAAGCCGTCTCATCCGCCAGCCGCACGACAAGCTCACCGTCATTCGCCTCAAGATCGGCAACGAGGTTTTCCAACCCTTTCACCAAGGACTGGCCGTCGGTTTCCAGCGCCTTTTCCAATGCATCCGGATTGGTGCCCAGGAAATTGGTCGGGGCCAGCATGTCGATGATCTGCTGCGAGAAATACCCCAGGCGCTTGCGCTCTACCTCATCCAGGTCGGTGACCGACTCCACCGCATCGCGAATGGCGGCGGCATTGATAAGGTATTGCTGTTTGACAAAGCTGAAATAGGGGTGGGTTTCCCAGAGCGGATTGCTGAACCGCTTGTCCGACGGGCTGGGCAGGTCCGGCGCCTTGAATTTGCCGCTGGTCAGCGCCTGCTGGGCCTCGGCGTAATGGGTTACGGTCTTGCCCCAATATTCGACCTGCTGGGCCAAAAGCCGCGCGGGGTTCTGCATGACGGTGGTCCAGTAGGCAGATGCAGCCGCAGAAAATAACTGGTGATTCGGGGCATCCAGCGACGGGTGATGCGTGACTTTGTGGGAAATCGCGTCCGCCAGACGTTTGGACAATGCCTCCACTTTACCCAGATTTTCGGCCAGCCGCTCGTAATGATCGCTCGATTTTGTCGCGTCTTTGTTGTCAACAGTTGTCATTTAAATATTTCCCACCTAGTCTTGCTGCTGTGCAGAATAACGTCGCCGCTTTCGGGAGGCAAAGCGACGAATAGTCCGACACGTCGGTTAAAAAATCAAGGAGCCCGATATGCGTTACATGATGACATACGACCTGATGGAAACGGTGAGGAACACCAATCAGTGGATGGGGGCATCTGCAAAGGCGATGGCATCATACCCGATTTTCAGCTTGGTTCCGAACCCGGCCATCAGTTGGATGGCGGCCTGGGGCGAAGTTACGGAACGCACGTTTGAGCGGATGATCGTGAAACCCGACTGGGGCATCCGAAGCGTCACCTGCGAAGACGGTCGCGATCACCTGGTCGAAACGCAGACCATCGTGGAACGTCCGTTCGGCGACCTGATCCATTTCGAAGTGGCGGGCCGCGAACCCCGCAAGCGCAAAGTACTTCTTGTTGCGCCGATGTCGGGACACTATGCGACGCTGCTGCGCTCGACCGTCCTCAGCCTGCTCACGGACTGCGAAGTTTATATTACAGACTGGCACAATGCGCGTGACATCCCCGTCAGCGCCGGCAAGTTCGATGTCGAGGATTACACGCTTTACCTGGTCGATTTCATGCGCGAACTGGGTCCTGACACCCATGTGATCGCCATCTGCCAGCCCGCACCGCTGACCCTGGCCGCAACGGCCTATCTGGCCGAACAGGACCCCGACGCACAGCCGCGGTCGCTCACCCTGATTGGTGGGCCTGTCGATCCGGATGCGACACCGACCGATGTGACCGATTTCGGCGCGCGGGTCACCATGGGCCAGCTTGAGGAAACCATGATCCAACGGGTCGGGTTCAAATATCCGGGCGTTGGCCGTATGGTTTACCCGGGCCTGTTGCAGTTGGCCTCGTTCATGTCTATGAACGGCGAACGTCACGGCAAGGCATTCACCGATCAGATCGGTCGCGCCGCCCGCGGCGAAGCGTCCGACCACGACGCCCACAACCGGTTCTACGACGAATACCTCGCCGTCATGGACATGACCGCGGAATTCTACCTCAGCACAGTCGAACGCATTTTCAAGAATGGCGAAATCGCCAAGAACGAATTCGTCGTCGATGGGCACAAGGTCGACATGGGCAAGATCACCAGCGTTGCGGTCAAGACCGTCGAAGGTGCGAATGACGACATTTCGGCCCCCGGCCAGTGCATTGCCGCATTGGCCCTGTGCACCGGTCTGCCCGAGTCGAAAAAAGCCAGCCACGTCGAACCCGGCGCAGGACATTACGGTATCTTTGCCGGCAAGGCATGGCGCAACAACATCCGCCCACTGGTTCTGGATTTCATCGACGCCAACAGCGAGGCGCCGAAAAAGGCAGCGACCCAAAAGCCGGCCAAGAAACCCGCCAACAAGAACGCGGCGGCCTGAGCAGGATATGAGCATTGGCGAACTCATCGCAAGCTGAGTTCGCCTATTCCTGCGGTCAGGTTTGAGGGCACATTGCCCCCGCCACGCCAGTCTCGGGCACCCACATCGTCTGTTATTGTGCCGATTGCCGCGCGGCGGAAATTGCACTGGGCCAACCCGATCCGTCGCCGGATGGCGTTGCGATTTTCCAGACCAGCCCCGACACCATTACCCTGACCGGGGGTCAGACGCTATTGGGCCTCATGCCGCTTGGCCCCAAGGGACTGTTGCGCTGGCATGCAACCTGTTGCAACGCCCCCATGTTCAACACCCTGTCGCGCCCGACCCTGCCGTTTTGCGGCGTGATCGTGAAACGGCTGACCGCGCCGGACATCATCGGACCGGTGCGCGTGCTCAGCTTTGTCCCCTCGCCCGGCGGAGGGGCGCGCAAACATCAGGGCGCGACGCTGATGGTGTGGCGGTTCGTCACCCGGATGGGGGCGGCTCGCCTGTCCGGTCGCTGGCGGAAAACGCCGTTTTTCAATGTGGAAACCGGCGAACCGGTGGTCGCGCCCCGTGTTCTCACGAAAGAGCAGCGGGCCGCTGCCACGCGCTGAGCCTCAGCGCAGGACCATTGGTTGTGCCAGCCAACTGCGTAGGATCTCGGTCATGTGATCGGGCTGTTCAAGCGGCGGGAAATGACCTGCATCGGGTATCACGTAAAGCCCGGCGTCATGCATGAGCCCGGCCATGAACTCGTGCCGCTTGATCGGCGTGAGCGTGTCGTGTTCGCCGCACAGGACAAGCGTCGGAACCTTGGCCCGGCGCAGTGTCCCTTGTTGATCTGACCGCCGCTGCATCGCCCGGTTCTGACGCACAAAGACATCCAGCCCAAGGTCATAGCCCATTTGATGCACCTGTTCGACGGTCTGATCCCGGTTCGCAGTGGGTGCGAAATAGTCCGGTTTCATCACCTCGCCCAGCATCTCGGTCAGGCGTCCGGCCTGCGCGCGCACGATCAGCGGCTCGCGCGCGGCGGCCATGTCAGGCGTATCGGGCAAGGGGCTCGTTCCCATCAGACAGAGCCGGTCAATCCGGTCAGGAACCTGACGCAGGATTTCCATGGCCACGCTGCCCCCCATACCCATTCCGAACAGGGCAAACCGGGTGGGAAGTTTGTTCAGCAATCCACGGGCAATGGCCTCGATCCGCGATTCCTGCGTAACGGGGGCGACCATCACCGTGTGATCACGCGACAACGCATTGATCTGGGCCGAAAAGAGGCGCGCATCGCACATCATTTCCGGCAACAGAACCAGCGGTAAAGTCATTTGGGAGAGCCCCCGATTATTGCCTGTATTTATTGGGCTTCTACCGCGCGCGGCGCGTGGTGAGGCCATTTGATGCAGACAGTCCTAGGCATGGCCGATGAAGTCAACGTGCGAAACCGCAAACCGGGGCAAGTGGCATGATTTTTCTGATCCGGGATGTCCGGGCGACCCGGGTTGCGGTTCAGTCGGTGACGATATCGCGCAGCCATCTGGTCATTTTGCGAACGGCAATTTCGGTCTGATCCGGCGCCAGGGCATCGCCCGTGACCACATGGGCGTTTGAGGGTCCCATAGCGCCGTGCTCCACCTTGTGGATCGTCGCCGGGCCGCCCCACCGCTGCGCAATCAGGTCGGTGATATCCGGGCGTACGACCCGATCGTGATCGGAATACCAGAACAGGGTCGGCAATTTGATCTGCCCCACATCCAGCCCCGCCACGCGCTTGACCAGGGCGGCCATCGGCAGGACAGCCACAGAAGCATAGCGCGTGGTCCAATACCTGGCTTGCATGTCGTTGGCAGGTTCAAAGCTGCGCTCGTGCCCTGCCAGCAACGGCAGCCAATAACGCGCGCCGGGCCACGTCAACAGCGGCGCCATCGGGTTGTTGATGCCGAAATTGGGCGACACAAGGATCATGCCTGCGACATCACGCGCCATGTCCCTGTCCTTTGCCGCCCCGACGGCAAGCGTTGCGCCGGTCGAAGTTGCCATGATGACCACCTTGCCCCCCGCCCTGCGCGCAGCGGTCAGCCCCTCGGCCACATCCCGCATCCAATCGGCCACCGTGGCCTCGGCCATCGCGGAACTGCCGCGCCCGTGGCCGCGCAGCCGGGTATAGATCAGATTTGCCCCCAGCTGGGCGGCGATCCGGTCCGGCACAGGGCGGATTTCCTCGGACGTGGCCGAGAACCCATGGATGTAAAGGATGGATGTCGGCGTGCGCTGCCCCGGTTCTCCGGCCCAGATCACCCGCTTTTCGACGCCCGGAACGATATCGTCGAACCGCGCTTCGACGCGGGAGAAATAGGCATCCAGATCGTCGCCCATGGTTGCGGGGTTGAACCGCGCGGTCAAATCAGATGGCTCGTGCGGGCCAAAAACGATCACCCCGACAATCAGCACCCCAATGAGGGCCAGACCCCGCGCCGCGATCCGGGCCAGCCGTCGCATCAGGCCGGCCCTTGCAGAATGTCGATGATGGCCTCTTCGATCAGGCCCAGGCACGGGCCATCCGAGAACCGATGGTCCGCATCCTTGACCAGTGTCAGGCGCATGTCCGGGCACTCCGCATGTTCCAGCAGCCGCAACGCGGTTTGCGTGGTCACCGCCGTGTCGGCCGTTCCTTGCAGGCAGCGCACCGGAAACGGCAGCGCCAGCGTGTCACGCAGGACCAGCCGGGTGCGCCCGTCCTTGATCATGCGGCGGGTGACGACATAGGGCTCCATATAGTCGGACGGCAATTCAACATGCCCGACGGTGTCCAATGCCCGTTTCTGCGTTTGCGTGAAACTGGCCCAATAGCCGTCTTCGGTAAAATCCGGCGCGGCGGCGATGGTGACCATGCCAGCGATCCGTTCGGGCAGTGCACGCCCCAACAGCAGGGCCTGCCATCCGCCCATGGAGGAGCCCACCGGCAGGATCGGACCATCGGTCAGCCCGGTCACGGCGGCAAGCGTGTCGTCGTGCCAGTCGCCGATACAGCCCTCTTCGAACGTGCCCGAACTTTCGCCATGCCCGGAGTAGTCAAAGCGCAGGTACGCCTGCCCGCGCGCCTTGGCCCATTCCTCCAGATGGATGGCCTTGGTCCCTTGCATGTCGGATTTCAGCCCGCCCAGGAAAACGACGCACGGGCCTTTGCCCCTGGTCAGATGATAGGCGATGCGCCGGCCCTGCGCGGTGTCCAGATAGGCGGGTGTGTCCATCGGTGTCTCCCTTTTGCGCCGGATCTTGCATGGGACAGGCGCGGGTGCAAATGCAGATTGGCGATACAGCTCAGCCCTGTTCAACCTCGTGCAGGCCCAGCGCGACAATGGCCGCCCCAATAGCCATCGCCGCGAACCCGCACAAGGTTGCGGAGGCGCCAAGAAACGACAGGATGCCGCCCGCTGCCCCCGCGATCAGCAGCAGAACGCCAATCACCGTGTTGGCCACGGCCGCATAGGCCGATCGCTGCCCCTCGTCCGCCATGTCCACCAGATAGGTCGACCGCCCTTGCCGCACGCCGTGATAGGCGATCATCAAAACGAACAAGGCGCCCGGCATGGCCCACAGGGATTGCGCCAGACCGGTCACGGACATCCCAACCGCCGCCAGCATGGCCGCCGCCCCCAGCACGCCGCTTCGCATAAGGACCTTGCGGCTGGACCGGTCTGCCAGCCGGCCCCAGATATAGGAACTCACGAAGGAGGCCGCCGCCGAGGCCAGAACCAGCGTTCCCAATGTCTGCAATGCGGCCAGCCCGGCATCTGCCGCCAGCAGAACCAGATAGGGCGGCGCCAACGCCGTCGAGACCAGAAGGCCGCGCACGGTGATGAAACGCCAGAGTTGCGGATTGTCTCTCAGCAGGTCAAAGGACACCGCCGCCGCGTCGCCCTCGATGTCGGACGGTTCTTCCTTGAGTTGGGAGAACAGCAGCGCCGCCCCGATCCAAAGTGCGGCCGCCAACGCGATGGCGCCCAGAACGATGCCCTTGTTCTGAAACACCCCCGTAACCAGCAAACCAGCAAAAAGCAGAACCCCAAGCGCCGAGACCGACCCGGCAATGCCGGTGATCGCGCCGCGCCGGGATTTGGCAACCGTCTTGCCCAGAATGTCCTTGAACGAAACCGAGCAGGACGCGCGGAACAGCGCCAATGCAAACAGGGCCGCACAGATCGCGGCCCCTGCCAGCGCGCCGTTCAGCGTCAGCGCCGACAGTACGATCAGCGCCGCGCTTGCCCCCTGCCCCAGGCTCCCCACGACCCAGGCCCATTTGCGATGCGACATGCGCTGGACCCAACCGGCCAGGAATATCTGCGGCAACAGCGCGCCCGCCTCCCTTATAGGCACCAGTGCGCCCACCATAAAAGCCGGGGCGCCCAGCGCGTTCAGCAGCCAGGATAGGACCAGTTTCGGGTCAATCAGGCCATCGGCCACCTTGGTCATCGAAAGCGACACGGAATGGCGCAGGCCATTTGCAGGCTCGTGTTCGGCGGCTTTACCGTTCAGATCGCCGTTGTCGCCATCATAATCCGTCAGCGTTTCAAACGCCTTGTCGACCAATCTGTCACTCATGCCCCGAACCTTTCCGCCCATCTTGACTTGCGCCCGACCTGAGGCCACATAGGGCGAAACACATAACCCGCAACCGGGCGTTCAGTGGGCGCCAAACCGACGAGGAGGCCCAGATGGCCCAAATCTCTCTCACCTTACCCGATGGCAATGCACGTTCGTACCCCGCAGGCATCACTGCGGCCGAAGTTGCGGCGGATATTTCCTCCTCGCTTGCCAAAAAGGCAATCAGCGCGACCGTGAACGGCGCGCATTTCGATCTGGCATGGCCGATCGAAAAGGATGCCGACATCGCCATTCACACCATGAAGGACGAGGCACAGGCCAACGAACTGGTCCGCCACGACCTGGCCCATATCATGGCCCGCGCGGTGCAGGAAATCTGGCCCGACACCAAGGTCACCATCGGCCCGGTGATCGAAAACGGCTGGTATTACGACTTTGACCGCGCCGAACCGTTCACCCCCGAGGACCTGGGGCAGATCGAAAAGAAGATGAAAGAGATCATCAACAAACGCGACCCCGTCACCACCGAGGTGTGGGATCGCGAACGGGCGGTCAAATTCTATGAGGCCAATAACGAACCCTACAAGGTCGAGTTGATCGACGCGATCCCGGGTGATGAGCCGCTGCGCATGTACTGGCACGGGCACTGGCAGGATCTGTGCCGCGGTCCGCACCTGCAGCACACCGGCCAGGTGCCGGGTGACGCGTTCAAGCTGATGAGCATCGCGGGCGCCTATTGGCGTGGGGATTCCAACCGCGCCATGCTGCAGCGTATTTACGGCGTGGCCTTCACCAACAAGGAAAAGCTCAAGGCCTATCTTCACATGCTGGAAGAGGCCGCCAAGCGCGACCATCGCAAGCTGGGCCGCGAAATGGACCTGTTCCACATGCAGGAAGAGGCACCAGGGCAGATTTTCTGGCATCCGAACGGCTGGACCATCTATACCCAATTGCAGGACTACATGCGCCGCCGCCAGCGCGAAGGTGGCTATGTCGAGGTGAACACCCCGCAAGTCGTGGATCGCAAGCTGTGGGAGGCCTCGGGCCACTGGGAGAAATACCAGGAGCACATGTTTATCGTCGAAGTCGACGAGGAACACGCCCGAGAGAAATCGGTCAACGCGCTGAAACCGATGAACTGCCCCTGCCACGTTCAGATCTTTAACCAAGGTTTGAAATCCTACCGTGACCTGCCGCTGCGCATGGCCGAATTCGGATCGTGCAACCGGTACGAACCCTCGGGGGCGCTGCACGGGATCATGCGGGTGCGCGGATTTACCCAGGATGACGGGCACATCTTTTGCCGCGAGGACCAGATCGAAAGCGAAACCGCAGAGTTCATTCAATTCCTGTCCAAGGTCTATAAAGACCTCGGGTTTGAATCCTTCAGCGTGAAATTTTCTGACCGGCCCGAAATGCGCGCCGGATCGGACGAGGTGTGGGACAAGGCCGAAGAGGCGCTGTTGTCCGCGACCCGCGCCGCCGGGATCGAGCCGGAACTGAACCCCGGTGAGGGCGCATTTTACGGTCCCAAGCTGGAATTCGTACTGACCGACGCGATCGGACGTGACTGGCAATGCGGCACCCACCAGGTCGATTTCGTCCTGCCCGAACGGCTGGATGCCACCTATATCGGTGCGGACGGAGGAAAACACCGCCCCGTCATGCTGCACCGGGCCACTCTGGGCAGTTTTGAGCGGTTCATCGGCATCCTGATCGAGGAACATGCCGGTAAACTACCGTTCTGGCTGGCCCCGCGTCAGGTTGTGGTCGCCTCGATCACCTCCGAGGCGGATGATTACGTGGCTGAAGTTGTCGAAACCCTGCGCGCCGCCGGCGTTCGGGCCGAAGCGGACATTCGCAACGAAAAAATCAACTACAAGGTCCGCGAGCATTCGGTTGGCAAGGTTCCGATCATTCTGGCTGTCGGAGGACGAGAGGTTGAAGAAAAGACCGTCTCGGTGCGTCGTCTGGGTGAAAAACAAACCAGTGTTCAGGCGCTGGTCGATGTAACAAATGACCTTGCGCGCGCGGCGACCCCGCCCGATCTGCTGTAACATTATCGGTTTCTGCACCGTTTTTCTCTGCCCCACGGCGATGGGGCAGAGACCCGATTTCCCCAAAAAACATTTGGTTTAGTTTAATTTCGCAGGCGTGTAGCCTGTAACAAGTTCTGACGCGCGTGTGACGCACAGGTTCGTGAATTCCACGAAAGCCGCGGCTCGCCTAAGTTTTAGTCATCGCAATCGAACTGTTGTTTCAACTGAAAAAGGATCGTTTCATGTCCACGACTGTCAAAACCCTCACAATCGCCGGCGCCGTTGCCGCCGCTTTGACCGCGCACACCACCAGCGTCAGCGCCCAGTCCAAAGAGAAATGCTATGGCGTATCGCTGGCGGGTCAGAATGACTGTGCCGCCGGTCCCGGCACCACCTGCGCCGGCACATCGGTCGTAGATTATCAGGGCAACGCGTGGACGCTGGTCGATGCCGGCACATGCGAAAGCATCGAACTGCCCGACATGGCCGACGGCAGCGAGCGCAACGGGTCGCTCGAAGCGCTTGAGCGTGATCTTCCCGCATAAGATTGCCTTGCGGGGCGGGCCGCGCGCCGGGCCGCCCCTGCCTTCCTGATGTCCCCAACACCGCAGGTCTGTCATGCTGGATGCTTCTTTGCGTTCTTGCCAATTGCCGCCCGCACCGGGCGTTGGGTACAAACCTCAGCATTTCGCCCAAATCATCGACGATGCCGCCCCGGTGCAATGGCTTGAGATCCACGCCGAAAATTACATGGGTGATGGGGGCCGCCCGCTTGCGCAGCTGCGCGCACTGTCTGAAAAATTCCCGATTTCGGTTCATGGCGTCGGCCTGAGCATCGGTGGTGAAGCACCGCTGGATACCGCCCACCTTGCCCGGCTGAAACACCTGATCGGCTGGCTGAACCCGGCCAGTTTTTCCGAACACCTGGCATGGTCCACCCATGACAGCGCCTTCCTGAACGACCTGCTTCCCCTGCCCTATACCAACGACACACTGACGCGGGTCGCCTCGCACATCGATCAAGTCCAGGATGTCCTTGGCCGCAAGATGCTGCTGGAGAACCCGTCCAGCTATCTGGCCTTTGACGAAAGCACCTGGTCGGAAACCGAATTTCTGAGCGAGCTTGTACAGCGCACCGGCTGTGGTCTTTTACTGGATGTGAACAACGTCTTCGTGTCGGCCACCAACCTGGGGTTTTCACCGCACGCCTATATCGACGCCTTTCCGCTGGCCCAGGTGGGCGAAATACATCTTGGCGGGCATGATACCGATGCCGACGATCATGTCGCCCCGCTGTTGATTGACAGCCATGGCCGCGAGGTGGACGAACCGGTCTGGGCCCTGCTGGACTACACCCTGGCAAAAACCGGGCCCAAACCGCTGTTGATCGAATGGGACACCGATGTTCCGGACTGGTCCGTTCTGCACGCCGAAACGCTGCGGGCCGACCGGGCGCTGAGCATGGTGGCGGCATGACTACGTCGCAGACAGAATTCACCCTGTCCCTGTTGGACCCCAAGCGGCCCGTCCCCGAAGGCCTGAGCGATGGGGCCGCCCACCCGGCCGGACGCCGGTTCAACGTCTATCGCAACAATGTGGCCGTCTCCCTGACCGAGGCGCTGGAAACCGGGTTTCCGGTCATCACGCGCCTGTTGGGGGCCGAGAACATGAAGGGGCTGGCAGGCCTGTTCCTGCGGGCCCATCCCCCGAAATCACCGCTGATGATGCATTACGGCGATGCTTTTCCCGATTTTCTGGCCGGGTTGGAGCAGCTTTCGCATCTTGGATATCTGGCCGATGTGGCACGGCTGGAACTGGCGTTGCGTCGGTCCTATCACGCCGCGGATGCCACACCGGTTGATCCCGATGCCCTCGGCGCGCTGTCGCCCGAAGAATTGATCAATTGCCAGGTCGAACTGGCGCCATCGGTCGAACTGCTCTGTTCGGATTGGCCGGTGCATGCGATTTGGCTTTTCAACCGGCAGGACGGTGTACCGAAGCCCCAGCCGGGCGGTCAGGACGTTCTGATCACACGGGCCGAATTTGATCCCGAACCACAGCTGTTACCGCCGGGCGGTGCAACATGGATTTCTGCGTTGTCGCGCGGAGCAACCATCGGCGAGGCACTGGACGCCGCGCTGGAGCACACCCCCGATTTCGACATGGGGGTACCCTTGACGCTTCTGTTGCAGGGCAAGGCCCTGGTGTCCCTGACCAAGAAAGACTGACCCCATGAATTTTCTCATCTCTCTTTATGCCCGCATCATTCATACGCTGGAATACGGAGTGGGGCCGATTGTCATGCCCGCGCTGGCGCGGTTCCTCTTTGCCGCGCTGTTCATAGTCTATTACTGGAATTCAGCCGTTACAAAGCTGGGCGGCAGCCTGTCGGGGTTGATCAATCCCAGTTTCAACGCCTTTGCCCAGATTTTCCCCAAGGCGGCCGAGGCGGCGAGTTACGATGTGACCCAGGCCACGTCGTTTCAAAAGCTGGTGATCCTTGGCGGAACATGGGCCGAATTCATACTGCCCGCGCTGATCATCATCGGGCTGCTGACGCGTCCGGCGGCCTTTGGCATGATCGGGTTCGTGATCGTGCAGTCGCTGACCGATCTGTTCGGGCACGGGGCCATCAACGATGGCAAAACGCTGGGCGCGTGGTTCGACGGCGCGCCCGACAGTATCATTCTGGACCAGCGCGCACTGTGGGTGATTTTGCTGCTTGTGCTGGTGTTCCGGGGGGCGGGGCCGCTTTCGCTTGACCGGCTGGTGGCTCGACGGTTCGGCCTAGTCTGAGCTGTGACGGGGCAGCGCACCGCCCCAGCTTCAAGACACCCGATCAGAAATGGGCCTTTTCCTCGTCCGGTTTTCCCGCGGCGACGGCCAGAATGCCGGCCAGCGCGGCAAACGCGATCGGGAACATGGTGAATACGTTGAAGCCAAAGGCATAATACATGCCCCCCGCCGACAGCAGCATCAGGATGCCTCCCCACAATGCCCGGGCGCGGGCCATCGCGCCCCCGGCGATCGCCAACATGGGCGACAAAAGGGACGCCGTGCGGATCAGACCAACATTTTCCACCTGTTTGGCCAGACCTTCGATTTCGCCGTATTGCTCGACAGCAACCGTGTACCCATACCCAAAAAAACCAACGATCATACCGACAATGCCGGCGATCAATCCTAAAACCAGTGCTGCGTTTCGCATTCAGCTTCTCCTGCTCTGACCCAATGACATAATCATGTTGTCATTCCACGCCAAGGGCTTGGCGCGTTTGCGCGGTCCACCCAAGATGCATTTGGTCCTCATCCACGATCAGAGGGCGTTTCATCAGCGTCGGATGCGCCGCGAGCAACTCCAGCGGCGGGTGCTGGCGCTCTGACTCGGTCAGTTCACGCCAGGTGGTCGAACGCGTATTCACCAAAGCATCGCCAAAATGCGCAAATGCCTGTTCAAGGACGTCGCCGGGCATGCCATCGGCGCGCACATCAATGAACTGCGCTTGCGGCAACAATTTCAAAGCCTTGCGGCATGTATCGCAGGTTTTCAATCCATACAGTTTCATATCGCCCTCCGTTTCCTGCGCGCAAATATCCGGCATTTGGAAACAATTCACCTCCTTTTTCTTGATTTTTGATGCCACCGTGCGATTTTAAATTTGGGGATTTTGTTCGAATTGCTGAACAATCGCCCTGAAATGGGCCCCGGAATTTTGGACTTGGGGCATAGTAAGAAGGAGACACGGAATATGCCGAGCGGCACCGTGAAGTGGTTCAATACAACCAAAGGGTACGGGTTTATCGCACCCGACGAAGGCGGCAAGGATGTGTTTGTGCATATCTCGGCTGTGGAACGATCGGGCCTGACCGGGCTCGCCGACAATCAGAAGGTGGAATACGATTTGCAGGATGGACGCGATGGCCGTCAGATGGCCGCGGATTTGAAGCTGAAATAATTCCCCCAAACCGAGGCGCCGGTATAATCAAGGCGCTTGATGAATTTGCCAACCCTCTCGCCCCGTTTGGGGCGGGACATATAGGTTTGATTGCGAAAAGCACAGCTGACTAACTTGCCCAGTTTCGCATCCAGCTGCCCCCATTTAAGTGCAGCGACAATTGCAGATGTCTGAAGCCATTACATCCCAGCATTCAGGCCCCGGAATTCAAATGACCGACGAAACTGGCGACCCGCAGAACGCCGCGCGGGGCCGAACGGTCATCACCGCACGGCCCTGTCCGTCATGTCACGCAAGTGCTTCCTGAAACTCGCGCCATTCGCGTTTGGACATGCCACAGTTGTCTTCCGTGACGTCTTCACCCTTCAGCATGCGCTGCATGCAGTCCACCATCTGCGCCGAAAACGTCACCGCGCCCATGCGGTAA
The DNA here is from genome assembly GCF_054482635.1 of Arenibacterium sp. CAU 1754. NCBI lineage: Bacteria > Pseudomonadati > Pseudomonadota > Alphaproteobacteria > Rhodobacterales > Paracoccaceae > Arenibacterium > Arenibacterium sp. CAU 1754. Next base: position 1,214,660 of record NZ_JBTLRG010000001.1, read on the forward strand.
TCTTCGAACGCGCGAAAGGCGAAGGGCACCCAGTCGGCGACCATTTCACAGATCGCATCGGCATAGACCCGGATTTCATACTGCGCGTGGGAATCCGCCCGCAGCCGCAGGAAATGGAACAGGTTGTGCAGGTCCACCTTCCAATACCATTGCGTGTAAATGTTCGCTGGCAGGTTCATCCGCGCCAGTTCCCGGGCCAGCCCCTGCTGACCGTCCTCCGAAATCATCTGTTCATAATGATCATAGGCACGGGTGCTGTCCGCCTTCAGGATGTCCAGAACCCGCGCGGCCTCTTCACCCTCCAGCACCGCGCCGCGGCCCTGATTGTTGACCGCCGATTGCGCATTCACATGTTCCGGCGCCGGAATATAGAATTCGCGGTCCAGGATCGAATAGCGCGCGGAATATTCGTTCACGTTCGCCGTGCGGTGGCGGATCCACTGGCGCGCCACAAAGACCGGCAGCTTCACATGCAGTTTAATCTCGCACATTTCGAACGGGGTCGAATGCCAGTGCCGCATCAGGTAACGGATCAGCCCTTCGTCGTTCTGAACTGATTTGGTCCCCTTGCCATAAGACACGCGGGCGGCCTGACAGATCGCGGCATCATCGCCCATATAGTCAATGACGCGGACGAACCCGTGATCCAGAACCGGACGGGCATGATAGAGATGCTTTTCGATCCCCGGCGCAACTGCCCGCAGGGTTTGCGCAGGGTTGCTGCGCTGTTCGTCAATCTCGGCCTGTTGTTCTGGCGACAAGGGCATGGGTCTGGTCCTTTCGGCGACGAATCTGTTAGAGGCTTCACTATATATGGGGCGCAACGCGCAGTGAACCGCAATATCAAGGTCACCGATTAGCAACGAGAAGAAAAATCGAAACCCGAAAACATTGACTTTTTGCCGCATTCGCCCGAATTTGCGCCAAAGACCTGATTATAAAAAACATAGGTTGAGGCAAATGAAGCGGTTCTGGCTAAGTTTTGCGGCATTTGCCGCTTTGTCGGCGTGTAGCGGTGGCAATCCCTTTGAAGCGACAACAACGAACACGGACGATCCCGAAACCGGCATCCCGACAGAAGTTGCGGGAAATCTTACGTCGGTCACCTACAACCCCGTTGCCCAAACCCTGACTGTCAAAGGCATCGCTTTTGACAATACGCCAATCGATGCTGTTTATACCAAGGCTCCCGCCTCGATGGACGTCGGCGATTATGAGGCTTACATCTATCAGGACGGCTCCCTCGACCGACATACGACGGTTTATGTCAAGGACATCGGCGGCACGCGCGCGGCTGTCGCCGTAACCGGGGGACAGTTTGAATCCTATTTCGGCGGCGTCACCTATGGGCGCGCGGGTGCCTACAATCCGCCGGCTACCAATACTTCCAATTCGGGACTGGTGACCTATGCCGGCGACTACGTCGGGTTGCTGAACGGCCCGGGTGATGGGGGCAGCTTGCTGCCCATTACCCCGGATAATGGAAATACTGATCCCTTCCCGGTGGAAGCCGGCGAAGTGACAGGTCGCGTGGTCATCAATGCGGACTTTGCCCAGAACACCGTGGCCGGTCTTGTCTATGATCGTGAATATGTGGATGGCGCAGCCATTGGCGTTGGCCCTCCCATCGACAACCTGGCCCTTGACCCGGCGGCTATTGATCCGGCAACCGGCACCTTCCAGGGGCAGGTGTCTCAGCTGAACCAGAGCCGGGGTGTCTATGGCGGCATCTTTGGTGGAACCGATGCCTCTGCCATTGCTGGCGGCCTTTTCGCGAAAGACCACATCGCCAACGTTACCGGCGAAGAAGAGTATGGCATTTTCGTGCTGACGCAATGTGGCCAGCCAGGTGCAGATGCGCTGTGTAACCAGCCCGTTCCGTAGGGTCCTTTTCGCCACGGCCCTGTGTCTGGGGACGGCGGGTGCGGTTGTTGCGCAAGCAGAACCTGACGCCGTGTCCCTGACCCTGCCGCAGGCCCGGGACCTTGCCATAAACGCCCTGAACAATGATCAACCCGGCCTGGCCCTTCAATTGGCCGCCGGGTTGTTGCGTGCCAACCCCAGGGATGCCTTTGCCCATTTTCTGATTGCCTCGGCACACGCGAAAACCGGCAATTACAACGCCGGACACAAGGCCGCCGCGCGCGCCTATCGCTATTCCACATCCCAGCCGGACAAGCTCCGCTCGGCCGAACTGACCGCGAAACTGGCCTTCGCCGACAATCGACCCACCCTGGCGCAAATCTGGCTGCGTCGCACGTCGATCCACGTGGAAAGCGACGCAGATGAAAAGAGGATCGCCAAGGATTACCAGACCCTGCGTCGGCTGAACCCCTGGTCGTTTTCCCTGCGCACCGGTCTGCGCCCGTCCAACAATGTCAACAACGGCGCGGATTCGGCGGCAAATGTCATCGACGGCGTGCCGGACGGGGGCGTGATTCCGGCCAGTGCGGTGGCTTTGTCCGGGCTGATCGGGACCGTGGACCTGCAACTCGGGTATCGGCTTCGCCAATCCGCAACAAGCAAGACAACCCTGAAAGGGCGCCTGTTCGTCCAGCGTGTTTCCCTTTCGGATGGGGCAAAGGACAAATCCCCGAACAGCACAAATTCGGATTTTGGATCGACCTATGCGGAACTGGGGCTGCGCCATGACTTTGCGGTGGGCCCCAAGGCCGACAAAGGATCGGCCGCTGTCGAGTTCACCCTGGGCGAAAGCTGGTATCGCAACCGCCGCAATTATCAGTTGGCGCGCCTCAGCGGGGAACGGAACTGGCGGTTTGCCGACGGGGTGCAGGTGCAGCTGAACATGATGGGCGAGCGGCGTTTCAATGCGCGCTATCTGTCCAACGATGCGCACATTTTTGGGATCGGTGCCGTGTTCGGTCAGAAACTGGAAAACGAAGACAGCTATTCGATCTCGGTCTTGCTGCGCACAGCCGAGTCACCGGACATCAACGGCGATTATCAGTCTGCAACCCTGCGCGCCGGGTATACCTTTGGCCGCGCGGTCGGCCCCGCGCAACTGAGCACGGGGCTGACAATCGGCTATACACAATACGACAAGTACAAGTTCAGCTTTCTTGCCCTCCCGACCCAGCGCACTGACAAATCGGTCTATGCTGATCTTTCCGCCTTTTTTGCAGAGTATGACTATGCCGGGTTTGCCCCGACCCTGCGTCTGCGCGTCGGGCGAAACAAATCGAACTTCAGCGCCTTTTCGACCCGCGAAGTGTCCCTTTCCGTCGGGATCGGCTCAAAATTCTGAGCGCAAACCCGGTGCTTTCTCTGGTTCTGGCGGTTCAACACGCTAATGTTGGCAGCAGCAACGGAGGACCGGCATGACCATCAGATATCTTCACACAATGGTCCGGGTGAAAGACCTGGAAAAAACCCAAGCGTTCTTTGAACTGCTCGGCCTGAAAAAGACCCGCCAGTATGACAGCGAACAGGGGCGGTTCAGCCTGATTTTCATGGCGCCCGAGGGGCAGGAGGAATGCCCCGTCGAACTGACCTATAACTGGGACGGCGATAACGGCCTGCCCAGCGACAGCCGCCATTTCGGTCATCTCGCCTATAGCGTCGATAATATCTATGAGATGTGCCAGCACCTGATGGACAATGGCGTCACCATCAACCGTCCACCGCGCGACGGGCGCATGGCCTTTGTCCGCTCGCCCGACAACATCTCGATCGAACTGCTGCAAGACGGCGAATCTCTCGCCCCTGCGGAACCCTGGGCCAGCATGGAAAACACCGGGCACTGGTGATGTTGCGCGCCCTCTGCGTGATGACGGGGATTGTGGCAGGGTCCAACGCGATGGCGGCTGACTGTCGCCTCGCACTGCTCTTGGCCATTGATGTTTCCTCGTCCGTTGATGCGGGCGAGGATGCCTTGCAACGCAGTGGCCTTGCGGCCGCGTTGATCGCCCCCGAGGTTCAAAGGGCCATCTTTGCCGCGCCGCAGCCCGTTGCCCTTGCGGCCTATGAATGGAGCGGGCGATACAATCAGGAAGTGCTTGTGGACTGGCGTATGATCGACGGGCCCGGCGCCCTGTTGGAGGTGGCCGAAACCATCGGCCGCTCAAAACGCAGTTACAATGATTTCCCGACCGCGATGGGCTATGCCCTGGGCTATGGCGCGCAGCTTTTGACGCGGGCGCCTGATTGTCTGTTCAAGACCATCGACATGGCCGGGGACGGCGAAAACAACGAAGGGTTCTTGCCCGCCCAGGCCTATGCCGAATTCCCGTTTGACGGGGTCACGGTCAACGGTCTGGTGGTCAATGCCGCCGATTACGAGGCCGAGGTGTCGCTGATCGAGTTTTACCAGACCCAGGTTTTGCGCGGTCCGGGCGCCTTTCTCGAAGTCGCGCAGGGGTTTGCCGATTATGAACGCGCCATGCGCCGCAAGTTGGAGCGCGAGTTGGCGCCCGGGGCGATCGGCGCACTGACGCCATCGATCCGGAAGCAACCGGGCTAGGACGTATGGGGGGCGTGTTGCGCATTCTGGCCTTGTTTTTGGCGATCGGTCTGAACAGCGGAGCGCTGGCTCAGTGCCGCCAGGCCCTGGCGCTGGGGCTGGATGTGTCCGGATCGGTCGATGCCACCGAATACCATCTGCAAATGCGCGGGCTGGCAAATGCACTGCGCCATCCGGATGTGTCGGCTGCCCTTTTGGCCGCGCCGAACACGCCGGTCTATCTGGCGGTGTTTGAATGGAGCGGCGCCGATTATCAGCGCATCGTGCTGGGCTGGACCCCAATTCTGGATGCGGAAACTCTGCGGTCTGTCGCCGCGCGCCTGGAAAGCTCCAAACGAGGCCCTGCCCCGCCTGTGACGGCCCTGGGACGCGCGATGCTGTTTGGCAAAACGCTGTTGGATCAGAGACCCGAGTGCTGGAAGCGAACACTCGATATCTCGGGGGATGGAAAAAGCAATGCGGGCCCTCGCCCGCAGGATGTTCAGGGCGCGTTGGACACCACTGCAATGACACTGAACGCCTTGGTGATCGGCAGCGACGAGATGCGCGGCAATGACCGGCGCGAGGTTCAGATTGCCGAGCTCTCTGCCTATTTCGGGGCGCGTGTCATCCACGGACCGGACGCCTTTGTCGAAACGGCGCAGGGCTTTCGGGATTACGAAGCGGCCATGGTGCGCAAACTCAAGCGCGAGATTGACGGGCTGGCGGTATCGTCCCTGTCCAGCCCTGGCCAAACCCGCTGACGATACGGCCCCGCAGGGGGCCGCATCCCGGGCTTTAGTAGATGTACCTGATCTGATCCGTCCAATAGCGCTCGACCCGTTTCAGAGCACTAGTGATATCTTCTATCCCCTCGGGACCGATCACACCGCGGCTTTCCAGTCCTTCGGCGTGCCGGCCAAACAGGTCGGCCACGACATCGCGAATTTCACGGCCCTGCTGGGTCAGGCGCACCCGTACGGAACGCCGATCGATCTGACACCGCTGATGGTGCATATAGCCCATTTCGACCAGCTTCTTCAGGTTGTAGCTGACGTTGCTCCCCTGATAGTAGCCGCGGCTTTTCAACTCGCCTGCTGTGACCTCGTTATCGCCGATGTTGAACAGTAACAGCGCCTGCACCGCGTTGATCTGCAACACGCCGACACGTTCAAATTCATCCTTGATCACATCCAACAACAGGCGGTGGAGACGTTCCACCAGCGCCAGGGCCTCTAGGTACCCGGTCATGAACCCCTTATGGGCCACCGGGCTCAGCTGCATTTCAATACTCATCCGCTTCTCCGACTCGAACTGCCTGCCCTTAAGGTGGCGCCAAAAGCCGAATAATCGGTTAAGCGGTTTTATTCTTATTTCTGAAATATTTGCGCGACATCTGCGATCAGGTCGGCATGCGCCTCGGGCGGCGCGACCTGCCCTGTGACCCACTGATAAAGATCCTGATCGTTCTCCGACAGCAGCGCGTCATAGCGGTCCAGCTGCTCTGTCGACATGGTGGTCAGATGCGCATCGGCATAGGCGCTCAGGATGATGTCCATCTCCTTGATCCCACGCCGCATGGAGCGCATTCTCAACCGCTTGATCCGGTGTTCGCGCAGCTCGCTCATGCGTCACCCGACGTTTGCAGCATCTGGCGCAGCCGTTTTTCCAGCCGCGCGGCACGCTCGGCGTTGGACCGCATCGTGTCCCGGATTTCGCGCAACTCTGCAAGGACCCCGCTCATTTCGGGAGTGCCGGCTTCCTCTTCCGTTGGGCTGATTGTGCCTTCGCCTTCGCCGGTCAACAACCACATGATCGACACGTTCAGCAACCCCGCCATCATCGACAACTTGTTGGCGCGCGGTTCCGAAAGATCGTCTTCCCAGGCGGCCAGGGTCGATTTCTTGACCCCCAGACGGCGCGACAGCTGAGCCTGGCTCATCCCGGCGGCCTCGCGCGCGGCAAGAACCCGATCTCCGAATGTCGCCGCATCCGGTCCGTACCAGTCGCCATCGTTTTCGGTCATTTTAACGCCTTTCCGAGCACTGTTGTCGCTTGCTTGGTCATCGGGCGCACCCTATGACAGTCACGCCCAACTTACAAACCGAGGCCACCATGAGTTTCCTGTCCAAGACACTTTCGCGCGTAAAACCGTCCCCCACCATCGCCGTGACGACCATGGCGGCCGAGCTTAAGGCCGCCGGACGTGATGTGATCGGGCTGGGCGCCGGTGAGCCGGATTTCGACACACCGCAGAACATCAAGGACGCGGCGATTGCGGCGATCAACGCAGGCAAAACGAAATACACCGCGCCCGATGGCATGCCCGAGTTGAAGCAGGCCGCTTGCGACAAGTTTCTGCGCGAAAACGGGTTGACCTATACGCCCAAGCAGATCAGCGTCGGCACGGGCGGGAAACAGAATCTCTATAACGCGCTGATGGCGACGCTGAACCCGGGCGACGAAGTGATCATTCCGGCGCCCTATTGGGTCAGCTACCCCGATATGGTTCTGCTTGCCGGCGGTGAACCCGTCGCCATCGAAGCGACGTTGGAAAATTCGTTCCGCATCACCCCCGAACAGCTCGAAGCGGCGATCACGCCCAAGACCAAATGGTTCATCTTCAACTCACCCTCGAACCCGACGGGTGCGGGATATTCCCGCGAGGTTCTCAAACGGCTGACGGATGTCCTGATGCGCCACCCGCATGTCTGGGTGATGACCGACGACATGTACGAGCATCTGACTTATGACGGGTTCGAATTCTGCACCCCGGCGCAGGTGGAACCGGGTCTTTATGACCGGACGCTCACCTGCAATGGCGTGTCCAAGGCCTATGCCATGACCGGCTGGCGGATCGGCTATGCCGCCGGGCCCGAGCATCTGATCACCGCCATGCGTAAGGTACAAAGCCAGTCCACGTCGAACCCCTGTTCGATCAGCCAGTGGGCGGCGGTCGAGGCGCTGAACGGCACACAGGAATTCCTGGCCCCCAACAACGAAATCTTCAAACGCCGCCGCGATCTGGTCGTTTCGATGCTGTCCGAGATCGAGGGCATGACCTGCCCCACGCCTGATGGCGCCTTTTACGTCTATCCCTCGATTGCAGGTCTTATCGGCAAGACCAGCAAGGCCGGCACCAAGATCACCAATGACGAGACGTTCGCCACCGCGCTGCTGGAGGAAACCGGCGTCGCGGTCGTCTTTGGTGCGGCCTTCGGGCTTTCGCCGAACTTCCGGGTTAGTTACGCTACATCCGACGAAGCCCTGGAGAAGGCCTGCGGGCGCATTCAGGAGTTCTGCAAGGGGCTGACATGACGTCGGCCCCGACGGTTCACCCAGGCACGTGGCGAAAATGAGGACAAGGGAATGAGTGGGGACCTGCCGGATTACTATTTCAGGGTGCGCGACAACGGCGCATTTGTCTTTCGTGTGGACACCGAAAACCGACAGCGCCGGATCGAAATGGACCAGATCGCCATGGTCAATATCCGCAACGGGGAAATCAAACCCCATGGCGACCGCGCCCTGAGCGAAACCGATCTGGCCCATATCAAGGACTGGATGACCGATCGGATGGCCCTGCTGGCCCGGCGCGACATTGACGATATTCACCGGGCCGTCGATTACCTGAACACCACGACCCAATGGGTCCAGTCCAAAGCCAGCGACGAACAGCTCGAAGAGGTTACCGACACCTTGCTGCTGGCGATGCATGACCTGCGCAGCGTGCTGACGCGGAAAAAGGCCGACCGGCTGATGAAAAGGACCTGACGGGTCGGATCAAGCGCCGGCGCCAACCTTGGCGATAGCCCGCCGCCAGAACCGAAACATCAAAAGCGCCCCGGCGCAGGTCAACCCGCACACCAGCCCGGCCCAGACTCCGGCCCCGCCATAGCCCAGCACAAAGCCGAACAGGTAGGATAACGGGATACCCACAACCCAATAGGACAAGGCCGCCATCACCATCGGTACGGCCGTGTCCTGTACCCCGCGCAACAGACCCAGCGCGATCACCTGCGCGCCGTCGACCAATTGGAAAATTGCCGCAATTGCCAACAGAACGACGCCGATCGACATGATCTGTGGCCGGGTCGGTTCGTCCGGGTCCAGAAACAGGCTTATGATCTGCTCGGGGATCAGCAAAAAGGCCGCAATGCTGCACAGGCCGACACCAAGGCTGAGAGCCGTGACGGCCCATGCCCCGCGCGCCATATTCACCCGATCGCCCCGCCCCAGCGCATTGCCGGTCCGGATCGTGGCGGCGTTGCTCAGCCCAAGGTGAACCATAAAGGCGCAGCTCGCCACGGTGATCACGATCCCATGTGCGGCCAGTGGCACCGCCCCCAGCCAGCCCATCATGACGGCCGAGGCTGAAAACAGGCTGACCTCGCTCAGGGATGTCAGGCCAATGGGCACGCCCAGCCGAAAAACGCGCGTGAAAACATCCCAATCCGGGTGCCAGAAGCGTTGGAACAGGTTGTGATCCGGCAAGACCCACATCGCATAGGCCACGACCGCAATCAGAGAAACCACCTGCGTCAGCAGTGATGAAATCGCCGCCCCCGCGATCCCCAGTTCCGGGGCGCCCCAGTTTCCAAAGATCAGGGCATAATTGCCCAGCGCGTTCACCGCTGCGGCCATGAGGGTGATCCACAAGACCACCTGCGTTTTTTCCAATGCGGCAAGATAGGATTTCAGCACCATCACCAGTAGCGCTGGAAGTAGGCCCCACCCCGCAATCCGCAGGTATTGCCCGGACAAATCCGCGATTGCCGGTTCCTGCCCGATGGCCAAAAGAATGGCGCCCGAAAACCACAGAAACGGCATCACCAGGATCGCAAAGATCAGGCTCAGCCAAAGGCCCATGCGGGTCGAGCGGCGAATGCCCTGCTCGTCACCGGACGCAGCGGCTGTGGCCACCAGAGGCATCACGGCCAGCGCAAAGCCTGAGCCGAGCATGAACAGTACAAAGAAATAGCTTGTTGCCAATGCTTCGGCGGCAAGGGCCTGTGCGCTGTACCAGCCCAGCATCACGACATCCGTTAGACCGATGGCAAATTGCGCGAGATGTCCGCCGACCAGCGGCAGACCCAGAACAGTAACCGCCCTGACATGGTCGCGAAAGCTCATCGGTGGTGTCATGATTTTCCAGTAGAAGGATACGCCTTCTGCGACAAGAAAAATCATGTGCTGCCCGTTCGACGACACATCGGCGAACGGGCCATTTAAATCGTCCTGATCACGCAGGACTGCAGAGGACAGTAAAGCCCCTACTTCACCCGTGCACCGGGATGCAGCGCCGTGCCCAGGATGTGATCGGACCGTTGAATGACGTGATGCGCCTGACCGACGATCAGCGGATCAGGCTGGCCAACCAGATCATAGTCCTTGTCAGGATAATCCAGCGTTGACAGGAAATGCCGCATGCAGTTGATCCGCGCGCGTTTCTTGTCGTTGGATTTCACGATCGTCCATGGCGCATCGGCGGTGTCCGTATAAAAGAACATCGCCTCCTTCGCCTCGGTATAATCGTCCCACTTGCTCAGGCTGGCCTTGTCGATCGGGCTTAGCTTCCAGCGTTTCAGCGGGTCGGTGGCGCGGCTGTCAAAGCGCCGTTTCTGTTCGGATTGCGTTACCGAGAACCAGTACTTGTACAACCGGATACCCGAGCGCACCAACATGCGTTCAAGTTCCGGCGTCTGGCGCATGAACTCCAGGTATTCGCTCGGCTCGCAAAAGCCCATCACCCGCTCAACGCCCGCCCGGTTGTACCAGGAGCGGTCATAGAACACCATTTCGCCGACCGTCGGCAGTTCCTTGATGTAACGCTGGAAGTACCACTGCCCTTTCTCTTCCCAGGTGGGTTTGTTCAATGCCACCACACGCGCCGAGCGGGGGTTGAGATGTTCCGTGTAGCGTTTGATCGTGCCGCCCTTGCCGGCAGCATCGCGCCCTTCGAACAGCAGCACGAATTTCTCTCCGGTCTCCTGCGCCCAATGCTGCACCTTCAAAAGTTCGGCCTGAAGCCGCGCCTTCTCATCCTCGTAGAACCGCTTGGACAATTTCTTGCGGTATGGATAGCGACCGCTTTCAAAGGCCTGTCTGATCCGCTCCAGCGAGGGGGCGTGCGACTCGTTCACGTTTTCCATTTCATGGACTTCGGCGGTTTCGGACGCCGTACTGTTTTCAGAAGATGATGTCGTAGGCTCTTTTGCGGGCCGGGTGGCGTCCGTCATTTGCGCGCTCCTGTTTTCTGGCTATGCAACAGTTCGTTATCGAAAACCGGGTCAAAGCGCCTTGATCAACGTCAAAAAGCTGTCACAAAAGCAAGGGAACTTCTGTCAGTGTGACCGCCGAGCCTGTCTGGTCGTGCCGCAACACAAGGAAACTGATCCATGCGCACCGAAACCCGAGAACTGAACGGCCACCCGTTTTACCTGCGCCACTGGGGCGACCCGGACAAACCAGTGTTGCTGATGTTGCACGGGTTCCCCGAATACGGCGGTGCATGGGGCGATCTCGCGCCTTTGTTGTCCGATCGGTTTCATTGCATCGCGCCGGATCAACGCGGATACGGCCGCAGCTGGGCGCCAGAGGGTGTCGAAAACTACTCCGGCGCCGCACTGTTGTCGGATATGGCGGCATTGATCGAGGATGTCGGCGGGCCCGTCACCGTACTCGGCCACGACTGGGGCGCGGCGGTTGCCTATGGTCTGGCCATGTTCAAACCCGATCTGGTCAGCCACCTGATCATTGCCAACGGCGTGCATCCGGTACCCTTTCAAAAGGCCATTGCCGCAGGTGGGGCACAGACCGAAGCCTCGCAATACATCCATTTCCTGCGCCGTCCCGATTCACATGAAATCCTGTCGGCCAATGATTTCGAGAAAATGCTCGACCTGTTTTCGGCCAAGATGGACCTGTCATGGCTGGCAGGTGAGCGCGCCGAGAGCTACAAGGCCGAATGGCGCCGCGGCGGGCGTCTGAATACCATGATCAACTGGTACCGCGCCTCACCACTTCTGGTGGCCGAGCCGGGCAAACCGATCACCGACTTGCCCGACCTACCCCTGGACAAGCTAAAGGTGCGCTGCCCGCACCTGTTGATCTGGGGCGAACAGGATACCGCTCTTTTGCCAGTGTCGACCGAAGGGCTTGAGGAATTTGCCCCCGATCTGACCCGCGTCACGATTCCGGATGCGGATCACTGGCTGTTTCACCAGAAACCCGAAGAGATCGCAAAGATCATTCTGGACTGGATCGGCTCCTGACCCGCGATCAGGTCATTTGCTCCAGTCGTGGACGTGAACATCGCGGCCAGAATGGCCCTTCATGATGTTGACGGCGAGTTTTTCCTTGTCCTTGTCCGGCACGCGCACCCACAAAAGAATACCACCGTTTTCGATCTGTTTCGCATAATATTCCTTGTGATGCTGTCCGGCGCGGCGGGCAAGGATCGCACCAATCGCACCGGCTGGGGCGCCGCCGATGGCGATGGCCGCGATCGAGGCCGCCAGGGTGCTGGCCGGGGTCAGCATCGCGGCCATTGCGATGTAGGATCCCAGGAAGAAGAAACCGCCAAAAATGGCCCCTTCCATTTCTCCGATCGCCTCTTCGGACACAAAGGCTGCGCGCGGCGCGGCCGGATCGTCTTCGAGCGTTTCCGAGCGCCAGTACGCATCGCCAAGGTGCTTTTTCAGCGCCTCCTCATCGCCAAGAAGGCTCAGATCATAGCGGCTGAACCCTACCATCCGCAGATCGTAAAAGGCCTTTTGAAAGCTTTCGAACGAATCAAAGACACCGACCGCTTCGGGGACTTTGACGACCGTGACATGGTCTTCCTTTGTGGCTGGTTCACCCATCTTGGGAAACTCCTCATCATGGCTTTGTTTGCATTTCTCAATGATCGCAATGTTAGAGGTGTTTTTACCCACCAACCTTGATTGCGATCAAAGGCGGCAAAGTGTTTTCACCGTGCAGCCTGCTTAGCGATGTCCCCAATCGTCGGGGTCGTCCGAATTGCCCGGACTGAGCCCGATGACATCGCCGTCGGTGGTGCACCCAAGGCCCAGAACGGTGCGATTGGCGTAGGCAAAATAGGCAACGACCTGATTGACCTCAAGAATCTTGCCATCGTCCAATCCGGCACTGCGCAGCCGGTCGATATCGGCCTTGGTCACGTCCTGCGGTGCCGTTGTCAGCAATTCGGCATAGGCCAGCATCTGCCGGATCGAGGCATCCACAATCGCATCGAACGTCCCCCCGGTCAGGACCGCCTCAAGAACGCGATCGGCAAGCGCATCATCGTCCAACAGCCGCCGCAGCCCTGCCGCATGATGGCGAACACAATAGTCACACCCGTTCAGCGCGCTGACACGCACCCCGATCAGTTCCAGCACCCATTTGGGCAGGCTGTTGCCCGTATGGTGCAGCACGTTTTTATAGAGCGCCATATGCCCTTCCATCGAATGGGGGCGCAGGGAATGGGCCATCATGATGTTATCGACATTGTTGCCGGGCCCGGTGACCCGAACATAGAGTTTGCGCAGCTTGCCGGTCGCGTCCTCGAACGGAATGGTTTTGATCCAGGTCATCGATGACTCCTTTTGCCTGGTGCCCAGCCTAGCGAGAATTGTCCAAACCGCACAGAATTTCCCCTGCCTCGGGTGGTTATCCGCGCTTTGCCACCTTCCCCCTCACGTTCCCCTCTGGCATAGTGCACGACAACAAAACCAAGAAGAGCAGCGGTATGAACGATCTCCTGTCAGGGCAACCCGACCCGTCGGACTATGATGCCTCCTCGATTCAGGTCCTGGAGGACATGGAGCACGTGCGCCTGCGCCCTGGCATGTATATCGGGGGCAAGGACGATCGCGCGCTGCACCACATGGTGGCGGAAATAATCGACAACTCGATGGACGAAGCGGTTGCCGGACACGCCACCTGGATCGAGGTTGAACTGCACGAAAACGGCCATGTGTCGGTGCGCGACAACGGGCGCGGTATTCCGACCGGGCCGCACCCCAAGGACCCGTCAAAATCGGCGTTGGAAATCATCTTTTGCACGCTGAACGCGGGCGGCAAGTTTTCCGGTGACAGCTATGAAACCTCGGGCGGTCTGCACGGGGTCGGGTCCTCGGTGGTGAACGCCCTGTCCGATCACCTGCGGGTCGAAGTGGCGCGCAACAAGGAACTGTTCGCCATGGAATTTTCCCGTGGCGTGCCGCAGGGCAAGCTGGAAAAGATCGGCGCAGCCCCCAACCGGCGCGGCACATCCGTGACCTTCCACCCGGATGCGGACATCTTTGGCTCGCTGAAACTGAAACCCGCGCGGCTGTTCAAGATGGCGCGCTCCAAGGCCTATCTTTTTTCAGGCGTCGAAATCCGCTGGAAGACCGGCATCAACGACGGAGAAACCCCGCAAGAGGCGAAATTTCATTTCCCCGGCGGTCTGGCCGATTACCTCACCGAGGCGATGGGCGGCGCGACCACCTATGCCGAGGCCCCTTTTGCCGGAAGCGTGTCGTTTGAAAAATTCAACGTTCCGGGCAAGGTGGAATGGGCGATCAACTGGACCCCGTCGCGCGACGGGTTCATCCAATCATACTGTAACACTGTCCCGACCCCCGAGGGCGGCACACACGAGGCCGGGTTCTGGGCCGCGATTCTCAAGGGTATCAAGGCCTATGGCGAGCTGGTCAGCAACAAGAAGGCCGCCACCATCACGCGCGAGGATTTGACAACCGGCGCCGGCGCGCTGGTCAGCTGTTTCATCCGCGACCCCGAGTTCGTCGGCCAGACCAAGGACCGGCTGGCCACCGTAGATGCCCAGCGCATGGTGGAAAATTCGGTGCGCGACCATTTTGACAACTGGCTGGCGGCTGACACGAAATCGGCTGGCGCGATCCTTGATTTCCTTGTCCTGCGGGCCGAGGAACGCCTGCGCCGCCGTCAGGAAAAAGAGACACAGCGCAAGTCCGCCACCAAGAAACTGCGCCTGCCCGGCAAGCTGGTCGATTGTTCGTCCAATGCGCGCGAAGGCACCGAGTTGTTTATCGTCGAGGGTGACAGCGCGGGCGGGTCCGCCAAGATGGCGCGCGATCGCAAGACACAGGCCCTGTTGCCCCTGCGCGGCAAAATCCTGAACGTTCTGGGCGCGGCCAGTTCAAAACTCGGCAGCAACGCGGAAATCTCGGACCTGACACAGGCACTGGGTGTCGGGCTGGGAAGCAAGTTCAACGTTGATGACCTGCGCTATGACAAGGTCATCATCATGACCGATGCGGACGTCGATGGCGCGCATATCGCCAGCCTGTTGATGACCTTCTTCTTCACCCAGATGCGCCCGATGATCGACACCGGGCACCTTTACCTGGCCTGCCCGCCGCTGTTCCGGCTGACCCAGGGGGCCAAGCGGGTTTATTGCCTGGACGAAGCGGAAAAGAACGCGATGCTGGAAAAGGGACTGGGCGGCAAAGGAAAGATCGACGTGTCCCGTTTCAAGGGTCTTGGCGAAATGGATGCCAAGGATCTCAAAGACACGACCATGAACCCCGCCACCCGCAAACTGATCCGCGTCACGATCGACGAGGATGAACCCGGCGAAACCGGCGATCTGGTGGAACGCCTGATGGGCAAGAAACCCGAAATGCGGTTCCAGTATATTCAGGAAAACGCGCGGTTCGTTGAGGAACTGGACGTCTGATCTCGGTTTGTCATGATCTGGCGACGAGGAAGGCGGACCACGGGTGGTCAGGGAACAATCAAATCACAAAACCTGATCCTGTCGCGGGTCCGGCAACAACGCGGGTTGACCGGACGCCTTGGAATCGATGCGTCGCCACCAATTCAACCTATTGAAATAAAATAATTTAAATCAATTTCCCGGCATTTACTTTTAAACTCTGCCATGCGCCTGCTCCACCTGCACTGGCTTGAAACTCACGAAATCGTCTATACTTGCCATCGTGTTAGGTTGAACGAGGACGCGAAAGTTGCGCAAAATCCGCATCGCATTGGTCACAGCGATGGCCGTTCTGGCAGGGTTTCCCGCCATGGCCGAGCGCGAACGCTGGAGCATGACCGACGGGTGGAACGTCTCGTTTTACCCTTCGCTTCAGGGATGTCTGGCCTACGCCTCGTTCGAGGGGACCGCGTTTTTCATCGGTTTTGACACCATCCAATCGGTCCCGGCACTGGATATCACCGTGCTGGACGAACGCTGGACCAGTTTCAAACAGGACGGGCTTTATCCGATATCCGTCAAGTTCGGGGACGAACCCGCCTGGACGCTGGAGATGCACGGCGTGTACATGGATGGCGCGCCCGGGCTCAACATCCTGATTGATGCGGGCATGGAAAAATCCGCCCATTTCGTCGAAGAATTCCAACGCGAGATGGAAATGATCTGGACCCACGGAGAAACCGAGCTGGGTCATTTCACACTGCGCGGATCGCGGCGCGCGTTTGATCAGGTCCTGGCCTGCCAGGATGCCCACTCGGCCGCCCTGACCGCGCAGAGCACAGCAGCCCCGGACCCCGCCAGCGAATAGTGTGCCGTAACCGGCTTTCCCTACTCTTGCGCCGGGGTTAGGCTGGCATCGGACAAGAGCGGGAGCAGACCATGACGCCGGACATCGCCCAAAAGATTCTGAACGAGAATTTTGCCCCGTGGGTACTGGCCCTGGATCTGAGCGTTCTGGAAATCGATGCCGAGCACGCGCTGATCAGAATGCCGCTGGGCGATCACCTCAGCCGCGTTGGCGGGATCGTATCGGGACAGGCGCTGGCCGCATTGGCCGATACGTCGATGGTTCTTGCCGCCGTTGCTCATGCGGGGGAATTCAAACTCTTTGCGACCACTGATTTGCACACTCAGTTCATGCGCCCCGGCGTCGGCAGCGCGGTATTGTGCCGGGCCCATGTGGTCCGCGCCGGACGCGCCCTGTCCTTTGCCCGCGCCGAGATGAGCGAGGCCGACAGCGGCAAGGCAATTGCCACCGCGACGGCCACCTTTTTTGCAACCTGATCCGGCACCGGTAAAAAAATTACGCGGCTAGCCCTGCCCGCCCTACCCGGATGCAAAAACATTGGCTAACGTCGCGCCATGATGATGCGTGTGTTTCTGTTTCTGGTTGTGATCCTTGCCGGATGCGGTCGCCCCCTGACCGATCCCGAGGCCGCTTTTGCACAAAGCCTGATGGGCGATGAGCTGAGCATGGACCGTGTGCGCCTGGTCGAGGGCGCTCCGGTGGGCAGCGTCACGTTCCGCCGCAAGGCCCGCCCGCGCGTCACCTGCCGTGAACGCATCCTTCCGCCGCACAAGGATGAAATCGTCACCGCCAAACCGGCGGCGCTCACGCTCTTCAACACCGTGTTTTTCACCAAAGATTGGTATGTGGAGAACTATGCCAGCGGGTATCCCGACCGCCTGTTTCTGGTCGAGGCGATGTTGCTGGCCCACGAACTGACCCATGTCTGGCAATGGCAAAACCGCAAACGGACCGGGTATTCGCCCCTGCGCGCGGCTTCGGAACATGGCAATTCCGACGATCCCTATCTGTTCGAACTGTCAGGCGCGCCCAATTTTCTGGACTACGGGTACGAACAGCAAGGCGCGATTGTCGAAGAATATGTCTGCTGCCGCGCATTGGCCCCGGATGCCGAGCGGACAAAGCGCATGCATGACATGCTGAAACGTGCCATGCCCGTTTCCGACCTTCCCCGAGATGGCAAACGCGAAAGCGACGTTTACCTGCCCTGGAAAGGCGCCAAAATCAAAGGCATCTGCGCCTGATCAGTTGACCTGAATATCCTCAAGATAGGCCAGCAGCGCCGCCAGGGGGCGCGGTGTCGGGGTCAGGGTTCCGTTCACATCGATCGGCACCAGCTCTCCTTTTAAAAGAGAACCGAACTCGGGCATGATGTCGGCGGAAACGCGACCGCGCCCATATCCGTCAATCTGCGTCAGCACGCGGGCGCGCGGAAACGTGCCCCCATTGCGCGCGCTGATACGCGTCAGGTCGGGGGCTTCCTGACCTCCGATCAGGTCCTCGCCCTCGGCCCTGTACCCGTGACAGGCGGTGCAATTATCGGCAAACAGCTTTTCCCCTTCCGAGGGTTCCGGCATGGAATTGACCGCACAGGCCGCTATCACGAAAACCGCCGGAATGGCCGTAAGTGCCGCAAATTTCATTGCCGTCGTCCTTTCTCAGCGGATTTGCATCGATTGCAGATAGGCCACCAGATCGACAATGGGCTGACTGGTCAGGATCGGTTGGCCATTTGGCGCCTTGAGCGAGGCATCCTTGCCTTCAAAGAAGAAACCGTAGACCGGCATCGGCGATCCGTGGCTTTGCAGCGGGTCGCGCCCGTCAATGCGCATGACCACATTCTCGGTCGGAAAGACACCGTCGTTGCGTTCGGTCAGTGTTGTCAGATCGGCGGGTTTGATCACCATCACACCGGCCATCGGTCCCTGCCCGGTGGCTTCGATCCCGTGGCAGGTCGCACAATGCAGGCGAAAGACCTCTGCACCGTCCTTGACACTTTGCGCTTCGTCCTGTGCCGACGCAGCGGTTGCGGCGCAGATCAGGGCCAAACCGCTCAGATAACGACTAAATTTCATGCCAACCTCCGATTTCGACTGAAACCCTTTTGGTCAAGGTTTCAATATGTTGCCCTCACTGTTTCAGGCTGGGGCGGGTGAGGCAAGACCGCAATGATCCAGATCAATCGTTCAGCGGGTTTTGGCAGCCCCCTATCCCCGCGCGGCCAGTTGCCCGACCAGCGCCCACAGCGCATCCGGGACCTCGACGGGGTCGGCCAACACCCGCCCCTGCCCGGGCATCCGCCCCCCGCCATCCTGGGCGACCGCGGTTTCGACCTCGGCCAGACGGTCGAAAAACGCGCCCGATGTGGCCGGATCGATCAACAGGTAATACTGGCCCAGATCATGGGGCGGCCCGTCGGGCGCCTTGAGCGGTTTGACGTTTTGCGAGGTGACGCTGCCGGTCATGCCGGCCGCCAGCAATTCGGCCATCAGACCGAAGCCCCAGCCTTTGTATCCGCCCATCGACACCAGCGACCCGGCCAGTGCCGCGTCCGGGTCGGTCGTGGGTCTGCCCTCGCTGTCCAGCGCCCATCCCTCGGGAATGGGTTCGCCTGCGGCCTTGGCCATGGTGATCTTGCCCAGCGCCACGGTGGTGGTCGACTGATCGAACTGCATCGCCACGCCGCCCTGCCCGTCCGGCGCCGAAAACGCCATCGGGTTGGTGCCGATCACGCGGCGTTTGCCGCCCGGCGGGGCCACGATGGGCGAGGCATTGGTCATGCCCAGCCCGATCAACCCGGCGCGCGCGATCTGGCCAGTGAAAAACCCCAGCGATGTGCAGGTGTGCGTATGCCCCACGGCCAGCGACGCGGTGCCGTTGGTCTGTGCGGCCTTGATCGCCGCGGGCAGCGCCCGGGCAAAGGCGGCCTGGGCAAACCCCATCTTTCCATCGACCGCGACACCCCCCGGTTTTGGGGTCGTAACAACCGGGTCCACCTGACCGTTGACCCGTCCGGTCAAAAGTTGCTGGCAATAGCTTTCGAGGTAATACAATCCGCAAATCTTGTTACATGTCGCCTCGGCCTCGACCACGGCGCGGGTCACTTCGGTTGCGATCCAGTCCGCAGCGCCATGGCCCGTCAGGGCGGCATGCGTCCGCTGTTCGATGTCTTTCAGCGTCACCTCGGCCAATGCGTGCCCCCTTCAGGTGGTCAGTGTTCCGTCCGTCAATCGTATGACACGATCCATACGTTGCGCCAGTTCAAGGTTATGGGTCGCGATCACCGCCGACAGGCCGGTGCCTTTGACCAGTTCCATCAGCGCGCCGAACACCTGATCCGACGTGCCCGGATCAAGGTTGCCGGTGGGTTCATCCGCGAGCAGCAGGCGCGGCGCGTTGGCCAGCGCCCGGCAAAAGGCGACCCGCTGCTGTTCTCCGCCCGACAGGGCGGCCGGGCGGTGGCTTGCCCGCGCCTCGACCCCGACGCGCGTCAAAAGCTCCATCGCCCGCGTTTTGGCCTGGCCGGCGGCGATCCCATTGGCCAGTTGCGGCAGGATCACGTTTTCCAGGGCGGAAAATTCAGGCAGCAGGTGATGAAACTGATAGATGAAGCCGACCTCGCGGCGCCGCACGGCGGTACGCGCGGCGTCAGGTTCACGTGTCATGTCCTGCCCCGCGATTTCAACACGGCCCGCGTCGGGCGTATCCAGCAGACCGGCGATATGCAGCAAGGTCGATTTCCCGGCGCCCGAGGGCGCGACAAGGGCGACCACCTCGCCCGGCTGCACGGCCAGGTCGATATCGCGCAGCACGCGCACCTCGCCCGGGGTGCCGGGGTTATATGTCTTGGCGATATCCTGCAGCAGAAGAACGGGATCACTCATATCGCAGGGCCTCAACTGGGTTCATCCGTGCCGCGCGTCTTGCGGGAAACAGGGTGACAAAGAACGACAGCCCTAGCGACAGGGCCACTGCCGACAGCACGTCAGACAGGTGCAATTCGGCGGGCAGCGCGTAGATACCCCGGATCGACGGATCCCAGACGCCGCCACCCATGGCGTAGTTCACGAAGGAAAAAATCGGGTCTATATAAAGCGCGAACAGGCACCCAAATATCACGCCCAGCGCCGTGCCGATCAGCCCGGTGAACGCGCCGCAGATGAAAAACACCCGCAGGATCGACCCCTCGCTCAGACCGATTGTGCGCAGGATGCCGATATCGCGCCCCTTGTTCTTGACCAGCATGATCAGCCCCGAAACGATGTTCATCGAAGCGATCAGCACAAGGATCGACAGGATGATGAACATCACGTTGTCCTCAACCTCAAGCGCCCTCAGGAACCCGCCGGAGGCATCGCGCCAGGTCCAGATGACCGCATTGTCACCGGCCGCGCGCAGGACCGACAGGCCCATCTGGTCGACGGTTTCCGGTTTGGCGACCATGACTTCGAGTTCGTCCGCCACGCCTTCACGGTTGAAATAGGACTGCGCTTCGGCAAATGGCATGTAAACGCGGGTGCGGTCGATATCATAACGCCCGGCGGTAAAGACATAGACCACCTCATAGGCGTTGACCCGCGGGCTGACCCCCATGGGTGTCTGGACCCCGTTGGGTGAAATCAGCTTGACCCTGTCGCCCACCGTGGCCCCGATCTGGCGCGCCACACCCGAGCCGATGGCGATGCCTTCGGAAAACCGGCTGAGGTCGCCTGCCGATTGTTCGGCCTGCGCAATGCCCGGAAGGCTCGCCAAATCTTCGGGCGCAATGCCGAACACTTCGGCACCCGAGCTGTTGTTTCGCTGTGAAATCAACACCTGGCCCCGCACCAGCGGCGCGACGCGGGTGACACCGGGGACCTGGGCCACGCGGTCGGCCATGGCGTCATAATCGGATATGGTGCGGTTGATGTTGCCCAGCGGATCAACCTCACCCGCGTTATAGACCGTCACATGGGCGTTTGCGCCCAGGATCGTGCCCACGAATTCCGACCGAAATCCCGAGCGCACGGCCAGCGTGGCAATCAGGGCGAACACGGCCAGGGTGATGCCGATCAGGCTGATCCAGGTCATGACGCTGACCCCGCCTTCGGCCCGACGGGCCCGCAGGTAGCGCCATGCGATTATCCATTCAAACGGGGCAAAGGGTTTGGGTGTTGACGCGGATCGGGTGTCTGGCTGCGTCATTTGTGCTCCTGCTCGGGCGTTTTGGGCAAACCTGCGGGTTTGGCATCACCGGGTCAAGGTGGGATCGCCGCCGACGCGCGCGGCGTCGGCGGGAAACCGTCAGTGCGGGGTCAGAGGCCAGCGCCACCACGGTGCGGCGCATAGATTTCAGCGACCTTCTTCACCGCGTCTTCCGGGCTCAGCTCCTCGCTTTCGCCGGTGCGACGACTGGTCAGTTCGACCACCCCGTTCTTGAGCCCGCGCGGACCAACCGTGATGCGCCACGGCAGACCGATCAGGTCCATGGTGGCAAACTTGCCTCCGGCCCGTTCTTTGCGGTCGTCATAAAGCGGCTCAAGCCCCAGTGCCGTCAGCGCGGCATAAAGCGCCTCGCACGCGGCGTCGGCTTCGTCGTCGCCCTGTTTCAGGTTCACGATACCGCAGTGGAACGGGGTCACGCCTTCGGGCCAGATGATGCCGTTGTCGTCATGGCTCGCCTCGATTATCGCGCCCAGCAGGCGCGACACGCCGATACCATGGCTGCCCATATGGACCGGAACCTTGGCGCCTTCGCTGTCCTGCACCACAGCATTCAGCGCTTCGGAATATTGCGTGCCGAAATAGAAGATCTGCCCCACCTCGATTCCGCGCGCCACGCGGCGACGGTCTTCCGGCAGTTCGTTGAACAGCGCTTCGTCATGGGTTTCGTCGGTGCGGGCATAGCGCGAGGTGAATTCTTCGAGAACCGCCTGGCATTGCACCTTGTCGTCGAAATCGATGTCGCGGTCGCCAAAGGTCAGATCGGTGATTTCGGCGTCATAGAACACTTCGGATTCGCCAGTGTCGGCCAGCACGAGGAATTCGTGCGTATAGTCGCCGCCGATGGGTCCGCTGTCGGCACGCATCGGGATGGCCTGCAGGCCCATCCGTTCATAGGTGCGCAGATAGCTAACCAAATGGCGGTTATAGGCGTGCAGCGCGTCTTCCTTGTTCAGGTCGAAATTGTAACCATCCTTCATCAGGAATTCGCGGCCGCGCATCACGCCGAAACGCGGGCGGATTTCATCCCGGAACTTCCACTGGATCTGATACAGCGTCAGGGGCAATTCCTTGTACGAGGTTACATGGCTGCGGAACACATCGGTGAACATTTCCTCGGCAGTAGGCGAGAACAGCATATCGCGGCCATGGCGGTCTTTCATGCGCAGCATTTCTTCGCCATAGCCGTCGTAACGACCGCTTTCGCGCCACAGGTCCGCCGATTGCAGGGTCGGCATCAGCATCGGGATATGCCCGGCGCGGATCTGCTCCTCGTGCACGATGTTTTCGATCTTGCGCAGCACTTTGAAACCCAGCGGCAGCCACGAATAGATCCCTGCACTGGCCTGTTTGATCATGCCCGCGCGCAGCATCAGGCGGTGGCTGACGATCTGTGCCTCGGCAGGGTTTTCTTTGAGAACAGGCAGGAAGTAGCGGGACAGGCGCATCTTTTGGACCTTTGTGAATACCGGTTATTTCCGGATGATCTATGCCAAAGGAACCGGTCAGGCAATCATGCATTGACGCATCCATCCTGGGTGATGCTTTTGGCGGCCAACGCGCGCGGGCTGCCTGACCCCATGAGAATTTCCCCGAACCTGCCCCTGCGCCCTTGAAACCCCGCCCCGCATGGGCAATGTGGTGAGGGTAGTCAGTTGAAGGGGTGGCATGGCGCTTCCGGTCAAGGATCAGCTTAGGTACTGGGGCTTTGCCGCCGCAGTCTTTGTCGTTGTCCTGTGGTTTCTGGGCGATGTGCTTTTGCCGTTCATTCTGGGCGGCGCTATTGCCTATTTCATCGACCCGGTGGCCGACAAGCTGGAAGAGGCCGGGCTGAGCCGTGTTGGCGCCACCGCGCTGATCACGGTGCTTGCGGTGCTGATCTTTGTGCTGATGGTGCTTTTGGTGGTGCCCACGCTGATTTCGCAAACCGCCGGCCTGATCGAAACGCTGCCCAAGGCTTTCAACGATCTGCAGGCCTTTCTGACCGCGAAATTCCCATCGGTCCTAGACAACGGATCGACCATGCGCAAAACGCTGGTGCAGATTGGCGAACTGATCCAAAGCCGGGGACCGGCCCTGATCAACACTCTTTTGGGCTCGGCCCAGTCGCTGGTTAACGTCGTGATCCTGATCATCGTGGTGCCGGTGGTGTCGGTTTACATGCTGCTGGACTGGGACCGGATGATCGCAAAGATCGACACACTGTTGCCGCGCGATCATGCGCCGGTCATCCGCCGCCTTGCCGCTGAAATCGATCAGACGCTGGCCGCGTTTATCCGGGGCATGGGCACTGTCAGCCTGATCCTGGGCACGTATTACGCCGTGGCGCTGATGATTGTCGGCTTGCAGTTTGGCCTGCTGGTCGGGTTCATCGCCGGGTTGATCACCTTCATCCCTTACCTCGGTGCCTTGATCGGCGGGGCGCTGGCGATCGGGCTGGCGCTGTTCCAGTTCTGGGGCGACTGGACATCCATCGGGCTGGTCGGGCTGATCTTTGTCATCGGGCAGGTGATCGAGGGCAACGTCCTGACCCCGAACCTGGTGGGCGGGTCGGTTGGCCTGCATCCGGTGTGGTTGCTGCTGGCGCTGACCGTGTTCGGCGCGTTGTTCGGATTTGTCGGCATGCTGGTCGCCGTTCCCGTGGCGGCGGCGCTGGGTGTGATCATTCGTTTTGCCGTCGATCAGTACATGGACAGCCGATTGTACACGGGCGTCTCGGGAAGGGACGACACCTGAAATGGCCGAACAGCTGAGTTTCGATTTGCCCGCCAAAGTGGTTCTGGGCCGAAGCGACTTTTTCGTCGCGCCCTCCAATGCCATGGCCGTGGCGATGATCGACGCCTCCGACACCTGGCCCACCCCATGTCTTGTGCTGACCGGGCCGGGCGGGTCGGGGAAGACCCATCTCACCCATGTCTGGGCGGACCGGACCGGCGCGCCCATCCTTCGGGCGCGGGACCTGCCCGATCAGGATATTGCCGCGCTGGCCGCTGGCCCCGTCTCAGTCGAGGACGTCCCAGACATCGCCACAGATGCCGCAGCGCTTGAGGCGCTGTTTCACCTCTACAACCTGTCGTTGGCCCGGCGCAGCCCGCTGTTGCTGACCGGGCGCGCGGCCCCCGCGCATTGGAACCTGGCCCTGCCCGACATACAAAGCCGGGTGCAGGCCGCGTGTCATGTCGCGCTTGAGGCACCGGATGACACGTTGTTGGCCGCGGTTCTGGCCAAGCTGTTTGCAGACCGCCAGATCATGCCAAAGACGGATGTGATCCCGTATCTCGTGCGCCATATGGAACGGTCGTTTCAAGCGGCCTCGGACATCGTGGCGCGGATGGACAAGGTTTCGCTGAGCCAGCGCAAGACGCTGTCGCGCGCACTGGCACGGCATTTGCTGGTCGATGAAGAGACGGGTGAATAAAGTGCTGTTACCTTCCGGTGACATCGTGGCAACATGAACCCATCATGACAAACGCAGATTTCCTAGAATCCCCGATTCCGCCCGCAACCGAAATGCCCGATCTGGACATCACCGGCCCGGGTCGTTTCTACAACCGAGAACTCAGTTGGCTGGGCTTTAACTGGCGTGTCCTGGAAGAGGCCGAGAACCCGCGTGTCCCCTTGCTTGAACGGCTGCGGTTCGTGTCGATTTCGGCCAACAATCTGGACGAATTCTTTACCGTCCGCGTCGCGGGCCTGCGCGAACTGGCCCATGCGGGTAACACCACCCCCGCCGCCGATGGGCTGACGCCGGCCGAACAGCTTGTTCTGATCAGTGAGGACGCGCGCAAGCTGATGCAATCCCAGCAGAGGGTGCTGACCGAACTGCGCAAGGAAATGAAAGAGGCCGGGATCGATGTTCTGACCCGATCCTCGCTGAGCGAGAGCGACGAAAGTTTTCTGGCCGATGTGTTCCTGAACAAGGTATTCCCGGTTCTGTCGCCGCTGGCGATCGACCCGGCGCACCCGTTCCCGTTCATTCCCAACACAGGATATTCACTGGCGCTGCAACTGGAACGCAGCAAGGACAAGCGCAGCCTGCAGGCGCTGTTGCCGATCCCGGGCCAGATCGACCGGTTCATCGCCCTGCCCTCAAAGCCGGGCGAAAACCGGTTCCTGCCGCTTGAGGAACTGTTGCTGCTGGAAATCGAGGTTCTGTTTCCGGGCTACAAGTTGAAGTCGCATTTCGAATTCCGGGTTCTGCGCGACAGCGACCTGGAAGTCGAGGAAGAGGCGGAGGACCTGGTGCGCGAATTCGAGGTGGCGCTGAAACGCCGCCGCCGCGGCGAAGTGGTACGCATGACCCATTCCGCCGGCGCCCCGGCCAAGTTGAAATCGACCATCATGGCCGAGCTTGGTGTCGATGGCAGCGAGGTGATCGAGGTCGACGGCATGATTGGCGTTGCCGATCTGAGCGAACTGGTGCTAGAGGATCGCCCCGATCTGCTGTGGCCCAGTTTCACGCCCCGGGTGCCTGAACGGGTAACCGATTTCGACGGCGACATGTTCGCCGCGATCCGGCAAAAAGACATGCTGTTGCATCACCCATATGAAACCTTCGACATGGTGGTGCGGTTCCTGCAACAGGCCGCACGCGACCCCGATGTGGTTGCGATCAAGCAGACGCTTTACCGAACCTCGAAATATTCCCCCATCGTCGAGGCCCTGTGCGAGGCCGCTGAAGACGGCAAATCCGTCACCGCGCTTGTCGAATTGAAGGCGCGGTTTGACGAGGCCGCCAATATCCGCCAGTCGCGCCGGCTTGAGCGGGCAGGCGCGCATGTGGTTTACGGGTTCATCGACCTCAAGACCCACGCCAAGATCAGCACCGTGGTGCGCCGCGAAGGCGACAATCTGGTGACCTATACCCACTACGGCACCGGCAATTATCATCCGATCACCGCGCGATTTTACACCGATCTATCGTTCTTTACCTGCGACTCGTCCCTCGGGCGGGATGCGACCAAGGTGTTCAACTACCTGTCGGGCTATGCGCAGCCGGATTCGCTGGAAAACCTCGCGATTTCGCCTCTGACCCTGAAACCCCGTCTTCTTGAGATGATCGAGGCCGAGATCGAACACGCCAAGGCGGGAAAACCGGCCGAGATCTGGGCCAAGATGAATTCACTGATCGACAGCGAAGTGATCGATGCACTGTACCGGGCCAGCCAGGGCGGCGTTAAAATCTCGCTGGTCATCCGCGGCATTTGCGGGCTACGGCCAGGCATCAAGGGCCTGAGCGAGAATATCCGCGTCAAATCCATTATCGGCAGGTTTCTGGAACATTCGCGGATCGTCTGTTTCGGCAACGGGTCCGGGCTGCCCAGCAAAAAGGCACGGGTGTACATTTCCTCAGCGGACTGGATGGGCCGCAACCTGAACCGCCGGGTGGAAACCTTGGTCGAGATCCAGAATGCCACCGTCAAGGCCCAGATCGTCAGTCAGATCATGGCCGCCAACCTGGCCGACGTGGCACAAAGCTGGGTCATGTCACCGGACGGCAGTTTCACCCGCGCTCAGATTCGCGAGGGCGAATTCGCGTTCAATTGCCACCGGTTTTTCATGGAAAATCCGTCGCTGTCCGGGCGTGGATCGGCCGGGGCATCGGATGTCCCTAAACTGACCCACACCGAAGACTGAGCCCATCCGGTGAATTGGAAACACGAGACCCACAGACAATTGACGCTCTTGCCGGCATGCCGCAAGTTGCGGCTGAATGACCGGGGATGACATGACTTTGCACGCCGAATCCGAAACGTCGGAATGGGGCCCGTTCGGCCGACCACTTTTTGAAGACGCCAGCGCGCGGGCCCTGTCGCGGGTCGGGGTGATCGACATCGGATCGAACTCGGTCCGACTTGTCGTGTTTGACGGGGCGGCCCGGTCACCGGCCTATTTCTATAACGAAAAAATCATGTGTGCGCTGGGGGCCGGAATGTCCGACACCGGGCACCTGAACCCGCAGGGGCGGGTCCGGGCGCTGAGCGCAATCCGGCGGTTTCAGCATCTTGCCCAGGGTCTGAACCTACCACCCCTGACAGCCGTGGCCACGGCGGCGGTGCGCGATGCAACCGACGGGCCGGAGTTCCGCGAAGAGGTGCTGCGCGAAACCGGATTGCGCATCTGGGTCATCGATGGCGAGGAAGAGGCGCGGCTGTCCGCGCAGGGGGTGCTTCTGGGCTGGCCAGGGGCCTATGGGCTGGTGTGTGACATTGGCGGGTCGTCCATGGAACTGGCCGAGATCGCCGATGGGCGCGTAGGCAAGCGTGTCACCTCGGAACTTGGTCCGCTGAAACTGGGCGCGGTCAAGGGCGGGCGCAAGGGCCGCAAGGCCCATGTCAAGGAAGTGATTACCCGGCTCAGCGACACGATGGGCCCCCAGCACAACCGCCTGTTTCTGGTCGGGGGCAGTTGGCGGGCCATTGCGCGGATCGACATGGCGCGGCGCGGCTATCCGCTGCGGGTGCTGCATGAATACCGAATGACCGCCAGCGCGGTGCGCGACACGGTGAACTATCTCAACACACGCGACCCCGAGGAATTGCGCAGCGAATGCAGAATATCTTCGGCCCGCATGGCGTTGGTTCCAATCGCCGCGGATGTGTTGACCCGGTTGGTCAGCACGTTCAAACCAAAGGACATCGCCGTTTCCAGCTATGGTATCCGCGAGGGGCTGCTTTACGAACAGATGCCCCAGCGTCTGCGCGACCGTGATCCGCTTGTCGAGGCGTGCCGCTTTGCCGAGGCCAAGGACGCCCGTCTGCCCGGGTTTGGCAAGACACTGTTCAACTTTGTCATGCCGCTGTTCAAATCTGCGCCCGAATCCACGAAACGGCTGATCAAGGCTGCGTGCCTGCTCCATGATGTCAGTTGGCGGGCGCACCCCGATTACCGGGCCGAGGTCTGTTTTGACAATGCCACGCGCGCCAACCTGGGCGGTCTGAAACATTCGGAACGGGTCTACCTTGGGCTGGCGTTGCTGCATCGCTATTCGAACAAACGCGAAGGCACGCGGTTCGACGATCTGTACGACCTACTGGACGAAAAACGCCAGACCGAGGCCGAGGTTCTGGGCAAGACGATGCGGTTTGGCGCGATGCTCTGGATGCAAAAGGATGCACCGATGGGCACGTTGAAATGGCAGCCCAAAAAGAAGGTGCTGACCTTTTATTTGCCCGACGCGGCCCGGCCGCTCTATGGCGAGGTGGCCGAGGCACGGCTGATGTCGCTCGGCAGCACGCTGGGGGCCGAGGTTCAGGTCATTCCGGCAAAGTAATCAGATGTCCGTCGGTCCGGCCGGTGCGTCAGGCTCAGGATCGGTTTCAGGACGCGGTTTTTCTTCGGGTTTACGGCGGATGATGATGTCGCCATTGGGCAGGATTTCGGGCGCCTCATACCGCGACCAATCCTTGACCTCGTTCAGGATTTCGCCAAACGCCGGACCCATTTCCTCGAAAAAGCTGCGCATTTGCGGACCAAACTGTTCCGACCAGGATTGCAGGTCTTTCAGTGCCGGCGACATTTCTTCCCGCAGACCTTCGAAAAACAGCTCCATCCCCTGTTCCATGAGGGACCGGCCATTCGGGTCGGCCTCCTCGTCCTCGGCATGGGCGGCGGGCGCAAGCAGCGCAAGACAGACAGCAAGGGGGGCAATGTGTTTCATGACCCTAATATAGGGTGCCTGACGGCCCGCGTTAAGGGTCACAGATCGATATCAATCGACAGCGGGAAGTGGTCCGAGGCCGTCAGCAGGGCATAGCGCAGTTCCGGCACCTCCCAACAGCGGGTGTCATCGAACGGGTGCCAGATGCGCCAGTGCGGGTTACGCTCCATTAGGTCGGGCGACACCATCGCGTAATCCAACAGCGCCTGAAGATAACGATTTTCGTCCTCCAGAAGAAAACGCGCGGTGGTCGGCATCGCCCCAAGACGACGCTGCAAGGCAAGACGCGCGTGCGGATCATAGAGGTCATCCCCCAGCAGGATTTCGACCGAGGAGCGCCCGAAAAGGTCTTCGTAGTCGTCCAGACCGGGGCCGTCATTCAGATCGCCCAGCAGGATCACCGGCATGCCGTCCTCGATGTGGGTGGTGATGCGGGCGCGCAGCCAGATCGCCTGCGCCAGTTGCTTGCGCCGGTTGGCGATCGAGGCGCGCATGATCTGATCGTGCCCCTTGGCGCCGTGGGGGGCCTTGGATTTCAGATGTGCCCCGATCAGACGCAATTCGGTTCCGCTTGCCGTGGTCACGGCCAGCTCAAGCGGCGGCTTGGAAAAGCGCACCAGATCTTCGGTCGCGTCGATATCCAGATCGATGCGGAACGTCCCGTCAAAGCGGGGGGCGTCGCGGCTGCCCTTTCGGCCCACCTCTTCGCCGATGGGATCATGCCGGGCCGTCAGCTTGTCAGGGTCATACATCAGGGCGATTTCCTGATGCGTTTCGTTGACAAAACCACAGACCGCCGCGCGCGTGCGCAGATCAAAGGCGGCGGCAAATGTTTCCAGCGCGGCAACCGTGTTTTGGCGGTGGCCCGAATTTGGCGCCTCGATCACCATCACCGCGTCTGCGTCCAGGGCGGTGAACACGATGCCCAGCGCCTCGATCTGCTGGGCGCGGGTGACGTCCTGGCGCCCGGACCAGCCGTCATCGACGATCAGCTGGTTATCCTTGTCAAAGAGGTTGGCAAACCACTCGACGTTATAGGTCGCCAGCCGCATCAGCCCGACGCTCCGCTGATTTCATCCCAGGCGCGGTTGATGTCGCGCATGCGTTTCTCGGCCAGTTTGATCGCCTCTTCGGGCACGCCGCGGGCCATCATGCGGTCGGGATGGGTTTCACGCACCAGTTGCCGCCAGACCGCGCGAATTTCGTCCCTGGACATGTCCGGTGTCACCCCCAGAACGGTGTAGGGATCGGGTTTCGCGTTGGGTACGAAACGGGCGCGCAATGCCTTGAAGTCCGCCGGATCGAGGCCGAAAATCTCGGCCACATCCTGCAGATACTGTTCCTCGCCGGGGTGATAATGCCCATCGGCCATGGCGATGTGAAACAACCCTTCCATCAGATCACACAGGGTTTTGGGATCATCCGCGAACATGGTCCGGACCGCGCGGGCATAGTCCTGATACCCGGCCACATCCGTGCGGGCCATGTTGAACACGCGGGCCGCCCCGGCCTCGTCCTCGCGGGCGATCTGGAACACTTCGCGAAAGGCGGTGACCTCATCCCGGGTGACCTGACCGTCGGCCTTGGCCATTTTGGCGCCCAGTGCGATCACCGCGATGGTAAAGGCGATGCTGCGCTCGGGCGGGGTGCGCAACCGGTCAAAGACCTGCGTCAGGGTTTCGCCCTTGGTCAGCGCAGACAGCGCATCGGTTATTCTGGTCCAGATCGACATGCGGCCAAACTAACGTGACCGACGATCCGTGTCAGGTGCGTTATCTGCGCGCAGAAGTTTTTGCATCAAGATCAGGTCAAGCCATTGGCCCTGCTTGCAGCCAACCTCTGACAGATGGCCGGACTTGGTGAAACCCAGCTTGCGATGAAAGGCAACGGCACCCGGATTGGCCGCACTGATCCCGGCCACCATCACGTGTTTCCCATCCGCGCGCGCGACCTGTTCCAGCCGCTCCATCAGCGCCCGCCCGACCCCGTGACCGCGCGCGCCCTGGGCCAGGTGAATGCTGTGCTCGCAGGTCGCGGCATAGCCCGGCCCGGCGCGGAAGGGGCCATAGCAGGCAAAGCCGACGACCTCACCCGCGATCTGGGCCACCTGAAATGCCGCTCCCAGCGTGTCGATGTCCGCAGTCACGTCTTCGATGGTTTTCTCGCGGGTGGTAAAGGTGATCAGCGTGTCGCGCACGATTGCATTGATGATGCTGGAAATTTCCGGCGCGTCCGCGTGCAGGGCGGCGCGAAGTCTCATTCCAAAATGCGCCGGCCGTGCGCGGTTTCAAATTCCGCACAAAGACCGGCATCGCCCGTTTCGAACACCACTCTGGCGTCGCTGAACTGCGGACTCAGATCACGCTCAAGCGCATCGGCCTTTGGGTGGCGCACCGTCAGGCGAAGCAGGCGGCACCCCGGATTGGTCAGGGCGGCGCTGGGATGCACCGCGCCCTGCCATTCAATCACCGCTGGGAACATATTGTCATAGGGCAATATCCCGTTGTCGGGGACCGCCATTTTCCAGCGCAGGTTGCCCCGTGTGATCGAAACCGGGTGCCCCGCCCCTTCGGGCAGATCGGCAAGGGCCGCCGCAGTATCGTCGGTGGCGCAAATCCAGTTGCTCAGACGTGCAGGCCCGGTGAACCGGTCCAGATCGAACCACCGCGGACGGGTTGGCGGAACCGCCTGCGGGTCAATTGAAATCGCTTCGAGATAGAGACCGTCGGCCAGGCCCATCAGCGTATTATGGGTGCCGAACATGTCATGCTGCCCGCCCGGCTGCATCGGCAGGCCCAGCGCCTCTTCGACCTTGGCCGCGGCCTCTGCCAGGGTGGTCGCGGCCACCGCGATATGATCCAGTTGCATGTGCGTCATCCCCCGACCAACGAAATCAGCCTAAAACGGGAAATCGGAGATGAAAAGACGGATCGTTACCCGCCTCAGTACGCCCAGACGACACCGGACCAAAGCGCAGCGAGGACCGTTGTGTAAAAGGTCGCGGCAAACCCAAAGGCCCGCAACGGCGGCGACAGGTGATAGCCCAGCCAAAAGGCAAGCCGCGCAATGAAAAACGCGGCCCCCATCACCAGAACCACCGCCCCGCCCAGTGTCACCGTCACGAAAGGCCAGATAAGCAGCGCCAGAACGCTTTGTTCCACCGTGTTGGAGAGCACCCGCTGGTCCAGCCAGGCGGGGGTGTGAGGCAGGAAATCCTGCCCGTCGGTGATCGTGTCATCGAAAAACCGGCGTTGCGCCAGCCGTCCGATCATCAGCAAAAGCGCAAGGCCCGGCCCCAGCATCGCGCCCGGCACCGCGATGGGCGCCGGTATGAACGGAAGATCAAGGGTTTGCGTGCCCCAGACAACGCCCAGGGCCCACAGCAGTCCGAGGGCCATTCCAATCAGGATTTTGGCCCTCTTGCCCATCAGCCGCGCGCCTCACGGATCAGTTGCAGGATGTCCTGCGCCGCTTCGGGAATGTTGGTGCCGGGCCCAAAGATCGCCTTGACCCCGTTCTTGTAAAGGAAATCGTAATCCTGCTGGGGAATGACCCCGCCGCATATGACGATGATATCCTCTGCACCCCTGTCCTTGAGCGCCTGAACCAGTTGCGGGGCCAGCGTTTTGTGACCCGCGGCCTGGGACGAGATGCCGACCACGTGCACGTCGTTGTCAATCGCGTCCTGCGCGGCCTCTTCCGGGGTCTGGAACAGCGGGCCGACATCCACGTCGAACCCGATGTCGGCAAAGGCGGTGGCGATCACCTTGGCGCCGCGGTCGTGACCGTCCTGACCCATCTTGACCACCAGCAGACGCGGGCGACGGCCCTCTTCCTCGGCAAAGGTTTCGATGGATTTTTGAATGGCGGCAAAGCCTTCGTCGCCCTCGTATGCGGCGCCATAGACCCCGGCGAGTGTCTTGACCTCGGCGCGGTGGCGGCCGAATTCCTTTTCCATTGCCATGCTGATTTCTCCAACGGTGGCGCGGGCGCGTGCCGCCTCGACAGCTGCCTCCAGCAGATTGCCCCCCTCACGCGCGCGGCGTGTCATTTCATTCAGCGCCTTCTGGCAGGCATCTTCGTCACGTGTTGCGCGGATTTTTTCGAGCCGGGCGATCTGGCTTTCGCGGACCGCCACGTTGTCGACATCCAGAATGTCGATCGGGTCTTCCTTGTCCTTGCGGTATTTGTTCACGCCGACGATCACCTCGTCGCCGCGGTCGATCATTGCCTGACGGCGGGCGGCGGATTCTTCGATCCGCAACTTGGGCATGCCGCTGGCCACGGCCTTGGTCATACCGCCCATTTCCTCGACTTCTTCGATCAGCTGCCACGCCTTGTCGGCGAGTTCCTTGGTCAGCGCCTCGACATAGTAGGAGCCGGCCAACGGATCGACCACGTTGGTCACACCGGTTTCTTCCTGAAGGATCAGCTGGGTGTTGCGCGCAATGCGGGCCGAGAATTCGGTTGGCAGGGCAATCGCCTCGTCCAGCGCGTTGGTATGGAGCGACTGGGTCCCGCCCAGCACCGCCGACATCGCCTCATACGCGGTGCGGATGACGTTGTTGTAAGGGTCCTGTTCCTGCAACGACACGCCCGAGGTCTGGCAATGTGTGCGCAGCATTTTCGAGCGTTCGTTCTTGGCCCCGAATTCGGTCATGATGCGATGCCAGAGCAGACGCGCGGCGCGCAGTTTCGCCGCCTCCATGAAAAAATTCATGCCGATGCAGAAGAAAAATGACAGCCGACCTGCAAACTTGTCCACGTCCATGCCGGCGTCCATCGCCGCGCGCACGTATTCGCGCCCGTCGGCCAGGGTATAGGCCAGTTCCTGCACCAGGTTCGCCCCGGCCTCTTGCATGTGATAGCCCGAGATCGAAATCGAGTTGAATTTCGGCATCTCGTTGCTGGTGTATTCGATGATGTCCGCAATGATCCGCATCGAGGGTTCGGGCGGATAGATATAGGTGTTGCGGACCATGAATTCCTTCAGAATGTCGTTTTGAATGGTCCCGGCGAGAACCGATTTATCGTGACCCTGTTCCTCGCCCGCGACGATAAAATTGGCGAGGATCGGGATCACCGCGCCGTTCATGGTCATCGACACCGAAACCTTGTCGAGCGGAATGCCGTCGAACAGGATTTTCATGTCCTCGATGCTGTCGATGGCGACGCCCGCCTTGCCCACATCGCCCATCACGCGGGGGTGGTCGCTGTCGTATCCCCGATGTGTGGCCAGATCGAAAGCGACCGAGACTCCCTGCTGACCGGCGGCGAGGTTCTTGCGGTAAAAGGCGTTGGATTCCTCGGCCGTGGAGAACCCGGCATACTGGCGGATGGTCCAGGGGCGCCCGGCGTACATGGTGGATTTCACGCCACGGGTGAACGGGGCCTCACCGGGCATGGTGCCCAGATGATCGACCTTGGCCATGTCGTCCTGAGAATAGACCGGCTGCACGTCGATCCCTTCCAGGGTTTTCCACGTCAGGTCGTCCAGCGGGCGACCGCGCAGTTCGGCCTCAGCGCGTTCTTGCCATTCGGCTTTTTTCGTCGTCATTGGGTCTTCCTCTTGTCAGGTCTGTCGCGGACGGGTTCGGGCCTGTCCGTATTTTATCGGGGTCTTTCATCAGATGGGCCAGCCCGTCGGCACCGGCAGCCAGCCACATAATGTCATCTGCATAGTTTTCGCGCAGGGTTGCCTTTTGTGCCAGGTCAAAGGGTTGCCAGCGGTCACCGCCCATGGGAAGGCGCGCGCGCATGGCCGGATCTGCCAGGGTGCGCAGGTCGGGCAGGCGCGGCGTTTGGTTCAGCCAGGCGCGCGCATGGACGCGCGGCACGGGGGGGCCGGTCACGGCCTGCAGCTGCGCATCCGGGCGTCCGCCAAAGGTTTCGAACGGCAGCACCGACACCCGCGCGCCGGGCACGGCGCAGCCCACATCCGTCAGGACATCGCGCCACGTGCGGGTTCCGTTGCCCAGCCGGCTGATCTGTCCTGCGCAGGGCACCTGCCCCCGACGCGACAGCCAGAAGCCGAGGACCGAGGCCCAGTACCGGTCAGGACTGCGCACATTTACGATCACATCGCTGAGCTGCCCCTCCAACGCCTCGTGATAGCGCGCCATACGTTCGCCCACCGACGGGTAGAGCATGCCCGAGATCAGGTTGTCGCGCATCGAGCCCATCATGTTTTCGTCGCTGATCACCAGGGTCTGGACCCCGCGGTCGGCGCAGCGCGCGAGGTTCAGTCGCACCCGACCGATGGCACGGCGGCGCGGGTCACGGCGGCCCGCGTTCAGAACCGGCGGGATCAGGCCCCGCAGCAACCCGCCGCGCGTGCGGTGCGGTCCCCAGAACCCGACGCCCTGCTGGCCCAGTTCGACGCTGTTCTGGCGCATGTAGTGTTGAAAGGTCGTGGTCGCGCAGCGGTGCGCGCCAATGTGCAATATGACTTTCATCGCTTTGTGGCTCCTTCGGCCCGGTCCGCGCAATGTGGCGGCGCGTCGGGCGTGGGCACGATGATCCCCCCCAACCCTGACAAAGCGATTAACGTTAAACTTTTTCCGGTCGGCGCGGGTTTCAGCGGTCGCATTCCCGGCGCGCAGGATTATATTCGACCTGACAGGAGGCCCAATGACCCGCATCTTATCCATTGTTCTGGCGGTATTTATCCCGCTTTGCGCTATCGCCGAAGAGGTGGCCGAAGACGTGACCGCCGATATGATCCGCCCTGCGGGCGACACCGGGCTGGACGAATTCCTGTGGATCAAGCGGCCCATCGTCGTCTTTGCCGACAGTCCGGCCGATCCGCGATACGGCCAGCAGATGCAGGAACTGACCCAGGGACTGACCCAGTTACGCGACCGCGACGTGGTGATCCTGACCGACACAGACCCGGCGGCCCGGTCGCCCTTGCGGCTGAAACTGCGGCCCCGCGGGTTCATGCTGGTGCTGATCGGAAAGGACGGCGGCGTCAAATTGCGCAAACCCCTGCCCTGGACGGTGCGCGAACTCACCAGGTCGATCGACAAGATGCCGAGCCGACAGCGTGAAATCGAGGACCGTCGCGGGCAGAGGTGAGAGGTCACTTTCCCGTCCCCCGATAGGTCTGGATCAGGCGCAGCAGAACAAAGCCCACGGTCAGGAACAGTATGCCAAACAGCGTGATGGCCTGCCCCCCGGTCATCGGCGAGCGGGCCGCGTAATAGGCCAGTGCCAGACACAGCAGCAGGAACCCGACCGCCCCGATGGCCATGGCAACCACATCGGGCCAGATCCCGGCGATGAACTTGAAACTGACCATGAACACCGGCACGGCAACAAGCGTTCCGACAAAGGCGGCTGTCTCAACCGTCCAGAAAGGCGACTGATGCCGATTGATCGGGTTCATTCCGTTCCACATCATCCAGGCGGGAATGCCGGCCACGAACAACGTGACCAGCGCCGCCATCAGATATTCGAAATATCCGTCCAGATATCGTTTCACAGGCTTATTCGAACTCCATGATCACATCATCCACCGCCAGGCTGTCGCCCGCAGCGGCGTTGATTTTGGACACCACGCCCTTTTTCTCGGCGCGCAGGATGTTTTCCATCTTCATCGCTTCGACGGTGCAAAGGGCCTGACCCTCCTGTACCTCGTCGCCGACCCCGACATCGACCTTCACGATCAGGCCGGGCATCGGGCAGAGCAGCATTTTCGACGTATCGGGCGGCAGTTTCTCAGGCATCAGCTCGGCCAGTTCGGCCTGACGCGGGGTCCGCACATGCACCTTGAGATCGGCGCCACGGGTGCGAATGCGGAAACCGCCGCTGACCTTGCCGACCTTCAGAACCAGCGGCTCGCCATCCACGGCCAGCGTTGCCAGTTGGTCGCCCGGCGTCCAGTCGCTGACGATGCGATGCCGACCGCCCCCTTCGAAGCTGACGGTAGAGCCGTCATGATCGGCGTCGATATGCGTGACGAATTTTTCGCCCTGCAGGTTCACGACCCATTCGGTGCCGACCTTGCGTTCATGGTTGTCCATCCGGCCCGACACGCGGGTGCGGCGGATTTCGGCAACCCGGTGCATGGCTGCACAGGCCGCCGCGATCCGGCGAAGTTCCTCTTCGGGCAGGGTCACACCGTCGAACCCTTCGGGATATTCCTCGGCGATAAAGGCCGTGGTCATGTCGCCCGAAACGAATTTGGGGTGATCCATCACCGCCGACAGGAACGGCAGGTTGTGACCGATGCCTTCGACCTCAAAACTGTCGAGCGCGACGCGCATGCGTTCGATGGCCTCGCTGCGGGTCGGGGCCCATGTGCACAGTTTGGCGATCATCGGGTCGTAATACATCGAGATTTCGCCGCCTTCGTAGACGCCGGTGTCGTTGCGCACCACGTGGCTGACGTCGGTCACCTCGGCCGGGGGACGATACCGGGTCAGACGGCCGATCGACGGCAGGAACCCGCGATAGGGGTCTTCGGCGTAAAGACGGTTTTCGATGGCCCAGCCATTCAGCTTGACGTCGTCCTGCGTGATGCTCAGCTTTTCGCCATTGGCAACCCGGATCATCTGTTCGACCAGATCAACACCGGTGATCAGCTCGGTCACGGGATGTTCCACCTGAAGGCGCGTATTCATTTCCAGGAAATAAAAGTTGCGGTCACCATCAACGATGAATTCCACGGTGCCTGCGCTGGTGTATCCCACCGCCTGCGCCAGCGCGACGGACTGTTCACCCATCGCCTTGCGGGTCGCTTCGTCGAGGAAGGGGCTGGGCGCCTCTTCGACAACCTTCTGGTTGCGGCGCTGGATCGAACATTCACGCTCGCCCAGATAGACGCCATTGCCATGGCTGTCACACAGCACCTGAATTTCGATGTGGCGCGGCTGGGTAACGAATTTCTCGATAAAGATACGGTCATCGCCAAAGCTGTTGGCGGCCTCGTTCTTGGAACTCTGGAAGCCTTCGCGCGCCTCGTCGTCGTTCCAGGCGATGCGCATGCCCTTGCCGCCGCCCCCGGCGGAGGCCTTGATCATCACCGGATAGCCGACCTGGTTTGAGATTTTTACCGCCTCTTCAGCATCCTCGATCAGGCCCATGTACCCGGGCACGGTCGAAACATTTGCTTCTTGCGCGATTTTCTTACTGGTGATCTTGTCGCCCATCGCCTCGATCGCGCCTTTGGGCGGGCCGACAAAGGCAACGCCCTCGGCCTCGAGCGCCTCGGCGAACTTGGCGTTTTCCGACAGGAAGCCGTAACCGGGGTGCACGGCCTCGGCACCGGTGGCGCGGATCGCCTCCATCACCTTGTCGATGACGATATAGGACTGGTTTGCCGGGGGCGGGCCAATGTGCACCGCCTCGTCCGCCATTTGCACGTGCAGCGCCTGCTTGTCCGCATCCGAATAGATGGCAACGGTGGCAATACCCATCTTGCGGGCGGTTTTGATAACGCGGCAGGCGATCTCGCCCCGGTTTGCGATCAGGATCTTTTTGAACATGTGCGGTCCTTTGTTGACATGTTGAGTGGCGCACCCACCGCGCGGCATAAGTCAATTGTGCGACATATGCCCGACGGGATGAAAACCGGTGAAAAAGGTGAAATATTGGCCCTGTGAGCAAACGTATGTGCCTTCGCACACACCGGATGGTCCAGGCCGAATACCAATTCTGCGCGCTTCAGAGCACTCAGGGAAGCGTGAACTGGCGCGTCGCTGATGCGTCGCGGGTGCCGGTGTTGGCTCAGTTCGGTTTCGGATCGGGTGACAGACCGGAATGACCCGTTTTTCTTAAGGTCAGTCGCGAATGCGGGCACACAAAGGCACAGGCGCCCCCGAGTGGTGCCCGCATTTTGGCTTTGAAACAGACCGTCAGTGTCCAGCCGCCGGAAAACTGCCTCAGCAGTTCTGCGGTTTCTCCGAACAGTAGATAACGTTGGCTGCGGCCCCGATGGCCGCACCGGTATAGACGTTGCCGTCCAGAACCGCCGATCCAACTGCGCCGGCACCCGCGCCATAAAGCGCCTGTTCGCCAAGGTTGTCGCCACAGGCCGACAGGCCGGCGCACAGCGCAACGGCAAGACCTGTTTTCGCAATGAGCGTAGATTTAAGCATG
Source organism: Arenibacterium sp. CAU 1754 (assembly GCF_054482635.1). Lineage (NCBI taxonomy): Bacteria > Pseudomonadati > Pseudomonadota > Alphaproteobacteria > Rhodobacterales > Paracoccaceae > Arenibacterium > Arenibacterium sp. CAU 1754. Next base: position 1,253,637 of record NZ_JBTLRG010000001.1, read on the forward strand.
GGGATTTTCCTTCCCTTGTCGTTGTACCCGATAAGGAAACCCATGACCCTTTGGTAAAGTTCCGCAAGCGGAACATATCGGAACCCCGCATATCAGCGAAGTTGCGCCCATTTTCGCGCGCAAGCCGCAGATATCGCACAAAAAAATCGGGCAAGTCAGCGCCACTGACGCCGGCCTGCCCGATCAGGGAAGGGGTACGGAATGTGTAGTCTGCAGACCGCTGACCCATCGTCAAACCGTCTGCATGAACCACGCTGAACCGATCAGAGCGGCGCGCCAAGTCCGCGTGGAGCGGACGACGCGTTTGGGCCAAAATTGGCCGAAACGCAGCACCGTCTAGCGGTTTCCTGCCGACCACGAATACGCTCATCGGTCAAACACCTCGGGAAAGGAGGCCCGCGCGGTATCGACATCGATCCGCAGCAGCGCCTCATAGCTTTCGGGGTCGAACGGATCTTCGGCCGGAACGACCTCGCGTCCGAACAGCCAACTCAGCCGCCCGGCATCCAGATTGCCCCGCTCGAACGGTTCTTCTCCGAAATGCTCCCACAGGGCGGCAAAAAACCCCGCGTCGGCGCGCCGGTCTGCCGGTTTGCGATCGCGGAACCGTTCACGCCGGGTGATCGGCGTGACGCCCTTGGGGTTGGGGCGGCGAATGACGAACTGGAAATCTGTGCCGGGCAGTCGGCCCGGGAATCCACGATGTTTCAGCATGGGCGCACCTCGTGGCGGGGCGCGGCACGCAGGACCGGCCGCAGGGCCGGTCCTGCGAGTGTGTTACTTGTACTTGCCGGTAAAGGCCGGTTCGGTCGAAATCGGTTCCGGCTCGGCGACGACGTATTCGTCTTCGTTGCTGCCACAGGCAACGACCAGCGATGCAAAGCTGGCAAGCACAACAAATCTGATGGCTTTCGACATCTATTTCTCCTGTCTTTCGTTTTTTCACGAACAGGGCCAAATGGCCCCGACTGCTTCGTTTGCGAGGTAACGGTCACTTGGGTGCAACCAAATCCCATTTTACCCGAAAGACCGGGAAATTGATATGCGCCACCGGCCAGACGACCGGTTTGTGACTCCAAAGCCTCAAAATCCGTCGCGGATGAGCTTTGCGCCGCAAGATGTTGTGGCATGGTCAAAACTCCTCCCAGATGCAGCGCGCGTCTTCCAGCCGAAACGTCTCGAAAAACTGGGTCGCATCGGGGTCCGTGTCGCCAAATGGCACCGCGCGATCCGACAGCGAAATCACCACCCGCGCCGGGCTCAGGTCGTAATCATCGACATAAGGAATGACCAGTTCGTGACACAAATGCTCCATGTCGATCGCCGCCACATCATAGACAACGGCGCCCGCCCCCCGCGCGATCCGGGGCGCGATGAACCGGAACCGGAGCCATGTTTCGCCCGGAGTATCATCCAACAGCACTTCGTTCAGGGTGATCAACTGACCCGACGGCACCGACAGCGCCTCCTGCGCTTCGGCCAGTGTCGCGGCCAGCGCCAATACCACACCAAATCCGCAGCCCCGACCCCATTCTTGCGAACAGGCTCCTCCTGCCGGGGCCGCAGGCGCAGCGCCTATGGCGCGCGCTGTCTGGTATTGGGTATCGTGGATCATGGCGCAGTTTCATCCACCGTGTCAAACTCTGCGGGCGAGGTGATCTCGATCAGTTCCATATCATCGGAATGGCGCACCTCGCGGTGCTTGATGCCGGGGGGCTGAAGCACACAGGATCCTTCGCGCAGGATATGTTCGCCTTGCCCTTCGTATTCGAACACGACCCAGCCCTTGGTGACGTAAACCATCTGAAAATCCAGCTCATGGCTGTGCCAGGCACCGGGGCTTTCCATTCCCGGCACGGCCCGGATCACATGCGCGCCGAACTTGCCCTTGGTCGCCCCCTTGATCCCCAGATCGCGGTATTCAAAGAACGCACGCAGCCCCGCGCCGACGAACTTGCCATCGTCGGCGTGGGTGATCGTGAAGGCCTGGTTTTTGAAAGGGTGGGTCATGTCAAAGGATTGCCGCTATAATACTGTCTGACAAAATTTTTTCCCAGTTTCGTTGGAACCATTTTGATAGGTTGGGTTTCCAATCCACCTATCGAGGCCCTGATCTCGACACCGTCATAAATTTGGTCGGTCAAATTTACCAACCCGTCATCCACTAATCCTTTAACGTGCAACAAATCTGTTTTTGGCATGAGCCAACCTAACGGCTGCCCCATCTCCAATTGCTCATGAAAAAGCTCAAGAGCTCGAAACTCATACAATGAATACCTGCCATTAATGAGTGCCAAGTTTCGTTTGTAAGAACGTATCGCATCCTTGTGGATTTCTTTGCTCGTTACACGCTGATGGCAAGTCGCACATAGAACAATCATGTTGTCAAAATCATGCGCTTGCACTTTCGCCCAATCTTTAATGTGCTCAAGCTGCAGTGCTGAAGTTCCACGGCAAGTAGGAACCGAGCAACGGTAGCCAGCCTCTTGAAGAAGCTGCCTTTTTAATTGCTCCGGAACGTGCCGCGAAACCATGAATTCACCTCACAACGGAATATTATCGTGCTTCTTCCACGGGTTCTCCAACCGCTTGTTGCGCAGGGAGGCGAAGGCGCGGCTGACGCGTTTGCGCGTGCTGCGGGGTTGGATCACCTCGTCGATGAACCCCTTTTCCGCGGCCACGAACGGGTTGGCGAACCGGTCCTCGTAATCCTTGGTGTGGGCTGCGATCTTGTCCGCGTCGCCCAGGTCGGCGCGGTGGATGATCTCGGTCGCGCCCTTGGCACCCATCACGGCGATTTCGGCGGTGGGCCAGGCATAGTTGAAATCACCGCGCAGGTGCTTGGACGCCATCACGTCATAGGCCCCGCCATATGCCTTGCGGGTGATCACGGTGACCTTTGGCACTGTCGCCTCGCCATAGGCAAACAGCAGTTTCGCGCCGTGTTTGATGACCCCGCCATATTCCTGGCCGGTGCCGGGCAGGAAGCCGGGCACATCAACCAGCGTGAGGATCGGAATTTCAAAACAGTCGCAGAACCGCACGAACCGCGCGGCCTTGCGCGAACTGTCGATATCCAGACAACCGGCCAGAACCATCGGCTGGTTTGCCACAACGCCCACGGTCTGGCCCTCAAGCCGGATAAACCCGGTGATGATATTCTTGGCGAAATCTTCCTGAATCTCGTAGAAATCACCCTCGTCCGCGATTTTCTCGATCAACTCCTTCATATCGTAAGGCGTGTTAGCGTTTTCTGGGATTAGGGTGTCCAGGCTGTTTTCGATGCGGCCGGGTTCGTCAAAGAACGGGCGCACGGGCGGTTTTTCGCGGTTGTTGAGCGGCAGGAAATCCACAAGGCGGCGCACCTCGGCCAGTGCCTCGACGTCATTGTCGAACGCGCCGTCGGCGACCGAGGATTTCCGGGTGTGGGTCGAGGCCCCGCCCAGTTCCTCGGCGGTGACGACCTCGTTCGTGACGGTTTTCACCACGTCCGGGCCAGTGACGAACATATAGGACGTATCCTTGACCATGAAGATGAAGTCCGTCATCGCGGGCGAGTAGACCGCGCCGCCCGCACAGGGCCCCATGATCACGCTGATCTGGGGCACCACGCCGCTGGCCATCACGTTGCGCTGGAACACCTCGGCATATCCGGCCAGCGATGCAACGCCTTCCTGGATGCGCGCGCCGCCCGAGTCGTTGATGCCGATCACCGGCGCGCCGTTCTGCATGGCCATGTCCATGATCTTGCAAATCTTCTGGGCGTGGGTTTCCGACAGGGACCCGCCGAACACGGTGAAATCCTGGCTGAACACATAGACCATGCGCCCGTTGATCGTGCCCCACCCGGTCACCACGCCATCGCCGGCAGGGCGTTGTTTTTCCATGCCAAAATCGGTGCATCGGTGGGCAACGAACATGTCGAATTCTTCAAAGCTGTCTTCGTCCAGAAGCAACTCGATCCGTTCGCGGGCGGTCAGTTTTCCGCGTTTGTGCTGGGCGTCGATCCGTTTTTGACCCCCGCCCAGGCGGGCGTCGTTGCGGCGCGCTTCCAATTCTTCATGGATATCTTTCATGGACTTGTCCCCTTGGAATTTGCGGCGGACCTTATCGCGCCTGACCCCTAGGACAAAAGAGATTTTCCGCAAATTTGCAAACTCAATGCAATGCAGAAAAAGATAATTGCAAATCAGCTAATTAACACTTGAACTCGTCCGGCATTCGGTCATCTTGCTTTGGTCAACAGGAACCTCCTCATGCAACAGACCGTTCAGACCAAATTCTTGCATCGCGGATCACCGCCGCATGTGGGAACGCTCATCCTTTTGGCGGGGCTGTCGGCCATGGCGATGAACGTTTTCCTGCCCAGCCTGCCCAATATGACCGAGTATTTTCAGACCGATTACCGGCTGATGCAGCTGTCGGTCGCCCTGTATCTAGGGGTAAATGCCGGTCTGCAAATCCTGATCGGGCCGATTTCCGACAAGATGGGCCGCCGCCCGGTTATTCTGGGCGGGGTGGTCTTGTTCCTGGTGGCGACGCTGGGTTGTATCTTTGCACCCACCGCCGGGGTGTTCCTGTTCTTTCGCATGTGCCAGGCGGCGATTGCGGTGGCCATGGTCCTTAGCCGGGCCGCCGTGCGGGACATGTACGATCAGGACCGCGCGGCCAGCATGATCGGTTATGTCACCATGGGCATGGCCGTAGTGCCGATGATCGGCCCCGCCATCGGCGGGATCCTGGACGAGGCGTTTGGCTGGAAGTCGAACTTCTGGCTGTTGTTCGGTCTCGGGCTTATGACCCTGTGGCTGGCCTGGAGCGATTTCGGTGAAACCGCCCTCAAGAGCGGCAAAACCCTGAGCGCGCAGTTCCGCGAATACCCCGAATTGCTGCGCTCGCCCCGGTTCTGGGGCTATTCGCTGGCGTCGGGCCTGACCTCGGGGGCGTTCTTTGCCTACCTGGGCGGCGCCCCCTATGTCGGGAGCGAGGTCTATGGCCTGACCCCCAGTGAACTGGGCATCTATTTCGGCGCACCCGCTGTCGGATATTTCGCCGGCAACTTCCTGACCGGGCGCTATGCGGTGCGGTTCGGGATCAACAACATGGTCCTGTGGGGCAGCCTGCTGATCTGTGCCGGATTGCTGATGTCGGTCGCCCTCATGGCAACCGGGGCAGGATCGGCCGTGACCTTTTTCGGCTTCATGAGCTTTGTCGGTCTGGGCAACGGGATGACCATCCCCAATGCCACCGCCGGGTCGCTTTCGGTGCGCCCGCATCTGGCGGGCACCGCCTCGGGTCTGGGCGGCGCGATCATGCTGGGGGGCGGCGCCGCGCTCAGCGCGCTGGCGGGGATGATGCTGACCCCTGGGACAGGGCCGATGCCACTGCTCTACATCATGCTGATCACGTCGGTCCTCGGGGTTTTTTCGATCCTCTTCGTGATCCGGCGCGAGCGACAATTGGGCACGACTTGAGCCTCTTGTCCCGCGGGTTTTGCAAACCTATTCTGCGCGAGCCGCAAATTTGCAAAGGGGCGCCATGTCCACCCAGAAACTCTATGCCGGGGCCAAGCTGCGCGAAATGCGCACCCGCGTTGGCCTGACGCAAAAGGCCTTTGCCGCCAAGCTGGGCGTGTCCCTGCCCTATTTGAACCAGATGGAAAACAACAACCGCCCGGTCTCCACCACCGTGGTCCTGGCGCTGGCGCAGGAATTCGGGCTGGATGTGACCGAATTGTCTGCGGGGGACAGCGAGCGCCTTGTCAGCGACATGCGCGAGGCACTGGCGGACCCGTTCTTTGCCGATGCGATGCCCCCGATGGCCGATCTGCGCCTGACCGCCTCCAACGCCCCTGCACTGGCGCGGGCCTTCATCGAATTGCACCGCAGTTACCGACAGACGCATGAACGGCTGGCCTCGCTGGACGAGGCCCTGGGCCGCGACGATGCACGGGTACAGGCCAGCCCCTGGGACGAGGTGCGCGATTTCTTTCACTATTGCGACAATTACATCGACGCGGTGGACCGCGCGGCGGAGATGTTCGCCAATCAGGCCGGCAGCGGGCGCACGATCCGTGATGTGGCACAGGCCCGCCTGGCCGAGCGTGGCATCGTCGTGGAGATGGCCGACACCGAAGTGCTGCGCCGGTTCAACCCGAAAACCAAGGTGCTGCATCTGTCCAGCCGCACATCGCCCCAGACCCAAAGCTTTCAGATCCTGTTGCAGGTCGCTTTGCTGCAACAGGACGCGTTGCTTGAGGCAACACTGGATTTCGCACGGTTCCACAGCGACGAGGCGCGCGCCATCGCCAAGATCGGGCTGGCCAATTACTACGCGGGCGCGGCGCTGATGCCCTATGGCGCGTTTCTGTCCGCCGCGCAGGAATGCCGTCACGATCTGGAAATGCTGAGCGCCCGGTTCGGGGCCTCGGTCGAACAGGTGGCGCATCGCCTGTCTACCTTGCAGCGTCCCGGCGCCAAGGGCGTGCCGTTCTTTTTCGTACGCGTCGATCAGGCCGGTACCATCACCAAACGCCACAGCGCCACGCGCCTGCAATTTGCCCGCTTCGGTGGCGCCTGCCCGCTGTGGAACGTGCACCGGGCGTTCGAAACGCCCGGCCGGTTCCTGCGCCAACTGGCCGAAACGCCGGACGGGGTCCGCTATATCAGCCTCGCGCGGGACGTTTCCAAACCGGGTGGGTCCTATGGCGCGCCGGTGCGCCGCTATGCCATCGCACTGGGGTGCGAGGTGCGCCACGCCGGATCGCTGGTCTATGCGGACAATCTGGATGTGAACAACGCCAGCGCCTATGAACCCATTGGCATTTCCTGCCGGATTTGCGAGCGCAAGACCTGCCATCAGCGGTCGGTTCCTCCGCTGGAACGCCGCCTGACAATCGATGCCGACGAACGCGGCGTTCTGCCGTATCGCGTGGACTGATGCGCCGCGCGCTTTTTGGGCTGACCCTGCTGGGTGGGCTGGTCCTGGCCGCAACCGCGTGGTCACAGGCAGAACGCTGGCTGTTCTATCCCTTTGATGCGCGCCACGTCATCCCGGAACAGGCAGGATTGCCCGGGGTTACCGAAACTCGCCTACAAAGCGACGGCGCAACGCTGATCGTCTGGACCGCGCCACCGCGGCCCGGCAAACCGGTGATCCTGTATTTCCACGGCAACGCGGGCAACCTTGCTCTGCGCGCGGGGCGGTTTCGCCGGTTTCTCGACCGTGGGTATGGTCTGATCGCGCCGGCCTATCGCGGGTCTTCGGGCAGCACCGGCACCCCGTCCGAAGAGGCTCTGATCGCCGATGCGCTGCTGGTTTATGCGCACGGGATATGGCCAGACTGGCCCGCGACCCAAGGCCCGACCGTGATCTACGGCGAAAGTCTGGGCACCGCTGTGGCCATCGCATTGCTTGCCGTTGAGGACACGCAACACCCCGCTGCCCTGATCCTTGAAGCGCCGTTCACATCGATCAAAGGGCTTGCGGAACTCCATTATCCGGCGCTGGCCCCCTATGCCGACGCGCTGGAAAACAAGTGGCCCTCGCTGGAGCGGGCGCGCGCGCTGCGCCTGCCGCTATTCATACTTCATGGCACCGATGATCCACTGAACCGGCATGCCATGGGCCGCGCCATCCATGACGCCGCGCCCAGTCCGCGCAAGCAATTCCTGTCGGTCAGGGGTGCTGGGCACAATGACCTCTGGCGCAGTGATACCCTGCCCAAGCTTTGGCGTTTCATCGACGCGGTGAAATAGCAGCCACAAAAAAGATCGCCGGGCACATACCCGACGATCACTTTTTTCGTTCGGTCCTGACGGATTAGGCCGACAGCATACTCCAGATTTGATCTTTGAGAGCGGCGCGTTTCTTGCGCAATTCGACCTCGGCCAGTTCTTCCATCGGTTCAACATTTGTTTCGGCCCGATGCACGGCGCGGTTCACTTCGTGATATTCATCCGCCAGCTTGGCAAAATGCGCGTTCGATTGTTTCAGCGACTGGATCGTGTCCACCTTGTCGGGGAATTCTTCGGCCAGTTCATGGGGCGTATGGGTCATTCTTTTCGTTTCCTTCCGTATTGCGTTGCCTACAGGCTAGCCGCGCGCTGCGCCCCTCACTTTGACTCGGATCAAATCACACCGAAAAGATGCAATGGAAATGTTGAAAATCCGGCGCTATCGCGCGGCCCGTCGCCACCCTGCGGCCCGCGCCTCGGCCTCGGTGCAGAACCACCGCTCGCCCTTGCGTGGTGAAATTCTGGTGCGGGCATAGTTTTCCTGCCCCGGAAGGTGATAAATCCGCTCGTCCCTGGACGAGATATTGCCCTTGATCACACATGAATCCGGGGGCCGTTGCGCCGGGGCCGCCACCCGCCCAGCGCGAAAGGCATCGGGGCGCTGAACCTTACCGGCGTGCAAGCCCACCCCTTGCACCAGCGCCGTCTTTTCATCCAGATCGTAATCCATGGAATACTGGCGATAGGCAAAGGCCCAGCCGTTTTGCACCAGCACCCGGCCGACATCCTGCCCTGCGACCCGGCACCGCGCGACAATACGCAGATACCTGTCGCGCGTCACCTTGCGACAGGTGGCCTGCTGACCGTCAAACCGCGCCCTGACCTGGGCCGAGGCCCATTTCCCGCAGTCCCAGGTTTCCCCGCGCGCATCCTGACAGGGCTGGTCGATCTCGGGCGCATCAATGCCAAACAGGCGTACCCGCTGCCCGCCGACATCCCATGTGTCGGCATCGATGACACGGATCAAACCGCCGGGGTCCGCCACGGCAAAGGTGGGCAGGAAAACCAGAAAAAGGAAGGCAAAAAGTCTTAACATCCCCCCGGGTTACGGGCGAAGCCTGCCCTCATCAAGCAATTTGTTAACCAAGGTTAACGCTGCGCCTCTTGCCAGTTCGGGTGGATCCACGGGGCGTCATTGGCCGGGGCCAAAGGGTCACGACCCAGCAGGTGATCCGACATTTTCTCACCTACCATGATCGAGGGCGCATTCAGGTTGCCGTTGGTGATCCGGGGGAAGATGCTGCTGTCTGCAACGCTCAACCCCTCAACCCCGATCACCCGGCCCTGAGGATCGACAACCGCATGCGGATCCTCCGCGCGCCCCATCCGGCAGGTGCCGCACGGATGATAGGCGCTCTCCGCATGTTCGGCGATAAAGCCATCCAGCTCCGCGTCACTCTGCACATGCGCGCCGGGCTGGATTTCATGGCTGACAAAGGGTTCGAACGCCTTTTGTCCGAAAACCTCTCGCGTCAGGCGGATGCAGGTGCGGAATTCCTCCCAATCCTGCGGATCGGACATGTAATTGAACCGGATCGCTGGCGCCTCGACCGGATCGGCCGAGCGCAGGGTGACAGTGCCCCGGCTGACCGACCGCATCGGGCCGACATGGGCCTGAAATCCGTGCCCTTCGGCGGCCACCTTTCCATCATAGCGCACCGCGATGGGCAGGAAATGATACTGGATATCCGGATAAGGCACCCCGGCCCGGCTGCGGATGAAGGCCGCACTTTCAAACTGGTTCGATGCCCCCAGACCGGTTTTGGTGAACAGCCATTGCGCCCCGATCAGCGCCTTGCCGAACAGGTTCCAGTATTTGAACAGGGAAATCGGCTGACTGGCGGCCATCTGGACATAAAGCTCAAGATGATCCTGAAGGTTGCCGCCCACGCCGGGGCGGTCAGCCACCACGTCGATGCCATGATCACGCAGATGCGCCGCCGGGCCGACCCCCGACAACATGAGCAACTTGGGTGAATTGATCGAGGACGCCGCCAGAACCACGTTGCGGCGCGCGCGGATCACCTCGCTCCGGCCTCCACGCCGGACCGACACGCCCACGGCACGCCCCCCTTCGATCACCACCTTTTCGGCCAGGGCGCGGACAAGATCACAATTCTCGCGTTTCAGTGCCGGGCGCAGATAGGCATTGGCCCCCGACCAGCGCCGCCCTTTCCAAACGGTCTGTTCCATCGGGCCAAAGCCCTCTTGCTGATGGCCGTTGTAATCTCCTGTGACCGGGTATCCGGCCTGCCGCCCCGCCTCGACAAAGGCCTCAAACAGCGGGTTGTCACGTGGTCCGCGCGTGACATGCAGCGGCCCGTCCTTGCCACGCCACGCGGAATTCCCGCCGTGGCCGCCATCGTGCCAATGTTCCATCCGTTTGAAATAGGGCAGCACATCGGCATAGCCCCAACCCTGCGCGCCGCTGTCGGCCCAATGATCGAAATCCATCGCATGGCCACGCACATAGACCATGCCGTTGATACTGGAGGACCCGCCAATCACCTTGCCGCGCGGGCAGGCCAGACGGCGATTGTTCAGATGCGGTTCCGGTTCCGAACTGTACCCCCAGTCATAACGCGCCATGTTCATGGGGTAACTCAGCGCCGCAGGCATCTGGATGAACGGGCCGGCATCGGTGCCGCCGTGTTCGATGACCAGTACCGAGGCGCCTGCCGCGCTCAGCCGATAAGCCATCGAACACCCGGCCGAGCCGGCCCCGACAATGACGAAATCCGCCTCCATCATGTCAACGGCAGTCCACCGCGGGGCATTGCGTCGCCCATCCGCTGGCGGATCTGAAATGCGCGGTAGCGCACGATGTGTTCACGCCCAGCCATCAAAAGGGAGCTTCCAGATCGCCCATACGGACATAAACAGACTTCACCTGCGAATAATGTTCGATCGCGGCGGAAGAGTTTTCGCGCCCCACGCCCGATTGCTTGACCCCGCCAAAGGGGGCCTCGACCGGCGCGTCGTTATAGGTGTTGATGTAACAGGTGCCCGCCTCGAACCCGGCCACGAGACGGTGGGCGCGGGTCAGATCGCGGGTGAACACGCCTGCGGCAAGGCCGAATTCGGTGTCATTGGCACGGGCCATGACTTCGGATTCCTCCTCGAAATCAAGCACGGCCATCACCGGGCCAAAGATCTCCTCGCGCGCGATGGTCATATCGTCGGTCACATCGGCAAAGACCGTGGGTTCCAGGTAAAACCCGTCTCGGTTCAATCGTTTGCCGCCGGTGACAAGGCGCGCGCCTTCCTCCTGCCCCTTGGCGATATAGCCCAGAACGATGTCCATCTGGCGCTGGCTGACCATGGGGCCAAAGCTGGTCTCGGGGTCCATCGGGTCGCCGATTTTCGCTTGCGCCAACCGCTCGCTTAGCCGGGTCAGGAAGGCCTGCTTGATACCGCTTTGCACGAAGACCCGCGTGCCATTGGAACAGACCTGCCCCGAGGAATAGAAATTGCCCAGGATCGCGCCCGAGACGGCGTTTTCCACATCCGCGTCGTCAAAGATGATCAGAGGGGATTTCCCCCCCAGTTCCATCGTGACATGTTTCATACCCGCAGCTGCCGCCGCATAGACCTTGCGCCCGGTCGGCACCGATCCGGTCAGGGACACCTTGTTTACCCGCGGGTCAGTGACCAGTTTGGCCCCAACCTCGCCCAGCCCCTGCACCACGTTATAGGCCCCGACGGGTAGGCCCGCCTCGTGCAGGATTTCGGCCACTTTCAGCGCGCACAGCGGTGTGGTTTCCGACGGTTTGAAGACCATCGTGTTGCCGCAGGCCAGCGCCGGGGCCCCCTTCCAGCAGGCGATCTGGGTCGGGTAGTTCCATGCCCCGATCCCGACGCAAACGCCAAGGGGTTCGCGCACCGTGTAAACCCAATCCTCGCCCAGCTGGATGTGCTGGCCCGTCAGGGTCGCGGCCATGCCCCCGAAATATTCCAGCGCATCGGCGCCGCTGGTGGCATCTACGAGAGAGGTTTCCTGATAGGGTTTACCGGTGTCATGGGTTTCCAGCACGCTGAGATCATGGTTGCGATCCCGCATGATATCCGCCGCGCGGCGCAGGATGCGCCCGCGATCGGTGCCGGTCATCGCGGCCCATTCGCTTTGCGCCGCTTTGGCGCTGGCGATGGCCTGATCGACAATGGCCGGGGTTGCGGCATGAACGCAGGCGATCACCGCGCCAGTGGCGGGATAGATCACGTCGATGGGCGTCCCGTCGGTGTCTTCGACGTATTGGCCGTTAATGAAATGGCTGGCGGTGGGTTGGGTCGGATAGGTCATGTCAGAGATTTTTCGCCTCCGGCGGGAGTTTATTTGGCAAGATGAAGGTCAGGGTCATTCCCCGCGGGGGAAACGCTGGTTTTCTTCCAGAACGTTGAGATCCATGTGGTTGCGCATGTAGCGTTCCGAGGCCTTTTGCAGCGGCTGGTAATCCCAGGGGTAATAACCACCCTTGCGCAGGGCCTCGTAAACGACCCAGCGGCGGGCCTGGCTGGCGCGCACGTCGGCATCGAACTTGTCCAGATCCCAGCGGGCCTCGGATTTGGCGCGGAGCGTTTGCAAGGTGCCCTGATGGGCCGGGTCTTCGGCCAGGTTGGTCAGCTCGTGCGGGTCGGAGTCGAGATCGAAGAGTTGATCCGGATCCAGCGCGCAGCGGTTATATTTCCACTTGCCATAGCGCAGCGACACCAGCGGCGCGTCGGATCCTTCTGCGGCATATTCGATGGCGACGGGGCTAGTGCGTTCGGCCCCGTTGGCAAGATCGCTGAGGTTCTCGCCATCGGTCCAGGGCATCACCTCGGAGAGATCGATCCCGGCCAGCGCGGCCAGTGTCGGGGTGAGGTCGAGTGTGGAAACAGGCGTGTCTATCTTACCCGGGGCAAGGCCCGGCGCCGAAATCATCAGCGGGACGCGCGACGACCCCTCGTAGAAGGACATCTTGAACCAGAGGCCGCGGTCGCCCAGCATGTCGCCGTGGTCAGACACAAAGACGACAATCGCCTCTTGCCTGGTGTCCTCCATAACCTGAAGCAATTCGCCGATCTTGTCGTCGAGATAGGAGATATTGGCGAAATACGCGCGGCGCGAGCGGGTGATATCCTTGTTCGTGATATTGAATTCACGCCAGTTGTTGGCATCAAAGAGCCGTTTTGAGTGTTTGTCCTGCTGATCATAGGGGATGGCGGGCACCTGCGGTGCCAGATGTTCGCAATTCTCGTAAAGGTCCCAGTATTTGCGCCGCGCGACATATGGATCGTGCGGGTGCGTGAAGCTGACGGTGAGGCACCAGGGGCGGTCGTCCTGACCGCGGGCCAGATCGTAGAGCTTCATCTTGGCGAAATGGGCGACCTCGTCATCATATTCCATCTGATTGGAAATCTCGGCCACCCCGGCGCCGGTGACCGAGCCCATGTTGTGATACCACCAGTCGATGCGCTCGCCCGGTTTGCGGTAATCGGGGGTCCAGCCGAAATCGGCCGGATAGATATCGGTGGTCAGGCGGTCCTCGAACCCGTGCATCTGATCGGGGCCGACGAAATGCATCTTGCCCGACAGGCAGGTGTAATACCCCGCCCGGCGCAGGTGGTGGGCATAGGTCGGGATGTCGCTGCGGAATTCTGCGGCATTGTCATAGACCCCCGTGCGCGACGGCAGCTGCCCGGACATGAAGCTGGCCCGCCCCGGCGCGCAAAGCGGCGAAGCGGTATAGGCATTGGCAAACCGGGTCGAGCGCGCGGCCAGTTTTTTCAGATTGGGCGCGTGTAGCCAGTCGGCAGGGCCATCCGGAAACAGGGTACCGTTCAGCTGATCAACCATCACGATCAGGATATTCGGGGTGTTCATATACGGGCCTTTGTCAGCATATGCATCACGTCGAGCGCATGTGCGGTTGCACGCTCGGGCGTGTCGGGGTCATTCAGGGCGGCGCGGATATAGAGACCGTCGATCAGCGCCGCGAGGGTGCGCGCCGCCTGAACCGGGTCGACCGCATAGGGGCGCAGGGCGTGTGTCAGGTTCGAGCGCATCCGCGCCTGATAGATTTGCCACAGGCGCAGCGCCTCGGGGTTGGTCTGGGCCAACACATAGAATGTCATCCAGGCACTGATCGTTTCCGGCGTGAAACACGAGGGCGCGAAACAGGCGCGAATGATCGCTGTGGCGCGTTGATCAGGACGGGCCGTCGCCAGTTCCTGGCGTACCTCGTCGCCGAAATCGGACAGGATGCGGCGCATGGCGGCTAGGAATATCTGATCCTTACCGCCGAAATAGTGATGCGCCAGCGCGCTCGACATACCTGCGCGGCGCGCAATCTGGCTGACGGTGACGTCCAGCGACCCCGCCGCGCCGATTTCGGCGATCGTGGCCTTGACCAGCGCCTCGCGCCGGATCGGCTCCATTCCTAGTTTGGGCATCTGTCGCGCTCCGACTGGGTGTTTCAGTCAGGCTAGGAAGTGTAAATTGACCCGTCAATCAATAAACGCCACGCAGGCGTCGTAAATCGCCGTTCTGATCGCAAAAGCCTCAGGCTAGACCTTGGTCGCCGGGGCCGGAGGCGTGACCGGCTTGCGGTTCAGCGCCGCCTCGCGCCAGGTGATGAAACTGACCGAGCCGAGGATGACCGTGCCGCCCAGAACCACCCAGATGTCCACGGGTTCGGAAAACACCGCAGCGCCCAGCGCCGTGGCCCAGACCAGTTGCAGAAACGTTATCGGCTGAGTCACCGCCACCGGCGCGGCGGCAAAGGCTAGCGTCATAGTGTAATGGCCCGTCGTCGCAAAAAAGGCGACGGCGAACAGGATGCCGATTTCGGCCCATGTGGGGGGCACCCACACGGCCCAGGCAAAGGGGGCCAGCGCAATGGTGACCCAAAAGGACAGCATGCCGACCACGATGGCCGGATTGGCCTTGTCCACGGTCAGCTTGGCCAGAATATACGAGCCCCCGAACACGACCGCGGCCAGCATCATCGCCCAATGACCGATGCTGACCTCGCGAAATCCGGGGCGCAGGATGATGGCCGCCCCCACCAGCGCGGCAATCACCGCCGCGATGCGCCGAAAGGCCAGCCGTTCGCCCAGAAACACGGCCGCGCCCAGGGTCACATAGACCGGGGCCAGATAGTTGATCGCCGTGACATCAGCCAGGGGGATCTGGGTCATGGCAAAGAACCACAGCATCACGCCCATCGCATGCATCACGCCACGCGCGCCGAACTGCACCCAAAGGGTCGGGGTCATCTCCGTCGCCATCATCTGTTTGAGCAGCGGGATCATGAACACCAGCCCCAGAAGATAGCGCAGGAATGCCGCCTCTGGTGCGGGAATGCGATCTCCCATGTATTTGACAAGGGCCGTCACGGCGACAAAGCAGAGACCCGTGAACAGCATCCAGAATATGCCAACCAGGGGGCGCGGGGTGCGAGGTTCAATCATGCCTTTGTTGAACACCCATTCGACGGGTCGCGCAACCCTTCACATGACAACTAGTTTTGCGGCGATGGTCCACATCGTGACGCCGATCCCAGCGTCCAGAACCTGCCAGGCGCGCGGATTGGCAAAGATCGGCGCCACCAGGCGCGCGCCGTATCCCAGTGTGAAAAAGAACGTCATGCTGGACAGGGCCGCCCCAAGCCCGAAAAACAGGCGGCTTTCATACTGCGATGAGATCGAACCGATCAGAACCACCGTATCGAGGTAAACATGCGGGTTAAGCCAGGTCAGCGCCAACAGGGTCAGCAGCGCCCGTTTCAGGGTGGGCCGCGCCCCGCCGGTCAGGTCCATCGCGGCGCCGCCCGCCCAGGCGCTGCGCAGGTTCATGGCACCATAGACGATCAGAAAAGCCGCGCCGCCATAACGCATCACCGGTTCGAACCACGGCACCGCCTGCCCCAGCGCACCAAAGCCCGCCACCCCCGCCCCGATCAGGGCCGCATCAGACAGCGCACAGGTGGTGCAGACCCAGAACACATGCTCGCGCCGCAACCCTTGCCGCAGCACGAACGCATTTTGCGCCCCGATCGCAAGGATCAGCGAAAACCCAAGGGCAAAGCCCGCAAAAAATCCTGTCGTCATGCGTAATCCACTCCTGTACCCGGTTTGACTAAGCCGGGGCGGATATGTAATCCAGTTAAATAAGATCAGGCCAGATAAGGACAGCTAATGCACTTTGATCCCGATCACCTGAATGCGCTGGCGGCCATCCTGCGGCGCGGCAGCTTCGAGGCCGCTGCCGCCGATCTGTCGGTCACGCCCTCGGCGATTTCCCAGCGGATCAAGGCGTTTGAGGATCGCATCGGCGCCTCACTGATCAATCGCGGCAGCCCCTGCACAGCCACGCCCGTCGGCGCACGGCTGGCCAAACATGCCGAGGATGTCGGTCTGCTGGAAAACCAGCTGAGCCGCGAGCTGTCGCTGGATATGCCTGCGGGACAGACCATTTTGCGCATTGCCGTCAATGCCGACAGTCTGGCCACCTGGTTCGTCAATGCGATGGCCAATGTGCCCGATGTGCTGTTCGATCTCGTGATCGACGATCAGGACTACAGCGCAGATTGGCTGAAACGGGGCGAGGTCAGCGCCGCGATAACCGCAAGCGGCAAGCCGGTCGCGGGGTGCGACGCCATTGCGCTGGGGTCGCAACGCTATATCGCCACGGCAAGTCCGGCCTTTTTCAAACATTGGTTTGCCGACGGGGTCACACCCGAAACACTGGCGGTTGCCCCCTGCCTGACCTTCAACGCCAAGGATTCGCTGCAACGTGCCTGGATCGAGGCGCGGTTCGACCGGCGCCTGTCGCCACCGGCGCATTACCTACCCTCGACCCATGCCTTTGTCGATGCGGCACGCGCCGGGGTCGGATGGGGCATGAACCCCGAACCGCTGGTACGCGGGCCGGTGCGCAACGGCCGCCTTGTGCCGCTAATCCCCAAGACCCCGTTGGACGTCCCCCTGACATGGCAGGTCAGCCGCATCATGGCGCCTGCCCTTGCCCCGCTGACCCGCACGGTCCTTGCCGCCGCCGCCAAGCGTCTGGTCCAACCCTGACAATTTCAAAGGTTTTCGATGATCCGCAAAGACACGCTCAGCTACGAGGCACTCCCCCTGCCCGACCGCGCCGACATGAGTGACGCGGAAATGGCGCAGGCCGCACAGGATTTCCTGGCCAGGATGCGCACCCGCCACTCGGTCCGCGACTTTTCCGATCGCCCCGTGGCGCAGGACGTGATCGCCGATTGCATTCGCTCTGCGGGCAGCGCGCCGTCAGGGGCCAACCACCAGCCTTGGCATTTCGTGGCCATCGCCAACCCCGCCCTGAAACAGCGCATCCGCCACGAGGCCGAGGAAGAGGAACGCCGGTTTTACGCCGGCGGCGGTGGCGATGAATGGATCCGCGCGCTTGAACCCATTGGAACGGATGCCAACAAACCGCATCTGACCATCGCCCCCTGGCTGATCATCGTCTTTGCCCAGCGCTGGGGCGAATTTGACGACGGGACGCGGTACAAGAACTATTACGTGCCCGAAAGCGTGAACATCGCCACCGGGTTCCTTTTGGCGGCGCTGCATCACGCGGGGCTGTGCGCTCTGACGCATACGCCCAACCCGATGAAGTTCCTGAACGGTGCGCTCAACCGACCTGCCTCGGAAAAGCCGACGATGATCATCGCCGTTGGCCACCCGGCTTCGGATGCCACCGTGCCCGCCGTGGCCAAGATCAAGAAACCGCTGGACGAGATCGCGACATTTCTGACCTGAGCCTTCATCTTGCAACGGCCCCCGTTCGGGCGCAGCATGGCACCGTCATTCAAAGGGGGGAGCGGACCATGGATCTGCAACTGGGCGGAAAACACGTGCTGATCACCGGCGCGTCCAAGGGAATCGGATTTGCCAGCGCGATGTGTTTCGCGCGCGAAGGGGCGCGGGTAACACTTGTGGCGCGCACCCAAGACGCGTTGAAAGACGCGGCCGACAAAATCCGCAAGGACACCGGCGCCGAGGTCGATTACATGGCCGCCGACCTGTCACAGGACGCCGGGCGCGAAGCGGTTTTTGCCGCCTATCCCGATATCGACATCCTGCTGAACAATGCGGGCGCCATCAAGGGCGGCGCGCTGAAATCGCTAAGCATGCAGGACTGGCGCGACGGGTTCGACTTGAAATTCTGGGGCTATGTGCACCTGTGCAACCTCTATCTGCCGCAGATGACCGCCCGCCAGTCGGGCACGGTGATCAACATCATCGGCATGGGCGGACGGGCGGTCAAGCCCAGCTATATCATTGGTGCGGCCGGCAATGCCGCCCTGATCGGGTTCACCAATGCCATCGGTGCCGCCACGCCCAAGGACAATGTGCGCGTGTTCGGAATCAACCCGTCGCTGACCCTGACGGACCGCATGACCGACCGGCTGAAACATACCGCCGCCGAAACCCTTGGTGATGCGAACCGGTGGGAAGAGCTGATGAAAAAGCTCGATTTCCCGTTCGACCGCCCGAAATCCCCCGAAGAGGTCGCCGCGCTGGCGACCATGCTTGCTTCACCGCAGGTGCACTACCTCTCTGGTACAGTGGTCGACATGGACGGCGGAGGTCAATGGAGGGGGTGAGGGTTTTGCAGTCGGGTGTTTGTCTGCTTAGAGGCGGCCGATGAAGGTCAGTTCAAAAACTGAAGTTCAGTCCTGAAAAAGCGTTATATAGTACGGTATCAAAACTTGGTGGCCATATTTGGCACGGGGCTTTTGGGTTTGCCTGTGAACAAATTGTCATACAAAACCATTGCCCCGCCGGTATCATCATACCTTGCACTTGGCATTATTCTATTCCTTCCACTTTAAATTGTCTGACAATTCGAAACCCTGAATTGTCGGTCCGAAACGTTTCTCCTTTGCGTGCGCGCCCTGCTGGACGTGCGGCATCCATTGCACCCGTAAAAGAGCCGCCCTTGGTGACACGCATGCAATCCATCTGCGATTGTGCAAGCAGTAAATAGGCGCTGCTGGTCTTCAGCTCCAAATGTTTTGCCGACCAGCACGACTGGGTCAACTCGCGCACGTTTCCGGACATGTGTCGCAGGCCCCATGCATTTGCCGCATCAAGCGAGTCCACAGGCATCGTATAATAGCGGGACGGAAGATCTGGTCGTTCCACCTTACGCAACCATTCCGTTGCACCGCGTGAAAAATTCGCCTGCATTGCTGTCAATTCGTCGCCTTTAGAAAACCGCGTTTCTGTTCCGGCCCGGGCTGCGTACTCCCACTCCGCTTCGGTCGGCAGGCGGTAAACCTCGTCCCCGACTTGCGCGTTGAGCCATGCCACGTAGTCCCGAATGTCCAAATAGGACACGTTGATCACAGGATGGTTCGGGTCCAGAAATGTTTTTCCGTTTGGGCCAAGAATCCAGTGATCCGGAACATGTGCGCATCCGCCAGCCCCCACACAGGCCATCCATTCTGCATGGGTAATCTCATTGCGCCCCACCGCAAATGGAATGTCAATTTCGACCCGGTGGCGCGGATGTTCATGCGGGATGATATTCACCTCATCCGGGCCACGCCGCCGCAATTTTGCGTTTGCGCCATAGATGTCGAACGGATTACGGGACTCGCCGCGCTTGGCGCCCATCATGAAGGACCCGAGTGGAACAACGATCATCTCGGGGCAATGATCGCATTCACGAAACGACTCCAGCGGGGCCACAAGTCGCCCATCGACTATCTGGTAAGCACCGCTATCATCAGAGGCGCTCGGCTCGGGGACTAGGACAAGGCCGAAAATCAATGCTGACTGCATAAACTTTGCGAACAACGCTATTGCTCCCCCAAACAATTTCATATCTCACAAAACAGGGCTGATTTCGCACAACGAACGCACGGCAAATCTGTGAGTCACCGGAGTAAAGCCAGATTGGCTCTGAAAACGCCACCGCCGAATTCGGCGGCCATTTGTCTGTGGCAAATGTTGGGGTCGCGAGGCGTATTCCTGTGTGAAAGATCGGCCAAAAATCGGCTTTTGACCGCTTCGCGGCAATAATTTCAGCGAGGTGAAAAATTCAAATGATCCATAGAGACGGCTTTCAAACATAGTCCGCATCCACCAAAAAAACGCTGCGCCCGGTTTCCTCGGTGCGACGCTGAATGGAACCTGGATCAACCTTACAACTGTTCCGTAACCTCATCCGAGGCTTCGAAATTCGTTGCGACCTGCTGTACATCGCCGTCATCCTCAATTGCATTACCTGTCCGGCACAGTGATCGACATGGATGGCGGAGGTCAGTGGCGGGGGTGAGTGTTTCGGGGTTCGGTATTTCCGGTATCAAACTCAAAACGAACCTTAGGTTAGAGCGCAGCATTTGATGCCATGGGCGGGAAGCCGCCGTTCGCTGCTGGAGCAAGAGCGCCTCTCGCAAAGCAAGAAACGGCCATTCGCATCGTGTGCGAATTTCCCGCCTTCAAACGGCACACGTGATAAGCGCTCAGACGTTCACGTGTCCGTCGTTCGGTGCCGCCTTGGATCACATGGGATTTGCAGCGGCTTATTACGAATGCCTTGTAGCATTGTAGAAATGATTGCAGACCAAGCTGTTGTGCATGATTGGAATGGAACCGGGGCGCACATTGACCTCTGGGCGGAAAAGCCGCTTGGACGATGCCTTCGATGCCGTTGAGCGGTCAGAAGGACACACGCAACCGGATTCCGACTTGCAAGTAGTCTTCTGCGCCCGGCGTGGCCGGATCAAGGTACATTGCATTCACGCCCAGCCGCACTTTCTCGGAAATCTCAGCCTCATAGAATCCTTCGATGCCGATTTCGTTGTCGAGGTCGAGGCCGTTGGCATTCAGCGCCGCGATCAGGGCCCTGGACCAGTCGGTATAGGACATCGCAACGCCCCATCGGTCTCGGTTCCGGCCCGGAATGGGAGAACTTCCGCCGACACCAAGCACGTAGTTGGCGTCGAGTAGGTGCGGGTTTCCATCACCAATACCAATCTGACCGAATATGCCCCAGCCGCCGCCGGGTGTGTCAGGGTCCACGACAAGATATTGCTGGAACTTGAAAGCGACATAGGTCAGCCCTCGGGTCGTGCGTGCGAAATCGTCCGCATCCGGGGGCAGCAGAAGGCTGTCCAGATCGGTTGCCTCGGCGGTACTGTGCACAACGTTGAGTGTATAAAAGCCAGGGAGGTTGCCTATGGTCGCCTTGTAGGTAGCCGAGGCGTTGAAAACGATGCCTTCCGAAAACGGGTTCTTCCAAACATCGCTGCCCTGGGCGTTGCGCGCATCATAGACGAAAAAGCTGTAATTTACGGGATCGGTGGTAAATGAAAACTGCCCGCCCAATACATATGGCGGGAAGACAAGGCTCGGCGTGGTGGCAATGCCTGTGTAAAGAAATCCACCGAGGTCACCGCCCCCTGCAAGCGGCGTGCTGCGCGCGAGCTCGGTCGCGCTGAATTTCCCCAAACTCAGGCGTGCAGCGGGAGTGAGTTGCTGGGTCACGTTCACCGAAAGTGTCGCGTTCGTATCCGCCAAAGCGCGCGGAACGGCGGAATAGACATTCGCGGGCCAAGCCAGCCCCGATGACAGTCCATTTATGTTATTGCCGCCAACCATTTCGAGATGGGCGTTAAGCGTTGCGCCAAGCCAGATGTTATTCCAGGTCAGAAAGCTGTCGAGACGACCACTCATTTGAAGACTGCTGTCGGCATCTCCGGCCACGGCGCTGTCGGCATACAGCGTCGTACGAAACCGCAGATTTATGTCTTCGCTTTGCGCTAAGGCTGTCGCCGGGGATATCACGAGCGACATGAGAAGAAGGCTTGCCAGATTTTTCATGTCCAAACCTTTCTCATTTGGGGCACCCGGACGCTTATGCCGCCATCAGGCCACGTATGTTTGCTTTCCGTCCATCCACGTCTCCATCACCTTGATGTTCTTGATGTCGTCCGGGGTGACGTCGCGCGGGTCCTTGTCGAGGATTACCATGTCGGCAAGTTTGCCGGGTTCAAGACTGCCCACCTCGTGGTCCGAAAACAGCTGCCAGGCAGCTTCGGATGTCATGGCCCGGATCGCGGACTCGACCGAGACCGTTTCTTGCGGGGCCAGAACATAGTCTGGTTCCTTCCAGGTCGTGCGGGTCACGGCCATCTCGATCATATGCAGCGGGTCCGGGTCAATGACCATGAAATCCGAGTGAAGGGTATAGCCCACACCGGCCTCTTCGACGCTGCGGCAGCGGTCCAGCAACTGGGCCTTTTCCTCGCCGAAGACCTCGTCGCGCATGGCCACGCCCCAGTAGTGCACATGACCGATGAGAAAGCTGGCCGAGACGCCCAGTTCCTTCATCCGGGCGATCTGGTCATCGTGGAGGATCGAGCAGTGCTCGATGCGTGCGCGGACCTGCGACATGTCGATGCCTGCGTCGCGAAGGGCCTCGCAGGTATTCAGGATGTTGTCGATGGCCGCGTCGCCATTGCCGTGAAGCGCCAGGTGCCAACCTTTTTCGGCCCGCTCCATCGCAAGCTCTGTCAGTTCATCAGGCTCGATATAGGCAAGCCCGCGATCGTCGCTGTTCAGGTAGGGCTCGCGCTGAAACCCCGTGAAGCCCTGGTTCGACCCATCGGCGATCAGCTTGTACCCCGCGATGCGCGCCATGGCGTCGCCGTCGCCTTGGTTGACGCCGCCGGCATCCCAAGTCTCTGCCCCGATGCTATAAAGCGGATAGGCGCGGATACGCGCCGCCAGACGTCCGCTTTGCGACGCGGCCGCAAGCACTTCGGCGTCGGCGGGCGACTGCGTCAGCGCGCCGAGGCTTAATTCGCTGATCGTGGTCAGGCCGAGTGCACTCCATTTCTCCAGGAGCCCGATCAGCGCTTCGAGCGGCTCGGCCTCGGCAAGCGCAGGGTAGGCTCCGAGAACCCGCAGGTAGGCAATGTTGTTCTTTATCGTGCCGTTCAGTTTTCCGTCCGCGTCGCGGACGAACTCGGCACCTGGCGGGTTCTCGACGTCGGCCGGGATACCCGCGGCTTCGAATGCCGCAGAGTTCGCATAGGCCAGGTGACCCGAAGCATTCAGAACAAAAATTGGATGGTCCGTCGAGATCGGGTCGAGATCGGCGAAAGTCAGGGCATCCAGACCGTCCTGAACCGCGGGATCGAAATTGCGGAAAACAAGCCATTCGCCAGCCGGTGTTTGCGCCACGCGTGCGCGGATGTGATCCAGCACCTCGTCCGTGGTGCTAAATCGGATCATACCGACATAGTCCATAATGGCATCAACAACGCTGCCTGTGACGACATGTGTGTGTGCATCAATGAAACCGGGCAGCATGGTCTTGCCATTCAGATCGACCATACGGGCGTCATCGCCCGCAACTGCGCGAACCTCGCCTTTGGTTCCCACGCTCAGGATGCGGTTGCCGCGAATTGCAATCGCTTCGGCCTCGGAAAAATCATCGTCGACGGTCAGGATGGAACCATTGAAAAAGACAGTTGTAGCCTGTTCCTGCGCGCTTGCCTTTTCAGGAAGGGCCGCCACAAGTCCCGCCGTCGCCACGCCACCCTTCAGAAAGTCCCGCCGTCCGACGCTGGCCCAGTTGATCCCCCAGTTACAGGACCACCCTTTGCCGCTCTCTGCTTTTTCCTTCATTTCGCGAACTTGGTTGTTCTGCTGAAAAACCGTGTCCAACATCCCGCTGCAACAAGGACACCCAAACTTTTCCCGGCTCATTATTAATCTCCCCACAAATTTCTTCGTATCGTTGTTGATTTGGCGATTCCAATCAACCTTGGGCAAAAATCAGTGGAAGGCGCTGGTATAATGGTTGTCGCGTTTGTGCGGCGACCGTTACAGCCACGGGCGTCGATCAATCTTTGAATGGTGAGGCAAATTTATGCGCGAAAGTCAGGATGTGCACTGGTGGGGTACAGGCCAGACTGCCATAAAAATCTGTCAATCATGCTGATTTGCTACCGTCGCCGTCGATGCACATCTATTTCTGTCGGGTGTCACGCCGTGCCGGACAATCCGTCCATGATCATTCGGTCAGAACCCAGCGATTGTCTACAAGGCACCGTTTCAAGACGACCGAGCGGATACCCCTCTGTTTGAGCGTCTGGAACTTGTAGACCAATCCGACGCAATCGCCTTCGACGGACGTGACCTCGACCATTCCGAAAGCGCCCGTTTCCGGGTTCGACCAGATGGTATCGGCCCCGCTGACGGCGTTGCCGGACGCATAAAGCGTGGCAGCTGCCTGCGACATCGTATTGATGTCGTCCTGGGTGAGACCGGTCCGGCTGAGCTGTCTTACGATGGAGGTGGCATGGGCCGCGTTCGACGCCACGAATTGTAGAACCAGCAGGCCGGTGAATAAAACAGATAGCAAGCGCGGCATGCGTTCCCCCAATATTTCCGTGATCCCGTTCGGGCAGTCCGTCATTACAGCATTAACCCATTCAATCGGGCAATAAAACTCATTCCACGCCCAGCAGGCAATCCGCTCAGCAAGGACACGCCCGAATGTTCCTGTTTCAAGGGATTGACCTCTTCTTGAAAGGCGGAAACCCTGCGAGAGACATCAGAAAAGGGAAACGTCCATGCGGGACGCGCCGCTATTGAACCTTGTTCTAATCACCGTTCTGATCGTGATTGCAGGCACGCTGCTGGTTGTCGGCAAGGCCGTTTTGCTGCCGATTTTTGTCGCCGCCATTTCAATCTATGTCCTCACGTCGACCACCGAAGGACTACGCAGGATACCGGTTTTCAGAAACTTGCCCGTGCCTGTTCTGCGCGTATCTGTTCTGGCCGTTTTCACGGCCATCGTACTAGCAATCGCTGTTTTGTTCAGCGCAACCGTTCGCGAAATAGCGGCGGTCGCTCCACAGTACGAAGCAAATCTCGACCGTTTCGTCCTTCATCTGGCGGAGCGATACGGCTTTGAAACACACGAATTGTGGGACGAGATATTCGCCCTGACATTCGGTCAGATCGATTTGCAAAAGCTAGTTCTCGGGGCGCTCGGGGGGTTCACGTCCCTTGGGGCCGCGGTGTTTCTGACAGTAGTCTATGCTGCGTTCATGCTCAGCGAACGCGGCAAATTCGAACGCAAGATCGCCGCCGCTGCTGACAATGACGCACAAGCGCAGGAAGTCTTTCACCTTTTCGGCCGGATCAACCGGCAAATCCGCGGATACATCACGACGAAAACGCTGATCAACATCCTTCTCGCCGTGATGTCCTATGTCATTCTCTGGGCTTTTGGCGTCGATTTCGCCTTGTTCTGGGCGTTTCTGATTGGGCTGCTCAATTACATTCCCTATGTCGGTTCATACGTCGCTGTGGCCTTCCCGGTGCTGATTTCGGTCGGCCAATTTGGCGAGTTCACCCGACCTGCGATCCTTGTTGTCTTGTTGACCGTAGTGCAAACAATCATCGCCAATTACGTCGAACCGCGTGTTGTCGGTCGCCAACTGAATCTCAGCCCGTTCGTCGTGCTTGTTTCGCTGTCATTTTGGGCAACATTGTGGGGAATTCCCGGGGCGATTCTTGCCGTGCCGTTGACCTCCGTCCTTGCCATCATCCTGGCCAGTTTCGATACGACGCGGCCGGTCGCAATTCTGATGTCCGATCAGGTGGGGCCAGGGGCGGACAGTGACATTGACACTGACTGAATGCAGTTTGATCCACGAGGCTCCGGCTTTCACCCCCAAAAAAGATTCTTGGCAAGGAAGGCAAATCTTTACAGTTGATTGCGGACCAAATGGGCAGTTTGTGAACCTTGCAAAACAAGCCGCACATTTTGGATTGGCTTTCTGAACCAAGCTGCGGGATACATGATATCAGTTGGAAAGAATTGATCGCACAGAGATTGGAACTATGGATCTTGGGATAACAGGCACAATTTTTTCGATGGCGGTTATCTGGCTTTCGACCGTTGTGTTGGCGTTCAGGGCGGCACGATTGCCTGATGGCGCAAAAACGGGCTGGTCCGCCCACATACTGATCATAGTCATTCTGGTGTTGATCGCTGCGATCCTTGTCACGGACGCTTGGTATGTGGACGTGCTATAGGCAACCGGTGTCAAGGAAACGGCGCTGCGGTTTCCAGGTGATGCCGGTCCTAAACCGCGTTCCGATGGCTGTGCGGGAAGGGCCATGAACCTCGCATCGCAATCAACGCTGCTCGTCCCGGATTTTGTGACACTGACAATCGGAATGATTGTCTTCCTTTTTGGCGCCGTCCTGACGCGCCGCGTGGCGTTCCTGCGGAATCTGAATATTCCCGAACCTGTCTCAGGCGGCCTGGCAGTCGCTGTTTTGGCATGGGCAATTTTCGCCGCCACCGGTTTGGAAATCGCCTTCGAACTCGATACGCGTGACGAACTGCTGGTCATCTTCTTCGTTACTATCGGGTTGGATGCCCGGATTTCCGATCTGATTTCTGGCGGGCGCCTTCTGTTGCTTCTGCTTCTGGCGACGCTTGGTTTCATGGTGATCCAGAACCTGACCGGGCTGGCAGGGGCTGAGCTGTTCGACCTTCCCAGACCGATCGCCGTGCTACTCGGCTCGGCCTCGCTTATCGGCGGACACGGTACGGCACTGGCCTGGGGGCCGACCCTGCAGGAGGTTACCGGGTTTTCAGCTGCGAACGAAATCGGTATTGCCGCCGCGACCTTGGGTCTGGTCTTTGCAGCGCTGATCGGTGGCCCGATCGGCCGATATCTGATCGACCGCCACAAGCTTGAGGCGGAACCGGGCCAGGCCGATATCGTTGGGTTGCCCTATGAGGAAACGCGCGACACGCAAGAGGTGAACCACGTCAACCTGATCCGGGCGCTTCTGGCGATTAATATTGCCATCGTGCTGGGGTACATAGTCCATCGGGCACTCGTCTCATCGGGCCTGATGCTGCCGTTGTTCGTTCCGTGTCTGATGGTTGCCATCGTCATGTCGAATACCGTTCCGCAACTACTTCCCAGGATAAACTGGCCCGCCCGCACAAAGGCTCTGGCCGTCATTTCGGACTACAGCCTGTCGATCTTTCTTTCGATGTCATTGATGAGCATAAAGCTTTGGACATTGTCAGGGCTGGGTGGGCCATTGCTGGCTGTTCTGGGCGTACAGGCCCTTCTGACGGCCCTGTTCACGGTGTTCCTGTTCTTTCGGTTTGCAGGTGCCGATTATACCGCGGCAGTTCTAAGCGCAGGTTTCGCCGGTTTTACTTTGGGTTCAACGCCGACGGCCGTCGCAAACATGTCCGCTGTCACAAAGAAATATGGCCCGGCACCGCTTGCGTTTATCGTGCTGCCTCTTGTCGCTGCCTTCTTCGTGGACCTCGCGAACTCTCTGGTCATTACCCTGTTTTCCACGTTCTGAACCCGAAAGCTGCTTTCAAAACACGCATCCTGCCCGCGAATAACAGCTGCGATACGTGTGGTTCGAACCAGAAATGCAAGTCATCCGGACCATGATCGGGCGACTTGACCTCGTCCGGACCATGCGAAACTATGCTCGCAAGCTCATCCTAAAACAATGGCCGGTTAGCGGGATTTCGGTGAGACAGCTTACCTCGTTCATATCCATACCCGCGTTAGCGCTTGGCCTGCTCTTTTTTGCCGGTTCGCTGACACCTTCTCTCATTCCGCGCGACGCGTTCGAGCAGGGCATTCTTGGCGGGATAGTGATCGCGATCGGTTATCTTCTAATTCGGATCAGCGCGCTGGTCTGGCGCGCAGCTGAAATGCCGCAGCCGACAGGAAAATCCGCCCGCGTACTGACAGTTCTCTTTTGCAGTTCGTCTTTGATTACTGTCGGTATCGCCGTGGGGAACACGCTGAAATGGCAGAATGATCTTCGTACGAAGATGGGAATAGCGGAAGCCGATGCCTTGCATTTGCTCACCCTGCTGGGCGTAACCGTTCTGACATTCCTGTGTCTGTTTGCCGTCGGTGTGGCGGTGGCGTACCTGTTCAGGGTCATCCGTGCGCGGCTTTACCGTATCATGCCGGTGCGCCGGGCCAATGTGTTGGCACTCTTTACCGTTGCCGCTCTGTTGTTATTCGTGACCCGTGATGGCCTTCTGGATAGTGTTGTGGCGGTTCTGGACGAATCCTATGAGACGGCACAGCGCCTTTTTGAATCCGCACCACCGCGTCCCGCCAAGGCGAATGCGACCGGAAGTTCCGCATCTCTCATCGACTGGGCGGCGATGGGCGAGCCCGGCCGCGATTTCGTGACTTCCGGGCCCGATGCGCATGCGATTGCAGAGTTCCTTGGCGTGCCCGCGATGAATCCGATCCGCGTCTATGTCGGGCTTGCGAATGGGAACACCCCCGGGGAACGCGCCGACCTCGCCCTGGCTGAACTCAAAAGGCAGGGTGCATTCGAGCGAGAGGTTCTGATCGTCGCCAGCCCCACCGGAACCGGCTGGATGGATCCGGGGTCCCACGATCCCTTGGAGTACATGCATGGCGGGAATATCGCTACTGTCGCGGCGCAGTATTCCTATCTGCAATCGCCGCTTGCGCTGATCCTTGAAACGCGGGCGGGGCTGGACCAGGCGGCTGCGCTTCTTGAACGAGTGCATAGCTTTTGGAAAACCCTGCCTGCCAACAAACGGCCAAGACTCTACGTTCACGGTCTTAGTCTTGGCGCGTGGTCATCCATGTATGCAACCAATCTCTTCCGCCTCGTTGACGATCCGATCAACGGCGCATTCTGGGCAGGTCCGCCGTTTTCGTCGCAATTCTGGAACTATGTTCAGACCAGGCGAAAGGAAGGGTCGCCCTGGGTTCTGCCCACGATCGGAGACGGGTCCCTTGTGCGTTATGCGTCTCGATACGCGGATGCCAGCGAAGCAGAGACCGACTGGGGCGGTATGCGCATTGTCTTTCTGCAATATTCCAGCGACCCAATCGTTTTCTATGATCCACATTCGATCTGGCGTGCACCGCCCTGGATGCGCGATCCGCCAGCAGAAGACGCTTCGGAGTACCGGCGCTTTTATCCCATCGTGACCCACTTTCAGCTTGCTATCGACATGGCGCTGTCCTTCGGGTCTCCGCCGGGTCATGGTCATTCCTATTTTGCGCAGGACTACATAACACCCTGGGTAGAAGTCACCGATCCATCAGGCTGGACAACTGACCTTGCAGAGCGGTTGAAGGCCCACTGCAATCTCGGTTTTGGGAAAGGGTGCCGGAAGACCACTGACCCGTCACGATGACCTAAATCAATTCACCGTTTCCCTCACAGCAAGACCCGAACGAACGGGTTTCTTTGTCAAAAAGCCATGTCAACGCCACCGTTTCGCCGCGCATCAAGCAGTTGTACGACAGTGGCGGTTGCTGAGAAATGATGAACGTCCGGATTTAGGCCCCCGCACGGCAGCGTTGCCGAACAAAGCCGAAGGTCCTGTTTGGGCCGTCCTTGAAGACGGCCCAAGTCTTTAGATCTCAACGGCTTCCGAAATCGCCAGCGCATCTTCAAGTTCGACGCCAAGGTATCGAACGGTGCTATCCATCTTTGTATGGCCGAGTAACAGTTGAACCGCGCGCAGGTTGCCGGTCTTGCGATAAATGTGAGCAACCTTGGTTCGTCTCATGGAATGCGTTCCGAATGACGTGGGGTCGAGCCCGATGGATTTGACCCATTCACGGACAAGCCGCGCATACTGCCGAGTCGAAATATGTAGGCGTTCGTGAACTCGACCAGGCCAAAGGAATTCCGAGCCGATCATCAACGGCTCCTCCATCCATCGTAGAATTGACTTGCGAGTGCCCTCGGTGATCTCGAAACGCACCGGTCGCTGGGTCTTGCTCTGTATGATAGAGGCTCGTTCATTGACCTGGCCTGAAGCATAGATGTCTGCGACTTTCAGCTTCACCAGATCGCATCCACGAAGTTTGCTATCGATCGCGAGATTGAAGAGTGCCAAGTCGCGATGGTTCTCGGCAATTTCGAGACGCACACGTATTGCCCAGACATGTTTTGGCATCAGCGGGCGTTTTTGTCCGACGACGCGGCCTTTGTTCCAGGCAGGGCGACAAGCTCGAATGGCGGGTAAGTTTGCAATGGTCATGATGGTTCCTCCCATCCGCCACGTTCTACCACAGCGCCAACCAGAGGTTGGCATCTCAGCTTAGCATGCACATGTGCGCGAGCGGAGAAGGTCGGGTTTGAGTCCAGTTTGACCACCGCAAATGCCTCCCATGCGCAAACTCAAGGGGCGTCAGCCCCGCCGCGCGGCACCCGACCGCCCCCGGGCGGGCGCCTTACACCCGTGCGCCGACCTGTGGGAGAAGATGTACCTGGCACCATAAAGTACACCGTCCAACCGAACATGCGCCCACCCGCGGTCCGGCACCGCGCGGCTTAGCGGGAACGACGGCTTCGTCCCGCATTGTGTGAATTCTGGTCACGTGTACTTTTGCAAGTGCGGCGAATGTCGGCAATGACGGGCCGCATCGAAGCATTCAGTAGCCTAAATTAATGGCCGGTTTGGGCCGAAGCTGTGTGAAAACTCATTGTCGGAATGCAACCTTCCCCACCCTCAAACCTTGCCAAAGGGTTAAAACAGGTTTCGCCGCGAAACCTCCCGTCCTTGAGGTTGTCTTGACGAGGCGCCCCGCTCCCCCATTGGCACCAGCATCAGTGCCAGACCCATCACCGAGCTCGACCGGCCCCTTTGTCGGCATGAATGGTCGGAACCCCGGATTTGGCTGCATCCGGATCGCCCGTATGCTAAACTACAGTTTAGGTCCCAGTGCGCGCCCCACCCTCTGGCGGACCCGCACGCCCTCGGTCATCCGGTGGAAGGCCCTTCAGGATGTGGGCGGTTTCCCCGAAGAAAGCGTCACCGAAGATTTCATGATGACGCTGGTCCTGCGCGATGCCGGATGGCAGACCGCTTATCTGGATGAACCCCTGACCGAAAGGCTGACCCCCGAGGGCCTGAAGGAATACGTCACCCAGCGTGCCCGCTGGTGCCTTGGCATGATCCAGACCGCGCCGGAACAGAGAGATGCGCTGATCCTTCGGTTCCATACCGACGGCGGCGCACCGGGCATCCCCAGAGCGAAACTGAGCGCAATGCTCCACGGCATTGCGCTGCGCCTGTCCGATGCGCAGGTCATCCGAATTAGACAACGATAGAGCAGGATCTATCCTACTTTGTCTGGCAGCTTGCGCTGAAGCGGATTTTGCTGATCCCGCGACTGTCCCGAGGGCCGGGCCGAATCGAAATATCTCCAGAGGGCGGCCAAAGCCCACTGAAACTGTTCCGATCTTGTCTCGCCCCACGTGCTCGTTTGAGCGATCTTTCCTTCGAAGGCGACTGGGCTTTCCAGCCCAGAACTGAGCGATTGCATCGCGGAAAATGCGCCGGGCTGTTCGGCATGTCGCTCAGACAGACGGCTGGCTTTGTTGAGAACTTGCCAAAGTTTGCAGGGCTGGACTGGGCGGTGCCGGATTTCAGCACCCTTTACCGCCGTCAGAAGACCTGGGATGCCCGCGTACCGCATCGCTGTGTCGAACCGCTACACTGCTGTTGGAATACCCGTCACTGAGGCCACAGGAAAAGTCCGACCGCGCAACGGGGCAGCTTGCTCACCCCATTTGGTGCAACGAAGCCCTGCTGACGAAGAAGCAAGGCCCGCCTTCGAGGAGGATGGTTCTCCATTCTCACCGCGCGACGTTTACAGTTACATTCACTCAGCGACGCAGTCGGCGAAGTACCTGACTTCACCGGTCTCCCCGACTTCCTGAACCAAGCCGTGGATATCGGTTTCGAAGCCGGGGCATTCGCGGGCAAATTCGCGGTTGAACTGAAGATAGTCCACGATCTCCTTGCTGAAAATCTCGCCCGGAACAAGAAGCGGGATGCCCGGCGGATAGGGTGTGACGAGGCTTGTCGTTACACGGCCTTCGAGATCGTCGATCGCGACCCTCTCGGTCTTTCTCTGCGCGATATGAGAAAAAGCCTCCAACGGGGACATGGCCGGGCGATGGTCGCCGAGGTAAATCTCGGTCGACAGCCGGGCCACGTCGTATTTCGTATAGAGGTCATGTACGTGCTGGCACAGGTCCTTGAGCCCCATGTGTTCATAACGCGGGTGTTTGGCGCAAAATTCCGGCATGACGCGCCAGAGGGGCTGGTTCCGGTCGTAATCGTCCTTGCACTGCTGGAGCGCGGCGAGAAGCGTGTTCCAACGGCCCTTCGTGATGCCGATTGTGAACATGATGAAGAAACTGTAGAGACCGGTCTTCTCGACCACGACGCCATGTTCCGCCAGGTATTTCGAAACGATCGAGGCCGGGATACCGGTTTCCTCGAACCGACCATCGATGTTCAGTCCCGGCGTGATGATCGTCGCCTTGATCGGGTCGAGCATGTTGAAATTACGAGCCATGTCGCCAAAACCGTGCCAGGCGTCTTCGCCCGAGCTTTCGACGGCCTCGCTGTCGGTCTTTTTCAGCTCCCAGTCGTTCGCCCGCCCGATGCCGTCTTCGGCCAGCGTGTCGGGGCCCCAAACCTGGAACCACCAGTCGTTGCCGTATTCCTCGTCGACCTTGCGCATCGCGCGTCGAAAATCGAGCGCCTCCATCAAGCTTTCCTCGACCAATGCCGTCCCGCCCGGTGGTTCCATCATGGCCGCGGCAACATCGCAGCTCGCGATGATCGAGTATTGCGGGCTTGTCGACGTGTGCATGAGGTAGGATTCGTTAAAGAGATGCCGGTCGAGCCTTGCCTCTTCCGCATCCTTCACGAGAACATGGCTGGCCTGGCTAATGCCGGCCAAAAGCTTGTGGACCGACTGTGTCGCGTAGACCATCGAATTCTTGGTGCGGCCGCGCTTGCGCCCCATCGCGTGGTAGGTGCCGTAGAACGGGTGGAAGGCCGCGTGCGGCAGCCAGGCCTCGTCGAAATGCAGGGTATCAACATAGCCGTCGAGCATCTCTTTCACGACTTCGGTGTTGTAGAGCACCCCGTCATATGTCGATTGCGTAAGTGACAGGATACGCGGTTTGACCGTGTCGGGATCGACCCCGTCCAGAAGCGGATTTGCCCGGATCTTGGCCTTGATCGCTTCGGGTTCGAATTCGGATCGCTGGATCGGGCCGATGATCCCCCAATGGTTGCGCGTGGGCTTGAGGAAGATCGGGATGGCACCTGTCATGATGATCGAATGCAGGATCGACTTGTGGCAGTTGCGATCCACGAGCACGACATCGCCCGGAGCGACATTGTGGTGCCAGACCATCTTGTTCGAGGTCGAGGTGCCGTTCGTGACAAAAAAGCAGTGATCGGCGTTGAAGATCCTCGCCGCATTGCGCTCTGATGCCCCGATTGCACCATTATGGTCCAGCAGCTGGCCCAGTTCCTCGACCGAGTTGCACACATCGGCGCGCAACATGTTTTCTCCGTAGAACTGGTGATACATCTGCCCGATGGGCGATTTCAGAAAGGCAACCCCGCCCGAATGCCCGGGACAATGCCACGAGTATGAGCCGTCCTCGGCATAGTCGAGAAGCGCCTTGAAGAAAGGCGGTTGGATATACTCGAGATAGTTTTTTGCTTCGCGGATGATGTGGCGGGCGACGAATTCGGGGGTGTCCTCGAAGGCATGGATGAAGCCGTGCAACTCGCGCAGGACATCATTCGGCAAATGCCGCGACGTCTTGGTCTCGCCGTAGATGTAGATCGGGACATCTTCGTTCTTGTAACGAACTTCCTCAATGAAGCTGCGGAGGTTCAAAACCGCTGGGTCAAGGTCCGGGCCGGGGCTGAACTCTTCATCGTCGATCGACAGGACAAATGCTGCCGCACGGCTCTGTTGCTGCGCGAATTGCGATAGATCACCGTAACTTGTCGCGCCAAGCACTTCGAACCCTTCTGCTTCGATGGCCTGTGCAAGGGCACGAATTCCCAAGCCCGAAGTGTTTTCGGATCGGAAATCTTCGTCGATGATCACAATGGGGAAGCAAAACTTCATCTGTTCGTCCTTGATGTGGCTTTCGAACTCTGTCTGTTCTCGAAGCCTCGGGTAACGGCGTCAAGTCACAGAAAGGCGATTGTGAGGCCAAATTGCCCGCGCTTCGGTCTTTCTGCCATGCCATAAAGCTGCCTTTCGCATGAATGGCAGTTTTGGGGAAGCTGTCATGTGGCGAACGTAGAGCTGCGAACGGCTGTTATGGGCCGCCCGCGAAGACGACCCAAAAGTTGCTAGATTTCAATGGCCTCGGAAATTGCTAGAGCGTCCTCAAGTTCGACGCCCAAGTACCGGACTGTGCTGTCCATCTTGGTATGACCAAGAAGAAGCTGAACCGCCCGCAAGTTGCCTGTCTTCTTGTAGATCTGAGTGACCTTTGTTCGCCGCATCGAATGCGTGCCGTATGCACTGGCTTCCAGTCCGATCGACGTGACCCAATCCCGGACGATCCGCGCATACTGTCGCGTCGAGATGTGCAGGCGCTCATGAAACCGGCCAGGCCACAGGTATTCGGAGCCGATCATCAGCTCATCCTCCATCCACTTTTCGACGGAAGCGCGAGTGCCTTCAGATATCTCAAACCGCACCGGTTTCTGTGTTTTGCTCTGCAGCACTGAAGCCCGCTCTTTGATCTGACCCGACGCCATGACGTCGACGACCTTCATCTTGACCAGATCGCACCCGCGCAGTTTGCTGTCGATTGCCATGTTGAACAGTGCGAGATCGCGATGGTTTTCGGCCAGTTCAAGTCGAACCCGGATCGCCCAGACGTGCTTTGGTTTCAATGGTCGCTTCTGGCCGACGATGCGACCCTTGTTCCAAGCCGGGCGAAGTGCGCGAATTGCCGGTAAGTTTGGTGTTTGCATGACTGATCCTCCGATCCTCCATGCCCTCCCATAACGACAACCCGACGTTGACAAGGAACTATACCATTGGATCGCTGAGCTGCCTCAGAGTTCGGCTGTGAGTCCACTTTTTCGGATGCAGCAAAGAATTCCAATGGTCGGAAAGACTGATATCCTAACCCTGTGCCTCGTGCGCGGGTTACAGTATCGCGGACGAAGTGATCACCATGCATGACGAGCTACTTCCTATCGACAAAGTTGACTAATTTTCCATGCAAATCCAAACTTTGTCTCCTTGTGACAGCTACGATACAGTCATGTGAACTCAGCAAAGAGGTGCGGCAGATTTTCGGTAAGGGCTTTCAACAGGGCATCACACTTCGGCATTTGCGTGCTCTTGTAGCGCTCTCGGATTTGAAACTGGTCGCACGAGTGTCAGAGGCGCTTGGGGTGACTCAGCCAGCAGTCTCAAAACAGATCGCCGAACTGGAAAAGATCGTCGGCGTGCCTGTTGTCACGCGGGACCGAAACAGGCTCTACCTAACCCCCATTGGCGTTCGCCTTGCGGATCATGCGCGCCAGGCACTTAGTCAACTTGATCGCGCGGCTTTTGACATTGAAGCAATGACAAGTGGTGTCTCGGGGTCTGTCTCTATCGGCGTTGTCAGCTCGGTTGCATCCACCTTGTTGCCCGGCACCATTGCTCTGTTCAAGCGCAGCACCCCGCAAGCAAACGTATACGTTTCCGAAGGACATTTCGTTGAACTTTTGCCACAACTCGAGGCAGGAGCGTTAGACTTGGTGATCGCGAGAATTTGGCAGCCGCAGGAATTGGATGGGATCGACCAAATGGCTTTGGTTTCCGAACCTGTGGTGGTTGTCACTGGGCGAAATCATCCGCTTGCTCAGGCCGGTCATATAACATGGGTCGATGCCGCAACTTATCCTTGGATACTGCCGCAACCAAACTCTGTAGCGCGCCAAGCCGTCGAGGCACTTTTTGCGGCAAACGGGCTGCCGCCCCCAACCAACACCATTGCGTCTTTGTCGCTTGCGCTGAACCTTGAGCTTTTGCAGGCAATGCCTGCGCTCGGCTTTCTCCCGCAGCGACTGGCAAAGGCGCAGGCCGCCCGTGGTGAAACAGTGACATTATCGCTTGATACGCACGATCTGTTGTCAGAGGCCCGGTGTTTTTGGCGCAAAGACCAGATTGCACGAAATGCGACGTTGTCGTTGTTCTTGAAGTGCCTGCAACAAACAACCGAAGACGTTCCGACCATTCCTTTTGGTTAATGTATATGGCGTGAATTTCACTATTTTCTGCAAGATTCATTCATTACCTTAACCAAACACACAGTTTGGGAGGGCTTGGGTGTCTATTCGGATCATTGCCACTGCGGATAAAAGCCTTTGAGCCAGAAGGATTTGCTCTCACTCTCGGCGTGCGACGTACTTGCGGGCTTTCGCGCAAGACGCCTCACGCCTAGCGAATATCTGGCGGCCTGCCTTGAAGCGATTGCGCGTTTCAACCCCAAGATCAACGCACTGGCCGCGATGGACGCTGAGGCTGCAGTCGATCTTGCCGCCGCTGCGACGCTTCGCTGGGAGGCTGGATGCCCGATTGGGCCGCTCGATGGATTGCCGATTGGCGTCAAGGATTTGCAGAACACCAAGGGCCTGCTGACAACGCACGGCAGCGTCCGGGCAGGTGGTCATGTACCTGACGAGGATTTGCCGATGGTTGCGCGTTTGCGGGCGGCCGGAGCAATCATCCTCGCCAAAACAAATGTCCCCGAAATGGGGGCCGGAGGAAACACCCGCAATCCGGTCTGGGGTGCCACGGGCAACCCGTTTGATGCAAATCTGATTGCGGGAGGATCGTCTGGCGGCTCTGCTGCCGCGCTGGCAGCGAGTCTTCTGCCGCTTTGCACCGGGTCTGATACCGGCGGGTCGCTTCGGATGCCCGCAGCGCTTTGCGGTGTTGTTGGGTATCGTCCGTCCGTTGATGTGATCGCACACCCCACGCGGCCTCTGGGTTGGTCGGGCATTTCCGTGCTGGGGCCGATGGCACGCACTGTGGATGACATGACGTTGATGTTGGACGTGTGTCAGGGCCATGACCCTGACGATCCCTTGTCAGCCCCGTCGGCACCCGAACGCTTCAGGACCTTGCCTTCGGTGGCTTTGAAGAACTTGCGCGTTGGCTTCAGCGAAGACTTTGGTGGAGCACCTGTAGATCAGAGCATTCGCGATACTTTCCGCGACCGCCTGGATTTTCTGCGACCTCACGTTAAAGAGTGTCGCGCGGCAGACCTCAATCTGGGGGATATGGACCGTTGTTTTGATATTCTTCGCGCCGAAAGTTTTGGTGTCGCATTTGGCGAAGCGGTTCAGGAAGACCCGGACAGCTTCGGCGCTCACATCAAAGACAACGTCGCACTTGGGCACAACATGTCTTTGGCCGACCGAGGCTGGGCGCATGCCGAACAGAGCCGCATTCTGCGCAAGTTCAACCGGCTAATGGCCGATTTTGATGTGATCGTCCTGCCAACGTCACCGGTATCACCTTTTCTGTGGACCCAGTCCCACACCACTGAAGTCGACGGTCAGAAGATGGATATCTACTATCGCTGGCTGGCGCTCTGCTATCGCGGCTCCTTGGCGGCTGGACCGTCGATCACGCTGCCTTGTGGACGCGACGCCGCTGGAATGCCTTTCGGCCTTCAGATGTTGGGGCCTGTACGCGGTGATGACGGGTTGCTGGCAGCGGCAAAGGCATTTGAAACCCTCTTCAACAGCACTGCCAAGACAGCGCGCCCTCTTGCCAACATGGAAACCCTTGTCCCCTCGGCAGTGGATCTGCGGTCTATCGTAACGCATCCGCCCGAAGTGACAGCAAAGCCTGTTTCCAATGCGCGCCTTGTGCGCACGGCGGTGTGACATGTGGCTGATCCCCATCATCTTTGTTCTGCTGCTGATCAGCGGCACGGCATTTGCCTATCTGATGGGGGCGGTGTCCGTCCTGACCTTTGTCGCAGTGGACAAGACACAGTTTCTCTCGATCCTGCCACAACGCATTTTCGCCCAACTTGACGTCTTTGCCTTCATGGCGATGCCACTCTTTATCCTGACCGCCGAAATCATGAGCCGCGCGGGTGTGACGCGCAGCCTGATCGACTTTGCGATGGCGATTGTGGGCCGGTTTCGCGGCGGTTTGGGGCATGTAAACATTCTAACCAGCGTCTTCTTTGCAGGCATCTCGGGCTCTGCCATTGCCGACAGCGCCGCCTTGTCGCGCACATTCGTGCCGGAAATGAAGGCGCGTGGCTATGATCCTTACTATGCAGGGGCCATCACTGCGGCGTCCTCAATGATCGGGCCGATTATCCCGCCGTCGATCATCATGATCATCTATGGCGGCCTGACGGGCGCATCTGTCGCAGCTCTGTTCATCGCAGGTGTTGTCCCCGGACTGCTGCTTGCGGCAGCGCTGATGATCCTCAACGCGGTCATTGCGCATATCAAAGGACACCCCGGCGGTGCGTCTGACGATCTGCCGCAGTTCCTGCCGAGCCTGCTGAACGCGGCACCTGCATTGTGCTTGCCCGTAGTGATCCTCGGCTCACTTGTCTTCGGGTTAGCAACACCAACGGAAGGATCGGCAATCGCTGTGTTCTTCGCGCTCATGGCCGGACAATTCTATAAAGGCTTGAACTGGCGGATGATCTTTGACGCAGTGGAGGCCACTGCAAAGATGACCGGCACAATCTTCATCATTCTCGCAGCGATTTCGGTGCTGGGCTATCTGGCTGGGCAACTTGGCTGGTCACAGGCTCTTGCGACGTGGGTCGACTCTTTCGGACTGACGGGCACAAAATACCTGTTCTTCCTGGTGGCCATTTTCCTGATCGCGGGCATGTTCATGGATACGCCCGTGGCCCTGACCCTTCTGATTCCGCTATTTGCACCGCAAGCCTTGGAACAGGGCATAAGCCCAATCCAACTTGGCATCGTGTTGTGCTTTAACCTGTGCAT
The DNA here is from genome assembly GCF_054482635.1 of Arenibacterium sp. CAU 1754. Classification (NCBI taxonomy): domain Bacteria; kingdom Pseudomonadati; phylum Pseudomonadota; class Alphaproteobacteria; order Rhodobacterales; family Paracoccaceae; genus Arenibacterium; species Arenibacterium sp. CAU 1754. The sequence continues at coordinate 1,292,316 of NZ_JBTLRG010000001.1, forward strand.
CGGTCTGATTACGCCGCCACTTGGCAAATGTCTTGTGGTCGTATCGGCCCTGACCAACCTCAATTACTGGCGGCTGGCCTATGCTGCGCTGCCCTTCATTTTCGTTCAGGTGCTGTTGTTGCTGGCGCTGGTCTACTGGCCTGCGATCAGTCTCACGTTGCCGCGCCTGTTCGGATTTTCCGTGAACTAACCAATCCAAAAGGGAGGACAACCCGTGAAACTTAAAGCACTTACAATGGCGGCATTGTTTGCGATGGCTACATCTGCGTCAGCAGAGGTGAAAATTGCACTGGACAGCAAGCCGGATCTGGAAACATCAGGCTCGTACAACTGGGCATTCGCCTTTGGCAATGCGCTTAAGGAAGCGGGCATGGACGTGCGCGAGATGCCACGCGGTTCCGTTGGCAACGAAGCAGAGAAATTCGATCAGGTCTCTACCGGTTTGCTCGAAATCTCGCTGTCGGATGTGCGCGCTGTGGCGCAGGTAGATCCGTTTATCTATGGGGTCCGCTTGCCATACATCTTCGATGATATTGCGCATATGGACCGCGCGTTGGCTGCGGGCGATGTTTACACCCGCATCAATGAAAACCTTGCCAAACAAGATGCGGTTCTTTTGGCATTGGCCCCGCTTGGACCTGCGTCCGGCGTAATCACCACAACACAGGCCGTGCGCTCTCCGGCGGACATGGCCAGCCTGCGGATGCGCGCCTTGGATGACGCACAGATCGCGATGTACGAAGCTTGGGGCTCCAGCGGGACAATCGTACCTTGGGGAGAAGTCCCTGCCGGTCTGCAAACAGGCGTGATCGACGGCTACTTGAATTCGCCTTTCGTGCCAGTGATGTTCGGTCAAACAGATTTCATCAAAAACTTTGCGGATGCAGATGTGATCTGGCCATTGCGGGCGGTTATCGCGTCCAAAGACTGGTATGATGGTCTGTCAGACGCAGATCGCGCAAGCGTTGACGCAGCGGTTGAAACCGCAGATGCGGCAGCACGTGAATGGCTGGCGGCAGCATCGGTAAACGGACTTCTCGCGCTTGAAGAAAAGGGCGTTACAGTACAGCGCCTTACGCCAGAAGAGCGTGCAGTCTTCCGTGAAGCATCTCTGCCGGTTTATGATTCAGATCTGATGACCGCAGAGGATACGGCGCTGTGGAAGAAGCTGTCTGACGAGAATCGCTAAGCCAATGGGCGGGTCGCGCCTTGCGGCCCGCCTCCTTTCAGGTCGGAGTAAGACGATGCGCCACCTCATCATTAGCACCAGCGACAGCCTGCATCTGGTCATGCGCCGCGTCGCTATCTTTGCGGTCTGTCTGATGTTTATGACCGTCGTTGTGCAGATCATAGCGCGCTATGTATTTTCCTCGCCGCCTGTCTGGACCGAAGATGTCGCCCGCTATGCCATGGTTTGGACCGGACTGCTGGGCGCGACACTGTCCTTCAAAACTCAGTCGGATGCTGTGCTGATGCAAAGTATCTTTCCGGAACCGCCTCACATTCTGGCGATATTCGCAAAAGCGATCCAAAGCGCTGCCGTTCTGACTTTCATCTTACCTGTAATCTACTTCTGCTTCATTGGTTTGAAGGGTGGATTTGCGAAAGGATATCTTGCGCGGCAATCAGGCCTGACGGCAGATACGCTCGGAATACCAATGGTATGGATTTCTGTGGCGGTACCTTTGTCCATGATCATCATTCTATTTCACCTCTTTGCCAGATGGGCAGGCGATGACGTGACTGAAGATTCTGCCTCTCAGCTAGACTAAAACACTTGTGTTTTAGCATTTGGGCCCGTTCGCGGGGTTCAAGTTGTGTGATGCCCGATGTAGTGGCTGCCTCACGCTTGGAGCTGTTTTCCGTCGATCGGAAGGGCGAACCTCAACCTGTCAAACGAACTCCTTTTTCGAGAAGCATTGATTGTCTGCGAAGCGCCTGATTTCGAGACAAGCTCCGCACCAACAAGCGGACGGTGCAGGCAAAATTTCCATAGGAGAGGCCCTCGATCCGAAAGCGCCAAAAGTTTGAAGAATTCCGATATCGGTGAGTTCCGTTCGTTCGAGATCTTGCACCTGCAGCGAATGGCGACTCTGACGGGCCGCGTTGCAGCATCTTGACCCATTGGCCAACGGCAGGAATGGGCCGAACACGTCAGTCAGACTGATCCTGGCGAAGGCTCGGACAACACACAGCCAACACCCCCACTTATAGAAAATCCAACAAAAAACGCCGCGCCCGGTTTCTCCGGCGCGGCGCAATTCAGACTGAGGATCAGCCTTATAGCTGTTCCATCACCTCGTCCGAGGCTTCGAAATTGGTTGTGACACGCTGAACGTCGTCGTCATCCTCTAGCGCATCGATCAGCTTCATCAGCGTTTGCATGCCGTCAAGGTCCATTTCCGTCGTCGTGGTCGGACGCCAGACCAGTTTGGTGCTTTCGCTTTCGCCCAATTCGGCCTCAAGCGCGTTGGACACCTCGTTCAGATCGGTATCGGCGCACCAGATGACGTGACCGTCTTCGCTGCTTTCGACGTCCTCGGCCCCGGCTTCGATCGCGGCCATCATGACGGTATCAGCATCGCCCACGCTGGCGGGATAGGTGACCTCGCCCTTGCGGTCGAACATGAACCCGACGCTGCCGGTTTCACCAAGGTTGCCGCCGTTCTTGGAAAAGGTCGAGCGCACGGTGCTTGCCGTGCGGTTGCGATTGTCCGTCATCGCCTCGACGATCACGGCCACGCCATTCGGGCCATAGCCCTCATACCGGATTTCTTCGTAATCATCGCCCTCGCCGGCCTGCGATTTCTTGATCGCGCGTTCGATCACATCCTTGGGCAAGGACTGGCTCTTGCCTTCCTTGATGGCCATGCGCAGCCGCGGGTTCTTGTCCGGGTCCGGGTCGCCCATCTTGGCCGCAACGGTGATTTCCTTGCTCAGCTTGGAAAACAGTTTTGAACGCGCCGCATCCTGGCGCCCTTTGCGATGTTGGATGTTTGCCCATTTTGAATGGCCGGCCATGTCGTGCCTCCGAAAGTGCGAATTTGATTTAGCCTCTATATTGCAGCCTCCGGTTGGCCCGCAAGCCCGCTCTGGCCGCCTGGTGCGCGGCTTGCCCCCTGAGCGGCGACATCCGGAACGATGCCCCGTTGCAATTGCCGGTCCGGTAGGAAACTCTGTCCCGGCAGGAGTCAATGCAGGACAGTCCATGACCACCGACCAGATCATTCTTTTTTCGCTTTTCGGCGCGGTCTTTGGCCTGCTGCTGTGGGGTCGGTTCCGCTATGATCTGGTGGCGTTTTCCGCGCTGATGGTCGGGGTGATTCTGGGCGTCGTGCCAACCAAGGATGCGTTTTCCGGGTTTGGACATCCGGCCACCTTGATCGTGGCGTTTGTGCTGGTCGTGTCGGCCGGGCTGGTCCGCTCGGGCGCGGTGTTCCTGATCACCCGCACGCTGGTGGACAGTTCGCGCGCCCTGGGTGGACACATCGCGCTGATGGGCGGGATCGGTGCGGTGCTGTCGGCCTTCATGAACAATGTCGCAGCCCTTGCCCTGCTGATGCCGGTCGATATCCAGACCGCACGCAAGGCCGGGCGAAACCCGGGCCTGTCGCTGATGCCGCTCAGCTTTGCCACCATCCTTGGCGGCATGGCGACGCTGATCGGAACGCCGCCCAACATCATCATTGCCGCCATTCGCCAGGAATCGCTCGGCGCGCCGTTTCGCATGTTCGACTTTGCCCCGGTGGGTGCCATCACGGCGATTGCGGGCCTGATTTTTGTCGCGCTGATCGGCTGGCGGCTGATCCCCATTCGCGACGGCGATGGTGCCGACGGGGGCGATCTGGCCCAGTATATTGCGGAACTGACCGTGCCCGAAGACTCGGATCATATCGGAAAACGTCTGGCCGAACTCTATGAGGATGCCGAGAAAACGGACGTTGCCATTCTGGGCCTGATCCGCGACGAAAAACGCCGGTATGGGCGGGCAACGCATACCCTGTTGCGCGCAGGCGATGCGCTGGTCCTTGAGGCGACGCCCGAGGCGCTGGACGAGTTCCGCAGCGCGCTGAACCTCGATTTTTCCGATGCCGAGCGGCAGGGGCGTCTGACCGCAGCGGGCGAAGGGTTGGAGGTGGTCGAAGTCGTGGTGCCCGAAACCGCACGGATCGCGGGAAAGACCGCACAGGCCATCGGGCTGGCGTGGCGTCAAAGCGCGGTTCTGATGGGGATATCACGACAGGGCAAGCGGATCACCAAGCAGATGCGCAATACCGAGATCCAGCCCGGCGATCTTCTGCTGCTCCTCTGCCCCAAGGGGCGCGGCGCGGATGTGACCGAATGGCTCGGCTGTCTGCCGCTGGCCGAACGGGGGCTTTCGGTGACGGTCAACGAAAAGGTCTGGCTGGCCATTGGCCTGTTCGGCGGGGCGGTGGCGGCCGCGAGTTTCGGCCTGATCTACCTGCCCATCGCGCTGGGGCTGGTGGTGATCTCCTATGTTCTGACAAAGATCATGCCGGTTAGCGAAATCTACGATCATATCGAATGGCCCGTGGTGGTTTTACTGGGCTCGATGATCCCGCTCGGGGCGGCGCTGGAAACCTCGGGCGGGACCGAACTGATCGCCGGGGCGCTTGTGGGCATGACCGAAGGGTTGCCGGCCTGGGCCATCCTGACGGTTCTGATGGTGGTCACCATGACCCTGTCGGACGTTCTGAACAACACCGCCACGACCATCGTCGCCGCCCCCGTGGGTATCCAGATGGCGCAAACGCTGGGGGTGTCGCCCGACCCGTTCCTCATGGCGGTTGCGGTGGCGGCCTCGTCTGCCTATCTCACCCCGATCGGGCACAAGAACAATACGCTGATCCTGGGCCCCGGCGGATACCAGTTTGGCGATTACTGGCGCATGGGCCTGCCGCTTGAATTTCTGGTCGTTGCCGTGTCTATCCCGTCCATCCTGATATTCTGGCCTTTCTGAAGATATGACTGACAAACCCTTCCTGATCCTGCAATTGCGCCCCGAAACGGATGCGGCGGATGGTGAATTTGCCGCCCTGCTGGACAAAGGCGGTCTAAGTGCCGAGCGCGTGCACCGTATCCGTCTGGATTGCGAAAACCTGCCCGAGGCGCTGGATGTCACGGATTATGCCGGTGTGATCGTCGGCGGCGGGCCCGGATGCGTCAGCGACGCCCCCGAAGACAAGAGCGAGACCGAAGCCCGGATCGAAGCGCAGATCATGGGGCTGATGCCGCAGATCACCGCCCGCGATCACCCGTTCATGGGCTGTTGTTATGGGCTTGGCATCCTCGCCCAGCATCTGCAAGGCACTGTCAGCAAGGCGCGCTATGGCGAACCGGTTGGCGCAACCCAGTGCACCCTGACCGAGGAAGGCACCAAGGACCCGCTCACCGCCGGGCTGGAGCCGCGGTTCGAGGCATTCGTCGGGCACAAGGAGGCGGTGCAAGCCCTGCCACCCGGATGCACGCATCTGGTTGCCGCCGACACCTGCCCGATCCAGATGGTTCGGTTCGGGCGCAATGTTTACGCCACGCAGTTCCATCCCGAGGCGGACGCGGCCGAATTCGAGGCGCGGATCCGGATCTATCGCAATCACGGGTATTTTCCGCCCGAAGAGGCCGACACGCTGATTGCCGCCTGCCATGCGGCGGATGTCACAGTTCCGCCCGAGATCCTGCGCCGCTTCGCCGCGCGATACGGATAAGACCGCCCCTTCGATTTTGACCGACATCAAGGTACACCCGCCTAACGGGAGGCTACTCTGGATACAGGTGAGGCCCGAACGGGAGGGGAGCATGGACGGTCAAACCAAACCGGAGAATGCGGCTAGGCAGAACGGACTACCGCTCGCGATTACGGGCCTCGCCATCGGATGGCTCGTGGGGCTGTCGCTGTCCCCTATCGTCGGAGGTGTTGTGACAGCGCTGCTGGGCCTCATCGCCGGGCTGGGCGGTGCGCTCAGCACGACTGACCATGACAAGCTGCGGAACCTGACGCTCTGGCCCATCGCGCTCTTGGTGGTCGGCGTCGCGGTGGGCGCGTCGGCAGGAAATTTCGTGCGCGCCAACGACTACCTTGGCCGGGTCGGCGGACCCGAAGCAGGATCCAAACGGCCCGAGGGCGCAGACAGCACCGGCCTCTTCACCGGGACTCTCGAAGAATGCATCCGGTTGCGCGGCTCGGCAGAAGACCAACTGGCCCGCAACCTGCGCCTCTCGGCGGAGCCTTGGGCAAATCGGATCGAACAAGCCTTCGCGGATGACACCGACGCCATGCGCAAGGCAGTGGAGGCGTTATGCGGATCCTGATCGCTCTCCTATTGTTCGCGGCGCTCCTGCCTCAGAGCGCGCTGGCGCAGCAGGAACATGTCTACCGCATCAAAGCCTCACGCTGCATGACCCCGCCCGAAACGCGCGTCCAGACCGGGTTTCGCGTCAAGGGCTGGGAAGGTGGCCTTGTGACCGCCCTGCATGGCGTCGCGGGCTGCGATCACATCACCGCCGACCGTCCCGGAAGCAACGAGGAATATTCCGATCTCAACGACTATTCTATTGATCTCAAAAGGGATCTCGCTTTCGTCTCCGGCGCGAGCTTGCGTGGTCGGGAAGACGGGCTGGAATGGCATCCGCGCGGGCTCCCGGAGAACCCAAACCTTACGGTGATTGGTTTCCCTTCCAGCATGCAGGACTTCTGGGAAATGCAGGTGACTATGGAATCCCGCGCACTTTTCTCGCTTGAAGCCTTTGTTCCTTATGAAATTCGCATCGCGCTGGACCAACGCAAGAGCCCTGCCTTGGACGCCAAGGTATTGCGTCTGAACGGTAACCTGCAACCGGGGCATTCCGGTGCGCCCGTTCTCGACGATAAGGGGCGTTTGGTGGCGATGGGTCTTGGCGGTCTGCGCGATGGCACCGTAGGGATCGGCTGGGCCATGCCTTTGCGCGGCGTGGAATGGGTCCGTAAGAAAGACGTACTGAGCGAATATTACCGCATCGCATCCTTTCCGCCCGCCGCCGTCTTTGCGCAGGACGAGACGCGGAAGCAGGAATACCACTCGTCCGGGACCGCTTGCCTTGGACACTTTCGACCTGTCGATCTGGATGCGGGCCGTGTCACACGCGATTACAGCGCTTCCGACCTTTTCCTGAGCGTCCTATCGAATGGAATGTTCCTGCAACCCGGCCTGAACCCGTCACCCGCCAAGTTTTGGGTCCTTGGCCAGATTGACTACGACGCAGTCAGCGCGGAGCTCGCGAGTTTAAAAGGCGCGATCACAGGATCGCTGACGGTCCGAGGCGACGGCGCCGAGATCGGCCTCGGCTCTGTGATCATCGTCCAGACTTCCGACGGTCGTTTCGCAAAAATCCAGATCACCGGGTTGGGTCAAAAGGCCCTGAATTTTCACTGGGCCACCTTCATCAAACCTGGCGACACGCCGACCGACACCCGAACCTATATCGACGCGTGCGGCGGCTGACCCCAAGTCACCGCAATCAACGATTGCTTGGCATGGTGCAACGGTCCTAGTCTCGCTAAAGGGAGGACGGAATATGGATCAGGCAGACGCCATCATCGTGGGCGCGGGTCTGGCCGGTCTGACGGCGGCGGCGGAACTGGGAGACCGGGGCAAGCGGGTGATCCTGCTGGACCAGGAGCCCGAGGGGTTTCTGGGCGGGCAGGCCTTTTGGTCGCTGGGAGGGTTGTTCATGGTCGACACGCCCGAGCAGCGGCGCATGGGCATTCGCGACAGTCATGACCTTGCGTTGCTGGACTGGATGGGATCGGCGCAGTTTGACCGGGCCGAAGACGCCTGGCCGCGCAAATGGGCCGAGGCCTATGTGGATTTCGCCGCCACCGAGATGCGCCCCTGGCTGCATGACATGGGGCTGCGGTGGTTTCCAATCGTGGGCTGGGCCGAACGCGGCGGGTCTTTTGCCGATGGGCATGGCAATTCGGTGCCGCGCTTTCACATCACATGGGGCACCGGACCGGGCGTAATGGAGCATTTCGAGCGGCGCGTGCGCGAACATGTGGCCACAGGGCGGATCACTTTGAAGTTCCGTCACCGGGTCGATCGCATCGTGATGGAAAACGGCGCGGCCAAGGGGGTGTCAGGGGTGATCCTTGCCGATGACGGGGCATTGCGCGGGCAAAAGACCAACCGCGACGCCATGGCTGATTTCGAGATTTCGGCGCCATCGGTCCTTGTCACCTCGGGCGGGATCGGCGGGAATTTCGACCTGGTGCGCAAGGCCTGGCCGCAGGACCGGTTGGGACCGCCGCCTAAAACCATGGTGGCCGGCGTGCCCGCCCACGTGGACGGGCGCATGATTGCCATCAGCGAGGCGGCGGGCGGCCACGTGATCAATGGCGACCGGATGTGGCATTACACCGAAGGCGTGAAGAACTGGGATCCGATCTGGCCCGCCCATGGCATTCGCATTCTGCCGGGACCCTCGTCCATGTGGTTCGACGCGACGGGCAACCGATTGGCCGTACCCTGCCTGCCGGGGTTCGATACGCTGTCGACCCTGCGCGAAATATTGAAGACGGGTTATGAATACAGTTGGTTCGTGCTGAGCCAGAAGGTCATCGAAAAGGAATTCGCCCTGTCCGGATCGGAACAGAACCCCGATCTGACCTCGCAAAAATGGGCCGAGGTGATCAAGGCGCGACTGTTGTCGGGGGGCGGTGCGCCCAAACCGGTCGAGGCGTTCAAGGAAAAGGGCGAGGATTTCGTCGTTGCGGCGTCTCTGGGCGAACTGGTCGAGGGCATGAACCGTATCGCCGGGAATGATCTGATAGATGCCGCGCAACTGCATGCCCAGATCGCCGCGCGCGACGCGCAGGTGGACAACCCGTTTTCCAAGGACGCGCAGATCATGGCGATCCACGCGGCGCGCAATTACCGGGGCGACAGGCTGATCCGCACCGCCAAGCCGCACAAGTTTCTGGATCCGAAAAACGGCCCCCTCATCGCCGTGCGCCTGAACATCCTGACGCGCAAGACACTGGGCGGTCTGCACACGAACCTTGAGGGGCAGATGATCGGCGCCGACGGGCAGGTTGTGCCGGGCCTGTTCGCGGCCGGTGAGGTCGCGGGGTTCGGCGGCGGCGGGTATCACGGCTATAACGCGCTGGAAGGGACGTTTCTGGGCGGCTGCATCTTTTCGGGCCGCAACGCGGGCCGATCCGGCGAAATCGCCTGATTTCCGGGCCAGAAAGCCGGTTTTTCCCTGCAACCGTTCACAAGTTGGGCAAGGTCATGCCCCATTGTTGCCAATTTGGAACCATAGAGATTTGCCCAAAGGGGAAAGGGCAGGTCCATGGAAAGCGTTAGCGCGTTTGGCAATGAATTGATCGGCATGCTGTTCGACCCGGGTCAGCGCCTGTCGGCATTGTATCTGGTGACAGCCATCGGTCTTGGGGTTGTCTTGTGGCTGTTCAGCGGGCGCACCAAGTCTTTGCGCGACTGGCTGATCCCGCGTGAGGTGTACACACACCGCTCGAACCTTTTGGACATCAAGCTGTTCATCGCAAACAAGTTTTTCGCCTTTGTGGGCCTGTTCGGCGCGCTGTTTTTCCCGGCGGCCACGGCCTTTTCGACACTGACCCTGCTGAGCCGGGTGACCGGATCGGAACCCTCAAGCATGGCGGGGACCTGGACCCTTGGCCTGATCGCGACGGTCATCATCGTCATGGCCACGGATTTCTGCAAATACTGGGCGCATCGATGGCATCACGAGCTTAGGGCGCTGTGGCCCTTTCATGCGGTGCACCATTCGGCCGATGTGCTGACCCCGCTGACGGTGATGCGCAGCCATCCGGTGGAAACGATGATCCGCAACCTGCTGATCTCGGCCATCGTGGGCATGGTTCAGGGCATCGTCCTGTTCGTGCTGATCGGCAAGATCGACATCGTCACCATCGGCGGCGCAAATGCGCTCTATTTCATCTTCAACGCGCTGGGGGCGAACCTGCGCCACAGCCACATCTGGCTGAGCTATGGGCGGGTGATGGAGCATATTTTCATCTCGCCCGCGCAGCACCAGATTCACCATTCGGTCGCCGTTGAACACCACGACAAGAACTATGGGTCGATGTTCGCGCTTTGGGACTGGATGTTCGGCACGCTTTATATCCCCCAGCAGCGCGAGGAATTGCGGTTCGGCGTATCCGACGCCGAGGGCAACCCCAAGCCGCAACCCTACGAAACACTGGGGGCGGCGCTGTTCAAACCGTTCAAGGAAAGCTGGGTGTCCCTGCGCGGCGAAGCGGCGGAAAAACCGCCCGCCCCTGCCCCGGCAAGCGGCACGATGACGCCCGGGTTTTCCCTGTGGCTCGATGCTCTGCGCGCCGCGGCGGCGCTGCTGGTTCTGTTCGGCCATATGGCGCATATCCGGTTCACGCGTGGCGATTACTATTTCCTGCGTGACATCAACATCGCCAGCGATGCGGTGATCTTGTTCTTTGTGCTGTCCGGCGTGGTCATTGCCTATGCCGCCGGGCGCGACGGAACGCTTGCCCGCTTCGCCTTTAACCGCATGACGCGGCTCTATTCGGTGATCATTCCGGCGCTGATCCTGACAGTGATTTTTGACGCCATCGGCACCCGCATCACGATGGAGGCCTATCCCGAGGATTATTATCAGCCCCTGCCCCTGGCCGAGATGTTCTGGCGCGGGCTGTCCTTTACCAGCGAATGGCAAGGCGCGTTTTCCGACCGGTTGCGGCTGGGGACCAACGGGCCGCTGTGGTCGCTGAGTTACGAGGTCGGATTCTACCTGATGTTCGGTATCGCCATGTTCCTCACCGGCGTGCAGCGCATCGTTCTGCTGGCGTTGATGGCGGTTCTGGTTGGCCTGCCCATTCTTGCCTTGCTGCCGGCCTGGGCACTGGGTGTGTTCGTGTGGCGCTTTGTTCGGTCCGGCACCGTGATCAGCGACACCCGTGCCTGGATGCTCGCCATTGGCAGTGTCGTGGCGCTGGTCGTGCTCAGGGCGGCGGGTCTGCCCGCACTGCTGACCCAGATCACCATCGACGCCGTCGCGCCGATCTATCACCACGCGCTGCTGGGCTATTCGGACGAGGTTCTGTGGAACAGCATCATCGCCATTGCCGTTGCTTTGCACCTTGTCGGGGTTAGCCAGATCGCCGCCAGACGCGTCGCCCGCCCCGAAGGCGGCTTTGCCCGCGCCATTCGCTGGGTCGCCGGGGCCAGTTTCTCGCTCTATGTGATGCACTACCCCACGCTGCACCTGCTGGATGCGGCGCTGCCCGAAACGCTGCCGATGTATGACCTGTGGCTGCTGGGCCTGACACTGGCCATGTGTTTCGGTTTTGCCGCCCTGTTCGAACGCCCGCTGAAACAGCTCCGCCAGATGGTGCGTACCATCTGGGGCAGCATGACAACGCCCCGTCCGCGCGATGCGGATGCCGCTACAGGGGCCAGATAAACGGAATCAGGGCCGAAGCGAGCAGACCCACGCTCAGGTTCAGCGGAATTCCCACGCGCATGAAGTCGGTAAACCGGTAACCGCCGGGACCATAGACCAGCATATTGGTCTGATACCCGATCGGCGTCGCGAACGAGGCCGAGGCAGCAACCATCACCGCCACCACAAGCGGCCGTGGATCGATGCCCATGGCACCGGCCAGACCGATGGCGATGGGGGTGACCACCACCGCAACGGCGTTGTTGCTGACCAACTCGGTCAGGATCGAGGTCAAAAGATACACGGCCCAGATCACAAGGAAGGGCGGCAACATCCCCAGCGCCGGTGCAACCGCATCAACGATCAGACGCACGGCGCCCGACTCCTCCAGGGCTGCGCCAATCGCCAGCATCGAAAAGATCAGCGCCAGTAATCGACCGTCGACAAAGGAAAACGCCTCGTCCGCATCGATGCAGCGTGTCACCAGAACCAGGGCAACGGCCAGGATCGAAAGAAAAAGAATGGGCGCAACGCCCAAGGCTGCCAACACGACGATGGCCACAAGGCTGATAATGGCGATGGGGGCGTGCCCGCGTCGAAACGCACGCGCCGAAGGGTGGGACACATCCACCATTTCCATATCCGCCGCGAGACGCTGAATATCGGCAGGTGCCCCTTCCAGCAGCAGCGTGTCGCCCACCCGCACGACAAGTTCATCAAGCTGGCGACCAATGTTCTGATTGCGGCGGTGCACGGCCAGCACATAAACGCCATAGCGACGCCGCAGGCGCAGCGCGCCCAGCGCGCGACCGACCATCTTGCACCCCGGCGTGATCAGAACCTCGACGGTCGAGGTTTCGACCGCCGACACCTGATCGACCCGTTTCAGCGACTTGTTGCGTTGCAGGCCCAGCAGTTCGGTCATCTGCGTGCGCAGCACCACACGGTCCCCGACCTGCAGTTCGACCCCCTTGAGATTGCGCCGCAGCGAGACATCGCCCCGGATCACGTCGACCAGCCGCACACCTTCGCGTTTGAACAGTTGCACGCCCGTCACCTCGCGCCCGATCAGGTCGCTGTCGGGGGGGATCACCGCCTCGGTGAAAAACTTCATCCGGCTCTTGTCGCTCAGCAGGTTGGCCATGCTGTCGCGTTTCGGCAAAAGCCGCGGCGCGATGAACCGCAGATACACCATGCCCCAAGCCACCACGGCAACGCCCAGTGGCGTCACCTCGAAAATGGTAAAGGCCTTCAACCCCTGGGCGCGGGCCACACCATCGACCAGCAGGTTGGTCGAGGTCCCGATCAGGGTCAGCGTGCCGCCCATGATCGCGGCATAGCTGAGCGGGATCAGCATTTTGCTGGCCGGCGTATCCAGCGTGCGGGCCAGTTGGATGAACACCGGGATCATGACCACCACAACCGGCGTATTGGACACCACGGCCGAGGCCAGAACGACAAAGGCCATCAGCATCGCAACGGCAAAGCGGGGGCTCACGCTGGCCTTGCGCTGCGCCACGCTGGTAAAGGCATCCAGCGCCCCGGTGCGCACAAGGGCGCCCATGATGATGAACATGGCCGCAATCGTCCAGGGCGCGGGGTTGGCCAGCACCGGCAAGGCCGCCTCATAGGGCAGAACGCCGGTCACCAGCATCACGGCCACACCGGCAATCGCCACAACCTCGGTCGGGAAAACCTCGCGCAGGAACAGGGCGAACATTGTGGCGACGATCAGCAGGGACAACACGGCGCTGCCGGTGTCGGAGAGGTTAAGCAACTGCATATTTTTCTTTTCTTGCCGGGGCTTTGCGGGTCCGATTTGCTAAACCGCAGTTTCCCCGATTGCCGGGTCTTGAGCAACAGTATCCTTTCGGCGCGGTTGTACGAGCAATACACCCAGCAAAACCATGCCCATCGCCGCCCAGAAATAGGGTGAATAGCTTTCGTTCAGGATCAGCATCGCCCAGACCACGCCAAACCCGGTGACCAGATAGCTGACCTGCACCGCAAAGACCGGACCGGTTCGCCCCACCAGCCAGACATAGCTGGCATAGACCACCACATGCACCAGAGACGAGGCAATCAGCGACCATTCCGGCGCCCCATAGGTGCGGAACGGTGAAATGAACTGTCCCGACCCCACCGCCAGCGGCAGCGCTATGACCGCGCCAATCAGCGAGGCACCAAACAGCACCTGCATCGGGTCCAGCCCGCCGGTGCCCCACCTGGCCACGTAATTCCCCTCGAACGCATAGAAGAACGGTGCGACCAGCGCCACGGGGATCCATGCCAGCATGGCCGCGTCCGGCAGGCTCGCCTCGGGCAGAATCAACAGGCTGACACCACCCAGACCGGCCAAAAGGCCCAGGAACCGCCGCATCGAAAACCGTTCAAGCCCAAGGCCCAGCGCCATGGGAAAGGCGATCATCGGGATCAGCGACAACAGAACCGACATTACCCCGGACGGCAGATGCGCAATGGCCTGATAGGACGTGGAATTCGGGATCAGCGTTCCGATGAATGCGATCACCACATAGACCCTGAGCGCCCCGCGCGACCACGGCAGTCCCGACCCGCGCACAAGCGATGCGATACACATCGCGCCTGCCCCGATCACCAGTTGCCAAAAGATCAGCCCGAAATGACCATGCCCGGTGCTGACAGCTATTTTCGTCAGCGGCTGGGTCACGCCCCACCCCGCCCCAAGCAACAGCAAGAGGACGGTAAAGGTAAGCTTTTCGCCCCGGCTCACGGGACCGCCTGTTCCAGACGACCGCCAACGCGGATCATGCGCACCGATTTGGCCACACCCGATTTGTCATCGGTTTCAACGAAAACGCCCGACAGGGTCGCCTCACCCAAGGCCGGCGTGAACCGCGCCTTGGGCATGCCCGTGATAAACCGGCGCATCGGTTCCACCTTGTCCATGCCGATGACCGAATTGTAATCGCCGCACATCCCCGCATCGGTCAGGTACCCGGTGCCAGCCGGCAATACCTGCGCATCCCCTGTGGGCACATGCGTATGCGTGCCGACCACCAGACTGGCGCGCCCATCGCAATAATGGCCCATCGCCATCTTCTCCGAGGTCGCCTCGCAATGCATGTCGACGATCACCGCCGCCGCCTGCCCCCCCAGCGGGTGCGATTTCAAAACCGGTTCGATCGCGGAAAACGGATCGTCAAAGGGGCGTTTCATGAACACCTGACCCAGAACCTGCGCCACCAGAACCTTGCGCCCGTTCTGTGCGGTGAACATCCGATGCCCCCGCCCCGGCGCGACCTTGGCAAAATTGATCGGGCGGACGATGCGCGGTTCCGTTTCGATGAATTGCAACATCTCTTTCTGATCGAACGCATGATCGCCTAGCGTCACGCAATCGGCCCCTGCTTCAAGAAGGGCCTTGGCATGGTCGCCGGTCAGGCCCATGCCGTTTGACGCGTTTTCGCCATTGACCACAACAAAATCTGCCCGCCACTCGGCGCGCAGCCGGGGCAGGTTCTCGCTGATGGCCTTGCGTCCCGCGCGGCCCATCACATCACCCAGAAAAAGAAGTCTCATATTCGCGTGGTATGCTCAGCGTCGCGCAAGAGCAAGCGTCACGTGACGGCCCCACCCCGACGGGATGGGGCCAGCGTTCCATAAGTTACTTGGGCATGATGACTGCGTCGATGACGTGGATCACGCCGTTGTCGGCTTCGATATCGGCACTCACGACATTTGCGCCGTTCACCTTGACGCCACCGGTCGTGGTGATTGTAACGTCACCGCCTTGGGCCGTGGTGGCCATCATATTGTCGCTCAGATCGCCACTCATGACTTTGCCCGGCACCACGTGATAGGTCAGGATCGACACCAGCTGGTCCTTGTTTTCCGGTTTCAGCAGCGATTCAACCGTGCCTTCAGGCAGCGCGGCAAAGGCCTCGTCCGTGGGCGCGAACACAGTGAACGGTCCCTCGCCCTTCAAGGTATCAACCAGACCGGCGGCCTGCACCGCAGCCACCAGCGTTGTGAAGCTGCCCGCCTCGACAGCAGTATCGACGATGTCCTTGGAATGCCCCCCGGCAAATGCGGCCCCCGACAGGGCGGTTGCGGCGGTCAGGGCGAAAAAAGTACGACGTAGCATAATATGGTCTCCCGTTTTGATAAGGATCGCCTGCTGTGGCGACTGAACGTGCTACGGCCTTGATGCGGCGTTGGATGAGGTGATTTTCTGGATGCGCGGGGGTTGATTTCCGTCCCGGCCCGCTAAGCCGGGGGGAGAGCAGGTTTCCACACACATTTTTGTGACCGGTCGTGAGTGCCGAGGCGCCGGTTTACCCGCGCAGGGAGATGATCCGGGCCTCGGTCACGATCATGTCCAGCGGCTGATCCGTCGGCTCCAGCGGCAGTGCATCGTCCCGCTGCGCCTCGTAGGCAAATCCGATCGCCAGCGTCGGGCGCTGCGCGCGCAACTGCTCCAGCGTGCGGTCGTAAAACCCACCGCCATAGCCCAGACGCCCGCCATTCAGATCGAAGGCCACCAGCGGCACGATCAGGATTTCCGGATCAAAGAAATCATCCACCACCGGGATCATCGCGCCAAAGGGGCCGGGTTTCATGTCCCCCCCGGGCTCCCACCGGCTGAATTTCAGCGGTTGCGCCGCGCCCTGGATCACCGGCACGCCCACGGGCCCATGCGCGGCGGCCTCGGCCATGGCCGGGGTCGGGTCAATTTCGGTGCGGATCGGCATGTACCCGGCCAACGGCATACCGCGATAGCCGGCCAGAACCTCGCTCAGATGCCCCGCCGCGCCGGGGGCCACGGCTTCATGTGCGGCCTTGCGCCGGGCAAAGGCCGCCTTGCGCGCGGCCTGTTTCAGGGCGTCCAGATCGCTCACAGCAGGTACAACGCGGCAAAGCCCAGAAAGGCGAAAAACCCGACCACGTCCGTTACCGTCGTCACAAAGGCACCCGAGGCCAGCGCCGGATCGACGTTTAGCTTGTCCAGAATGATCGGAATGACCGTGCCCGCCAGCCCGGCCACCACAAGGTTGATGATCATCGCCGCCGATATCACCGCGGCAAGGCCGATCGAACCGAACCAGACATATCCGATCAGCCCCATGATGACGGCAAAGAAGATACCGTTGGCCAGCCCGACCAGAACCTCACGCCGGATCACCCGCCACACGTTCGACCCGGTCAGGTCGCGCGTCGCAAGCGCGCGCACCGCAACCGTGAGCGATTGTGTCCCTGCATTCCCCCCCATCGAGGCAACAATCGGCATCAGGATGGCCAACGCTACGAATTGCGCGATGACCTGATCGAACTCGGCAATAACCAGTGACGCCAGAATGGCCGTGACCAGGTTCACCGCCAGCCACGGGAATCGCCCGCGCACGGTTTCGATCACCCGGTCCGACAGCGAACTTTCCCCGACACCCGCCAGGCGCAGAATGTCCTCTTCGTGGCCTTCATCCAGAACGACCATGGCATCGTCGATGGTGATCTGCCCGACCAGCCGCCCCTCTTCGTTGACCACTGGCGCCGAAATCAGGTGGTACTGGTTGAACGCATAGGCGACGTCCTCTTCGTCCTGATCGACCGGGATCACCTGAAACACTTCTTCTGTCAGATCGGCCAGCGGCACGTCGCGCCGCGCGCCCATCAACTTGCCCAATGTGATGTTACCGATCGGATGCAGGCGCGGGTCGACCAGAACGACGTGATAGAACTGGTCGGGCAGATTTTCCGAGCTGCGCAAATAATCGATGGCCTGACCAACGTTCCAATGCTCGGGCGCCATGACCACTTCGCGCTGCATCAGACGACCGGCGGAATTCTCCGGATAGGACAGCGCCATTTCAACGGCGACACGGTCGGATTCTTCCAGCGCGTCCAGAATGGCTTCTTGCTGGGGCTCTTCCAGATCCTCGACCAGATCGACGACATCGTCGCTTTCCAGTTCGCGCACAGCCTCGGCCAGAACCTGCGGCGTCAGGATGCTGATCACCTCTTCGCGGATGCTTTCATCCAGTTCCGACAGGATATCCCCGTCGAATTCGCGGTCATAGAGACGAATCAGCCGCGTGCGGTCATACGCGTTGATTTGTTCCAGAAGGTCGGCAATGTCGGCCGCATGCAGCGGCTCCATCAACTCGATCAGCTTGTCACGGTCCTCGATGTCGACCGCATAGAGGATCGCCGCGACGGCCTTGCGATTCAGCGAATAAGCGTCATCCTCGCGGGTTTGGTCGATGACGCCCTCTTCGGTGCCTGTGCTCATGTCCCGTCCCCCTGCGCGATTGTCAGCAAACTAAAAGAAGCGGCTGGTAGAAAACAATGACAATAGCGCAATTTACCCCGGCAAATGCGCCGTTTATCGTGCCGATATGACCCGCGCCTGAAAGGACCCCACAAAATGAGCGCCCCGATCCTTCTCAAAGGGCAGGTTCTGTCCTTTGTCCAGTCTCCGTTTTCCTGCGATCCGGCCGAATCCGTGCGCATCGACGAGGCGGTTGTCCTGAAGGACGGGCATGTTCTGGCAACCGGGGCGTTTCAGGCCCTGCGCGCCGACCACCCGGATGTAACTGTGGTCGATCACAGCAATCACCTCATCACCGCCGGATTCGTGGATGCGCATGCGCATTATCCGCAGACCGCCATCATCGCTAGTTGGGGCAAACGGCTGATCGACTGGCTGAACACCTACACCTTCCCCGAGGAAATGCAATTTGAAGATCCCGGTTACGCGGCTGAAATCGCCGCGCGATACCTGGACCTGACCCGCGCAAACGGCACCACGACGGTCTGCAGCTTTTGCACCATCCACCCGACCAGCGTCGCGGCGATCATGACCGAGGCACAGCGCCGGGGGCAACGCATTGTCGCCGGCAAGACCTGCATGGACCGCAATGCGCCAGAGGGGCTGCGCGACACGGCGCAATCGGCCTATGACGACAGCAAGGCCCTGATCGAACACTGGCACGGGGTTGACCGGCTCAGCTATGCGATCACGCCGCGGTTTTCACCGACGTCCACGCCCGAACAGCTTGATGCGCTTGGCGCTCTTTGGGGCGAATACCCGGAGTGCCTGATGCAGACCCATCTGAGCGAGCAGACCGATGAAATCGAATGGGTGCGCGGGCTTTACCCCGAGGCGCGGGACTACCTCGACACCTATGAAACCCACGGCTTGCTGGGCGCGCGGGGTCTTTACGGGCATGCGATCCATCTTGAGCCCCGGGAACGGGACCGCCTGGCCGAAGTGGGCGCGGCGCTGATCCACTGCCCGACCTCAAACACGTTCATCGGATCGGGCCTGTTCGACATGTCCGGGCTTATGGCCCAGGGCCAGCGGATCGGGCTGGCCACCGATACCGGGGGCGGATCTTCATTTTCCATGCTGCGCACCATGGCGGCGGCCTATGAGATTGCCCAGCTGCGCGGCACCGCCCTGCACCCGGCGCAAATGCTCTGGCTGGGCACCCAAGGCTCGGCACAGGCGCTGCACATGGGCGATCGCATCGGCAATATCGCCCCGGGGATGGAGGCGGACCTTGTCGTTCTGGACCTTGCGTCGACGCCCGCCATCGCGCAGCGCATGGCGCGCGCGGACACCCTGTGGGAGGCACTGTTTCCCACCCTGATGATGGGCGATGACCGTGCCATCGCCCAGGTCTGGATCAACGGTCGCCCCGACCGTTGACCGGAGCGTCGCCTGTCAGATTTCAGAATCGAAAATGCGCGGTAGCGCACAATTTAGCCATGTCCCGCCCGAAAGGCGGCGCATGCCGCGCCATGTTCATTATCTTTGCGCCCGCTGCGCGGGCGCAGTGCCTCCGGCGAGAGTTTTCTTGGCAAGATGAAAAAAGGTTGGTGTTACTTGGCCAGTCGTTGGGCGAGTTTGTCCTGTCGTTCGATGACGCGGGGCAGATCGATGGTGGTGATCTGCCCGTCCGCGACCACCTGTCTGCCTTCGATGAACAGATGTTTCACGCGGCGCGGGCCGGCCAGCAGCAGCGCGGCCTTGTCCCAGCTGCCCGCGCTTTCAATTCCTGTGGTATCCCAGATGGCGATATCGGCACGCTTGCCAGCAGCGATCCGTCCGCAGTCGGGCCGGTTCAACACATCTGCCCCCCCGCGTGTTGCCAATTCCAGCGCCTCGCGCGGGCTCATCGCATCGGCCCCTTGCGTTACGCGCTGCAGCAGCATCGCCTGGCGCGCCTCATCGATCAGGTTGCCGCTGTCGTTGCTCGCCGATCCATCGACGCCCAGACCCACCGGCACGCCCCTGTCCCGCATCGCCCGCAACGGCGCGATACCGCTGCCGAGCCGACAGTTCGAGCAGGGGCAATGGGCCACGCCCGTCTGGCTGCGTGCGAAAAGGTCGATTTCCGCGCCGTCCAGCTTCACGCAATGCGCGTGCCACACGTCGGACCCGGTCCAGCCCAGATCCTCGGCATATTGCCCGGGGCGGCAGCCGAACTGGGCCTCGCTATAGGTGATATCCTCATCATTCTCGGCCAAGTGGGTGTGCAGCATCACGCCCTTGTCCCGCGCCAGCAGCGCCGCATCGCGCATCAACTCGCGGCTGACGGAGAACGGGGAACAAGGGGCAACGCCCACGCGCACCATCGCGCCCTCGGACGCGTCGTGGTGCGTGTCGATCACACGGATGCAATCCTCAAGAATGGCGCCATCTGCCTCGACCAGATGATCCGGGGGCAGACCGCCATTGCTTTCACCGATGCTCATCGACCCGCGCGTGGGGTGAAACCGCATCCCGATCTCACAGGCGGCGGCGATGGTATCATCCAGTCGCGCGCCATTGGGATAGAGATAGAGGTGGTCCGAACTGAGCGTGCAGCCCGACAGCGCCAGTTCCGCCAAGCCGACAAGGGCCGAAACATGCATTTCCTCGGGTCCGAACCGCGCCCAGATCGGGTAGAGCGTTTTCAACCAGTCAAACAGCAACGCATCCTGCCCGCCGGGCACCGCGCGCGTCAGGGTCTGAAACAGGTGATGGTGCGTGTTGACCAGCCCCGGTGTCACAACGCATCCGGTGGCCAGCACCGTATCGCCTGCCGTGGTCAGGCCGTGGCCGATTTCTGCGATCACGCCACCCCGGATCAGGATATCCGCGCCGCCGAGTTCGCGGCGGGCGGCGTCCATCGTCAGGATCATGTCAACATTTTTGATCAGGGTTTCGCGCATCATGGGTCATCCTTTGCCGGACCGACCCGTCTCGGGATGCAGATGATGCAACGCCAGACGGAAAACGGGGGAAAGAGCCTGACGCCACAGCATGTTAGCCCGGCGTTCGGCCCTGCTCAACTCGTTGCCGCGTCCTTTAGCAATTCCAGCGCCGCGGCGTGCAACTCCGGTGTAGCAGCCGCCACCGCCTGCCCGCCCTGGTGCACCGGGTCGCCGCGCCAGTTGGTGACAATGCCGCCCGCGGCTTCGATCACCGCGATCGGCGCCTGAATGTCATAGGCGTTGAGCCCCGCCTCGATCACCAGATCGATCTGCCCGGCCGCCAGCAGCGCATAGGCATAACAATCCATGCCATAGCGTGTCAGCTGCACCTGTTCCGACACGGCGCGAAAGGCCGCGCCCTCCGCGGCGGTGCCAACTTCGGGAAATGTGGAGAACAGGATCGCCTGATCCAGACGCGAGGTGCCGCGCACCTTCAACGCCCGCTCGCCATGCGGTCCGGACATGGTCGCACGCCCGTCGCCGCCGACGAACCGTTCGCCCGTGTAAGGCTGGTCGATCATGCCCAGAAATGGCCCGTTCTCATCGCTGAGCGCAATCAGAACGCCCCAGGTGGGCGTGCCCGAGATAAACCCGCGCGTGCCGTCAATCGGGTCCAGGACCCATTGACGTCCGCTGGGACCTTCGTGTTTTCCGAATTCTTCGCCCCAGATGCCATCGTCGGGGCGGTGCAGGGCCAGAATATCGCGCATCGCGGTTTCGGCGGCCCGGTCGGCCTCGGTCACCGGATCAAACCCGTCGACCAGCTTGTTGTCAGACATAAGCCCGGACTGGCGGAAATACGGCAAAATGGCCGCGCGGGCCGCGTCAGCCATGGTCTGAGCCACATCGAAATCTGAGAGCACTTGGGGTGTCATGCTCCCCAAGTGCCACTCGCAAGCTCAAGTTTCAAGATGTCGGCTGTATCAGGCCACGTCGCTCAGGACGCGCGCCAGATCAAACAGGCGGCGACGCTGGTTTTCCGGGATCGCATAGTAGGACCGGACAAGGTCCAATGCTTCCTTGTCGCCCATCAGGTCGGCAGGAACGTTCGACTTCGGGTTTTCCGCTCCGGCGTGCTCCTGGCTTTGTTCTTCGTCCAGACCTTCGAAAAAGAAGGCGACCGGAACATCCAGTGCATCCGCAATATCCCAGAGGCGAGACGCGCTGATCCGGTTGGCCCCGGTCTCGTACTTCTGGATTTGCTGGAACTTGATACCGACCTGTTCGGCTAGCTGCTGCTGGGTCATGCCAATCAGCCATCGACGATGCCGTACGCGCTTTCCGACGTGCACGTCTACTGGATGGGTCATGCTTCTCTCCTTTACTTACTGGCTACTTTTCGGGCCAAAAACGAAGGACCAGCACCCGCCGCCCAATGCGACATGTTTGATGGTTCGTATCGTTCCCAACATTGCGACCCCCGCCGCACCACAATCAAATACTACGTGCTTTTGGGTTGAATTCAAGAAGGTTGATTCCCCCGGCAAGCTATAATCCCTACGGTTGAGTGCGTCGATTGGCCTGTTTTCATTATTCGAGCCAAGTTTCACACGCTGCTACCAAAAGATGACCTGACGTTGCGTTAGTCGTTGACCATCGTCAAGAAAATCCCTGAATCAAATATGAAAATCCTTCATTTTCGGAGTTCCCATGCGCGCCTATCGACTGCTGAAAGCAGACCAACCCGCTGATTTTTACGATATTCCGGCGCCTCTACCAGGGGCAGATCAAATCCGGTTGGACATTTATGCCTGCGGTCTGAACTTTGCGGACCTTTTGATGCAAAATGGAACCTATCAGGACATTCCGGCCTTACCGTTTACGCTTGGGATGGAAGTGTCCGGAATCATCAACGCCGTGGGTGAGTCGGTTTCAGGCTTCAAAATCGGCGACAGGGTGGCGGTTTTTTCAGGTCAGGCGGGGCTGGCGGAACAGGGGGTGTTCGATGCCAACCGCGCCATCGCCCTGCCCGACGACATGGATTTCGAAACCGGCGCCGCGTTTCAGATCGCCTATGGCACCAGTCACATGGCCCTGGCGCACCGGGCGCGGCTGGCACCGGGCGAAACGCTGCTGGTCACCGGCGCGGCGGGCGGTGTCGGGCTGACGGCGGTCGAAATCGGCAAGCTGATGGGCGCGACGGTCATCGCCCATGCCCGCGGGGCCGACAAACTGGCCGTGGCACAGGCGGCCGGGGCCGATCACCTGATCGATGATTCCGAGGATTTGCGCCAACGGGTTCTGGATTTGGGCGGGGCGGATGTCGTCTATGATGCCGTCGGCGGCGCCGCGTTCAAGGCCGCCTTCCGCGCCTGCCGCCCCGAAGGCCGGCTGATCGCTATCGGATTTGCCAGCGGCGAGGTGCCGCAAATCCCGGCCAATCATCTGATGGTCAAGAACCTGGATGTGATCGGTTTCTACATCGGCGGATACATGAATTTCCGCCCCGACGTGGTGCGCAACAGCCTGGCCACCCTGACCAACTGGTATTCACAGGGCAAACTGCGCCCCCATGTCAGCCATGTCCTGCCCCTGGATCAGGTGCGCGAGGGGATGGACCTTTTGCGCACCCGCAAATCCACCGGCAAGGTGGTGATCAGGATCCGCTGATCAGCTTGCCGCCGCCAGACGCGGCTTGGACTGACCTTCGTTAAAGGCCTGCCGCAACAGTTTCGTCAGGGTTTCAAACACCTCGCCGCCCTTATCGCCGCCGTAGCAGTTGATGTGGTGCACCGGCAACGGCGGCAGCGCGCCGTCATGTTCGATCACTTCAAGATGCGGCGGCAAGGTCCCTTCCAACAGGGCCTGAACGCCCAGATCGGCCGAAACCGTCGCCTCAAGCGTGCGGTCCGAATCCGTGTCGACGGACATGTTCCATTCGATATCCGCCTCTTCCAGTGACTTCAGAACGAAGGGCCGAAAGATACAATGCCGCCCCTGCGCCAGATCCAGAGGGCGTTGCCGCCAGGCAGACCCGCCAATGGCCCCGACCCAATGCAGCGCCTTGCTGGTCAGGATTTCCGCCCCAGGCACTCGTTCGGCCTCGGTCGTGAGGATGACGTCGCATTCGCCGCGTTCAAATTTCTGCTTGAGAGCGGTGGTGTTCAGCGTCTGCAACTGAACCTTTACCCGCGGAAAGGCGGCGTTGAACTGCTGCAGGACACGCGGGATTGCCGGATAAACGATGTCATGGGGCACCCCCAGAACAACCTCGCCCTCAAAGGCCTGATCGGTCAGGCGGCCGATGACCTCGTCATTCAGCGCCACCATGCGCCGCGCATAGGTCAGCAACTGCTCGCCCGAGGCGGTCAGCGCGATGGTGCGCCCCGACCGGTCCAGCAATTGCAGCCCAAGCAGTTCCTCCAATCGTTTTAGCTGCATCGACACCGCAGACTGGGTCAGATGCAGAAATCCGGCCGCCCGGGTGACGCCGCCTGAATCCGCGACGGCCACAAAAGAACGCAGGGTGGTTATGTCCAAATTCCGCATCATCACAATCCTTGATGGGTAAGTTCAAAAACATTCGTTTTTCAAATGAACCACATTCCCCCATATACATCAAGGAAATTGATTGACCTCCAACTATCCATCACGGAAACAGAAAGGACCACGACCATGACATATGCCCTGCCCCGTCGCGCCACCTGTGGCGCCAGCCGGTTTTCCAAGCCAACCCTGTCGCAGTATTTCGGCCTGTGGCGTCAGCGCCAGGCGTTGAAATCGCTGGACAATGCCGCCCTGCGCGACGTCGGCCTGACACGCGAACAGGCCAACGCCGAGGCACAGCGCGGCTTTTGGGACGCGCCGTCCAACTGGTACTGCTGAACCCATGGCCTGCACAGATTGACCGCGTCCAAAACGGGCGCGGTCTTTTTTATGCATCTGGACCTCATTTTTGCCCTGAAATGCTTGAAAAAATGCCATTCCTGACCAATATGGTAGGGGAGATCCGCTGGCATGGGCCTGCGGGCATCATTTTGTGTTGTATGGAGACCACGAATGGCTGAATTTGACACGTCCCGCATGGCAGGCCGCGCCACGGTCGGTGCCCGCGCGGCGCAAATCGACGAGGGCCTGCGCGCCCACATGAACAAGGTCTACGGCACTATGTCCGTGGGCATGCTCATCACGTTTTTCGCCGCCTGGGCCATTGCCGGGCTGGCCGCAACGACCGATCCGTCCCAGGGCGTGGCGCAGATCGGCGCGAACAAGTACCTGACCGATCTGGGCATGACGCTGTATTCGTCACCGCTGAAATGGGTCATCATGTTTGCCCCGCTGGCATTCGTCTTCGGCTTCAGCGCCGCCATCAACCGCCTGTCGGCGGCCGGTGCGCAGCTGGTGTTCTACGCCTTTGCCGCCGTGATGGGCCTTTCGATCAGTTCGATCTTCCTGGTCTATACCGGGCAGTCGATCATCCAAGTCTTCCTGGTGACCTCGATCGCCTTCGCCGGTCTGTCGCTTTACGGCTACACGACCAAAAAGGACATCTCGGGTTGGGGCAGCTTCCTGATCATGGGTGTGATCGGCCTGATCGTTGCGATGATCATCAACATCTTTCTGGGCTCGCCTGCGATCACCTTCGCGATCTCGATCCTGGGTGTTCTGATCTTTGCAGGCCTCACCGCCTATGACACGCAGAATATCAAGAACACCTACCTGTCCCACGCACAGCACGGCGACAGCGAATGGCTGGGCAAGGCCGCCATCATGGGCGCACTGAACCTGTACTTGGACTTCATCAACATGTTCATGTTCTTGCTGCAGTTGCTGGGCAACCGCGAATAATCGCGCCACAGACAGTCAAAACGAACAAGGGCCGGTCGCAAGACCGGCCCTTTTTTGTTTTGGTACGCCCCACAACAGTGGATGTCAGCCCCGCCGTATGGCGTCACCCCACGCACAGGCAAAGCTGTCGGGAATTTGCCGGACGGTTCCCTGGCCGGGTCAGCGCGTGGCCTTGCCGCTCGGCTTGCTTGCCGACGTCGGAGCAGCAGGTGCCAGCCCTTTGAAGTCCAGCGCATATCCCGAATGGGACGATTGCGTCGACTCCTGACCGATACCGGTAAACCCGACACCCTTTTCCTTTTCACAGGCGGCAAGGCACAGGCCCAGCGCCAGCAGGCTGATTGCTTTGATTTTCATGGTCTGCTCATTTTCTTGTTTTTGTGACCGGAACGTTAGGTCAATCCGGTCTCCCCCGCCAAGGGCCGGCGTATAGCCAGCACGGCCAGTGGTGCCACTGTGCAACGCAGGGACCGGCGCATGACCAGGTCAAATGCGCAAAAGAAAAGGGCCGCGCACATGGCGGGCCCCTGTCATTCCGTCAAAGGTGGCGATCAGTTACTTGATCTTGCCTTCCTTGTATTCGACGTGCTTGCGCGCAACCGGATCGTATTTACGAACGATCATCTTTTCGGTCATTGTGCGGGCGTTTTTCTTGGTGACATAGAAGTGGCCCGTGCCTGCGGTCGAATTCAGGCGGATCTTGATGGTGGTTGGCTTCGCCATTATCGTTCTCCTGCACCGGGCATAGGTCTGGCCCGTGAAATCTCTTGAAGCCCGCCTTTTACCCAAGCACAGGTCCGAGTCAACCGCTTCCTTGCGGAATCCCCTGCTTTTGACGCCCCGGCGCCCAATGGCCGCACGAATCGTGCAAAAACCCGGTGGGACGGCCCCAATCGTTACACCCGCGCACGCTCCAAAGCATTCAACGGGTTACCGGAAAAATGTTTCGCGCGCGAAACATTTAAGGGGCAATCTGGCGCCCAAAAACGGTGGTTCCGGTGGGTGAATATTAACGCGCGGAGGGCCTGTAAGCCGGATTCTGTTCCCCGGGTTGCCCCGGTTCGATGACCATTCTTCTAGCGCCCCTGTTGCCAGAGGCGTCAAGCTGCCAACCCGACCCCTCTTGGCAAAAGCCAGCCTAGCGGCGGTATCCCGTTGCCGGGACCAGCCCGCGCGGGGGTCCTATTTGGCATTGCTCCCGGTGGGGCTTGCCGTGCCACCCCTGTTACCAGGGGCGCGGTGGGCTCTTACCCCACCGTTTCATCCTTACCGGCCCGTGGACCGGCGGTTTCATTTCTGTGGCGCTTTCCGTCGGGTTTCCCCGCCCGGGCGTTACCCGGCACCGTCGCTTTTTGGAGTCCGGACTTTCCTCGGAACCCAAGGGCCCCGCGGCCATCCGGCCCTCCGCGCAGAATCGCACTTATGCATGAATAGGTGCCCGGTCAAGCAGGCCGCGTTGCGCCAAGGGGTTCAGGACGCAGGCAAATCCGGGCACAGGGCGGCCAAAACGCCCATATCCGCCGCGCTGAGCGGGCCACGCCCCCACGGGCGATAGCGAAGGCGCACGGCCTCAAGCAGCGTCTGAGGCTCGGCCTGGGCGGTGAACCCCGCAGCGCGGGCCATGTCACGGAACCGGGCCATGTCGGGGCACGGGCACACCGCAGGCGCGGGCATCTCCGCCAGCCCACTCCGGGCCAGCCGCGCCCAGTCGAACCGCGCGCCGGGATCGAACTTGCGCCCCGGCGCCATGCAGGAATGGCCGATCACCCCGCGCGCCGGAATATCCCATCTCTGCATCACCCCGGCCAGCAGGTTCTCAAGCGCGCGCATCTGCGGCTCGGAAAACGGATGTGCGCCGGTATTGTCCAGTTCGATCCCGATCGAACGCGAATTGATGTCGTCCACTCCAGCCCACTCGCCCGCCCCGGCGTGCCAGGCGCGCATCTCTTCCTGCACCATCTGGAACAGGGTGCCGTCGCTGGAAATCAGGTAATGCGCCGAAACCTCGGCCTTGGGGTCGCACAGGCGGTCAAGCGCGGCCTGCGCCGAGTCCATCGCGGTGAAATGCAATACCACCAGCGACGGGGTCAGCCCGTCGCGGCGTTCGGTGAAATTTGGCGAAGGATGCCAGACAGCGGACACGCGGTTCAGTTGTTCACGGCCGCCCGGAAAGGGGCCGGGTTCCACGAACAGGCATATCCGTCCCCATCCGGGTCCAGCCCCAGACGGTCGCGTTCCGGGCCGCCCTTGGCCAGAAACGCGATCTGCGCCTGGTCCGCCGAGGGATAGCCTGCACAGGCGCGCTGTGCCCGCGCGGCCAGATTTATGCCCGACCGGCTGTAAAGGCGGGTGCCGCGGGCGTGTTTGGTTTCCAGCGCATAGGTCACGATGTTGGGTCCGCCGCTGCCAGACCGGCTGGGCAGCGCGGTCGGTTGGATCACCTGGTACTGTTCGCGGTTGCGCGCGATGCGTTCCGCGTCGCTTTCGATGGTCTGGCGGTTGGACACGGCGGCAAAGTCGTTTTCATCCGAAATGCCGGGATTGTTCAGGGTCACCGGCGCCGGGTTGGACGGGCTGGCATTGACCGGGGCCACGCCTGAATTGGCGCTTGAGGCCGCAAGGGCCGCCGCCGCCTCGGCCGCGAGGTCGGCCGAACTGTCCTGCGCGCTCGCCATCGGCATGGGGTCGCCCAGCGGGGCGGCCGTCACGGTCGAGGCGGCCGGCACGATGGTCACCGGGCGCGCTTCGTCCGACAGGGCGCCGGGTTGGACGATGTTCGCGGCCCCCTGCCCGGACAGCTGCAATTCACGCGCCTGGCGCGCCTCGGCAGAACTGTCGAAATAGGCGCCCGCGCCGCTGTCGGGGATTTCCCCACAGGCCGCAAGAACCCCCATCAGAAGGATCGAATGAATAGGACGCATAACCGCCGCCTCGCCGTTTTTGCTTTTGCTTGGGCGCGCTTTTACCACCATTTGCCCGGCTTGGCCACAAACTGGGCCGCGGATTCCAGCGCAAAGGCTGTGTTCAGCAAATCGCCCTCTTCCCAGGGACGCCCGATCAGTTGCAGACCCAGCGGCAGCCCCTGGCGATCCACACCCGCCGGAACGCTGATACCCGGCAGCCCGGCAAGGTTCACGGTCACGGTGAACACGTCGTTCAGGTACATCTGCACCGGATCGGCATCGGTCATCTCGCCCAGACCGAAAGCCGCCGACGGCGTGGCCGGCGTCAGGATCGCGTCGATGCCCTTGGCAAAGACATCTTCGAAATCCTTCTTGATCAGGGTGCGCACGCGACGCGCGCGGTTATAATAGGCGTCATAAAACCCGGCGGACAGAACATAAGTGCCCACCATCACGCGGCGCTGTACCTCGTGGCCGAACCCTTCGGCGCGGGTCTTTTCGTACATCTCGGTGATGCCATCGCCCTGCGCCAGTGTCGCGCGGTGGCCATAGCGCACCCCGTCATAGCGCGCGAGGTTCGAGGACGCCTCGGCCGGGGCAATCACGTAGTACGCCGGCAGCGCGTATTTGGTGTGCGGCAGCGAGATATCGATAATCTCGGCGCCTGCGTCGCGCAGCATGTCGGCGCCATCCGCCCACAGCTTTTCGATCTCTGCGGGCATGCCGTCCATGCGGTATTCCTGTGGAATGCCGATTTTCTTGCCCTTGATGTCTCCGGTCAGCATCGCCTCGAAATCCGGCACGGCCAGATCGGCGCTTGTGCTGTCCTTGGGGTCGTGGCCGCACATGGTTTCCAGCATGATCGCCGCGTCACGCACCGATTTCGTCATCGGCCCCGCCTGATCGAGAGAGGAGGCAAAAGCGATGATGCCCCAGCGCGAGCAGCGCCCATAGGTCGGCTTGATCCCAACGGTGCCGGTAAAGGCCGCAGGCTGGCGGATCGAGCCGCCGGTGTCGGTGCCGGTCGCGGCCAGGCACAGATCGGCCGCCACGGCCGAGGCCGATCCGCCCGATGATCCGCCCGGTGTCAGGTCGGCGGTGTCGCCATCACGTTTCCAGGGGCTGATCACGTTGCCATAGACGCTGGTTTCATTGGACGACCCCATGGCGAATTCGTCCATGTTCAGCTTGCCCAGCATGACTGCCCCCGCGTCGGCCAGATTCTGGCTGACGGTCGACTCATATTCGGGCTTGAACCCTTCCAGAATGCGGCTGGCCGCCTGGCTGGGCACACCCTGGGTGCAGAACAAATCCTTGATGCCGATCGGCAGACCACACATCGCGGGCGCATCGCCCGCCTTGATCCGCTCATCCGCCGCCGTGGCCCGCTCCATCGCGAGATCGGGCGTCTTGTGGACAAAGGCGTTCAGCGCATCGGCCGCGTCAATCGCATCCAGACAGGATTGGGTCAGCTCCCGGGATGTGGTTTCGCCCTTGCGCAGCAGGGCGCGGGCCTCGGCCAGGCCCAGTTTGTTCAGATCGCTCATGATTATTCCACCACCTTGGGGACCGCAAAGAACCCTTCGCGCGCATCGGGCGCATTGGACAGGATCTTGTCCTGCTGGTTTCCGTCCGTGACGACATCTTCGCGCCGCTTGAGCCGCATGGGCGTGACCGAGGTCATCGGTTCAACCCCTTCTACATCCACTTCGTTCAGCTGTTCGATGAACCCGAGAATGGTGTTGAATTCGCTGGCCAGCGCCGGCAGCGCGTCATCCTCGACCTTGATCCGGGCCAGTTTGGCCACCCGGGCGGCGGTGTTTTCGTCAATCGACATGGGGAACCCTCATCTGCGTTACCGCGCATTTACCCGCCCCTGCCCCGGCTCGCAAGCCTGTGGGGCCATTCACGCCCCGCTGCGGGCGGATAATTGACGCATGCCTTGTCTGGCCGGGGGATTTGCGTGCATGTTGCGCAAGGATTTGCCAAGGACGCCCAAATGAAACTGACCCTGCACCACATCAATCTCTGTACCGACAACGTCGACCGGATGGATCAGTTTTACCGCGATGTTCTGGGGCTGGACGCAGAGGCAAACGGCCTGCCGACGCTGGAAAAGAAAAAGGGATACGCGGGCGACGTCGCCTTTGTCACCGACGGGCATATCCAGACCCATCTGGCCCAGCGCGATGTTTTGGCCGGGTTCAATTCGGGCCAGACGGTCAACCCTGTCAGCCACGGGCATATCGCCTATCGCACCGACGACATCGCGGCCTTCAAGGCGCATCTTGAGGCCAATGGCGTGCCCTATTCGGATTGGGGCAACCAGGCGGTCGCAGGCTGGCACCAGATTTTCTTTTACGATCCCGACGGCAACGTCATCGAGGTGCATCAGGCGGTCGCATGACCTCCCCGCTTAGCCGATGACCGCGGATTCGGTCCTTTCTTGCGCGCGCCCCGGCAGGGTCAGCGTCAGCAGCAGCGACAGGCAGATCAGCGCGATCAGCGTGAGGAAGGCGTAAAAATAACTGCCCGTCGTATCGAACAGCCGCCCGGCTAGAATCGGCCCGACCGAGGCGCCGAGCGTGCCAAAGAACAGGACCAGCCCAAAAATCGCGCCATGCGCGCGCATGCCGAAATATTCGGCCACCGTGGGTGAGACCACCACAAACAGCGCCCCGTGCGAAAACCCGTAGATCGCCACCACCGCATAAAGAGGCCCCGGCGTGACGACGAAGGTCAGCCCGATCAGGGCGATGATCATTCCGCTCAGACAGATCAGATAAGCCATGCGCCCGCCGATCACGTCGATCAGCCGGCCCAGCGCCAGACGGCCAAAGATACTGGCCGCGCCAATCACCGAGAGCAGCGTCGCGGCCCCCGTGGCGGTCATGCCAAGGTCCATGGCATGGGCCGGCAGGTGCAGCGGCACGGTCACAAGCGTGGGGAAGAACAGGAACTGTATGGCGCAGACGGTCCAGAGAAGCCGCCCGCTGCGGGCCTGCGCAAAGGTGACGCCGTCATGGTCGGGCTGCGGCGCGCCCATCTGGGCCACCTTGACGACGGGCGGCGCTTTCATCGACAGCGCCCCGATCAGCAGCAAGACCGCCGCCGCGACGCCCAGCGCCGTAACGGCCGAACGCCATCCCAGCCAGGCGATCAGCGCCGCCACGATCGGGGGCACGACGATCTGCCCCACGGCGGTGCCCACCTTGACCACCGCGGTCATCATCCCGCGGCGCGCCTGGAACCAGCGCGCGACGGTCGACAGGGTCACCACGTCATGGGTGCCCAGGCCCGCCCCGATCAGCGTGCCGAATATCAGGAACAGCTGCCAGGGCGCCGAAATTTGCGACAGCAACGCGTACCCCAGCCCATAGGCCAGTCCCGTCGCCGCCAACACCCGGCGCGGGCCATAGCGGTCGCTGAGCCGCCCGCCCAGAATGGCCAGCGTGCCCATCATGAAGAACGACAGGGCCGAACTGGCCGAAAACAGGGTACGCGACCAGCCGAATTCGGCCTCGAACACCTTGAAGAACAGACCGAAGGAAAACAGCAATCCGATGACGGTGAACTGGGTCAGACACGCCCCGAATACGACCATATACCGTGAGCTCATCTGTTTCCTCCCCCGGATGCGGACGCGCCTTGACCCCAAGTGATAGCGGCAGGCCGAACCCCGGTCCACAAGATTGCGACAGCGGCAAATGCAGCGTGGCAATTTGAAAATGCGGTGCTAGGCTCTGAGCCTGAGCAAAGGGGAGAAGATCATGAAAATCATTTGGCTGGGACATGGCAGTTTCCGTCTGGAAAGCGAAAACAGGGTGATCCTGATCGATCCCTGGCTGACCGGAAACCCGATGTTGAGCGAAGATCAGCATGCCGCAGCGGTTGAGGGCGCCAGTCACATCCTGCTGACCCACGCGCATTTCGATCACGTGGCCGATGTCGTGTCGCTGTGCAAGAAACTGGGCGCGGTGGCCGTGGGTCAATACGACCTGATGGGGTATTGGCAAGAGACCCAAGGCATCGAAACCATCGGCTTCAACAAGGGCGGCACCGTCGACCTGAACGGGATCAAGGTTTCGATGGTCAAGGCCGAGCATTCATCGACCTTTTCCACCCCCGAAGGGCCGCGCACCGGCGGGTCCGAAGTCGGGTTCATGATCCGCGCCGAGGGCAAGACGATCTATGTCAGCGGGGATACGGACATCATGGCCGACATGGAGTGGTTCGGGGACTACTATAAACCGGACATCGGCATTCTGAGTGCGGGCGGCCATTTCACCATGGACATGAAGGCCGTGGCCTATGCGTCCAAGCGGTATTTCAATTTCAAGACGGTGATCCCGTGCCACTATCGCACTTTTCCGCTGCTGGAACAGTCGGCGGATGCCTTGAAAGACGCGCTGCCGGGGGTCGATGTGATCGAGCCCCAGGTCTTGGAACCGATCGAGGTTTAAGGGGGCGCTGCCCCCGTCGCCCGCTGGGCGACTCCCCCGGAGTTTATCTGGCAAGATGAAGGGGTGGTCCGGAATGTGGCCGGACCGCCCGGCTTTATTCTGACGTGTTCACGCGCCCGTTGAAACAGACCAGGTCGCCGTCCACCACATGGCCGAACTGCGCGTTGCGCCGGTTGTTTCGGTGGGGATTCCTGGCACTTTCGAAGTCGTGAAATCGCGCGCAGATCTGAAAGGTCGTCGGCGAGGTGACGCGGTATTCATATGGCGCCTTGGTTTCGGGATCGTTGAACCGATCGTCGGAAATATGAGTCCCCCCGCTGCAAAACGCCTGCATCGTTTCTATGATGAGGCTCTCAGGCAAATCCCCCCTGGGGTTCTTGCAGTTCATTTGGTTCACGACGGACGTGAGGTCCGACCAGCGCGTCAGGTCGTATTTCTCCATCCGCGCCTGGTACGGGCCACCCGTGATAAAAAAGCCGCCGATCACGGCAAGCGCGACCAGTGCAACGGACAGGATCAGAAGGGCCTTGTTCATGCGCTGTCCCCTTTGCGGATATCGGAGAGGTAATAAAGGAAAATGCCGCCGGCCACGACCGCAACGGCAAGCGCCTTGAGCAGGAACTGCGCCGTCACATCGCCTTTGAGGAACGTATAGATGACATATACGAGATCCCCCAGAAGCGTCGCTGCCGCCGCCAGGAGTGCGAGGTAGATCATCCATTTCCGGATGGACGAGCGATAGAGCGCCGGGTCAACGGCCAGCTTGGCCCGTTCGCGCAGTGTGAGCCAGAGATAAAGCGGAGCGCTGACGATCAGGACAGACATCGCCCAGCGCATATTGTTGCGCTGCCAGTGACCGGGGCTGTCTTCGAACATGATGTCGATCAGCTGGTGAAATAGAACGACCAGATAGCTGGCCGCGAAGATCAGCGCGCCGAAGGTCAGCGCGTAGACAAAGAAATCACGGGCCGAAACCACCGCCTGTGGCCGGGGGACGGGAGGCGTGAAATCGGTGTCGGCCCAGCCGTCCATGGCCTGATCGACCTCGGATTTGGTCCATCCCGAACTGGCTAATGCGTCGCGGATGCTGGCGCGATCCTTGCCCGCTATCAAAGCATCACGGACAAATTGGCCTAAGTCTTGTTTGGCGGACATGGGGAACCTTCCCTTTTGGACTGAAAGAACTGTTTCAAAAGCGCCTCGGATTCGGCGGCGCCGATGCCGTCGTAAACCTCGGGCGTGTGATGGGCCTGTGGGTGGGTGAACACCCGCGCACCGTGATCGACGCCGCCGGATTTTGGATCGGATGCACCGTAATAGACGCGGGCGATGCGGGCCGCGGAAATGGCGGCGGCGCACATGGCACAGGGTTCGAGCGTGACGTAAAGGTCATGACCGGTCAGGCGTTCCGATCCGAGGGCGGCACAGGCGGCCCGGATCACCAGCATTTCCGCATGGGCGGTGGGATCGTTCCTTTCCCGCGTGCGGTTGCCATCGGCGGCCACCACGTGACCGTCGGGCGCGACAAGAACCGCGCCAACCGGCACCTCGCCGCGGTCTGCGGCGGCGCGCGCCTGGTCAAGCGCCTGATTCATATGGGATTTGAACACCATGCCCCAACCTGCCCGCCAAAGGGTGCTTTCGCAAGGTTGCGATTTGGTCTAAGCGCTGGGACATGAGCACATCGACACCCCCACCCGGCGACCGGATCGCCAAGGTCCTGGCCCGCGCGGGCGTTGCCTCGCGCCGTGAAGCGGAGCGCATGATCGAAGCGGGCCGGGTCAAGGTGAACGGCAAGCAGATCGACAGCCCGGCCCTGAACGTGACGCCAGCCGACAAGATCCTGGTCGACGGCAAGCCGGTGAAAGAGCCCGAGCCCGCACGGCTGTGGCTGTATCACAAGCCCGCGGGGCTGGTGACGACGGCGCGCGACGAACAGGGGCGCAAGACGATTTTCGATGCCCTGCCCGAGGATATGCCCCGGGTGATGAGCGTTGGGCGGCTTGACCTCAATTCCGAAGGGTTGCTGTTGTTGACCAATGACGGCGGTATCAAGCGCAAGCTGGAACTGCCCAGCACCGGATGGCTGCGCAAATACCGCGTGCGCATCAACGGGCGGCCCAGGGACGAAGACCTGGAACCGCTGCGCAAGGGGTTGACCGTGGACGGCGAGCGGTTTCAGCCGATGACCGTGACGCTGGATCGCCAGCAAGGCGCAAATGCCTGGCTGACCGTGGGCCTGCGCGAGGGCAAGAATCGCGAAATCCGTCGTGCGATCGAAGCGATCGGGTTCACCGTGAACCGGTTGCTGCGGGTGTCTTATGGCCCGTTCCAACTGGGCACATTGAAACAGGGCGAGGTGGAAGAGATCCGCCGCCGCGTGATGCTGGATCAGCTGGGGATGCAGGATGATGCGCCACAGGCCGGGAAACCGGCCGGGGGCAAGCCGGGCAAAGGCAAACCGCCCACCCGCGCCAAGGTCGTGCGCAACCGCCCGCAAAAACGGCGTTAGGTCGCAAGTCGCGGGGATATGTGCGCAATCCCCGCCCGTGCGACATCGGGCGCATTGTTCCCCCTAGCAAGAAGCGCCTGCATCGCTTAGGTTTTTTGTGAACGGGTAAGTGGGGGTCCGCCATGTCGGCGAGCGGCGTGCAGAAAGTTGCCTATGTGGCATTGATCATCCTGATGTTCGGGGTATGCACCGGCTTGCTTGGGGGGCTTTGAGGCATGGCCAAACGGTTCAGCGGAAAATTCAGCCCCGACGGGCAACCCAGCGATCTGAGCCTGCCTGAGCGTGGCGCCTATGACGGCGTGCGGGTTGAACCCGCGGGTCTGCGGGCGAATGCGCTGTTTTTGCCTGCGATTCCCTTGGTTTTTCTGTCTTTGAATGACGGCGCCATCGGATTGGCCCTTGGGCTGATCGCGGCGGGTGTTCTGACGTTGGCCGCGTGGCTGCTGCGCGGCGGGTTGCGGGCCGAGGCGGCCTATAACGCCCGCAAGGTGGCGCGCCGCCCTGCGTTTCCGCGCAAGATGGTGGCGACCGCGCTGACCGGGATCGGCGTGGCGATTGCGGCCTACAAGAATGACCCCGGCGTGATTGCGCCGGTCCTTTACGGCGCGGTGGCGGCGGCGCTGCATGTGACTGCCTTTGGCATCGACCCGTTGAAAAGCAA
The DNA here is from genome assembly GCF_054482635.1 of Arenibacterium sp. CAU 1754. NCBI lineage: Bacteria > Pseudomonadati > Pseudomonadota > Alphaproteobacteria > Rhodobacterales > Paracoccaceae > Arenibacterium > Arenibacterium sp. CAU 1754. The sequence continues at coordinate 1,328,340 of NZ_JBTLRG010000001.1, forward strand.
GGGCATGGAAGGGATCGACACCTTTCAGCAGGACCGCGTCGCACGTGTGGTGGACGAGGCCGAAACCCATCTTGCCGCGATGACCGATGCCATCAAACGCGCTGGCGACCGCAAGATCGAGGCGCGCGTCGAACGGTTCCAGACCACCGCGCGCGAATTGTTCCGCACGGTCGAAGAAGACCCGCGCGACCTGACCGCGGCGCGCAAGTATCTGACGGTGTATCTGCTGGGTGCACGCGATGCGACGATAAAGTTCGCCGACATCTATTCGCGCACGCCCGACCAGAAAGCGCGGGCCGACTATGAAACGCTGCTGGACGATCTTGAACAGAATTTCGCCGCACGCACACGCAAGATGCTGCTGGATGACCACAGCGATCTGACCGTAGAAATCGAAGTGTTGCGCGAAAGGTTGCAACGCGAGGGTGTCCGCGCCGACTGAGGCACGGAGCAAATCAGTGAGGAAGTAAAGAATGTCAGACACAGTTCGCAAGAAAGCCGAAGACACGCTGGCGATGGTGGATGAATTGAACGCCGTGATTCTCCCCGAACCGACCGCCGAAGTGGTTCCGCTGGCCAAGGCCGATGCGCCGCTGGGGATGGAAATCCGCAAGCGTATGGACGAAATCGACATGAGTAACACCAACTCGATCGTCGGCTTCGGGTCGGGCGCTCAGGCCGAGTTGCAGGAAATCAGCCAGGCGATGTTGCAGGACGTGCGCAACAAGGATGTTGGCCCGGCAGGCGACAGCCTGCGCAACATCGTGACCACGATCCGTGGCTTTTCGGTCAGCGAACTGGACGTCCGCCGCGAGCGCAGCTGGTGGGAGCGCCTGTTGGGCCGCGCCGCGCCTTTTGCCAAGTTCACTGCCCGCTTCGAGGAAGTACAGGGCCAGATCGACCATGTCACCGACGACCTGCTTGGGCACGAGCACAAGCTGATGAAAGATATCAAATCGCTGGATATGCTCTATGAAAAGACGCTGCAGTTCTACGATGAACTGGCGCTTTACATTTCCGCCGGCGAGGAAAAGCTGGGCGAGCTGGACACGACCACCATCCCGACCAAGGAAAGCGCCGTGTCGGCCGCGCCCGAGGGCGATCAGGTCATGGTGGCGCAGGAACTGCGCGACCTGCGCGCCGCGCGTGACGATCTTGAGCGCCGGGTGCACGATCTGAAACTGACCCGCCAGGTGACGATGCAGTCGCTGCCCTCGATCCGCCTGGTTCAGGAAAACGACAAATCGCTGGTGACCAAGATCAATTCGACCCTGGTGAACACCGTGCCGCTCTGGGAAACCCAGCTGGCCCAGGCGGTCACGATCCAGCGCAGCTCCGAAGCGGCGGCCGCCGTGCGCGACGCCAATGATCTGACCAACGAATTACTGACCGCGAATGCCCGGAACCTGCGCGAAAGCAACAAGATGATCCGCGAGGAAATGGAACGCGGCGTGTTCGACATCGAAGCGGTGAAAAAGGCCAATGCCGATCTGATCGGCACCATTCAGGACAGCCTGAAGATTGCCGATGAAGGCAAGGCCAAGCGCGCTGCCGCCGAAGAAGAGCTGAAGAAGATGGAAGCCGAACTGCGCGAAACGCTGGCGGCGGCCAAGGCGCGCCGCGATGGCGTGGGCGACAATTCGGGTACGGCGGTACCCGGTTAAGGACGCCACATGGGGGCAATGACACAGGCCGTTCGCGGCATGAAAATGGCGCTGGCCCTGGCCGGCGCCGTTTGGCTGTCCGCCTGTGTCGAGCCCAGCCCGCGAACCTCCCTTCCCCCGCAGGTCCGCCCGGCCGGGTTGGTGCCTGCGGCGCCCAAACCGGTGACCCCCTCGGCCAAAAGCATGGAACTGGCGCGCTATTACACCAAGGTTCAGAATGATCTGCTGACCCAAGGGTTGTTGCGCACCGATGGCGGCGGGCCCGATACGCCCTATTCCGCCGACGATGTGGCCTCCAATTTCGAACGGATCGTGTTCTTTGACGAATACCGCCGTGGCGCCGGGACCAGTCTGCGCGCAGGCGATGAGCCAGGCGGAAGGCTGAGCCGCTGGAGCGGTCCGGTGCGCATCGGTGTCGAATTCGGCGCCAGCGTTCCCGAAGCCCGCCGCAAAATGGATACCGGGCGCATAAACCAGTATGCCGGGCGCCTGGCCCGCATTACCGGCCATCCCATCAGCACCGGTCGGGCAGGTGCGAATTTCCATGTCTTTGTGGCTGGTGAGGATGACGGCGCCTTTGTCCAGACGCGCCTGCAACAGTTGATCCCGAACATCAGCCAGACGGAACTGGATTTGTTCCGCAACTTGCCGCGGTCGTTCTATTGCCTTGTGGTGGCGGTGTCGGGGGCGCGATCGCCTTATGACTATACCCGCGCGGTGGCGCTGATCCGGGCCGAACACCCGGATCTGGTCCGCCTGAGTTGTGTGCACGAGGAAATCTCGCAAGGTCTGGGCCTGCCCAATGACAGCCCCTCGGCGCGCCCGTCGATCTTCAACGACGACGACGAATTCGCGCTATTGACCAGCCATGACGAAATGATCCTGAAAATGCTGTATGATCCGCGTCTGAAACAGGGCATGACCGCAGACGAGGCGCGCCCGGTGACAAGGATCATCGCACGTGAGATGATGGGGCAGTCGCTGTGACAAGCGGCCCCCGGAACAGACCTGAAGAGGACCAGTAGATGGGTATTTTCGATTTCCTGACCGGTGAATTCATCGATGTCATTCATTGGGTGGACGACACCCGCGATACGATGGTCTGGCGGTTCGAGCGCGAAGGCCACGAGATCAAGTATGGCGCCAAGCTGACCGTGCGCGAAGGCCAGGCGGCGGTGTTCGTGCACGAAGGGCAGCTGGCGGATGTGTTCACGCCCGGTCTGTACATGCTTGAAACCAACAACATGCCCGTTCTGACCACGCTGAACCATTGGGATCACGGGTTTCAGAGCCCGTTCAAATCGGAAATCTATTTCGTCAACACGACCCGGTTCAACGATCTGAAATGGGGCACCAAGAACCCGATCATTGCGCGCGATCCCGAATTCGGCCCGGTGCGCCTGCGCGCCTATGGCACCTATTCCGTCCGCGTGACCGACCCGGCCCGCTTCCTGACCGAGATCGTCGGCACCGACGGCGAATTCACCATGGACGAGATCAGCTATCAGATCCGCAACATCATCGTGCAGGAATTTTCCCGCGTGATCGCCTCCAGCGGCATTCCGGTTCTGGACATGGCCGCCAACACCGCCGATCTGGGCAAGCTGGTTGCAACGGCGATTTCTGACACAATTGCGGCCTATGGCCTGACGATCCCCGAACTTTATATCGAGAACATCTCGCTCCCCGAGGCGGTCGAGGCCGCGCTGGATAAACGCACGTCGATGGGCATGGCGGGCGATCTGGGCAAATTCACGCAATATTCCGCGGCCGAGGCCATGACATCGGCGGCCAACAATCCCGCAGGCGGTGGCATGGCGGCCGGTCTCGGCGCGGGCATGGGCATGGCGATGGCGGGCCAGATGGCGCGCGGCCCCTGGGGCGCGGCCCCGGCGCCTGCTGCGGCGGCACCGGCACCCCCGCCCCCGCCGGTTGAACACGTCTGGCACATTGCCGAAGGCGGGCAAACCAAGGGGCCGTTTTCACGGGCCTCGCTGGGCCGGATGGCGAGTGACGGGGCGCTGACGCGGGACACCTATGTCTGGACCGAAGGTCAGGACGGATGGAAGCGCGCCGAAGACGTGGCCGAACTTGCACGCCTGTTCACCGTGATGCCACCCCCGCCCCCCGCATGACCGAGGTGCGCCGTGAAAACAGCAACGCGACCTCGCCCAAGAACCAGACCACCGAAGACATCGCCCTTGCCCTGATGGGCGTGGGGGAACTGCCGGGCGACATGATCGCGGAAAACGCTGTCTGGGACAGCGCCAATGGCGCTGTGACGGGCCGCAACGCCATTCGTGCGGCGCAGGCGGCCCTGCCTGCGGCCGACCTGATCGAGGTGAAAGAGGTTGTGACCCACGGCAAGGCAGGCGCTGTTTCCGGCCGGGTGACGCGCAAGGGCGGACGCCCGCGCCTGTTTTGTCACGTGATCCGCTATACCTCGGCCGCAGGGCATCAGATTGCCCAGTTGGTCACCATCGAACATGCCGGGGGCAAACATGGCTGATGCCGGCCTCATGATCGAAGAGCACCGCTTTCCCTGCGAACAATGCGGGGCGGATTACCGGTTCGATCCCGCAACCGGCCAGTTGATGTGCGATCATTGCGGCAACACCCAGCCCATCGCCAGCCGCGCAAGGGGCCGGTCGTCGCTGCGCGAGCTGGATTTCGACACGGCGCTGGCGCATCAGCTCCCCGAGGCCGAGATCGAACAGACCCGCGTGCTGCAATGCCCTAATTGCGCGGCCCTGGTCGAGTTCGACCCCGACACTCATTCCGCCGAATGTCCGTTCTGCGCGACCCCGGTTGTCACCGACACCGGCATGCACCGCCATATCAAACCGCGCGGGGTGCTACCCTTTGAACTGGATGAACGCACGGCCCGCAACGCGATGGCAGATTGGCTGGGGCGGCTGTGGTTCGCCCCCAACGGGTTACAGGAATACGCGCGCAAAGGGCGCAAGATGCAGGGCATCTATGTGCCCTACTGGACCTTTGATGCGGATACCAAATCACGATACCAGGGCGAACGCGGCACCATCTATTACGTGAATGAAACCGTGAAAATCGACGGTAAGACCACGGTGAAACGTGTCCCAAAAATCCGCTGGAGCCCCGCGTCGGGCCGCGTTGCGAGGTTCTTTGACGATGTTCTGGTGCTCGCCTCGCGCAGCCTGCCAAAACGGTATACCGACGCGCTGGAACCGTGGGACCTGTCGGCACTCGAACCCTATCAGCCCGAATACCTCGCCGGGTTCCGGGCCGAGGCTTATACCGTCGAACTGTCCGAAGGGTATGACGAGGCCGGTGTGAAAATGGCCCGCGTGATCGAACGGGATGTGCGGTTTGACATCGGCGGCGACCGCCAGCGCATTCACGACATCGACACAACGATCAGCGATGTGACCTTCAAACACATCCTGCTGCCCGTGTGGCTGGCGGCCTACAAATATCGCGGCAAGACCTATCGCTTTGTGGTCAATGGCCAATCGGGCCGCGTTCAGGGGGAACGCCCCTGGTCGGCGATCAAGATCGCCATTGCGGTCGTTCTGGGGCTGATCCTGGCGGCAGGGTTCGGTTACATTGCGGCGCTGCAACAACAGTGACCCCTGCGCGCCCGCGTCCTCAGCCGCGGTTGATTTCGATCCGGTTGCCGGTTCTGGCGGGTTTGGGCGCCAGTTTGGGCACGGTGATATGCAGAACCCCGTCTTTCATGCTGGCGCTGGCCCCGGTTTCGTCAGCATCGCCAGGCAGTCGGAAAGACCGACGGAACGCGCCGTACTGGCGTTCGCTGAAAAACCAGGTATCGCCCTTTTTTTCGGTTTGAGTCTTTTTCTCACCGCGGATGGTGACGACGCCATCCTCAATTGTCAGCTCCACGTCATCCTCGGATACGCCGGGCAATTCCATGCTGATCTCATAACTGTTGTCATTGCCCGATGCCTCGGACGCCGGGTTCAGCCAGTCGGCCAGCCGCGCGCCAATATTGCGCAACGGATCATATAGAGATGGCCAAAGGCCAGCGTGTTCGGTTTTTTCGACCATGTCCGGTCCTCCTTTGATGATGTCACAAACATCTTCGCACGGGTCGCGCGGCGCTGCCTTGATCCGGCGCAATATCCGGGTTGCAGATTGGCGTGCGGCTGCGCATCCTGCGGGCGAACACGCATGACAAGGCCAACGTGATGACCATGACCCTGACCCAACTGGATGATCTGATGGCTGCGCGCCATTCCTGCCGGGCCTTTCGCCCCGACCCGGTGCCGCGCGACGTGATCGAACAGATCGTGCGCACCGCGCGCCGGGTGCCGTCGTGGTGCAACGCGCAGCCCTGGAAACTGACCATCACCAGCGGGGCCGAAACCGACCGGTTCCGCGATGCGTTGAAGGCCGAGGTCGCAACAGGCAGCGCCGCGCCGGATCTGCCGTTTCCGACGGGCTATTCCGGGGACTATCAAGACCGCCGCCGCACCTGCGGCTGGCAGCTGTACGAGGCAGTCGGCGTCGAAAAAGGCGACCGCGCCGGATCGGGCGCGCAGATGATGCGCAATTTCGATCTGTTCGATGCACCCCATTGCGCGATCCTGTCGAGCCCGGCGGAACTGGGCCCTTATGGCGCGATGGACAGCGGCGGGTTTGTCACCGCCTTCACCCTCGCCGCACAGGCTCAGGGCGTGGCAACAATCGCGCAGGCCGCTGTGGCCGGGTACAGCCCCTTTTTGCACCGCTATTTCGATATTCCGGATGACCGGCTGGTGCTCTGTGCCATCTCGTTCGGCTATGCGGACACGGATCACCCCGCCAACAGTTTCCGCACCGCGCGCGCGCCGCTTGCAGAGATCATAGACTGGAAGGGAGAGACCTGATGCGCGCCCTGATCCAACGGGTGAGCGAGGCCGCAGTGCGTTTCGAGGGCGCGGTGATCGGCGAGATCGGCCCCGGCATGCTGATCTTGATCTGTGCGATGCAGGGCGATGGTGAGGCGCAGGCCGATCAGCTGGCCGCCAAGATCGCCAAACTGCGCATTTTCCGGGACGATGAGGGCCGCATGAACCGGAGCCTACTGGACGTGGGCGGCGCGGCGCTGGTGGTCAGCCAATTTACCCTGGCCGCCGATACGTCACGCGGAAACCGCCCCGGGTTTTCCACCGCCGCCCCACCCGCCGAGGGCGAGGCACTGTATGAGGTTTTCGCCAGGGCCATCGCCGATCAGGGAATTCCCGTTCAGACCGGCCGGTTCGGTGCGGACATGGCCGTATCACTGATCAATGACGGCCCGGTGACGATCTGGATGGAAACATGACCAGACGCGCGGACGCCATCGCCATCTGGCAGGCCGGGGTCGACCGCGTGGGCGGCTATGCCGCGGTTTCGGCCGCCCTGAAGAACGATGGCCCATGGCCCGACCAGATCATTGCCGTGGGCAAGGCGGCAGGTACGATGACCTGCGCGGCGCTGGATCATTTCGGGGACACGCCCGCGCTGGTGGTGACCAAGGATGGCCATGGCGAGGGGCTGCCCGACACCGTGCGCCTGATCGAATCCGCGCACCCCGTACCGGACGAGCGCAGCTTGCAGGCCGGCCGCGTCCTGCGCGAAACCGTCGACCGAATGGCCGCACACAGCCACTTGCTGATGCTTGTTTCCGGCGGGGCGTCTTCCCTGGCCGAGGACCTGACCGACGGGCATGATCTGAGCGATCTGGCCGCGCTGAACCGGCAATTGCTGGCGGCGGGGCTTGATATCACGGCGATGAATGTCGAACGGCGCAAAATCAGCCGGATCAAGGGCGGCGGGTTGCTGGGTCATTTTGGCGGCACGTCGGTCCGGGTGCTGGCGATTTCGGACGTGCCCGGTGACGACCTGGCGGTGATCGGGTCCGGCATCGGGGCTGCACCTGTGCCGTGCCCGTTTGATTTTGATGCACAGATCGTGGCCAGCAATGCGCACGCCCGACAGGCGGCGGCGGTGGCGGCGCGCGACCTGGGCTATGATGTACTGACCGAGCAAGAGGCGCTGCATGACGATCTGGGCGCGCTGAGCGACCGGTGGGGGCCGCGCATTCGCGACATGGCCCCCGGCGTTCTGATCCTTGGGGGCGAACCAACCGTGGTCCTGCCCGAGACACCGGGGCGCGGCGGGCGCAATCAGGCACTGGCGCTGGCGCTGGCCGAGGCGATTGCCGGGACCGACGATATCACCGTGGTCGTCGGCGGCACCGATGGCAGCGACGGACCGACCGACGCGGCGGGTGGAATTGTCGACGGACGCACCTGGCGTCCCGGCGCCGCCGATGCGGCACAAAAGGCCGATAGCGGCAGCTACCTGGCGCGGCATGGCGCATTGTTGCTGACCGGGCCGACGGGGACCAATGTGATGGATCTTTTGATTGCGGTGCGTGGTTGACAGACTCACCTAGATGACCCGAACCTGTCGTCCATGACTTTTGAAAAAAATCCATTACGCGAAATCGAAGAATTACCGGACATGGGCATTACCCTGTCAGACGGGTGCCGGTTGTCGGCGCGGGTCTGGCGTCCGGTGGACGCGGCCGATGATCCCGTCCCTGTCATCCTTGAATATCTGCCGTATCGCAAACGCGACGGGACCTGCGCGCGCGATGCACTGACGCATCCATATTTCGCGCGGCGCGGATATGCCTGCCTGCGCGTGGACATGCGCGGCAATGGCGACAGCCAGGGGCTGATGGAAGATGAATACACCCAACAGGAACTGGATGACGCGGTCGAGGTGATCACCTGGGCCGCCGCGCAGCCCTGGTGCAGCGGCACGGTCGGCATGATGGGGATCAGCTGGGGCGGGTTCAATTCGCTTCAGGTGGCGGCGATGCAGCCGGAACCGCTGAAGGCGATCATCACCCTGTGTTCGACGGTGGACCGGTTTGCCGATGACATTCATTACAAGGGCGGCTGCCTGCTGAACGAGAACCTGGGCTGGGGGGCGACCATGTGGTCCTATTCCAGCCGCGCACCCGATCCGGCCCTGCGCGAGGATTGGCGCGAGATGTGGCTGGCGCGGCTGGAAAACGAACCCTTCCTGCCCGCCACATGGCTGCGCCACCAGCGGCGGGATGCCTATTGGCGGCATGGCTCGGTCTGCGAGGATTTCAGCGCCATCAACGCCGCGACACTGGCCGTGGGCGGATGGGGCGATGCCTACAAGAACGCCGTGCCGCAACTGGTCGAACGGCTGGAGGCGCCGGCCAAGGGGATCGTCGGACCCTGGGTGCACAAATACCCGCACTTCGCCGTGCCCGAGCCGCGCATCGGCTTTCTTCAGGAGGCGCTGCGCTGGTGGGATCGCTGGCTGAAAGGTGTGGATACCGGGGTCGAGGAAGATCCGGATTACCGCGCCTACCTGATGGACGGGGTGCGTCCGGCCACGTGGTATGTCGAACGCCCGGGGCGCTGGATTGCCGAGGCCGAGGGTGCAACCGATCACATACCAGTTGAAGAATGGCACCTGACGGACGATGGGTTGTCGCCATCGGATGGGCGGCTGCGGGCAATGATCAATTCACCGCAGCATTGCGGCATCGCATCGGGCGAATATTGCGCCATCTGGCTGGGGCCGGAAATGCCCGGCGATCAACGCAGCGACGATGCGCTGTCGGCCTGTTTTGACAGTCCGCCGCTAAAGCAAGATACCGATATCGTTGGCGCGCCCCGGGTCACGCTGACCCTGAGTGCGGACCGCCCGCAGGCCCAGATCGCCGTGCGCCTGTGCCATGTGCACCCGGACGGGGCCTCGACCCGGATCACCTATGGCGTTCTGAACCTGAGCCACCGGGACGACCCCGGCGCGCCCAGCCCGCTGACGCCGGGCGAGGATTACACCGTCACCGTGGCGCTGGATCATATTGCCTATCGCGTGCCCGCGGGGCACCGAATCCGGGTGGCGGTTTCGACGTCCTACTGGCCGCTGCTTTGGCCCGCGCCCGAGGCCGCGATCATCGGGCTGAGCAACGGGTCGCTGTCCCTTCCCGTGCGCCCCACTGCCGGGGATGCGGAATGGGTGTTTCCGCCGCCGGATGCGGATGAACCCTGGCAGGTGCGCACCCTGCGTGAAACCGGCAACATGCGGCGGATCGAAAACGATCTGAACACGGGCGAGGTGCATCTGGTCATCGAAGACGATTTCGGCAAGGTGGCCGATGGCGATCACGGTCTGATCAGCGGCGCGGTAGCGCGTGAACGCTGGACGATTCACCCCGATGACCCGCTGTCGGCAAAAGGCAGGTGCCACTGGCGTGAAGAGCTTCAGCGCGGGGACATCCGGCTGCGCACGGAAACGCGCTGTGCCATGTGGTCGGACGAGAACCGGTTTTTCCTGACCGCCCGGCTTCAGGCCTATGAGAACGACGTTCTGATTTACGATCGTGATCTGAAAGAAGAGATTCCACGCGACCATCTGTAATGCCAGCGTCACGCATATTCGCCATTAACCCTTGCGAGGGGGGCCGAAATGCGCAAACCTTGACTCATCAATCAATAATACTGCGCCTTGAGACGCAGAACCATAACCGGGAGACTTTCATGAACGACCAACTCGACTATTTCACGGGCCGCGTGACGGCTGGCAAGATGACCCGCCGCGAATTTATCGGCAAGGCCACGGCGCTGGGTGTCAGCGCCTCGATGGCCAGCACCCTGTTTGCGGATGCGGCCCGCGCGGCCGGCCCCGTCAAGGGCGGCATGCTCAAGATCGGGTGTTCGGGCGGCGAAAGCAGCAACACGCTTGACCCGGCGCTGGTCGCCTCCGAGGTACCTCTGAACGTCCTGCGGCATTGGGGCGACACGCTGGTCGCCGTTTCGCCCACGGGCGAGGTTGAGCCGCGTCTGGCAGAAAGCTTTGAATCCTCGGCCGATGCGAAAACCTGGCATTTCAAGATCCGCAAGGGTGTCGAATTCCACAATGGCAAGACGATGACGCCGGATGACGTGATGAAAACCATCCAGCGCCATTCGAACGAAGAGGCGACTTCGGGTGCCCTGGGCATCGTGAAAGGGATCGAGTCGATGAAGGTCGACGGCGACACGTTCACCGTCGAACTGACCACGCCGAACGCCGACCTTCCCTATCTGATCGGGGATTATCACCTTGTGATCCAGCCGGGCGGCGGCATGGACGACCCGACCGCCGGCATCGGCACCGGGGCCTATACCGTCGAAATCAACGAACCGGGCGTGCGCCACGGGTTCAAGCGTTGGGCCAATGACTGGGATCCCAACCGTGGCTATGCGGACGAAACCGAGGTTCTGGTGATCAACGACGCCACCGCCCGGACCGCCGCGTTGCAGTCGGGCCAGGTGCACATGATCAACCGCGTCGATCCCAAGGTTGCCCAGCTTCTGGACCGGGCGCCGGGACTGGCCGTGCGCAACGTATCGGGCGCGGGCCATTATGTGTTCATCATGCATGTGGACACGGCGCCGTTTGACAACAACGACCTGCGCATGGCGCTCAAATACGCGATCAACCGTCAGGAAATGGTTGACAAGATTCTGCGCGGCTATGGTGGCGTGGGCAACGACATTCCGATCAATGCGTCCTACCCGCTGTTTGACGACACCATCCCGCAGCGTGAATACGACCCGGAAAAAGCGGCCGAGTATTACAAGAAATCCGGTCACGACGGATCGCCGATCATCCTGCGCACCGCGGATGGCGCGTTCCCGGGTGCGGTCGATGCCGCCGCCCTGTTCCAGCAGTCGGCCGCCGCCGCCGGTATCCCGCTGGAAATCAAGCGCGAGCCGAACGATGGCTACTGGTCGGAAGTCTGGAACAAACAGCCGTTCTGCGCCTCCTACTGGGGTGGCCGTCCGGTGCAGGACCAGATGTATTCGACGGCTTACCTGTCGACCGCAGACTGGAACGATACCAAGTTCCGCCGCAAGGATTTCGATGACCTTCTGCTGTCGGCCAAGGCTGAACTGGACCAGGCCAAGCGCAAGGAAATCTATTCCAAGATGGCCTATATGGTCCGCGATGAGGGCGGCCTGATCTGTCCGATGTTCAACGACTTCGTCGACGCGGTCAGCAACAAGGTCGGCGGGTACGACCCTGATCCCAACGGTGAGCTGATGAACAGCTATGCCGGAATCCGGTGCTGGCTGAACGCCTGAGGCGATTAGCAGATGCACCCCGTTGTAAAACTCGTTGCTCAGCGCCTTGCGCTGAGCACGCTTCTTCTTTTGGCGGCGTCGGTTCTGATTTTTGTCGGAACGCAGATCCTGCCCGGGGACGTGGCGCAATCCATTTTGGGCCAATCGGCGACACCGACATCGCTGGCCAACCTGCGTGAAGAACTGGGCCTGAACGAACCTGCCATCACCCGCTATCTCAGCTGGCTGGGCAATGCGTTACAGGGCGATCTGGGCACCGCGCTGACCAATGGGCGCGACATCGCCGAATCCCTTGGGTATCGTCTGAAAAACACCCTGTTCCTGGCCTTTTGGGCGGCTGTGATTTCCGTTCCCCTTGCCATTTTCCTGGGACTGCTTGCGGTGCGCTACCGTGACCGCTGGCCCGACAAGTTGATTTCAGCGGTGACGCTGACCTCGATTTCGATTCCTGAATTCCTGATCGGCTATGTGCTGATTTACTTCATCGCCGTGAAGCTGGGCTGGTTTTCCTCCGTGGCGATGGTCAATGACTCCATGTCCCTGGGTCAGAAACTGAACGCGATTGCCTTACCGGTGATGGTTCTCACGCTGGTCGTTCTGGCCCATATGATGCGCATGACGCGCGCCGCGATCCTGAACGTGATGCAATCCGCCTATATCGAAACGGCCGAATTGAAGGGCCTGTCGATATTCAGCGTGATCCGCAAACACGCCTTTCCCAACGCGATTGCCCCCATCGTCAACGTCGTGATGCTGAACCTTGCCTATCTGGTGGTGGGTGTCGTAGTGGTCGAGGTGGTGTTCGTCTATCCCGGCATGGGCCAGTACCTCGTCGATCACGTCAGCAAGCGCGACGTGCCGGTGGTGCAGGCCTGTGGGCTGATCTTTGCGGCCGTCTATATCGGGCTGAACATGATTGCCGATATCGTTTCGATCCTGGCCAATCCGCGACTGAGGCATCCGAAATGAAGAATATCCCGGTCTCGGCCATGATCGGCCTGTTTTTCACCGCGCTCTATTTCCTGGCGGCCATCTTCGCGCCTCTGATTGCCCCCTATGGCATGTCCGAAGTGGTCAGCAACGATATCTGGGCGCCAGCCTCCTCGGAATTCCTGCTGGGCACTGACAGTATCGGGCGCGATCTTCTGACCCGGATGATCTATGGCGGGCGCACGACGATTTTCATCGCCACGGTCGCCACCATCCTGAGTTTTGTGACAGGATCAATCCTTGGGTTTCTGGCGGCCGTCATCGGCGGCTGGGTCGATCAGGTTCTGTCGCGCTTCGTCGATCTGATCATGTCGATCCCATCGCTGATTTTCGCGCTGGTGGTTCTGTCGGTCATGCCGGTCACCGTTCCGGTGCTGATCGTGGTCATGGGCCTGCTGGACAGCACCCGGGTCTACCGTCTGGCCCGCGCCGTGGCCGTGGACATCAACGTGATGGATTATGTCGAGGCCGCAAAACTGCGCGGTGAGGGCAACGGGTGGATTATCTTTCGGGAAATCCTGCCAAACGCGCTGTCGCCGCTGGTGGCGGAAATGGGCCTGCGGTTCATCTTCATGGTGCTGTTCGTGTCGACCCTGTCGTTCCTTGGTCTGGGCGTGCAGCCCCCTGCCGCCGACTGGGGCGGGATCGTGAAAGAGAACAAGGAAGGCATCGTGTATGGCATCCCGGCGGCCCTGTGGCCGGCCTTTGCCATCGCGACGCTGGCGATTTCGGTCAACCTGGTGGCCGATTGGATCCTGAACCGCACCACCAGTCTCAAGGGAGGGCGCGGCTGATGTCTGACCCGTTGCTGAAAGTGCGCGACCTCAAGATCGGGGCAACCGTGTACCCGCCGGGCGAACGTCCCACCAAGATCGAGATCGTGCACGGTGTGTCCTTTGATCTGCAACCGGGCGAGGTTCTGGGGCTTATCGGGGAATCCGGGGCCGGGAAATCGACCATCGGTCTCGCGTCCATGGCGTATGGGCGCGGCGGCGTGGAAATCACCGGTGGTGAGGTCTGGGTCAATGGCCGCGACATTCTGAAGTCGGGCAAACGGGATGTGCGCAGTCTGCGCGGGGGCGAGGTGACCTATGTCAGCCAGTCCGCCGCGGCGAGTTTCAACCCTGCCAAGCAGATCATGGAACAGGTGACCGAGGCGACCATCCGCCATGGCAAGGCAACCCGGCGCGAAGCCGAAGAACGTGCCGTCGCCCTGTTTGCCAAGCTGGGCCTGCCGGACCCGGAAACCATTGGCAACCGGTATCCGCACCAGGTGTCGGGCGGGCAGCTGCAACGCTGCATGACCGCGCTGGCCCTGTGCCCGCAGCCCGATCTGGTGGTGTTCGACGAACCGACCACGGCACTGGACGTGACCACGCAGATCGACGTTCTGGCCGCCATCAAGGAGGCGATCCGCGACACCGGTGTGGCCGCGCTGTATATCACCCATGACCTGGCCGTGGTGGCGCAGGTCAGCGACCACATCATGGTCTTGCGCCATGGTGAAATGGTCGAACATGGCACGACCGAACAGATCATCACCGCCCCGCGCGAAGACTATACCAAGGCGCTGGTTTCGGTTCGTTCGATCACGCATGAGGAAAAGAAACCCACCGACGAGCCGGTATTGAGCGTCAAGAACATCACCGCGCGCTACAAGGGCACGCATTTCGACGTTCTGCATGATGTCTCGGTGGACCTGCATCCCGGCCAGACGCTGGCCGTGGTGGGCGAAAGCGGATCGGGGAAATCCACGCTGGCCCGCGTGATCACCGGCCTGTTGCCACCGCGCGGCGGGGTGATCGATTTTGCCGGCCGCACGCTGAGCGAGGATCTCGCCAATCGCACCAAGGAAGACCTGCGCGAACTGCAGATGATCTATCAGATGGCCGATGTGGCGATGAACCCGCGCCAGACGGTGGGTACGATCATCGGACGCCCTCTCGAATTCTATTTCGGGCTGAAAGGTGCCGAGAAACAAAAGCGCATCAAGGAACTGCTGGACGAGATCGAGATGGGCGACGGGTTCATCGACCGCTATCCGGCGGAGTTGTCTGGTGGTCAGAAACAGCGCGTGTGCATCGCCCGCGCGCTGGCGGCCAAGCCCAAGATGATCATCTGTGACGAGGTGACCAGCGCGCTGGATCCTCTGGTGGCGGATGGCATTCTGAAGCTGTTGCTGGACCTGCAAAAGATCGAGGATGTGGCGTATCTGTTCATCACCCATGATCTGGCCACGGTGCGCGCCATCGCGGATTCCATCGCTGTCATGCATCAGGGCAAGGTCGTGCGCTATGGTCCAAAGTCCAAGGTCCTGAGCCCGCCGTTTGACGATTACACCGACCTGCTGCTCAGCTCGGTCCCCGAGATGAAGCTGGGCTGGCTGGAAGAGGTGATCGCCCATCGCAAGATGGAAAGCGCCGGACATTGAGCAAGGCGTTTTGCCCTTGGCGGCGCCTGCCGGACGCCCCATATAGCCGGACATGACAGTGACACCGAATGCCCCGTCCGCGTCCTTTCGCGACCGTCTGGGCGGCTTCATCGCAAGCCGCCTGTTCCAGAACTTCATTCTCGGCGTGATCCTCTTCAACGCCGTGATTCTCGGGCTTGAAACCTCCGACACGGTGATGGCCCAGGCTTCCGGGCTGGTCTTTGCCCTCGACAGCCTGTGCCTGGCGATCTTCGTGGCCGAAATCGCCACCAAGCTTTTCATCCATCGCCAGCGATTTTTCCGTGACGGGTGGAACGTCTTCGACTTCCTGATCGTGGGCGTGTCGCTGATCCCCGAGGTGCAGGGCCTGTCGGTGCTGCGCGCCATGCGGATCCTGCGGCTCTTGCGGGTGATCTCGGTCGCGCCTGCCATGCGTCGCGTTGTCGAGGGGCTTATCAATGCCCTGCCCGGCATGGGCGCGGTGTTCCTGCTGATGGCGCTTTTGTTCTATATTGGCGCGGTGATGGCCACCAACCTGTTTGGCGCGGACTTCCCCGACTGGTTCGGAACGCTCGGCCGCTCGGCCTATTCGCTGTTCCAGATCATGACGCTGGAAAGCTGGTCCATGGGCATCGTCCGCCCCGTGATGGAGGTATTCCCCCTCGCCTGGGCCTTCTTTCTGCCCTTCATCCTCGTGACCACCTTCGCCGTGGTAAACCTTGTCGTCGGTCTGATCGTCAACTCCATGCAAGACGCCCACCATGCCGAGGACGCCGAGCGCACCGCGAGCCACCGCGATGAAATCCTCGACCGCCTGCGCGCCATCGAGGCCCTGGTGAAAGACCGCGACACTCCCCCCGGCGGCTGAACAGGTCGCCGTCGCGTTCACAGCACAAGCGTCATTTCCCGCCCCTGCCCGCCCTCAATCCACGGGCCACGGCGCGTCTGGCGGTGATTCGGAAAAATTCGCGCCCCGGCCGGTTTCCCTGTTGCGCGTACGCCCCGGTTACGGTCAATTCATGGGCAACGAAAGGGGGGCTCATGGACCGCAAGCTGTTGCTCATCATCATCGACGGGGTGCCATTCCTCAACTGGCGGCGTCTGTTCGGCAACCTGGAAGGGTGGGTGCACTCGGGCGAGGCGCGGGTGTGGAAACACCGGGCGGTTCTGCCGTCGATTTCAGCCAGTTGCTATGCCTCGATCCACACCGGGGTCAGCCCGCAGGTGCATGGCTGCACCGGCAATGGCAATGTGTTCCGCCTGTCCCAGCCGGATGTTTTCAGCCAGGTGCGCGCGGGCGGCGGCGTGACAGGGGCGGTGGCGCATTCCTTCTGGTCGGAATTCTTCAATCGCCATCCGTTCGATTTTGTCCGCGACATCGAATATGACGAACCGGACAGCGACACCATCAACCACGGCCGGTTTCACACGATGACCGGCTATGGGCTGATCAACCAGATGACCCCGTCGGATGTGGATCTGTTCGGCACGATGACCAACCTGTGCCAGCGTTTCGGGCTGAATTACGGGATGCTGCATACCTGCACGCTGGACAGCATGGGCCATCGCTTTTTTCACGAAAGCCAGGAGATGGACCACGCCTGCGCCGTGATGGACGAGATGCTGGCCCCGTTCATCCCCCGATGGCTGTCCGCCGGGTACGAGGTGATCGTCACCGCCGATCACGGGCAGGACGAGCGCGGCCATCACGGCGGGCGCGGAGACTTGCAGCAGGATGCAGCGCTTTATTACTTTGGCCCCGCAGAGGGCCCGCCCGAGGACACGGTCATCGACCAGTTGCAACTGGCCCCGACGATCCTGAACCGGCTGGGCGCGCCGGTGCCGGACACGATGACCGCCGGGTCCTTTCTGAGATAGCGCAATAGGCAAGCGACTTGCCCCATCCGGATTTGCAACTGGCCGCCTGATGCCTCACCCGTAGGGCCAGAGCCCCTGCCCGAGCGCCTCGATCGTCACAACGATGCGTTCGAAACTGTCGGCGGCGCGGGTCGACATGCCGCGCGCGCGCAAATAGCCGTGCACCAATCCGTGCTCCATTTCGTGATGCACCCGCACCCCGGCCTCTTTCAGGCGGTCATGATAGGCCGGTCCGTCGCTTTGCAGCGGGTCGCATTCTGCGGTGAATATCGCGGTCCGCGGCAGGCCGGAAAAATCGTCGTCCTGCAGGGCGGCATAGGTGGGATCGTTGACAGGTTCCTCGCCGTCAAAGCGGATGCCGTGATAAAATTCGATATCCTCAAGCGTCAGCATCGGGGCATTGGCATGGGTGATGTAACTGCCATGTGCAGTGTCGCCGCCGAGACCGGGATAGATCAGCACCTGACCAAGGACCCCCGAGAGGCGCCCGCGCGTATGGTGGGCGACCGCAGCAGCAAGGTTGCCGCCCGCGCTGTCACCGACAAGGACAAGACCGGCGTCAAAGGTTTCACTGGCCCACTGGGTTGCACGCCAGCAATCCTCAAAGGGGATCGGGTGTTTGTGTTCCGGACACAGCCGATAATCGACCGACACCACGCGATAGCCGGTATTGGCGCAGATTTCGGCGCAGACATCGTCGTGGCTGTCCAGCCCGCCGACGACAAAGCCGCCACCGTGGAAATACATCACCGTACAGCCCGGATCGCCCGCCGAATAAAGACGCACGGGCACGCCGTTCGCCGACACATCCGTCACGTCGATACCGGGCGGACGCCCCCGGTAGAAATCCCGGCACATGGCGTCATAGACGCGACGCTGACCTGCGATGTCCATCTCCACCGCATCGTCGGGATAGGACTGGGCCGTCCTGCGAATGAAGGCCCAGATTTCGGCGTCGATCAGACGATCATAGCCCATTCGACACCTCCCGTTTCAGACCCGATGCTCAGGCTGCCCATTCCCACGGGCGAATGAATTCGTCCAGCACTTTGCCCACGTCCCCCTCATCCGCGCCGTTGCGTTCGACCTGGGCGACGAGGCCGCGTTTCTTGTCATCGATGACCGACACGACGCGGGCCTGCACGTTCGCCTGTTCAAGCGCTTCGTTATAGACGCGGGTAATCGCATTCTTGCGCAGATCGGGTTTGAACACCTTGCCCACGGCCGTTTTGGGCAGCTCGGGCAAAATGGTCACATGCTTGGGCTGTGCGGCGCGTTCGTGCACATGCACCTTGCAGTATTCGATCAGCTCTTCGGGCGTGACGCTGGCGCCATCAACGAGTTCGACAAAGGCGCAGGGCAATTCGCCCGCGCGCGCATCGGGCTGGCCAATGGCGCCGGCAAAGGCCACCGCCGGATGGCCCAGAAGAGCCTCTTCAATCTCGGCCGGGTCGATATTGTGACCACCCCGGATGATCAGATCCTTGGCGCGCCCGGTGATCCAGAGATAGCCATCGGCGTCAATCCGGCCCAGGTCCCCCGTCCGCAGGTATTTGTCGGCATAGAACAGGTCCCGGTTCTTTTCCGCCTCGGTATAGGTTTTTCCTGCGTAAACGCCGGGGTTCGAAATGCAGATTTCGCCAACCTCGTCCACATCGGCCTGAAGCAGGCCATTGGGCGAAGTTTTCAGAATCTTCACATCCGTGTAGGGGAAGGGAATTCCGATCGAGCCGATCTTTTTCTCACCATCCACGGGGTTGCCGGACACAAGACAGGTCGCCTCGGTCAGGCCATAGCCTTCGATGATGTTGACGCCTGTCGCCTCTTCGAACCTGCGGAACAGTTCCTTGGGCAGGGGGGCCGAGCCCGAAAACGCCTTTTTCACAGTCGAGATGTCAGCATCCACCGGGCGCTGCATGGTGGCCGCAATCGCCGTTGGCACCGTGACGATGAAGGTGGTTTTCCAGCGTTCGTTCAGCTTCCAGAAATTGTCGAAAACACCCTCGCCGCGATAGCCCTGCGGCGTCGGGAAAATCACGTGCGAGCCGCAGAATACGGCGGCCATGACGATCACGTGGCAAGCCATGACATGGAACAGGGGCAGCGGACACATGATGTTATCCGCCTCGCTGAGCAGCAGTTCGCCCCCGACCCATCCGTTATAGACCATGCCGCCATAGGTGTGCTGCGCCACCTTGGGCATGCCGGTGGTGCCGCCGGTGTGGAAATAGAACGCCACCCGGTCCTGCGTGCTGTCGGCAAAGGCCAGTTCCTTGGGCTGCTTGGCGATTTCCTTGTTGAAGTTCAGGTAATCGGCGTGCAGCGGCCCTTCCAGTTTGGGGCGCACCAGCGGAACGATCCAGGATTTGGGCGGGGTGAGATAACGATTGAGATCGACCTCGAGCACGGTTTTGACGTCGGGCGCATGGCGCACGGCCTCGGCGGTTTTGTCAGCCACGTCGGTCTTCGGAAAGGGTTTCAGCGTCACGACGACCTTTGCCCCGGTTTCCCGCAGGATCGAGCCGATCTGTTCCGGCTCCAAAAGCGGGTTGATCGGGTTCACAATGCCAGCGATCGCACCGCCCAGCAGGGTCAGAAGCGTTTCGTTGCAGTTGGGAAGGATATAGGCGACCACGTCGTTTTCCCCGACCCCGAGCGAGCGGAACAGATTGGCGGTCTGGTTCACCTTTTCCAGCAGATGACCCCATTTCAGGGTTTCCGCCTTGTCGGTCGGACCCGAAAAGATCTGGTAACTAAAGGCGTTGGAATTCGGATGGTTTTTCGCCGTGCGGCTGAGCATCTGATGCAGCGTTTTCGGCAGATCCCGCTGCTCCCACGGCATTTCGTTTTCAATGGCGTCCCTGTCCGCCATAGTTGCGATTGTCATATCGCGTCCTCCCCTGTGCGCCCGGTTCCGGGCCATTATCTCGGGCACAGGATGAAAGGAAAACGCAACACACGCAAGGACGCAGGCGACAAAGGTCGCAGTTGGCGCAAGTGACGTCGCGCCAAACGGCGCTGCGGCGGTTACTCTGCGGCGATGCCGTCGGTGAATTGCAGGCGCGCCAGGCGCGCATAAAGCCCGCCCTCGGCGACCAGTTGATCATGCGGACCCATTGCCACGATTCGACCTTCGTCCATCACCACGATGCGGTCGGCCTTTTTCACCGTTGCCAGACGGTGCGCCACGATCAGGGTCGTGCGCCCCGAACTAAGCTTGTCGACGGCCTGCTGCACCAGCCGTTCGCTTTCGGCGTCCAGCGCACTGGTCGCTTCGTCCAGCAACAGGACCGGTGAATCGCGCAGGATGGCACGGGCGATGGCGATGCGCTGTTTCTGACCGCCCGACAGCATCACGCCCCGTTCGCCGACATAACTGTCATACCCGTCAGGAAGTGCTGCGATGAAATCATGCGCGGCAGCGGCGCGCGCGGCCTGTTCGACCTGTTCATCGGTGGCCTCGGGGCGGCCGAACCGGATGTTGTCGCGCGCCGACGCGGCAAAGATCACCGGGTCCTG
The DNA here is from genome assembly GCF_054482635.1 of Arenibacterium sp. CAU 1754. NCBI lineage: Bacteria > Pseudomonadati > Pseudomonadota > Alphaproteobacteria > Rhodobacterales > Paracoccaceae > Arenibacterium > Arenibacterium sp. CAU 1754. The sequence goes on from NZ_JBTLRG010000001.1 coordinate 1,348,970, forward strand.
GGGCACCATGGCCAGATGCTGGCGGAATGTTTTGCGCTCAAGTTCGTTCAGCGCGACACCGTCCAGCAGGATACGGCCCTGATCGGGGTCGTAAAACCGCAGGATCATCTGGATGATCGTGGTCTTGCCCGCGCCCGAGGGGCCGACAAAGGCCACTGTTTCACCCGGCGCGATTTTCAGCGAGACGCCATTCAGCGCGCGCACGTCCTGACGCGAGGGATAGTGGAAGGTCACATTGTCGAATTCGATCTCACCGCGCACCGGAGTCGGCAACCGTGCGGGATGGTCCGGATCCTTGACCGTGTCGGTGCTGCGCAACAATTCGATCAGGCGTTCTGTTGCCCCCGCCGCGCGCTGCAATTCGCCCCAGATTTCGGACAGGGCGGCCACGGCCCCCGCGACCATGACCGAATAGATCACGAACTGGATCAGGGTGCCCTCGCTCATTGCGCCGGCGCGCACGTCACGCGCACCGACCCACAAGATCCCGACGACACCGCCAAAGATCAGGGTGATGACGATCACCGTCATCAGCGCGCGGGTCCGGATACGGCGGATCGAAACGTCATAAGCGGTTTCGGTCATTTCGGCGAACTGGGCCCGGCTGGCGTCCTCATGGGTAAAGGCCTGAACCGTCTGAACCGCGCCCAGCGTTTCGGACGCGTTGCCCGACGAGGCGGCGATCCAGTCCTGGTTTTTGCGGGAAATCTTGCGCAGGCGGCGGCCAAGAAACAGAATGGGCACGATCACCGCCGGCACCAGCAGCAGGACCAGGCCGGTCAACTTGGCCGAGGTGGCCAGCATCAGCACCAGCCCCCCGATGAAGATCAGCATGTTGCGCAGGGCGATCGAGGCCGATGACCCAAGAACCGACTGGATCAGCGTGGTATCCGTGGTGATCCGGCTCAGCACCTCGCCGGTCATGATATTTTCGAAAAAGGCCGGGCTCATTCCCACAACGCGGTCAAAGACTGATTTGCGGATGTCGGACACGACCCGTTCCCCAAGCCGCGTCACCAGCGCATAGCGCAGCCCCGTCCCCACCGCGAGAAGGCCCGCGATACCCAGAGCGGCCAGAAAATACTGATCCAGCAACGCGCCATCGGCGGTGCGGAAATTGTCAACCACCCGGCGCACGGCCAGCGGCAGGGTGAGCGACACACAGGCCGTCAGGATCAACGCCAGACCGGCGGCCAGCACCAAAAGCCGGTAGGGCCGCACGAAGGGCCACAGCGCCTCGAGACCACCGATATTGCGGGATTTCTCCCGCTCTTCCTTGGCGCCGGGCGTGGCTGGGGCAACTGGTTGGTTGGCAGACGTTCGGGCCATGGTGGTGCGGTATCCTTGTCGGCAGGCCGCGCCCCGGCAGAGGGGCGATCAGGTTTGGCCTTGTTTCATGGATGCAGCGGGCAGTCCGGTCAACCCGCCAGTCGCGTCCATGGCGCGATATTGTGCGTATTGGCCGCATATTCAACCGCCATACGGTCGTACGCAAAAGGGCACACACGCCAAAGGACTGGCGAAATCCGCAGGCCAAGGGGCAAAACGCGCAACTGTGGAGAGTTTTGGAGCGGGCGGCGGGAATCGAACCCGCGTCATTAGCTTGGAAGGCTAAGGTCTTACCACTACACAACGCCCGCGTGGTGGGTCTGGTGATTATTTCATGGCAGAAGCGGCGTCAAGGACACTTGTCATCTTCGGCGCAAACCGGCGGCCAGGACGTCCGGGGAATTCATGCGGCCGGCAGCGCGGACATCAAAAAGGCGTGAAGTTGCGCCGGTTCAATCGGTTTATGCATAAGGCGCACGTTCATGCGCTCACATTCACTGATCACCCCGTCCGAACGATTGGCCGTGATGATGCAGGCCGGGACCGCACCATATATGTCGCGCAGTCTGGCCAGCGCCATGATGCCGGTCTTGCCGTCCTTGAGCTGGTAATCCGCCAGCACAAGTTCCGGGGCCCGCCCGGCATCCGTCAGCTTGTCCAGGGCTTCGGCCTCGCTGGAGCAGGCCAGAACGTCGATGCCCCAGTTATTCATCGTCAGTTGCATGGCCTGACGCAGGGTGTCGTCATCCTCGATCAACACGACCGTGCGGTCGCTCAGCCGGGCCTGCGAGATCGGATAGGCCACCGGTGCGGGTGCCGCGCGCCTTACGGCCCGGTTCAGCGGCAGTTCGACGGAAAACACCGACCCCCGCCCGGGCGCGGACCTGAGGTTCAGCGGGTGGTTCAGCAGCGCACAGGCGCGATCCACGATAGCCAGACCCAAGCCCATGCCGTCGGCGGCGCTGGCCGTGGCATTCAGGCGTTCGAATTCGTCGAAAATCAGGTTCTGCTTGTCCTCGGGGATACCGGGACCGGTATCCCACACTTCGACCCGGATGCCGTTGGGCGTGCGCCGTCCCCCGACCAGAACACGCCCCGTCGCGGTATAGCGGATGGCGTTGGAAACGAGGTTCTGCAGGATGCGGCGCAAATAGGTCAGATCGCTGGTGACATGCACGCCGGTGCGCAGGATGCGCAGATCCAGCCCCTTGGCCTCGGCCAGCGGGGCCAATTCATCCTGCAATTGCTGCAGCATATCATCCAGCGATACCGCGCTGACATGGATGGTGGCCCGGCCCGAATCCAGCTTGGAAATATCAAGCAGCGCTTCGAGGATGTTTTCCACACTGCACAGCGCGCTGTTGGTTTTCGACAGAACCTGCCGCGTGCCGTCATCCTCCATCGTGCTTTCCAGGGAGGACACAAACAGCTTGGCCGCCGAAAGCGGCTGCAACAGGTCGTGACTGGCGGCCGCGACGAAGCGGGACTTCGAGGCATTGGCGCGCTCCGCCTCGGCCAGCGCATCCTCAAGTTCGAGAGTGCGTTCGGTGACCCGCCCTTCGAGCATCTCGTTGGCCTGGCGGATGGCCTGCACCGCCGCGCGTTCGGCGGTGGTATCGGTAAAGCTGATCACAAAGCCGCGGTCGGGCATTTCCTGGGCATCGACGGCCAGGGTCTTGCTGTTACCCTGCATGATTTCGAAATGCATCGGCGCGCGCCGGCCTGACCGGGTGATCCAGTCCTGCACGATTTGGGGGGTTGCCCCCTTGATGAAGGTGACCTGATCGCGAAACCGTTCAAAGAGGGAATTGAAACTTGCCCCGATGATCAGACGGCGGGCCGGAATCGGGAGCATATCGCTCACCCGCTGGTTCCAGAGCACCAGACGGCTTTGATTGTCGAAGATGCAGATGCCCTGGTTGAGATGTTCCAGGGTGGCGCGCACCACGCGGGCCTGCCCATCGATCAGGCGGTCGCGTTCCTGCCGCTCAAGGCGCATGATGTCGGTCACATCCGTTTGCAGGACCACGGTGCCGCCATCGGGCGTGCGGTGTTCGCTGACCTGCACCCAGCGGTCATCGGCCAGGCGGACGTTGAACATGACATGTTCATCCTGATGCCGTTTGAGGCGGCGCACCTTCCAGTCGTCGGCGGTTTCGCCCTCGGGCAGGGCCAGATTGCGGGACCGGCTGACCAGGTCGACATACTGGCGAAAACTCAGCCCCGGCAAAAGCAGATCGCGAATGTCGGGCATATGCATGCCAAAGCGGCTGTTGCACATGACCAGCTGTTCATCGGGGTTGAACAGCGCAAACCCCTCCTGCACCGTTTCGATCGCATTGGCGAGATTCGAGCGCGCCGCTTCGGTTTCGTTATTGGCCAGCGCCAGACGCTTGTTGGATTCGTTCAGCAGGTTCAGCGCGTGTTCAAGGTCGCGGGTACGGTTGCGAATTTCCTCTTCCAGCATGACGGCGCGCTGGAACTGGGCGTAATCGGCACCTGAGTCCTTGGTCGACTGCTCCACCCGCCGCATGAGCGCGCCGCTGATCTTGAGCAGCTTTTCATTCTGCCGCTCAAGCGAATCGTCGGGGTTTATGATGGATCGGTGCATGTCAGACATCGGTGTCGGGCGGATAGATCGCAACCCCCGTCAAGGTCTGGTTTACATGCATGGAATTGACCTGTTCGCCATAGGTGGAAAACCCGCGCACACGGTGTTTTGCCATCAGCTGCGACAGGGCGGTGGTCACCTGTTTTTCCTGCGCTTCCATCCGGCGCAGAATGCATTCGCAGGCCAGGATCATGTCGGGCCGCGCCGGGGCGCTGAGCGCGCTCAGTTCCCGGTCGAGATGAGTCACCATGTTTTCAGGTTCGGCCAGGGTCAGCACCAGGCCTTCGTCGATCGCGGAAAAGAACACCAGATCGCCGTTTTCGGCGACGCGCTGAATGGCGCGGACGTGCTGTTTGTCGCCGATCTGAACCACCACCGGATGGGCAGCAAAGGTAAAGGTGGTCAGCTGTTCCGGATCCTTGCCCAGGATGCGGGCATATTCGCGCGCCGCCGGTTCGGCGTTGATTTCATGCACCAGACGCTTTTTCGGGTCCGCCCCGGTCACCACCATGCGCAATTCCGTGGGGATCAGATGATCGGTCTTGAACACCTTGATCCGGCAATCGGTGCGGACCTGAATCAGCACCGCCGCATTGGTCAGCATCTTGCCGTCATACAGAACAAAGGTTTCCTGAAACCGGGTGCCATCCCCCGCCGAGCCGCCAAACAGCTGGACCGGCCCGATGCCCACGGCCAGTTCCGATGTCAGCGCATCCTCGCGGGTGGACAGGCCATCGATCAGAAGGAAATTGAACTCGTTCGGCCAGTTCGGACGTTTGGCCGCCAGATTGTTCCTGTTGCGGATAATTTCGCCGATCAACTGGCGGCTATCGAACGTGTTCAGATCCTCGACCAGAACCGTTTCGGCGCGGAAATGATCGCGCGGCAACCCGATGGCAAGGATTTGATCCTCGCTGTAACCGGACTCGGCGATTTCGCCGGCGGTGGTGCAGCCGACAACCGTCGCCGGGGCAAACCGGTCATGTGCGGTTTCGATGACGGCGGCGACGTCGGCCTGCGGCGAAACGAACAGAAGAACCAGCTCAAGATCGGGGCCCGCAAGCGCGCTGGCGAGTGTCTCAACCGGGTTCTCGGACCAATAATCGACGCTGGCAGACCGGACGATCCCGGTTGCGCCATTGTATTGCGCATCGGTCAGCCGCTTGGACTGATCCATCGCAATCTCCTCCCTTTTGACTGTCAGACAGCCTATGCTTCATCAGGGGTGTCGTGCAAGACACTCTCGAAGCTTGTCTTCTTGGCCAGAAGAACCGCCTGCGTGCGGCGCTGAACGCCCAGCTTGCGCATGATGGCGGTGACATGCGCCTTTACGGTCGTTTCGGCGATCGCAAGGTCATTGGCGATTTGCCGGTTCAGTTTCCCGGCGCAAATTTGTTGCAGAATGCGGGCCTGCTGATTGGTGAGCGTAGACAGGCGGTTGATGGCATCCTCGACCGGATCGTTCTCGCGTTTTTGCAGGGCATAGCCGGCGGGCAGATAGGTTTCGCCCTTCTTCAGCGCATTGATCGCCGCGTTGAACACGTTGCACTGGCTGTGTTTGGGCACATAGCCGGCGGCCCCGGCGTAAATGGCGGAACTGACCAGCGTGTTTTCCGACATCGAAGACACGACGATGACAGGCGCCTCGACCGCCGATTTCATCCGGATCAGACCGTCAAGCCCGCTGACGTCAGGAAGATTGAGATCAAGCACCACCAAATCCGGCTCGCCTCCGGTTTCCACCAGTGCAAGCGCCTCTTCCAGAGAGGAGGCCGTGCGCAGATCATCAAAGTCGATGATGGTCTTGAGCGTCATGGAAAGCGCGTCGCAATAGAGCGGATGATCATCGACGATCAGAACCGACCGGATCGGGCGTGGTTCGGTGACTTCCATGGCAAGAGACATCATTCATTCCAACTGGTTGAGTTACTGAACCGATCCTATCGTGCGAACGGTCCGGGTCCAATTGCCAGAAAGTCCTAGAGGAGATGTTGGGACCCATGTCACCGGCGCGGCACGGAGCGCGCCGGACAAGAGATCACAGCGAATGGCAAGAATGAGCCCAAAGTGACGGAAGCTGCGCTAGGCATAGATGGTAGTGTTGGGCGTTGAAGCGGAAGTTCCCTGCGTTAGCGGCACCTTTTTCCTGTGAACCCAAAACGGACAATCGTTGGTTTCTTCCTCGCCACCATTAACTCTGGGTCCTAACCGTGTCGGGTGGGCGGAACAGGAAAATTTTGGGTTAGCTTCAGGTTCTTTTTATGCATTGGCCCGGCAAGGTCGCCCGTCGCAGCATTGGCATATTATTGCGCAAAGCAACTATCGTGCGTAATTTTCCGCCGACTTCTCGCGGAATGTTACTTTGGGGCCAGTTTCAATCAAACCGAAGGTGCCATGAACCGAGATTGGTCTTGTACCAAGTTCCATTGCTGTGTTCGGCGGGCTTGGTCTCCCCCGTGTACGTTACAGTCGGGATGGGACCGCCGGCCAACATGCCTCCGTAAGGATCACCGTAAAATGGTTTGGGCTTCGATGCCGGTTCCAGTTTTGGTATCGGTACTACCTCCGGTTCAGGTTCGGGTACGGGTACGGCCTGCGCTGCTTCTTTGGCCTTGCGCTCGCGAAGATCAGCGGAGACGCCCTCGAGGTCGGAAAGTTCAGAAAGCAATGCCTTCCGCCGGTTTCCTGCGTTGTCGCGGCGGGTGACGATGCGAAGGTTTGTCGGCCTGTTGTCGGACGGGTTGTGGTTGACGTGATCCACATCGAAATCCCTCGGAACCCATTTCCCGAGCGTAACCGCCGCGATGAAGCGGTGCGACAGGATCGACTTCTTGCCGTGCTTGAACCACAGATATTCGAGGCCTTCTCGGCTTACGCTTCCGTTTGGCACTTCCCCTTCCACGGTACCGGCGACGAAATCGAATGACGTGCCGCCGACCACTTCATCCAATTCCGGGTACGGAATTTCGTGTGGATGCTCGGTTTCGTACTCGCCTGCCAATACGGACTTTACGTATTCAACGTCTTTCATCTTGGACCTTGCTTTCTATGCGCAGTGCGTCGTGGCGGGCGGGGAGTCATTTGTGGCACAGGAGCACGGCAACCGGCAAGCGTGGAAGACATCCACTTGTGACCGTGTAGGCCGTAGGCCCCTTCGAGAACGAAATGACTGGATCGTAATTTGAACGGCGTAATGTCAGCAACGGGATGATCTTTAACGTCGGCTTCGTCCGCAATGCTGACATTCGATCAACTACAACATGAGCGTCAGGCGATCGCCCTCCCCCAGGAACGCTTGAACGATGTCAAATCGTTCAGGCCCAACTGCACCCGGACAAAAAAACGCGCGCCCCGGGGTGGGACGCGCGCAGGGAATTGCGGAGAATTCCGATCAGTTGGCCGAGGCCATCTCCTTGGGCAGGCGGAATGTCCAGACCAGACCACCCTGGTTGAGGTAGTTGACCTTCTTGGCAACCTCGCCACCCCAGAGCGGAACCGCGCCGCCCCAGCCGGAGATGACCGAAACATACTGTTCGCCGTCCTGTTCCCAGGTCACAGGCTGACCGACGATCCCCGAGCCGGTCTGGAACGACCAGACCTTTTCACCGGTTTCATCGTCCAGCGCGACGAACTCACCCTCGGGGGTCCCAAAGAACACCAGGCCGCCGGCCGTGGTCATCACGCCACCCCAAAGCGGGGCTTCGTTCTTGAATTCCCACTTGATCTCGCTGGTGTCGGGGTCGATCGCCTTGAGCGAGCCGATGTGGTCTTCGTAGTTCGGCTTGATGGTGAAACCGGCACCCAGATAGGCCGCGCCCTTCTTGTAGGTGATCGGCTCGTTCCAGATGTCCATGCCCCATTCGTTGGAGGGAACATAGAAGTTGCCGGTGCGCTGGCTGAACGCCATCGGCATCCAGTTCTTGCCACCCAGGAACGACGGCGATGCAAAGATGACTTCGCCCTTGTTGCCGTCGGCCGCGTCCGCCGGATTGCCAGGGCGGTTTTCCTCGGCAAAGATCGGACGACCGTTTTCGTCGATGCCCGACGCCCAGGTGATGTCTTTCACGAAGGGTGTCGCGCTGACGAATTTGCCGTCTTCACGGTTCAGAACGTAGAAGAACCCGTTCCGGTCGGCCGTGGCGTAACGCTTGTTGCCCGAACGGTCGGTATAGGCGACCACTTCGTTCACACCGTCATAGTCCCAGCCTTCGCGCGGGGTGGTCTGGAAATGCCACTTGATCTCGCCCGTCTTGGGGTCGATGCCGATGCGGCTGGCGGCATAGAGGTTGTCGCCCGCGTTGCCCTCTGTCGGCGTGCCCGCGTTGCGCAGGTGGCTGTTCCACGGAGCGGGGTTACCGGCACCAAAGACCAGCGTGTCGGTATCCGCGTCATAGGAACCGCCCAGCCATGTGGCACCACCGCCGGTTTTCCACATGTCGCCCGGCCATGTCGCGTTCAGCGTGCCGGTCATGGTGGACTCTTCGCCGTTCAGCGTGCCCATGTGACCTTCGATCACGGGGCGAGTCCAGACGATTTCGCCGGTGTCGGCATTGCGCGCCTGCACTTCGCCGACGATACCGAATTCACCGCCCGAGTTGCCGGTGATAACCAGGCCGTCCACGATCAGCGGTGCCGCCGTGTAGGAATAGCCTTCCTTGTAGTTCGCGATCTTGTCACGCCAGACGACGTCGCCGGTTTTCAAGTCCAGCGCAACGATGCGTGCGTCCAGTGTTCCGAAAAAGATCTTGTCGCCATAGATGGCGCCGCCGCGGTTGACCACGTCACAGCACGGCAGGATGCCTTCGGGCAGACGGGCGTCGTACTGCCACAGTTCCCTGCCGGTTTTCACGTCGATCGCGTAAAGACGCGAATACGACCCGGTGATGTACATGACGCCGTCATAGATCAGCGGCTGGGTTTCCTGGCCGCGCTGCTTTTCGCCACCCAGGCTGAAGGCCCAGGCCGGAACCAGCTTGCTGACGTTGTCCTTGTTCAGGGTGTCCAGCGGGCTGTAGCGCTGCAGATGCCGCCCCATGCCGTTGGTCACGATCTGGTTCGTCATGGTCTGATCGTTACGGATGTCGTTTTCGGTTACTTCGGCCTGTGCGACCGTGGCCGCCAGAATGCTTGTCGCAACCGCTGTTATGAAGCGATTCATCGGTTTCCTCCCTAGAGCTGTCCGCGCGCTGTTCGACCCCCGGAAATTGGAGATCGCAGAGCTGGGGACATTATTGAACTCAGGGAGGCCCACGTGGAATTACACCTAGGTCGTAACGGAATCGCCACCGTCCTACCAATTGCGTCCGGATGCGCGACACAGCGGCGCGGGCGTTGTTTCACAAGGGAAAAGGCTGATTTTCAGGATCGAAACTGGCATGATTTGGCCGCCCCGACCGTGGGGGCCGCCCGCACCTCGCCCGGACCTACGACGTAGGCCCAAGACCCCGGACTGCGTGACCGCACCGGACTCCCCGCCCCGAACGAACAGACGGGCCGGAAAGTTTCCGACCCGTCTGAGACCTGTTCCGAAGTGAGTGATTTCGGTCTGCGGTCCGCCTTAGAAGGAAGGCGCGTATTTCCAGTTGTCGGCATCGGGCGTGACCTCATCGAGGTCATATTCGGCCGCTTGCAGGCGGCGCGCCACCTGAAGGCCCTCGGCGGCGGCCTCGTCCACATATTTGCGGCCCAGGTCCTGGTCGCGGGCCACCCCATGGCCCCGCATCAGGGCCAGCCCATAGTTGAATTTGCCCACCGGATCCCCGGCCTGCGCGGCGCGGCGATCCCATTCGGCGGCGGCATCCGGGTCGTATTCACCACCCAGACCGTTGTTGTCGAGTTGCCCCATCCACGTCATCGCGCCGGTATATCCATCTGCGGCACAGGCTTCGAATACGGCGCGGGCCTTGGCGTGTTCGCCTTTTTTGGTGATTCCATACCCGGCAGCGCAGGTCATCATGTCGGTCTGGCCGCGGATCGCGTTTTCGATTACGCGATTGATCGTCATTTCTTCCGGGTTCAATGTTCCGAGATCGTCTTCTATCTCAGCGGAAACTGCTGTCCCCAAGATGCAGGCGGAAATAATCGCAACTCTGAACATGGCGTGCTCCTGTAACCCGGCTATCGTACCCGGTTGGGCATGCCGGGGCACTCCTCCCTTGGTCGTAGATTCCCGGCAAGAGGCCGAAACCCGCCGAAGCCCTTCGCGGGGGCACCTTGCGCGGCGAAATCAGGGGCGCAGGGCCGCGCCCCAGGGAAAGCGCCCCACCTTGATCGTCTTGATCGGTTTGCGGCTGGCCACGTCAATCACGGTCACATCGCCCGACAGGCCATTGGTGGTGAACAGCAGCGATTTGTCGGGCGAAAATTCCATATGCCACACCCGACGCCCGACCAGAATGTAATCCTCGACCTCGTAGGTTTCGGCATTGACCACGGCCACGTGGTTGGAGGGTCCAAGGGCGACAAAGGCCGTTTTCTGATCTTCGGTCAGCTTGAAGCCGACAGGCTGGACCCGGTCGGGATGCACGCCTTTGACCTTGAAGGCCACCTTGGCCTTTTCGCTGCGGTCGGCGACGTCGAACACGGTGATGGTGCCGCCGATTTCCGAACTGACCCACAATTCGCGCCCGCCGGCCACGAATTCAGCATGTCGCGGGCGCGCATCGACCAGCGTGTTGGCGAACAGTTGCCGGGTCGACGTGTCGATCCAATGCGCCATGTTGGTGGTTTCGGACGTGGTAATGGCAATCTTACCATCCGGGCTGACGGCCATGCCCTCGGGTTCGATCCCTACATCGATCTGGGCCACCACTTTGCGGGTCTGGGTATCGACCACCGTCGTGATCGCATCGTCCTCGTTCGCGATATAAAGGTGCCGATTGTTCGGGTGCAGGACAAATTGCTCGGGGTCTTCGCCCGAGGGAAGATCGTGCAGGATCTCGCCCGAAACGGGGTCCATCACCTGAACCGCGTCACTGTCCGAGGCGCAGATGTAAACGACCGAATAATCATGCGAGAAGGTAATGCCGCGCGGCCGCTCGCCCGTTTGCAGGGTGCGCACCACCTCGAGCGTGTCGATATCGATCACGCTGATGGTGTTGTCCTTTTCATTGGTCACCCAGATTTCAGCCCCCGCAACAGGCGAGGCGGCGATCAGGAACAAGGCGGTGCAAAGGGATTTCATCAGGGGGCGTTCCGTTTCAGTGCAGCGGGCCGGCCGTGGGACAGTGCCGACGGCAAACATGTATTTCAAGGTCATGCTTTGGACGCAGGCCCGCTCCGGACACGGACACCGGCCAGACCTCTGGCGTGGGTGCCTCAGTCGGCGATCATGCGGGCTTCGACCTTTTCGTGTTGAAAAACAGCTTACTCGTCTGGATTCGCGCCATGCCATTGGACCAAAGTTCAAACCGCGCCTGGCGCTATAACCAAGGTCGCATACAAAAGCACCTTCTTGACGGGCTATCAATCAATCAACGAAATTCCAGGAGGAAATGATGACCCTGAGAGTACCTCTGGCCGCGCTCGGCCTTTCCGTTTTTGCAACACTGGCATTCGCCCATGGCGATGTCGCCCCGCAGCCTGTGAACACCGATGCCCTGCCCGATGTCGGCGAAGAATGGCTGACCGAAAACCCCTATCGCGACGCTGGCGATGAGGTTTGGAGCGCCGCGGTCGAAATCGGCAGCTCGGGCTATAACCAGAACTGTGCGCGGTGCCACGGTCTGGGCGTGGTGTCGGGCGGTCTGGCCCCTGATCTGCGCTATCTCGAAGCGAACGAAGACGGCGATGAATGGTACGTTGAACGGTTCCAAACCGGGTACACCCAGAACGGTATTACCAAGATGCCCGCCTTCGGCGATTTGCTGGGCCAAAAAGCCGCCTGGGCGATCCGCACCTATATCGAAGCCCGCCCCGACGATGGTGCGCTGGACGATCACACCGCCCGTCTCAAGGAAATCCGCGACACGCTGGACAAGGCCGCCTCGGGTGACATGTCGGGCGTCGAGGGTATCGAGGCGGAACTGAGCGAAATCGCGACCAGCATCGAAACCGGATCCGGCGCCCCCGTCGCCGACAGCGTTGCCTATCGCGCGGCGCGATTGATCTCGGGCGATGCGCCGGATTACAAGTCAGCTGCCGAAGCGCTGACCATCGGCCTGTCAGTCGCACATTGATATGAAGGAGAGGCACATATGACACGACTGGGTCTGAGCCTCTGTCTCGCAATGATCGCAGGCGTCCTGAACGGGACGCCTGCGTTTGCACGTTGTGAGGATCATGTTCCCCAGGCCAAGCCGCAAAATACCGCCCGGTCGGTCGTCGGGGCAGATCTGGACGCCATCATGGACCGCGGCACCATCTCATTTGCCGCCTATGACGATTTTCCCCCGTGGTCCTACATGGACCGGGGCAAACCAACCGGCATCGATATCGAAATCGGTCAGCTGATCGCAGAGTCGATCGGTGTCAAACCCCAGTTCAATCTGGTCAGCGCCGGTGAGGACCTGGAAGCCGACCTGCGCAACTGGGTCTGGAAAGGGCCGGTCGTGGGCGGACAGGTGGCCAACGTCATGCTGCACGTGCCCTATGACAGCAATTTTTCCTGCCGGGTCGACCAGGTTGCCTTCACCGGCATCTATTTCGTCGAGGAAGTCGCAATTGCCTTTCGCCGCGACGCATACCCGGACGATCCGCCCCTTCCTGCTTATTTCCGCTTCGACACGGTCGCTGTCGAAAACGATTCCATCGCCGATTTCTACCTGACCTCCTTTCCCGGCGGTCAACTGGGTCGCAACCTTCGTCGGTACCCCACCGTTCAACAGGCCATGTCGGCCCTCGCCAGCGGCGAGACGATGGCCGCCATGGGACCGCGCGCGCAGCTGGAACACGGCCTGACCGACGCGCTGGACGTGCACACCCCGCCCCTGCCCGGCTTTGGCGTGGGCAAATGGACCAACGGTGTGGCGGTGCATTTTGCCTATCGTGCACTGGGCTATGCGGTGGACGATGCCATTGCCGCCGCAATCCAGGACGGGCGCATGGCCGCGATTTTCGATAGATACGGTGTGACCTATCAGCCCCCTGCCCTGCGCTGACTAGACCCAAGGTCGAATTGGCGCGCCCTGCGCTGTGGCATAGCCTCTGTCAAACGCATTGGAGGACTTGTTATGAAGCTCAGTGACTCGCGGGATATTGCAGCCCCGCGCGAAGACGTATGGAACGCCTTGTTGTCAGCCGACGTGCTGAAGGAATGCGTCCCCGGCTGCCAGGAAATGACCGGCTCCCCCGACGAAGGGTTCGAGGCGGTCGTGGTGCAAAAGGTCGGCCCTGTGAAGGCGACGTTCAAGGGCGCGGTTGTCCTGTCGGACATGGTCGCACCGTCCAAGCTCACCCTCAGCGGTGAAGGCAAGGGCGGTGCCGCGGGTTTCGCCAAGGGCGGCGCGGATGTGACCCTGGAAGAGATCGAAGGCGGCACCCGCCTGAATTACGAGGTCGAGGCGAATGTCGGCGGCAAACTGGCCCAGCTGGGCAGCCGCCTGATCGACGGGTTTGCAAAGAAAATGGCCGACCAGTTCTTTGAGCGGTTCCAGCAGGCCGTCGAAGCCTCCGAAGCCGGGGATGACACGCCTGCCGACACCACGGACACGGGCGAGAAAAAGAAGGGCTGGCTCAAGCGGCTGGTTACCTGATCGAAACATCACAAGAAAGAGGAGGACGAGATGGCGCGAGTTGAGATGACGGTTAATGGTCGTGCGCTGAGCGGCGACGTTGAGGGTCGCACGTTGCTGGTTGAGTTTTTGCGCACTCAGCAGGGTTTGACGGGGACGCATGT